>NZ_CP138858.1:0-1227500 GCF_033878955.1 Coraliomargarita algicola
ATTTTTCAGGGGTATCTCGTTGTCGCTAATTGGAATTGGGGCTATGTTTATTCTCTGCGGTAATATGTGGACGACTCCAATCGGGCAGTTTGATAGCGGTGCTCCAGCATGGTTGGGGAATCACAATTTGGTTATCCCCGCAATTTTGTTTTGGGGCTTTCCTTGGGTGGGAACCGTCGGAGTTTTGATTTATCTCTCGGGGCTTCAAAATATCTCACAGGACGTCTACGAGGCGGCAAAACTGGATGGTGTGAGTCCGCTCGGAATGATCTTTAAGATCGAATTGCCGCTGATCATGACACAGATCCGTATAAATTTGATCTTTATGACAATTGGTACGTTAACCACTTATGAAATGTTCTTGATCCTACTGGGACCGGATGGAGGCCCCGGAGGAAAGGGGATGGTGCCAGGTTTGTATATGTTTACGGCGGCATTCTCTGAAGGTCGATTCGGTTATGCCTGTGCACTGGGCATGGTGCTATTCGTGATTATTCTACTCTTAACCATCGTCTATCAAAAATACGTGAAGGTTGATAAATAAGCCCCTCCATAGAGCTATTGTATATGTCTACTCAGTTAAAAAATAAAATCAGTGAATGTATCAAACTGGGCTACCTTGCGTTTGTGCTATGTTTTGCTTTTTTTCCGCTCTACGTGATGATCGTGGTGAGCTTCAAAAGTAATGAGCAGTTTTTAGCGAACCCTTGGTTTTTCGATGCGATTTCCGATATGAATTGGGGGAATTGGGTGGTCGGTTGGTACACTGTAAAAGGTTATATCTTAAATTCCATTTTCGTATCATTTCTTGGAACGAGTATTACTTTATGCATCGTCTTAATGTGTTCATATGCTTTAGCGCGTTATGATTTTCCGGGAAAGAATGTGATTTTCTATCTGGTGATGGCGACGATGTTTTTACCCGGCACCGTGGCGGCGCTGGTTACCTTGTTTGATCTCTTACGTAGCATGGGATTGGTTAATAATTTGTGGGCACTAGTCTTAATGGCTTCGGTTGGGGGGCAAGTGGCAGGTGTGTTTATTTTGCGTAATTTTATTGAAGATATACCGAAGGAGTTGTTCGAGTCGGCGCAGCTTGATGGGGCGGGGCATTTACAGCAGATTCGTCATATCATTTTACCTCTTTCGGCATCCATCATTTCGGTCACTTGTATTATGGATTTCTTGGGTTCCTGGAACAATGTGATCCTGCCATTATTATTAATGCGCGATGATCAGTTACTGACGATACCCGTCGGTCTGTTTCGCCTGGATGGGGAATACGTGAAGCAATACGGTGAGCTGATGGCGGGCTACGCAATTAGTTCGGTGCCATTGCTAATTATCTTCCTATTTTCTATGAAGTTTTTCGTGAAGGGGCTTTCAGCAGGCGCCGTCAAGGGCTAGCGAGTCTAGCATTCAGAATATTTTTAACCTTAATTTCTCTTACTTTTCATCTTAAGTTATGGCAACTGTCACACTCAGTAATCTCGATAAAACCTATAGTCCCGGCAAGAAGGATAGTTTTCACGCTGTTAAATCAATCGATTTGGAGATCCACGATAAGGAGTTTATGGTTTTTGTCGGGCCCTCTGGTTGCGGTAAGTCGACTACCTTGCGTATGATTGCAGGTCTCGAAGAAATCACTGGTGGAATTTTGAAGATCGGTGACCAGATCATGAATGATGTGGAGCCGAAGAACCGCGGGATTGCTATGGTATTTCAGAATTACGCGCTGTATCCGCACATGACACTTTTTGATAATATGGCTTTCGGATTAAAGCTAAGTAAAACTCCGCGTGATGAAATTAAACGTCGAGTGGATGAAGCGTCCGAGATTTTAGGTCTAACGGAGATGTTGGATCGTAAGCCTAAAGCTTTATCAGGGGGGCAACGTCAGCGTGTCGCAGTGGGGCGTGCGATTGTGCGCAAGCCGGATGTATTTCTTTTTGATGAGCCACTGTCAAATTTGGATGCGAAAATGCGTGTGCAAATGCGAGCGGAAATCTCTCGCTTACATGCGCGCCTCGATGCGACGATGATTTATGTGACGCACGACCAGGTCGAAGCGATGACTATGGGGGACCGCATCTGTGTGATGAAGGACGGTAACATCATGCAGGTTGATGAACCTTTGAAGCTGTATAATGATCCTCAGAATATGTTTGTGGCAGGCTTTATCGGGTCGCCACCGATGAATTTCTTTCACGGAGTGTGCACTGAACAGGATGGTAAAATTTACTTTATCGAAAAGGGAGCAACTGGTGATGGGTTCCAGATAGAACTACAGGATAAACTGGCGGTGCTTGCTCGTAAGCATGGTAATGGCCCGATTGTCTTAGGAGTGCGCCCGGAAGACATGGTGGTTTCCGGATCCAAGGGGAGTGACAGCATTGACGCCGAGATTGATGTTTCCGAGCCCATGGGGGCGGAAACTTACCTGTATTTGATAACTCCAGGTGGCAATCATTTCATCGCAAAGGTGCCTGCGGATCATGCTTTCAATATGCGGCAGACGGTGCACTTGAAGTGCAATCAAGAGCGCTCTACGTTTTTCGATCCCGAAACGGAGAACGTGGTAAAGGCTTAAACACATCGAACTGACTTTTCATTCAAACCCCATCTAATTATGTCCTATTTACGTTCTACCCTTTTTCTGCCTTTGGTATTTTTATTGATTATGTGTTCCGCAAAAGCATCCAATTCTCCAGTCTGGGAATTAAGTGAAGAAGCGCTTGCTGAGTCGACGTTAACAGGAACTGTGGTATTGGAGGATGGTTATGTAGAGTTGAGTGATCAGGATACAATTACCTTACCTGATGGCTTACTTAAACAAGGTGAGGACTTTACAGTCGAGCTGAGTGTATTGCGGCCGGAGGAAACTGTGAGTGGACAGGAGATCTTTTTGGTGAGTGATGTCGGAGCTGAGGATGAGCAGGGCCTGCAGGTTATATACTATCCGCCGAGTTATAATGCACTGGTGATTAATGATTCGGGGAACCGTTGCGTGGAGGATCGTGGCTTCTTGAGTGATCGCTCGCACAAACTATCGCTCGTGGTTAAAGAAGGGCAGATGTCAGTTTTCCGAGATGGCTTTCTTAAGGCGATGACAGCCGGGATTAGCTATGGCTCCAAGCCCTATACATTTGGTGGGAGCAAAGATGAATTGGGCTCAAAATATCGATTTTCTGAGATAAAAGTGTATGATCAAGCGATTTTTCCCGAGGGCTTTGATGGCAGTGGAGACCGTATGATTAACTATAGTGGCGAAGGTTATTTGATGCAGCGGGTCCGAATCGAAAATCCGGATTTACCGCGCATATTAGTGGTGGGAGACTCTATTTCAATGGGGTATCGTCGCTATATTACGGCACACTTCGAAGGCCGTGCCTACGTCGATTATTGGGTGGGAGGACATTGGTTTGGAGAAACTGCACGTGGAGAGAATTCCAAAGCGAAGGTCGCGTGGGACGGTGTGCTGTCCAATGGTCCTTATGATGTGATCAGTTGGAACGCGATGACTTTGCACATGTGGAATGGTTCGCCTGGACGTTGTAATGAGGAGACCTATCCCGCCAACATGACCGAGGTGGTGGATCACTTGCTTGCGAGTGCACCAGATACAGCATTCATATGGGTGCGTTGCACCCCCTGGCGCACCACTCCTGAGAGCGGTCGTGCCGGGTTGGATCCGGTTCATAATCCCCGCATTGTGAGGCTCAATGCCGTCACTGATGCGATTATGCGCGAAAGAAATATTCCGATTATTGATACATATTCATTAACACTAGAGCGATTTGATACTTTGCGTGAAGGCTCAAAGGATGCCGTGCATTGGCCGAGTAGTGTGAATGAAGAGATGGCTGAAATGATTATTGAGCAAATGGAGAAAAGCTTATCGGCCAAGGGGTTGAATTGATTCATCTCAGTTTCGGCGCATCGATTTCTATTTATTTCTCAATTTCTCTGCTAACTCGTTGGCAGGGGGAAATGGGTGCCTCATTTTTGGGGAAATGAGGCACCCTGCAACTTGATTTCCCTATTGCGGATTGCTGTGGGATAGGCTCCATCGTACAAATAATATATCAAAACCAAGCCTCAAAAATTTTAGTCTATGCAGTCGAGTAAACCGATACTTTATGGTGGTGATTACAATCCCGAGCAATGGTTGAAATATCCAGAGGTTCTTGAGCAAGATTTTCGTTTGTTTGAGCAAGCCTCGATTAACACATTGACGATAGGTGTTTTTGCATGGGCAGCGCTAGAGCCCGAGGAAGGCGTTTTTCAATTTGAGTGGTTGGATCATATCTTTGAGCGCGCGATGCGTCAGCATATGCGTATCATTTTGGCAACGCCTAGTGGCGGAAAGCCGAACTGGCTGGCAATGAAGTATACTGAAGTGAGGCGTGTGAATGAATTGGGGCAACGGGAGCCGCAACGCGCGAGACACAATCATTGTTTAACTTCGGACGTGTATCGTGATAAAGTCAGTATCATCAATGAACAACTCGCTAAGCGTTACGGTGCACACTCGGCACTAGAAATGTGGCATATTTCCAATGAATTTGGAGGCTATTGCTATTGTGATCGTTGCATGGCTGCGTTTCGTGATTGGTTGAAGGCAAAGTATACGAGTCTGGATGCTTTGAATGAAGCCTATTGGAGCCGTTTCTGGAGTCACACCTTTACCGAATGGGAGCAAATTCGCTATATCGATAAAACGATTTGTGGTTTGGTATTGGATTGGAAGCGCTTTATGACCGATCAGTGCTGTAGTTTCATTCGCAATGAGATCGCAGCGATTCGTCGTGATTCACCGGATGTGCCGACGACGACCAATTTCATGGGCACTCACCCTGACTACGATTATCATAAATTGGCTCAGGAGATCGATGTCGTTTCCTGGGATGCCTATCCGATGTGGCATCTACCCCAAGATAACCATGAGAGCAATCATGCGCTGAATGCTGCTTTCCGTCATGATGTTACGCGTGGAATTGCCGGCGGTAAACCGTTTTTGTTGATGGAAAGTACGCCTGGGCAAGTGAATTGGGCTGGAGTCTCGCCCTTGATGCGCCCTGGGATGTTGCGTCTGGCCAGTTACCAGGCGATCGCACATGGTTCCGATTCGGTATGTTATTTTCAAATGCGTAAGAGTCGTGGCAGTTGGGAGCAGTTTCACGGTGCAGTGATTGATCATGTGGGACATGCAAATACTCGGGTATTTCGTGAAGTTGAACAGTTGGGAGCATCCCTACTTCAGTTGGATTCGGTGGTCGGGTCCTTGGTGTCAGCCAAGGTCGCGATTGTTTTTGATTGGGAAACTCGCTGGATCTACGAAGGTGTTGCTTTGCCCAGCAATGCTCACAAACAGTATGCTGAAACGATACTGGCTCATTATAAACCATTTTGGGCTCGTGGCATAAATGTGGATATCGTCGATAGGCAGGCAGACTTCTCCAAGTATGAATTGGTCGTAGCTCCTATCTTATTTATGCTAAGCGACTCTTTGGGGGAGCGATTGACAGATTTTGTGAAAGCAGGGGGGCATTTAGTGACCACTTATGGCACGGGTGTCGTGAACGAGACCGGCCTCGCTATTTCCGGTGGTATGCCGGGAGCCCTACGTGAGGTGCTTGGTGTTTGGGTGGAGGAGTTCGATGCGTTACCGGATGCTTATCGCCGTCAAGTCAAGCCACTGGATGATGGGAAGTGTGGGCTTACTGGTGTTTATGAGGCACGCCATCATTTAGACCTCGTGCATCTGGAAACGGCTGAAGCCATCGCAGTATATGGCGAGGATTTTTACTCAGGCTACCCAGCACTTACGCGCCATTCGTTTGGTGCCGGAAGCGCTTGGCATATTTCATCTAGAAATGATGATCGCTTTAGCGACGATTTTCTAGGCTATCTGGCAGACGAGCTTAAACTGACGAATATTTCATCGTCTACTTTGCCGCAAGGTGTGTCCGTTCAGACTCGATCTGTGGCGAATGCTGAGTTTGTGTTTTTGATGAATTTCAACGATTCATCTGTGGTGTTTGAATTAATCGATGGCATCTATACAGATTTAGAAACTGAATCGACTGTGGAACGAACGATCCACTTAGCCGCGTATCAGACTTGTGTCCTCCAGCGTCGTCTCGATTGAGATTGTTTCTCGATCGCTAGTTTTCCTAGAGAAAGCGCGACTTATGTCATGCGATGAAAGATTTCTTTAGTGATTTTGTGCTTCAAGGAACGGCCCTGCATGAAGCGTCTTAAGTTGCTTAGCGCTGTTTCGTGAAATACTTGTAAGGGACAATCGGGCGAGCACATGGGGAAGGGCCAGTGGTTAATGCTGATTGCATGGGCAGATAGGATTAGATTGGGCCACTGTCGGGCTGGATGGTCGGCCGGGAGGTGGTCACCTTTCTCTGGGTCATTGAGCACATCCAGTCCCGCTCGGAGTCGACCAATTTTTAATTCTTCGAATAATGCTTCTTGGTCAATGATCTCGCCGCGAGCTGTATTTATAATTATACTATGCGTAGGTAGCTTGCTCAATAAGTCTGCTGTCACGCTGTTGATCGTGTCAGGAGTGACCCCGGCGTGAATGGATATGGCGTCGGCAGGACTAAAGAGCCTTTCCAGCGATTCGACTGGTGTGATGTAATCTGGAAATTGAGTTACATAAGGGTCGTAAACCGTCAATTTAGCTCCAAATGGTTGTAGCATTTGAGCGAAACGTTGACCGATCGTTCCAAAGCCATACAAGCCGATGCGTAGATTGCGTAAGCTACCGCCGAGTAATGCGGGACCGTTGAAATTATCGCTCCAGATGCCCGATCGCTTTTCTTCGATCTGGCCGCGCAGGTTTTTGAGACAAGCCAGTAGTAGAGTTAACGCACCTTCAGCCACTTCGAAAGACATTGAATTGCCCCAGTTCGTAATGGGGATGGAGGCGTTGAAGAATTTCTCTGAGAGTGTCTGTTTTACGCTGCCAGTGATGTGACAGATGTATTCCAGTGCACCGGAATCGCCTAATATTGTATCGGGTACGGGCAGCGAATCCCAGCCTGTGAGTAAGACTTGGTGTTGACGAATATGTGAGGCAACTTCGCACTCGGAGAGCTCACTTCCATTCTCAATCACAGTGATAGTGCCTAAGTCGGCTAGCGCTTCTTTGAACGCATTGGTCCAGATGGCCGGGCTTAGCTGCTTTTGTGCAATATGCAGAATTGTGATTTTTTTATACGACGTCGAATTCGCGATCGCTGAAGAAACGACTGAGGTTGCTGGCTGTCGCATTTATTTTATACTTCTGGAGTTGTTGAGGCTCGTACGATGAGCTCGGGTTCCATCGACACAGCGCTAAGCTTCTTTTTGTCGGAATTAACCATTTCGAGTGCCATTTTGACTGCTAAACGTCCCATTTGATAAAAGGGAATACGCATGGTGGTTAATGGTAGAGTCGACAAGAACTCTGCAATATCATCATAGCCAGTAAGTGCGATGCGGTCTGGGAAGAGTGCTCGATATTTGTAAAGTAGACGTTGTGTTTGTATTACGTTGAAGTCGTTGGTGCACATGATGGCATCGATATTTTCATGGTTCGCTTCAAACCATTGCAGGAGATTGTTTTCGAAGTCCGCCTGATTATTACCTAATTCAGGAATGATGGGGTCTAGGCCGGCTTCTTGGATCGCATTAAGGTAGCCTTCGCGGCGGTCCTGTTCGCTGTAGTGGGGCTTCTCACTTTGCGAGGAGTTTATTAATAGTGCGATTTTTTTACGTCCTGTTTCGATCAGGTGCTTCGTGATTGTTGCCGCGCCTGTTATATCATCAGAATAAACAGCATTGTGGGAAAGTTTTTCATTCAAATAAACGACTGGATATTCGCTGGCGTTTATTTGCTCCACGATGTTGGAGGGCAGGTTGCCCGCATGTGAAAGCACCAAGGCGTCCAAGGTGTTCTCCTTAAAAACGTTGGGAATTGCAGTCGGGTCTTTGGAAAGGTCGGAAGCCAGACGGATCAATACCACGCGATATCTGCTGTCGGAAGCTGCGTCGAACACACCTGCTTCGGCCCCGGGCAGAGTCAGCGCACGAGCGCTTTTTTTGGCTTCAAAATAGCCGATATTAAAGAATTTGCCATAGCGCATCGAGCGTGCTCGGGAGTCGGGTTGATAACCAAGTTTTTTAGCTAAATCTTGTACGCGTTTTACCGTTTCCGGACGTAATTTTACATTGCTTTCGCGTGGAGACAGGGCTTGTGAGATCGAGCGGTCACTCAAATTCAGCTCACGTGCAAGGTCACTAATGGTCACTCTTTTTTTTCCTTTGCGACCTGCTGTCATCGGCTTGTTGTCTGTGGGGCTTGCCATTATGGATGTGGATTATGTTAATAGGTGTGTAAGCTGCCGTGTTTAGGCAGGCGCTTTCTAGCTAAAGTGTAAGGATGTTATCGGCTTGGGGCTAATTGTTATAGCTTTTTTTTAGAAAATAGTTGAACTTCGACGTCGAATCTTAATTTTTAGCTGTGATTTAATGGCAGTCAATCAAAAGATATCTGCTAAGTATCGTCATTCAATAGAGATTTTGTTAATACCTACAATCTGTCGAGGTAGTGGCCATTGTCTCGTGTTTTAGCCTAAATTATAATGCACTTATCCCTAAATTTTGAATCCGCCCAGCCTTTGAATGATTTCTGGAGCTTTGGTGGCAATACTTGTCACGCAACTTTATGGTTTCGTAAAGATTTACAGCATCAATTGAAGTTAACGAATACTCATCTGGGTTTTAAGTATGTGCGTTGCCATGGAATACTGAATGACGATATGGAGGTAGTTCTGGCGGACGGTTCTTTCAGTTTTAAGCGTATTATTGGTTCGATTCAGGCTATTTTGGATTTGGGAATGAAGCCATTTATCGAATTGTCTTCGATGCCTGCATCACTCGCATCGAATGAGAAGGGGTTGACAGCCTATGGATTTCGTTCGGCGCCACCTAACGATTGGGATCGATGGCAATCTATGATTCATGAGATGACTTTAGCGCTTAAAGATGCCTTTGGTCTGGAGGCTATGCGGGAGTGGTATTTCGAAGTCTGGAATGAGCCGGACATCGGCTTTTGGTCCGGCACACAGCAAGAGTATTTTAAGCTTTATGATCTTTCCGCGCAGGCAGTGAAATCAGTCGACGCTGAATTGAAATTTGGGGGACCAGCGACGGCGCGCACTAATTGGATCGATGAGTTTCTGGAGCATATCTCTAAAGATTCT
The DNA here is from genome assembly GCF_033878955.1 of Coraliomargarita algicola. NCBI lineage: Bacteria > Pseudomonadati > Verrucomicrobiota > Opitutia > Puniceicoccales > Coraliomargaritaceae > Coraliomargarita > Coraliomargarita algicola. The sequence goes on from NZ_CP138858.1 coordinate 9,264, forward strand.
CCGGACTACACATTGGCTGCTCGGCGGTGCGATTTTATCAGGTACTCATGCCTATCCGAGTGATTTGGAGTTTCTGGATGCGGCTCATGGTGAGGTAAACCTCGTGCATTCGAATATTATGGCTGAGCTTTTTGCTGCAGTGCGAAAAAAAGTCGATGCTGCATTGGGAGAGGGCTTTCCAGTGATCATCGGGGAGTGGAATTCTTCGGCGGGACCACTGGCGGAAAACCATGATACCTGTAATAATGCCGCCTTTATTTGCAAGACTATGGTGGAGCTCATGCCGTATTGTCAGGGCAGCTTGGTCTGGAATATTAGCGATATATACGAAGAGTGCGGCTTTCATTATGAGCCATTCCATGGCGGCTATGGTTTGATGACGGTGAATGATTTACCCAAAGCTTGTTTTCATGGTTTCCGTCTGTTGGCTGAGCATACTGGTCAGCAAATTGCCGTGAATGTGAGTGATCGTCTGGATGGCTTTGGAGCGATGGCCTCCTGTGATGGTGATCAAGTCAGAGTATTAATTTATTATCATCAAGAGCCTGATGTCGACGCGGCAGATTTTGTGGAGATTCAAATTCTGAAACAACAGGGGGCGGCTTGTTTGGAAAGTGTTTTGCCGGGGCGAGGCAGTGCCTACGAAACTTGGTTGGAATTAGGTAAGCCTGCGTATTTAAATCGAGCTGTATTGGATGCTTTGGAATCCGCCTCTAAAACCAGCGTAGAATCCATTGATTTGTCGCAAATGATCCGAGTTCAACGTGGTTCGGTTGTGCAAGTTTCATGGAAGCTTGATGCGAGTTAGCGTACTCTCGTTGTCGGGGATTGAGTGATCAATTATATAGAATGTGAAGCTCTTACTATGAATCTATTGACGCAGATAGCTGGGCGTAATTCATTGGATGTGGTGCGTTTCCACCCAGCCTTTATGGATCGTATGGTTTTGCAGCGCGAGTTGCCAATTACTGTGCGTGGTTCGAGTTTGCCACAGACCTTGGTTGTGGTGACATTTGCAAATTTACGTTTGGAAACGGAGTCGAATGTTAAAGGGCAGTGGGAAGTCGACTTGCCGGCGATGCCAGCATCATCTGAGTCTCGTGAGATGCGCATGGAGAGCGCTGGCCGGATCGTTGTGCTTGAGGATGTATTGGTCGGAGAAGTTTGGTTCTGTTCCGGGCAATCGAATATGGAGTTTGCGCTAAAGAATGCTCTGGAAGATGGTTCGCCGGAATACGATTTTGATAACCCTTCGTTGCGTCTACTGCAGGTAGAGGTCAACGGTGCTGAAGAACCGTTGGAGGCGTTGTATGGGCAGCGATGGGAAGTGTGCCGAGCTGAGAGCGCTGACGAATTTTCAGCAGTGGCTTTTTATTTCGGTCAGGAGTTGCAAGCACGGCTACAAGTGCCGGTGGGGCTGATACATGCGTCTTTAGGCGGAACCATGATTGAGTCATGGATGAGTTTATCCAGCCTGCAGGGCGTACCATCGTCACAGGCTAATGTCGCGGAGTATTTGGGGGCGCTCGCTCGTTCGCGTGCGACCCGGATTGAGGGTGTGTGTCAAGATCCACCACAGTTGGAAACGGATGCCACGGATAGTGTCGGGGTTCGTTTGGGATGGGCGGAATTGGATACCGCTGTGGCTGACTGGCCGCAAATGCAGTTGCCGACACAGTGGCAGCAGCAAGGCTTTGAGCAAAATGGGGTATTTTGGTTTCGTCGTGAGGTGCGTATTCCAGAAGAGTGGCGTGGGTATGATTTAAAAGTCTCGCTAGGTGCTATTGATAAATCGGATGTGACTTACTGGGATGGTCAACGGATCGGAATGACTCCTAAATCTGCGATGTCGTATTTACAAGTTCGTGAATACTCGGTGCCAGCGTCTCTCGTTCGAACTGATGTGCATGTGCTAGCTGTACGAGTGCGTAGTGATTTCTTTGATGGCGGCGTCACAGGCCCAGCTGAGTCGATGTATATTACTTGTCCCGCATTGAGCGAATCTGCGTCGCTGCCATTGGCGGGGCAGTGGCATTTTCAAGTTGAAAATGACTACGGCTGTAGAAACTTGAAAACTCCTACGCAGCTTTTTAATGGAATGGTGGCACCCTATAGCTCCTATCCTGTGCGTGGAGTAATTTGGTATCAAGGAGAGTCGAATGTAGGACGGGCGAGTGAGTATCAACAGCTGTTTCCAGCAATGATTCAAGACTGGCGTCGTGCCTGGGGGCGAGAGGAACTTGCGTTTCATTTTGTGCAATTACCTAATTACTTGGCACCCACAGATGAGCCCGGAGGCAAGAGCGAATGGGCGAGCTTGCGTGATGCGCAGGCAGCCGCTTTGGAAGTTTCGGATACCGGTATGGCGGTGACGATCGATTTGGGGGAGGCGGAGGATATTCACCCACGCAGTAAATGGCGTGTAGGCCAGCGTTTGGCGTGGAGTGCGCTTGCGCAAACATATCAGCACCAGGACATTCCTGCTTCAGGCCCTCGATTGCTTCGGTCAACAGTGAAAGGCGACCAAGTACATCTACGATTTGAGTTATTTGGTAGTTCTTTGTCGGTTTCTGGCGAAAGCTTGGATGGATTTGCACTGGCGGGAAGTGATGGTGTGTATCACTGGGCGAATGCTCAGGTGGCCGACGATATTGTGGTTCTGTCGGCGCCATCAGTTCGGGCGCCTGTCTATGTTCGTTATGCTTGGGCGGACAATCCGAGGGGGACGCTGTATAATCTTTTCGGACAGCCAGCTGCTCCTTTTAGCATCAGACTGGATGGGGCTAGCCGCTCAAGTTAGGTGGCTGGAGTCATTCGTTCATTCGGGGGCATTGGCCTCGTTTGTCTTCCATTGACTGAGTCGCACATAATAAATCAATCCGAAGCTAGTAGAAATTCGCAAACAAAGTTGCTTTGCTCGGCGAAGCTGCGCAAATTTGCGCCATGTATTCGAAGCTCTACATGATCCCTCTTCTCGCTGGCATCTTACTCTGGGGGGCGGGTTGCCACACCGTTCCACAAACCGGACGTTCCGCGCTACATTTAGTGCCTGCCGATCAGTTGGCCTCGATGGCTTCGACTCAGTTCGGGCAGTTGAAACAAGAGACGCCCATTTCCCGGGATCCTACTTATAATGCGATGGTGCAGCGAGTGGGGGAGCGCATTGCTTATGTTGCGGCACCCGATATGCCGAATGCGCAGTGGGAATTTGTCGTGTTCGATGATCCTGAGCAGATCAATGCTTTTGCGATGCCTGGGGGCAAAGTCGCTGTATATACGGGGATCTTTAAAGTGGCCCAGACGGATGCTGACCTTGCGATCGTGATGGGCCACGAGGTGGCTCATGTGGCTGCGGGGCATGGTAATGAGCGTGTCACACAACAATTATTAGCAGCTGGGGGGGCCTTGGCACTTCAGTTTGGCACCAAGGATATGGACAGTACGGATCGTACGATGATTATGGCAGCATACGGAGCGGGGGCTACGCTGGGTGTCATGTTGCCCTATAGCCGCTATCATGAAAGTGAGGCCGATGAGATCGGCCTCATCTACGCAGCGAAGGCGGGGTATGATCCGCGCGCTGCGATCGGATTTTGGGAGCGAATGGATGCGCAGAGTGGTGGCTCTACCCCCGAGTTTCTCTCCACCCACCCATCAGGCTCCACCCGTATCCGCAAGCTGAATGAATTGATGCCCAAGGCTTACGAAATTTATAAAACACGCTAAAATCACATTATATGCAAAACCCAGTAGAGGTCCTCAAAGAATACATCCGTTTCCCTTCGGTTTCGACCGATTCAGCCTATGCCGAAGGCATGCGAGGTGCGCGCGAATACGCCACTGGCTTGCTAGAGCAGTTGGGCTTTACCGTGGAGGTCGTTCAGACCGATCTGCATCCCATTTTGTTAGCCGATCGTATCGGCAACCCGGATTGGCCACATGTTGTGATCTATGGGCATTATGATGTGCAGCCTGCCGATCCTTTTGCGCTGTGGACAAATGAGCCCTTCGAACCGACGGTGCGTGACGGTCGACTCTATGGCCGTGGTACTGCCGACAATAAGGGACCCACGATTGTGCACATGGCAGCACTTTCACGCGTATTGAAAGCCGAGCCTGATCTTCCTCTGAACATTACTTACGTGATTGAAGGGGAAGAGGAGATTGGTAGCCCCAGCATGCCTAAGTTCTTTGATCAGTATGCCGAGCGCCTTTCCAAGGCCGATTTCATGCTCGTTTCTGATACGGGAAGCCCCAATACAGAGCAAATTGTGATCACCACGGCACTGCGTGGATTGGTTGATTTTGAGATCAAGCTACGTGGTCCCAAAGGAGACTTGCACTCCGGTATCCACGGGGGCGCGGTCTATAATCCGCTGCAGGCACTGATGGAGATCTGCGCCACTTTGCACAACCCTGATGGCAGTGTGAACGTGCCTGGCTTTTATGATGATGTCGTGCCGGTTTTTGATTGGGAGCGAGAAGAGTTAAAACGCTATCCTGAAACCGTGGAGAGTTATCGCCAGATGCTCGATGTACCTGCGTTTTATCCGGCCAATGGCCTCAGCCCACTTGAAGCCGTGCGTTTTGGTCCAACGCTTGAGTTTAATGGTATCGGTGGTGGGTATCAAGGTGAGGGCTCTAAGACCGTGATTCCGAGTGAAGCCTTTGCTAAAATTACTTGCCGTCTGGTGGCCAATCAAGATCCGGTTAAGATTCAGGCGCAATTGCTACAAACCATTCGTGAGCGCTGCCCCAAGGGGGTGACGCTTAGTTTCCGTGACGGTGGGATTGCGGAAGCTTATTACGTGGTGCCGCCGGAGCGTCCCAATACTCCGGCAGATCAGCCCCCGTCACTGGCCCGTGCGTTTAAGGCCGCGGATGCGGCGATTGCGGATCAATTTGGCAAGGCCCCCATCTATCTGCGTGAAGGTGGCAGTATTCCGGTGATTGCTGACTTCAACAAGCGGGCTGGACTCGACGCATTGATGATTGGGCTCTTCACGCCGGTCGATAATTTGCATGCTCCCGACGAGAGCTTTGATCTGTCGCTGATGGAAAACGCGATCGCCGCCTTCGAGCAAATTATTAAAAATATAGCTGCGGAGTAGTTAGGACACTCTTGCGATGGTACCGCATGGGCGAGTCTATGACATAAAGCAGGCCAGTGATGGGGCTGAATCCGTTCCCACCACTGGCCTAGCTGTGTGCAACAATTAGCTGTCGTCAGTCCGACTTAAAATACGAACTGATACTTTGCGAGTCGTTGGGCGATTTCGCCTGCGATTTCTTTCTCTTTGTCTTCGCCCGCGGCGGCGAAGGTCACGGAGAAACGCACGAAGCGACCGCAGTCATCCCAAGGCACGGTGCTAATGAGCTCGTTGGTGATGAGCCACTGGCTGAAGGCTTCACCGGAGTCGAATTCAGTGGTCTCGCCGTCGACAGTGGCCGACTTGGGGGCTGCGACATAGAGGAAGAAGCTGCCCTTCGGCTTTTTGGCGTTGAAACCGTTTTGGTTGAGTGCGTCGACCAGCAAATCCATGCGACGTGAGTACTTGCTCGCGATTTCGTCAGTGATTTGTGGGTTGGCCAGTGCCACCGCGCCTGCTTTCTGGATGGCGAGAAACTGGCCGGAGTCGGAGTTATCCTTCATGTCGGCGTAGGCTTGCACGATGAGTGGGTTCCCCACGACAAAGCCGATGCGCCAGCCTGTCATGTTGTAGCTCTTGGACAGAGAGTGCAGCTCGATTGCGACCTCTTTGGCGCCTGGCACTTGGAAGATGGAGACGGGTTTGCCTTCAAAGATGAGTGAAGCGTAGGCTGCGTCTTGAAGGATGATTAGGTTGTTCTTCTTGGCAAATTCGACTGCTTGGGCGAAAAACTCGAGCGTGGCGGATGCACCCGTCGGGTTGTTGGGGTAGTTGAGCACCATGATCTTTGCCTTGGCCAGCACATCTGCGGGGACGGCATTCAGGTCGGGCAAGAAGTTGTTTTCCTCGCGTAGCTCCATGTTGTGCACGTGGCCGCCTAGGTATTTTGCATGAGTGCCGAGCACGGGATAGCCGGGCACCGTCATGAGCACATAGTCGCCCGGGTTGATGAAGCAGGCTGGAATCATGGAAAGCGCAGTCTTGGAGCCGATCGAGTGGACGACTTCGGTGGCAGCATCGATGTCGTTGACTTCAAATACATCGGCCATGTATTGAGCGGCGGCCTTTTTGAATTCATCGCCCCCATTATCGGCGTAACCGCGGTTCTCTGGTTTGGCAGCTTCTTCTTGTAGTGTTTGGATGACGATGGGGAAGGCCATCTCGTCCGGCTCACCGACGCCCATGTCGATTAGATCTACGTCTGGTTTGGCGGCTTTGGCCGCCTTTTTGGCACGCTTGATCTTCTCAAACTTATAGATGGCAGTGGACTTGCCGTATTGATTGCCGCCGATGCGCTCGGCGAAGAGTTCCTGGATGTATGGATCGCTCATATTTGTCGTGTCGTTTGTGTGTGTTAAGTTCTGATTATGATTGTGAAAAATGGTACAAGGTAGTTAATCTCTACGAAAATCTTGTTATGCAGACAATTCAATCGGTAAATGAAATGCAATCTCACGCGATCGGCTTGCGCTCTAGCGGGCGCCTGATCGGGCTCGTGCCTACTATGGGCTGCCTACATGAGGGGCATTTGTCTCTAATTGATATTGCCAAGGAAAAGGCCGATAAGGTCATTGTTTCCATTTTTGTCAACCCCACCCAGTTTGGACCTAGCGAAGATTATGCGAAATATCCTCGTATGCTGGAGGCTGATATCGAGAAATGTCGCGAGCGCGGTGCAGATATTGTATTTACGCCCACCGTGGAGGATATGTATCCGCAGGGATTTTCGACCTATGTCAATGAGGAGAGCATTAGTGCGGGCTTGTGTGGAGTCACGCGTCCGCAGCATTTCCGCGGTGTGACTACGGTCTGTCTTAAGCTCTTTAATATCACGCGCCCTGATATTGCTGTATTCGGCCAGAAAGACGCACAACAATGTGCTGTCATCAAAAAAATGGTAGCGGATCTCAACATCCCCGCCGAAGTTGTGATCGGAGAGACTCAGCGCGATGCAGATGGTATGGCGACGAGTTCGCGGAATTCTTATCTCACTGAGAATCAGCGTGAAGAGGCCTGTAATATTTCCAAGGCTCTGATGATGGCTAAAGATATGGTCGATGCGGGCACGAAGAGTGTGGATCGTATCGTCGCTGAAGTGACTCATCACTTGATGCACTCCCGGCGGATTCGTGTGATCTATGTGCAAGTCGTAGACCGGGAAACAATGGTGCCTGCTCGTGAGATTTTACCCGGCCAGCAATTACTCTGCGTCGCCGCGTGGGCGGATCAGACTCGCCTGATCGATAACATTAAACTCTAAGCGAATGTCTAAATTTTACGATGCAATTGTCATCGGTAGTGGAATTGCTGGGTTGAGCTTTGCATTAAAGATCGCCGAAGCAGGCCACCGTGTGGCTATTATTACCAAGAAGAATTCGGCGGATTCGAATACGAATTATGCACAGGGGGGCATCGCTGCGGTGACATCCCAGACCGACGATGTCGAGATGCATGTCGCCGATACCTTGGATGCCGGTGATGGTCTCTGTGATGAGCAAGCAGTGCGTGAAATCCTAAAGGATGGTGCCGCGAGTATCGAAGAGCTTGCGCGTCGTGGGGTCGCGTTCACACAACTCGACGATGGTCGTGTGTCTTTAGGGAAGGAGGGGGGGCATTCCAAGCGCCGCATCTTGCACGTCAAGGACGTGACCGGTAAAGCGATTGAGCAAGCGCTGATTCACGGGATCACTCATTCTGAAAACATCGAGGTCTTAGAGCATCATTTTGCGATTGAATTGATCACCGCCAGCAAGGTGCGCGCAGTGGGCCTGGACCATCAGCGTGACAAGGTGCTCGGCGTCTATGCGCTCAATAGTAAGACTGATGCCGTGGAAACCTTCGCCGCCTCAGCCGTGTTGCTGGCGACTGGTGGCATCGGTCAGGTATACCAATTCACCACGAATCCGTCCATTGCGACTGGAGACGGTATCGCCATGGCCTATCGTGCGGGGGTGGAAGTGCGTAACATGGAATTCATTCAGTTTCATCCGACAGCCCTCTATGCCAACGACTCGGATCGTTTCCTCATTAGCGAAGCCGTGCGCGGAGAAGGAGCGATTTTGCGTAATTTTGAAGGGGAAGCCTTCATGGAGCGCTATGATCGTCGTAAAGATTTAGCTCCGCGTGATATCGTCGCGCGCGCGATCGATTCCGAGATGAAGCAATCGGGGGCACCTCACGTTTGGTTGGATGCACGTGGTGATTCGGCGGAAGTCATACGTGATCGCTTTCCAAATATTTATGAGCACTGCGCGGACCTGGGGATCCACTTGGAGAAAGATATGATTCCTGTTGTGCCGGCGGCGCACTACCTTTGTGGCGGTGTTAAAACCAATCTGGATAGCGAGACTTCACTCAGTGGGCTCTATGCCTGTGGCGAAGTCGCCTGTACGGGGCTGCATGGTGCCAATCGTTTGGCGAGCAATTCACTGCTCGAAGCTGTAGTGATGGCAACGCGTGGTGCCGAAGCACTTAAAAAATACCTCGCCGATGCCGAGCCCGAATCCTTCGAGCTACCAGAGTGGAAGGATGGCGATTTGCGGGATTCGGACGAACGTGTGATCCTTTCGCATAACCTGGATGAGTTGAAGCGCACGCTGTGGGACTATGTGGCGATTGTTCGCACCACCAAGCGCTTGGAACGTGCCCGCACACGTATTCAGAATCTGGATCGAGAGATCAACGAGTATTATTGGAATTTTAAGGTCGATGAAAGCCTGTTGCAGTTGCGAAATATGATTTTGGTGGCAGGTTTAATCATTGATTGTGCCTTGCAACGTAAAGAAAGCCGCGGTCTACACTACACACTCGATTATCCGAACAAACTCGATCAGGCAATAGATACTACAGTCGGTAAATTTAGATGAAAGAATTCGACCTAGGACGATGGACCTTAGTCGGCCCTGGTGCGGTCGGCCTCTATTACGGTGGGCGCATTGCTTGTCCCAGTCGCAAGCTTAGCGTATTAGCGCGTAGCGATGCGGCAGCACTGGAGGCGCATGGCATTCGTATTGCCATGGTGGACCCCCGGACTTCGGAAACTGTGGAGTCCATTCAAGCCACGCTTGATCATGTGACGCGCGATGCCAAGACGATGGGGCCTACGGATTGTGTGATAATTGCGGCCAAATCGACTGTGAACGAGCAGTTGATCGACTCGCTAAAATCAATTGTCGAGCCTGGGCACACGGTTCTTTTATGCTTACAAAATGGCATGGGGAACGCTGAGTTTTTTGCGAAGCATTTTCCCGAAAACCCCATTCTGTCTGGGCTTTGTTTCGTATGTGTGAATCGCACCGCGCCCGGCTACGTAGAAAATTATCATCCCGGCCGTGTGGAAATCGGCTCCTTGCAGGATCGTTGGCCGCAGGCCGCACAGACAGTAGTCGATGTTTTCAATCATTCAGGCATCGTGACAACGCATGCAGAAAAGCTCGATTCCGCGCTTTGGCGGAAGCTTTGTTGGAATGTGCCCTTTAACGGACTGGCAATCGCGGCCGGAGGGATTACCACCGACGTCATTTTATCCAATCCTGCATTGGTCGAACGCGCCCGTAAATTGATGGAAGAGGTGCGTGAAGCGGCAACACTGGCTGGGCACCGGATTTCCGATAAATTTATAGACGGCCAATTTTCAGTGACAGAAAAAATGGGCGCATATAAGCCTTCCTCGCTCATAGATTATTTAGCTCAACGGCCAGTTGAGCTAGAATCCATCTGGGGAGAGCCACTACGCCGCGGTCAAGTACTCGGCGCAAATATGTCGGAATTGGAAAAGCTCTATCAAGAGCTGAAAGCGCTCTTGTAAGTGCGTTTGCAATGGTGTCATTGTTTGCCTGTGCCTGCATTTATCCTAAAGATGAGTTAGGCGATCTTCAGAAGTTTACTGAAATCTCAAGTCATTTGAGGAAAAATCATCGCATCGCCTGCACATGGGCGAGGGCGGCGGAGACTAGACCGGCGGGATTGTAACCGCCTTCCAATACGGAGACGATGCGCCCCTCGGCATGTTTCTCTGCTAGTGCCATGACTCGTTGCGTGAGTTCTACAAAGGTTTCGTCTTCCCAATTCAAGCCGCCCAGTGGGTCGCCTTTGCGGGCGTCGAAACCGGCTGAAATGAATATGAATTCGGGTTTAAAAGCCTCGAGTGCGGGGCCGCCTGTAGTATCCCAAGCAGTCAAAGCTTCGTCAGAACCCGACCCTTCGGGCAAGGCTAGGTTTAGCGTGGCTTGCGACGGTGGGCGATCCGTGTCGCCATCTGAATTGCCAGAATAGTTCCCACTCTCGTGTAGAGAAAGGTAAAAGGTGTTGGGATCTTCGGCAAAAATCGCTTCGGTCCCATTGCCGAAATGAACGTCCCAATCCACGATCGCGATGCGTTTGAGCGTGTAGTGTTTCCTCAAATAATTCGCTGCGATAGCCACGTGATTAAAAATGCAAAAGCCCATCCCGTGGTCGGCGGTGGCATGGTGCCCCGGGGGGCGCACCGCGCAAAACACACGTTTCACTGTCTGCTGCATGACCGCATCGGCTGCGGCCAATACCGAGCCGGTGGCTTCTAAGGCGACGTCATAGCTGTCGATGGAAATTGCGGTGTCACCCGTGCGGAGGATATCCGCGAAGCTTTCGACGTCGCGATACACGAGGTCTTGGTAATAAGCCTCATGCGCCAATAGCACTTCCGATGTGCTGGCGCGTCGGCCGGGCAGGCGCAGGATTTCTGCGGGCAGTCCTTCCAGTGCCTGACGCAGCATGCGATAGCGCAGCGCCGATTCCGGATGCCCCGAGCCAGTGTCGTGATGCTCATAAAACGCATTGTAATGCAGTCCTAGGGCAGGGATGTCGGCTTGCGATGATTGTGCCGATTGTATCCGCTCCTGAATTTGACGATGACGACTGAGAACGCCCGCAACGGGAATGTCGAAATGCCGCTCCGCCGCAGAGATCGGATCCTTGCTGCGGCCTCCGGCCTGTTCAAACAAAGCAGCCATCGCGTGATTCTTCTGCAGCACCGTCGCCCAAAAAGTCTGAATGCCACGCTCGGCAGCGATGGTTGCCAGTTCGCCGAATAGGTACGCTGGCCATGCCTGCCCGTCGGGTGTCTTCATGCACGACAAAAGCGACTTCGGCCGTGTCGCCTCCGGCATCCAGATAATAACGGGCAATCGCTCGGAGCGCTCCCTTGCGATCAAAGACTCCCAGCGCGAGGTCTTTTTCCTGATCTACGGCTGCTAATTTATAGGCCGACTCGCCGCTCATTCGCTCCCGTTGATGGCCGTAGCGTAGACGCACCGTTTCTTCATCGTGCGAATAAAAGAAGTCCTGCAGCACCGACATGTCGCTGGGGTGGAGTGGGCGCAATTGGAAGCGACCGATCTTGAAATCGATCATTTTGGATTCCAGCTCGTCACGCGCACCGCCCGGCATGGTGAAGAATTTTGGCACCCAGCCTCGGTTCCATGCGCCCTTTAAGAGCTCTTCCCGATCGTCGGGGTGGGCAATCTCCACGAGTCGCGCCACACGCTCGCGGATGCTGCGTCCGAAGATACTGGCGACTCCATATTCCGTAACCACATGATGAATGTCGCTACGGCTGGTGCAGACACCACTCCCCGGCGCGAGGTCCGCCACGATACGAGCCGAATTATCGTCATCCGAGCGTGAGGTTAAAACCACGATGGGCTTGCCGTCATTGCTGGCACCCGCTCCGCGGGAAAAATCCTGCAGCGAGCCGACCCCGCCGTAAAAGTGGTGCCCGCTCGAGTCACGCACCACCTGTCCGGTCAAATCGACCATGCGCGCGCCATTGATGGCGACCATGCGTTCATTGCGGGCGATACGATCCGAGGCATTCACCCAGTCACTGGGGTGTAGCTCCAAGTCTGGATTCTCGTGCACAAATTGATAGAGCTCCTGACTGCCGAGCACATGGCTGGCAATGGATTTCCACTGCTTAAACGATTTGCGGGAATTATCCACCGCGCCCTTACGGATGAGATCCATAAATGCATTGGTAAACATGCCAGTGTGAATGCCGAGGTTGCGATGTTGATGCAGGGCTCGCAGCACCGCCTCCGGGCTATTACCCAAGCCCACTTGCAGGGTCGAGCCATCTTCGATCAATTGAGCCGCATAGCCTCCGAGTAATTCGTGCCGCTTGTCGATGGAAGGCGAGAGCGTCTCGGGCAAGGGCAGGTCCTGTTCGATGAAGTAATGAATCTCCGAAGCTGGAATCAGGCTATTTCCCCCCGTGCGCGGCATTTGGGGGTTCACTTGGGCAATGACACAGCGGGCGGTGGTCGCTGCGGCCTGCACCACATCCACACTGACGCCTAGGGAGCAATTCCCGTCTGGCCCCGGGGGGCTGACTTCGATCAGCGCCACATCGACCTGCAGCGGACCTTCACGAAATAGACGAGGCACCATAGACATCGGGCAGGGCGTATAGTCCGCTTGCCCACGGCTGACCGCTTCGCCGACATCAGGTGTCAAAAAGAAAGAATTCGTCCGCAGCATCGACTCATATTCCGCCGCGATCCACGGGGACTCGTGTAAACTGTGAATGTGCACCAGTTCGATATCCTTGAGCTGATGGGCATGAGCTAGCATCGAACGCACCAGGGCCAAAGGCATCGCCGCGCCGCCTCCGATGAACACCCGGCTGCCCGGGCGCAGCAACTTAGGCCAATCCTCTGTGTTTAAAGGCTTCACTGCTGAAAAATTCCCTTTCGATTCTCATCGCTGAGGGCATGCGAGGGATGGTCCAGTTTCTGTGCATTTGCAGTCATTGTGGAAGCATCTATCAGTCGGTTCAGAAAGTAAAGATGGCATGTCTTGAGTCATTGAGAGCGGTGTAATTATTTTACAGGGCAAACATCCTCGCGAGTGCAGTTCGGACTTCCACTTTTAGGCGGCAGTAAATACACAAGCGATTGTGCGTACTTGCCTGAAGGCGCACTCCGAATTTTGGGTCAAAATTCGGATCGACCTTGGATTTTAAGGAGAACCCACTCACGGCATTTCGCCGCCTTTTAGGAACACTGTGATGGTGATTCGGGCACCGCTGATCTTGTTGCGAGACTGGCAGCCCTATAAGCATATCATTTGCTTTTCGTCTAAACCGATGTTGTTTAGTTTGTAGTGATAGTGGCCGCTTTCTCGCTCCATGACGCCGTTTAAGTTGACTTGTGCTTGCATGCCTTCGGGCAGTCGTAGTTGTCCTGTAATTTGATTGTCGACTCGCTTCCAGGAACTGTGAATGAGGCCCTTTGGACTCGGGATGGTGACCTCGGCGGATTGGCCAATGAAGCGGGGGCTAAAGTCAATCGTCTCCCATGCCGGACTTTGTTGACGCACGCCGCCGATGATTTGCATTAGATGGAAGAGGGGATGCGCGGACCATGCGTGGGAGAAGCTTTCGACGCCTTTGACGGGATTGAAATTTTCCCAGGTGGTGCCGTAATCGACCATCGGAGTCCAGCGCTTGCGGATGTCAGCCACGACTTCATCCCCATAGCCGCGTTCGCTGAGGATGCTATAGACATAGGTGATCCAATACGCCGAGGGTTGAATGTCGGTCTTTAATTCGCCCTTCACATAAGGAAGGATGCGCTGCTTCAGCATGCTGCTTTCATGTGCGGGCGCGAGCCCCGTGAGTAGGGCTAGTGTTTGGGCATGGACGGAAGTTTCGCCTGCGATGGCGCCGCTTTCGGTATAGCCGCCCTGCATGAGGCCTTCCTCGTTGATGAGCTTGACTAGCTCGGTGCGCAGGCGGCTGGCTTTCTCAGTACACGCGCGGCTCGCGGCCGGGTCGTCGATCAAGTCATACAGCTGTCTTAGGCGGTCGAGTGCATGGAGATACCATAGATTGTAGACACTGGAGCAGCCTTCTTTGTGCAAGTCGGTCCAATCGAGAAAGAGCCAGTAACGGTGATCGTAGCGTAGCAGGCCTGTCTGTGCGTCGATCTGGCGTTCGAAATAATCGAGGGCGGTCCGTATGCTTGCTTGGTGCTCAATAAAGGGCTCCAGTGAGCCGGTTTGCCAGTAGTAATCCCACAGCGTGAGCATCCATATCAAGCTGAAGTCGGGCAGCACGCAAGTGTGCGCCATTGTCGGCGCGTGGCCATAAGTGATCCCGTCGCGCGTGCTTTGCCCGGCGATTTGATCGATGCCACGTTTGAATAGGCGCGCGTCGCCGCTCAGGTGGAATGTGTTCCAGGCTTGGACGCGTGCGTCGCCCCACCATTGGGCTTGTTCGCGCCATGGGGTGTCGACATAGGCATCCATGCTGCAGACACGCTCGGTCCAGGCGCAGGTTTCCCAGATGGTGTTTAAGTCTGTGTCGGAGCTTTTAAATTGCCCGTGTATTGTGTGCGGGTAGACTGTGGTGCGTAGGCGCGGGCGAATGCTCAGTGGCTGGGTGTTGTTGCGCACTAGTAGTATCATATGGCGAAAACCAAAGGGATGGTAAAACATGTGTCGCTGTTGGCCCGCTCGGCAGATGAGCCGACTGCTGAAGGCCATGTGGCAGTGGGTCTGAGGGATGTAGTCGGGGCAGAGTTTTTCGGAATCAATGGTTTCGTAGTGATGGGCCTCGACGATTTCACCTCCTTCGGCGCCTTCTATTATCAATTCGAGGCTGCCTACGTAGGTTTTTCCCAAGTCGATGAGAACGCTCCGCCAGTGACCTGGATCACTGGCTTTGAACTGTATTTGCTCGGCTGAGTGCGTGGGGGCCGACTGGTGGGTGAGCCCTTCGTTGAACTTGTTGACAGAGAGGTTGCGCGTGCTGAGGTAGTTTGGGTGGTTGGCTCCCTCGGCTGTGCCGATCACCTGTCCGAGACAGAGCTCTTTTTCTTCCAGCATCGGGATGTCGCGGGCTTTCACCGTGTACCAGGGTAGGCAGCCGAAGGCTTTGGCCTCAATCGGTGCCTTCCATGATTGGTCGTCGTAGTCTGCGAGCATCCAGTCGGGTGATTCCTGCCGAAGGTCGATGCTTTCCTGCGCAAAGAGTTGTAGGCTGGTCGGCACCGTGTCGCGCTGCATGCCGGACTGACGTCGGCATTTCCAACTCGCGTCGGTCAGGATCCGGGTCTCGACCCATTCGGCTGCGAGCAGCAAACCCGCAAAGCCCTGATGCACATATTGAAAATTGCTACAGCCCGGGTTGTGAGCGCGGATCGCGATCAGGTTGCTGCCTGTTTGCAGGTAGGCGGTGAGGTCGACCGTATCATAGGGCCAACTGTGCTGGTAGCCACGTGCAGGGCCCCGGCAGATGTAGCGGCCATTGACGTAGAGTTGGTAGGATTGGTCGGCTGTGATGTGCAACGGGGCGTCACTCGGCAGCTCTGCCAATTCGAAACTGCGACGGAAAAGTGCGTAGCTATTATGCAAATCCCAGTGCGGACTGTCCGGCCAGATCCATTGGGCCGCTTTGAGTATTTCGGGGAGCTCGGGAGAAGTCGATGATGCCATGCGATATTAAAGCACTTTAAGCTCTGAAAGTGTTACCTTTTTTTAGCTGTAAATACTCCCAAAAATTGACATATCACAGATGTGGTTGATTTCACATATATTGAAGATCAACGTCGGGGGCACTTGGAAGTGTCGCCGGAGCTTCGTTTCTTTATGAATTATGAGCAGGCGCAGGCAGAACATGTGGCGCACTCTCATAACTATTTGGAGCTCGCCTTTATTCTGAGGGGCCACGCGCGGCACCTCACGGTGAAAGGGGAGAGTATCTGCCGCAGTGGGGAGCTGATTGTTATTCCGAAAGGTGCCTGGCATGGCTATTCGGATTGCCAGGATTTAGAGCTTGTGAATTGCTTGTTTTCGCCGCAGTTATTGTTCGCGGGAATTGGCTTGGTTGGAGGATGACCCGGATCTGGCCGCTCTACTGAGATTGGGACATTACACATTACATCCCAGAGTGTTAAAACTTGAGGTGACTGCTGCGGATCGTGAAGCAGTCAAACAGTGTCTTCTTTGTGTGCAGGATCATTATCAGATGGGGGCAAGCATGCCCCTCTTGCTTGCGTCCTTGCTGCAGTTATTGGAGTCTTTGCGGACCACATGCCGTGGCATTTCATCGTCATCCATCTGCGGGCGGGACATTCATCCATCGGTTCTCCAAGCGCTGACTCTGTTTCGTGAGCAAATGGATGAGGACTGGAATTTATCTGTATTGGCAGATCAATTACATCTCAATCCCAGTTACTTAGTGCGACTTTTTCGCTCTCAGGTGGGGGAGCCTCCCATGAAGTGTTTGGCCCGCATGCGGGCAGAGCGCGCGGCGAATTATCTGCTCAGCACTCGTTTACGAGTGGGGGAGATCGGACAACTTGTCGGTTGGTCCGACCCCAAAGTTTTTTCCCGAAATTTCCGTCAATATTTTGCTCAGCGAGCCAGTGAATATCGCGAACATATGTTAGGGGCCATTACGTAGCTTTGTTTACCGTTGGAGTATAGTTGCAAGCTATGAGTAAGGAGTGCTCGCAGTGAGTGTCCCGGCGAGCTTGGCTTTAAACTTCATGTGACTTGAGCTGGTTTGAGACACAGTTGCTCTAGTGCCCGACTTTGCTTCGTGGCTGTGCCTGTTGTGATTGTTATTTATGTGCGATGGCCGATGTGATGCCATCAACACTTACTATCAATGCTCGATACGACAGTCACGTTTCGCTGGTAGACAAGGCCGAAGCACGCAAGGCAGAACATCCTGAGGAGAAATAGTCCATTGCGAATGCTTAGACGCTTTGTGTCCTGCAAGCCTTATTATTCGGCCGATTGGGGATGTCTTAACTGGCGGTGTCATGTCGCTTATAGTTCGCACTATAAGCGACACACGATTTTTACGGCCTAACCTGTTATGCCAATCCTCTGTTGGTTGGCTCTACTTTGTTGCTTTCAGGATGGCGACCGCCTTCTGGTTTTTTAGCACTTGGCTGGTGACTTTGCCCTGGCGCTTCTCCAATAGTTTGCAGAAGTCGCTGTGCTCTACTACCAGAGTCTTCCACTTTTCTGAGAATTGGCTCATTTCCTCTAGCAAGCGCTCCGGGCTGTGGCTGATGCGGTTACCGGTTTGTGCCAACCATGGCAGCGAACGTTGGTAAGGCGTTAAATTGAGAGCAAAGGCGCCTGCTTGAGCAATTTTCCAGGCTTGAAGCAAGCGGCCTTGTCGGTAGACGAACTGATCGATTTCTGCGGATTGGGGCAGGGGGGCTTTCTTGATTTCAATGACATTGTCAGTCGAGAGATCCAGATCTCCTAGATCGATGATGATCTCCATGCGATCACCCTGATATTTCCATGATTTGGATTTTCCACGGGAGTGATACATGATCGTTTCTTGATTCATGCGGATGTGCTCCGGAATGCCAGTAAATGGAATTCTTAATTGAGTCTTTCGCTGTTGCAGGAAGCCTTCGAAGTGGCCCTCCGGCATCTTTTGTATGCGCACGCAGAGTCCCTGACTTGTTTGGGTCTGCTGAATACAGATGCGTGCGACTTGACCATGCTGGTAACCGGTGCTTTCACCGTCGTCCTCGGTCCAGACATATTGTCCATTAGCCCCTTCGATTACGATGATTTCCAGATCGTTGTAACTTCCGGTGCCTGTCCGTTGTGTGGGTTTTTGTTCGACCCAGATGGTTCCAGGCTTCACGAAGACCGGGACTTGATCCAGTGCATAGCTTGCCTCGCTCCACTTGGGTCCTTCGTATTTAAGACCTTGGCTGTAATCGATCCATTCGCCCTCGGGGATCCATATTTTAGTCTGGCTTAGCTCTGTTTCCGGATCGGCTGCATGTGTCACAGGCGCGACCAGCATGTGCCGACCGAAGAAATATTGATCTTTGGCCAGGTATGCGTCTTCGGCCTCCGGATACTCGTAATACATTGGCATACAGAGGGAGGTGTTCGTCTGCCAGCAGTGACACAGCTCCGAAGTGATGTAGGGGAGGAGCTGATACCGCTTGCGAGCCGTTGCGATCAGCACGTCTTGATAGGGGCGTTTGTAGTTCCAGAGAAAGCGATGATCTTCGGTGCTCTTGGTTTCGTGTAAACGGAGAATTGGGCTATAAGCCCCAAATTGCACCCAGCGGGTATACAGCTCGGGATCGGTGGAATCGGTCATGAAGTGTCCGCCGATATCATGACTCCAGTAGCCATAGGCGACATTGGCTGCGGTCGCGGTGAAGTAAGGTTGGAATGCCAGTGTGTCCCAAGTGATGTGGGTGTCTCCGGAAAATCCGATCGGATATCGACCAGCTCCTGGGCCACCAAAGCGGCTGAAAATCATCGGACGCCGTTGCGGGAAGCGTGTGGCCAGGTCGCGCCAGTGCAGCTCATTGATCCATGGTAAGGGGTCGAGACCTTCGATGGCGGTTGTCTCCCCTTGCTGCCAGTCCATCCACCAGAAACGCACTCCTTGGTCTTCGAAAGGGTGGTGCAAGTGACGGAAATAGGCATCCATGAATTGTGGATCGGTACAATCGAAAGGAACGGTCTCGCCTGATTGAGGGTCGATGCCCATTTCCTGGCACACGTCTGGATAGCGGTCTTCATGTTTGGCCACGCCATCGGCCGGATGCAGATTCATGGTGATCTTGATGTCTTTATCCCGAATATAGGATAAGGTGCTTTCGGGGGCCGGAAAAAAGGTCGGGTCCCAGCTATAGCCGGTCCAGCCTAGTTTGTGCCAGTCCATGTCGATTACCATGACATCAAAGGGGATGTTAAACTGGTCGTGGGTTTCGATGATCTCTTCCAAGTCTCGGTCGGTGAATTCCCAGAAGCGGGAAAACCAGAGGCCGAAAGCAAAGCGGGGTGGGATCGGCTGCTTGCCTAGGAATTGAGTCACCGTGCTGAGGCCACGATAGTAGTCGTGTCCATAGCTAGCAAAATAGGCATCTTGTGTCAGTCCATCTCGCCGAGCGGCGACCCACGGTTCCTGCTTCGAGTTGACTGCACTCAATGGGATGGTCGCTGAATCATCGTAGAAGGTGTAGCCACTGCGCGAGATATAGCCGGGGATGAATTCGGGCGTGCTGTATTTGAGTTTGGCTTCAGCCAATTCCCAAGTAAGGACATTTTTGCCATCGTTTTGAACAATCTGTTCGCCATCCATTTGGTCGAGTGTTCGTAAGGTACCTGGCAAAGCTTGTTCATCTTTGAGCCCGAAAGCCCACGTGCCCTCAATGCCTCCCGAACGATATTCGATCTGTAAATTGTCCTGAGTAAAACCTTTACCGGTTTCCGTGTAGGAGAGGGTCAGCTCTTCTGTTTTTATCTCGATCGATTGGTCGGTTTTGCTGACGAAATACTGTGTCGGTTTGATCGAGCGCTCCGCAACCGCCAGAGTCGGTGCATCGAGAAAGTTGCCATTTTCGGCGTATTCCAGACGAATGAGATTCGCCGCCATGACTGTAAAACGGGCATGCTTGTCGAATGTGATGATTGGATCAGACTGAGGATTCATTAAAAAATGGAAGTGAGGTTATTGGACGAGTTCGCCTTCGATCAGGAGCGCCCCGGCATACCAGCGGTAGTCGGCGTATTTCAGAGGTGACTGCTCGAAGTCGTGGCGATTGCGTTCAAAGAGTTTCTGTTTCTTATTAAAGGTTTCGTCCAGGACTCGTATGGAGATTTCATGCACGCTGTCTTTGAGGTCCTTTCCGATATCCAGCGTGGAAAGACGATGATAAGTGCAGTAGCCATCCATCCGAGGTTTCTTTGTTAGCTGACCATCGATTGTGATTTCAAGCATGGCGCCATCCGGTCCCAGTAAATCGTAGATCCTCACTTTCGTGCCTTTAAACTTGAACTGAAGCTGTGCGCCGGGTGTTAGCATGAAAAGCGGTGACATGCGGCTTTTGAAGCGTTTAGCCACTGCATTGTCTGAGGGGGAGAGCAATTCCACCGGTCCGCTCAGCATGTGGGTGTTCAGTGCGATTTGTTTGGCATTCTCCCAATTGTCTTTTCGAATCGGGCTTGCCAACTGGTGCGGTGCTTCTTCTGCGATGTCTTGTATCTGCGTCATGCTGCGAATGAGCGCTTCGGTATACAGGACGTGTCCAGTTTCCGGGTACGGATGGATGCCATCTTTGGAGAAAATAATCCGACCGGATTCATCTTTGGCGAGCGCGGCGGCTTCGTTGAGTTCGTCTCCCGATACACGTGTCATCGGTGCATTTGTCTTCATGACCAGTGTGCCCGCCTTTTCCATCTGAGCGGCCTTGAGCCCCAAGTGTATGCTTGGGATTCCGTAATGATCCGCCACGATTTCCATGGCGCTGGTCGACAGCTTCGCTTTCCCATTGGCGACTTCCTTGGATTCCCTTGAGGTTAGAGTATAGACAAAGCAGATATCCGTCTCCGGTAATCGGTGCCAGGTCTTCCTGACGATACCTTCCATCGCCCGGAGGATGTCGTCTGGATTGGCCCGATAGTCATTCACTGCAAATTCCACAAATAACAGATCCGGTTTGCTGGCGAGTGCGTCGGCTTCGACACGGAAGACGCCCAGTTCAGAGCCCGTGCCACCGATGGCCGCGTGGACTCCAGTGAATGAACTGTCGGGAAAGCTGTCTTCCAGCCACGTCTGACTCAAGACCCGCCAGCCCTTTTGGGCAGTGATGCTGCCACCCAGATAGGCGATCGTGATCGGTTTTTGCTGTTCAATCTTGTGGAAGAAATTGGGCAGACCATCGCGTTGGACGAATTCTTCAGGTTCACGAATCGGATACGCTTCGTTCTCATCCGCGCTGAATCCAGTGACTGATCCGAGCGTTAAGAGTGTGAGTAGGCATGCCGTTTTACGGATTGATGTTAGGCTCATGATTTAAAATACGATTCGTATGATTTTCCATTTTTTGCTATCTGAATACGGCTCGAGCAGAATGAGGCTTCGTGCCTTGCTCGAAAGTGAGAGAGAGGTGGTTCGTTGCGTGACCCATTCGTTGTCCACTTTAGTGGCGAGCATGACAGGGCTACGTTCTCCATCGGATTCGACTGGCAGTGAGATGACTCCGCCCGCTGGGATGATTTGTTGGTTCTTCCCATATTTAAATGCGATTTCCTGGGTGGAAAAGTTCACGAATAAGGGTTCGCCCTCTTTGAACCGATTGGGGTCCAGGTTCATGACCCGGCTCATTTTAAGCGGGGTCCCGTTGGCTCCGTTTATGTTTTCTTGGGGAAAGACAAAGGCGACAAACTCTGAGTTGTTTGCGGGAATCTTCAACTCGGTGTAGGCCTGCTTCACCAAGCCGATCTCATCTTCTTGGACTTTAGTGAAGAGACGTATTGGGTTGGGGCCGGTATAGTGCATGGTAGCTGTTTTTTTTCCTTCACGCGGTTGAAACCAATGGATGCCTTTGATGTCCTGATAACCGAGCTCGGGTAAAGCTGTAAGATTGCTGCCTTGTTCGATATATTGGTTTTGTGGCCAAATGTAGATTGAAAAATTTACATCGAAAATGGGCTCTTCTTCATTCTGCGCGTTCACGCAAAATGTTAGGGCGCAGAGTGTCGCCAGCATAAAGAGGTACTGTTGTATTTTTTCGGTCATGAATGTTTTTATATGTTTTCGGGGGAAAGCCATTTGAATGAAACGATTTTAAAGCGCCTGCCGGTCTCGGCGTCGATGGGTTCAAAGGCGTTGCCGCTTTGACTCTCGACGGGAATGACCGTTCTTTGAACGATGGCTTCGCAAACAGCTACGGTGGGGTCTTCGGTGTTGTTTATGTCACTGCTGTCGCCATAGGCACGGATGACAAAGGTGTCGGACCGCGCTTGGAGCGAAATGCCCATACGTTCTACCAGATCGCCTTGTGTCAGAAAACCAGGTATGCCGTGGAGTAGAGCACCTTCCATCGCCTCGGTGCTGTAGTCGTCGAAGGACTCGTAGGTAGTCCATGCACCTAAATATTCATCCGACGTCACGCTCAGGCTTCCAGTCAAATCTTCATTGATATCGCTATTGTCGATGGCGGCTTGTAGTGCCCCCACAATGCTTTCCTGTAAATCTGATGAGTCTGGTGAGCGATTGAGGAAGTCGGCTAAGGACATGAATGGACCACGCGCCCTGACTTCTTCCACGATGTACTCCGCCAACTCTTGTATTTTTTCGACATCCAAGCGTCGAAAGCCGGCGTAGGCACTGTCTGAATACTCATTTCCTGAGTCAAAAGCTCCGAGCAAAGGGTAGGGGCTCCGAACCATCGGCGAGTGTTCCCCATCGGACAGAATATTGCCATCTTCGTCGGTCTCGATGTCAACATTGAGGAATGCGCAGAGTTGTATCGTCCAGGCCATTACAGAGGTTGAGTTTACGTTGAAGGCACCGTTGATCAGCATGTTGGCCGCGGCCTCATCAAAATCGGTCAGGGCGGCTTCCCAGTCTGTCGCACTGCGATCCGTGCCTTCCGGATTGTTCAATATCAGTCGTGTATTGGGTAACTCGGGCAGACGGTCTCCCGATGTCCAATCCTCCCAGCTTTCGTTGAACCAAGTCTCGCTGGCCGTTGACATGTAGTAGCGATCGAACAGGGCCTGGTTGAGTAAGTAGGACCAATCGTAGTGAACGGCTGAGTCGACCAGTGCTTCTGAATCGCCGGAACCTTTTGGATGCCAAGCCATGGGCCAATCATCGCGCATGGTTTGCTCGATGAGCAGGCGAGGATCGGCTAAGGATTCCCCGATCTGGTAAGTGGGTCTAAAACTGTCGTATGCCAGATATGAATGTGCGTATTTTTGCCGCACGGCACCCGAACCTTTCATCGATAGGTTGGCATGACGGAAAGCTCCAATCGAACTGATCTCCTCTCGGCTTCGCGGTATATTGTATAAGACGGTTCTTGAGGGCGGGTGCTCCGGAGAAAGACCTACGTTTAGCGATCTGAACTCGGTGTTGTAGGTATTGGCGCTATTCGAAGTGCCGCCAATATAAGTGGGGGCCGTATTGAAGCCTTGTTGTCCGTTATCTTGATAGCTTTGCGGTTCTCTGCCAATTCTGGATGCCCGCGGATTATAGTTGGCCAGCCAACGGATCTGCCGCCACGCCTTAGTCTCATCTGTGATGACAAGTTCGGGCTGCCTGAGTGTGACCAAAAAACCAAAGATCGGACCCTCAATATTTCCTGAAGCACCAGTGAAGACGGTTTCCGCATCGGGCAGAGCTGCGGAGGCGGCATAAGGAGCCATCGGTTCGAAAGTCAGATCCGCTGGGCTGGAATTTGACAGGGCGGCGTGGCCATAGATTGTTACGTCTTGAAGCACGAGAGCCAGATCGTCCAGTGTGCTGTAATCCTGATCTAGGTCTGACTCGTTGTATGCCACGCCGATGGTGGAGAAGTTTGAGTTATGGGCATCATTGGTCAGCGACATTTTGAGGTCAGTATAGCCTGCTGGAATGGTCACCGTGGGGCCGTCAATGTAGAGGTAGCGATCCCGGTCGCCGGATGCTAGAAAAACGTCAGTGTCATCGTAAGCGCCGTTCATATTGGGGGTTAAGACTACGATCTCGCCCGGTGGAATGTCCGGTAGACTCAAGTGAATGGGGAAATCCAGTAGGGTTGCTGTTGTTGCGTTAATGGACTGCGATGCTCTAGTGCTATCAGTGTACATGACATTGGCTTTGACTTGAGGTGCCATCTTCATCCAAGCGAGATAGTAATCGGTGCCTTTCAAAGTCGCGTCGTAAGGGTTCCAGAAGGCAATTAGCGGCAGGAGATGTAGGCGCGTCGTGTAGGTGCCGTCGCTATTATCGATTAGGCTACCGTGTATCCAATATTGAAAATGTAGGAGCACTGGCAGGATCGCTCCCGTATCATCTTCCATCGCCCGCGTCTGAAGACTGCTATTGAAACCGCTTCCACTCAACGCGTCAGGTAGTTCGTAATATGCTTTTAGTTGGCTCCAGGTGGGCCCACCGAAGTCGCTGCCGTTGCTCATCTGTGGTCCAAAAATCTGATCGCTGCCATGGTAGTCCACTAGCTCAGACAAATTACCTTCGAAGACCGCATTGAGACTCTTTTTGAGGCCTCCGTCGCGGACATTTGTGAGCAAGCCGTGGGAGTAGGGTGTGATGTCGTAAAAGGAATCTTTTAACGCGTCTGCGTAATTTGTAATGCCTTTCGACTGAAGGATGAGTGGCAATTCGCTCGCGCTGATCAGCCCCGAAAACAGTGTGTTGTTGGCTAGTTCCTCAAACAGGATGCCGGGCGCGGTTTGTTCGGCGAAGAGCGCAGGCTTAGAATTCGTTGGCCTATCTGCCTCATCATCGATGCCCACGTCGAGACTTGCTCGCGTGCCCAGGTCTCCGACCCACCAAGCGTAGTGTCCTTTTTTGGTGGAATTGGATACCTTGTCGATTTCTTTACGCGGCGTGGCCACATAGCCGCTATTTGAGTTCGCACTCCCGGAGCCGACTAGCACTGCGAGATCATCGTCATCCAAGTCGCCGGAAGCGGTGAAATTGGCGGTGAAATCCCTAGCCCTTTGGATGTCAGCCTCATCCTCGTAGCCGGAAATAAGATAGGATAGGAAGTCACCACTCGTGCTGTCCCAAACCGCGGTCCATCTTCGATTGCCCCCCTTTACGAGAGCTTGGGCATCAATGGCATCGGCGACTTCGGTGCTAATGTCAGCGTTGGCGGTGACCCGTTGATCGGGGCCAGCATAACGTTGTAGGTTTCCTAGTGCGAGGTTGAGAGCTAGCAGCGCGTTTTCTTGAGCGAGCGTTCTTTGCTTCTGTGTTTGTGCTGATTTTGTTTCCACCTGAATCAGAGTGGTCAGGGAGAGCAGGAGTAGTAAAACAAAGCTCATCAGGGTGAGTGCCGTGATGACTGCGAATCCATCTGTTCGGATCTTTTTCATGCGTCGACATGTTGGAGCGCATCCTGTGGGGGAGCCTTGAATGGGGTGTGTGATTAAGCATGTCATCTAGAAAAAGAATAATGAATTCTACCTATAAATATGTGAGGGGAGGATGGAATGTAGATAAATGTTGTAAAAAATGATACTTATTTTGATTCTTCTTACTGACAATTTTTATCTATTGGTTTCATTCTGATACCAATTTTACTGATGCGAGAGTTGCATCGCTCTTACATCATTTTTCGACAACGCACCCTACCATGTCTAAACCTAGTCATCGACTATCCGTATTAGCACAAACCATTGATTTGATTAAAGGAGGTATATCCAACCGAATTTGGGTGGGATACTTGCCTCAGGAGAGGTTACTGAGCGAAGAGATCAACGTCAGTCGCAGTACGATTCGACGTGCCTTGGCGGAAATCGAGGCCTTGGGTATGATCGAATCTGGCCATCGTGGGAAACGTCGGAAGATCATCGCTAGTGGCAACCAGAGTCTGGGAACGGTGAAGCATCAGAATGCCCGGGTTATCTGGTTGACGCACGATGAGAGTTATCAACTGCCGTCCTTCAATAAGAACGTATATATCGAGACGCAGAAACGCCTGGCTATGAATGGATGCGACTTGAACATGATTACTCTGCCTTTTCGCTCTCGAGTCAACCCATCCGCATATTTGAACGATTGGGTAAAGGATCATCCGGCAGATGCTTACTTGCTACACTCGATGTCACCCAATGTGCAAAGTTGGTTTTCGACTCATCAGCGTAATTCATGTTTACTAGGCAATCAGGCGAAAGATGTGAACCTTTGCAGTGTGGCAGTTGATGTGGAAGCTTCGGTGTATCATGCTGTCGGTATGCTCCGGCGCTTGAAGCATCAACGGATCTGTATGTTCTATCGTTCCGTGCCCCGCTTGGTCGGCGAATTGCAATGCCGTGACGCGTTTAAGGACAGTTCGACGCCGGATGTTAAATTGGATGTGATTGGTCTTAGTGAGGACGAGGTCTTGATGAGGGATAATATGAAACGAATCTTTCTTGGACGGGGTTCTAGGCGTCCAACTTGCATTGTCTGTACTCTGCCGTTTCTTGCTGTTTATACAATGACTTGGCTACTTAAGCATGGCTTCAGTATTCCTGAAGATGTATCGATCCTTCTCTTGCGTTCTCAGAACCTGCTACGCTTTGTCTGTCCGAGCTTTGCCCATTATGCGGTAAATGAAAAGCGCTTTGCTCCACTGGTCGTGAATCGTCTTTTAGATATTGTGCGTTCGGGAGCTAGTAATGGGCGAAAGGTGGTCTTTACCCCTGAGTTTGTTTCCGGAGAAAGCCTTGGAGAGCAGGCGGCTGAGTAACTGATACGTTGTTCCGTTTTTCGAAGGGGGGGGGGCTTTTATTATTTGTTATGCATGGTGTTTGGTATCACCTCGTGGTGGTGGCATCTTGGTGGATTGCATTGGTGGCTTCTGCGTAGCCGTTAGTATGTGCAATGAGACTATGTTTATTGGTATCAATATGACACCAATTGATTCAAATTGATGTAAATATTTCGATTACTAGGTTTTTTATCCGTATTCATGTCGTCCATACGTCGGCAATTATTCACCCTAAATACACCATTAATAATTATGAAAGAATCTCCTCAAAATTCGCTGGTTTATTCCCGCACCCCAAAGCTTGCTTGCACGCTGATGTCCATGTTGGCTCTAGCCGCTGGTTCCTTAAGTGCCGCGGACCTATATTTGCCTAACAGCAGTGTCGGTGGCACTTGGGACTATACTTCATTGAATTGGGCGACCACATCTGGTGGCAGTGCAGATACCGCTTGGACTAATGGTAACAACGTGGTTATTGAATTTACGGGAAACAGTGCTTTCAAGCTTGGCGAATCCGATTTGCAGGCGGCTGATTTTACCGGTGCTGCGGGGCGCATTATCTACTTGCAGGGTATCGCTGGCGAACAGAACCAACTGGAAGTGACCGGGGCCGGTTCTGGTGAGGTGCATGTATGGGGGACGAGTGGTAGTGGTGCCACAAATACTCTGAAACTATCTGGAAGCACTGGATGGGACGGCACTCTTAAGCTTCGCGACGGATCGCATAACCGAATTGTTCTGTCCAACGCATCGGCCTTCAGCACAGACACGACTCTAGAATTTGTCAGCGGTGGTTTGCTCTTGCTGGACGCGGCCATCGGTGGACAGACAACTACGCTGGGCCAATTGTCCGGCACGAGTGGAGCGATTAGCGCCAATTACGGAGCTGCCGATGCCGGGGTTAAGACATTGCGCGTCGAGCAATCGACCGATACCAGCTTTTCCGGGCAATTTGCTGCCGGGACTAGTGGACGTGAACTCGCTCTGAGCAAAGCTGGGACGGGGTCGCTGACGCTCACGGGTGCACTCAATCATGGTGGCGGTGTGACTGCTGAAGCGGGTGAGTTGGTGATTACTTCTGCGGCAACGACCAGTGGCCAAGGAGATTACGTAGTTTCCAATGGCGCGACACTCCGTGTCGATAACACGATTAATTTTGGTGCCGGTGCGACCTTGACTGTCGAAGCAGGTGGTGCGCTCGCTCCGGGATCAGAGGCTTCAGTGGGCACTCTGACTCTTGATGGGACCAGCGGCGCTGGCTTGGTCTTCGGCGATGGTGCAACGGTTGATTTCCGTCTGGGCGTAAGTCAGGATGAAATTATTCTGCTTGGTTCGAGCATGGTTGGAGATGCCCTGGGTGGTGAGGACAGTATTATTTTTAATTTTATCAATGAGGGGATGGTCGAGGGCGATTTTTACGACTTGATTACCTTTGGCGATACGCCTGCGATTGCTCTCTCTGCTTTCACTTCGAACTTGGAAGGCACGTTTCAGTATAGTGGCAATATTCTTCAATTTGGTTATTCGGTGATACCTGAGCCATCCTCTTCAGTACTTATGCTGGGAGCTCTTGCCGGGGGCATGGTTCTCCTGCGTAGACGCACACGCTAAATCTCAATAGCGCTTCTTTTTTTATCATGTAGAGTGTGAAGTCTGTCTTGGGCCAGACTTCACACCATAGGTTGTTTTGTCTCTAAATATAATGACGATCAAGTATCAAGGCCTCGTGGCTGCCCCGTTCACTCCATTCGGAGAGGACGGACAGTTGAATCTTTCAATTATTCCGGCATACGCGAAAATGCTACGTCGACGTGGGGTCGTGGCCGCGTTTATCTGTGGCACGACTGGTGAGGGCGCCTCGCTGACCTGCGAAGAACGCGAGGCAGTTGCTGAGGCATGGATGCAGGCGCGACCTGAGGGCTTTCAAGTTATCGTGCATGTGGGGCATACCTCGCGCAACGAAGCCTGTCGCTTGGCATCTCATGCTGAATCTATTGAGGTGGATGCGATTTCGAGCATGGCACCTTTCTTCTTTAAACCAGAGGATACGGAAGCCCTGTTTGACTGGTGTGATGCGATTGCCCGCTCAGCGCCGAGTTTGCCTTTTTATTACTACAATATTCCGAGTATGACGGGGGTAGCGATTCCAGCGCGCGAGTTGTTGGAGTTTGCCGATGGGCGCATCGCGAATCTAGCAGGCGTGAAATATACCTATGAGGATATGGATGATTACCGTGCTTGCCTGGCGATTGAAGACGGTAAATACGATATTTTATTCGGGCGCGACGAACTGTTGTTGGAAGGCTGGCAAGCAGGTGCCAAAGGTGCGGTGGGGAGCACTTACAATTATGCTTCACCGCTGTATGTTAAGATTATCGAAGCTGTCGATTCGGATGATTTGCAGGAAGCCCGCCGTTTACAGGATCTGTCCATTTCCATGATCGACGTATGCAATTCTGTCGGCGTGAGCCATTTGGCTGCCAGCAAGGCGTTGATGCCCATGCTGGGGGTCGACTGTGGTCCGGTACGTAGCCCGCTGAAGCAGATGACTTCTGCTCAGAGCGATGAGATGTTGAAACGACTGGAAGCAATCGGTTTCTTTGACTTTGCAGAGCTTAGTCTCCCCTCAGTATAAGAAGCCCATGCTTTCATTGTCGTTATGTTACTAGAGTATATCAGTCTGGGGATCTACCTTTTGATCCTACTTATTCTCGGAGCTTACTTTGCTCGTTTCAATAAGGACCTGAGCGATTTTGTGCGGGGTGGTGCCCAGGGAACCTGGTGGTTGGTGGGTTCCAGCATCCTGATGGCCGGTATAAGTGCGTTCACGTTTACAGGAAATGCGTCGGCTGCCTTCGAGGCGGGCCCTTCGCTATTGGTCATCTATGCGGCCAACTGTGCCGGGTTTATCGTCGGCGCGATTTGGATCGGTCCATGGTTAAGGCAAACGCGGGCGTACACATCTGTCGATGTGGTTCGCAACCGCTATGGGGTTGCCGTTGAGCAATTCGGGGCTTATTTCGGAATGGTCCTGGGCCCGATCGGTGCTGCCATTCAGTTGTATGCTCTTTCGCTGTTTGCCAGCACGGCTCTGGGGCTGCCTTTGACGCCGACGCTGATCACAATTGCCGTGATCGTTGTCTTTTACTCCACCAGCGGAGGTAAATGGGCGGTGATGGCGACTGACTTTGTCCAAGCATTGGTGATGTTTTCCATCACTCTGCTGGTCTGCTATTTGTCATTGCGGGCCATTGGGGGTGTCGGTGGATTCCTGTCGCACTTTACAGATCCCAAAATCAGCCAGGACTATAGCTTCTTCAAGGACGCGGGCCAATTTCCCGGTGACCGCTACACCCTTAAATGGGCAGTCGTAATTTTCTTCATGCAGCTGAATTCACAAATTGGCCTGACTTCGGCGACTCGTTACATTGCCGCTCGCGATGGACGCGAGGCATCGAAAGCAGCCTGGTTCAGTTGCGTGCTGATGGCGATTGGCAGTCTCGTCTGGTTCATTCCGCCGATGGTAGCACGCTTTCTGTTCGAAGCAGACATCTTGAATTCCGGTTTGGATAAGCCGTCGGAAAACGCCTATGCCTTCATTGCGATCAAGCTCTTGCCCGATGGTATGGTCGGTATGTTGATTGCCGCTATGTTTGCTGCGACCATGAGCAGTATGGATTCCGGTTTGAACGGGCAGGTGGGTATC
Source organism: Coraliomargarita algicola (assembly GCF_033878955.1). Classification (NCBI taxonomy): domain Bacteria; kingdom Pseudomonadati; phylum Verrucomicrobiota; class Opitutia; order Puniceicoccales; family Coraliomargaritaceae; genus Coraliomargarita; species Coraliomargarita algicola. Next base: position 39,368 of record NZ_CP138858.1, read on the forward strand.
TTGGTTCGCAATGTGATTCCGCGACTCCGTTCCGTCTTCGGTTCGAAACACGAGCTCAGCCGGGCTGTGGAGATGCGGATTTGTCATGTGGCTACTGTTGTCCTCGGTTTACTGATCGTCATCTGTGCCTTACTCTTAGCTAAAAACGATGAAATCGCGCTCTTTGATGTCAGCCTGATGGTGGCTTCAGTGATCGGCATTCCCATGTCTTTCCCCTTATTCCTAGGGCTCTGGTTCAAGTCATTACCGAAGTGGTCCTATTTCCCGATCTTCATCGCCTGTTTGGTTCCGTCGCTCTGGTCTTTCATTGATGGGCGTTATTATGACAACGCATGGACGATTCAGGACCGTGCCATGTGGATTATGCTTTTGGGCTGTATTGTAGCCATCGTGTGCAGCTTGTTGGGACGCTTTAAAAGCCAGAAGGATGTGGATGAGATTGAGGACTTCTATCGTCAGATGCATACGCCCATTGATTATGCGGCGGAGATTGGCGAGAGTGAGGTGGACTACGAACAGTATTTCGTCATCGGCAAAGCCTCGTTGGTGATTGGTGGTTTGATCTGTTTTTTACTGCTGATTCCTAACAGCTTTTCGGAACGTGCTTCGATACTTTTTGTGGCCGCTTTCGTGATTTCGGTCGGCTTGTGGCTGTTGGCTGGCGGACGCCGTATCAAGCGCCACTACCTTGATCGGGAGGCCACTTCAGGCCTGTCTCAAAAGGTGTGCTACGAGTCGCGGAAAGAACTCTAATTTTAACCTGTATTATTTATTCATGTCTTTTGCATTTAACTTTGATAAAGTTTTCAAAACCTTCCTTCTATGTACGCTCACTGTCGGCGGTGCTCAGTTGGGCGCTGAAACGAGCCTCGCTCTGAATGGCGATATTCCACCGCCCCAGGTGAAATTGCCGGCGAACCCACTGGTCTTTCCTGAGGAGTTCAATTGGGAGATCGGGCTTTGGAAGCAGACGCGGGCGGGGCATACGAGGCCGGTTGCAAATCTCAAGGAAACGCACTCCGGTCGCGTGGCGGCCAATCGTCTCTTCGTGGCCAATTATTTGGGGGCGATGGAGCCGAAGCAGTCGACACGTATCCTCAAAGCACTACGTGAGTTACAAGTCACCGATGGTTCCGCCAGGCATGGCTGCATGCAGACTTATTATGAAGAGGACCGACCGGTAGATACCAATGCTTCCTTTTTTATCGGACTGCAACTCATCGCGCTTGAGCGCACCGCTTCCCAACGCTTGGAACCGGAGGCTCAGGTCTTGTTGAAAGATATACTGGCGGATTTGGCGGTCTGGTTCCGACACGAAGCGAAGCAACGGTCTTACTACTATCCTAATAAATATATGGGCGATCTGGTTTGTGCCTGGTTGTTGCAGGAAGATGTATCGGCAACGGATGCAGATGCGCGTCAACTTTTGGACATTATGGAAGAAGCCGCTCGTTACTGGGCTGACGAAAACTGGGGCTGGGGTGAACACATGAGCGACAACTATGGACCGCTGCTGGTGGAGCAACTGTCTACTTTATTGCTTTTTCAACGTCATTTGCCGGATGAGGTCTATGCTATGTATAAGCAACTCTTCGATGAGTTGAATACGATTGCCTATATGTATCGGGATGGGCCGCGGGTGCCGGTGATCCGTTCTTACTTCGGCACAAGGAAGCCAGACCTGCCGCAATATCATACTAATATCATGCCCGTCAGTGCACAGAGCCGTGAGAATGTGGAGAAACTCGCGCGCGGGGATGTGCGGATCGCTCAGGGAGACTTGTTCTATCGCTTGGGCTGGAGAGAGCTGGTCAACGTCCAATCGAAACGTCGGGATTACTTCGAAATTCCCTGCTACGACGGTGCCGTTGCCCATTCTTGGGTGACTGACGATGCGCGTTTGGGGACCATGTCTCGGTATCCGATTATGGCCAATACCGATCAGATGGGCTGGGGGCTGTCTTGGCAAACCATGCCATTGGCCTTTGCGACCTCCGGAGACGGTTGGGGCTTTGCGCGATGGACGAGTCGGGAAGGGGACAAAGTGCGTTCTCATCCTGCGGGGAGCCATCGTGGCGGCTATTTGGATACCGTTCTGTCAAGTGCGGTCAATTATCCGATTGTTGGTGAAACCTACGGACTGCAGCAAGGACCGGATGCTCTGGTTGCCCGGATGATGCCTGCGGTGGCGACTGCCTGGAATGAACTGTCGGATGAGATCGTTTTTACCGGTTCGGACTTTTCTGTGATTGAGGAGAATCTTGACGGCGATGTGCCACGTCTAATTGTAAAGGCAGGCGAGGACATTTTGACCGTTCAGTATTTGGCTTTAAGCCACCGTGCACAACCTCAAGTCTACCAAGAAGGGAAGCAATTTTCATGGCGTGTGAGTTGGGATCAAGAGGACTTGAAGGCCCGACCATATGTGGCAGGGGCATGGATTCTTTCCTGGGGGCGCGAAGTCGCGCCCGTGCCATCCGCCAAGCAGATCAAAGTAAGGGGCATCCCCAGTGGCGTCGCTTGGCAGATGGATTGGCCGCTACCCGATGGCCGCAAAGCGGTTGAGTTCTCACATGCCAAAGAAACCACGCTCAAACTGGTGCCCGCTCAATAATTAATTAAAATACGAAAGAAAGAATCATGATCAAAAAAATGGATTTAAAAAGACTGTTCAAGGTGGCTGCTGTCGGGCTACTGATCGCTTCGTCGGCACACGCGCTCGGTAATGGTCCGGCACCCCTTGCTAAAATTGAAAAGCCGGGTGTGATCCTTACATTCGATGACCGGGCGAATATTCCGCGTTGGGTGGAGCAAATTCCGCTCTTTGAAAAGTATGGCGTGCATGTGACTTTCGGCATTGAAAGGGCGGATATGCTCACTGCCGAGCAGATTGAAGGATTGAAGCAGCTGATGGCTGCCGGTCATGAGATCAGTAACCACGGCTTCCGGCATGTGCGAGGTAAAGATATGGTGGCAGAACACGGTCTCCAATACTGGTTGGACCATGAAGTCCTTCCTGCGACCAAAGTGCTTCAGAGTCATGGCATCGAACCCGGTGCGTTTTTGTATCCCAATAGCAGCAATAGTCCGGAAATGGATCGTACCATCCAGCCATACTTCCGACATGTCCGCACTGGAACCGGAATTCCCAAAGGAAAGCGCTTATCAGATGTGGATGTCTTATTCACGCCTATGGATGCGATTCAGAACCGTTTCGTTTTGGTCGGTAAAGGTATCGACCGGGCCGATGAGGCTTGGCTTAACTACCATCTGGTGCCTGCTTTGAAGCGTGTGAAGGCTAAGAATGAAATCTTAATGCTCTACGCGCACGACATTACCGATTACTCGGATCGGCATTACATCAATTCAGAGATTCTAGAGCTCTTTCTCCAGAAGATCCAGGAAATGGATCTGGAGTGTTATACCATGAGCGAACTGCCTTCGATTTACCCGAGATAGTAGTCGGCTGTTTATTTGATTGTGTGAACAGTCGCGTGCGACGGTTTAGGGTGAAGATGGTAAATCCCTTGGCTGCTGGTTGGTCTCATCGATAATTCTTAGGGTGGTTCGTCGCAGAAGCATGGGTGTCACGCGAGGTGATCGAAGCTGCAGGTTCATTCGACGAGATTATCCGTAATCGCGAGGCAAGTGCGGCCAATTACACGGATGAGATTCATGCGACTAGAGTAGCGGAGTATGAGGCTTGGTAAGCTGCGGGGCGGTCAGAACCCAAGTTGAGTTGGCCGAGTGACCCTCGTAGCAACCAGCATCGTCCGGGGAATAGCCGCATCGACTCGTTGGCCGATGTGTGAAATAATCGAGTGCGAAGTGGAAGGTATAGTTTCCGGCGGTTTCGCAATCGATCTTTGTGTATGAGTAGCCGACTCCACGGTTGCGGAGTCCATACATGTTATTTAGCTTCATCCAACCCGCGGGTCCGCTTGCTGACTTGTTGCTGCTTGTGTGGCGGGATCCTCGTTTACATTATCGGTTCGGTACTGACGCAACGGAAGCCGTATAACTTGGATCGTCTGCTACACCGAGGCGAGTATGATGTGGCAAACGAATACAAGCCCCCCTTTAAGTGGACATTGCATAATGCCTTGCAGCAGCTAGTGGGTAGACCCCGGAGTATAGTTATCGGTGATAAGGTCATCGCATGGTCGGTCGTGACTTACGCGATTATTTATGAGTTAGGGCTTTGCTTTGTAGGAGTCTTGATTTGGAATATGATATTACCTTGGTCTTCATCGCAATGGAGTAACTATTTCCTCATTACGAGCCTATGGGGGACCGGAATCCTCGGCATTGTGTCCACTGTTTGGTTTTTCCTTGGAGGGATTATCGACATCCGTAAACTTTTCCGCGACCTAGCGGCGCGCATCGATGATCCGCTAAACAATGGTATGGTTGGCGGGCACGTTTCGCTGGTGGATCAGGCCGCCTTTGAAGCCCGCAAGGCAGAACATCCCGAGGAGGAATAATCAATGCAGCTTTCTCACGCTTTCGCGGGAAATCAATAGGTAAGGTATGATGGTTTTTGCGGGTATATTATCGCCTTTAGCTTGTGCTTCGATGACGTCGGCCGCTGCAATTGCCATCGCTGAATAGTCGGGAGTGATAGTCGTTAATGGAGGCACTGAGTACTGTGAATACAGTGTTTGTTCGGAAGCGATCAGCGAGATATCTTTCGGGACCTGTCGGTTATAGAGCGAGAAGGCGTAAAAGGAAACAACGCCTGCGTTGCCACCGGGGCAAAACAGGGCGTCCACTTCCTGTTTGAGCAGCTTTCCGATCAGTTCGACATATTTATCGGTGCCGTGACCTGAAAAGTGGATCAGACTTTCATCTACGGGGAGCTTACAATCGCTCAAGGCTTCCACGATTCCGTCATGGCGAAGGTCGGCATTTCCGGTGCCTGGATCGCCGTGTATAATACAACCGACCTTCTGACAACCACGCGCATGCAGGTGTTCAATCGCCAGACGCATCCCCTGTGCATTGTCGGATTGAACATAATAGACATCGGGTGAGTCCGTTGGTCCATCGCGATCCATAATCACGAGTGGCATGGCGTAGCGGTCCGACCAATCCGCAAAGGTGGATGGTTCCGCTCCGATTGCGATGGCTGCGCAAAATTGGATGCCATCCAGGCGGTCGCGGTTGTTTTCGGGGAGAATTTCCAATCGAAAGCCGCGGCGCGACATCTCTTGAACCAACGCCATGAGAATCATGTCTACACAGCTCTGGACTGGATACACGGGCGCGTAAGGTGTGATTACGACCACGTTCTTTTGCTTCAGCGAAGGACGTGGACGATAGTCTATCTCACGTGCAGCGGCAAACACCCGTTTACGCACATCGAGGTGGACGTTGGGATGATGATTGAAGACTCTGGATACCGTGGCACTTGAGACTTTGGCCAGTTTTGCGACGTCGGATATTTTTGCCATGCTGTGAACTGTGTAGGTGCACTGATTTTATTTCAAGAACTATGAAATAATTTCACAGATAATGCTTTGTTCAGAAATAAATCGAAATTTTGTAAAATTGTAAGTTATTTTCATGCAGTAGATTGAAGTGTTTTCACTTGATGTAGATCGGCTTTCAAAGGACGATCCGGGCACTGATCGTTCTACTTCGTAAATGGATCGCACTGTATTTGTAACTGTACCCTTTCAATTTTTCATAAAATTTAAAATTACCCTTTTGTTGCGCACCCATGAAGCAATCACCCATTCAAGTAAGAGTCAGTGGACTTGGTCGTTTTGTCTTAGAGCATTGCCGTTACTTTTCTCTGCAGGTAGAGCGTTCTTAAGTGATGCGTATCACCGAAATTATGAAACCACAAAGCCCTCAATAGAACTGGATCGGATGATGAAGAAAATTAGGATTGGCCAAATTGGCACGGGGCATTTGCACGCCTATAAAATACAGACTTTGTTGCAGTATCCCGACGTATTCGAATTTATTGCAGTCGCTGAAGACGACCCCGCACGTCGAGCCAGCGCTCAAGTGAGTGATACTTATGCGGGCCTTGATTGGATGGATAGTGATGAGCTGTTAGCGATGCCTGAACTGGATGCCGTGTTGGTTGAAGTTGAGGAGCATGACACTATCGAAGTGGCGCAACGCTGTATTCGAGCAGGTAAGCATATTCAAATGGATAAGCCTGGAGGCGAGTCCTTGCCGCCGTTTCAGAAATTACTGGCGGAGGCAGAACAGCAGCAGTTGACTGTGCAAATGGGCTATATGTATCGCAACAGCCCCGCGATTGAATTTTGTTTGAAGGCAGTTCGTGAAGGGCTGTTAGGCAATATTTCTACGATTGATGCGGCGATGAACCGTTATGACGGCGAGGACTTTCGTCAACTGATGCAGACCTTTCAGGCGGGCGCGGCTTATATCTTTCTTTGTCACTTGATCGACCTTTCTGTGATTATGATGGGAGTGCCCGAGCGCGTGATTCCCTTGTCGACTTGCACCCGTCCCGATGGCGTGGTGGATAACGGTTTTGCTGTGATGTGCTTTCCGGGAGGTTGCACGGCTGCGTTGCGGACGACGATTGTCGAAGTGGGTGGTTTTGAACGGCGCAATTTAGTTGTTTGCGGAGACCGGGGGACACTGGTTGTGCAACCGCTAGAGCTGGCAGGTAATCAAGCGGGCGGACGTGTTTTCCTTAATTTGCTTGAAGCCAGCGGCGGGTTTAAGCAGGGCCTGCAAGAAATTCCGCAAGCTCCGCTCAAGGATCGTTACGCGGATCATTTGTTAGAGTTCGCGCGTATCGTGGGCGGTGAAATGGAGAACCCTTATTCGTATGCACATGAGTTACTGGTACAAAAATGTCATCTGCAAGCTTGTGGCTATCTTTTAAATTAGAACGATTTATGAAATTCAAAGATAACGTGTTCCTTATTACTGGAACCGCCAATAATGAACTGTCCCAGTCGATGCCAGTTGCTGGCATGGCTGCGATAAAGGCATCGCTCGGCCGTATCGCTGAGTCTGAAGACGTGACTCAAGGGAGCGTTCCGAGTTTTTCACAGCAGTTGTCGCAATCATGCATATGAATCGAAAACAAATAGTATTTACAGGCGTGGGACATGCAGAGCTTCAAGATGTAGCTATGCTTAGCGTTGGAGATAATGATGTGCTGGTGGCGAACGACGTTTCAGCCATCAGCGCGGGCACTGAGCGCGCCTGCTTGTTGGATCTCCCCAACTTGGGAGACGAACCACAGGGCTGTTTTCCAAAGACGCTTGGCTACAGTGGTGTGGGACGCGTGATTGTAGTGGGCAAAAATATACAAAGTGTGCAGCCAGGCGATCGGGTTCTAACGCACTGGGGGAGTACGCATTCTAACTTCAATTGTATCACGGAGGATCATTTGTTTAAGATCGAAGACGATTCACTCCCATCTGAACAGGCTGTCTTTGCGGTGATCGCAGGCTTTTCTCTGAATGCGTTGCGTAAGACGCGATTCGAGTTAGGGGAAAGTGCTGCGGTGGTGGGGCTGGGTGTGTTGGGCTTGTTTGCCGTGGCGCTGGCTCGTATTGCCGGGGCGGCGCCTGTCATTGCGACGGACTTGAATGCTGCGCGCCGTGAAATTGCCTTGGGCTTGGGCGCGCATTTCACCTTCGATCCGATGGATGCTGACTATATCAAACAAGTCAAAGCGGCTGCGCGGGGTGGGGTCAATGCGGTCATTGAAGTGACAGGGCAGTCGATTGCGATGAAGCAAGCGCTTGCGCTGACTGCGCCGTTTGGCCGTGTTGCATTGCTCGGGTGCACGCGTGTTTCTGATGCTTCGATTGATTACTATCAAGAGGTGCATCGGCCTGGTATTGAAATTATTGGAGCGCATACGATGTCGCGGCCCAAACTTGAATCGCGTCCGTACTCATGGACTTGGAGGGACGATGCTCGCGCCATCTTGGATTATATGTCGGATGGCCGTTTGGACATGAGCCAAATTGTGTCCACCCTCTATTCTCCCTTGGAGTCGACTGCTGTGTATGCGGCTTTGGCGAAGAATGAGAACTTTCCCGTCGGGGCGGTATTTGACTGGAATCAATTAAAATGATCGGGGGCAACTACGCGGCACATTTTGAGCGTCGCACGCTCACTTTTCCACTCACGAATCAAGCGCACTCGCTTGTTGAAAAAGTATAGTCATATGAAGGCAGTATTAATTGATCATGATCAAAACCTAGTCTGGTCGGACGTTCCAGATCCAGTTCCCGCAGCCAATGAAATCTTGGTTGAAGTGCACGCCGCGGCGTTGAACCGCGCCGACTTGATGCAACGCGCAGGCAACTATCCACCCCCACCGGGCTGGCCGACATGGCCGGGGCTCGAAGTGGCGGGTGTGGTGCTCGAAGCTCCAGAGAATGGACGCTGGAAAGTCGGCGACAAAGTTTGCGCCTTGGTCGGCGGGGGTGGCTACGCCGAAAAAATCGTTTTGCCGGCAGACATGGCGTTGCCGGTGCCAGCGGGTCTTTCCATGGCCGAGGCAGCCGCGATTCCTGAAGCCTTTACCACATCGTATCTCAACCTCTGTTTAGAGGGGGGCATGCAGGCGGGCGACACGGTCTTTATTCAAGCCGGCGCCAGTGGCTTGGGCATGGCAGCGATTCAGCTTGCCAAAGCCATGGGTGCGAAGGTCGTGACGACCGTCGGCTCGGAGGAGAAGGGGCAATTTGTGCGTGATCTGGGAGCGGATGTGGTGATCAATCGCAAGCAACAAAACATTGCCGAGGAACTTGCGAAGCATCCAGTGGATGTGGCCATGGACTGTGTGGCCGGTCCTAACCTTGGACCCTGTCTCGAAACGATGGCGCGTGGGGGCCGTTGGATCGTGATCGCCACGCTGGGCTCGGTTAGCAGCGAGATCAACATGCTCGATTTCTTTAAGCGTGGTGTGAAGCTGATTGGCAGCACCTTGCGCAGTCGCAGCAGCGAGATGAAGGCGGAGATCCTGCAGGACTTAGAAGCTAAAATATGGGCTTCCTTGTCTTCCAGGGAGATTAAAGTCCTCATCCATGAGACCTTGCCTGTTACGGAAGCGGAAGCGGCGCATGCGATCTTAGAGCGCCAAGAGAATCTCGGTAAAGTCGTCCTGTTGATGCAGTAGATTTTTGTTGGTTCAGGCCGACCGGTGCGGAAGGTCTAGTCCAGTGAGTTTATTGTGCATGCCGGCGGGTTCTCAGTGAATCTTCGATTTATTCAAGTCTATGCGCATGGGTTCTTTAGGAAAACTGTGAGATTCCGTTCCTTATGCGGTATTGGCGTGGGGTGCTCTTGTAGTGTGCTTTGAAGAGTTTGTAGAAGTGGCCGAGGTTTTCGAATCCGCACTCGTGGGCGATTTCTAGAATCTCTTTTTGCGAGGTTTCGAGCTGCATCGAGGCCCACTTGAGGCGGGCGCGGTTGACGATCTCGCGTGGCGTTGTATCCAATAGACGCCTACAATCCCGACTGACGTGTTCATGGCTGCGGCCAGCGATGCGGATAAACTCCGACACACCACCAACGAAGTTGGGCCAGGTCTCAATTCGTCGTAGCGCGTGCGTGAGCCATTCTGGCATCGCAGGGTAGGGGCTGGTTTCTCGGTCGCGATTGTCGAGGAGTGCCAGCACGACGAGCAGGTAGGCCGCTGCATTGGTTGTGTTCCAGTGGCCCGCAGCAAGGTCGTTGCCCATCTGTCGTAAGCGTTCCCTGTCGTCGCTGCTGAGTTGATATTCGCGCTTTTCAATGGATGGGTGATCAAAGAAGCAGACGTTATCGGCAAAGAATTGATCACGGATTCTTTCCCATAGTGAGGAGGGGAAGGCGAAGTTAATCAAGCCGACTTGCTCGTTTGTATCCCATGCAGAAAAACCGTGCGAGTCGTCGGCACGAATGAGTGCGAAATAACCGACTTCCATCAGGCGTCGCTCGCCATTGAGAGGTGGCAACCGCGTCCGCTTTCAATCCAGAAGAACTCATGGTAGTCTTGGCAGTGCTCGGGTCGGAGCGGGTAGATAGTTATTTTGTAGCCGTCTCAAAGCAGCCGTTTGGACGGATCGTCAGGCCGTCGAGGTCGAAGCCTCACGTGCACACAAGCCCAGCAGCTTTCGTTGGCTGAGGGGCAGCAATTGAAGCGCCGTAAAGTGAAGCCTTGTTCGTTCTGGGGGAAGCTCTTTGATCAACGTTGGTGCCGAGTGACTTTGTCGCAGGCGGCTGACGGTAACACTAGGATGGAATCGCAGTCTCTCGCATCGCCTGCATATGCGCGAGGACGGCGGAGACTAGGCCGGCAGGATTGTAACCGCCTTCTAATACGGAGACGATGCGTCCCTCAGCATGTTTCTCTGCTAGTGCCATGATTTGTCGGGTGAGTTCTACTTTATTAACGGCAGTATATGTATGAGCTTCAATATGTAATGGCCTTAGGACGGCACTCCAAATTTCGAACCAAACCTCGATGAATTCGTAGATAGTCTATCTTGGTTATTTAAGTCTATTGGACAAGATTGGTGTATTTGTATTCGTTGCGGGGGAATCTATCATTTATCGCTATAAACTAGCCTTTTGTTGTCTGATTTACTATATTTAGTAATTTGTATTTTCTATTACTTAGTTATAACGCTCAACAAATCTACCCCCCCTAAATTGATTTCGTTCCTACTGTATGTCCACTTCTTATCTAGCTCCGTTAATCTCTAAGGAATCTGAACATCAAGTTTTTCGTCGAAAACGAGGCGGTTTTGTATTAGTGATTGCATTAAGTTTGATGGCGTTTGTACTTTTGCTGCTGTTGACGATGTCGACATTGGTTCAGGTTGAATCTTCATCCTCTGATATTCGATTGTCTAGAATGAAAGCAGAGCAGAATGCGGTATTGGCCTTACGAGTGGCGCTTGGCCGATTACAGTTGGCTGCAGGTCCAGATCAAAGAGTATCCGCACGTGCAGACATATTAACAGACCTAAGTAATTCTTCAGGGGAAGCGGACATTTCGAAGAAATATTTAACCGGGATCTGGTCGACGGAACCTGTCGCTGAAGGCACGGGTGAAATTGAGAAACTAGAATGGCTTGTATCGGGTGCGCCGGATGTTGCGGATGAACCGGATTGGCATCAGAATGCATGGACGGGTGACACGGTTGTCGTAGTTAGCGATCAGACTGCAGATACCAATGATACAGACGGAGATGCCAATGATTATGAGGTTGCTGCCGGTAAGGTTGAACTGCAGGACACACAGGGGGATACGGTAGGGCATTATGCCTATTGGGTCGGCGATGAGGGGATTAAGGCCAAGGTTAACATGACCGAGTCTGAGGAAGCACTCAGCGATAATCCTAGTAATGATGCCAAATTTAACCGCTTGCATGCTGTTCAACGCATCGACCCGAGTATCTTGGAGGATGGTACTGGTTTGGATTACTCTGTTGAGTTTGATCGTTCCGTTCTTAGTCGTGTGTTTAGTCGCGGGCTCTTTGATTCAGTGGATCAAACTGGAGGGACTTTTTTGAAAACTGGCTTTCATGACTACACCCTTAGTTCAAAGGGCTTGTTAACGAACGCTCTGAATGGAGGTTTGAAGACAGATTTGACACGTGGTTTGGATGACCAGCCATTGACCGGAGATATATTTCAAGATGTGTCGTATGATAAGGTCATTCCCAATTGGGAAACCATGAGCTCTTATTACCAGTTGCCCAGTGAAATTTCCAGCGATCAAGTTGCGGTGCGTGCACAGACAGACACGTCTCAAGGCTTAGCTCCGGTAATCCTACAAGTTGACTTGTACAATGGCCTATATTTTAAGACGCTGCCATCGGGCGATTATCAACTGTATGTGATTTATTGGTCTGCGTTGGTCTTACACAATCCATACGACGTCGCCCTTGCTCCGGCTGATTATATTGTAGAAAGTTCAAATTATACTGAAAAATCAACCTCACCTTTTAGGTTCTATTTATATGATGAGACGGGCGACAATTATCCATATGCGAATGGAAGCTATTATTCACCTTTAGAGAATATTGAGGCTGCCACAGGAACCGCCTCGCGGTTCGTTCGTTATCAAACCGCGTCGCCGCTGGCGTTTGCGCCTGGTGAAGTTAAAGTGATCTCAACACAAACAGAGGATAATTTTGAATTAGACGGATTCTATAGTTACGCGGATATGCCAGCTGGCGCGAAGGTATTGAAGCCTGGATACATGGAAACGAATGGATTTCTTATGATGCCTCTGACGGTGAATTCTGGACCACTGAATAATGGAGGTATCTATACGTATACGGATCTGTTTAATTCGGATGGCACGCCGAAGACTTTTGTATTCAAACCCAATGGTGGGCACACTTCAGTAAAACTGTATGCGATAAGGAACGGTGCGGAGGAATATATCGGAGGGCAGACGTTGGGAACTGTAGCTGGTAACACAACGGTCGCAACAAAGGATGAAAACTCGATTCGTGAGGTGCGACCTGATTTTCCGATTGGAATGAACGGTTGCTCGAGTCGGATCAACTTGCCCCGCAGCAATTATCTAGGCTATGGATACAGGTTATATTCTGACTTTAATTATCGAGCCATCGCTGAAGAAGCATTAGTCGACATCAATCATTATATCGCGGTTCCGACTCAGAATCTGTGGAGTGAACTCTATTGGAATACGACCCTGGGTAATGGCATGGATTATAGTGGGGAATCTGCCTTTGCTGGACGTTCAACTAGTTTCGACGGATTGAGTGAGGTTGTCCTGTTCTCTGTGCCTCAAGAAAAAATATTTTCACTGGGAGACTTAAGGCATGCTAATTTGAGGAAATATCGTTTGCAAAGGAGTGGTTTGAATGGAACTACGGCATATTCAGATTATAACGATATTAGTATTCCCAGTTATGTGGTCGGAAATTCATGGGCTAATATCTTTACTCCGCGGGAAGTGGCTGACTATACCTATCGTGTGAATGAAGCTCTTTGGGATCAGTATTATTTTTCGTCGATTCCTTTGGACACTACAGATTGGTCGAAGTCATTTCCAAATTCTAGAATTGTGACACAGGATTTTAATCCGAATCGCTCCACTCATTTGTCTGCTATTCTCGATCGCGATCGTGCGGCTGAGTATCTGGCAGTGGATGGTGCCTTCAATGTGAATTCTACTTCCGTTAAGGCATGGCGAGCGATTTTAGGGGGCTTGTCTGACTTAGTCGATGATCCTGACGTTGGAAGTCAGAAATTAGATAACATCTTCCCGCGTATCACAAATTGGTCGCTGGAAGACTATCGTAGCGGCGATATTAGTGGCGGCAATGTGAGTCATATCCCCCGGATGTGGAGCGGCTCTCGCAGCCTGACCGATGATGAAATGGATGCCTTGGCTGAGGAGATTGTGGCTCAAGTGAAATTGCGGGGACCATTTGCTTCTTTGGCCAGCTTTGTGAATCGAACCTTGATTGACAAAGACCCTGAGGAGAATCCGGATCCCGCACCATCGGCAGGCTCTCGTTTACGTGTGCTAGTCGATCAGCATGATACCACATTAAAAGGTACCTTGCAGGCAGCGATCGATAACGTCGACGTAGATGATGACGGTTTGCCTGATTTAAATGAAGACCTGCGCCAAGCCGATTTTCAGACTTCTCTAGGGGATGACTTGGCCTTTACCGGTAGTAGTCGATATGGAGCGCCGCTTGGTATTATTGACTCAACTGTGGATGCTACTTATTCACTGACTTATTCAGGTATAAAAGATGAATATGACCCTCAAATCCGTCCGGCATATTTGGAGAATAGTTACGGGTTGATTTCTGCGGACGCGCCGGGGTTCCTTTCACAGATGGACATCCTCTCGGCTTTGGCTCCGTTGCTGACAGTCAGATCGGACACTTTCACGATTCGTACTTATGGCGATTCTGTAAATCCGGTTACGGGAGATGTAATTCGTTCTTGGTGTGAAGCAGTTGTGCAACGAACGGCAGAAGCCATCGATTCTACGCGCCCGGCAGCAGGGCGTCTTTTTAAAGTGGTGAGTTTTCGTTGGCTGAACGAAGATGAAGTTTAATTCTCTGATGATCGTAACAATGAAAAAATTGATCTATATCTTCTTATTGCTGTGTGTCACATTGGTGTCGGTTGAGGCACTGGAGTTCCGATTTCTTGGGTGGCCGGGGCGTATTGAAGGCCTTTATTGTAGGTCAGATGGTGAGATGGTTCCACTCAGTTTAAAAATGGAGGTTGCCACTAAATACTTTGAGCAAAGTAGCGGACAAGATCTTGTTCTTTACGTTAAAAATGAAAATCCCGTTGAAGGTGAGCACCCTTATCTGCCGGTGGCGTCAGTCTTAAGTGCTAACTTGCCTAAAACCAGTTGTCTGGTTATCGTTGTAAAGCGTGAGAATGGTTCTTTTAGTATGGTTGCCATCGATGATAATATGCAGGATTACCCCTCGGGCAGTTTAGTGCTTTGTAGTTTAGTTCCCTATAAAATTGCGATGAAAGTGGGGGACGATATTTATACCTTAGCACCTCTGGAAACGCGTGCGGCTGAAAGACAACTCGGCAATTCAACCATACAAGTTGTTGGCTTTCGTGGTGACGAGCGGCGAGTACGTTATAATGCCAATATTCTTTTCCGGGATAAGTTACGCTATTTCATGTTTATTCAAGATAGCTCTGTTTCCCAAGCCAGATCACTTTCATCGGGCGGCGGCTTGGAAGTCTTTTTTCATACCGACTACATCCGATAAATTAAGGTCAGATTGTTTTTGTGCCGCCGTATCTGAAGGGCAATTATTCTAGCCCGAGTAAGCACTTATCGAGATAAACGATGGCCTGCTTGTCGGCATTTAATCAAAATGGTGAACTATTTCCTTAATAGCCATTGTTATGAGTGAAGCAGTAATATCTAAGAGAGTTCTAACTAAAGAGTGTTTAATCGAATGGTCCTCGAGTTTGTCGGATGGCAGTGTTGAAACTACCTTGGATTTGGATGCCACGTCATGGGTGCCAGTCACTGTGCCACATAACTGGGATGACTATCATGGGTATCACGAGGTGTCGCATGGTAATCTGCATGGCACTGCCTGGTATCGAACCAGTATCGAATACACCGGTGAGGTCGAAGGGGAACGTGTGTATGTCTTCTTTGAGGGCGTCGGCAGTTATGCGACAGTCTATGTGAAAGAGGTTCAAGTTGGCTATCATGCTGGTGGGCGTACCACGTTTACAGTAGATCTTACTGAGGCGCTTGTTGTCGGTAGTAATTCGCTTGTCGTTAAAGCGGAGCACCCAGAGAAAATCGATGACTTGCCCTTTGTGTGTGGTGGTTGTTGGGGAGCTCCCAATACAGAAGGCTCACAGCCTTTTGGGATTTTCCGTCCAGTCTGGTTAGAGCGGACGGGACCAGTGCGTGTTGAGCCTTTTGGTGTGCATGTGCTTACACCAAAGGTGAGTGAACTGAGTGCTGAGGTGGCGACATTTACGACATTGTGTAATCCGACTGAAGAGAGCCAATGCATTCGACTCGAGCAGAGAATATATGATGATTCTGAAACTTTAATCGCAGAGTTTACTGAAGTGAGTGAATTGTCACGAAAGAGCTCACAGACCTTATCGAAGCAGTATCCTAGCTTTAGCGAACCTAAGCTGTGGTCGCCCGAGCAGCCTCATCTCTATCGAGTTGTCACCTCTGTATTTGTGGATGATGTCCTCTCTCATGAGCATCATACCAATTTTGGTTTAAGATGGGTCGAGTGGCCTGAGATTGAGCAGCCGGATGCAGATCATAATGTTGTTTCTGCAGATCGCCGTGGTCAGTTAATCCATAATGGTGAGTTCGAAATTAGCATCGATAACAATGGGCTTACACAGGTGTTGTCTCAGCTTAAGCAGCCTTGCGTGAAATTAATCCCAATGGGGGTTAAGATCTATCAGAAGCAAGCATCTCTTCCCGATTGTGCCAAACTGAATGTTGACTTGCAATTTTCCGTCGAGACATCGCCTGGGCAGCCTGTGGATCTTTTGTGTGAGATACAGAATGAGGGAGGCACTGTCTTTTTTCATCAGCATCGCGCTGAATTGCCAGTCGATTCAGAGCGAGTTGGGCACCTATGGGAGGTGCCTGATATTTTGTATCCGCGCACGTGGATTGCACATGACCCCTATCTTCATCGTCTATTAGTTGAGGTCCGTTTAAAAGACGGCACACTCATCGAGCGCAGTGAAACTCTTTTTGGTATTAGGGACCCACAGCAATGGGATGCCTCGAAGCCATTGAATTTGGCGCGGCCAGAGTTTCAGCCGCTGGCAAGTGATCCGACGCCAGCATCTGATTCGAAAGAGCGTCGTTTACGCCTGAATGGTCAACCGTTCTTCATGAATGGCACATGTGAGTATGAAAACTTGCTAGGTTGTGATCATGCATTTACTGAGCAGCAAATTGACGCCAGTGTTCGCATGATGCGATCTGCGGGGTTTAATGCTTTCCGTGATGCACACCATCCGCATAATTTACGCTATTACGATCATTGGGATGCGGCAGGAATTGTCTGCTGGACACAGATTGGCTCGCATGTGTGGTTTGATAACGAGTCGTTCCGTGAAAACTACCGACGGATTGTTCGCGAGTGGGTTAAGGAACGTCGTAATCATCCGTGTATATTAATTTGGGGGATACAGAATGAGTGTAATATGCCCGAGGCATTTACCGCCGAAATACGTGAGATCATTCGTGAAATGGACCCCACCAGCCCTCAATGGCGTATTACGACGACTTGTAATGGAGGGAAGGGCGCCGACTGGAATGTGCCGCAAGAGTGGAGTGGGACTTATGGTGGGAATTATAATGACTATGATTTAAAGGCGGCGCAAATGGTTGGAGAGTATGGTGCGTGGCGAAACTTCGGCGTGCATACAGAGGTGGACTATGCTGGTGACGAAAATGATCGTAGTGAGACATGGGCTTGCGCAGCTATGGAAGCTAAAGTCCGGCTGGGGGAATCATTCCGGGAGGAGTCGATCGGGCACTTTCACTGGATCTTTAATACCTTTGCTAACCCTGGTCGGTCTGCTGAGAATTTTGAAGGGCCGGGTGATGCAGAAATAGGTTCAGTCAATAACAAGGGCTTAGTCACTTCCTGGCATCAGCCTTCGGATTTATACTACATGTTCCGCTCTAATTATGCAGATCCTATGTGCGACCCGATGGTTTATATTGTCTCACACACATGGCCTGACCGCTGGCAGGAAGCCATCCCTCGTAATGTCTCAGTGTATAGTAATTGCGAAGAGGTCGAACTATTTATCGGTGTTGGAAGGCTGTCTTTGGGGAGGCAGTTCAGACCCGATATTGGGCACCATTATATCTGGCATGATGTTTTGCCTGAAACCAATCTTCTCTATGCTGTTGGATACAAGAATGATAAGCCTGTGGTAGAGGATCTTATTCGTTTGGATTATTTACCAGAAGATAGTAGTCTCGGCGATTGGGTCGGAAAAGCTGAAACTATAGCTGCATGCGAAGCTCTCTATCGCGTGAACTGTGGTTCGGCGCAGGATTATGTGGATTCTTGTGGTCAAGTCTGGGCGGCTGACCGTGCCTGGTCAGAATCTGTTGATTTCGGATGGGAAAGCTGGGGCGGGCGCTTTGACAATGTTCGAGATGATTTAGCGAGTTGTGGATATACGATGACGCCGGTTCGTGGAACCTCGTTATCAGGAGTGTATCATCGATATCGATATGGACGTCAGTATTTGAAGTACCGCTTTAAAACCGGAGTAGGGCGCTTCCGTGTGCGCTGCCATTTTGCGGAGCCTTGGTTTGGTGTGGGCGGCTTTAGGGATGCGAATAAACTTCGTGTTTTTGACCTCGCTATCAATGGTGTCGTCGTTGATTCAGAATTGGATATTCATGCGCGGACGAAAGGAGCGCATTACGCCTTGGTTCGGGAATATACGGTTGAAATTGATTCCGATATATTGACGGTGCATTTTCCACGTGTCCTAGTGAATCAGGCGATTATCTTCGGTATAGAGTGTTTTGCCCTTTAGCGTTTGGGAACACTTTTGCTTTCGTCATGTTGCTTGCCCTCATACTTGAAAACGCATTACAAATCATATAATATGAAAAATGTCCGCTTAATCGGTGATTCTATACGTCTGGGATATCAAGAAACTGTCCGCAGTGAATTAAGCGGTATTGCAGATGTCTGGTCGCCAGAGGGTAATTGTATGCATTCTGTGCATCATTTATTTAATCTGTCGTGGTATCTGGAGAAAAATGTGGATGTCATACACTTTAACTGTGGGCTGTGGGATTGTAGACGCCTGAATCAGCATCAACTTGATTATGCGGTGCCAGTGGATCAATATGTAAGAAATATTGATTTTATTCTGACTCAGGTTCGTCAGAATTCCAGTGCGCGGCTGATATGGGCAAGTATTACACCTGTTATTGAAGCACGCTATAATTCCCGTTTCGTGAATTCTTATGATCCATGCCGTCAGGCTAATGATTCATTGATTTACAATGAAGCAGTGGCACCGATTTTAGAGAAACACGATGTCTATGTGAATGATCTATTTGCATTCGTATCTGATGCAGGTGCAGATGAATTGATCTGTGAAGATGGTGTCCATTATACAGATGAGGCAAATTTACTGATAGGGAAACGTGTCGCCAATGTCATCAAGCAACAGTTTTAAATCTTCTATAGTTATCTGATAATCGCACAGGTTGCGTTGCGGGTTCAGTGCGTGATCGTTCGGTTTTTTGCCTCAATTTTGTAGACTGAGCATTTCTTGTGCGGAGCGTGTTCTCATGCCAGAGTCCCCGCAGTAGTCGCTGTTACATTGGAATGATCCATCTGTTTAAATGACTCGAGGCTTATCGTGATAAGTTAAACTGTGAGCTTGGCGTAAATAATCATACTTGATCTTCGCTTAGGAGCTTATCACGATAATTAAATGCCTAATCAACGTGCCATTGCAAAAGAACTCGGCCTCACTCAAGCAACAGTTTCTATGGCTTTGAGAAACGTGCGCTCGATACCTGAGGCGACTCGCGAGCGTGTGCGTCAGAAAGCGGAAGAGATGGGGTATAAACCCAGTCCGCAAGTCAGCACATTGATGGAGCGTATCCGCAGTGGCCGCGAGATTAAGGACCACAGTTGTATCGGAATTATCGTGGATGCGAGTTCTGAAAAGGATTGGTTGATCCAAGGTGGTGATACTTATCGTTTACAGTATGAAGGCTACAAGACACGTGCCGCGATGCGTGGCTATCGCACTGAGTGCTTTTTTCTTAAAGGCCCGGGGATGTCTGCTGCTGCGGTGGATCGGCAACTATATGCGCGCGGGATTGAAGGTGTGATTTTGGCTGCACCACGCAGCAATTCTTCAGATCCCACTATATTGCAGTGGGAGCGCTATGCCTTGTCGACGGTTTCTTATTCTTGGTCTTCCCCGCTGGTAGACCGCATTTCCTCGCATCATCGTCATGCGATGGATCAGGCCTTTTCACAGGCATTAGCTCGTGGGTATCGGCGTATTGGGTTTTGCTTGCCTGAGAATGCTTCACTTGGTGGCGTAGATGCCAATTGGATGGCCGGTTACTTAATTGCTCAGATGCAATTACCCCGTTCACGTTGTTTACCAGCTTTTATCGGTGCACCGATGACCACTGAGTTGAAATCATTCCAAAAATGGTATGAGCGATGGAAGCCGGATGTATTGGTCTCACTTATTGGTGAAGAACGTGTATGGATTGAGCAGATGGGACTCGATTTCCCAAAGGAGCTCGCCATTGTTTGTTTAAATTGCCCAACTGATTCGGATTATTCTGGTATTAACGAGAATAATCGCTTTGTGGGGGAAACCGTCGCCGATCATGTGATTAATCTGGTCACACGCAACGAACGTGGACTTCCAGAATTTCCTAAAGTTATCTTGACCGAAGGTTATTGGCAAGAGGGGACATCTCTGCCTTAGTGAAATCTGTAGGGCGTTGGCTTATCGTGATTAGTAAGACTCCACTTGGGGGTAGTTTAAGGGGCATATTTACTCGTAAATGTCATTACTTTCATTTTATCACAAACCGTTTTGTCTTCTATGCGTTCTTCATTTTGTCTCTTATGCGTCCTTTTTTTGAAAGTTGCTACGAGCTCGTTGTTGGCAGGGCCTTATCCTGCTGAGATTGCGGGGTGGGATGAGGATGCGAAGGCCGAACAAATTGCGGCGGGCTCAGCTGTGCTGGAATATATTGATGCTGCGCTTCGTCGGGGTGAACGTGTGATTCGGATCGAGAAAGGGGATTATCGATTCGATCAAGTCAGCGAGGGGAAATATCCCGCTCATATTGTTTGGGAGGGCTTGAAAGATGTGACCTTGGATTTTCAGGGCTCGCACTTCTGGTTTACAGAACCGAGAACTGGAATCAAGATGATCGATTGCGAGAATGTTAAAGTAGAAAATTTGTATATGGATTGGGATCCCTTGCCTTTTATGCAGGGGAGCATTACCGGGATGGATTTGGAAACAGGCTACTTCGATGTGAAGTTGGATGCTGGGTACGATGAGGTGGTTGCGACAAGAATACGTGAAGCAAACAGTCGATGGAAAATGCGTGGTTTTATTTTTGATAGCGAAACCAGAGATTACAAGCTTGGGCAGATTGGCTTCGCCCTCAACTTCTTCTGGGATCAAAGAAATGAAGATGGATCGTACCGTGTTAAATTTCACGGCTTTTATGGTGTTCCCTTGAGTGAAAGCGGGATGGAGCTGGGAGATTCGATCGCTATCTTAGGGCGTATGGGACGGGCCATACGTAGCGAAAATTTGGTAAACTGTATTTATGAAGATGTGACTCTCTACAGCAGCCCCTTTGTTGCCTTTGCGAGTTGGGGCGGTAGCGCGACTGTTTATCGCCGCTGTAAGATCCTTGGTCGTCCAGGTACAAATCGTTTAATGGCAGGCAATGCAGACGGAATCAACTGTGCCAATATGGAGCAGGGACCCTTGATTGAGGATTGTGAAATCTGGAATATCGGGGATGACTTCGTTAACGTGCATGCAAGCCTCGCTCGAGTGATTGCTCAGCCAGCGCCGGATCAGATTATGACCAATATTTTGGCAGATCGTAGGCAGATTGATCGACAAATTACTCTCGAATTTTACACGCGTGAGGAAATGCAGCCTTTGGGGACGCGCCTGGCCACATTGATTGAATATGTGCCGGAGTGGGAAATAGATAAGGCAAGCTGTACTGCAGATCTGGATCACGCTTGGCACTCTGGGACTGCAGCCTCTCTGGGGTATGGCAAGACAGTCGAGGCACATCGAGTGACACTGAATGAGCCTTTTGAAGTCGATGGTGATGTGGTGGTCGTTTGTCGAGAATTTTCCAGCGCAGGTGCAGTGATTCGAAATAATCACTTTAGGGGCTCTGCGGCTAGGGGCATCCGTCAACAGTCCCCTCACGCGCTCATTGAGAATAATGATATCTCTTATACTGCTGGTCCTGGGATTCACTTGATTAGCCAGCCTTCCTATTGGGGAGAGGGGCCATATGTGCGTGATGCGAAAGTGTTAAACAACCGTCTGAATCATAATGTTTGGTTCCGGGATACTGCCAGTGCTGCTTCGATTGTTGTGAGAGTGCTTGGCTATCGTGAGCAAATGCTGAGCAAAGAAATTGTGATCCGTGATAATCAAATCATCCACTCCGGAGGTTCTGGCATTGCTGCCGGAGGAGTGGAAGGACTTCAACTCCTTGATAACTTCATCGATGGGTATGGCATGGGGCAACCGCTGAATGTCAGAGGGGCCAAGCCAGGCCAGAATTTCGCTCTAGTTGTCGATTCGTCCAAGGATGTGTTGTTGGATGGTAACTCTGTGCAGGGGGCAGGCCCATTTGCAGAGGAGGAACGTTTTATCTATGAGGTTGAATTTCGATAGGCAGCTGCACAAACCATGAGCTGCGCATCGCTTTACCACGCCATGCGCTGGCTGTTTTGATTTTTAAGGCGAATTCACAAGTAGTGTCAGCGATCCCTTTACACCTATGCCTCTTTGATTATATCGAGACTTAATGCTTCCTCCTACGGGAGGATTGAGCACTCATTTTGAAGCTCCAACATTTTTTCAGCGTAGCGTTTACCGAGTGTTTTCATACTCTGAGTATCAAAGTGCCAGAGGTCGCTGGCTGTCAGGTCTTCCGTGGTAACGACGCGAGTGTGTTCGACCAGTGATGGGAGTCGTAGAATCATTTCATTGAAGGGATTCTCGTCTATGCGATTGATTTGTCCTGCGATAAAAGGAGTCTGTGTATCTCCCAAGTCCGTGCGCAGAGACTTTATTAGTTGTTGGAGCTTTACTAAGTAATCTGTATCATTACGGCTGGCTTCACCTTGATGCCAAAGAATGCCTTTCAGCTTGCCAGTTCGAAGTGCTATGCGAGTGCGTAGAACAGCTTGTTCATAAAATAGTGTGCCCTTGATCCACTGGTCAATTTTGGTGTTTCCCTTCGCGTTAACAACTAGCCCGATTTCAATGTTCGGTTGAGCCTGCCGCATTGTTTGGGCAAAGAGATACCCTGGCCCCATTTTTTGGTCTTGTAGCTCTCCACGTATGCTCGAGTAGCGATTCAATGGATTCTTTGCAGGTTCCCACAAGTTTTCGATATTCAGTAAATGGCATCCATCCATCGGCTGCATGTCTTCGATTGGGATTTCCGCTCTCCCAGCCATATTGGATTGGCCGATTAATAGGTAAATATCCATTTTACGAGCTGCTGTATTAGTTGCGCTAAAGTATATTCTCGAATCAGTTTTTATTCGAGACATCCAGTTGAAAAAGTGCGCCTTCTGCAAAATCTCCAGCGTCATCGATCACATTGTTTGCAGTCGATAGATCACTGACATTTTGTAGCACGATGGCGTGATTCGCGCCGATCAACGAATCTTCTGTGGCTTGGGCCATGCCATAAGCTTTTATCTCATTGTCAGAAAGTTCCAGGCCCTTCACTCCGCGTGCAATCAGAGCTGCGCCCGGGCTTTGGTAGATTCGATTACCTGTGATTGATATATTAGAAGCAATTTGACGCCCTGCATAGTCTCCGTCGACGATACGAATGGCGGCACTATCCTTGTTTTTTCCTTCAAGACCACCGTAGACGATGGTGTTGTTGCGAACAGTTACATCGTGAACATAAGGTCCTTCTCCCCAGTATCCGGCATGGCCTTGTAGGGAAAGCGCGGGACCCATGGTATAGGCAATGCGATTATTCTCAATCAGGGCGCCGGGGCTTTGCATGCGAATCCCACGTGCTAAAGAGCCTATCATTGAATTGTTTCGGATGATGGCATTCGCACCTGAATACTTTTCGCAAGCGATGATGATGTCGCCTTCGAGCTGAATTGGCTTATCTAGTTGGAGTTTAAGCAGCGTTTCTGTTTTTCCATAAGCGAGAGCAGTTGTATCGCCGGAGCGCATTCGGCGGCTGAGGTCAGCAAGACAACGCTCTTTCTCTATCGTCCATTTGACCAGAGTGGAAGTGACCATGCGTTTGCCTAAGGATTCAAGTGTATTGCGTTTGAGGAACTCGACCTCCACGGGTTCTGTAATGGTGCCACGATAGTTGATTCGAGTGCTGATGACTTCAGTGGGACTGTCTTGCCAGATAACGCGGGCTAAATGACCATGCACATTGATGAAATCGTCACCAATGTTTTCGATGCTGCAGTTTTCAACGATGGGGCCTTCGATTGAATTGGAGATGTTGAAACCATCCGCGTTGCCTGCGATTAGACGATCGGTGCCGGGGCGACGGACGATTTTGCAATCACGAAAAACCGGGCCGTGCTCCCCGGATGTAACATTGCTCGCAAAAGCTACAAAAGGGCTACTGTAGAGCGTGATGTTTTCCATTACAGAATGGCTGCCAGCTTCAATTCGGATGGCGCGTCGCATTCGTTTGAGAATGGCGATCGCGTCGCCGACTTCGATGTTCGATTCAGTGATCGGGATTTTATAGAACCCGCGGTATTTTAAGCGGTAAGTGCCGTCATCGTTTGGCTTGTTCCAGTCTAAGCTGAGTGTGAAGCCAGTTTGCCCTGCTTTTATGAAGCGGGTATTCGCATCGAAGAGCATCCCACGTAATCCCCCTAGCTTGCCATTGCTTGCGGACATCCCAGGGGCGACGCGCTCATAACCGGGATCGATGCGAACATCAAAAGAGCTCGATTCCGGATAGACTGCTGTAATGATGCCTTGAGTGAACGGTAGCGGATCCCAGTCAAGCACGGCGTTCTTAATCGTTAAGTGATCGGATCTGCTGGTGACGATTCCCGTGGCCTCGTTTTCGAACCATAGAGTCGAGCCTTGGAAATCGATTGTGAAATTTGTCATCCCTCTGAAGTGGATGAATGACGGACGATTGGATCCGTCGGTTTCAGCGAAGCGATAGTCTCCCTTGGGGATTTTGATTTCTGACTCACCACTCGTTGCTGCTTTTTTTATCGCTGCGATGACTGCTTTTCCTGCTTCCCGCTGACTCTCTTTAGTGGCTTCGCTCCAATTTGAGATTTCTGCGGGATAGGGGGCAGCATTGAGCGTGTGCCATGTGCTCATTAGCAGGAGTAGTCCGCAAACTAGAAGTGCTTTGGGGAATTGAGTCATAAGTGTTTGGGCTATCATAGAGCTAAGCACTTTGTCGGTAGGTTCCTGCTGAGCAAATCGTCTATTGGTTATCATGATAAACTAGGGCTTTTTATGCTAGAATCAGCTTGGCAATCAAAAGCAGTCTTGGACTGCGTGTTGGATTGGTTGCCTTTGTTAGGGATTGATTATTAATCACTAAATATATTATAATATGTTAATAATGGCTTGATTCACTTTGGTGTAATTGTAGATTTCGTGCATTGTTCGTTGGCTATTGAGGTCATTGAGCAATGTGATTCACTAAACAATCAAGAGAACCCCAACCTATCAGAATATTATGAATTCTTCGTTAAAGCTATTCCCTCATTTGTTAATTGTATCCGGTGTTTTGCTGGCCGCTTCTGCCAGAGCTCAAGTCACTGCGATTACCTCCGATTATGTGGATGGGGACACTCGAAATTTGACGTCCATCACTATTGGGGGCACCCAGTATTTTCAGAGTGACATCACACTCGGTCAGTTGGATGTAGATACGGCTAGTCAAACCGGCGCTTTGATCGGGCGGCTGGTGGGCGGGAGTTCAGCGCCGGGCGCTTCTGATGCAAATATCAATAATGCTGGATCAACGTTTAACTTTTCTTACACTCCCTTAAATCTCGGGGCGGGGTCCGTTTACCAGTTCGGCCGAGTCATCGAGGAGGATGATTCTATTTTTATCCTGGAATGGGAAGCTGCAGAAGAGACTACGCAGACCCTAGGCTTAGTTAATTCTTCTGGTGACCTCATTGAAGGTTATAGCTACTCGTTTGATATTGATACAGCATTTTCAGGCGAATTGTACAACCATCCTGGTGGCATGGCTTTTAATGGTGGTTCCAGTGGTATTGCAGCCAATGTTGATTCGTTGGCTGGTCTGAGTATTTCACTTTCTGACTTTACTGGAACCGAAGTAGGCGATCTCTCGACTGCCACCGGGATTCTGATTGTGAATTCAGCCAGCTTGGATGCACCTATGATTGGTCTCGCTTCGATTCCAGAGCCCGGCTCATTTGCGCTCATTTTGGGATTCGTCTCGGTCGGCTTTCTCAGCACGCGTCGTTTGAGTCGAGCTATGTAGCTTTTCTGAGTGGTGCATGATGATGGAGGCGGTCACGCCTCGGTCGTGTCGGCTGCACTAGGCGGTGGGGGAAATACATACTATCAGCGCCTATTTACGAGCTCGTTTGTAGCGATTAGAACCGCGGCAGGCGAGCTCTCCTTTTTTGTATGTGCTCGATCAGGACATAATTGAATAACATGAAGATAGACGAAGTAACTAAACCGCATTTGAACAAGGATTTTTCAAGTGAAGTAAGGCCTAATCAATTGGTTGAAAGGTTCGAATTTGAGGGGCAGTATATCGCCATCGAATTTGCGTCACATTCGGGCAATTTGATTGGGATCAAGCGTCTCAACGACGACGCATACATCTATCGCGATCGCGAGGGCTTCGGTTGTCGGGTGTGTTGGGGTGGGGATCCTGTGCGTCCATTGACGCGTGGTGGTTCGGGTGCTTGGGTGTTACTCGTGGAGAATCCGCCAGTGGATTCGATTATGCTCGGAGTTGACATGGTTTATGAAGGCTTTAAGCGGACGGATACTGGAAATGCCGATGAAATTACTATTTTTCAACGCGATGGGGATTTGCGCTTGGCTACCACCTACCGATTATTGAAACGACTACCGGTAATCTCATTTGATTTTGAAGTGAGCAATGTCGGCGATGGCGACGTCAATATTCACTTCTTAGATTTCCCTTGGGGACGGTGGTCGTTTACGAATGAGCGCTGTCATTGGCAAACTGACAAAGGCAACTTTCAAACACAATCTTTGGCTTGTGGCGGGAGTGCGGTTTTTTGGCGTGATAGCGATGGCGATTGGTGGGTTTGGGACATTCTGCCTGAACCGCAGAAGAGTATGAATTGTAAGTTGCTGATGGGAGGGCGTCTCCGTGCCAAGGGCGATTCTATGCGTGGTGGTGGATTTCACGTGGGGCTGTCTGAAAAGCAAGGACACGGCTCGGCAGACATCGCTCGAAAATGGTCGATGCTGCGCCAATTAAAGCCACTGCCTGGTGCCCATTGGGCAAGATCGGCCAATATCTACGAAACCTTTATTGGCTATCGAAATATTGTCGGTATTGAAATGGAGCCGAAGCCGGTTAGAGCCGAACCTTATCCCACAACTGAGGTTTTGATCGAAGATTTGCCGCGCATCAGTGAGCTCGGGTACGATGTGCTCTATATGATGCCGAGACAACCGTATCCTGGCTACACGACGCTCAGTCTGACGGATGCGGCGGCGCAGTATGGAGATGGCCCGGGAACGGAGCGAGCCTTTCAGCGCTTGGTGGATGCGGCGCATGCGATGGGCATGCGAGTGATCGTTGATGTCGTTTTACATGGAGGCATGGATCAGGCCAGTTTACGGAATCAAATGATGGTGAGTGAGCAGGAGGGGCCTGGAGTATTGGGGACTAATTATGATCTGGCGCATCGCGAGTATTTACTGAAGACGGTGCCCGAGGAGCATCCGTATTGGCAATCAAATCCGGAATGGTTTAGTTTGATCAATGAAAATGAATGTCAAATGGGCTACACGCGTTGCTTTGATATGCGGCATCCCGGTTTTCAGGATTATTTTGCAAAATCCTTGGCATCGATGTTGGAAAGCTACGACCTAGACGGTTTCCGCTTTGATGCACCGTGGTGGACGCCATTCGCCTATCGTTGGACTGAAGAAGCTGGCTATCGGGCTAGTTGGTCGGTGGGTGCCTCGGTCGAATTGATCAATAATCTTTATCTAGAGACGCGCAAGGTGAAGCCAGACGCACTGTTCTTTATGGAAAGTAGTGATCCGTTCACCTGTCAAACCGCTCAGATGCAATATCCTTACGATGTGCATCGGATCGTTTTTGTGAAGATGCATCGCAATGAAATGAATGCCCGCGAAATGCGCGAAGGGCTGGCCTACTTGCGACAGATCCGCTTACCTGGGATGCGCACGGCTTATTGGATGGTTGATTCCCACGACAGTGTTTGGGCGAACAAGAGCTATGAAAAGTGGTTGGTGCCGTATCTTGGATTGCCCAAAACTAAGGCATGTGCAGTGCTGATGGCAACTTTAGGCGATGCGATTATGAGCTATACGGGAAGCTCGGACGGCATGGAGGACTTATTTCGTCAGTTGTTGACACTACGGCAATCTGTGCCCGTTCTAGCCGAAGGGGAGTGTGATGAGATTGCCGTCACCTGTAGTCATGATGATGTTTTTCCCGTTTGGAGAACTTATGGCAGCGATTGGGCGCTTCCTGTCATTAGCTTCTCCACGAAGCCTGTGCGGGTCGAACTGGAGTTGCCGATCGAGGGGACTGATCATATTCAACTTAAAGATCTGTTATCGCCGGAGCGTGTGCATCCTATTGAAGGTCGGAAGATTGTTTTGAATCTCGAACCGTTTGATTATTGCTTGATTGTGCCGGAGTCGAGTGCGAGATGCTTCTAATCCAAAGCGATATTTGTTTTTTACCCCAATCCCATATACCCCTATGATACAAAGATTGATTTCATGTCTATGTTTAGTTGCGCTAGCAAATGGCACTTATGCACAAACCACACTACAGTGGCCATTTGATCAGGATTCACCAGTCTTACTGAGGCAGTCGCCTAAAAAGGTTTTCATTCATTATTTCAGCCCATTCCCTGTCTCTATCGATAATAAAGACGGATGGGGGGATTACTACGAAATTGGCTATCTGGATCCTCACGGTGAGAATGATAAACACATTAGCTATGGAGGCTATTTGCGTCAGCGACCATTACCAAGGAAGGCCAGATCCGAAAGTGACTGGTATACGCAGGATATGGTCGATGAAGTCGAGCTTGCCGCAGCTCTTGGCGTGGACGGGTTTACATACAATATGTTGAGCGTCAAAGATTCTAGTAATGTCCATTGGTTACGATTGCTGCGTATCATTGACGCTGCAGAATCAGTAGATAATGGGTTTAAAATTATGCTAATGCCGGATATGTCAGCTGGCTATAAAAGTGTAGGGGCAGATGTTCTAGCCGATTCTATTAAGGCCGCCGTTGATCATGATTACAATTCTGATTTCAAACATGAGGTACTGTATCGTTTGGCGGATGGTCGCTTAGTCATTTCTCCATATAGTGCTCATTTGAGACCCGTAAGCTTTTGGGAGGATTTCGCAGATGAAATGGATGCCCTTAATCTCGATTTCGTGCTGTGGCCACTCTTTCAAGGTTGGACCGGGTATATTGAGGACTTTGCACAATCGGATGCGAATGTAGTCGGTTTTTCTGATTGGGGTGTTTCTGCATACGCGTGGCAAGCTGGTCGAAAAATCTCTCTTAACAATAACTCTCATCATGGTTTGGAGTTTATGGCTCCAGTTCGCCCGCAGGATTTTCGGCCAAAAAACAAAATGGGGTATGAGGGGCTGAATTCAGCACTCTTTCGAGAGCAGTGGGATACTGCGCTCAATGAGCCTGACGCTTCCATGGTCCAGATCATCTCTTGGAATGACTATTCTGAGGCCACCGAAATCACTCCCTCCACTCATACGCGTTACGCCTTCTACGACCTAGCTGCATATTATGTCAGTTGGTTCAAGAACGAGCAACAGCCGGCGATCATTCGCGATGCGCTCTACTACTTTTACCGTGTGCAGCCGCATGATGCCGAGCCTAGTTCAGCGTATCAAGACGGCCCGTTCGTATTTAGTGCACAGGATACCCCCCAGAGTGAAATTGAACTTTTAGCCTTTTTAACCTCCCCGGGGACTATAGAAATAACCATAAATGGTCAAACCACAAGCAGTGCGGTGGGCAGTGGAATACAGTCGCTGACTGTGCCCTTGCAAGCAGGAGTGCCAAGTTTTCGCTTGATACGTAATGGCTCGACGGTGATGGAAATGAAGGGGAATTGGGAAATTACTGATAATATCGAGTTCAGTAATTTACTTGTCCACGCCGATGGAGGCACTCTTGAAGCTCCGCGTGTGATGCCGGCATTGGGGGAGCATACGATCAATTTTATCGGTCAGAGCTACACTGCATATAGTCACAACCAAGATAGCAGTGGCACATCCACATTAATCAATAACACAACGGGATGGCGCTTGACTGGAAATCGCTGGCGTAAACTAGGACTCCATTGGCCAGTTACAGAGAACACACTTTTAGAGTTTGATCTCAGTATTACAAATCAGGGTGAGTTAATTGGTATCGGCCTGGATAATGACAATGATTATATTACAACCGGAATTTCTCCTGAAACACCTCGGATTTTCAAAGTGGCAGGAGCTCATGGTGTCCCTTCGGAATGGAATGATTTTTCTACGACCTATTACGCTCATGCTGGTGGCTCTGATTACATGTGTATCCCCGTGGGCGAATACTTTACAGGTGATATGGTAAATCTCGCATTTATCGCTGACGATGATTCTGCGGCCAGTGCTGACGTTTGCCTTAGTAATTTGCGGATACTAGAGGGGAAACTAGTTGATTTTGATGACTATATTATTAGTAGTTACGGAGGGGTTCAAGACGGGCAGCAGGGGATGCCGAGTTCAGCTGTTAGTTCAGATGGGGGGCTTAAGCTGGAATTATCAGGGAACGCATGGAAATGTATTCCGTTAGACTACAAAGTGTCTAAATACACTGTTCTTGAGTTTGAACTATTTTGCCATGATGCAGGGGAAATTCTTGGTATCGGCTTGGATAATGATACAGACTTTCAAGATGAAAAACGTTTCTTCCAGTTAGCAGGTAGCGACGTATTGTTACCGTATGGTTGGCAGGAGTCGAATGGGCAATATGCCGGCACGACCACTTTTTATAGTATAGCAGTTGGCGATTTTTATACTGGCACCATGACAAAGTTGTTTCTTGTCGCAGATGATGATGATAATGGGTCTGCTGCTGTAATTTTTAAGAATATCAAACTTTACGAGGATTATGTGCGCTAGTTCGTAGCGAATTATATAGTTATTGTGACTTACCTTAGTTCTGATGCTTTCATTTTACGATTAAGCTTATTGGTAGTCTTGTGATTTATCGTGATTAGCGGATTCAATGTTGCTGCTATGAGCAGTAGAATCATTTTTTATGCGCAG
This sequence comes from Coraliomargarita algicola, assembly GCF_033878955.1. Taxonomy (NCBI): domain Bacteria; kingdom Pseudomonadati; phylum Verrucomicrobiota; class Opitutia; order Puniceicoccales; family Coraliomargaritaceae; genus Coraliomargarita; species Coraliomargarita algicola. The sequence goes on from NZ_CP138858.1 coordinate 70,191, forward strand.
GTTAATTTTTCTGCACTTCTAACTGCCTTCATACACATAACCAAGATTTACATCTTATGAAAATACAGTGCTATTTAGAAACAATAGTCCTACTTTTTGCATTCATGTCTAATATGCACAGTAATCCTGAGCCTTTTCATCATCGTTTAACACCGAAAGGTCGGATACTTGATCTGAACCATGAGGGCTATATTGTATGGACTTGCTCGCCGATACGCGATGATGCGGGTAAGGTACACGTGTTTTTTAATCGTGTTCCAGAGCCAGCATTCTGGTTTAAGAACTTTCGCACGCAAGGGCATATCATGCATGCGGTTGCAAATCAGCCTGAGGGGCCTTACACCGTAAAGAATTTAGTTATAAAAGGTCGAGGTCAGGGACACTGGGATGGCTATGGAATTGTCAATCCTCGTATATACCGGGTTGGGGAGCAGTATGCGCTTTTCTTTACCAGCTATGAAGTTGCATGGCCGCTTAATGATATGAAAGAGCATATAGGTTTATTGCTGTCAGATGATTTGAAAACATGGAGGCGGGCAAACGGTGGAAAGCCTATTTTATCTCCATCTGATGAGGATCCTGATGCCTTTGATCACCAAATTATCAACAACGCTTCGTTTGTGCAAGATCCTGAAACCGGAGAATTCCGTTTGTATTACCGTGGAATCCAGTCGATACCCAAAAATCGAGACTACATTGGTTACGCCACTGCCACGAGTCTCGAAGGTCCATGGGTCAAATCTCCGAATAATCCTGTCGTGGGGCCTGACATGGTGCCAAACTCTGTAAAGTCTTTTCGCGGTTTTGAAGACCCATGTGTTTGGATTGAGAACGGTCTATATCACATGCTGACCAAAGATATGGGGTATTTCAATCCCCCGACCAGTGCTTATTTCCAATCCTCAGATGGTATTCATTGGGGGGTGCCTGTGCGCGGTTACGACAAGCAGGATGATTCGCCACAGCTATTGTTCGATGCTCACGGAGCTCCAGATTATCTTTTTGTTAACCGTCATAAGTATGGGGCACTGAGCGGATATGTTTACAAGATCGACTGAATCGATTAGTCAATCTCGCAATCATACTGTGCGACTTGAGGGGGCGTTGGTGGTCGAAAGTACTTTTAAACGCATGCTGATTTTTTTAGCAGTTTGGATCGTCAGTTCATGTAGCAGAGCTTTGTCGGATGTTTTGCTGTCCATACTGATGTAGGCGCCCACGGTGGCGTTGACTTCGTTGTTCTCCGATACGATCGGGGCCGCAACCGTATATAAGTTAACGTCTTCGCTTTGAATATTAGGTGAGCTGTAGCCTTCGCGTTTAATTTTTTTGAGATAAGCTTCCAGTTTGCTTTGGCTTTTCCAGGCGCTGCGACCTAGTTCTTCGAAGGGTTTGTTTTTGTAGTAATTTTGCCTTCGTTCCTCACTCGCGTAGGCCAGTAATAGTAATGAAGTGGCTTTGACGTAAGGGGGGACTGGAAAATCCCGGCATTTGATGACGACACCCGGTCGATGACCGTCAGTGAACATTCTTTTGAAGGTGCCGTTGCCGTCTCGCTCGACCAGCATGAAACTGGAGTCCAGATTGTGTTTTTGTGCGTTGAGCAGTTCTTCGGAGGTGATGCTTAGTAGTTGTTGTTCATTGTTCAAAGTCGCTAGTTCATGAATTGCGCTCCCGAGTAGAAATCGTAGGGGAGCCTGTTTGCGGATGACCAGTTTTTCTGCTTCAAGTGTGCGGATAATATTATAGGCCGTGTTTGATTTTAGGCCAGTTCGGGCAGTGATTTGCGGGATTGAGAGTCCTTCTTCAACTCCGGCAATCAAATACAGAATTTGAACAGCGCGTTGAATCGATTGGATCGGTTGTCTTTGTTGCATGTTGATCATTAATCACTGAATATATTATAATATGTCAATGATGACTTGATTCACTTTGGTGAAATTATAAATTTTGTGTATTGTTTGTTAGCTCTTTAGGCCATTGGCAGTGTGATTCACGAAATAATACAGAGCACCCAAAGCTATCAAAATATTACGAATCCTTTGTTTAAGTTATTCCCTCATTTGCTAATTGTACAACCATCCTGGATGGCATGGCCTATGATGGTGGTGCCAGCAGTATTGCATCCAATGTTGATTCGTTGGCCGGACTGAATATTTCTCTGACTGACTTTAGTGGAACCGAGTAGGCGAACTCTCAACTGCTACTGGATCCTGATTGTGAATTCAGTCAGTTTGGATACGACTATGATTAGTCTTGCTTCGATTCAAGCCTCGGCTCATTTGCGCTCATTTTGGATTCATCTCGCTCGGCCTTCTCAGCACGCGACATTTGAGTCGAGCTATGTAGCTTTTCTGAATGGTAAATGATGATGGAGGCGGTCACGCCTCGGTCGCCTAGTCGTAATCAGATTAAATACAAAGATGGTGTTATATTATAGGTCTTTAGTTGATAATTTCAGTAGGGAGGCACGTATGTTTACGTTCCAGACGGCATAGCCTTCTTCGGTGAAATGAATGCCATCATCAAGATAAAGCTGTGGGTGTGGTATGCCTGCCTCATCCAATAGGCCAACATGGGCCCCTTCCACCATCGTAATATTCTCACGTGATGTTGCGTAAACTTTCATGGCCGCATTTAGACTTTGAGCCTTTGGCCAAAATTTGACTCGATTCGGGCTTGGTTTGACCGGGACAATTATAATTTTACTATCCGGAAACTCAGCCTGTAAGCGGCCCATGGTCTCCAGGAAATCTTCATACACCTGAAATACACTTTTTCCGACAACCACGTCGTTGTCACCTTCATAAATGAGTATGTAATCAGGTTTGACTGGCGGAATTAGATAACTCCACAAGGCATTGACGTCGGAAAATCTAGAACCACCGAATCCGAAGTTGATGACTCTGAACTCAGGTAAGGCTTCCTGTGCGGCCCATCTACGAAAGCTGCTGCTCCCAATACAAAGAACAATTGGGCGTTCTTCATCCTGCGCTATTTTAACCGCCTTTTGTAAGTTTTTTACGTAGTCGAGGTATCTCAAGGGGTCCGCATCTGGTTTTCTTTCGAGAGAAGCAAGTCCGCTATCTGTTAAGCAAATATCATTGGTTTGATTGCCTGCAAATAGCATGCTGCACATTAGGAGAAATGGGATAAGAAGGCTTGAATTGTATTTCATTATTTGAGGTAATTCTATTAGGGTTAAATGCCCGCGACGAAGACGGCTCTGAGGATTTTATCGTTTGCTATATTGTGATTCGTGTAGTCAGTTTTTGTCTCATTTTTGATAACTGTGGCGCTCAATATTCCCCGTAAGCGGGAGTCGGGGTGAAGGGACGTGTGCTTGACCCACCGTGGTAGACTGGGTTTTCCACCGCACCGCCGAGTTTGACCTCCCAGTTACTCTCAGTCTCAAGTACGATCTCTTGATCACGAATGATACGGAAGACGGGGCGTCCTTCCTGAACTGGAACGGATAGTGTGGCAAGGCCTGCTGCTGTGTTAGCTCTGAATTCCTGTCCGTTTTGCTCAATTTCGATCACTGCCGGTTCTGTCAACAAAGCGACCATCTCCACGTTATTGATGAAAGGGGTTTTGCCCGCGTTACCGAATGGCTTACGCTGTTTCTCGGCGACCACTCCTTCGGGAAATGGGAAAATTTGCGCACGGTGTGTGTAGTAGATTGCATCTTCCTTGATTGCCGGAGGCGTGCCCGTTTTAAACCAAGTCGTATAGTATGCAGTCAGATCGTAGTAGGCAAACTGAGAGCCTGAAGAGGGGGAAATTTCGGATGCCTCCGAGTAGTCGTTCCATGTAACGAGTTGGACATATTGAGAGTCGCCCTTGATGGCCGCGTCCCAAAGGTAGCGGAATGTGCGAGTGTTTTCGGCTTCCCAGGCGATGAGTGACTTAGAGCGTACATCTTGAGGGGCGACAGGAAACATCCACTTGTCTGTGTATGGGCTGGCAGCTTGTTTTGAATTTCTGAAATCATATTGCTCAGCATAGTCGATGTCGCGGAAGCCCCAGTCGGTTAGACCATAAATAATATTCTGATACAATACGCCGTTTTTATCTAGATGCTCGTATCCAACTTGAACAGGGAGGAATGCAATCGGATGACCAGCATCCTTCATTTTTTTGATGAGGACTTTCCAGTATTCCTTTGGTTGTTTAAATGCATTGTAGGGTGCGACCAGCAGGCGTCCGTCCTCTACATAATAGAGTGATTTATAGTGCGTGAGATCGAGTAGCACGTCTACAAGGATATCTGCTTTGGATTTTAGCTCGGCATTCATGTCTGGCATGAGTGCAATTTTGAAGTCAGGGGCAACTCGTTCACTCACTTCTAAGAGCATCTCTAAAATTCGGCGGTGTTCGTTATCGGGTGAGACGCCGAGCATATCGTATGTGAACCCATCTAAGCCGATTCTTTCCGCACGGAGTACTTCAATTGCTAGGTTAATACGCTTCCAGTCGGGACTATCCCATTGGTTGACTGGTAGTGGTCGTTGCCGCAAGGTGCCCCCTCCACCGACAATATAACCTCCACGCCCTTTTAAATACTTGTCACTGCCTTCTGGACTGAGGTGTAATTGACTGTAAGCGTCCTCGCCAGTAGCTTTGTTATCAAAGGACAGGGGAAAGGGGGAGAAAAAGTGTGCAAAGACTTTTTTGTCTGACTTTACGTGCTGATATGTAGAATGTTCAAATGGCCAAACAGAATCTGGAGATTCTTGTTCGACGAACTGGCGGGCCGTCTCTTCGATGCTCGGCCAGTCGATTGCTGGCGTTGCCTTATCCATCGCGAGAATATTCATAAAGGGGATACTCAATAGGAGTACAATTGATGTAAGGTACAGATTAATCATAATTTTAAATTTAAGTGGAAATTTCAATGTCTCCAGCATTGTGTCGTTTATCTCGATAAGTAGTTAGCATATGTGAGTTATAAGATCGTTTTTTTTGACTAATAAATTATCGTTATTTGATCGTGCGCCCGTCCTGAGTATTATGGCTATAAACTGTGGATACAGTTGGGGATTCAGTCTGTGCGTTTGGTTTTGGGGGCACTTATCGTGATAGATAGGTTAAGTGAAGTCGTTTATTGATTGGAAAGGTCTTTTTCAATTGACTACGTCTATAATTGCTCGACCACTCTGGCGTATATCGAGAATTGGGCACCGTATTAGGAGAAAGAGAGATGCAAATTAAAATAAAAGAACTAAAAGATATTTCTTACCTCGGAGAGGCTCGTGAGGAGAAAATGGACGCGTATTTGCCAGGAGGATGTACATCGGATTTACGCCCAGCAGTTTTGTTGATACATGGCGGCGGATGGAGACTTTCGGATAAGGCCTCAGCTCGTGAAGTAAGTATTGCCCGTGACTTAGCGCACCATGGCTATGCAGTTTTTTCGATAAATTATCTGTTGAATATTGGCGATTATAATGAGGATGGGGTTTTTAAACATACACGAATCGCTTGGCCAAATAATTTTTTTGACTGTAAATCAGCACTGAGATTTGTACGTAAATTTGCTCATAGGTATCAGGTTGATTCAAGCAGAATTGCGGTGATGGGGGCTTCTGCCGGGGCTCACCTTGCGATGCTGCTAGCCAGCACGTCGCACCACGATGCGTTTAACTCTCAAGGGCTGTATACTGAGCAATCGAGCGAAGTCTCATGTGTGCTGAATTTTTATGGTGACTATGATGTTCGTGGGCGACGGGTCTCTCCTTTTCAAGGCGCCAATGAGGCGCAAACCCAAGAGAATGAGCAGGCAGCTTCGCCAGTGACATGGATCGATGATAAGACGCCTCCGATGTTGATTGCTCACGGAGTTCTTGATGATACCGTCTTGATCGAGCGTTCCCGTTTGCTAGTAGAACACCTTCGCAAGCAATCTCTGACTTATGTCTATTTGGAGCTGTCTGAAGATGGACATGGCTTCAATTTACACCCGAAGTCAATGGACTTGGAGATGGTCGTGGTCCAATTTTTAAATAAGTTTTTAAATTAGCGGTATGAAGAACTTAGAAGGTGCATTCGAATAGCTTTCTAGTCCAGTATTTCGCCCACGATGAAGATTGCGCCTACATTCCAATGCAGTTTGGCATACTTCTCGGGGTTCTTGTCGTAGTCGCCACGATTTCTTTCGAAGAGGATATTTCTTTTGTTCAGTTGCTCGTCTAGCACACGAATCGTTACTTCGTGAATGGTATCTTCGAGCGCGCTGCCGACTTTTAGCCTGGCGAGGCGTTGATAGGTGCAATAGCCATCCATCCGCGTGCTGGTAGTGGTTTCACCATCAAGTGTGACTTCAACTTTAGCGCTGTCGTAGCCGAGTAAATCGTAGAGTGCGACTTCTGTGCCCTTGAATTTGAAGGAAAGCGTAGCGCCTGGCTCGAGGCGGTAGAGCTGTTTCAGCTCTTTTTGGAAACGGGTGTTCCCCGCGGCACGTAGGTCGGTGTAGGGCCCGGATAGGTATTGGGGAGTGAGAAGAATCTGTTGAGCGTTTTCTAGATTATCTTCACGGATAGGCGATTTCAGTAAGTGAGGTGCTCTGGCAGTGTTTTTTTGGATTTGCTTGAGCGAACGGATCAGTGCTTCCGTATAGAGGACATGGCCTGTTTCGGGGTAGGGGTGGACGCCGTCTTTGGAAAAGATGATCCGCCCTTCTGCGTCGGTAGCCATCGCTGCGGATTCGTCTATTTCGTCGCCGGAAACGCGGGTCATCGGTGCACTGGTTTTCATGACGAGTTTGTTTTCCATCTCCATGAGGGCGGCCTGATAGCCTAATTCAATGCTGGGTATCCCGTAATGATACGCGACTGATTCCATCACGCTAGCGGAGCGCATACGCTTGCCTTTTGCGAGCGCCTTGGAGTTGCTTGCGGTCATGGTGTAAACAAAGCAGATGTCTGTTTCCGGATTTGCCTTCCATGTTTTGCGAACGATGCCTTCCATTGACTTTGTGATATTCTCTTCACTGGCTCGTCCGTCATTGACCGCAAATTCTACGAAGAGTAAATCCGGCTTCGCGGCGAGCGCATCATTTTCGACCCGGTAGACTCCCAAGTCAGAACCAGTGCCGCCAATGGCTGCGTGGACGCCTGTGACACTGGCTTGTGGGTATTGTTCTTCAAACCATTTTTGACTGAGCACTCGCCATCCGGTTTGCGCAGTGATACTACCGCCGAGGTAAGCAACGGTGACTTCTTGATTTGATGCAAGTTTTTGAAAGAAATTGGGCAGTCCGTCGCGCGGGATGAACTCGACCGCGTCGTCGTGAGATTCGGCATCGGCCTGGAGTATTGTAGTGCTGCATAGGCTAGCTATGACTAATGAGAGGAGCGCTTTTAGACAGGAAAATGGCTTCATTATTCTTTCTTAAATGGGGGGGCAGTGATGATCGTTACATCGACATCATATTTATGAGTAGATACTGCATCGTTCTTTTTTCACAGTTCGCGATTCAAATCATAAGCTCAAATGAAAAACTGTTTATCGCGATAAGAAATTTAAGAAAGGTAGGCGCTTATTAGTTTTTGAACACGTTACATCCTGTAAGTTGCGCTGTCGTGATCTTATCGCAGATGGACTGCTTGGTTTCATTGTATGGGCCGCCCCACTGAAGGTATATGCGGGGATAGAGTAAGCCGCTATGATTCACTATTAGATAGAGAAATAGTGTTCTTCGCCGAATTCTTTAATCTCGCGTCAAATGCAGAGTAATTTTGCTATTCTAAAAGTAAAAGCTCACGCTGCTAAATTCTGATTAGCTTTACGATTGATTTGACGCTCTCTAAGAGAATTGTGAGATTCCGTTCCTTATGCGGTATTGGCGTGGCGTGCTCTTGTAGTGTGCTTTGAATAGTTTGTAGAAGTGTCCGAGATTTTCGAAGCCGCATTCGTGGGCGATTTCTAGAATCTCTTTTTGTGAGGTTTCGAGCTGCATCGAGGCCCACTTGAGGCGGGCGCGGTTGACGATTTCACGTGGCGTAGTTTCCAATAGACGCCTACAATCCCGACTGACGTGTTCATGGCTGCGGCCAGCGATGCGGATGAATTCTGGCACACCACCAACGAAGTTGGGCCAGGTCTCAATTCGTCGTAGCGCGTGCGTGAGCCATTCTGGCATCGCAGGGTAAGGGCTGGTTTCTCGGTCTCGATTGTCGAGGAGTGCCAGCACGCCGAGCAGGTAGGCCGCTGCATTGGTTGTGTTCCAGTGGCCCGCAGCAAGGTCGTTGCCCATCTGTCGCAAACGTTCCCTGTCGTCGCTGCTGAGTTGATACTCGCGCTTTTCAATGGATGGGTGATCAAAGAAGCAGACTTTATCGGCAAAGAATTGATCACGGATTCTTTCCCATAGTGAAGAGGGGAAGGCGAAGTTAATCAAGCCGACGTGCTCGTTTGTATCCCATGCAGAAAAGCCATGTGAGTCGTCGGCCCGGATGAGTGCGAAATAACCGACTTCCATCAGGCGTCGCTCGCCATTGAGCAGGTGGCAACCGCGTCCGCTTTCAATCCAGAAGAACTCATGGTAGTCCTGGCAGTGCACGGGGGGAGCGGGTAGATAGTTATATTTGTAGGCCTCGTAGGTGCAGGCATAGGCCTGAGGCCACTCTGCTGTAGAAATCTTATGCATCAAGTAGGCGTAATAAATTGTAGCTGCATCGCAAGACCTGAGGCCTGGCTTTATGATATACTGTGTTTACAAAATTATGCTTCCAAATCATCATCTCCCCCAACTGACTCTTAATCGAATTCAAGCGACGGTGAACCGTCTCAAAGCAGCCGTTTGGACGGATCGTCAAGCCGTCGAGGTCGAAGCCTCGCGTGCACAAGCCCAGCAGCTTTCGTTGGCTGAGGGGCAGCAGTTGAAGCGCCGCAAAGTGAAGCCTTGTTCGTTCTGGGGGAAGCTCTTTGATCAACGTTGGTGTCGAGTGACTTTGTCGCAGGCGGCTGACGGCAACACTTGGATGGAATGGAAGGATCAAGGCGAGGCGACGCTCTATGTGGATGGTCAGGCGTATTTCGGTTTCAATGTCGCTCATTCTCGTTGCCGTTTGCCCGAAGGGACGACAGAAGTTTGGCTACAGTCGAGCTGCATCCAGAGTGCGATCTGGCATCCGGAAGCCAATGGTATGGATGCGGCAGGTAGTTATTTCGAGGGGGCCTTTGTCGTCAAGCGTAACGACGTGGCATGGAATGCTTACCACGATCTAAAGTGTCTCTTTGATTTGGCGATGGATCAGCGTCAGCGAGAAAATCCACAACTGTCGGCGGCACTTAATTGTTTTGGACAGCAAGCCTCGGTGAATAAAGCGACGCCGGTTTACCGTCGGATATTACGTGGGTTGGAGGATGCGGCCAATGAGCTCGATCAAAAGGGAATCCCTGCGATGCGTCGCTGCTTGGCTAAGCTTTATCAGGAGCTGAAGATGGACAAGACTTTCGCTAAGTGCATTTTGACGGGGCATGCTCACCTCGACCTAGTTTGGATTTGGCCCGAGCGGATGGGTGAACTTAAGGCGGTTAACATTTTCGCCACGGCAGATCGCTTGATGGAGGAGTATCCTGAATACCGTTTTGCTTACAGTCAGCCGGCTAGTTACGAAGCTGTGGCGAAACGTGAGCCTGACTTGTATGATCGCGTCAAGGGGCGCATTGAATCAGGCAAATGGCAGGCCACGGGGGCCATGTATGTGGAGTCCGATACGATGATTGCTTGCGGCGAAGCTCTGGCCCGCAGTTTTACGCTTGGTCAAAAAGGCTTTGAGGCGATCAACGGAGCTTTGTCAAAGCTCACCTGGTTGCCGGATGTGTTTGGTTACTCGGCCTGCTTGCCTCAGATTATGAAACAGACGGGGGTAGAGTATTTCTTCACCACCAAGATGACCTGGAACGCCATTAACCGCTTCCCTTATAGTAGTTTTATTTGGCGTGGAAATGATGGCTCTGAGATTCTGGCACATGTGACTCAGGATTCCGGCTACGTGACTCATGTGGAGGTCAACGATGTTAAAGCACCGATGTTAGCCAATCAACAAGCGGACATACATGGGGAGTATTTGCTGCCCACGGGGTACGGTGACGGGGGAGGCGGTGTGACTGATGACATGTTGGAACGGGCGCGCCGATTGAGTGCATTGCCCGGTATGCCGGACCTGGAATGGGATCAACCGGAAGCTTTCTTTGATCGTTTGAATGGGGTGCGTGACGAATTGCCCGTGCATCAGGGCGAGTGTTACTTGGAGTATCACCGCGGTACATTCACTACACATGGCAATTTGAAGGCCAGCTTCCGTGGATTGGAGCGTGCCATGCAGGTGGCCGAGGCCGTGGCCGCGGCCACCGGTAAGATTTGGAACATGGAGGATTCGTGGAAGCGCCTCGTGTTTGCTCAATTCCATGATTACATCCCCGGTAGCTCAGTTTGGGATGTGTATATGGAAGATTTACCGGTATTGGATGGGCATGCTGCTAAACAGCTAGCGGAAGCGGAGAAGGCACTTACTGCTAAGGGAGACGATTGCCTTTTTAATCCACATGCCGTGGAAGTCTCAAAGTGGATCGATAGGCCGGACGCGTCGGCTTTTGTTACTTTGCCGCCCTTGAGTGGTTCACTGATCGAAGCGGTGATTCAGGATGCTCCGGCGTCAGTCGAAGTGAAGGGCCGGAAGGTTTCCAACGGTGTGGTTGAGTTCCGTGTCAATGCTTCTGGTTGGATCGATCAACTCAGTTGGGAAGGCGTTGAGGTGCCGCTGTCCGGTCCGCTGGGGCAACTGATGCTCTATCCAGATCATGCCGCGTATTTCGAAGCCTGGGACATTGACCGTCAGACTTTGAGCCTGGGAGAAGTCTGCAAGGCCAAGGCAAGTATCACTGCCGTTGACGGGGGCGCGCACCGCGCGGGAATCGCGGTGACGCGTAAGATCGGTGTGTCCAGCGAAGCGACTGTTACTTTTATGTTGGAAGCGGGGAGCCCCTTGGTGCAAGTCACAGTGGATCTCGATTGGCAGGAGCCTCAGTCCTTACTTAAGCTGCTTTTCCCGACGAAGTATGCCGCCACCAATGCGCGCTTTGGCATTCCTTATGGCAGTGTCTTGCGCAAGCAAGTGCCAGATGGCATGCCAGCCGAAGCTCAGTGGGAAGTGCCTTTCAGTCGGTACCTCGCTGTGTTTGATGAAGGCGAGCGCGAGGGGCTCTTTCTGACGACCGAATCGAAATACGGTGCGACTGTGCGTGAAGGTTCAGTAGGTTTGAGTTTGGTGCGCAGCCCCCGTGTTACCGGGTTCGAAATGCATGGGAATGCCTGGCCAGCTCATTTGACGCGCTTGAAGATAGAATCGCCCTATAGCGATATCGGTTCGCATCAGATTAAGTTAGCCATCGGTCGCTATGATGCCGAGTTGCCGCGTGAGCGTCAGCCTGCATCCATTGCAGACACATTCTTTACCGGTCCAGTAGCCTACACTGGCAAAGCTATCGCCCCCGTCATTGAATCGATCGAAGGTGGCGAGAGTTTGGTGCCGCATTGGGTTAAGCCTACCGAGGATGGTTATGTGCTGCGTTTACACGAAGTCGCCGGACGTCGTGGCACAATCCAAGTTCACTTGGTGGATGGCTACGAACTCGCTCAAACAGATATTAGTGAATCCAAGCAAATGTCTGTGAATTCGATGATTCGTTTTTCACCCTATGAAGTAGTTAGCCTTTTGGTGCGACGTTCGTGAGTGGGATTTAAATTTTATCGAAGTTACTTTGCATTCCTGTGGCATTTTAAGCTTCACCTGTAGGAGAAGATCATTAATGCATGTTAGCTTATGTTGACGTTTACCTCTCGTATCCCCGCAATTCTGTCAATTTCTTGCCTGTGCTTGACGGCACATGCAGATGTGAGCCTGCCGAGCATTTTCGGAGACCACATGGTGCTCCAGCGAGAGCAGAGCAACCCCGTCTGGGGGACTGCCGATGTGGGCGAGTCTGTAACAGTTACCATCGGGGATCAGTCGCATACGACTGTGGCCAATGATGCTGGGCAATGGCGAATTGAGCTTGAGCCCTTGGCGGTGGGCAGTCCTTACACCTTGAGTGTTGAGGGCAAAAATACGCTTCAATTTGAAGATGTACTGGTTGGTGAGGTTTGGTTCTGTTCCGGGCAGTCGAATATGGAATGGTCGGTGAAGAATTCCAACCATGCAGCAGTGGAATTGGCTACAGCCAACCATCCTCAAATTCGTTTGATCACGGTCGCTAAGAATGGCACACAAGTGCAACAGGATGATTTTAAGGGTGAATGGCAAGTGGCTACGGCAGCTACGGTTGCCGATTTCTCTGCGGTGGGGTATTTTTTCGGCAAGCGTTTGAATGATGCTTTAGATGTTCCGATTGGATTGATTGATAATGCATGGGGAGGCTCTGCAGCCGAAGCGTGGGTGCCACGTGAGGTATTGGCTGCGGAGGGCACATTTGATGACTATATCACATCGTGGGATGAGCGCACAGCGGATTACACGGATGAAGTGCATGCCGAAAAGATCGCAGAATTTCGCGCTTGGGAGGCCGCGGGCAAGCCTGAGCCGCATAAACGCTGGCCCAGTGACCCGCGCAAGAATCAACATCGACCTGGCAATATTTATAATGGCATGGTCTATCCGCTGACCGGATATGGCATACGCGGAGTGATTTGGTATCAAGGCGAGACGAACTCAGGCCGTGCTTCACAATACCATGAGCTCTTTTCCTTATTGATTCGCAACTGGCGAGAGAGCTGGGATCAGGGCGATTTTCCGTTTTATTGGGTGCAACTTGCTGATTTTCAGTCGGAAGACTCGGAACCTACGGATAGCAGTTGGGCGTATCTGCGCGAGGCGCAAACCATGACGCTTTCTTTGCCGAATACCGGGGAAGCTGTAATCATTGATGCGGGGGAAGGACGTGATATTCACCCACGTGACAAGCAGACGGTGGCCGACCGTCTAGTGCGGCATGCTCTGGCCAAAGATTACGGCTATGATATTGCCAGTGACAGCCCACGCTATGCTTCCATGTCAATTGAGGGCAATACCGTGACAGTGAAATTCGACCATATCGATCAGGGCTTGTATGCATTCGATGTCAAAGAAGTGAAAGGCTTTAGCATCGCGGGTGAAGATCAGGAATTTGTCTGGGCCGATGCCAAAATTGTAGGCAAAGATACAGTCGAAGTGTCCAGTGAACTGATCGAGAATCCAGTGGCTGTACGCTACGCTTGGGCCATCAATCCTGTCGCGAACTTACAAGATCGCAATGGTCTACCAGTGACGCCTTTCCGCACGGATCAGTAAATTAAACTTGTGCTACTTGCAGTCTTAATTGTGTAGGACTGAGATTGAAACGTTGTCGTATGACTTTGTTAAAATGCTGGAGGTCAGGGTAGCCGACTTCGGCAGCGATGACTTTGATCGGTAGGTCGGAGTAGCTGAGTAATTCTTTTGCGCGGTCTGTGCGCATTCGCCGTAGCCAAATGGCTGGGGTTTCCCCCGTTTCTTGTTTTATGATACGGGTCAATTGATTGTGAGAAATTTGGCAGCGCTTTGCCAGCTCATGTATCGTGAGAGATGTGCCCATTTCCTGTGTGACAATTTCGCAGGCTGTAGCGACAACTCGTTGGTTATTCGGCGAGTTGTCGGCATTCACTAAGATGTCTTGAATGCCCAATAATACTTCCCATAGCCTTAAGTTGGCCCGCATGGGAGCGCTTCTTATTAAAGGGATTGCGCCAACCAGTAAGCTTTTGAGTTGGGGAAGCCTGGCGTCGTTGTGTATGAATTGCGATGCTTGTGTTTCATGGGCAAAGTTTTCAGGCAGTTGGAAATGACAATATAAGTGCTCGGAAGGCCCTTGGTAGTGAAAGGTGATTGGAATATTCGGAGGCACGATCGAACAAGCACCGGGTTCGAGTGCGTAGCATTGGTCGACACAATCGATTCGCCCATAGTATTCATAAAAGTGAAGCGACCAGAATTGAGGGAGCACGTAGGTCTCTTTGGCGACTTGGTGGCCATGTATGCCACGAGTCAATTGTCGGATCTGTGGCGGGGCCTTTAATGTTTGCAACCAATTCATGAATGGTGAAAATATTCCACCAATTATTGCTATAAACAAGTGTTTCTTATTCGGAAATTTCTGGAACAGGCTATCACGCGCCCACTCGGGACGATCCGTGCCCTTTGTGTTCCAGTCCGTGGTCTGGTTCGGCGAGATCTTCGGCGGGTATTTCTGAAATGAGGTCGACCCAGCGCTTGCCGCCTGGGGGATCTTGTGAGAGTGGCATCACTGTGGAGCTCGCTTCGATACTGTAGACACGTAAGTCGCTAGCGCCCCAGGTGCTATGGCCTGTCCAGCGAATGGCTGTGACGCTTTGCGCCACGGGTAAGACATAGAGACGGCGCCTGTTCGCATCCACTTTGCAGAGTTCTATCCAGTCACCTTGTTTAGTTTGGATTTCTACGGTGAAGGAGCGAACCATTGCCGTAGGCACCTGCACAGGAACGTCATTCAGTCCGTAACGGCAAGGCATGCGCTTATCATCATTTAAGTTGCTGTCAAAGACCAGGCGCAGACATTCCACTTCCTGTGGTGATTTCCATTTGAGCTCGATGGATGCCCCGATGGGGCCCGTCCATACGTGCGATTGTTTGTCGGCTTCGCGCTCGTGGCCGTCGAGTAGGACGTCCGTCGATTCGCCTTTGGAGCCGCTGACCTGTGCGGCTTGCATGAGCTCGCAGAGTGGACGGGTCTTGCCGGGTAACCAGCAATCGTCTTCCATCAGGCGTGTCTGTAGCGTTTGTATTTTCTGACTGCTAATCTCAGCTGGTAAGCATTGCTGTTCGACGCAAAGTGCGGCGGCCGTGCCCACCGCTTGCCCCAATAGAGAGCAGGTGCCCATCACACGGGTGGAAGACAGGGCCGCGTGGGTGGCTGAAATGTTTCGCCCGGCACAGAACAGATTTGTAATGTTTTTTGAATACAGGCAGCGAAACGGAATGCCATAGGGGGAAGGGGCCGGGTGGAAGATGGTCGCGCTGCCAGGGTAATACAATCCTGCAGGGTGATGATCGTCCATGCTCCAACCGCCGTAGGCGACGATGTCGTCAAATTTACCTGCTGTCTCGATGTCCATTTGAGTTAGCACGTGGGGGCCCACATAGCGTCGATTTTCGCGTTTTCCAGGAAGTGAGCCGAGCCAGCGTAAGCGCCAGTTGCGCAGCTTCTCCGCCTGTGGGCCGCGATTTTTCATATAATCCCAAATACCCCAGGCTGCCTTAACGAGTTCGTCGTAAATACTTTCTGCGTCAGTAATTGTGTTTTTCAGACCTCCAATCTCCAGCCACCAGAAGTTGTGGCCAAAGCCGCTCGCCACGCGTGAGGGCAGGTTGGATTCTTCATCAAAGACATAGGCCCACTCGGGCGGTGTGAAGTCCTGTGGCTCGGCAGTTTCTTCCAACTGCAGTAGGATGGTATTGCCCATTGTCTTTAGGTCCGATTTCAAGGGGGCAATTGGCTCTCCGGTTTCTTCGCGGCTCTCACGTCCCCAGCTCACTTCAGCGCCAGATAGGGGAGCTAAGATGGAATCTCCGGAGCAATCGATGAAGATGTCGGCTTTAACGCTGTGCCAGGTTTGGGTGGTTAATTGCCATGCGTTTACGCTGGTGATACGATTGCCGTCCATCGTCACATCGTTACATGTGCAATTGAGTAAGGTCGTGAGGCCGGGCGTCATCTTTGCAAATTCAAGCAGGACCGAGTCCCAGGTGGAATAGTTGCCGTTGGGATTTCGTCAAGTTGAGCAATTGGATCTCTTCCAGGATACCGGTCTCTTTGCGGTGGTGTCCGTGGGCGCCGCAAATCCACATACGTACTTCGGACGAAGCATTGCCTCCTAATACGGGACGATCATGGATCAATACTACGTTGGCGCCACGCCTTGCTGCAGCCACTGCTGCAATCAATCCGGTCATGCCACCTCCGACGACGCATACGTCTACCTTTTCTTCTTTGGACTCGAGTCTGGAATTCATTTAAAAAGGATTTGGTATCGTCAGCAGAAAATCAAATCGACAGGCTATCCTATATTACACATTATATATCAAATAATGAACATTCTTCGCCCAAGCTGCTTCCCTGAATACAGACTGGAGCAATGGAACAGTCTACGGATTCAGCTGCTTTGGGCGTATCAGAAAAAGGGTGATCTGCCGCAAGTGATCGACAGTATGGATTATCATTTTCAGAGTGCGGCACTTGTTATCAAAGGTTGGGCTAAAGTCGGGGTTAGTACGGATGCGGAGCACCGCGCGGATCCTGGGCAGTGGCTTATTTTTAAGCAGGGGAGACGTCGTCAACAGTTCAGTGTTGATTGCGAGTTACTCTCGATTGCCTATCGCTTTCAACTGCCTACCGGCGAAGCGCTCTATGATGACGGGCTTCCGTGCATCTTTGACGCGACTGAGGCCCCACGGCTTGAGCGTGAGGCACGTAAAATACTTCCTTTAATGGCGCGGCACGTGGACGCGGGCTTTCTTCGTTTGCAGCAAGTACTTGATATGCGCGATTACATGCTTACACAAAATGCTTTACGCTCATTTCTGCTTGAGTTGACTGCGGTGCTCCAAGTGAAGGGAATTCATCCGCAGGTCATGGGGAAGGGCAACGCTCGAGTGGCGCAAGCGATGGAGATGATTAACTCTGCGGATATCTATGAGCTGGGGAAATCCGTGACTAATGCCAGTATTGCGAAACGAGTTTCTCTCAGTCTGCCCCATTTGGAACGACTGATGGTGGCCGAGACGGGGCATACGCTTTATCAACATATTGACTTACGCAAACTACAAACGGCGCAAGACGCATTACTCGCGAATCATGATAGTATGAAAGCGATCGCCTATTCACTGGGCTTTTCTTCGCCGGCGCATTTCAATAGTTGGTTCAAAAAGCGAACTCGAATGACACCTTTGCAGTTTAGAAGGCAAGGGGCATTCGGTTGAGAGGCGATGTTTATGCTGGCTAGAATCGAGTGTTAAAGGAGATGTGGACGAACTCTATAATATCACAGGCGGCCTTCGCATATTCTTGGGCGGTGAAAATATACCACTAATAGTGGCTGTGGAACAAGCGTTTTTGCTTTTGCAGCACTGTGATTATATGCAAATTTTTCTGTATGATTACTCCGCTTCGTTTTCGACAAATTCACCTTGATTTTCATACCTCTGGCGCCATTGCTGGCATTGGTTCACGCTTTGATAAGGCCGCGTATCAGGCAACGCTCAAGCGTGCTGCGGTGAATAGTGTCAGCACCTTTGCGACCTGTCACCACGGTTGGAGCTATTACAATACAAAGGTCGGCAAACGCCACCCCGGTTTGGATTTTGATTTGCTGCGAGCGCAGTTTGATGCTTGTAAGGAAATTGATATTAATGTGCCGATTTATCTGACTGCAGGGGTGCATAATATGGCTGCGGAGGAGCATCCGGAATGGCGCGAGATCGCACCGGACGGAAGTTATTCGGGGTGGACGAAGTCGCCGCTACAGGCAGGCTTTAAGATGCTTAGCTTCCATTCTCCCTATCTGGATTATCTGTGTGAGCAGGTGCGTGAGGTCATGGAATTATTCCCCCATGCGGATGGAATTTTCTTGGACATTATTAGTCAGAACGAAGATTGTTCGGTGTGGGCGCTGGAGCACATGCAGGCAAAGGGACTGGACCCTTTGAAGCCGGAAGATCGCCGTCAGAGTCGTTTGGATGGATTGATGAAGTATTATCAGCGTGTGACGGAAACCGTGCGTTCGATCGATCCTAAGATGCCGATCTTTCACAATAGCGGACACGTGACGCCGGGCTATCGCGACATTTTAAAGTTCTTCAGTCATTTGGAATTGGAGAGCTTGCCAACGGGGGGGTGGGGCTATGATCACTTCCCGATGTCGGCCAAGTATGTGCATCAACTGGATATGGATTACCTCGGTATGACGGGGAAGTTTCATACCACTTGGGGTGAATTTGGTGGTTATAAGCATCCAAACGCACTGCGCTATGAGTGTTGTGCGATGTTGGCCTATGGGGCAAAATGCAGTGTGGGGGATCAATTACATCCGGAAGGCACTTTGGATGAGAGCACTTATGGCATCATCGGAGAGGCTTATCGCGACGTAGCCGAGAAGGAGGCGTATGTGCAAGGCGCGCGCAACGTGGCGGATGTGGGGCTACTGTTGAGTGGATCGATCCGTGGTGCGGAGAGCTTTCTGAAGAATGGTCGGGAGCGCGCCTCGGACACGGGAGCGGGACGTATGCTGCTGGAATCGCATGTGTTGTTTGATGTGTTGGATGCAGCCATGGACTTTGCGCCCTACAAATTGTTGATTTTACCGGATGATGTGGAAGTCGATCCCGATTTGGAAACTAAGCTGAAGGCTTTTGTCGCAGCGGGGGGGAAGTTAATGCTGACCGGAGACAGTGGTATCGATTCCGGGCGTGGGATGTTGTTTGATGTCGGTGGCGAAGTGGGGGAATTGTCTGAGTATGGTCCCGACTATCTACTGCCTAAGTCCGATCTGCGTGCAGATTTCGTTAACAATCCGATGGTGATGTATGGCAAGAGTCGTCGTGTTCAAGTGAAGGATGGCGAGTCCTTGGGGGAGATCTTTGATCCGTACTTTAATCGTCAGTTTAATCACTTCTGCAGTCATCAGCACACGCCCAATCGGGCTGAAGCTTCCGGTTATAGTTGCGGTGTGCGTAAGGGCAATGTTGTCTACCTCGCGCATCCGATTTTTTCGATTTATCGTTCCTATGGTCAGGTGGCACTACGGCAGTATTTCGAGAAGGTATTGGCACAATTATTAGGGGAAGATCGCAGGGTTTCTGTCGCAGGTTTGCCCTCCACGGGGCGGGTGTCCTTGATGCATCAAGCGGAGCAGCAGCGGCATGTCTTACATTTATTGTTTGCCAACACCATCAATCGCGGCGGCGCGGCTGAACTACACGGCGGCAATGCTTCGGGTGTGCAGCAGTCCTACGAAGTGATCGAGGAGTTGTTGCCGCTCTATGACTTGGAGGTTGAGCTGAAGTTGGAAGCACCAGTGCAAGCAGTTAGCTTGCAGCCGGAGGGGACGGAGCTTGAGTTTACGGAGTCCGGTGGCTCCATCCGTTTTCGCGTCCCCAAGCTAGTTTGCCATCAGATGGTCGTGATCTCTTGAGTGCATCGGAGTTTACTTAGTTAGGTGCTGGCAATGGCTGTTGACTCGTGTGCTCGCATGAACGCAATTAGTTGCGCAATATTGCGCTTTGTTGTCTTAGTCTTTTGGTTCAAGGTGAGTGAGTAACCCCGATGGCTGGATGATGATATCTAGTCATTCTACTTATTTTTAATGTCTGTTGCCATGCCTTTACCTAAAAAGAAAATGAATCCGATGCTGTTGAAGGTGTTGGTTGTGAGTGGCTTGGCGCATTTGGTTTTGGGAGTGATTCTGGGCAGCTTCACGGTGTATAGGTACATAGTTCCTGACGAAGCTAAATTTGAAGAGCCCCCCTCCGTAGTCGAGGAAGCACCGCCGCCGGATGTGAGAATTGAGATTAAGCCTCAAGCTGCTCCACAACCTCAGGCGATGAATCGATTGAAAATGCGACAATTGGGCAATATTGCGATTGCACAAGTCGATGTGAATCTACCTTCGATGAGTGAAAGTTTTACGGTAAGTAGTGGTCTTGGAAATCTAGGAGGTGGCTCTCTATTGGGGGGAACTCGCGGCTCAATAGGACTGGGGATGTCGGATGTAAGTGTGTTTGGACTCAAGACACGTGCAGAGCGCATACTATTTTTTATCGATGCCCATCGGAATATGGTGACTGATAATAAAGGAGGCCTGCGGAGTTATCGGGTGATCAAAGATGAGATTACCGATATGGTGGGTAATTTATCGGCAGGCACCTTGTTTAACGTGATTTTGTTTGATGGCAATCGGACACGTTTTTTCAAGCCCCGGTTGATTCCAGCTGGTTCTGAAGTGACGCAAGAATTGATTCAATGGATCGCACCGGTTAATTCAGCTGTCGATCATGTCGGGCTGAAAGGGGGAAGCTTGCAGCGCTCAAAACATTTGATCACTCGGACCCGAAAAAGTTTGATACGAAAGAAGGCCGCAGTGCACGGGGAAGGGTGTATTCCCCTGACTATGTGCAATGGAATGTGCAGCGAAACGGAGGCACGACCTATTTGACTCAATTAGCATTAGAGCAGAACGTCGATGCCGTCTTTTTTATTACTGGTTCACATAGTGGCTATAGCAGGATTCGGCGTTATATGACTCCTGAAGAATCCGCAAAATTTAAGGAAGCAAAAGAGAAACGTTTGAATGACCCATCTTACCTTGCCGCGCGTGCGGCTTATGTTGCTGAAGTTCCCGAAATGCGGAAAAAGGTGGAAGAGGCTAATAAGAAATTAAATGCCGAGCGTAAGAAAAATGGGCTGCCGCCGAAGGTTTATAGCCTTACAAGTGTGAATGCTATGGCTAAAGAACTTGGTTTGAAATGGAAGAACCCTCCGGTATCTGAGCCTTATCCGCCTGCGTATTATATTGAAGAGCGTAATGTCGAAGATTACCTGAAGGATTTGGTTGAAGAGATCTATGATAAGAGAGGGGGAATGCGCCTTCCTTGAATGTCGTGCTTTTTCTGTCAGGAACAGAGAATGTCAGTAAGGAGCGCGAGGCGGAGCTTAAAGCCTATGTGCGCGATTTTAAGGGGGCCTATCGAATTATTCGTGGCGAGGATGAGATCAAGGGCGCACGTTCCGCTCGGGATATCAGTAACAAGTAGTTCTTTACGCTGCTTTTCCTCTTATATGATCAGGGAGTCTCAGTTGAAGCCTTAGTCAATTAGAACCGTGTACGACAGCGAGCCGCTGGCGCTGTCTTGATCTGAGGCAAGACGAATGCGTTGCACAGTGTCCTTCTTGCCTTGATGGTCTTTGTAGGTGCAGGCTTCAATGGCGCGAATCCGGGTGCCGGGACTGGGCTGAATACGGATGTGTGCATGCTCGGTGGTGATGATAGCATCGTTGCCTTCCTGGCGGGTATCGGCGGGTGCGATGACGATCGATTCAAAACTGCCGGCCTGGCTGAGCTCGAAGTGATCCGTAATGCTCAGGCGGCCTCTTTTTTTGTCCAAAAACCAATGGCGCTGCAGCTTTCGGCAGTTTGCTTCACTGGGGTATGCAGTTCCTCGGGAATCAGTGATCCTAAAGTGACGAGCATTCTGCAAAATTGTTGGCAGTTTCGGCCGCAAACAAATCAATCATCATCGGATCTTTGCCAGCAGGCTCTTCCCAGACATGAGCCGGTAATGTCCAGGAGCTCTCTTCCATTACGTCGGTTAGTTTCTTGAGGAAAGAGGGGAGTCAATTCCATGGCAGAGATTTACGGGCACGATACGCCTGCGCTTAATCCCATCCCATGAGCTGGCGTAAATAGCTCGTCAGTTCGGCGCCATTCACTGCGGCTTGTTTTTTAGAGGGGTGGTAATGGGCACCGTATCCGTATTTTCCATGTGCCGACATTTCAAAAAATGAGACTGGATTGTTTGGCTTGTTGGTTTCCGAGGCAACGCGCTCAAGGATGGTTTTGATTTGGGGGTCATTGGTCATCGGTCCGAGTAGCAGCACGATTTTGGCATTTGGATATTGGGACTGAATGCGTTGCACAAATTCAGTGTAATTACTTTCGAATTTGAGGACATTGGGCCCAGTGGTGCTGAAGTCGTTTGTGCAGAGATTAATACAACCACGTCTGGTGTGAAACGCTTATAATCCCACTTCGGGAGTTCGGATTTGAACAGGCTTCGCTCGTAGATGGCCGGCATATTATCCTCACTTCCGTCCGCGGGGCCGTTGTAGTTGCGCAGTATCCCGATTCCGGAGCGGGCGACGACCAAATAGTCGGCCTGCAGCTTTCGAATGGCGTGGAAGGCGTAGGTGTCGCAAAAGTTTTCCTCTTCAGCTTTGAAGGCTTGGTGCGGGTCGGCCGCTTCGATGCCATAGCCACAGGTGATCGAGTCGCCGATAAATTCGATACGACGGGTTTCCGGAGTCGGCCAGGGCAGGCTTTTGCCATCCTCGCTTAGCTCAAAGCTTTTGAAGCGAATGTTACCGATATTGCCTTCGGTCGCTTTGACTAGTTCAATGGTGTGTGGCCCGGGACTGAGATCTTTTGCCAACTCGTAGTAGCCGCCACTGCCCTCTAGCGTCAGTTTCTCACCTCGCTGGCCATCGATAAATACGATGAGTGAGTTTTTCTTATGCAGATCATCGATGTAGGCCCCGATGCTTTCGCCTTCGAAGGCCATGCGCACGCGGGCTCCAGAGTAGGCGAACACAACTTCGCCGGGGGTTGAGTCATCGATCCGCCCACTGTAATGGATGTTGGGGGCGTTCGCCGGGATCGTTGCTGCGTGGAGCGTTGAGAACATCTGCAGCGCAAGTAGGATTCCCAGGCTGTAGCTTTGTATTCGTTTGTAAGTCATTATTTAGAGTCTTCTACTTGACGGCGTGTTAAACTGTTTAATGCGGTAGCTTAAACATAGCCACGTCGTTTTTCCAGTTCTTTACGAATACTGGCTGCTCGTTCACGGCTCAGCGGATAATACCAGATGGAGAGTAAGGCCACGCCCCACATGATGGCTGGTAAAATTAAATATAGGTGAAACATTTTATCCACGACTGCCACGGCCTGATGGTCTAGGCTGGCGTCATAGCCGGAATATTCGAGCACCGCACCCCCGATCCCCATGGAGACGACCAGTGATGTCTTAATGAACCAAGAGTAGAAGGCATTGATCGATCCCTCGCGGCGGCGCTTGGTATCGACTTCATCCCAGTCCGCCACATCCGCTTTCATGGAGGGCAAAAAGAGCCAGACCGCTCCGATTGCAGTGGATTCAAAGAAGCCGGCAATAATTAACAGATAGGGCATGCTCGGCGTCATGAGGAAATAGTTGAGCAGGTGCCCGAAGATACAGGTGCCTAGCATGATTATTACCGCTTTGCGCTTATCCAGTTTCTCGCCCAGCCAGGTGAAAAACGGCAACAGCGCGATTCCGGTGACTGCGAGGACAGATCCTTTGAGCCCGGTGATCACACCGGCTTGAAGCATGTCACCATCACATACATAGTAAATAATGACGTAGGTACCCAGCCCGCCGATCGAGGCGTAGCCCATGACGAGAAAGAACGACACACTGATCAGCGACCACAGCGGCTTACAGGTGGCCGATTCTTTGATGCTCTTCCAAAAAGATTCGGGCTTTTGCTGGCTGGCTTCTTTGTCGTAGTAGCGCTCTTTGACAAAGAGCGCGGGCATGACGCCGAAGATCAGCAGCAAGAGTGCAAAGAACCAGCAAAGGATTTTCATGCCCAAAACGATCGGCTTGTCGTCCAAATGATCTCCGGCGAAGCCGGTGAGCATTGGCTGAATGCCCGCGACCATTGATTGAATCCATTGCGGCTTGCCTTCCAGACTACTCATGTCGCCCTTGGCAATGGTGCCAACAAAGACAATGGCCACAAAGGCCCAGCCGGCGAAGAAGGAGAGTATTTTACTCACAAAGGTCATGACGACGGTCAAGCGCGTGCGTTCGTCGTAGTTGGGCGTGAGTTCCAACTGCAGGCCGTAGTAAGGCATCGACCAGCAGGTGAAACTGGTGAAGTAAATGAGCCCGATCGCCGTCAGATAAACAAAGGATGCCTTATCCTGATTACTCAGTTCATCACTCAGGAAGGGCACATAGTCCGCGAGTTGCACCAGCCAGGAACTGCCGTTGATGACGCTCTCGGGAAAGTTCCAGATGAAGGGGAAGAGCGCAGCGGTGGTCAGGGATGCGAGAAAAATGAAGGGACGTCGCCGCCCCCAGCGGGTGCGGGCATTGTCCGAGAAGTTACCCACCAAAGGATCGGAGATCGCGTCCCAGGCTCGCATGATCATCAGGATGATGCCCAGCACAATGGGGCTGATCTCCAGCCCGATGTTGAAGAAGGGCATCCATAGGGTGCTCGTCACCAGGGAACTACCAATCCATTCGGTATTGGTGCCCATGGCGAAAGCGAGTTTCTGACCAAATGGGATGCGGTCTTTCTCGGGGATGTCGGCAAAGCCTGCTTGTTTGAATTTAAAGGCCATATTGAGAATGGATAAAGGGGAGGGGCGTCATTCAGTCTCACTCTGAGCCTGAATGCTTGGCGGTGAAAGTTCAGGTCTCCGCAATAGGTTTCCTTATCGCACTTTGGGGCAACCTATTGCACTAGCCCTGACTTGAGATCATTCTTATCTTAAGAGTTTATAAGGTGGTTCTCCTGACCCCGCCTGTGGCTTGAACTCGCTTTGTTTAGTTCCGTCACATTCAATCCATTCCCCTCATTAATATCCCTTATGAATCGATTGCTTTATCTGTTTCTAGCTCTTGCGAGTTTTGTTCATTTGTCTGCTCAAATAAGCGTGATCGCGGAAGACTTCTCTCCGCAATCCGAATCTGAATCCTGGCCGGATGGCTGGCCGCAGCCCGCAGGAGCGAGCTGGGAAAATGAGGCTGGCAATTACTTTATTCGCATGACCAGTCAGGAGCCTGGTAAAATGCTGATGCTCTATCGCGAGCTTCGATTGCCCGAGGGAGTTGAAGCTTTGGAATTTAGCTGGAAGCAACGGGTCACTGGTTTGGAGCGTGGGGAAAAGTCCTGGTTTGATGCCCGCATCATGATGGAATTCATGGATGCGGATCGCAATAAGTTAAAAGGGCAGCCGCGCCCCGCGTATAGTAATCGCGATACCGATGGCTGGGTGGAAAAGCAGATGTCATTCCTGGTGCCGGAGGGCGCGCATACGCTCAAGTTCATGCCTTGCCTGTTTAATGTGAAGGCGGGTGTCTTTGACTTGGACGATCTGCAGATGCGGCCGATCGATGCAAGGACACTGCGAGAGGCCGCCGCAGCCGCCCAGCTGGAGAACGCAGAGAAGACGCGTGCCAAAACGGAGCAACGCCAGCGCAAGGCCGCCAAGGTTTTAGCGGAAAATGCTAGCTTGATCGCTAACGGCGGCTTGGAAGCAGATGGGAACAACGACGGCCGACCCGATTATTGGGGCAAGCTCAAGGATCGGCTTTCCTACGAGACCGAAGCGGGGAATCGTTATTTACGTCTACATTCGGACAATCCGGAAAAGATGGTCATGTATTACTCTGTCATTGATCTATCGGCAGATGTGCAGGCGCTGGAGCTCTCCTTTGACTGGAGGCTTACGGATATTAAGCAGGGCACTGAGCCATGGCATGATGCCCGTGTCATGTTGAAATTCCTCGATGCGAATGGTAAAAAGCTCAGCGGCGGGGGCGATGTATATAGTAAGAAATCGACGGATGGATGGCAGCACCGCAGCCGCAATTTATTGGTTCCGGAAGATGCCGTCGCTCTTGAGTTCATGCCTGCTTTGTTTAATGTGAAGTCCGGCGTCATGGATATGGACAACCTGGTGCTGAAGCCGGTCGATGCGGCGCCTTTGTTGGCGGCCAAGGCTGAGAAAGATAAGATGCGCGCCTTCCTGCATGTGGATGCAGAAGCCGCGCAGCCCGAAAACTGGCCATCGGAGTTACATGTGGTAGGGAATCGCCTGCACAACGCAGAGGGCAGGGAAGTCTGGCTGCAGGGCTCGAATGTTCCCAGCATGGAATGGAACCCGAGAGGGGAGAATATTTTAAAGTCGATCCAGGTCGTTTTGGATGAATGGAATGGCAATGTGATTCGTCTGCCGGTGAAGGAAGAATACTGGTTTGGTAAAGATGGGGAGGCGTATAAGCAGTTGATTCACGATGCGGTCATCATGACGGCCAATCGTGGTGCTTACCTGGTCCTCGATCTGCATCGCTACCGTTCACCGAAGCAAGTCCATGCGGACTTCTGGAAGGAGGCCGCAAGCATCTATAAAAATCATCCGGCAGTTTTGTTCGACCTGATGAACGAGCCGCACGGAACCAGTTGGGAAGTCTGGCGCAATGGTGGCTTCGTGGCGGAAAAGCAAAAAGAGGGGGATGAAGATGCCTTCCTCAGTGAAGAGGATAAGAAGAAAAACGCCCGTGGCTTCGAGTCGATCGGCATGCAGGCCTTGGTCGACGCGGTGCGTGAGACCGGAGCACAGAATATCGTCATCGTCGGGGGCTTGGATTATGCCTATGATCTTTCCGGTATCCTCAATGGCTTTGCGGTGGATGATCATGGGGGGAATGGCGTCATGTATTCGACCCACGTCTATCCATGGAAAAGCAATTGGCAAAAGAGCTTTCTGAATGTCGCGGAAAAGTATCCCATTTTGGTCGGGGAGGTCGGTGCAGATGCTAAGAAAATGGACTTCATGCCGCATGAGCAGCAGGAAGATTGGGACAGCTGGGTGCCTTCGATGCTCGGCTTGATACAGAAGTATCAATTGAACTGGACCGCCTGGTGCTTTCACCCCGGAGCCAGCCCCCGCATGCTCAAGGATTGGACTTATGAGCCGACTCCTTTCTGGGGCAAACAAGCCAAGGAAGCCTTGGGTGGGAAGTCGTTCAAGTTGGATCGTTTACGTTAATGGCTATGTTCAAACGTTTCTTGCATTGCCCGGACACCACACTCAAGTTGATCGTATAAATGTTCATCCCTGAGCACAGTCATTTATGTGTAAAGAAGAGTCGAAGCCATCGAAGTGGTGGTTTTGCCCTCATTATATCATTAGGGATTCTTTCATTTGTCCTGTTATTGTTGTTAAGTCTGACAGCTTTTGTTCGAGTGGAGACGCGACTGGCGAGTGATTCATTAAGCCAGTTGGAGGCGAAGCAGAATGCCATGCTCGGGCTGAACATAGCACTCGGCGCATTGCAACAACACACGGGGCCAGATCAGCGAGTGACGGGGCGGGCTGATGTATCGCTGCCCGCATCAGTGAACTTGCAGAGTGGAGAGGATGGGGCGACGGTTCAGGCGAAGTTAGATACATATTGGCAGGCGCAGCGAAATCGTCAATGGACGGGGGTATGGCGCAATACGAACACGTCGGCCTATGATCCTGAAAACCCCGAGGGATACAATGCGCAGCCAAGCCTGTTGAGTTGGTTGGTTAGTGGCAATGAAGGCGCGATCGATTATAATCCGACGGATCAGGTGACTGGCTTAAATGCGACAAGTCGACCTTCGGATACGATACTTGGGAGTGGTGGGCAGCGCTATGCCTTACTGGTGACGCCCGATGGAAATGCGACTGGGGGGGGCGAGGCGATCGATCGTGCGGTGACTGCACCGATCATGGAGATAGATTTAGGCGATTCGGGACGTGGTAGTTATGCTTGGTGGGTCGGTGATGAGGGAGTGAAGGCGCGAGCGAATTTGGTGGACCCATATACGGGGTCTGCCTTGCCTTCCGATCAATTGCGACGTGCCGCCTCGGCGCAACGTGTGGCAGTTGAAGCGATGACGACCGATGGTTCAGATGGGTTGGCTCCATTCTATACGCCCAATGATCCAGCCCTGGCGGATATATTTTTTCTACGTGATTTTGCATTTCTCAATAATGATTCCGCTTATATGGATGAGCTCGATTCACGTTTCCATGATCTCACTCTAAGCTCATGGGGAGTATTGGCCGATGTGAAACACGGAGGCTTGAAGCGAGACCTCTCATACATTCTCGGGCAACCGGATATCGCGTCGCTACAATCTGCAGCAGCTGCGGCTTATGAGGTGAATGCTGCGGATGGCTACTTCGTAATTGAGCCAACGGCGAGTTCGAACCGCTTTTTAAACCCTTTGACTACTCCATATGCGGAGGTGCCAAGCGATACCGGCTATGGTGATAGCCGGCAGCAATATAGCGTCGCTCCTGGAATTATGGCGTATACGCCGACTTGGGAGATGCTTGGCTCCTATCACAATGCGGGTAATTTGAGCACGGATACGCCGGTTGGTGCCTACACGAATACGGGGGCGGTTATTCCTCGACTCCAATCGCCCACACAAAGTGGTATTGGGCCTATGGTGAGTCAGGCGAAAGTGTTTTATAATTTGAATGTGGGGAGCACTGTTCAATTACAAATCATTCCACAAGTGGTCTTGGTCAATCCATACTCAGTGCCACTTGCGCCTGCCCAATATACGGTGCTGTTCACTGATTCTCAAACGGCCTATGTTCGGTTTGGCACACCTGCGAATGTTGATGATCCGCAGGTCGCGGAGTTTTCCAATACGAATCAAGTGAGCTTGGCCGGAGCAGGTCTTGGGAGCGCTCAAATGATTTTACAGAGTGAGGGCATGGCGCCCGGCGAAGCACAGATATTCAGTCTACAAGTCAGTGGTGACTTGATCCCCTCAGGTGCCAATGCTCAGGCGGCATTTCAAGCGACCATGGTGAACGATTATGACCCATCGGCGTATTTGGTATATGATACCGGAGTGACGATTCCGAGCGGGACGACACATGCGGCTTTGTTTTTTAGCAAAGCACATATTTTAACCGAGTTGTTTTTAGACTATGACCCTGCGGAAAAGGCAATAGTGGGGGATCGCCGTTTAGTCCATTCGGTTTCGCCGCATTACCCCTCGACGGGCGATGATTCCAGTAATGTCTTTTTGGTATATCCTGTTGATTCGGGCTTGCGAGCGGGAGGGGGCAGTTATTTTCGTCTGGAGGACCTGTCTCAGGGCACTTTTCAACGCGCTTATTTTCTGCAGCAAAATTACCGGATGTCCATGATCACTGGCTTTCATGGTTTTACATCTGGCACACACTTAAAAGAGTGGGCACGGGGCTATGTAAAAACAGGATTCCCCGGGAATGAGAAGTATATCGGCGCGAATCTGCTGCGGCCTAGCGGTAGTTTGACCAATGTGCGATGGGGCCCAGTGAATTCAGGTGTGAGTAGTTATGATACCGCGCCGCCGCCTGGCATCGGCAGTGACCTGGGGTTTACCAATTTGCTTTATGAATATCCCGAACCGGGGATCGGCTTGAGCTCGTTGGGACAATTGCAGCACTTCAATACGATGGCTTATGTCGATCGGATCAATTGGCAGGGCTATTCCAGTATGAAAGCCTTGTACGGGGCGAACGTGCAGAATGCGACGACGGTTCAAGCCTGGCAGGGCAATTACACGCTATCGAATTCGTATCCAAATCCCGGTGTGGCGCGTGATCAAGTCTTCGGCGCGGGGTATTCTGGATATCATTATGATGGTTCCTATTTATGGAATGATGCGCTGTGGGACCGGTTCTACTTTTCGACCTATCCGGCACTTGGAGATTTCGATTTTGATAACGATCAGTTGGTCAATCATCGCTATCAGCCCTTTCGTAGTCAGACCGAGGTTCCGCATGACGATGAAACAAAATTTCGAGGTGACGGTAATCCGAGCCGTTCAGAGAACAGTCGTATGGCTGCAGCGAATTTGATGTCTAAGGGGGCCTTTAATATTAATTCCACCTCGGTGGAAGCATGGAAGGCCTGGTTCGCCAGTTTGAGTGGTGTGCCGTTAGGAGATGAGGCGGATAGTGCGGATTTGACGGCGCCCTTTGCGCGTAGTTTGCAACGTATTGGAGAATCGAATGCGGCTGCGACGGCGAATAACGAGAATGCCTGGGCCGGCTTTCGCAATTTGACGGCTGCTGAGATTCAAGACCTGTCTGAGGAAATGGTCAGACAAGTTGTTTTACGCGGGCCGTTTCTTTCCATGGCGGATTTTGTGAATCGTCGCTTAGTGTCCAGCGGAAATGATACATACGGGCTGGGCTTAAAGGGAGCCTTGCAATCCGCGCTGGATGTTGCGGTGAACGATGGGCGTGTGGACACAATCTTTGATAAACCCACATTAGACGATGCCAATATTATGGAGGACAGCGCATATAAGCTGGATTCCTTCATTAGTGGTTTCCCAGGCCATGTATTACAGGGGGACGTACTTTCTCGCATCGGACAGTATCTCTCCGCGCGGAGTGATACCTTTCGCATTCGAACGTATGGTGATGTCTTGGATCCAGTTTCGTCGTCGGTGAAGTCCAGAGCTTGGTGTGAAGCGCTGGTGCAGCGTTTGCCAGACTATGTGCGGCCGCCGAGCGAAGGAGGCGATGCCGCAGTGGATTCGGCGTTGCATGCGGACAACCTAAGTTTCGGTCGGAAATATCAAATTATCTCTATTCGCTGGTTAACTGAAGATGAATTATAGTATGAATGTCTTGTTTCCGCCTCGTGCGCTTTGCTGCTTTTTGTTGATGAGTTTTTCTGTGAGTGCTGCAGCGGCACAGACAGCAGCGGTGGCAGTCCGCGTTTTGATTTTAGACGAATCGGATGCGGCATATGTGATTAAGGACAATGGCGAGTATCGATCTGTTAGTTCATACCCTTATGCGATCAGTCCGCCCTTTGATGTTGAACCGGACAGGCCATGCGACGTGTATAAAGAAATCCATTTTCTCGATGATTCGGGGCAGGCGCACACTCGGTATGAGGCGATTGCTCAGGTGAAGGTGAGCGACACTGTCGAAAGCGTTTTAGTGGTCGTTGCCGCGACTGCGAGTGGTGAGTATATATTAACTTATTACCCGGACGGCGAGGAGGATTTTCCCGCGGGAACTGTGCGTGTCATTAATTTGGGGCACTTGCCGATCGCTGCCAGTGTCGGCAGTGGTATCTTTTCGATTACACCGAAAGCGGTGCAATTCATGCAACCGAAACTGGACCATAAGCGGCGGTTTTTCACACGAGTCGCCGAGAAGGAGTCAGAGCAGTGGAACATTCTGTATGATGACGTTTCCGTGTTGCGGCCAAACGAGCGCATGACTGGGATTGTAGTGTATTCGCCGAGTGGGATGCGGCATACCTACACGGAGTCTGAAATCATTGAATACGGCCCACCGCCTCCTGGGCATTACTGGTTGAGTTATACGGATACTTCGCTTCAAGACTAGACGGTGTTGAAGGTTGAAACAATCCGTGGCTGACTGTTTGCAGAGTCTGCCGCTCTTTGTTACAGCGGTTCGATCGTATTTAGCAGGTCTTCTAACTTACCTTCCGCGAGGGCCACGACGGTGTCGGCTGCGCCGTAATACATTTTGACTATGCCGTCGTCTTCCAGAATGAAGCCACCGGGGAAGATGACGGAACCGCGAAAGCCTTCCAGTTCGTAAGGGGCTTCGGCACGTAGCAGCGGCTCTTTGCTCATGCCAATGACTTTGGCTGGATTTTCGAGGTCGAGCAGCATCAGGCCGGCAATGTATTCTTTGTTCCATGTGCCTTCACTCCATGTGAAGAGTTCTTTGTCTTCATGTTTCATCACGGCGTGAAAGGTGGTGAGCCAGCCTTTTTCAGTTCGGATTGGCGGCGCACCGGGGCCGATCTTGGCGTTGCCGAATGGAATTTCTTCCGCAGCCAGCAGGAGTTTGTGTTCGCCCCAATGGATGCCGTCGGGAGACTCACTGATCCAGATGTCAAAGGACTCGCGACCGCCGCGCAGGTAGAGGGGGAAAGGACGGTCGAGTCGGATGAGTTTACCGTTCACGCGCTCGGGAAAGAGCACCATGTTCCGATCTTCGGGTAAAGTGATGTGGAGGAGATCCCAGTTGCGCAGGTCGGTGCTTTTTGCGATGCCTCCACGAATGCCATGATGTGTATCGACTGCGAAACAGAAGTAGGCCTCAGCATCGATCATCGTGATGCGTGGGTCGTAGACACGGACGACTTCTTTATCCCCAAAGCGTACATCATATTGGCTTTTTAGCCATTCGCGGATTTTCTGTTGATCAAAAATCGGCTCCGGGTCGACATCCCAATTGTGGCCGTCCTGGCTGCGCGCTAGGCCCACACGAGTCAGATAGGCATCCGGATGGGCGCGGGGGCCGGAGTCGGTGCGAAAGAGCATGATGTAGCCATTTTCCCATTTGCAGACGCCCGCGTTGAATACGGACATGCAATCCCATGGGATGTCGTCTTCGTGGAGTACTGGATTGGCGGGGTGGCGTTGGAGGGGAGATGTTTGTGTGGTCATGTTGTGTGTAAAATTGATGTTGGCTGGAGTTTTGTTCTGATGTTCTGATCTTAACGAAGGCCTTTGTTTTTGAATTGCTCACCGGCGAGGGCACGTTTTGCGAATGCCCCCCAGAAAGGGGTGGGTTCATACTGCCAATTGGAAAGCATCACTGGAGTGGCCCATGTGTGGAAGGACCAGCCTGTCCAGTTGAGGCGATGCTTTTGAATAATGCCTAGCATGTCGGGCACCCAAGTGTAGGGATCTTCTTGGTCGTCTGAAGGAATGAAATGCATCTTCTTGATATCTGCGCCGACCTCACCGACGAAGATCGGGTAGTGCTCCGCGGCGTCCAGAAAGGCTTTTTGCCAACCGGTTTTCCAATTGTATACATGAGTCGAATACATAATGCCGTGCCCCTCTGGATCGTCCAGTGCATAACCTTCCAAAATGCCCGAGAGGTCGTAGGCCCACTGCAATCCACCGGCGATGATGACGTTCTTTGCCCCAGTCTGTCGAATGGCGTCAACGAGCTTTTGCATGCCGGGCGATTCGAAGCCTCGGTTGGCTTGCAGGGTGGTTTCGTTGAGAAAGCCGGCTTCGTTGATGGCTGCTGACTCATCGGCCACGAAGCCGCCATTGCGCCAGACTTCCCAGGAGATGCCGTGCGGTTCGTTGATGATGTCGAAGAGCACCGCCGGATGATTCTTGTAGAGCGTGGCCAGCTCTTGCCAGAAGGGGAGGTGTTCTGCTTTGACCGCACGAAAGCGG
Organism: Coraliomargarita algicola; assembly: GCF_033878955.1. Classification (NCBI taxonomy): domain Bacteria; kingdom Pseudomonadati; phylum Verrucomicrobiota; class Opitutia; order Puniceicoccales; family Coraliomargaritaceae; genus Coraliomargarita; species Coraliomargarita algicola. The sequence goes on from NZ_CP138858.1 coordinate 103,029, forward strand.
TGGTTGTCGAGCACGATATAGGCACCGCGATTGGCGACTGCGTTGACCGCCGCATCGATGGTGGCGCGGTAGGCGAGTCCGCCGTCGCTTTGTCCTTTGCCGAGGCCATACCAGAACTCATCTTTAATGGCCAGACGCACCACATTGGCCTTCCACTCTTCGATCGCCACGATGGCTGAGTGAACTACACCATGACCGGCCGGCACGATTTCCAGTCCGGGGATAGCGACGCCTTGAAGCCAGACCTCTTCGCCGTTCGCATTGGTCAAGCGATTGCCGGAGACTTTGATGGGAGCGGGCCAGTTACCAGCTTTTGCGCTCTCGGTGGGTGGATCGTTGGGGTAGTTGCGATCAATGTTGTCGGCGAAGATAGATTGGACAGTGCTCCATGTGAGTGCGATTAAACATAGTAAAGTAAGTCGTGGTGACTGCTGCATTGAATAATGGGGCTTTAATAGTTGGGTGGGATCATTGAGGGATTTGAACGGTGATTCGAGTAATGTATCGTTCCTATTGCTGATACAATGCTCGCTCTGTGCAACTTATTGCGGAGAGCTTTGATTGTGGTTTAGATGATCTTATGTAGCGTTGTTTTATAGATCTTCGACGGTCTGTCTTTAACCTCATTATTCTTATTACAATGCGATACTCCACCTGTTTACTCTGTCTTCAATCTGTTTTGCTACTTGCGTGGACTGGCAGTTCTGCTGTTGCGCAAATGACCGCAGCGGCGGATTCACTTATTACGAATTCCGGCTTTGAGTTGGATGCGGACCTTGACCAATGGCCGGATCGTTGGCCGAAGGGCGAACACCTGCAGTGGGGGGAGGAAGCAGGGAATCGTTTTCTTCGGATTGAAGCAACGGCTCCGGGGAAATTGTTAATGGCTTATCGCGAAATTGGGGTGCCCGCCGATGCACGCGCTTTGAAATTTACGTGGAAGCAGCGCATTACCAATCTGCAACCAGGTGAGAAAATGTGGTTTAACGCACGCATCTTGATTGAGTTTATGGATGCAGGTCGTGCAAAGCTTTCGCCGAGTCCGAAGCCATTTGCCTATGGTAAAAATCACCCCGAGTGGGAGGCGAAAGAAGCGAGTTTCTTGGTTCCTGAGGGGGCGCGAATTATTAAGTTCATGCCCTGCCTATTTAATGTAAATGCGGGCACTTACGATTTAGATGACCTGGTGATTACTCCGATCGACCCTGCATCTTTACTATAATTTACGCTTCATTTTAATCAGATCGTTTTTCAATTTTCTTCCTATCAATTAACTCAATCGTATGCGATTTTCTCTTCATCTTCTATGCCTTCAATCGATCTTCCTGCTTTGGGCAGGTAGCGTGTCGTCGGCCCAGGCTGCGTCATTGCAGGATTCTATATTATCCAACCCAGGTGTCGAACTCGATGCCGACATGGATCAATGGCCAGACGCTTGGCCCAAAGGCACGGGCATTCTGTGGGGCGAAGAAGGTGGGAACCGCTATCTGCGCATGCAATCTACCACGCCTGGAAAACTGGTCATGGCGTATCGTGAGATTGCGGTGCCGGAGGGGGTGCGCGCTTTGAAATTCAGCTGGAAGCAGCGCATCACGAATCTGCAACGCGGCGAGAAGGCGTGGTTCAATGCGCGTATCTTGTTTGAGTTTATGGATGGGGGGCGCAAGAAGCTTACGCCGAGTCCGAAGCCATTTGCCTATGGCAAAGATCAACCCGAGTGGGTGACAAAAGAAGCGAGTTTCTTAGTTCCAGAGGGGACGCGTATTATTAAGTTCATGCCTTGCTTGTTTAACGTAAAGGCGGGCACCTATGATTTGGATGATCTGGTACTGACACCGATTGATCCCACGGCATTACTCGAAGCGGCTGCATTAAAAGAATCGGAGCAGGCCTTACAGCAACAGTCTGATATTGAAAAACGACAGGCTAAAGCGAAGGCCTTGTTGGATGCGACAGGTTCGCTGATTTCTAATGGTAACTTTGAGTCGACTCAAAAGAATCCAGCATGGCCCGATCATTGGGGGCAGCTCAAGGAAAACGGTAGCTACGAGAACGAAGCGGGCGATCACTTTGTGCGCATGAAGTCGACCGAGCCCGGGAAGTTGATTATGTTGTATCGTGAGATTGATTTGCCCAGCGATGTGAAGGCGCTGAAGTTGTCTTGGCGCTGGCGTGTGACGGATTTGAAGGTGGGGGAAAAGCCTTGGTTTGATGCGCGCGTCATCGCAGAGATTCTCGATGCCGATGGTAAGAAGTTGAAGCCGCAGCCAAGCCCATCCTATTCGCGTGGCACCGATGGGTGGGTGCATGTGAGCCGGGATTTTCTCGTGCCAGAAGGCGCTGTGAGTATTAAGTTAATGCCTGCATTGTTTAGTGTGGCGAGTGGCACCATGGATATTGATGATATCAAGTTGGAGCCGACCGACACACAAGCCTTAGAAGCTGCGGCTGCTAAACGAGCGGAAGAAGCACGCATGCGCTACGTGGCGCCTGAGGAGCCGCAAAAAGAAAATTGGCCCTTGGAATTACATACTGAAGGGAATCGTCTGGTGGATTCCAATGGCGAAGAAGTATGGTTGCAGGGCTTGAATGCCGGTAATCTGGAGACGCTGCCACACGATACACAGGTGATTAAGTCGGCCGTAGTTGGTATCGAAGAGTGGAATGCCAATGTCATTCGTCTACCAGTTAAAGAAGAGTTTTGGTATGGCACAAGCGTTTACCAGAAAGATGGTGGACAAGGCTATCGCGATACGATCGATCAGGTCGTGACGCTCGTCGCCAATCGCGGGGCCTACCTTGTGTTGGATCTGCACCGTTATCGCGCACCAAAGCCGATCCACGCGCAGTTCTGGGTCGATGCGGCGACACACTTTAAGAATCACCCCGCTGTCTTGTTTGATCTGATGAACGAGCCGCATGGAATCTCCTGGGAGGTCTGGCGCAATGGTGGCTGGGTCGGCACCAAGAAAGGTGTAGATGAATCCGGATTTTTAACCGATGCCGAGAAGAAAGCCAATCAAGGCTATGAGTCTGTAGGTATGCAGGGCTTGTTGGATGCGGTGCGTTCGACAGGGGCGAGAAACATCGTCGTTGTCGGTGGCATCGGATGGTCGGGAGACTTATCTGGTGTGGTCCAAGGCTATGCGCTTGATGAGCATGAAGGGGGCAACGGTATCATGTATTCATGGCATCAATACAACTGGCATACTGGATGGGCGAAGACTGTGCTTCCAGTGGCTGAGCAGTATCCGATCCTTGTCGGTGAAGTGGGGGCCGATACCAATAAAATGGACTTTATTCCGCATGAAATTCAGGAGTCGCCCTACACGTGGGTGCCGGACATGTTGGGCTTTATTCAAAAGTATCGATTGAACTGGACCGCCTGGTGCTTTCATCCCCGCGCGACGCCGGTGTTGATCAAAGACTGGACTTACGAGCCCACCGAGTTCTGGGGCGTGTTTGCCAAGGAGGCCTTGCATGGTAAGCAGTTTGAAATGAAGCGGATGCGCTAAAGGTAGGGATATGTGCGAGGGGTGTTGTGAAATCGGCAAGCAGGTTTGCCGGGCCGCGTGGTCGGTTAGAGGATGACACGGTATTTTATTCAGTCTGTATATTTTCCAGAATCTGCCCATCAACGAGGAGTTGTTCGCGTAGTTGCTCGTAGGAGATATTCTGAACTGTGTCTTTTGTCCGGAGGGCGATTACTGCGGCGGTGGCCGCGCTTTGTCCTAGGACCATGAAAGTCCATTCCAGACGAACGGCTCCGTAGCCGACATAGGAGGATGACAGGGCTGAGGGTACGAGTAGATTGGTACATTCATTTGCTTTGGGACGAATGGCCCGGTAGCTGATTCCAAAGGGGCGCCACTGGATGTCGCTACCGAAAACAAAGCCTTCGTTCCATACTTGCCCGTCTTTGACGATGCGGCGGGCATGATGCATGTCGGGAGGCCAAAAGGCGAGTGCGACCGGGTCCTCGGCGACTTTGGGATTCCCTTGTGTGAGATCTGCTTCGGTGATGATCCAGTCGCTGAGCATGCGTCGTCCGTTGCGCACGTAGAGTTGATGCGGCCAGTGCCCATTGTCTTGAAACTCATCCGCAGGTAGGCCCCAGTTAGCCCATTTTTGGCGAATGCATATTGGCACGGAAGGATCGTTTTGCAGGAACCAGATGAGCCCGATCGTAAAGTCGCGATGCCTCTGGTAGATACTCTCTCGTTCTGCATAGTTGCCATCGGGCCAGCCGTGGCTGTATCCGTAGAGATTGGCCGAGAGATCGTGCCAACTACCGATATCGGATTTCTGATTCGGGATGCGCGCATCGGGTGCAAAAAAGTTGTCACCCGCGCCCGCAGCAAAGTAGCGTCGATAGATCTCATATTGCTCCGCCTGATAATTGTCTGGCTGGGGGATTGGAATACGTATCTGTGAATTGCAAGTCAGACAGATGCGAAAGCAGAAAGCCATGCTGGCCCGGTCACCACTGCCGTTTTCCGCCAGCGGTTCCGCCTGGACGCTGGCGATGAGTCCCGAATCCGGATTTCCGGCTTCGATGTAAGGATCCACTTTAACTGTGAACTGGCGATAATTGGAATGGTGAACTACGCCGTTAAGCGTTTCGTCATATGCCGCATTCCCTTCGCGGCCATAGGTGTAGCGAACGCCGGCAAAGGCCATTAAATCACCTTCGACAGTGCCATCGATAAATTGACGGGCTAGAATGCTAGCTCCGTTTTCGAAGTGGATCGCGGTTATGCGATGTTGATGCATCGTAACACCACCATTTTCCCGCAGTCGTCGGTCAAAGAGGATGTCGACACCGGCCTCTTCGAGCAGGCTCAGGAAGATTGACTCTGCAACATGAGGTTCGAAGCGATAGCCTAAACCTCCGCCGTAGAAGTCTGCTATACGTTGATAAAACTCCCGGGCGATCCCGCCGACAGCAACTGAGTTTTTGAAGTTATGATTGTCCAGATCATTAGAACCTAGTCCATTGACGAGGATGCCTCCGACATGGTTACCCGGGACAGTTAATACTGTGCGAACGCCCATTCTCCCTCCCTGAGTCGCGGCCGCGATGGCGGATGGGGAGTCTCCGTAGACACAAAGATCGTATGTGGGTGTCGGGGGCATATTATTGGGAAAGCTCAAATATGGATTCTTATATCCAGGATATGGTTTGGCCTAGGGATAGGTCGAGTAGGCCGCTTAGCCATGTGAGCGATTGCACTGGACATTTATTGTTCGACGAGGCGCACAGCATCCACGATGACATAGCCGTTGGTGCCGTCGTTGCGGAAAGTGATGGTGCCTGCGGTTCCGGCGCTAAAACTGTAGCTGCCGAGGCTGATCCACTGGTTGTGATCCTGTTTTTGATCGATCGTGACGGTCGTGTTTCCGCCATTGTAGTTGATGTCCACAGGGACATTGCTCGCGCGGTTTGTATAGGCAGTCCAGCGTGCGAATACTTCGTAGGTTGCCGCCTTGGCGAGGTTGGGTGTGAACTGAACCGATTTACTTCCTTTGCCGCTGTTATTATCATGTAGGTAGTTGCTTCCGAAGTAGCCGGAAGTGCTGGTGCTGCTACTCCAACTTCCGTTTAGTGTGACGTAGGTGGATTCCGTATTGTCAATGATGTATTCAGTCGCAGTGTCGCGGATGAAGCGGACTGCATCTGCGATTACGTATCCGTTAGTGTTATTCGTGCGAATTAGGACGCTGTTGTCTGTGCCGCTGCCTAACGGGTAGGTGCCGAGTGAGTTCCAGATGTCGCCATTTTTTTGTTGGTTAATCGTTACAGTCGTTGTTCCTATTTGAGAGGAAATGATGTCGACCGGGACATTGCTTGCGCGATTAGGATGCGCGGTCCATCGTAGGAAGACTTCGTAATCGTCGGCAATGGATATGTCCGGTGTGAAGCGCATGCTCTTATTGCCTTTATCTGTGTTCTCATCGTGACGCGCATAGCCATTGTAGCCAGAACCAGAAGAGATACGCCAGTTTCCGACAGCATGTAATCCGTATGCATTACTGTTATCGATGATAATGTCGTCTGTGATTTTAACGAAGCGAACTGCATCTGCGACCACATAGCCATCGGTATTGGTGTTACCCATCAAGAGGCTCGCGCTGGTTCCTGCGCCGAAAGGGAAGACACCGAGCGAAATCCAATCCCCGCCATTGATTTTTTGATCGATTTGATCGAACGCGGTACCGTGACCATGGATAATATCGACGGGGACATTGCTGGCACGGTTGGCGCTGGCTGTCCAGCGAGCGAAGACTTCGTAGTCGCCATAGCTGGCCAGGTTTGGAGTAAAGCGAACACTCTTTTGTCCTTTATATGAATTATTGTCATGCAAGTAGTTACTGGCGTTGTAACCACTGGTTCCTGTGCTACTGAGCCATGTACCGACTGTATGGAGTCCGCTGCCATCGGCATTATCCACGATAACATCTTCGCCAGCGCTTGTATCGGCAATGCCATCGCCGGTATAGAATAGGAGGGCAGAGACGTTGCAATAAGCGCCATCGGGACCGACATAGCGAATGTAACGAAAAGTGTTGGTATTGTTGATTATTGCAGATGTGTAAATGAGGCCAGAGTCGTCTGGACTGTTCGTAATCGTGTAGAGTGTGGTGACGTCTGAACTGAAGTCGGCGGTGTTAGACGCTTCAAAAACACCGCCGACCATACGACTGCCGTAAGCTTTACGCGGCATGTATTCGATACGGGTGATGCGTTGGGGTGTAATCAGATCGAGTCCGGTCCAGGCTCCATCGGCTGTGGCCGCATCGAAGTAAGGACTGAATCCTCCGTTGAAAGGGGTGACTGCGCCATATTTCCAATCAGTTAGAACACCGGAGAGTGGTTCGGTTCGTGTGCCCGTTGTGCCGATGACGGTGCCACCTATGACGCGTTCGGCTGATGGATTCGAATTCGCGTGCATGTGGGCGATCGCCGCCGCTCCCCAGAAACTGGTCGGAGTGAAGTCCCAGCTGTTGATCATATTTGGGCTAGCGGTCGGGTGGAGTGACCAAGCTGTCCAGTGAAAGTTGTGCGAGTTCACCCAATCCATCGCTTGTGGTACCCAGCTGAATTCGTCATCGATGGAATAGCCGAGAAAGGAGGTACCACCCGGGTGGCCGATTTCACCTAGCAAAATTGGGTGTTCTTGTCCGATATTACCTACGCGCGATTGCCAATAGCTTTTTAAGGGGTAGAGGTGTGCGTCATAGACGACACCGTTTCCATTTGTTGTATCTGTGAGCACGTAGCCATCGAAGACACCGCTTAGATCATAGGCGTAGTCACTGCCGCCGACTAGAACGATGTTGTTGGCGCCCGTAGAACGAACGGTATCGAGTAAGTCTTGCATGCCCGGCTGATTGGTCGTGCCGTTGAGCCAGGCATCCCAACCACCGAGGTTGTTCGGTTCATTGAACAATCCGAACAAAACCGCAGGATTATTTTTGTAGCGATCGGCAGCATCTAGCCAAAAGGTGAGGTTCGTGTTGGTGGGCTTATGAAATTCATGTAAGTCGAAGATCACATACATGTTGTAGTCCGAAATTTGTTGAATGACATCGTCGACGATCTCGCGGTAGGTGACTTGATTGGGGCCTAGCCAATGACTTTGGCTGATGGGAAGTCGTATAATATTTGCTCGCCATTCCCAGTAGGCTGCATCGACGGATTCGCTTAGATATTCTCCGTTCCCCCAGCCGAGGCTCGGGATATTGACGCCGACCAGTCGGATGGGTTCACCGGTGGATTTGACTACGATTTGGTTTCCTTGTGTTTGGAGTTCCGGCGGTGCGGCTTCTACTGTGAGGCAGAGTAGGAGGGGGAGGGGGAGGCAAGTCAGAGTGCCGAGACGTTTTAGCCAATGATGTATGCGCAGCGTAACAGATCGCGATGTGTGTCGAATCATAATGTTTAGGAGTAGGAGTGGGCAAGATGGTCCCCAAATGGGAACTCGACCAGGGGTAGTCGATCTTAGGAGAACCCAATCTACGATTCTTCACAAGGTCCGCGAATTGCAATTTGTTGCACGTGGGCAGGAACGACTGCTCACTTGTTGAGCCGTCACTGCATGGCTTGTTGGCGAAAGGCCTTGGGGCTGTGTTTTGACTTTGAGTAGAACCAGTTAGTGAAGTTGGAGGGATTGTTGAATCCGAGTTCGTAACCAATTTGTTTGATGGGGGCGGGGGAGTTAATCAGCATTTGTTTGGCTTTGCGGTATTTTCGTTCGCTGTAGTATACGGTGGGGGTGATCCCCATATCTTTGACGAAGATACGGTTGAGCTGCGCGACGCTAATACCGACTTTATCTGCGAGTATCTTTTCTCGAAATCTGGTGTTCAAGTCTATGGTATCGATGTAAGTTTTGGCCACATGAACACGTTCATCGGTGATTTTTACTCGATGGAATTGTGCGCCTATTTTTTGCATAGTTCGCAAGTATACCTCGATCCAATCCATGAAGCCCCGGTGTGTTTTAGTGTATTTGTAGATGTCGATCGACTGAAATTTCATCTCACTTCTATGATGTGTGAGGTGTGGGCCTGCTGTTTTGAGTAAAGATCGAGCGAGCCGTTCTAACCTTGGGAATTCCTTCGAGGTGCAAGTAAGTGGATTGGATTCTTTAAAAAGTTCATGGTCGGCGCTCCAACTCGCTTCGAAGCGTAGGGAGAGTATTTCTAGGTCGTTGCTGAAAATGCGCTCATCTTTTTTGGCCGGTGGGAAGACCCAGTCCCCTGCCTGTGCTTCGACTGAGTAAGTTTCACCGACCACTTTGATGCTGCCTTTGTTTATTAGCCATGCAGATAGTCCGGGGAAGCTGTGGTAGCTGCGGCAACTTCTTTGGGCGGGCTTGCCTTCGTATATCCATTCCAGTGCAAAGTGCAGATTATTCCAGTCAATATAGCGTAGTTGATCTTGGTTCTCTGTGAGCATGCTGAAATCTAGTAATTTTTTGAGCAATTATGGCAACTAAATTGAATTGTCTCGATTTGAGGAATTAAGAGGCTAGGCGAGTACCTTCGTTTTTATTCTAACTAATTACTCATTCTTATGTATTCATTCCGATTTTTACCTCTATCTATCTTTACTAAAGCAGCTGTTTTATTTGCTTTAGCCGCAACTGGATCTCAAGGACAGACCTTGTTATCGCATTACACGATGGACAATAGTCTAGAGGATTCGGGTACGCTGGAGATCGATGGTGAATTAATCAATAGTGCGAGTTTTCAGGCCGGAGGAGCTGGGACTTTTGACTACGCATTGTCGACTGCCGATGGTACGCAGGATTTTTTTAGGGCTGATACTTCCAATAATGCAGCGTTTGCTTTGAATGCGATTACCATTAGTATGTGGGTGAATGTCAGTGCTTTTGGCGATAGTGATCGTTTGATTTCGAATATTGGTGGTAGTGCCAGTGGTTTTGAAATGAATTTAAAAACAGGCGCGCTAACGGATGGTGACTACCGCATTTCTTTTGGTTTTAATAGTACTTCCGGCGCGGTGCAATCTTCCGATAATATTGGCTATCAACTTGATGAATGGGTTTTCCTTGCTGTTACCTATGATAGTAGCATCGGCACTGGGGATAATGTCTTTTTCTATCTTGGCAGTGAGACGAACTCGGTCGTGATGAACGATTCGGATGAGAAGTCTGGAGCGATTGTTGCGAGCTCATCAGATCTTGAAATCGGTGGCACTCCGGCAACGAGCTCTGATCGTACGCCGACTGCATTGTTTAATGATGTTCGTATTTATAACGGAGTTTTGGATACTGCAGCATTGGAGTCGATTCGCGCTTCTGCGATTCCAGAGCCTGCTCATACTGGCGTGTTTGTTGGGGCTTTATTCATGGGATTGGTTTTGATCCGGCGCCGGTGCTAATTTGAGTTTTTATCTACTCTTCAAATTTCATAGACATCGGGTGGGCTGCGTTGTGTGGCCCACCTTTTTTTGTTTATTGTCGATCATCGGCGCTGCTGCTGATCATGCGCCATGACCCTGAAATACATAGTTGAAGCTTAGCATCACTCCGGTTCAATCATGGCAATCTTACAATCCAGAGTTGCGCTGCTTCCATTGCCCTGACCGCTGACTGGAGTCATCCGAGTGCCAGCACGCCAAGGTGGTGATCGGCTCGGAAATGGATGTCTGTTTGATTGGTGGGTGTATGATGAATTTTTATACACTCATGGAGTGCTCACGAAGAGAAGCTCTTGAGGACAATAGACGATTGCCTTATTGAGAGCAGTTGAGCTCAGGCATACTATTGAGCCCAGGTATACTAGAGTGTGAGTTCCAGTTTGAGGAAACGTTGCGTGTCTTCTGATGCGAGTTTGATGCGGAGTTTTTTGAGCACTGCGCTGCCGTCTCCGTCGGGGTCGGGATCTATAGTTTCTTCGACGATTTCAATGTCGTCGGTGACCAGAGTGGACCAATTATCTTTTAGATTCGTGGTGGAGAGGTAGTTGAAAATGACATCCTCGGCATTGACGTTTTGTCGAAAGATAAAGTTTAGCCATGGGCCGTTTTCGGTGGTGTTGTCGTAGGTGGCGTAGGGCCTAGCAGATGCGGGGATGGTTTCCAATGGGGGGAGGTCGAGGGCATAAGCCATGGCATTGGGAATGCCGTCATGATTAGGGTCCGCTTCAGGGGAGTCATCTTCGCCGGCCCAATCGATCGCCTCGGCCCAGCTGCTATAGCGCGGGGCGTTCTCGTCGACGGTGAGTGAGAGTAAGGCCTCGCGTAGGATATTCGCGATAATGGCATTGGATGTGCCGTTTAGGTGGGTTCCATCCTTTGTCATGTAATCATTGGTACCGTTGGTGAACCAATAGTGGTCGTCTGTGGGGTCCGCCAGTGGCGTGAGTGTGTCGAGTAGCAGGTCGATGTCGCCGTTATTGAATGAGGTTTGCAGAGCCGCATTGAGCGCGTCGCGCTTCCCGCTGTCTCCTTGACTGGCGTCGCCCCATCCTGTGTTGGGGGTTTGGTCTGCCAGGCTTACCCAGTTATAGGATGCCGAAACAGTGCGCGGCATGAGTTTGGTGCGAATGATTTTCTGAATGCCTGCATTGCGGCAGAGTGTCCAAATGTCTTCGAGTCGGCCTAGAATCTCGCTGACGTCCCCCGTCCCGTTGCTTCCCAGATCATTGGTGCCATATTCTTCCACTGCGACATTGGCATACTTCAGAAAGTGAGCCTGACGAGGATTGCTTGTTTTGAGCAGCGCGGTGGTGGTGGCTCCATGGCGGGTGAGGTTAAAGGTGGCGATGGTGTTTTTGCCGTCCTCATCGACTGCCGCTCGGCAGAAGAAGCCGAAGCCGGAAATGGTGCTGTAAGAACTCGTGGCATCGCCTGAGCCGTCGAGAATACTATCGCCGATCCCGATCACGGAGGGATAGCCTGGCTCGGTGAAGCGTCCGAGGAACATGGTGGGTAAGCCACGGGTACGTGCGTATTGACCGGTGATGGATGGGACTGGACCTGTCGTGTCGTAGGTGCCGGGCCCGTTGGCTGGATCGTAGAGAATGAACTTGGAGCCGCTGTAGCCTGTTGGATTGCCTTGGCAAACTTTGCCGCTAGCGGGGACACTGCCTTTGATACTGAGCCAAAAGACTTCGTCTCGTTGCGGAGTGCCGCTGGTCCATACACTGGAATCGATTGGGTCGGCCAGCCAGTAAGGTTCTGTATCGTTGGCAGGCATTACCAGACTGCGGGAACCGCTAAAGGTAATGGGGACGACTTGCCCATCGGAAGCGCGCTCCAACCAGGCGTATTCGATGGTGACTTCGCTGCTGTTGGCGGCTTCAACAGAATAGCTGAGTAACCAGTTCATGAAACCAATTTGCATTTCAGAAACCGGGCCCCCCAGTTGGTGAGGTGTGCGGTGCCAGTAGGCAGTTTTCTCGGTATCTGTGTTTTGGGTGTAGACGCCGATACGTGCTCCAGTCGCCACGTAGCGGATGGGCTCAAGGGCATGGCTTGAGATCGAGCCGATGAGGCCGGCAATGATGGTCAGGACTACGATATTCTTTCTGAAATACGAAGGGCATTGGGTAAGCAACATAGCATTAATTAATTATCTTTGGAGTCATTATTCGCAAGGTTGCCGCTACGCAATTAATTGCGTAGTTGTTGTGCGCTGTGAAACCGCGGTTGTTCACTGCTAAGTTAGGGGTAAGTCTCTTTTGCATGTGCAACTAATTGCGTGGAGGGGCTGTTGATCTACACCAAGCATTTGCCACATGTTAGTCGGAGTGGGCATGTTGCCCATATTTATTTCTACAAACAACCCCTTCGTATCATGCAGATTGAAAACGATTTTATGCTTGGTGTCGCTGCGCGACTTCCTGAATTAACTAGTCAAGACTTGGAGATGATGCGGTCCGTCGGCATTCGCTGGTTACGCTTTGGGGACTTTCAATTTGATGCAGCTGCATTTATGAAGAATGCGCCACAGTCTTCAGGTTTTGAGGAAGCTTGTCAGCGGGTGCAGGATTTGAGAGATTCGGGTTTTCAATTAATGGGGCTGTCACCCGGGCCGCGCGAGATGGCTAAGCTTGGACTGACTCCCGGTAGTGATGAATATTATGAGGCTTATGCGGCGGTGAGTCGTTTTTTTGCTCTGAAGTTTGAAGGTTTAATCGAGTGGTGGCAGGTCGCGAATGAATTGGATATCTGGATCTTTCGCGATAACCTGGACATGGATCAATCGGTCGAGTTTCTGAAGGTAGGGATTCGTGCGATGAAGGAGGCAGTTCCCTCGTTGAAGGTGGGCATCAATATCACTTTGTTTCCTTCTTTACCCGGTGAGGTCGACGGGAATACAGATGCGCATGAGGGCTTGATTCTAGCGAAAGGCATTTATGGGGACCCCTCTTTGCCAGTCGATTATGCGGGTTTTGATAGTTATCCGGGCACTTGGCGCAAAGGCGGTCCGGAAAGCTGGCACGAATATTTGGACGGATTTTACGCACTCACAGGCAAGCCGATTTTTATTCAAGAGTTTGGCTATGCCTCAGCGGGTGGAAATATGACCCCAGCGAACATTGATGCAGGTGCCTATCCTTGCGATGTGAAGCGTTGGAAGTTCAACTGGAGAGGCGAGCATAGTGAGGCGGTGCAAGCTGAGTATATCAAGGAGTCGATGAAGATATTTATCGAGAAGCCCTTTGTGATTGGAGCAACCTACTATAATTGGCGGGATGCTGCGAATTGCTGGCAATGTCAGGAGCCGGATTGCCCCGCAGAGACCGCCTGGGGGCTGCTTAATCAGCAGGGATTACCCAAGCCTTCATTTTATGCATTGGAATCCTGCGCGCGAGCGATTGAGTTGACTTAATCGCTTTGCAGGCGCGTCGCAATCTTTGATATGATTGATTGTCAAAGCGTGTGCAATAGATTGCGCTTAAGGGTTGATTTCTCACTGAAGTGAGTCAGTATTGGGCATGTTCATACCCTCATTATAATTCGTGGTAATTTATACCGCACACCTCGGATTCAACCCTTAGAATATTTTGCCTGTGTCGACTTCAACTAAGCATTCAATGGACGGTGGTCGCGTGACGATGAAGGAAGTGGCGGAGGCGGCTGGTGTGTCTGCGTCCACCGTCTGTCGCGCTTTAAATTCGAATCCACAAATCCCCGAAGCGACCCGTCAGCGTATTCAGGCAGTTGCGGATCAGTTAGGATATCGGCCCGATCCCTTGCTTTCTGCTTTTGCGGCACGTCGTCGTGGTAGCTCAACAGGTTCTAGTGTTACGACGATCGCCTATATAACCAATTTTAAGAGCCGTGACATCTGGCTGAAGAATCCGTTTTATCTGCGTTGCTATGAAGGGGCGAAAAGGAGATTGGAGGGGCAGGGGTATAAATTAGAGCACTTTTGGTTGGGGGAACCCAACATGACGCCGGGGCGCCTCAGTCGAATACTATATGCCCGAGGTATTTTGGGTCTCTTTCTTGCGCCGACGCCGAATGTGCATAAACCACTCGATTTAGATTGGGATAAGTTCAGTTGTGCGACGGTCGGGTACTCACACATGTCGCCTATATTGCATCGTAGCACGCCGCACCATTTTCACGCGATGCAGGAAGCGCTTAAACGTTTGTATTCCTTGGGGTACAAACGTGTGGGCTTGTGTGTGTTTACAGATACCAGTCGACGGGTGGATGAATTGTGGTTGTCCGCAGTGCTCTTGGCACAGTATGATCGGTTGAAGGGCATTGGTAAAAAGGATAGAGAGTTTAATATTAGCACTTTTCTATTTAACGATACGACATTGAAGGACACGCCAGCCTGGTGTCGTAAAGAAAAGTTGGATGTGGTGATTAGCGACAATTTGGAAGTGATGGAAGAGCTGACTGGTGCAGGTATCCATATGCCCGGTGAAGTAGACTTTGTCAGTTTAGGCTGGTTCGATGGGCAGTCTGATATTGCAGGAGTGGATCAACGCCCTTCCGATATCGGCGCGGCCGCGACGGACTTGATTGTGGGGGCCTTGCAGCGTGGGGAACGCGGGGTGCCGGCCGTTCCTTTGACCACCATGGTGGAAGGTGTGTGGGTGGATGGTCCGAGCCTGACTCGAACGATGCCTGTCGCATCATCACCTGTGAATTCGCATTGAGTTCCTGTTTGGGTGAAGACGGGGACGTGTGGCTTATCTGTCATGGCTAGGCTCGGTGCCAGGGGTCCAATTTGCCCACGAAGCTGTTGTCTCGTGCGCTATCCGCTTTTTAGTTAAGTTACGCAATGATTGCGTGGTTGGTTGCTTGTTTTGTGCGGTGATACTCTACTTACTGAAGTCGTTTGGATTTCTTATAGGCACTGGCAGCGCTCCATGTCTCTAATTTCTCGAAATACCATTGTTTAAGATTGTCTATCCATATCATATGAAACGCCTCACTCTAGTTTTACTCTCCTTGGTCTTTGTTCAAATTTTAACGGCTCAATCCGCTTCCATTGAATTGGAATCCGATGCCGTGGGCACCATTGACTGGGTGGCCGAAGTGCTTAAAGGCGGGGCGACTTCGATCGTCTTGTTGCTGGTGGGCTTCGTTGGACTGGTCTTTTTTATTGAGCGTATGATCGTGGTGCGGCGTGCGAACTTTATTCCCAAGGACTTGGAGCGGCAATTGAGGGAGTGCGCGGAGCGCTCGGATTTTGATGGAATGAGCGCTGCCTGTCAGGAAAATATGAGTGTGCTTTCATCGGTGGGAAACTACATTGCCTCGCACAAACATATACCCTTTGAGATCTTGGCGTTAGGGGGATCTGATCTGATTTCCAGAGCGGTCAGTCGCCAGCAGTTGCGTAATTATCCTCTGGCAGTTGTTGCGACGATTTCGCCTTTGCTGGGCTTGTTGGGGACGATTATCGGGATGATTGAGTCTTTTCAAAAAGTGGCGCTGATGGGGGATACGGGGGATGCTTCGGTCTTGGCTGATTCGATTGGTAAAGCACTGATTACGACCGCGCTGGGCTTGATTATTGCGATACCCTCGCTGGCTTCCTACCATTTCTTTAAGTCTAAAATCAACAGCTTCGGCATACGCATGGAAGAGACTATGGATAGCCTGATGTCGCCCTGGTTACATTCGGAGGATGCGCAAACCCCAGAGTCGAAAGAATGATCGAATGCTTAACGTGTCATTCGTTGCCCAATTCTGATGTCTTCTAAAACCCCAAAGCTGAGCCTGACAGTTTCCTCCACATCCCGGGTGGCGGTGATGCGGCGCCTGCGTAATCGGCATCGAAAGGATGATAATGTGGAGGTCGATTTGTCGCCTTTGATCGATTGTGTGTTTTTGCTACTGATTTTCTTTTTGGTAACCACTATGTTGAAGAAGTTGGAAAAGCAGATCCCGGTGGTTTTGCCGGATTATACTTCCGCGCTGGCGCCGATTGCGGAATCGGAGGTGATTATTTATGCGATGGATGATCGTGGACAAATTGAGCGCGCCAATGGAGCATCACGCACCATACAAGGGCTCAGTTATAGTCCGGTGGCGTCCTTTGTTGAGGATCTTAAGTCGGTTGCGCAAACGCATGGAACCGGTGTCGGAATCCGTCTGGATGCGGACAGCGAAGTGCCTGTGCAGCGTGTGATCGATGCCCTGGATACTTTGGCCCTGCAGGGCTTTGAGCAAGTGGGCGTGCGTTTGCGGTATCACGGCTCGGAGGATTTTGAAATGAAGGGCTATCGGAAATGAGTCGCCGCCCCTATGAAGAGGAAGACGAGGATGTGGCACTCAGCATGTCGCCCTTAATTGACTGTGTCTTCTTGCTGCTAATTTTCTTTCTGGTCACTACGATGTTGAAAAAGGACCTTAAAGAGGTGGAGCATCTTAACTTACCGATTTCACGTTCGTCGCTGGAGGTGCCGCCGGATGACAGCGTCGTGGCGATCGCAATCGATGCCGAGGGCAAAATTTATTATGAGGGAGAGTCGGTGACAATCATGGTATTGCTAGACGAGCTGCGGAGCATTGAACAGGAGGACGCTGAACGTCGTATTCGCTTGGATACGGATGAGAATACACCTTTCTATCGTTTCGTCGAAGTTCTCGATGCGCTGAGCTTTCGAAATTTACGTAATGTCGGGGTGCGCACCTATCACGAGAAATACGATAAATGATACACTTGATACAGAAGTTCCCATTGCTGGCTGCGCTGCTACTTTCATTGCTGCTGGCTGCTGCGGTGTCACTAGCGCTGTATTTCAACGACGATTGGCGGCAGACCACCTTTGCCATGCTCGAGACGGAAGTCGATGAAGCGGGCGAGATCGTCAAGAAGGTCAAAGTCGAGCGGCCTGAGCCAAACCGGGAACAAGTGCGTGAAATCGCGCGTAACCAGGAACTAAAGAAACGGGAAAAACTAAAGGAAAATGCCAGCAAATTGCGCAAGACCGTCTTATCGCTGGAAGAGGTCGTTGAAGCCCGAAAGGAATCTCTGAGCACGCCTGATATTTGGGATGAGCTGGCTGCTCGTGCCAGTCGTCTGATACAGCAGGCAGAAGAACTTCGATATTGGCAGAGCAAGAGCCGTTTTCTTACACAGCAAAAAGATGTCGCGAAAAGTCTGATACGATTGAGGGATTTAACCGATGCGCATGCTAAACAGATGCGGGTGCTCGCCTTGCAGCATGAGGTGGAGGATGAGGCGGCATGGTCGGCTTTGGAACAAGCGAGGGGAGCGGTCGAAGCGATGGCTCCAGTGCAGGCGTTGATCATGGCCGCCTATGATGTTGCGGTGGCCATGCCCGTGGATCGAGATCAGGAGAAAATTGTGCGCTTTATGACTGAGCGTGTGGAGGCTTCGAATCAATTGGCCGGGGAGGCAGTTGCTTATTTGAAAGATTTTGAAAGCCTTTTGATGCCAGACCAAGCAAGGTCGTCCTTGCCGCCGGTGGATGCGCTAGCGGAAATTTCGGCTGAAACTGGGGAGGGAGTGGTGGATTCAGAGCCAGCCGAATTGGATACTAAAGCGATGGATTTGGCTGTAAAAGATCCCGTTCCCAGTGAAGCTGATTTTGAAGAGATGGAGACCGCGGAACTCTATGAAACGATCCAAAAAATGACCGAGCGGTTGGACGAAGTGTTTGCGGAAAACAAAGCGGCGGAACTCGCTGAGTTTAAGCAGATCCCACTGGATCAGGCGAAAGAGCAAGTCTATGCACCCAAGA
Organism: Coraliomargarita algicola; assembly: GCF_033878955.1. NCBI lineage: Bacteria > Pseudomonadati > Verrucomicrobiota > Opitutia > Puniceicoccales > Coraliomargaritaceae > Coraliomargarita > Coraliomargarita algicola. The sequence continues at coordinate 120,741 of NZ_CP138858.1, forward strand.
CGGATCGGGGGCCGGATTTGGCAGAGTCATTGAAGCATAATCAGCCAAATAGTAGTGAAGAATTTCAATCCTTCAACGAAGCCCTCAATCAAGCTGTGCAGTCGAGTGAGCGTATTGCACGTCAAGCCGAGAGCCGCTTGAGTTCGGCCAGTGGGGCTGAGTCATCGGAGGGCAAAGCTTCCCAGACCGCGGATCAATTGAAGCAGGCATTGAGTCAAACGGCGACAGTCAAAGCGAAAATGGCTATGGCTGGTTCCAATATGGGGCGTGCGGATGGTAACATACAGGACCTGCGCAGTTTGATGCAGCAAAGCTATGCTAATGAATCCCGATTAGGTGGTAGTGATGATCGGGGGCGGGCGGGGCTGAACACTTCGTATGACAGTGCTTCCTTTTCCGGGCCCGATGGCAGTCAAAACAACCCTTCAGGTATTCGTTTGGACAGTCGTAAAACCTTCGCTCAGGCCTTGCCAGGACGGCGCTTTGATCGGGACTCCAGTCGCAAAGGATGGATATTTGTGGATACATGGTATATCATCGGGCCGTGGGATTTACCGCGGGGGCGGGAGTTTGAGCAGTCATTCCCCCCGGAAACAATGGTGGATCTGGATGCGACTTATGAGGGAAAGCAGCACCCCGCGACCAAGCAAGCCATGCATTTACGCTGGCGCTTTGTGCAGTCAGGCAGCCTGCGGATCAAGCCACCCGATGAGTTGAGTTCGACCGTCTATTATGCCTACACAGAAGTTTTCTGTGAGAGCGCCATGGATGTTGTGGTTGCGGTGGCCAGTGATGATCGGGCCAAGCTGTGGATTAACGATTTGGTGGTCTTTCAAGATGTGGGCCTTTCGGGCTGGCAATTGGATGAAGGCTTCCGCCGTGTGTGGTTGAAGCCGGGGTATAATACTTTGCTTTTGCGTCTGGAGAATGGTCCGGCTGTCGCTAATTTCTCGGTGCTGATGTGTCCTGCCGATGAGGTTTTAACTGCCAAGTAGGCTTCGATTGTCGGGCTTAGTTACTGTGCGTATTTCGGCGTATGCGCAACTAGTTGCATGCTGTACTTATTGCCGTTAAGTAGCTGTAGTATCATTGATATGTTCTCGTAGTAACTATAACCCACACAACATATGTATAGCAAATACCCATCGAAACGTTATTTTTCACTCTTAATCTTAATGCCTACGAGTGCGCTGCTCGCGGCGACGAGCTATTGGGATTCCAATGGTGTGACTTCTGGCCTGGGAGGCGCTGGCACCTGGCAGGATACTACAGGTAATTGGAGTTCGGATCTCGCAGGTGAAACGACCACAGTCTGGACGAACGCCGCTCGCGATACGGCGGATTTTCGCGGGACCGCGGGTGCGGTTACTTTGAGTGGAACGGTTAGCGCGGGACAGCTACTCTTTAACTCTGGAGGCTATTCACTATCGGGGGGAGGGCTGACTATCGGGCGGAGCAGCGGTAGCGGAAACTTTACTCTGATCGATGTGCAATCTGGAACCGGAACGACTACGCTGAATTCTGGCATCACAATTGATGATGCGGGCTCAGTGGCTTCGAATGCCATCTACACGATTAATGTGTCTGCGGCTTCCAGTGGCTTGATTTTGGACGGGGACCTTACTTTGGACCATGCATCCGGAACGCCAGGAGGGACCAAGACGTTCAGTTTTCTGACAGAGTCCAATACGGCTTCGATCTATGTGAACGGAGCGATTCTTGGTGGTGCGAATAGTGGGACGATGGCATTTGAATTTGGCTCTGGAGGAGCCAACCAATCGCAGGCGCTCGCATTGAACGGAACGTTCTACGTCAATGGTGATAATTCGGATGTAACGGGGAATTCCCGGATCCATGGAGGCACTGTCTATCTGGGGCATGACAACGCTTTGGGGAGTAGCGCACTTTCATTTGGATCTTCGGGGTCGCGCGGCGATATGAAGCTACTGACAAATGGTGCAGTTACCATTTCAAATGCCCTGAGCATGTCTGGTGGTGCGACTTCGCAAACTTACATTGGTGGTGTCACCGCCGAAGACTCGACCTTTAGTGGTGATTTTAATATGAATGCATTTGGTAGTAATGGCAGTCCTGGTACGATATCGACACCGAATGCGATTTTTACTGCGGCGGCAGGTGGACGTGTCAATTTTAGTGGTAACCTGAGGACGACCGCTCAAATTCCTCGTGGCCTGAAAGTCGAAGGTGATGGAGTGATTGCTTTCACTCGCGCGGCTGGAAACGAATACAAAGGGGTGACTGAAATTAACTCCGGCACGCTTTTACTCATGAATACCAGTGGCTCGGCGACTGGGGATGCTTCGCAGCTGGGAGTCGGTGAGTCCGGCGTGTTTATTGCCAGCGGTGCACGATTGGGCGGAACTGGTATCACGACAGTATTGGTTGAGGCCAATGCGGCAGGAAGTATAATTTCAGCAGGTGATATGACTAAAGAAGGCACACGTTCGATCGGCACCTTGCATCTCGACGGTGGTATGAAAGCAACTGTGGGTGCCACCTTTGAAGTGGATATCAATGGCGCTTCAATCGACGTGGTTGATTTTGGCGCGGCTGATGTGGATTTGGATGGTTTGTTGACCTTCGATTTCGAAAGCCTGGGCACTGTCAACGTGGGCATGGCCTATAGTCTTTTTGCCGGTAGCGGTGATTGGACGGGCAGCGATGCCACATTTGCATTTAATGGCCCTGATGGATATGTTCTGGATACTGGCTACGGCAGTGGTGAGGGGTATATTTGGGATGCTGCGGGTAACTCTTTGACTGTTCAGTTTGCCGCGATACCGGAGCCGGGGGCCTATGCACTCTTAGCTGGTTGGCTTGGTTTGATTGCGGTGATGCTTCGCCGCCGTGGCTAATTAATTCAAGCGATTCCTACGCTTCTTCATTCTGCCCGACGCCGCAATGGCGTCGGGCATTTTTCTTTCTGAATGGAGTCTCAGTTGGAGACGGCTGTCATGTGTAAGCATAACTAGGCAGAGCTCATATTTGAATTATTCAGACAAAGGCGAGACACCTTAATCCGTGAACAGTTCATTGAGTCAGTTCCTGTGGCAGAGCATGGAATCCGTGGATTGTTCTAGTCTCCTGATGTTGCGCAACTTATTGCGTAACGTGGTGCTTGTCAGTATAGTAACATTGAGCTTAGTTGAATACTAGTTACTTCAACTACTAACCCCTCCTCAAAATGAATATGAAAATGCTGAAAATCTCATCTACAATCAGTGCTACCTCAATTGTGTTGTGTGGCGCATTACACGCCCAAGTTTATTGGGATATTAACGGCACCAACGCAGGTGCAACGAATTCCACAGATGCATCTGGCACTTGGGATATCGCGACGACTTCCAATTGGAATACCGCATCCGATGGCACCGCGGCGGTGACGACTTTTACGGATACGGATAGTGTGGTCTTTTCAGCGGGAAATAACGTGTCGACAGCTGCAATTACGGCAACTGGCACACCTACCGCGACCAATCTGACCATAGAGGAAGGGACTTATACTTTCGATGGAAATTTAAAACTAGGCGCTGCGGCGACTTACACGGTATCCAGTGGGGCTTCGGCGACTTTTAATGATGCCGTATCACTTACAGATAACGCCGACTTCGTCATCGAGGGGGCATCTTCCATCAAGCTCTCGGGGGCTGGTAAAACATTTACGAAGACGGGGAGCGGTACTCTGACGCTAATCGATTCGGCGAATAGCGATTATGCTATCAACGTGAATGAAGGTTTGGTCGTTATCAATCGCACTGCGACCAAACTGCTTAAAAGTATCGTCGTAGGGGCTTCTGGAACATTGCAACTGTCTACCAGTGACCAGCTCAATCCTTTAACTGTAAACGGTCTCTTCATTATGGACTCGGGCGTTTCCGATTCGCTGGGGCAACTCTATGGCACTGGTAGCATTCAAGCCGGAGATAACACTTCGCTTAATATTGATAAGGGCAATTTTTCAGGGGATATTAGCGGTGATTTGGATATCTCCATTAGTAAGACCAACGGTTTTACATTTAATGATGGTTCCTCCGTTGAGTTTATCATCGGGGCAGATGGCGTGAGTAATTCCATCACCAGTGGCGATGCGAACATGAGCGAATTGAATCTGAATGGTGAATTAACATTCGACCTCACCGGTGCGGATCTGACCGAGGGGAATTCTTGGTTGATTGTTGATGTCAGTGCATTGAGCGTCACCTATGGAGCCACTTTCAGCATTGCGGACTTTAGTGAGTCAGGTGGCACTTGGACCTATGATTCTAACGCCTTGCTCCAGTTTTCGGAAACGACTGGTTATTTGACCGTGGTTCCAGAGTCGTCCAGCTATGCTTTGCTTGCTGGTTGCTTGGGCTTGACTTTCGTCATGCAGCGACGCCGGAAGTAAGCGTTTGTGAGATTGCTCAAAATATTTCAAATCCCGGCACTGTAGTGGCGGGATTTTTTGTGTGAACTAATCAGTCTTTGTTACTGTCGGTGATGATCGGGAAATATTAATATGAAACGAGAAGAATTATTAGCGCTCCCCAGTGCTTGCGTCCGTGCGGTCTTGGATACGGACGCTTACAATGAAATTGATGATCAGTTTGCGATTGTCTATGCCATGCTGGCGCCGGAGCGTATCGAACTTGAAGCGATCTACGCAGCACCCTTTCTCAATAAACGCTCGTCCAGTGCGGCAGATGGCATGGAGAAAAGCTATGACGAAATTCAGCGTGTGCTTGGCTTGCTGTGTGCGGCTGATCAGGTGCCGACCTTTCGTGGGGCTGAAGCGTTTTTAGTGGATCACCCTGCACCGCTTGCGACTGACGCGACTGAGGATTTGATTACCCGTGCGCGCCAGCGGGACAAAGGACCTTTGTATGTGATGGCGATTGCTGCGATTACTAACGTCGCGACTGCCATACTACTGGCACCGGACATTATTGATAATATTGTGGTGGTCTGGCTGGGGGGGCATGCTGACTATTGGGCACATAATGGAGAATTCAATTTTCAGCAGGACGTGCCCGCGGTCAAAGCAGTGCTTGAATCCGGGGTAGTCATATTTCGTATGCCCTGCGTGCCAGTTGCCGACCACTTGCAATTGACGATCTATGAGCTGGAGCATTACTTATCGGGTAAAGGGCCCCTGGCGGATTATCTCTGTCAAATCTTCCGAAATTATCGTGAGCATGAGGGCGCTTGGACTAAGGTCATCTGGGACATTGCTGTCGTGGCATGGCTGGTCAACCACGATTGGGTGCCTAGTAAGCTGGCACCTGCTCCATTTATGCAGGCAGACAATAGCTGGTCGATTTCTTCCATAAATTCTATTATTCGTACCGCTATACAAGTCTACAGAGATCCAGTTTACACGGATTTATTTAAGCGGATTATAACGTATTCAGCTCGTTGAGTAGAATCAAAATAAAAACATTAGTTTTTTCTGTAACTTTATGCAGATTAGGATGCAGTATAGGTTTATATATGTCTTCAAAAACTGTAAAACTCCTTTTGGTCGGTATTGGTGGCTATGGCCATTTCTATATTGATGGAATCGAAGCACTCGCAGATCAAGTCGAGCTTGTTGCGATTGTGGATCCATTTCCTGCTCAGGCTCTTGATTGGCCTACTCTCCAAGCACAGGATATTCCATGCTTTGATACTTTGGATGCGTTTTTGGCAACTGGTATAACAGTGGATCTGGCTGTGTTGGCTTCGCCAATTTCATTTCATGCAGATCAAAGTTGTGCTTTGATGGAGGCGGGAGTCCATGTCCTGTGTGAGAAACCAATTGCTGCGACGATTCCAGAAGTTGAGCGCATGCGCGAAGTGCGTGATAGCACGGGTAAATTTTTGGAAATCGGATATCAATGGTCTTTCAGTGAGGCGGTCCAAAATCTGAAGACAGATATTCTGAGCGGTCATTATGGAATGGCGCAGTGTCTCTCTACACATGTGGCATGGCCGCGAACCAGTGCTTACTATGCGCGCAATAGTTGGGCTGGTAAAATCCATAATGCTCAAGGGGCTCCTGTGTATGATAGCCCTGTGGCTAATGCAACTGCTCATTTTTTACATAATATGCTCTTCGTTTTGGGAGAGACTCAGCAATCGTCTGCGTTGCCGCGGAAAATTCGTGCAGAATGTTACCGAGTGAATCCGATCGAAAATTATGACACTGCGTGTCTTGAGGTGGAGACTGAGAAAGGTGATCGTATTTTGTTTTATACTACACACGCCGCTGACGCGAATGATGGTCCAAGTTTCTTGTATCGCTTTGAAGGGGCGGAGATTCGCTATGAGATCGGCGGTGATATCGTGGCCTATCTAGCTGATGGATCGATCAAGAATTACGGTAACCCCGAGGGCACTCACATGCGTAAGCTGGATGTATGTGTGGCTAAGGTATTGGATGCTGACGGGGCGACTACTCCCATTTGCAGTATTGAGGCGGCCAGCTCGCATACATATTGTGTGAATGCACTGCAGCAGATACCAGTTTATACGGTTGACCCAGCGTATCTGCAAGTGAAGGAGATTAAGCCCGGGGAGCAGCTAACTTTTATTCCTAATATGGGTGTGCACTTAAGGGAGGCGTTTGAACAACAAAAGCTTTTTTCTGAAATGAATTTTCCGTGGGCGACACCGATGGGGGCGGCTGTAGTTGTTTGCCCGATTCATTCGTAGAGAGCACGATCTTAGGGATTTCTTAGCAGGCGGGTTTTCGGGCATCAGTCGGAATTCACCGCGTGGTTTAAAACACACACACGGCTGAATGTCCGAGTGCCTATCGACTTGCGCACTCAAGTGTAAGCCGTGATTAGTCGCGTGGTTTGTAGGCTTTGGCGACTAAATGTTGTAGGCGCTCGATTTCTGCACTGGATGTTTTTGCGATAAATCCGCGTGCGTGCGTGAAGTGAACGTCATCTTCGGTGTCGAGTTGAGTGAATTCCATGCGAGTGTCGTCGTTAAAGCGGCGCATACCATAGCCGGTGCCCCGACTGTCGGGGTAAATGAGTGCGAGGACTTCCTCTTGTAAGCCGAGCTTTTCCACATGATAGCCTAGGCCCGCGGAAGCTTCGTCTGGCATCGGATCGGTGCGTGGCATGAAGAGTGCCTTGTAACCGTCGAATTCCCAGATTTCAGCATGCTCTGCCACGAAGTCTAGCCGGCTGCGCAAATTTGTAATATAATCGACCGTATCTTGACCGATCATGCGCATGATTTCCCAGATCGGCTCACCAGGCTTATGCTCAGTCTTACTGGCGAAGCGACGTAGAATTGTGATGTCGAGCGGAGAATTGAGCTTGCCGAGGGTGTCGCGATCCATGCCTAACCATTCGGCAGTATCGACTGGGCCGCGGCAATCGAACCACTCTGCGACTTCGAGCCAGCTACAAAACTCGCGTGCATCTTCGTAAATTCCCAAATGTTGGAGTACCAGCGAGAGGGCGCAGGTGGGCACATGATCGCGGGGGAATTGGTGGTGGTCGAAATTATGTAGCTTCGAATTATTTTGGTGCCCGATATCGAGCACCGCCACGGACGGGTCGTTGAGGTCGGCCTCTGTCGGGTCACGACGCTCGATGGTGACGGGGGCTTGCGTGAGTAATACTGCGCAGGCTAAAAAGTCGTCTTTGTGGGCACCGCCCGGATGTGTGATAATCTTTGATAACATGCGCGGAGGTTTTCAGTTCCAGCTCAGGTGTCGAACGTAAATGTCGTGTGCACTTGTGAATCGCGAGTTGGGTGTGCTTCGTGACCGTGTGTGTGGCCGCGCATAACTTCGGCTGCGGGAATCTGAGAGAAAGGGGCCCGGGTTATGAGAGCCGAAGATACCGCGTGCTTTTTATGCTCGGTATGATCTAATGCAGCTCGAGAATGAAGGATACGATAGCAACTATATTAATTAAATGCACTCAGGCGCGCGAAGTGAAAGCGATGGGTGTTTTGCAAAAACTATGGAGCGGTTATGGCTCGATTGTGCGCTATCGCTTAGTGGGGGCTGAGCTTTCGAGTGTGATTGTAAAACATGTGTCGCCTCCAACTGCATCTGCGCATCCACGCGGCTGGAATACTGATATCTCGCATCAACGTAAATTGAGGTCCTATGCGGTGGAAACGGCCTGGTATCGAGATTTTGCCGATCAGTGTGATGTGAACTGTCGGGTGCCCCGTTGCCTCGACCTCTTTTGCGCCGGTGAAGAGGTGGTGATGGTGCTGGAAGATTTGGATGCGGCGGGCTTTCCGATCCGCAAGCAGTCGGTTTCAGGCACAGAGCTTGTTGCATGTTTATCGTGGTTGGCTCATTTTCACGCGACCTTTTTGGGCGTATCGGAGGCTGGTCTGTGGCCGAGTGGGTGCTATTGGCATTTGGAAACTCGACCTGATGAATTGCAGGTGTTGGCACGCGAAGATCCTGCTTTGTATGCAGCCGCGCAAGCAATTGACTTAAAGCTCAAAGCGAGTCGGTATCAAACTTTGGTCCATGGGGATGCGAAGTTAGCGAATTTTTGCTTTTCAGAGGATGGTCGTTCGGTCGCAGCAGTGGATTTTCAATACGTGGGGCGTGGTTGCGGGATGAAGGATGTGGTTTATTTTATAGGAAGTTGCTTGTCCGAAGATGAGTGTGAACGCGAGGAAGCGCCACTGTTAGAGCAGTATTTTGAGGCGCTGCGTCGGGCCTTCGTTAGTCAGGGCAAGGATGTGGATGTCGACGCCTTAGAGGCTGATTGGCGTGCTTTGTATCCGGTCGCGTGGACCGATTTTCATCGTTTCCTCAAAGGCTGGAGCCCCGGGCATTGGAAAATTAACACATATAGCGAACAGTTAGCCGCTTCGGTGTTAGCTGAGATACAATTGGAGGGTCGATGCAAATAGATACGAACAAATTCAACACACTAGCGGATGTCGCGTGTGAGGCAGCACTACGCGCGGGGGCATTGATACGCACTTTCACTGCTGGTGAGGTGACGGTCTTTCGTAAAGAGGGTGGGGATAGTCTCGCCTCGCAAGTTGTGACTGAGGTTGATGAGCGCAGTCAATCAGTGATTCTCGGGCATTTAGAGTCCACTTTCTTGAAATACGATCTGGCCTTGTTGAGTGAGGAGCGAAGTGATGATGGGAGTCGCTTTGATAAAGAATATTTTTGGTGCATTGATCCGCTGGACGGGACGCTACCTTTCACGCAAGGTAAGGCTGGTTATGCAGTCTCGATTGCTTTGGTGCGCCGTGATGGCTTGCCGGTGATCGGAGTGGTTTACGATCCCGTGCAGGATCGTTTATATCGTGCTGTTGCGGGACTAGGGCTGTGTATCAACGGGCAGCCTTATCAAGCTGCCCGTGTGGTCCGCACTGGAGAGACACGGCTTAAGTTTTGTATGGATTGCACCTTTGAGAGTGATCCGCGCCGTGAGGCTCTGAGTCTGCGTATGCATGCCTTAGCGCAACGAGCGGGGTATTCCGAGGCGGTGATTGATATGCATGGAGGGGCTGTATGTAATGCTTGTTATGTGTTAGAGCATCCACAGGCGGTTTATCTCAAAGAGCCCAAAACCGAATTGGGAGGCGGCTCCTTTTGGGATTTCGCTGCGACTGCGTGCATCTTTGAAGAAGCCGGGGGCTCGGTGAGTGATTACTTTGGTCAGCGGCTAGATTTGAATAGTTCGACGCATACGTTTTTTAATCACTGTGGCGTGTTTTTTTGTTCGGATCCTGCGTTGGCAGAATTACTGCAGGCTGCGCGAGAATTAGGGTAATTGAAGATTCGTCTCTCACCCATTCAGGATACCAAGTTCGCTTTAATGTAATCGAAGCTCAACTTGAGTGAATCAAAAGGATCGCCCGGGCAGGTGTCTTGTTCGACAATGTACCATTCACAGCCGGATTCTTCCGCAGCTGCGATGATGGACTTGAAGTCAAGGTTGCCATAACCGATCTCGTGCATGATGGGCTCGTTGCCTTTACGCACACCCACATCTTTGAGGTGAAGTAGAGGCATGCGTCCTTGCAGTAGTTTGCACCAATCTACTGGATTATAGCCGCCGAGTTGCACCCAGTAGGTGTCTGGCTCGAAAAGCAGGTTTTCGGGGGAGGTTTGCTCGATCAGGTGCTGGAGAGCTGGCTTACCATCCCATTTATAGAATTCGTTGGCGTGATTGTGATAAGTCAGTACCAGGCCTGCTTCACGTAGCACGGAACCCGCGTGGTCAAGTTGCTGAATCAATTTTTCGCGTGACTGTGCATTGGAGAAGTCAACGTCACTGGGAAATGGATACGCAGTATATTTTGTGCCTAGCTGCTGGAGACGTTCAACCACCTTCTCCGGTTCGTTCAGAATCATGAGGCTGGGCTCGTGTGTCGCGCAAATGGTGAGTCCATTTTCCGCGCAGACCGCGGCTATCTCTGTGGCTGGCATCACATCGTGGGGCATGCCTGAAATCTGCACTGCCTGATAGCCAATCTCGGCGATTTTCTGCATGCTCTGCCGGAAGTCATCCGGAGTCTGGATGAAGTCTCGAATGGTGTATGTAATGAGAGCGACTTGTTCGATTTTCATAAGAGTATAAAGTTTTTGAGATATTTAGCGTGCTTGATCGGCAAGGGCTTGGGCTTGTAGGGAGAGACGCGATGCCGCGAAGGCATGTTCTTGAGTCATCGCGTTTTCAGTGCGGTTGAGACAATCAAGGATCAGCTGACCGAAGAAAGGAAAGCCCACTTGGCCCTTAACCTTTAATACTTGTTCGCCTTCATGATTCGCCAGGATGATGGTGTCGGAGTCGTTGCTTCGCCCGAAATCGAAGTATTTACGAATCTCTATCGTGCCTTTGGTGCCTGTGATAAAGCTGCGGCCATCGCCCCAGCCACGCATGCCGTCGGGGGTAAACCAGTTGACGCGTGAGAAACATTGGACGCCGTTTTCCAGAATCATAACAGCTTGACCGACGTCTTCGAGACCCGGTTTGTCTGGATTGGCGCGATTGTCGACGGCGGCGTGAGCGATGGTGCCTTGGCTGCAACGTGTATAATGCAGGAATTGATCGAATTGGTGCGATGCGATATCGGTGAGGATGCCCCCATATTGCTCTTTATCGAAGAACCAGTCCGGACGTCCCGCTTTACCTAAACGGTGTGGCCCAAAGATCTCCATATGCACGATGTCGCCGATGACGCCGTCTTGGATTAGTTGGTCGACGTACCATGCGGACTCTACGTGGACACGTTCAGAGTAGTAAACCATGTATTTTTGTCCTGTCGCTGCGACCACATTTTCCGCTTCTTGCAATTGCTCCAGACTCGTCAACGGACATTTGTCGGTGAAGTAATCCTTGCCTGCTTGCATCACTTGGCAACCGATGGGCCCGCGTCGATTCGGGATCGCAGCCGCGGCGACCATTTGAACGTCGGAGGCCAGCACCTCTTCGAAACTTTGTGCGATCGCGACGCCCGGAAATTTTTCTTTCAGGGCTGCAAGCCGCTCGGCGTTAGGGTCAAAAATCATTGCGAGCTCTGCACCGGCTTCCCTTAGGCCATTGATCATTCCGTATAGATGACCATGATCGAAGAAAGCAGCTGCAAATTTGAACTGACCTGGTTCGACGACTGGCTGCGGTTTAGCGGCTGTCGGTGCGTAGTTCATTCCGTCGTTAGCGTTTGTCATAAGAGTGTATTTTGCTGAGTGGGGGATTGGAGGGGGGGAGTGTTTTGTCGTTTACCAAGTGAGGTCCTCGACTTTGCCGGTTTTAACTTCAGGTTTCACATAGGTGGATTGCTCAATTTTAGTTTGCAGCACGCTGGCGTATGCGGCGCCATCCAATGGTAATTCGACGGGACGGTTTTCGAAGGCAGAAAAGAGCATTGCATTTGCTAGTTCGACAGAGTGAATGCCTTCGCCGGCAGGAGCAATGAGTGTTTCGCCTGTTAAAATCGCATTGGTGAAGTTTTTGAGAATTCCATTGTGCTGTTCCCCATTCCCATCGGGAAGCGGTACTTCGATGTTCCAAACAGGAGGCTTTTCGAAACCAGTATTTGCGGTTTTGCTGTGCTCGCTGACCAGTTGCTCTGTGCGTGTAAAGTTGAGTTTGCCCTTTTCAACGACGATCTTACCGCGTTCACATGCGACCTCGAGCCGGTTGGTGCCAGGCGCCTCTCCGGTGGTGGTGATGAAGACTCCAGTTGCACCGTTGGGGTATTCTAACATGGCAGTGACGGCGTCTTCGACTTCAATATTATGGAAACGACCAAATTGGCAATTGGCTGTGATCTTGGAGGGCATGCCGAAAATCCACTGTAGCAAGTCCAGATTATGAGGGCATTGGTTGAGCAAGACACCGCCACCTTCACCGCCCCATGTGGCACGCCATCCGCCGGATGCGTAATAGTTTTCGGTGCGGTACCAGTCGGTGATGATCCAGTTGATGCGTTGTATCGCCCCGAGTTCACCGGATTCGATGAGTGACTTGACCTTGCGGTAGGCGGGGTCGGTGCGTTGATTAAACATGGCACTAAAGACCAGGTTTTCATCCTTCCAAGCGGCGATTAGGCGCTCGCAATCTTCCTTATGCACGGAAATCGGCTTCTCCACCAGAGTGTGGAGGCCCGCTTCTAGCGAGGCGATTCCAAGGGTGGTATGTGAGTAGTGTGGGGTGGCAATCAGCACGGCATCGACTGTGCCGGACTGGATCAAGTCAATGCCTTCATTGAAGTGTGTGACTTCCTGAAATTTCTCCAGGCGTTCCGGCATCTGATCTGCAATTGCAGCGAGTTCCAAATTCGGGATTTTCCCTGCGAGGATACTCTTTGCATGGATCGTGCCCATGTTTCCCATACCAATGATTCCGAGGCGAACAGTCTTGTTTGTAGTCATGCCGTATAATACTAATTGGCGATCCATTTTTCAATGGACTCATGAAGCAAATATTTGCACTATTGAAACATCTATGGAATTCCCCGATTTACATGATCGATCAATTGGCATTGTTTCGTTGCCCTTTGTTTATGAGACCGAAGATGGGTGGAGTTGGCAGGCGAATTCGGAGGGTTATTGGAACATTTGGATTTGCCTTGAAGGGAATGCGATCGTTGAGTGTGACGGTATTGAGTATGCTGTGCAGCCGTGGACGGCCTTTCTTTTCAGTGATGATTCGAAGATTGTAGGGCATTCGAGGGCCGATACCAAGCGGATGCGTAACTTCGGCATGCATATCAGCCTCGGGGCAAAGAATGCTCAATTGCTGAGAGGGCGTTTGCTTGGGATACAGTTGCACGAAGTGGATGTTGTGAATAGCTGTATTAATTCAGCGATACGTCTCTCGACTTATCGTGATACATTTGCGGAATTGCAATTACAGGCTCTAACGGTGAATATGCTGGGGCTATTATGGCGCGAGTCGATTCAGCCGGTTCAGACAGATGCAGCATGGTTGATCTATCGCCAATTGGACCGAATACACTCTGGGCAAGATATGTTTCGCACAGTTGAGGAGCTTGCTGCGGAGGCGAATCTATCACGTATTCACTACGGGCGTTGTTTCCGGGAGTTGACCAATGAGTCGCCAAATCGCTATTTGATTTTGAAGCGAGTGGAGCGGGCTTGTGTGTTGTTAGCGCAAACGGATTGGGCTGTGGATGCGGTGGCACAATCGATCGGCTATAACGACATCTACTTTTTTAGTCGGCAATTCCGTAAAGTGATGGGCTGTACGCCTACCCAATACCGTGAGCACAGGTGTCAGGCTGACTAGTATATGCGCGCTCTGACTCGCTCATTTGAGTCAGAGGATCACTTATTGGTGGTCGCGCTGGCGCTGGCGGCACTCTTGATTTCGTTCAAGCCGCGAATGATTCGGTATTTGCCATCGAAGAAGCGAGTGTAGTCTTTGAGAGCGTCTTCTTTATCTTTGGAGAATTTTTCGTCGCCGGCTAGGAATAATACGACGTTGATGGATGGGGGAGTGCTACCTTGGTCATCGTATAAAACTTTGGTTAGTTCGCGGAAGTAGCGCCGGATTTTGTCTCCATCGATGTGGTAGACTGGTTGTCGTCCGGGGTGTCTGTTTTCCATCCTAATCTTCATGTGGCCGACAATATCGCCGCCGTCCAGGATACGCGGTGGTAGGCCTTTCTTTTTTCTTTCAGCATTCTCTTTGGCTAGAGCTTCCTGAGCCTTTTTTACAGCTTGTGGACGCTCTTCCTTATACTTAGCTAGAGCTTTTTGGTAGCCTGCCTTCGAAGTGTGACGTGCCCATTCCTCGTTCTCGCGTTGTGTGGGCGAACGGCGTATACTTTGGAATCCGGTGTGGCGCCCTGTGATGATGAAAATTGCATCGATGGACTGCTCTAGAAATACTTGTGCGAGATAAGCGTTCTCATTGCCAGAGTGCCATTGGTGGCGGGGAATTTGATCTTGGATCAAATTATCTTCCGGAAATGTCGTCAATTTTTGACTTTTGGCACCGGGGAGTCCCAATTTGTTAAAATCCGCATTGATGGGAGCGATCCATGTAATGAGTTCCTGAGTGACTTCGTCACCTGCGGGGACTGGGCGTGGCTTGAAAAACTTTAGTTTACCATCATTAAAGAAAACGACATTAAACAGGGTGCCAGTGGATAAGTTACTGACCATAGTGGAGATTTCATCTTTGATGACCCGATAGCTATTGAGGCCGCCCTTGGCATCCGTGAGCATGGTCTTACTGGCATCGATTGCGAAGAGGATTCTTTCGGCGCGAGTTTTGAGTCCGAAGATGCTGACGTCTGACATGCCAATGCCAATGGAGCCACGGGTGCCGCCAAGCAGGGAGCCACCGCCGAGGCTACCTAGACCGGCACTGACAGTGAAAGATTCTTCCATCGAGGGGAGGTCGACGTCAATGTTGGCTACCGAGATATTGCCCACCTGCTTCATCCGCAGTTTATTGAGCGGTTGATTTTGAGGCGCTGCTTGTTGTTTGATCTCTACTTTAACCTCTTTGGGAGGTTCGACTTGTTCCACGACTGCTGGTTCTTCGAACTGTGCTTCATCGGGAATTATGTATTTATACACTGTAATAGAGCCTAGAATAAAGAGTGCGACCGCATGAACCCCACCGCTGATGAGCAGCACGTTCAGCAGCATTGGGTTCATTTTACGTTTTTTAGGCTTAGAAATCATGTGGGATCTTACAGGTTGAGCGAAATAGATAGAAATTTCGCGTGTATTTTGCCTAACCCAAGTGAGAAAGCACGGTTTGGCCAGCGTTTCTTTTTCTGTAAATAAAAAAGAGCCGTTGCTGGCGTGTGCAAGGCACGGTGCTAGAGAGCCTTCGTCCTGATCTGGACGAAGGGGACACGCATAAATCCGCGGCTGTTGCAGTGAATTAGCGCTCTAGGGAGACCTTAAATTCTTGTAGGTAAAGAATTTTGGGCTGTTTCGAACGTTTTGTCGTATCGATCGCGACTAGCGAGATGAAGTTCTCGTCGAGTTCCACTGTCTGATCATCCAGGATGAGCATGTCGTCGATTGTGATAGAGGCTGTATTGTCTGGACGTAAATCGATCACAACTCGACTGCCTTCGTCGATTGTAGTGGGTAGATTGCCCGAAGTGTCTTTGTCGTCGACGCTAAAGCTGCAAGAGGTGTCCCCATAAATGAGAGAGAGAGCGTAATCGCCTTCATAGTCTTTGCGGGATCGTGCGCTGGCACCAAATCTAAAGCGGCAGAGTACGCCAGGAGTTGATTTCCCAAATGTGTAGCTAAAGCGGAGCGTTCTTCCGTTTGTTGCAACGTTGGCCCAGTCACCATTGTAGCTCAACCAGAGCTTTGAGGTTTCGTCAGAATCAGGGCGGTCCCATTCTCCTGTTTTGAGTGCGATCTTAAGTGCGCCGTTCTGATTTTGAAGAACGCTTCGCCATTCGTTTTGCTGATGGCTGACACTGCTAGTAAAATCGCTGGGTTCTAAATTGCTGTTGAAGCGTTTCAGTTGAAAGCTGTTCTCTTCTACTTTGTGAGGCTTGATACCTGGTATGCTCATTTCGCTGGCATGTGCACTTGTGACAATCAGGTTGAGGCACAGCAGAAGAAAGCAGGCGAGCTTAGGGGTGTGGCGTTTCATATTTGCGAGATATAGCATGTTTGAATTACAATTTATAGTTCAATTTTGGATACTATCTTTAGATGGGGGATCCTTGATTCGTCAACTAGTATACATCCGAAGTCGAATTTGAAGAACAATTTTACTTCGTTTTATGGAGCGATGAGTTGGTTTTACTGTTATTAGGATACGTTATTTGTGGAATTAATTACGCATTTCTTATATTTTTTTTACCATGTTCAGTGTCGTCATTTTTAGTCGATAAACATAATCATATTTAACCCTAGCACTGGGGCTATTTATGATGAATTACATTCCCTCTCTACTGCGTCGTTTTTTCTCAAAATCATCAATTTCGACCGGAATCGTGTTTTCTGGTATCTTACTGACATCTTGTATGCAGGCAGATGAGCTTCTTTTGTGGAATGGGGAGATCGCATCAGAGATCGATGAGGCACATTTGGTTTACGGTGCCGCGGCCGCGGCAGAGGCACCTGAGACGGGATGGTATTTCAAAGGGACTCCGGATCTTTGGCACGCGCCGGGGATTCAACTACAGGATGAAGTTTGGAGAGTGGACCTCTCTGAGTTTGATGAGATACGTTTTTGGGTGCGTACGTCGGTCGCTGGGTATTCGCATGGGTTTTCAGTGCATGGTTGGCATATGGGCGGTAGTGTGACGGTGCCGATTGAGGACTATGTCGCTGGGGGTGTGTTGGATACCGAGTGGCGTGAAGCGGTGATTCCCACTGCAGATTTGATGGCTAATGGCTGTTCACTCGGCTCTGTGGAGTATTTGTATTTTGGTACCAGCGAGTCGAACCACACTATAGATATTGATGAAGTGTGGGCGGTAACTTCGGATGCGTCGGGAGCTGGGGATGCCTTGAGTCTAATCGGTGAAGTGTTGTGGGATGGATCACGGGCCGGCGAAACCGACCTCGCTCATGTGAAGTATGGAATTACAGTCGCGGATAGCAGTCTGGCAAGTGGCTGGTATTTTGAAGGTTCTCCCGATCCCTGGCATTCGCCCGGCATTGAATTGCAAGGCGATTATTGGCGGACGGATTTATCGAATGCGGAGGAGATACGATTTTGGGTGCGCTCCTCATTGGCCGGTGTGGAGCATAGCTTCTCGGCCTATGGCTGGCATATGGGGGGCAGCGCTTCGGTGCCGATTGCCAATTATGTGAGTGGGGGAGTGATCGGCACTGAGTGGACTGAAGCCGTGGTGCCAGTTGCAGATTTAAAGGCCAATGGTTGTTTACTGGATGCGGTAGAATATTTGTATCTTGGCAAAGGAGCGTCCGACCACACCATCGAGATCGCGAATGTGCGTGTGGTGGAAGCAGGTTGGGTGCCGCCAGTGGATGACGGTGGTTCCGACAATGGTGGTTCCACTGAACCGCCCGTCCCCTATACTTCGGAGGCTTGGTTGCAAGATTTGGAAGGGAATGCGCCGATTGAGCGTCCTCTTTTCAGTGGCGTGGAGCAGTTGTTGGTGCTTTCCAATAAGTGGGTGATTGTGGTGGTGGACCCCTTTGAGGATTTTGTAGCCCAGATGGACCTGTTAACCCAAGGAGACTATTCGGAAACCATGGCTGAGGTCGACGATGCCATCGCACGTGAGCATCAGACGGATGTTTGGGTGCATCGTGCGACTTTAGAACAAATGCGCTGGGAGCACCTGGTCACCGCACGCCAAAACAGCAGCGAGTCACTGATGGCAAATGCGGATTTTTATAGCGTATCCAGTTTGGATGATAGTGCGTATGCGTCCGATTTGGAGCCCAGTCGCGTGACGACGGCTTTGATCTCGAATGATGATGGAGTGAGTGCCGGCTATGATGCGGTGCGTTATGGTATTTATGCCTATATCGAAATGCCTGTAGCGATGGAGGATGGTAAGTCCTATACCATTAGTCTGGATGATGGGAAGTATGTCAGTTTCGTATTCGACGACGATGCCACTGTGGCGCGCAGTATTAAGATCAATCAGGTGGGTTACCAAGAGGGAAAATCAACGAATTATGCGTATGTCGGTGCTTATTTGCAGGAGTTTGGCCCATTGCCACTGGAGCAACTTACGAGCTTCGATGTCGTCGATTCGGGGACTGGTGCGGTCGTATATCAAGGCAGTTTGGCTGATGGCAAGATCACACTACGTGATGATGCTTCACTGATGGATGGCGAGGTGGCTGATGGAGACGATCCACGCCCTTCCATGAACGGTGAGAAACTCTATCAACTTGACTTGAGTGGTCTGAATACCCCGGGAAACTATTACATCCGCGTGCCAGGCGTCGGGCGCTCATGGCCATTCCGCATCAACGATGATGTGTATGGGGAGGCCTTCTATACTGCCATGCGCGGACTTTACCACCAGCGTGCATCCTTTGCATTGGAAGCGCAATACACCGCCTGGACGCGGCCACGCTATCATACGGCACCGATTTACGAGTCTCAAATGTTGCCTTATTGGGCGGACATGACCCGGGCTGTGCTCGATAGCACGCAGAAAGAGGTCGCCTGGCCACGATTCGATATCATTGGGGCCACCACGGTGACCAGCCAAGCCACGACCGAAGTCGATGGTGGTTGGTATGATGCCGCTGATTATGACCGCAATCTGTATCATTACGTTTTGATTTTTGACCTGCTCAAACTCTACGAATTTGCCCCTGCGAAATACACCGACGGGCAACTCAACATACCTGAATCTGGAAATGGCATCCCCGATTTGCTGGACGAGGTTGAATATGGCCTTCGTATTTGGAAGCATAGTCAGCGTGCGGATGGCGGGGTCTCAGGAATGGTGGAAACATGGACGCATCCTGGAATTACCGACCAGACTATGCTGTGGAGCTTTGCTCAGCGCACTCGTTGGTCCAGTTTGATCTATGCTGCCGCGGCGGCTGAGTTGGCCCGTGCTCTGGAGCCCTTTGATGCGGTGCTCGCTCAGACTTATGCGAGCTCTGCACTCGCTGCCTATGCGTTTGGCGTCGATCCAGCAAATACATTGACTAACTTGAGTATCGATGCCGCCAGCAATCGCGGGGCAGGCGATGCTTACTCGCTGACGTTTACCGAGCAAGCGAACTTTAACGATAAGTTTGAGCTCATGGCTCGGGTGCAACTCTATTTGCTGACCGAAGATGTCTACTATCTGGACGGAGTGGAGGCCTTGTATGCAAATTCACCCGCGCCTTACTCCTGGCCCTACACGGACCGCGACTTTTCACCCTGGCTCTATTTCGATCTCGCCTACAATCCACTGGTGACCGCGCAAACCGCTTATGTGTCTGAAGCCACGCAAGCAGACGTTGTCGCTAATTTAATGAGTGCGGCCAATCGCTATGCGGCGATGAATGACAGCATGCCCTATCGGATGTCCTGGCCACGTCACCAGGATTATTGGATGAGCTGGGGAGCGAGTGATATGACCAATCGCGCGAAAGTCATGTTGATCGGAAATCAACTGGCTCCCAATAGCAGCTTGGTGGAGTCATCTGAATTGAACCTCGCATATATGTTGGGTGCCAACCCGATGGGCATGAGCTGGACGACAGGTATCGGATTTGCCTATCCGGTCGCCATTCAGCATGAGAGTAGCATGAATGATGACATTCTCGACCCATATCCGGGAATTACTATCTATGGCAACACCTCCTCGCACGTATTTCCTGAATTGAGGAACCGTGTTTGGAACTATCCGACTGCTAAAGATAGTGGTGGCAAGCCGCTCTTCAACAGCGGGGATGCGACAGACTTTGCGAATTTCTATGAAATGCCGGAGCAATACCCTGTCTTTCGTCGTTGGTCGGCGCATCCATCGCTGAATGTCACTCAAAACGAGTTTACCATCCACGAGACCAATAGTTCGACGATCTTCGTGCTCGGTATGTTGATGGAGGAGGGCTGGATGCCCAGTGAAAGTCTCAAGCAGCGCGGACCGCGCAACGAAGAAGATCTCTTCGGGTATTGGTATCTGCCTTAGTATTCACCCGATGAGCATCCGCCAAATTTGATGTCTCACTGCGTCTTGTTGGCCTTTCTGTTTTCTGAACTCTGACTTCTGAATTAAGGTTCATTCGCACTTTTCTCTTTCTATTTGCGTCGCATGAGAAAGGCGAGGATACCATGG
Source organism: Coraliomargarita algicola (assembly GCF_033878955.1). Classification (NCBI taxonomy): domain Bacteria; kingdom Pseudomonadati; phylum Verrucomicrobiota; class Opitutia; order Puniceicoccales; family Coraliomargaritaceae; genus Coraliomargarita; species Coraliomargarita algicola. The sequence continues at coordinate 140,961 of NZ_CP138858.1, forward strand.
TATGACTTTCCTGTGAAGTGTGTGGAATAAATCGCTGCGCTTTGCATTCGTAGTTCTATGTCCAGCATTACACAGTCCATTCCAGATTTTCAAGAGACGCTTGCAGCTAATCGGCTCAAGCTGACTCGTCAGGCACCACGTGTTCTACAGATTAATACTGGTAAAATGTGTAATTTGACCTGCGTGCATTGTCACGTCAATGCGGGGCCGCACCGTAAGGAGATCATGAGCTTGGATACGGTCGAGCGCATTCTGGATTGGTTACAGCATACTGAGATTGAAATCATCGATTTGACTGGAGGCACGCCTGAGATGATGCCGCACTTTCGCTATTTAGTGGAGCGCCTACGCGGTATGGGGCGTGAGGTGATGGATCGTTGCAACTTAACGATTCTCAATGAGCCGGGCTATGAATGGGTGGCTGATTTCCATGCAAAGCATGGGGTGCATATCGTGGCATCGATGCCGTGTTATTGTCCGGATAATGTCAATGCACAGCGAGGTGATGGCGTGTTTGATTCCAGCATTCAAGCCTTGCAAACATTGAACGCACTCGGTTATGGCTCCGATCCCAATTTGATTTTGGACTTAGTGTTTAATCCAGTTGGGGCGAGTTTGCCACCGGAGCAAGCGGACTTGGAAGCTGATTATAAACGTGAGTTAAAGACCCACTTCGGCATAGTTTTCGATCAGCTCTATGCGATTACCAATATGCCGATCGCACGGTTTACGTCCTATTTGAAACGACAGGGTCGCTATCAAGAATATATGCAATTGCTGTTGGATCATTTCAATCCTGCTTCGATCGATGGACTGATGTGTCGTGACACCATTAGCGTGGGGTGGCAGGGGGAGCTGTATGATTGTGATTTTAATCAGCAACTGGGGATGCGACATGGTGATTTGGCCGTTCCAGAGCGTGTCTGGGAGCTGGATCTCTGTGATTGGCAGGGGCGGCCGATTCAAATGGGGCAGCACTGTTATGGTTGCACCGCAGGTCAGGGCTCCAGTTGTGGCGGTGCTACGGTGTGAGTGCGCGATTGATGAAGTTTGAAGGGGTTGTGATGCGATTGGCAGGATAGACGAGTTGACCTGTTGCTTTGGGTTGTGTAAGTTGTCGTTTGTGTTGAAAAACGAAGTGCAGGAAATTCAGGGACTTTATGGGCCGTTTAGTCTTTCGGAGCGGGTCTTGCAAAAGATTTGGTTGCGAGGTGATTTTGATGCCCATGGCTTGAGAACAGTGTCGGGGAAGTCTTTGCGGGTGATCGATCCCGGGCGCTGGAACTTGCTCGAAGGGCCAGACTTTTTGGAGGCGCAACTGGAGCTGGACGGCGAATTGATTGTCGGCGATGTTGAGGTGCATTTTCACGCGTCGGACTGGCAGCTACATGCGCATGATTCGAATCCAAATTTTAACGATGTGCGTCTGCATGTGGTGCTGTATGCCGATGAGTCACCAGTTCAGGTGACGACGAACTTGGGCAGGCAACCAGAGTTAATGTATTTATTGCCGTTGTTGGAGCGCGATCTGGAAGATTTTGCGGTGGATGATGCGCTGCTGGAATTAGAACAGGTGGAAGATACCGAGTGGATGTTAAAGTTTATGCAGCAATCGCTGGAGCGGCGGCGTGAGATCCTGAATGCGGGTGCTGAGGCGCGTTGGTCACGCAAGTTGGGCTTTGCGGAGAAGCGCTTGGCCGGGGCCAGTTGGGCCGAGGTGTGTCATCAGTATTGTTTAGAGGTGTTGGGCTATGCGCGTAATCGTGCGCCGATGTCACGCTTGGCGCTGAGTCATTCGATCGAGGATTTTGCGACCGGTCGAGTCGAGGCAGAGGGACTTTTTGAAGAAGAGCGTGACTGCTGGCGCCTCAGTGGTCTGCGTCCGGCGAATCATCCGAAGCATCGCTTGGCGCAGTATGTGGGGATTTGCCAAGCACAGCCAGACTGGCCGGAAGGCTTACGACAGGTCTTGGGCACCTGCACGACGAGTGATGGCGACTGCTCGGGCTTGGCTTTTCGCAAAGCGCAAAATGTGCCGCGTTTGGTTGCGCGGATCTCGGATGAAGTGTTTTCTGATACGATCAGTGCGAAGCGGCTGAATACTTTGATTTGTGATGCCTTGCTACCGCTGGCGCATGCGGCAGGCGTAGCGGATCTGGCAGCTTATTGGATGCATTGGCCTGCGGGCGATGCGCCGGATGCCTTATATCGATTTTTAAAACAGGCACAAGTGATCGACCGTGCACAACCCTTTTCTAATGGGCAACTGCAAGGTGGTTTGCATTGGTTGATCCGCCGCGCTTATGATTAGGGATCAACGTGTACGGTGGTGCCGACTTCGACCAAGCCGATGAGTGTCTGTGCGTTCCAGTTGGCCAGTCGGAAGCAGCCGCTGGATTCGGTGCGTCCCACCTTTTCCGGTTCGGGAGTGCCATGGATGCCGTAGCTGGGCAGGTTGAGGCCGATCCAAATGCTGCCGACCGGGTTGTTGGGGCCGGGTTGTATGACAAACTTTTGACTGATGCCCTCACGCGCGGCCGCGCTGCTGAGGATCGCAGGATTGAAGGTGTAATTGGGGTTTTCGACACGGACTTCGACGCGTAGGGCGCCACTGGGACGTTTGTCCACGCGTCGCGCGATACTGACGGGGCAATGAAAGACAATGCGACCGTGAGGACTGATGGCTTGTAGCGTGCGGGCGGACAGTGAGATTTGTAGATGGCTGACCGGGTGATGCAGTCGCACTGGGGGCATATGCGGAACCACGACCACTTGCCCCGGTTGTAAGCTATTGAAATCGAGCTCAGGGTTGAGTTGTTGAATGAGGTCGGGATCACTCATACAGGTTTCTGCCAGCATTTCCAAGATCGAGTGGTAGGCCATGCGGGTACGATTGCCGCGTTCTCGCCAGCTGACGGGGGGCGGGTCGATGGCGGCGAAGTCGGATGCTGTGAGTGTGACTCTTGCATAAATGGGCTCTGTGATTTTGAGTGTCGCCTGTGTCGCGTGGTCAAACTCGCCACTCGGGTGGAGCTGGTGGGCCAATTGATAGGCACTGAGAGCTTGGCGTGTTTGCGTGCCGATGGAGCCATCAATGGAGCCAGGGGAGAAGCCAGGGCGGGCCAATGCCATTTGCAGCTCCAGCGTATTGACGATGGGGCGGCCAACTGGCTGCTCGGGGCTGTGGTGCACCGTCTTGGTTGGTGCGAGCTTTGTCGCTGAAATCTCCTGAGCTTTGGCGGAGCTATCCGGGGCGCTGGCTGCGGGCTCGGCAGGTAGCTGTGTGTGTGCTGCAGTGGATGCGCTGGCTGCTGCAGGCCAGGCGGGTAGCCAGCGATAGGCGGCGTAGCCTAAGATGGCGAGGCAGCTAAGGCTAAGCAGCAGCCGAAGCACAGAGTGTAAGGCGTGGCGAGATGTGCTCAGAGTGATGTTGAGTCGTTGGGGTGCAGGTTCAGTGGCGGTTTCCGTCGCATCGGGCCAGGCGCGCTATATATGATACTCTGTCAGTGGCTCGGGATCCACGATTGTGCTCTCAGGCATACGTGCAGTCAGCTCTTGTGAAAACCAGTCGCGGGCGTTCTGGTCACCGTGGGTGAGCACGATGGCTCTGGCAACGGATTGTTCGGCGTAGGCGAGTAGTTCGCTGCGGTCGGCGTGACCGCTGAGGTCGAACTGGTCGATGCTGGCGCGTATGGGTGCGTTGTAATCCAGTGCATCGAAAAAGAAAGTCGCTTCGTCGCGTGCGGCTAACAATTGGCCGCCGGGCGAGTCGGGGTCGCAGTAGCCGACGAAGCAGAGTCCATTATTAGGATGGGGCAATAATGACGCCGCGACTTTATAAGAGGGCGTGTGCTCGACCATCATGCCGCTGCTGACCAGGTAGATGCCCTTGCGCGGAAGGTCGCGGCCAGGGCGCATGTTTAAGTCAATATTACGTACATCCATGGTTTCCAGCATCTTGATGTCAAAATCGACCAGCTGTGTCTGCTTACGAATTTTATCGAAGTATTCACAGATGGCCATGCCGAGACCGGCTGCATGAATGGGGCTTTGGGGAAGACGGCCTGATTGGCGTGCTTCATAAATGATGCGAAATAGCTCTTGCATGCGGCCGAGAGCAAAGACGGGGATCAGGCAACTACCGCCACGCTCCAGGATCGCAGCAATCTGGTCAATTAGGCGTTCGATTTCCTCATTGCGGCTGTTTTTTAATTCGCGGCCTTGGGCCCCGCGGGTGGTTTCGAGGACCAGCGTGTCGACGGGCCCTGTGGGAAGTTCTGCACCGGGGAGCGTGCGTTGTGCATCGAAGAGTACATCGCCGGAAAATACGACCCGGCGATCTTGGTGGATGAGTTCGACCGCGGCCGCTCCGGCGACGTGTCCGGAGCAGTGTAGGACGACTTCGACCTTGTCTTTGCCCTTGGTGTAGATCTCTCCGCGACCATAGCGTTGGATTGTCAGCTGCTTGGTGAATTGTGCGACATCTCGATGGAGAAAGAGTGGATACTCGGCGATGCCATGCTCTTCGCGCTGACGCTTCATCACGTTGATCGAGTTGCGTAGCATACGCGGTGCCAGTGTGACGTTGGGGGCGGCTGTGATGACGGGAGTCTTAGGATTATGCGCGGTCACGATGGGCATGGAGCCGAGGTGATCGAGGTGGCAATGAGTGAGTACAATCAGATCGAGGTGGAGGTTCTCGATGGGCTCGAAATCGGGCAGGGCATCGTAACCAAGCTTTTTGGGGTGCAAGCCGGAGTCGATCAAAATATTGAAGTCACCCAATTGCACAAACATCGAGTTCGCGCCAATCTCGCCGTGTCGGTTTAGGTCGGTCAACTTCATGATTCGTTGGAAGGCGTTATTTTCATATCAAATTCAGGTATGCGGCAATGAATGGCTCGTCCCTCGCTGTCAACCCCATGGAAGGAGCCCTGAGCGCTGCAGTCGCAATGTGTCATGTGGTAACTGTTATAGCTGAAGCTCTCGCCGGGGGCAAGTGTGGGCTCTTTACCTATAATGCCTTCACCTTCGATCACCTGTTGATGGCCGCTGACCTCGCGCAAAATCCATCTTCGTCCGCGTAAGGAGACTTTGAAGTCGGAGAGATTCGTGATGGTTATAAAATAAATGAAGGCGTGCGGGGCATCGCTGGGCAGTTGCGCGCTGTCGTTGTAGTAAACCAGTCGATCAAGCTTGGCTCGTAGGCCGGGCAGTTCGAGGCTATTGGGAATATTGTTATTCTTTAAATTATCGGAATTATCAGGCATGGGACTGGAGAACGAACACTGCTTTATGTTGGTGTTCGATATACATTGATCCAATGTTAAGAACATCCATTAACTTTCAGGGTAACAAATAAACTGTAATCTCCAAGAGCGAAAATTCTGATGTCAAAACGCAGCTCAGCTACGAAAATCACCTGGATCGGCCTGTTGCTGAATCTGTTGCTCGGCTGTGTCAAAGTCGCTGGCGGCTGGATCTTGCAGTCGAAAGCCTTGTTGGCCGACGGGGCGCATAGTTTACTGGACTTGTTGACCGATGTCGCAGTGCTGGTGGGGCTTTCGCTGGCGAGTAAGCCGGAGGATGCCAATCATCTCTATGGGCATCACAAGTTTGCCAGTTTCGCCAAGTTCTGCGTGGGAGGTATGTTGCTGCTGTTCTCGCTGGGCTTGGTGGTGACGGCCCTATTTGATTATCGTAGTGGCGGTGGCCGAGGGCCGCAGGCAGGGGAAGCCGTGGTGCTGGCCCTGATATCGCTGGTGCTTAAGGAGGCGCTCTTTTGGTGGACTCGTGGGGTGGCGCGGCGCTTGAAGTCCGATCTATTGATGGCCAATGCCTGGCATCACCGCATGGACAGTATTTCCTCGCTGGGTGTGGCGGCGGCCTTGGTGGGCGTCTGGCTGGGGGGCGAAAGCTGGGCCTTTCTCGATGGGGTAGTCACACTGGTGCTTGGTTGCTATTTAATTTTTGAGTCGACGAAGATTTTTCTACGCGCTTGTTCAGATCTCTTGGATGCGGCCCCTGAGCGGGAGATTATTGAAGATTTGCGTGAGCACATTCTGCCGACTCCCGGAGCGGTTGCCTATCATGACTTTAGAGTGCGTCGCGTGGGGGATCTGTATGAGGTCGATCTGCATTTACAGGTCGATCCAGAGATTACAGTCGAGGCGGGACATGCCATTGCGCGGGCGGTTAAGCGCCGATTACTAGAAAAACATCCAGAGGTTTCAAAGGTTTTGGTGCATGTGGAACCCGCGAATAGAGAACATATTATGAATCGTGGTCTCTCAGGTTTGGACGGTTCGGAACATAAAAGCACGCAGGTTTGGGAAATATAGCTTGTCTGTGCATGCGTAACCGAATTGAAACTTAGCCCTCGCCAACCTCTCAACAAGCCACTTTTAGCGACTGTCTTTTTTCCTCTTATGAGCGATTTTTTGAAGCACGAATGCGGGATCGCAATGATCCGCCTTTTGAAGCCTATTTCTTATTACCAAGAGAAATATAACACATCTCTCTACGGTTTTAATCAGCTGTTTTTGTTGATGGAGAAGCAGCACAATCGCGGCCAAGACGGCGCTGGGATTGGCTGTGTGAAGCTCGATGTCGCTCCAGGCCAGCAGTATATGGCTCGTGATCGCACGATTAAGCAAAATTCCTTGGCACGCATTTTTAAGGGACAATTGAAGGCCTATCAAAAAATGGTCGATAAGGGCGTGATTCACCCCGAATTTCCGCAAACGGTAAAAGACAATTTTGATTATGGGGGTGAAATTCTGCTGGGTCACCTACGATATGGCACTTCTGGGGTGTATTCATCGAATAGTTGCCATCCGTATGTGCGCCAGTCGAACTGGCCGACTAAGAATTTGATGTTGGCCGGTAATTTCACCATTACCAATGAAAAGGACCTCAATGCAGATCTGATCAACCGCGGCCAGCATCCGATCTTCGGTACTGATACACAGGCTGTGTTGGAGGAGATCGGTTTCCACCTCGACGAAGCGCATGATGCCATCTACCACAAGATGCGTGATCAAAATGTCGAAGGCACCCAGATTCCGAGCATTATTAGCGAGCAACTGGACCCGATCCGTATCTTAAGAAATGCCGCGTCCAACTGGGATGGTGGCTATGCGATCGCAGGGCTCATTGGTAATGGCGACAGTTTCGTGATGCGTGACCCACAGGGCATCCGCCCCTGCTTCTATTTCCAGAACGACGAAGTCATCGCGTTCGCTTCGGAGCGGGTCGCGTTGATGACGATTTTTGATCAACCGATCGAGAATGTGTGCGAAGTCGAGCCCGGCTGTGCGATCGTGGTTAAAAATGATGGCAAGATTTATAGCGAGCGCTTCACCGAGCCACGCCCGATCACACCTTGTTCCTTCGAGCGCATTTATTTCTCACGCGGCAACGATGCGGATATCTATTCTGAACGTAAAGCCTTGGGGGGCGCGCTATTGGAGCAAGTTGTCAAAGCAATCGATAATAATTTTGCAGACAGCGTGTTTAGCTTTGTTCCCAACACGGCCGAGGTTGCGTATTACGGTTTGCTGGATGCGGTCCGTTTGCATCGCCGTAAAGAAGTGCGCGATGCGCTGTTGGCTGCACAATCGAGTGGTACCTTGGATGCCGCACTGATCGATGAGTTAATCATGGGCAATTGGCCACGAGGCGAGAAAATTGCGCACAAGGACATCAAGCTGCGCACCTTCATTTCGCAAGAAGAAGGACGTGCTAAGCTGGTCTCACACGTTTACGACATCACTTATGGCATCGTTAAAGAGCAGGATTGTCTCGTCTGTATCGACGATTCGATCGTGCGTGGCACGACCCTCAAAGAGTCGATTCTGAAAATTCTAAGTCGTACCAACCCACGCAAGATCGTCGTCGCGTCCACGGCACCGCAGATTCGCTACCCAGACTGCTACGGTATCGATATGTCCGAACTGGGGAAGTTTATCGCGTTCAAGGCGACAGTCGAATTACTAAAAGACGAGGGATGCTCCTATTTACTGCAAGAGGTGTATGTCGATTGCTTGGCTCAGGCCGACAAACCATCCCGCGAAATGGTCAATCACGTGAAACGCATCTATGACCGCTATAGCGACGAACAAATCTCAGCGAAGATCGCAGAACTAGTGTATCCGAAGAATGTGCCTTGGCAGGGGGAGCTTGAAATCGTCTTTTTGCCGGTGGATAAAATGCGCGAAGCACTGCCCAATAACAATGGGGATTGGTATTTTACCGGCGACTATCCGACTCCTGGGGGCACGGCGACCGTGAATAAAGCATTTATTAACTACTTCGAAAACAAATCTGGCCGCGCTTACTAAGGATCAACTGCAGATTTGGTATACCTGGCGCAGAGCCTCCCAGTCGGGATCGTCCTGCACGTGTAATTCGATCGGCAACTTTGGCATGGATTTGAGTGCTTGATTGATGCGCAGGGCGACTTCGTCGGTGTCGGACAGATAGAAGTTCCACTCTCTCAGGCCAGTGGTCGTGTATACGAAGGCGAGAATTGCTAAACGGTCTGAGTCTAGCACATCCAGTAGTAATTCTTCAAAGTCCTTCATATCGGCGCTTTGGGTGTCGGTCGGCATGCCGCTGTCGTCTGCAGGGGCAAATTTCCAGATGATCGTGAGTTTGCGCGGGTAGTTTTCATCCGCTAGAAATTTCTGTAAGCTGGGGCGATAGCGTAACACAGTCGGTTGCTGCGGATTTTTGCTTTTGGCGATGTTCCAAGCGTCGGAATTGGCGGCTGCAATTTTCATAAAATGATAGAAGTTCTACGGTTTCGTTTGAATGCGATTCGATCAATGAGTGGATCGTTTTGAATGGTGCGTGACAAGATTTTGAATCTATTTATCAGTCATTTGGATGATGAACGCTGATATTAAAATCATATTTCAAGATGTAGATGGTTGTCTGAATCCAGAGGACGGTGAAGCGTTCGGGGTCGCGGTTGATTGGGAGCCGTCGTCGGCTCAGGTGACGATGCTAGAGGCGATTGATGCGGCAGTGGATGCGTCGACACTCGAGCATTTCGTAATCAATACGGGGCGGCCTTGGCCTCTGGTGCGAAATTTGGTGAAGCACTTCAAATCGCCCAAGTTGCGTTACCTGTTACTGGAACACGCCTGCGTGCTCTACGATCGAGAGCAAGATCTCTTCGTCAATTGCGCGGAACTGGCGGAGCATTATGGATTATCCGAGCTATCCACTCGTTATCGTCAGATTGAAGTGATTCAGACTCTTTTTGACTGGTATCAAAGTCGTGGGCAGGCGCAACTGGAAGCACATTACGCTACCGACCTCACGCCAGTGGAGAAGCTCGGGAATTTATCGATTGTGATTCCTGAAGGTGTCGATGGCGAAGAAATGCTAGCACGCATCGAGGCGCTGGCACGAGCGCAGTTGGATGAGCGTGAGATGGATCAATTAGATTTTTTACGTTCAGATCGATACCTCGATATCTTGCCAGGCATCCACAAATTAGATGGCATTCACCTGCTGAGCGCTCATTTTGGCTTAAGTTTGGATGCAGCCATGGCGGTGGGGGATTATCTCAACGATCTCTCAGTTTTTGAATCCTTTAGTCGTGTGATGTGCCCTGCAAATGCCCATCCAGAGATTAAAGAGCTGGCGCAATCGAAAGCTGAGTCTGGGCATGTGAGTCACTTGTCCTACGGAGCGGCCTTGCTGGAGTTGCTCGGGGCTGGCTGTGTGGACGCGGGATAACCCTGAAAGTGTGTCCCCTCACGTATACTGTGGATACACAATGGGGTATCGAGCTGCTATATTAGGAATCTGCTTTGCATCAACGACAAGCTGTTGAGCTGGCACTCCAATTCTTCCCAAGACTCGGGCACATCTGCGCGCTGGTGTCTAAAAAGCATAAAGTTATGAAATCTAAGCATTTGATTCTATGTCTGTGCGGCCTTTGGCTCGCGCTTTTGACGACAACGCTAACTGCCGCGCCGCGGCCTAATATCATCATCTTTTATGTGGATGACCTGGGCTGGCAGGATGTGCAGCTCAATGATGTGGATGACCCTTGCGCTTTTGAAACGCCCAATATTGTGAAGCTGGCTGAAGCCGGTATGAACTTCACGCAGGGTTATTCGCCCGCACCGACTTGTTCGCCCTCGCGTGCGGGGATTATTACTGGACAGCATCCCGCTAAGATTGGTCTGACGCATGTCAGCTTGGGCGCATTAACCAGCGGTAAAAAGAGCGATCCCTTGCTGGAGCCTTATCTGCAGGGGCATTTGGACCTCAACATTTTAACTTTGGCGGACGCATTGAAGGCCAACGGCTACCGCACGGGGCACTCCGGCAAATGGCACGTCGGACTGAACGCTGCCAGCTACGGCTTTGATGTGGTCAATCAGGACCGTGGTCCCCATCGCGGCATGGGGGATCGCACCAAGGATTTTGCGACGGCCAAGGATAAGCAGTATCCACTCAGCAAGGAGAAATATCCCCCGTTCAGTGATAAGAAGCCCGAAGGCATTTCCTATCCCTACGATGAAGTAACCGAGTCGGCCTTAAAATTCATCGACGAGAGCGGCGAGCAACCATTCTTCCTGAATCTCTGCCATTGGATGGTTCACTGGCCGGTCTTAACCCGCAACGGTGAGCTGCTCGAATATTACTGCGACAAATTTGGTCAGCCCTTTCCGCCCAAACCCGGTGACATGACCTTGCCAGGGCAGCAGAACCCTTATTTCGCCGCCATGGTGACCACAGTCGACTGGAGTCTCGGGCGTATCGTGGACTACCTCGAAAAGACTGACGATCCTCGCAATCCAGGAAAGAAGTTGATCGAGACGACATATATCTTTTTCTCGTCGGATAATGGTGGCGTGGAAACGCACGGCAAAGAAATTATTTCTGATAACGCGCCCTTGAAATATGGTAAAAAGCATTCCGAAGAGGGCGGCGTGCGGGTGCCCATGGTGATTGCCGGGCCCGGGATTCCACAAGGCAGTCAATTTGACGGCCTCATCAATCAACTCGATTATTTCCCCACCATCCTGAATTTGACGGATGCAAAAATCGCAGCAAAAGACGCGAAAGAACTCAGCGGGCTCGATATTACGCCGGTCCTGCAAGGCAAATCCAGGCAGGTGCTCGATGCATCGGGGAAGGCGCGCGATTATTTGTTCTGGCACTTCCCGCACAACAGCATGAGGAGCATGAAATCTGCGATTCGCAGCGGTGATTTTAAATTGTATAAGCGGTATTTCACCAACGACTACGAGCTGTATCAATTAGAGGAAAATGGTCAGCGCAAGGACTACGAAGAGATGAACGATCTGGCGCAGAATCCGGAATACAGTTCAGTCGTCGAGCGTCTGGGGGCCATCTTGGAAGTCGAACTCGCTGCCAATCATGCGGAGGGGCCTTATTTGAATCCGGATTACACAGATAAAAAGACGCCCTCTGCGGACTTAGGGGATTCCAAATTTGACCGTGGTAGTCGTCAAGCGACACTCTCAACCAAGTCTTCCGGGCCAGCCATTGAAAAAGCCTATGTGATATATCGGCCGGAAAATCCGGGGCAGAAGCATCGGGACCGGAATTTCGAAAGTAAGCCCAGCGATATCGAACTTCCAGGTATGCGCGAACCCGCCAGCATCAGTGCCGACGGCTACAGCGTGCGTGCGAATATTCCTGAGGGGATCAAGGCTTACTGCTTTATGATCATCGATGTGAATGGCTATTTGCACTACAGTCCAACCGTGGCTGTTAAATAGTTGTTCTACTTTGTAAATTGATGAACATAAAATCTACAATAGTTCGGACTCTGTCCTTTGTATCCCTTTTGCTCGTTGCTCAGGCTGAGGAGACAAAGCCAAACGTCCTGTTTATTTTTTCAGACGATCAAGTGTATGAGGCGATCGGAGCCTATGGTCTGATTGATATCGATACGCCGAATCTGGATCGCCTGGCAAATGAGGGCACGAGCTTTAGCAAGGCCTACAATATGGGTGCCTGGACGGGCGCCATCTGTCGCGCCAGTCGCTCATCCATGAATTCAGGTCGATTTATTTGGCAGGCAGAAGCGGCCAGCCAAGCCATTGGGAAGGGAGAGCTTCAAAGCTGGTCTCAGCTGATGGCTGAACGAGGCTACGAAACCTACATGTCGGGCAAGTGGCATGTGCCGGAGGTGAGTGTGCCGAAGGTCTTTGATCACACAGGCACTGTGCGCGCTGGTATGCCGAAGCAAACCCCCAGCGGTTATAACCGCCCTAAGAATGCCGCGGATTATGAGCAGGGCTGGAAGCCTTGGGATACCAGCAAGGGTGGCTATTGGCAGGGGGGCAAGCACTGGAGCGAGGTCTTGGCGGATGAAGGTGTCGGTTTCATCGAAATGGCAGCCAAGAAAGAGCGTCCGTTCTTTATGTATTTGGCCTTTAATGCGCCGCATGATCCGCGCCAAGCACCGAAGGAATATATCGAGCGCTACCCATTGGAACGGATCCAAGTGCCCGAGAACTTTGTGCCTCAATATGCGGATCAAGGTAATAAGGGAGTGCCAATTATTCGTGACGAGAAATTGATGCCCTTTCCGCGAACGGAGTATGCGGTGAAAGTGAATCGTCAGGAGTATTATGCGCTGATTACGCATATGGATGAGCAGATCGGGCGAATTCTTGCTGCGCTGGATGCATCCGGTAAGGCGGATAATACCTGGATTATCTTTACATCAGACCATGGACTGTCGCTGGGCCATCATGGCCTGGTGGGGAAGCAGAACATGTATGAGGATGCCATGGCCGCACCGTTTATCGTGTGGGGGCCGGGGGTGAAATCCGGTCAAAAATTGGACACCCCCATTTACATACAGGATGCGATGGCGACTGCCTTAGACATCGGCGGAGAGGTGCCCGAAGATATCGATTTCAAGAGCGTGCTTCCCTTGTTGGATGGTAGCGTCGAACAAATTCACGATTCGATCTACGGTGCTTACATTGATACCCAACGCATGTTGCTGCAGGATGACTGGAAGCTGATTGCCTATCCTAAGTTGAAGAAGGTGAAACTCTTCAATCTAGAGAAAGATCCGCAGGAGATGCATGATTTGTCTCAGAATCCTGAATACGCTGAACAACTGCAGATGATGATTCAATCACTCGAGGATCGCATGGACAGCCTAGGCGATCCGATGGAGTCACTTTCAAAGGCAAACTACCCTAAAAAGCTGAAGAAGAAGGTCGAGGACCATTAGTTATTTTGCCAACTAGGGGGAAATGAAGAGCGAAGAACTGACCTTGGCGGAACTGTTGCAGCAATTGGATTTGACCACGTATCAGTATAAATTGTATAGCCAAAATGCTGGGGCGACCTGGGAGTTGTAGAACCTTCTGAATGGGGTTTCGATGAAGCTTAAGTCAGAGGTCAGAAAACGGAAAACGGAAGCCAGTCAGTGTTAATCAGTTAGTTATGAAAATCACGGCATCCGTCATTTTGACGAGGCACATTCTTTGGTCGCGATGTGACGTTAGTCACGTCTGTCGTCGACGGGCTTCGAGCTTTGGTGGACCTTGCTAGCGCAAGTTCGCTACGATTTATGTTCTCTTGTAGCGATGTGACGCTGGTCACGTCTGTCGTCGACGGGCTTCGAGCTTTGGTGGACCTTGCTGGCGCAAGTTCGCTACGATTTAGATTCTCTGGTAGCGATGTGACGCCAGTCACGTCTGTCGTCGACGGGCTTCGAGCTTTGGTGGACCTTGCTAGCGCAAGTTCGCTACGATTTATGTTCTCTTGTAGCGATGTGACGCTGGTCACGTCTGTCGTCGACGGGCTTCGAGCTTTGGTGGACCTTGCTGGCGCAAGTTCGCTACGATTTAGATTCTCTGGTAGCGATGTGACGCCAGTCACGTCTGTCGTCGACGGGCTTCGAGCTTTGGTGGACCTTGCTAGCGCAAGTTCGCTACGATTTATGTTCTCTTGTAGCGATGTGACGCTGGTCACGTCTGTCGTCGATGGCTACGGGCTTCGGTGGACCTTGCTAGCGCAAGTTCGCTACGATTCATATTCTCTTGTAGCGATGTGACGCCAGTCACGTCTGTCGTCGACGGGCTCCGAGCTTCGGTGGACCTTGCTGGCGCAGGTTCGCTACGATTCATGTTCTCTAGTCACGGCGTGTCTTGGCGTAGTCTTCACACACGTCTTCGAACCAGGCGAGTAGCTCGGATTCCATTTTTTGCACGCGTTGGGGGCGGTAGAAGGCGAGGTTGTTTGCTTCGTTGGGATCGTCTTTTAAATTGTAGAGCTCGACCGGGGGCGGCGTGGGGAGGGCGACCTCGGGATCGGGATCGGTGATGATGCCGTTTTTAATAAAGTGCTCGGGCTCATACATGGAGACGTTGAGCCATTTGATGTCGGGCACTTCGAAGGCTTCGGGCACGAAGGGGCGCACGAGTTTCCAGTCGCCGTCGCGGATGGCGGCATTGTATTCGATGAGCGGGGTGTAACGGTTCCACTGCCAGCAACGTTGAGGATTGTGGGCGGGCACTTCGCCACGCAGCACGGCGCTTTGATCGACGCCGTCGAGTTTGACGCCTTTGGGATTGTCGATTCCGGCCAGGCTCAGGATGGTCGGCAGCCAATCCGTCATGTGGAAAAAGGCGTCGCCGCAGGTTTCTTTGGGATCGAGTCCGGCGGGCCAGCGCATGATGGCGGGCACGCGAATGCCGCCTTCGTAGGTGGAGCCTTTGGAGCCGTGGAGCTGGCAATTGAAGCGGTCCAACGAGCTGCCGGCTTCGTTGCCGAATTGCGGGCCGTTGTCGCTGGAAAAAATGATGAGGGTGTTTTCACGCAGCCCGAGCTTGTCGACATTTTCCAGCAGTCGCCCGATGTTGCGGTCGAGACGGCGGATCATGGCGTAGAGCGTTTTGACCGCTTCGCTGAGGTCGTTGCGGTCGCGGAAAACGGCCATGTCTTCCTCTGGCGCCTGCAGGGGAGTGTGCGGCGCGTTGTAGGTGAGGTGTAAGTAAAAGGGATCGTTCTTGGGGGCGCGTTGGAGAAAGTCGACGGCCTCGTCGGTCCAGTAATCGGTCAAATAGCGACCGTCGGTGCGGATGACGCGGTTGCCGGATTCGAGGCGCCAGTCGTAGTAGTCGTGCATGCCACCACGGAAGCAGATGGCTTCGTCGAAGCCGCGCTTTTCCGGCTTGTAGCGCGGGTCGAATGCGCCGAGGTGCCATTTCCCGATCAGGCCAGTGCGGTAGCCGGCATTGCGCAACATGTCGGCGATGGTGACTTCATTGAGGTCGAGCCGTTCCAGGCCGCGCCATTCCAGCGTGTCAATCGAGCCCGTGCGGTGCGGGTAGCGACCGGTGAGCAGGGAGGCCCGCGAGGGATTGCAGACTGGGGAGCTGGTATAGTGCTGCGTGAGGCAGAGGCTCTCTTGCAGGAATTGATCCAGGAAAGGGGTCTCGCTGAGGCCTTTGTTGAAGAAGCTGAAGTCGCCGTAGCCGAGGTCGTCGACCAGGATGTGAATGATGTTTGGGCGTGTCATGACTTAAAGGGAATCGAGATATTCAACACTGACATAGAAGGCACCATGCGCAGGGCGCTTGTTGCCGGCGTATTCGAAGAGACTTTCCAGTGTGGTGATGCCTGCCTCGATGGGGAGTTCAAAGTGGACCGCGCGTTGACCGGCGGGAATCGCTTGTGTCCATGTTTGCTCGCCCAGTTGCAGCGTCGCTTGATTGGCCAGAATGCGTGCTTCACTGGCCGGCGCTTCGGGAGGCAGATTGCGCAAAGTGATACGATAGTTACCCGAACGCAGGAACTGCAGCTGCCAAGCGCCGACGGGCGTGATGTTTTTCAACGGCTCCGCGGCAAGAATGCTGCGAACGTAGCCCTGATTCCAGGGGGGATAATAACCGTGGCTGTCTTTAAGTCGAGAGGCGCCCCAGTCCATGCAGGTCAAATCAGCGACTGGCTGCTCGGGACTGCCGACCATGATCGGGGGCACGGTTTCCAGCTCGGATTGCAGGGAGTCCCACCATTGGTCATACTGTTTTTGCAGGGGGGCATACACCTCCGGATACTCTTTGGAGACGTCGTTTTCTTGGCCACGGTCGTTTTCCAGATCGTAGAGCGCCCGGCCCTCAACCAGCGCAAAGCGTTCATTGCGGATGGCGCTGCCGGGATATTTGCACTCGTCGAGTGGGCTGTGGTTGGCCCAGCGACCGACGTGGGTGACGATGCTGCGGTCGGGCCAATTCTTGAGTGACTTGTTTTGCAACAAGGGCTGAAGAGAGCGTCCGTCGACTGCGGTGCTGTCCGGCAGCGGGAAGCCTGTCAGCTCAGCCAGGGTGGGGAAGAGATCGCTGATACCCGTTAATTGCTCCACCGCGCGACCACCCTCGATGCCACCAGCGGGCCAGCGAATGAAACAGGGCACGCGCACGCCGCCTTGGTAGGGGCTCGCCTTGGTGCCGCGTAAACCGGCGTTGTATTCCATCTCTTGCGGGCGACCACCTTTGGCGCTGCCGTTGTCGCCCATGAAGATGACGATGGTATTATCTGCCAAGCCCTCGTCGTCCAATTTCTGCAGCAGTTCGCCGACCTCGCGGTCGAGGTCATCGATCATGGCGTAGAAACGCGCCTGGGATTCGGGCAGCCCTTTATCCAGATATTTTTGGGCCAGCTCTTCGTGGATTTGTAGTGGTGTGTGTGGTGCATTGTAGGCGATGTATGCAAACCAAGGCTCTGGCTCGGATGACTGGATCCACTGCCAGGCGGCGTTGGTAAAGATGCCCGTGCAGTAGCCTGTTGTCGGCACCCACTTGCCATTGTGTTGGATCATGGGGTCGAAGTATTGATTGCCCCAATAATCCGGGGTTTGTCCGATGCCGCCACCTAGGTGGATAAAGACTTCATCAAAGCCGCGGTCTTCGGGGCGACTGGGAAAGGTTTCTCCCAGATGCCATTTTCCAAAGATTCCTGTGCGATAGCCGGATGCTTGCAGGTGAGCGGACAGTGTGGGCACGTCAGGCTTGAGCAGGCTGCGGCCGCTGATGGTGTGGGTGATCCCGACTTTAAATTCGTGTTGTCCGCTCATCAATGCCGCCCGGGTCGGGGAGCAAGTCGGCGAGGCCATGAAGTCCTCCAAGCGCACGCTACTGTGCGCAAAGGCGTCCAAGTTTGGCGTTTCGAGGGAGGGATTGCCATAGAAGCCCAGGTCCGAGAGGCCTTGGTCGTCGGTCAGAATAATGAGCACATTGGGGGCTTGTCTCAGGGGGGCGGATTCGACGGCTCGCTTGACCGTCGCGTTGCCGAGAGCTGGGCCGCTTGCGGCGAATAGGAACACAAGGGCACTGAGTGCGGTCTTTAGTTTGAAGTCGATGTGCATGAATAAGCAGAGGTTCTGTCTTGACTGTATGAATTGCAAGTTGATAGTATTAACATTTATCCCGTATTTTCAAATGAAATTTATGTCATCCAAAAGAATACTTCTGGCGACCGCCTTTTTATTAACTCTGTGTGCACGCGTCACGGTCTTTGCTGCTAGTGAGGCACCGAAAAGCCCGAACATCATATTTATCCTGACCGATGATCAGGGCTATGGTGACTTGCAGCGTCACGGGCATCCGTATTTACAAACGCCAAATACCAATCGTTTGCATGATGAAAGTGTGCGCTTTGATCGTTTTTATGTGAGTCCTTCCTGTTCGCCGACACGTGCGGCCTTGATGACTGGGATGCATGAGTTTCGTAATGGTGTGACGCATACACTGATCCCGCGTGAGCATTTGAATATTGAAGCGACGACCTTGCCGCAGCTTTTGAAGACGGCGGGTTACAAGACCGGGTTTATCGGTAAATGGCACTTGGGGGGGAGTCGGGGCTATGCGCCCGATGCGCGTGGTTTTGACTGGACGGCGACCAATCCGATGGGGCCGCGCAAGCACTTCGATCCCGAGATCATTCGCAACGGCGAGCGCACGCAGCGCGAAGGCTTCCGCGAGGATATCTTTTTCGATGAGGCGATGACCTTTATCGAGGAGAGTGGGGATCAGCCCTTCTTCTGCTACTTGGCAACCTATTCGCCGCACACTCCATTGGGCGCGCCTGAGAAATTTATCGCCCCTTTTCGTGAGCAAGGTCTGAGTGAGAAGCATGCGACCTATCTTGCGATGATTGAGAACGTGGACTATAATGTCGGCCGACTGCTGGCCTTCATGGAAGAGCGCGGCTTGGATGAGAACACCATTGTGATTTTCATGAACGACAACGGCGTGACTGAGGGTCTGGATGTTTACAATGCAGGTATGCGCGGCTGCAAAGCGACGACCTGGGAGGGGGGCTCGCGTGCGATGTCTTTCTGGCGCTGGCCGAATCATTGGAAGCCACAAACACATGACAATTTGACTGCGCACGTGGATGTCTTGCCGACGCTTTGTGAGCTGGCCGGGGTGGACGTGCCTGAGGATTTACAGTCTGAGTTGGAAGGCTACAGCTTGCTGCCATTACTGGAGTCGGACGAGGCGATGAGCTGGCATGATGACCGCAGCCTGTTTCACCATGTCGGTCGCTGGCCCAGTGGCCTCGCGGAGTCGCACAAATATGCGATGGTGAGTGTGCACAAGGGAGACTATTTACTGGTGCGTAGCGCGCCTTGTGGCGATCCCGCTTGTGAGGATTTCCAGAGCCAGTGCACGACGATGCGTGCGGTTTATAATGGGCTGACCAAGACGACTTATGCCGACGGCACCGCGCAAATGCACTGGGGCACCACGCCGATGGGGCATTGGGCTTTGTATAACGTAGTGGAAGACCCTGCCTGTCAGAACGACCTTTCGCGCACACACCCGGAGCTCGTCGCGAGCATGGCTGCATCTTACGATGTCTGGTGGGATGAGCTCTATCCGACCATGATTGAACGTGGTGGTGATTTGGGCGATCCATTGGCGAGTGCGCATGCTTCCGCCCGTGCGAAGCAGTGGAAAGGTCCGACTTCGGATGCTCAGTTGAAGGGCCAGGCGGCCGCGACAGCAGCGGCGGATTCGATGTCACGCTTTGATCGTATCGATGCCAATGGTGATAGCAAAATTACACTGGCAGAATATGTCGGCCCCTTTTTGAAGCAGATGTCCATAAAGGATGCGAATCATGATGGCATGCTGAGTGTCGCAGAGTTCGATGTGCCACACTTTAAGTCGGTGGATACGGATAAAAACGGTCAACTTTCCGAGGCCGAGATTCGTCAATTTTATGCGGAGCAATTCGAGCAGATCGATCGCGACCAGAGCGGTTCGATTAGCGCCGACGAAATGTAAAATCGCACCCCAATGATACCCCTTTTGAGATTCTGCCTAGCGGCCACGTTTGTCGGCTTTTTGTCGGCAAATGCGGCCTCGGGGGATGCGCATGTAAAGAAGTTACATCAGCGCTTGGACGTCAATCAGGACGGCTTGATTTCGCCGCAGGAATATCAGAACTACTGGAAGGAGCGTTTTCAGCGGCGCGATAAAGACAAGAATGGTCTGATTAATGACGCCGAGTTAGGTCGTGGTAGTATCAAGCCCTTGGATCGTAATCGGGACGGGGTGATATCGCTTGCGGAGGAGGTTCATTTTAGACAGAAGCTTTTTGACCTTATGGATAAAGACCGAGATGCCTTGCTGACTCTGTCCGAAATGAACGATCGTAGTCAGTCGGAATCTGCGTCTGAAAACTCGAATGCAGTGCCGAGCGCTCCGCTTGATTTTGTGGCACTACGCGCAAGCGTGGAGGCATTGTCTGAGTTGACGGATACGCCAAAAATGTGGCTGGCAGAAGGCTTCGATTCTACAGACGATTTAGCGGCCGTGTATTTCGATGCCTTGGATTGGAAAGGTCAGGCGACCAAAGTATTTGCCTGGCTTGGCTTTCCCAAGGAGCGCAAGGAGAAGATGCCAGCGATTGTGCTGGTGCATGGAGGCGGAGGCACCGCTTTTAAAGAATGGGTGGAGCTTTGGAATGCCCGTGGGTACGTTGCCATCTCGATTGGGGTCGAGGGGCAAACGAGTCGTCGGGCTGGGAAAGGATGGGCTCCGCACGAGTGGGCGGGACCTCAGCGTCAGGGCATCTATGGCGACTCGTCTGAAGCGCTGACGGATCAGTGGATGTATCATGCTGTGGCGGATACGATACTGGCGCATTCACTGCTGCGTTCTTTGCCGGAAGTGGATACCGACCAGGTAGGCATTATGGGCATCTCCTGGGGCGGCGTGATTACCAGCACTGTGATCGGTATCGATGCTCGTTTTGTCTTTGCCATACCAACCTATGGCTGTGGCGGTTTGGCTACTGCGGCGAACCAATACGGGCGGGCATTGGGAAATAATCAGGTTTATCAGCAAGTTTGGGATCCGATCTTGCGCTTGAATCAGGCCTCAATGCCGACCTTGTGGTATTCATGGCCGGGCGATCAGCATTTTCCGCTGGATATACAGGCTGCCAATTATGCGGCGACTCCCGGGCCTTATATGGTTTCGCTGGTTCCGAATATGGGGCATAGTCATAATGCCGCATGGGATCGACCCGAGAGTTATGCCTTCGCCGATAGTGTGACGCGTGAGGGCGGTATGTGGTGTCGACAAGTGAAGAGTTCGTTACGTAAAGATACATGTCGGGCGACTTTTAGGTCGAGTAAGCCGCTGGATGCGGCTGTGTTGGTTTCCACTGTGGATGGAGGCGTTACGGGAGATCGGCAATGGGTGGAAACGCCCCTAGCGCGCCCGGAGCCACGTGGTGTGAACTGGATCGTGCAGGCAGAAGTCCCCGAGGGCAGCACCGCATGGTTTATTAACGTCAAGTCTGGCGATTTGGTCGCTAGTTCAGGCTTCTTTGAGGCAGAGTAAGCTGTAAATTTACTTCGAATTCTAGTTCTTGTATCATTCGTCTCGGTTCGGAGTGACGGCTTTAGCCCAATGTCTTTAAGGATTGGTGACTTCTATAGTTTTAACAACTCGTTTTGACTGGGCAACTTTAGTTTTTGGCCAGTCTTTTGTGGGTTGTCGTAGGGTTCTGGGGCAAGTTCTAGGTCTTCGTTTTTTAATAACGGCATCATATATAAGATCATCTAAGAGTCGCTGTATCCACTGAGCCAGCGCTTGCGGGGTGATCAAGTCTGCACCGACTTGCAGTAGCTCGCACAGTGCGGCTGTCTTGTGCAAAACCTTGGCAAAGCTGATGCGCAAGGGCTCAACGCCTGCGGCAGAAGCGACGCTTTGGCGCTGCTTGGCGATCAGCGCGGCCGCTAAGAGCATCGCGAGCACTTCTTGGGCGGCGGTTTGCGGAGTGAGTGCGTCAAGTAGTTCTCCGCGGGCGTGCAGGTGGCTTTTGAGTTCTCGGAAGAATAACTCTTCCTCCCAGCGTGCGGCGTAAAGGGCGATCAGTTCTGTGGCTGGGCTGGTGGTGTCATCGAGCAGACTCGTCCACAAGCGTATTTGAAGACACGAACGGTGACCATTCTGGTCTTCATAGCAGACTCGACCATAGATCTCACGTAGTTCGAGGACCCCCACCTTCTTGCGTGTGGATGGATCAACCGCTTTGACTTCGACTAGCCATGAACCATCCGCGAGTTGCCGCGTGCGCTTGGCTTTGAGATTAGACTTTATCCGAACCAGAACGTAACTGTGTGTGCGCCGGAGCATTGACCAGAGTCCCCAGATCAGCGAAGGATAACCGAACAGTCGGTCGGCTAAAAGCAGACTGCGCTCGGGCAGATCCTGAGCCGCAAACAGTTGCCGCGCGAGTGTCAACTCGCCCTCGCCTTGCCAGCCTAAACGGGTGCCCAAAGGTTGGTGCATACCCAATTCCACCAGGACAACTGCCAGCAAATGCGCGAAAGCAGGTTCACCGCTACCGCGGTTGCAAGCCACTTTTGAAGCCTGTTCATTAATGGTTCCGGTATTACGTAAATTGAAACGAGTCCCGTCGATGGCCACCAACCGATATGCATGATAAAAGGCCTGCACATCTCGCTCACGGTCGGCTAACGGACGTAGTGCGATAGGCAGTATCTCTTCGATCAGCTTCTCGCCAATCGACAAGGCCCGCTGGCTGAGCGCGCTGTCCGAGATGCGCACTCCGGATACCGCCTTGGTATTAGACGAGAAAGTACCCGAACGTGCCAACTCATGGTAGACCCTGGACATCAACCATTCCCAGCCATTTAACTTGGCTTGGCCACCACCGCGAGGACCGTGCTGCGCGAAAATCAGAGCGCAACTCTCACGGCTAAATAGCTCCTCAAAGGCAGCTGGAAAATTAGAAAACAACGGTAAACACAAAGAGGTGGATGCGCTCATTCATACAAAAGAAGCAATTGTCCTAAAAGTACGAGTCTTAAATGATTACGCTAACTAAAATCCAATCCTTAAAGGCGGGACTCCAAACTGAGTATATAGGAAACGCATCTTGGTCCGTATTTGTTTAGGAAATCGCCTCACAAATCCGAGACCTGATCCGGCGCATTTGCCTACGAATAAATTCTTGCGATTTGTGTCGACCGCGGTCTTTTTGTTTAGTATTAACATTTTGTCTTATTATTATGTATTCCCTTGAACTCCTAGACTATCTTGTAATCGGTGCGATCTTGCTTTCTTTGATCGGTGTCGGTTTGTATTTCACGAAGAAGGGGGGCGAAGATATGGACTCTTTCTTCGTTTCCGGTCGCTCCTTGCCCTGGTATATTGGTGGCACTTCGATGATCGCGACGAGTTTTGCTGCGGATACGCCGCTGTGGGTGAGTGCCTTGGTGCGCAGCCACGGGGTGCATTACATTTGGCAGTTTTGGGCGCCTTTGATCGGCTCCACTCTGGCAGTGGTGTATTTCGGGCGCAAGTGGCGTCGCATGGCCTTTGTCACCGATATCGAATTCATGGAGGCCCGGTATGAAGGCGCTCCCGCAAAGGCCTTGCGCGGCTGGTCGGGCGCTTGGGGGGCGATTGTGATTTGCCCCTTGATTTCGGCTTGGGTGATCAAAGCAATGGAAACCATTGGCCGCGAAGCGATGGGCTTGCCGCCGGAATCACAGTTGGCGGTAACGATTGGCGTGGTGACTGTGGCGATTTTGATGTGCGGACTTTCCGGTCTGTTCGGGGTGGTCTATACCGACTTTATTCAATTCATCTTGGCGACAGTGGGCACACTTTTACTGGCTGTGCTTTCGGTGCGCGCGGTGGGCGGGCTTGATTCAATGGTGGAGCAACTCACTGCGATGAAAGACTGGGGCGGCAACCAGCTCAGCATTGCGCCGCAGATTGGTAGTGGGGAAGGCCAGATGTCGATGTGGAATGCGATCGGGTATTTTGGTTTCCTTTGGATCGGTGTGGGCTTGAGTGGCGGCTACCAAGCGCAGCGTCTGCTGGCGAGTAAGGACTCCAAGCATGCGAGTTATGCGCAGTTGCTACACACGGTGGTCTATTTCTGCTTCATGGCTTGGCCGTGGGTCTTGGTCGCTCTGTGCTCGATGATTTTATTGCCCGATCTCGATGTCGCGGATCAGAGTGCAGCCTATCCGCGGATGATCGTGATGATTCTTCCGGTCGGCTTGCGCGGTCTACTGGTTGCGGCACTGCTGGCAGCCTTTATTTCGACGATCAGCACCTTGTTTAACTGGGGCTCTTCTTACTTGGTAAACGATATCTATCGTCGCTTCCTAAATCCGAATGCGACCGAGAAAAACTACGTAACGATCGCACGTGTTGCGACTGTGTTGATGGCGATTGCGGGGGCCTATATCTCATTTCAAGCAGAGAATATTCAGCAACTCTTGACTTTGGCCTACGTGCTGGGGTCGGCAGGCGTGGTGCCTGGTGTCTTGCGCTGGCTGTGGTGGCGGACGACGGGTAAAGCCGAGCTCGCCGCGCTGGGTGTGGGCTGGATCATGACGATTTTGTTGATCTTCGTGAAGGCCTTTGATGCGCCGGCTGTTAAGTTGTTCGGATTGGATGAAGGGGTGGCTTTGAGCAGTGATCCCAATCTAGTCGGTGCCCGGATGTTTTTGATGGTCTTCGTGGTTGGCTTGACTGCGGTGGTGGCATCTTTGCTCACTAAGCCAGAGGACATGGATCAATTGAAGCGCTTTGCAATGCGTGCCCGTCCCTTTGCCTTTGGATGGCGTCCTGTGATCAAAGAGATGACAGTTGTCTATGTCGAGCCAGAGCCGATCGGTCGGACGCTAGTTTCATGGGCGATCTCATTGGTCGGTGTGATCTCACTGCTGGTGGGCACGGGGAAACTGTTACTCGGCTCGCCCATGTTGGGCTTGGCGCTTTTAGCCATTGGGGTCATTGGCATCGTGATGACGGTTTTGCGCGCACGTAAGGATTGTGCCGGGGATGTCGACGAGGGGGATTTCCTCAAAGAGTCCGCTTAAGTCTGTCTGAAACGCATGCATATTCTAAATGAGTTTCTGCTAACATTTAAATGATAATACTATCTTATTGGGATGGCTTTAAAAAATTATAACAAAGAATGGAATGAGCGGAAGTCGCTCTTGAAAATGGCGCAGCCTGCGGGCTGGTGGCGCGATGCCTTTCCATTGGGAAATGGTCATCTCGGCGCAATGCCTTACGGGCGTTTGTGCGAAGAGCGAATTCTGATCAATCACGAGCGTCTGTGGTATGGCGGCATTGTCCCAGATCTGCCGGATATTTCCGGCTTGCTCGAAGAATGCCGTCGTTTGATGGCCCAAGGTGAAGACTTGGCGGCCAATGAACTCTACTGGGATGCCTTGAAGAAAGAGGGCAAAGAAGGGCGCTGTGCGGTCTATCATCCTGCGGCCGATATTTGCTTTAGCAGTATTTCGCAGGCGCGGTTCAAGAACTACCAGCGCTATCTGGATCTCGCGAAGGCGGAATCGATGACGTATTGGGAGTGGCAGGAGCAGCCACAGATGCGCCGCAGTTTCGTCTCGCGTGCCGATGACTGTATTGTCGTCGAGCAACAGGGCTCAGGACTCTCTTCGAATCTTTGGGAGCTTCGGCTGGAGATGCATGAATTGTTGGATGCGATTCGCTTTGGCGGCGAGTTGTTCGAGCCGGAAATTGATTTCACCGTCAGTGTCGAGGGAGAATGGATCATCGCAAAGGGCCGTTATACCGATCCCAATTACGATGGCGCGGAATACGGCGTGGTGGCACGGGTGCAGACTGATGGGGACTTGGCTGTTGCTGAGTCCGGTCAAGGGCTCGTGGTCTCGTCGGCCCAACAAGTGCTGATCGTTGCCAAAGTCTATGTTTACGAAGCCGCGGAGGCCGCGATCGAGCGATTGCAACAGGAGATTACGCAACTGGGAGGTGATTATGAAGCCCTTTTGGAAGCACATGTGGCCTTGCACCGTCCACGTTTCGAGTCCTGCCGTGTGGAGTTTGATGGGGCCGATGAAGGGCAGACCAACGAAAGCTTACTTTTGGAAGCATACAGTGGTTCGATGCCGGTGGAGTTGCTGCAAAAGATGACCGATTACGGTCGCTACCTCTTGATCAATAGCTCCGACGAGTCTTCCGTGCCTTCAAACTTGCAGGGCATATGGAATGGTGACTATGCACCGCCCTGGGATTGCTTCTTTATGATCAACGAGAACTTGCTGATGAATTATTGGCAAGCCTTGCCCGGCGGTATGAATGAGGAGGCCTTGGGGGTCTTTAACTTCTACGAGTCGAACCTGGAGGACTACCGGGAGAATGCACGCAAGCTTTACGGTTGCCGCGGTATTTTTATCCCCGCGCTGACGTCGCCGGAGACCGGTCTTTCGACTCACGGAGGCTCTTGGATTGTCAACTGGATTTCCGGAGCGGGCTGGTTGTGTCAGCTGTTTTACGACTACTATTTATTTACCAACGACGAGGCCTTTCTGAAAGAGCGTTTGCTTCCGTTCATGCGGGAAGTCGCGCTGTTCTATGAAGACTATTTCAGCTTCGATGCCGCGGGCAAAGTCATCATTGCGCCCTCGACCTCGCCGGAGAACTGGCCGAAGGAATCGTGTGCGATTGAGTCGCCGACATCGATCCACCCTCGCTTAACGGTGAACGCGACGATGGACGTGGCGATTGCCCGTGAGTTATTAGGAAATCTGCTGAAAGGCGCCCGCAACTATGCCTTGTATGACAAACAATGGGAACGTTGGGAGTGTATCTTGGAAGGGCTGCCGGAGTATGAAGTCAACGAAGACGGCGCCATCCGCGAATGGTTGGATCACCGTTATTCGGACAACTACGAACACCGCCACCTGTCGCAAATCTATCCGGTCTTTCCCGGCTACGAAGTGACCAAGGAGTCGCACCCGATGCTATTTCCGGCATTTGAGAAAGCAGTCGATATGCGTGGCACCGTCGGCTTGAAAGATCAGACCGGATGGTCGCTCGCACACATGGCCAACATCCGTGCACGAATGGGGGATGGTGCCAGTGCTTTTGACTGTTTGGAAACAATTGCGCAGACCTGCGTCGGCAAAAACTTTTTTACCTATCACAATGATTACCGTGGTTCAGGCATTTCAGTGGATTGGTATTTTGGACGGTCTACGCCCTTTCAAATTGATGCCAACATGGGGTTGACCGCGGCGGTTTATGAAATGCTGGTTCAGTCCGGACCTGATTTTATCAAGCTGCTACCTGCTTTGCCCGAGGAACTGGGTTCCGGGAAGGTCTTTGGTATGCGGACCCGTGCTGCCGTGGATGTGGACTTGGAGTGGCAACAAGAGCCCTTTCAAGTGAAGGCCACATTCCGTTCGCACCGCGATCAGACTGTTCGCTTATACTTGCCTAATTCTGAAACGTTTGTTGAGCTTGCGCTGGAAGCGGGCAATGCTTTGACACATCGTTGGGTGATGCAGAGCAGCCAGTTAGTTGAAGCCAATTAGCTATAGATATGACTAAAGATTTTCAGACTGTTGTAAGCGGGTACCTGTGTACTTCGGCGATTGGGACTGCTGGCGGCAGTCGTCGTCGCCAGCGCGTTCATCTCTGCATGTAATGTGAAATCAAATGCGGACAGCGCATCGACGGATTCGATGGGGCAGTGGCAGATGCCGCAGCAGGCCGATGAGATTCATCTCTCGTGGGTGGCGGGGCCGCCGCAGATGCAAGTCTTCCGCTCCTTCGATCTCTATTTGGAAGGCTTCCGAGAGGAAGCGGCTAGCTTGGCTTTTCGCAGTCAGCAGTGGGGCATGTTGCTCGATCCACGTCGTTTGACGATTGAGCAACTCACCTTGACGCAGGTTGGGGATCCGATTGCGGACACCTTGGACTATTCGTCGCTGGCCCAGCGTTGGTCGTCGAGTGAGTTGGCGCTGAATGTTGAAGTCGACGGCCAGATCTATCGCGCGGTCGGTGGACCACTGCCAGATCCGGCCGATAATTATAATTATTCACCGATCCATATCGTAGAGAGCGGTCCCTGGTTTCAGCATGTCGCGATTTATGATTTGGATTTAATCAATGCAGATGGGGCCAAACTGCCGGCGAAAACATGGCTGGAGATTCGCGCGTGGGGCGATCGCTGCACCTTTGAATGGTTTGTGGAACCTGAAAGTCAGCAAGCGCTGGACTTGTCCATACGCTTGAAAGCAGATGCGCTCACTGTCGATCAAAGCGCAAAGGTGAAATCGAATCGTGTCTTCTTAGCACTGTCTTTTGCGGATGAAAGCGCACAGCCGATCAATGATCCCGATCCGGTGCATATCACGGTAGCTGCCCAGAATGATTACACGCTGAGTGAACCGAGCGTGGCTTATTCGGAACTGACGGACGCTTGGGAGCTCACGATTCCGAAGCAAAATTGGGAGAATGATACCGGTGCCGCTTTTAACGAAGCTTACTTGGATCGAATGTCGCGCTTTGATTTGAAATTGGAAAATCCTACCAGTGAGCCGCTTGATTTGTCGCTACGCTTCATCCACGACTACCATCCGATTGCCGGATATGTGCCGATGCTTTTGGATGCCGATGGACAGCAGACTGGGATTCCGATTCAGAACAGTAAAAACTGGCATTCGCTGCCCAAACAGCCTTTCCCTTACGAGGGCACATGGATCAATCAAACCGCGCGTTTGACCCTCGCACCGCATACTGAAGTGGATCTGCAATATGTCGTCGTCCATGCGCAGTGGCAGGGCGTGCCCGCTTCTTCCGCGGCCCAATTGAGCTTAGTCGGCTGGGGCTATAATGGTTTTTGGACTCAAATGGCGCTTGGATCATGGGGCGAGACTTTATGCCTACAGCCCGGACGCACGATGCGCCGTGCTTTTATCACTGACGTGCGTCCATTTGAAATGCTTTCGAATCAAGGCAAGAAATACGATTGGACCACCAATGTCGGCGGTGGCGATATCGCCAAGATCGTGGATGCGGATGGCAAATACATCACTTGGGAAGGGACCGTTCGCGAGTTTGAGATGATCGGGCCCAACTTGTCGCATGTGCGTGTTAAGGAACGTTCCAGAGACGAGCGGATGCAGCTGCAAATCGATACTTATTTGCCGCGCAGTAATTCGATCAATCGTTCCTACTTTAAGGTGCAGTTGGACGTGCTCGAAGATCTTGCCTTCAATGAGCTCGCCTTGTTCCAGCTCGGCAGCGATTATTATAACGAAGTCGAGTCGCGAAAAATCGCCTGGGGGAACGCGTTGGGCATGAGCGAAGTCGCCAGCCCGAAAGCTGCCGAGTGGGGGCGCGTGATGGAAGCCGTGCCTTTGACTGGTGAGCAGCCTTGGGTGAGTCTGATCGATATGGAGCCCGAGACCAATCGCCGCGGTCGTGGCACACGCGGTATGGTGGTGCGTGATTTCACCGCAAACTTATCGGGGAAGACGATTAGCAAGCCTTGGCTGGTCGCCGAGCGCACCATGACTTTTCTCAACGCAGAGCTCTCACTAGACCCGAAAGTCAAAACACTCAAAGCCGGCGACCGAATCGAGTTTACAGTGGAGTTGGACGTCTTTCCGCTCACCGCCGACTCGTATTATGGAGCGAATGCTGACTTGAAACAGCGCCTTGAAACGCATGCCGACAGTTGGGAGTTGAGCGCCTTCGAGGCGCAGAATCAACAGCTTCAGCTCGACGGCGAGGCGCAGGTGTTTCCCGCGACGTATCCCGTCAAAGCGACTGCGGCGACGCAGCAGTTTACCGTGGAGAGTCGTTCCTCGATGGATATCGTGTGCATTACCGGTTTGTCGCAGCCCGGCACTTGGCAATTGACAGAGTTAATCGATGGCGAGCCTGTGGAACTCGGCGCGCGCTTCACGGTCGAAAAAGATCCGCAGGTGAACTACGATGTCGCCACACAGAGCTGGACCGCCGTGCTTTCGCTCGTCTTTCCAGAGGAGGCCTCGCGGCGCACTTTTTCTCTGAAACAACAGTAGTGACACGCTTCCAGCTTGTCGTGCGTGATCTACCACAAACTGGAAGTTAGTGACTATCTTTTTCGTCCCAACAACCACCCCGTTAATATGATACTAGTTAAACCTTTCTACCCGTTGACTACAATTGTTTCGCTGCTGTTCGCGTGCGTGTCGAATGTGGGGGCCTCCACAGACGTCCATAGCAGAGGTACACCGACCGATATCGAGCTTTCTGAGCGACCGAACATCATTTTCATCTTTGCCGACGACTGGGGCTATGGCGACCTCGGCATTCACGGCAGTAGTTTTTGTGAGACGCCCCGTCTCGATCAAATGGCGGAGGAGGGGATCGACTTTCAGAATTTCACGGTGAACCATTCAGTCTGTTCGCCGAGTCGCACCGCAGTGATGACAGGGCAATTTCCTGCGCGTCACAGCGTGCATCAGCACTTTGCGACGGTTGAACATCATCAGCGTGCGGGGATGCCGGATTGGCTCGACCCCGAAGCGCCGATGTTGCCACGCATGTTGAAAGAAGCCGGGTATGCGACGGCTCACTTTGGTAAGTGGCACCTTTCCAACGACCAGGTCTCCGATGCACCATTGCCGTCGGCGTATGGCTATGATGAATACGGCGCCTTCAATCTGCCGAGCAATGCCGGGGAACAAATGCCGACCACGTCGACCTGTCCGCGGGCGGTCGACTTCATCCGTCGCCATCAGGACCAGCCCTTCTTTATCAATCTGTGGATACACGAAACACACACACCGCACTATCCGCTGCCGGAGTATTTGAAGCAGTTCGAAAGCCTCGAGGAACAGCAACAAGTCTATGCCGCGGTTGTGGCGGAAGGCGATGCCGGTGTCGGATTGATTTTGGACACTCTGAAAGAACTCGGACTCGACGAGAACACCCTGGTGATTTTCTCCTCCGACAATGGTCCGGAGTGGACGGGGCAAAAACGTGAGACTGACGATGCCTCGACTGGCCCCGGACTCGGCTCTTATTTCTCTGTGGGCGAGAGCGGTGGTTTAAAAGGTAAAAAGCGCTCGCTCTATGCCGGCGGCATTCGGGTGCCGTTTATCGCACGCTGGCCGGGCGTCATCCCTGCGGGTGGAGTGGACCGCGACTCGGCCATCACCGCGGTGGATCTATTGCCGACCTTTTTATCGCTCGCCGGGGTGGAGGCCCCCGAAGACTATCAAGCGGATGGTGTAGACATCACTGCTGCATTGAAAGGTGAGGCATTCAAGCGCAACAAACCGATCTTCTGGGAGTGGGCACCGGCCCGCGAGCATCCCATTCTATGGCCGCATCGCGGCATCCGCTACGGAAAGTGGAAATTACTGTTCAACGAGAAGCTGGGCAAAGCGGAGCTCTACAACATTGAAGCCGACTGGGCGGAAGCGAACGACGTCGCCGCGGAACATCCGGAGCTGGTGGACCTGTTGTCGCAGCAGATACAAAGCTGGGCCGCAACACTCCCGACTGATCCGCCGGCTTCTTGTTTCTCTCAATCCCGACAGCCTGCCAATTAATGCTAGTACGGTTCAAATCGCCGAGTTTAAGTTACGTTCTCTGTATCGTATCCAGCTCCCGTTGAGCTCCAATTACCCTCAATTATCTCATGAAAAAGTGTCATTTGTTCAGCCTTGCTTGTGTTTTGTTGCTTTCTGCGTTTTCAGCGCGACTCAACGCCGAGTCCTCAGTCGATTTCGAGTCCTTTCTAGGACAGCACGATATGACCTGGGACCGCGTTCCGAACCGTTGGGAGGTGGCACCATACACGGGCAACGGCAACGTCGGCTTTTTGTTTTATCAAGCGCAAGGTGAGGCCAAGAATGTGATTTCAATCTACGCGGGGCGTCATGATTACTACGATCATCGGGAACCCTATGAAGGGCAGGACTTGCTGTGGATATATCGCGGGCGCTTGCCGCTCGGGCATTTCAATCTGAAGTCCGAGGGCGACATCATCGACGCCGACTTGCGGCTTGATTTGTGGAATGCGGAAATGACGGGTGTGATTACCACCACTGAGGGATCCTATCGTGTGCGTGGCCTGAGTCATGCGGAGACCGATGTGATCTATTTTGAAACCGATGCCACCGATGAATCGATTGAAATCAGCTGGCATCCTGAGGAGCCTTTTTCGTCCGTGCGCAAGACCTTGGATGCCGGTGGTGGGCCGAAGGCTGCAGGCATTTGGAAAGCCATGCGCGAGGCACCGTATCCGCCTACGCCAGAGCCGCAGTGGAGCGAATCAGATGGCATGCAATTTTGTCTGCAGCCCCTGTATCAACATCGGGGAGAAACCACGACCGGATGGGAGGTGCGTGGTGTGGCGGATGCGCGTCAAATCATGATTGCGAGCATTCATCACAGCTACCCCGAACGTAATAGTCTGGAGACTGTGAAGCAGAACTTATTGACCGCGCGCGAGTGGCTCGCCGCGCAAACATTTTTCGCGGATCATCAGCAGTGGTGGCATGCCTATTATCCGCAGAGTTTTCTCACGATCAACGATGCGGAGAAGGAAGCATTTTATTGGATACAGATGTATAAGCTCGGCTCGGCCATGCGTGAGAATGGCCCGATTCTGGACCTGATGGGACCATGGTATCACAGCACATTCTGGCCAATGGTCTGGGGCGATTTGAATGTGCAGCTGATTTATTGGACGCACCTGACTGCGAACCGTATGTCGGTGGGAGAGTCCTTGGGCAATAATATCGACAAGTATGCGGGCAATTTGGCGAGTAATGGTCCCGCTGCTTGGACTGATAGTGCCAATGTCGCGACTTTATTCCCCCAGGACATGAATGCCCAGATTAGCAAAGTGGTGCCTGATATGTTGGTTTGGATCATGCACAATTACTGGCTGCATTGCGAGTTTGCCGGAGACCGTGAGCGGATGCGTGATGGGGTGTTTCCCGTTTTGCGGCAGGCGGTGAACAGCTATTTTCATTACTTGCGTGAATTCCCTGTCGTGGGCGAGGATGGCACCATTCACATCAAGCACAGTTGGTCTCCCGAGTATCCGGGAGGGCGCGGGCAGGATATCAATTTTACGATCGGTTTGATTCGTTGGAGTTGCCAAACCTTACTTGATATCAATACCGAGCACGGTTTGAACGATCCTTTGGCTCCGCAGTGGCAACATTTGCTGGATAATTTGGTGGATTATCAAATCGATGAAAACGGTCTGCGCATTAGTAAAGACATTCCATTCGACAAGCCACATCGTCATTATTCGCACTTGCTCCCATTTTACCCGCTCAATGAGTTGAATATGGGCGATCCTGAAAACAAGCAACTCTTTCGTAAGAGTTTAGATCATTGGCTCTACGTGACTTTAAATAAGGAGAAGAAAGATGAAGCGATGTCCGTAACAGGTTACACTGCGACGGGAGCGGCCTCGATGTATGCTTGTTTGGGGGATGCGGTGCAGGCCTATTACTATCTGGATTTTCTAATTAAGCATAACCGCGTGTCACCGACCACAATGTATGCTGAGGGCAATCCCGTGATTGAAAGCCCACTGTCATTTGCGACGAGTATCCACGATATGCTGCTACAGAGTTGGGGTAGTCAGATTCGCGTTTTCCCGGCAACGCCTGATATCTGGCCAGATGCTGCATTTCGGGATTTACGAACTCAAGGTGCTTTTTTAGTCAGCGCTAAGAAGCAGGGCGGGGTGACTCAGTTCGTCACCGTTGAAAGTTTGATGGGTGCTCCCTGTTTCGTGCAAACGGATATACCAAATCCGCAAGTCTCGATCGATGGTGTCGCTGCTTCGTCCAAACAGGCGCGCCTTACTCAAGACGGCTTTTACGAAATCGATTTGAAAAAAGGGCAGATCGCCACGTTGACTGAGGGCTCACTAGCGGAGGCAGATTTCGCGATTGAGCCAATTCCAGTGAAGGCCGGGGAGCGCAATTTGTTTGGTCTCAATAAGAAGACCGAACGCCTGCCTGGCCATCAGCATTACTATAAAAAATAAGATCGCCCATTCGCTCTTTATGATCCCCCTACATCGCCTCAAATACCTTAGGCTTTCCTTTGTCGCGTTTTGTTCCGCGCTGACGATTCATGCGCATGCCGCTGAGCCGGAGACACTAGCGCCCTTGGTGGATCGTGTGGCTCCTGCCAGTGTGGCGTCACTGTGGGCGGGTTATGATCCGCGAGCCGAGTCGCTGGAGGTTGAAATTCTCAAAGAGTGGGAAGAGGCGGGCGTCGTCTTACAAATCGTTCGCTTTCGCGTAGGTGTTTTCAAGGGCGAGAAGGCGATGCTGGCGGGCGTGTTTGGTTATCCGAAGGGCGCACAGAATCTGCCGGGGCTGTTGAACATTCATGGTGGGGGGCAATACGCGGATTATAAATCAGTGCTGACCAATGCGAAGCGCGGCTATGCGACGATCTCGATCGCCTGGGCCGGACGCATCGCTGCGCCGGACTATCGGGTGAACGCTGAGGTCGTGAAAATGTATTGGGAGGGCGAGACCGAGAACCCAAACTATCGCGTGACCACGGATTGGGGCGCTGTGGATGGCTATCATGCGCCCTCCAAAAACCGAGGCACGGCCTTTCCTTCGGCCAAGGCACATCCTTGGACGCTGGATCGCGTCGAGTCGCCACGCAATAGTGGATGGTTTTTAGCCACGATGGGCGCGCGCCGTGCCTTGACCTTTTTGGAGCAACAGCCGCAAGTCGATGCCGATCGCCTCGGTGTGTATGGGCACTCCATGGGCGGAAAACTGACCGTGTTGACCACGGGCTCGGATGATCGAGTGAAAGCCGCTGTGCCGTCTTGTGGCGGGATCAGTGATCGTGACAATGACAGCGCGTTGTTTCGCGCGACCCTCGGCGACGACGCGTATTTGTCGAACATCGATTGCCCGATCTTGTTTCAAAGTCCGTCGAACGACTTTCATGGTCGCATCGACGACCTGCCGCAGGCGCTTCGCGAAATTCAATCCAAAGACTGGCGGATTGCGTCGGCGCCGCATCACAACCACCAGGACAGCGCCGAATTTGTCGTGTCGAGTCAGCTGTGGTTTGATCAATATTTGAAGGGTGAGTTCAGCTTCCCGCAGACTCCGGAACTGAAGGTGCAGCTCAAGACGAAGGACGGGAGGCCGGTGGCCGCTGTTCAGGTGGATGCGTCGAAGCCGATTCGAAGTGTGGATATTTATTACACCCAACAAGGGCAAATCGATGGGCAGAAGGACCAGCGTG
Source organism: Coraliomargarita algicola (assembly GCF_033878955.1). NCBI lineage: Bacteria > Pseudomonadati > Verrucomicrobiota > Opitutia > Puniceicoccales > Coraliomargaritaceae > Coraliomargarita > Coraliomargarita algicola. The sequence continues at coordinate 175,571 of NZ_CP138858.1, forward strand.
ATAATACGGTGAATCGTTTTTGGCGTCATGCCAAGGCCGAGCTCGCGGGGCAATCCTGGCGCGCGGCCTTGCCCTTGTTTGCGACGGATCAACCACTTTGGGTCTATGCCAATGTGAATTACGAATTGGAAACAGCGGTGACGGCAGCCAACTATTATTACCAAGTCGTGAGCTCTGATCATTTCGAGCTGTCGTCAGCGCCGCAGTTGTTCACGCCCGCTCAGTTGCAAGCCGCTGGAGCGACCGCCAGTTTGGAGCCCTCCCTGATGATCGAGAGCTTTGAGGCAGGTTGGCAAGAAGCGTGGTTTAGTTACACCCCGCAGGCCTGGGCCCGCAGCACGCATAAAGTGTATGATCCACAGTGGCAGGCGCCGGCAGGAGCAAAACTGGCACTGCAGGTTTCCGCGGTCGAAGCGAATAAGCTCGTGGTCGGCCTGGATGACTTTGCGGCCGAGGTTCAGTTGGACGGCGGTTCCGCCTGGGAGGCGATTGAACTGGCGCCTGCTGATTTTAAGAATGCTGAGGGCGCGTCGCTCGAAGATTTTTCGCAGATTCGTGAACTCAGTCTGAGCCCGTCCAAGACTTTGAAAGGCGGGCGCGGTTCCTCCGCTCGGGTTCAGTTGGGCGGTCCATGGAAAGGAGCCGATCCGGTCTTCAACGACCTGCACTGGAGCGTCCCGAATACATCCGCAATGACATCCGCAATGGCAGCGCCCGGTGAGGCCGGCGCGGCGGTTTCGCTGCAGCGTCGTCAGCCCGACACGATGTGGACTTATAAGGAAGTCGACGGCAAGGCGCTGCAACTCTCTGTCTTCTTGCCCGAAGGCTACGAAGAGGCGAAAGGTCGCTTTCCGACCTTTGTGGTGTATCATGGCGGCAGTTGGAAAACCGGCGAGGCGAGCTGGCATTATCCCGACTGCGCCTATTGGAGTGATCGCGGTATGATTGCCGTGTCGGTTGATTATCGACTCAGTTTACGCGATGGGGTTGAGGTGCCACTGGAGTGTGTGAAAGATGCCAAGTCTGCGGTGCGGTTTTTACGCAAGCATGCCAGCGAGCTAAAAGTGGATCCCGATAAAATGGTGATCGCAGGCGGCTCCGCGGGTGGTCAACTTGCGGCTGCCATGGCGACATTGACCAGTCCCGAAACGAACGATGAGTGCTATGATCTGTCGATTTCCTGCGTGCCGAATGCGGTTGTGGCTTACAATCCCTATTACAAGTGTCCGCCTTCACTTTCACCGCCGAATTTTGTGACCGAAGGTCTGCCGCCCTTTATTACTTTTCTGGGAGATCAAGACCCTGCCATCACTGTTGAGAGTCTGGTGGAGTTTCATAAAGACCTCATCTCAAAGGGGAACGTTTCGGAGTTTTACGTGGGGAAGGGCGGCAAGCATGGGCTTTGCAACGGCCGCAATCCACGCAATCCATTTTTCTATTGGTCGCTGTACTTGATCGATCAGTTTCTAGTGGAGCAAGGCATTCTGACAGGCAGCTCCCAGGTGGTGCGTCCAGAGGGCGTGGCCGAGCTTCAATTCGGGAGCGATTATCACGCTTATCGGGAATAGAACTTCTGGGTCGTTTTCTGTGCGGAGCCCGCTGACTTCATGGCAAGCGATGGTAGGGTGCGCAGTGCAGGACGGATGAGGAATATCCCTGAATACAGTCGACTGCATATGACGTAAACGTGGTAGTATTAACATTTGAGCTTGTGCTATCATCGTTTGGTGGCTTTAATGGCTGCACTTTAATCGACTGTTATCTCTGAATTTAATGAATACCTTTAGTCTTTCCTCCACGTTCGTTCTGGCGGTGGCGCTCTTTAGCAGTGCCGTGCCTTCGTTGGCATCCGCTGCACCTCGTCCTGAGCAGCCCAACGTTATTTTATTACTGACGGATGACCTCGGCTGGCAGGATGTGAAATGCTACGACATCGACGAGCCTTCGCCGATGGAAACGCCCAACATGGACGGTCTCGCGAAGGAGGGTGTTCTGTTTTGGCAGGCGTATTCGCCAGCGCCGACTTGCGCGCCGACACGTTGTGCGATCATGAGTGGCAATCACCCGGCACGTGCGCAAAAGACGCATGTGGTTGGTGGTGGGCCTCCCACTCCCTACAATAAGGAAGTACACCGCATGATGGAGCCTTGGTACAGTGGTCGCATGCCGGAGGGGGAGATGACACTGGCACGTGTGCTCCAGCAAAATGGCTATGTGACAGGTCATTGTGGCAAGTGGCACATGGCGATCAATCATCACGCCTACCCGCAGCCGGAAGACCAGGGCTTTGACTGGACGCGTCATAATCTCGGCGTGACTGAGCGTATGCGTCCCCATCGTTTGACCGGCTTTGCGACCGCTGAGGAGGGGGATCGTTTTAAGTTGGATGAGAACGGGATGCCCACTCATAAGAACAGCGAAGATGCTTTGGAGTTTATCGCCGGGCATGCTAATCAACCGTTTTTCCTCTATTATGCCACCTGGCTGGTGCACACTCCGATTCAGACGCGCAACGAAGCATTGCTGCAGAAATATGTGAAAAAGCTGGGTGTCGAGCTGCCGGAAAATCCCAATGAGTGGAGTGGGGAGGGGCAAACCAATCCATTCTATTGTGCCATGGTGGAGGAGTTGGATTATCACATCGGCCGCTTGTTGGCCTATTTGGATACGACCGAAGATCCGCGTTGGCCGGGACATACGCTGCGTGAGAATACGTATATTATTTTTACCTCTGACAATGGCGGTATGGAGCGCCACCCCGGTGAAATTATTACCGACAACTATCCGCTCGACCGCGGTAAAATTTCCGCCATGGAAGGCGGCACCCGCGTGCCTTTGATTATTCGGGGCCCCGGAATTGCTGCGGATGTGCAGTCGGATGTGATGGTGAATGGATTGGATTTCTATCCGACCATTCTATCGCTGACGGGAGTGTCGAAACCGTCGGATAAGCATTTGGACGGGGCAGACTTGAGCGCCTTGCTCTTGCAAGACCCGACCGATCCCAGCCTGGTGCGCGATGCCGACGGTAGTGTGCGCGATACCATGATGTGGCACTTTCCGAATAGCATCGCATTGGAGAGCACGATTCGCATCGGCGATTGGAAACTGGTGCGTAATTATGACCATGTGAACAATCCACATTCTCCTGAACTGGAGCTCTTCCGTCTCTATGAAACAAAGGACGGGCAGCAACATCGAGGCGATATCGAGGAGGCCAATAATTTGGTGGATGCTTTCCCTGAGAAGGCTCAGCAAATGAATGCCAAGTTGACGGAAATGCTGACGGAAATGAATGCCAGCTATCCGTATTATAATCCGAATTGCAAGTGGCCGCTTCCCCATAAGGAAAAGGTTTGCGAAGTGCTCTCGCATCAACGCCAGGGCGACCAAGTGACGTTTACCTATCGTGAAAATGGCGCCAAGGTTGTGCGTGCAAATTTGATCTACACTTTGAATGGCGGTGCGCGCTACGAAGAGTGGTTCCGTCAGCCTGCAACATTAGGGGGCGATTCGACTGTGTCCGCTCAATTGCCCGCGGGAACGACGCATTACATCATCAATCTCATCGACGAAAATAATTTCCTCGAAAGTTATCCTGAAGTCATGGACATGATGGAGCATACCAAGAAGAAGATCCCCTACTCATCACTCGCGATATCTGTCGATTAGTGTTCTAATTCATCCTCGAAAACCATGTTATCCTCTCGAACACATCAGAATCAATTGCCTATCCGATCGAACCAGGGCTTCGCACTCGTCATCGCCTTAGGTCTTATGGCCTTTGTGGTTATGTTGTTGCTAACGGTAAGCACACTAGTGAAAGTCGAAACGCAGAGTTCAGTCAATCAGCAGCAAAAAATAGAAGCCCAGCAGGCGGCTTTGCTCAGTCTTAATATCGCAATCGGTGAGTTGCAAAAAGCAGCTGGACCGGATCAGCGAATCACGGCCACTGCGGAAATTATAAATGATCCCGCGAGTTTATATACGCCCGGGGGAACCACTCCTCTGGCAGGGCAAGCTTCGTGGACTGGTGTTTGGAAGTCGGATACTGTTGCTAACGGCACTGCGAGTTATAGTCCTAAAGAACCGAATACGCGTGAGTTTGTTGGCTGGTTAGTTTCGCGTGCAAGCGCCAGCGACGAAACCGCACTGGAATTGCCGACAACGTTGGAGGCGATTGAGACGACCCCGTCCGCTAATATTGATCTTGCGACAGATTCGGACGGGATTTCATATGCCACGGTTGGTAAGGTGAAGGTGGAAACTCAAACCGCGAATGATACTTATTATGCCTTCATGGTAGAGGATGAGAGCGTGAAAGCTGACTTGTCTTGGAGTGAGCATTTGCCAAGCAGCCTTAGTTCCGCGCGCTATCAAGCTTCGCGTCTCGCGGCTGCGCCTGGGCCTGATTTCGGTGTGCTCAATGATTTGTCGGCGGGCGATGCATTTGGCACTGTCAGCTATCCGCTGACGATTGACGGGAATACACTGTTAACAGATACGATTCTCAAGATGGGTGCGACTTCCGACGTCACAACGTCGATGACAGATCGTGACACGGCCCTTGATTGGCTTAAAGACACTCGTGGCGACGTCACTTGGGGCAGTCGTGGTGTGATGGCCGATGTGAAGTGGGGCGGTTTACGCCGTGACCTGAGCCTAGCCTTTGAAATGGATGGTGATGCCGATGTGACGGCCTCCGAGCAGCCGACCAAGTTTAATCAGCAAATCGGCGAGTTTGTGGGAGGATCCGATCGCTATGCGGCCCCCGTTGCATCACCTGGCATGGGCGGGAATGTCGCGCGTCACTTGTATCGTGATTTTAGTGGTTCCGGTAGTTTGTTCGATGATAGCTTTGCTAGTTCGTCAAGTGTGATTCGCGGGCCAACCTGGTGGGCGGTGCGAGATTATGCGAATTTATATAAGCGCTTATCTCTAAGTGGAAACAAGTTCTCACTCGATGCCAGAGCCTACTACCCGAATCGGAGTGGGGGCGCGACGGAAATTACCGATCTTTATCCAGTTGGAGCTGGAGGCGGTGTTTGGCACTGGGAATACAAGAATGGAGATACCAGTAAAGACTATATCTATCGACCTGCTCGTGCCAATTATTCGCCTGTTTATTTGGGGATGACTACCTTGATTGGTATCAAGGTCATTGGCTCCGAAGTCGCATTAAGCCTCGATCCTATTTTTCACTTTTGGAATCCATACAATGTCGATCTGAATTTTGATAATATCGCGATCACAATGGATGTATATGCATTCGCTGGAAATATTACGATCTGGACGAAGAAGAGCGGTGAATCCACCGAGACAAAAACTGAATTTAAGCTTACTGAGGTGGTGAATAATAATGATAGTATCAATACAGAGACCTCTTTCTTGCTTCAAAATACGGGTGGTGGTGCGGTCACGATGACAGCCGGTGAGGTGATGGTTTTTTCGGCGACGCCGGTTACCTCCGTATCACCCAGTAAAATAAAAGGCACTGCAGAGCCTGGATACTTTGATGGAGGGTTTAATGATACGGGCATCATTGTTACGAACTTGCCCGGTGTGCCCGATGTCGAGGCTGGTGATGAGATAGGCTTTGTGTATCGGAGAGGCATCTCCGGCGATGGCAGTAATCGCAGCAAATTACAGACAAGTTTGCCTCCAATTGGTGCCAATGAGTCGAACGTGTTCGATAATCCCGGTGAAGATATGCAGGGCTATATATTAAACTTAGCACCTTTTGATAAAGGGTATAATGAATATGTCAGTTCATTAGCAGATGTGAAGCCCGAGGATGCTAAATCGGTTTCACAGGCAGGGACTTCTCTTAATGCGAATGTGCCAATAGAAGACTTGGAATTTAAACGATTCTTTGGACTTTATTCGCTCTTATCTAAACCTGCCTTTTTTACGGCCAATCCCGATGACGGATCTTCTGTGGAATCCAATCCTGTTGAGATATATTCACGTTTTAATCCGCTTTATTATACTACTAATGAGGAAATCTGGCATTCGGTCCCACCGAATATGCTTTTTAATGTAGTCAGCTCTTTTGACCCGAATGATTTAATCAATAATTATGGGATGCAATTATCGACCAGTGGTAGAAATGCCTTCTGGGGCGCTGGTTTCGATTCCTCGGGCTCCACATCGATCCCGATGTTGGACATTCCAACGTCTCCGTTAATTTCCCTGGTGTCCTTCTCCAATGCGAACCTCTCTGTCATGGCCACTGAGCCGATGCGGGCAGTGGGCAACTCCTTGTCTAATCCATTCTTCCAGCCCACGGCACCTTATGGGGGCATCCGTTGGCATCCTAATCAGGCGATCAATGAGACTGGCGGCGATACTTCATGGTTGATCAATGACTCACTATTTGATCGTTATTATCTGTCAGGCTTCGCTCCTGCGTTTACCATAGGGTCCGGGGGATACTCGGTGACGGGAACGATGGAAGCGACGCTCTCAGCTTTTTTCTCGAACGATTACTCTGCCGCGAATGCTAACCCCGTTCTGCGACCATATCTCCCCGCGAACAAAACAGTGGCCGAAGTCGTTGCAGAGTTAAAAGCCGATGACGGCTACTTGAAGACAGCCGCTTACAGCTTAATCGATGGGCAATTTAATGTAAATTCGACCTCCGTTGCCGCGTGGGAAGCATTGCTTCGTGCCAATCGGGACCTTGCCGTTACCTATGCTCAGGATTCGGCCAGCGATTCTCCTTCCAGCGATACGCCTTTTCCTAATGGCACTCGCCCCAGTAATCCTTCGGCCCCTGGAGGCTTAGAGACGAAGCCCGAGTGGGCTGGTTTATCCCGACTGACGGATAGTCAAATTGAAGATTTGGCTGAGAAGATTGTGGATCAAGTGAAATTGCGCGGTCCATTCATGAGTCTCTCGGACTTTGTCAATCACCGTGTCGGCCCGTTGAATACCTCGACATCTTACTCTGGAGCCATTCAAGCAGCCTTGGATCTGGCGACGGCCTCGAGCAATATCAATAGTGGGAGTCGCTCGGCTTTAGGTAGTGTTGATCCGGACTATTCTAGTGGCTTTTATGAGGGGGGGGCACCGGCCTCAATGAAGACGACTGCAGGGATTGCAACTGACATCACTCAAGCCAATGTCTTGCTGCCTCTTGCGCCACGTCTCAGTGCTCGTTCAGATACTTTTCGTATTCGTGCCTATGGTGAAGTGAAGGCAACTGTAGGATCGGGGACAGTCACGGCAGTATGTGAAGCCGTTGTGCAGCGTTTACCAGAATACGTGGACTCTATATCGGACGATCCTTGGGACGAAGCCATCGACCCGCTGAATGCTTCAGGTTCTTCACAACTCAGTGATCTAAATCAGCGTTTCGGGCGACAATATCAAATCGTCAGTTTTAGGTGGCTGTCGGAGAATGAAATCTAAATAGTCTATTATGCCATTATTCAAAAAAAATACCGCGCGCCCCCCTTACTTCATTACTGTTGTCCTGTTGCTTGTGTTATTCTTTGCTCGCACTGAGATGTCTGCTCAGACCGCAAAGGAGAAGCCATCAGTCGTGAACTTCACTTGTGTGTCATGGGATAAGTTGTCTTATGACGAACTCTACTACCGACAAGGTAAGGAGTATATTCCGCTTGAAGTGATTCCTTATCGACGTTCGACCGCGTATAAAGTAAAGGGCATGTCACATTTAGAGCTTTTTATCAAAGGTGTGGATGCAAAGGGAAAGCCGAATTATCAGTTGGTTGGCCAAGCCGCAATGCTTCCGGACACTAGGCGTATGCTTTTTTTCTTGGTAGAGAGGCCTGATCAGCCTGAAATGCCAATTCAGATAGTGGGGATGGATGACTCGCTTAAAGCTTTTCCGCGGGGTGCATTTCGTTTCTTCAATATGTCTAATGCAGCGTTAACGATCGGCTTCGGAGACCAGATTGAACTGATACCTGCGAGGGCGACTCGGATGCTTGAGCCGGAAATTGAAGCCAATGGTTCATTTATTCCATTTATTGTGGCGAATGACGAGAACGAGAAAATTTATGAAACGCGCTTAATCGGGCAGACTACAGGTCGCATGATGGTGTTTATTATGCCTCCGACAGCCTCTTATGATCGCGTCTCCGTGAAGTTTATTTCTCAAACTGTCCCTCGTAAACGCCAAGTGGATGATGAGTAGAAGCACTTCCTTCTACCTGCCGATGGGCTGATGAATACTAGCGAATTGTCCCCTCAGCCTGTCGTATAAAAAAACGTCAGCTATCACCAATTTGAGGGATAGGAAAGGGCTGAGACGTCGTCTAAAATTATACAAAATATCTTATTCAATTATATGCTTATATCTACCACTCTTAAAACGACTGCTCTTTCGCTGTCTTTATCTTTAATTGCCGCAACTCTGGCTACCGCAGAGACTTCCATGGACGAAATGTGGGGCGACAGCGTCGTCAAGCTACGGGCGCAAGACGCGGAACGTGGGCAATTGTTTAACGATGGGAATTACGCGATGTTTGTTCATTGGGGCTTGTATTCGACTCTGGCGAATAAAGTGGATGGTAAAACATACTATGGCATTGGCGAATGGATCATGAATCCTCGTATGGCGGACATTCCGGTGGAAGCGTATATGCAACTGCCCGCTTCGTTTAACCCGACTGAATTTGATGCGAAGGCTCTTGTGCAACTGGCCAAAGATGCGGGCATGAAGTATATCGTCATTACGGCCAAGCACCATGAAGGCTTTGCTATGTATGATTCCGCCTGTAGCGATTTCGATATCGTGGATGCGACACCTTACGGTCAAGATCCGCTGAAAGCGCTGTCGCTTGCGTGTGAGGAAGCGGGCATTGGCTTGGGTGTCTATTATTCTCACTTTCAAGACTGGACCGCACCCGGTGGTGGACGCGGGCCTAAGGTGGATGCCGAGGGAAATGCTGTCAGTTTTGAGGACTATTTTGTGAATAAATGCCTGCCGCAGATCGATGAACTCACCTCGAATTATGGTCCACTGGAACTGATCTGGTTTGATACACCGGCATCGATTTCGAAAGAGCACGTCGAGCAATTGATCGCCGTTGTCCGCAAGAACCAGCCAAAAGCATTGATCAATGGCCGGGCCGGACATGGCCTCGGAGATTATCAGGGGCTCGGCGACATGGAAGTGCCCTTGCGCAATGTCCCCGGTATGTGGGAGAGTGTGGATACCATTAACGATTCATGGGCCTATGCCTGGTATGATGAGAATTGGAAAAGCCCTAAAGAGATTCTGCGTCGATTGATCGGCACCGTGGCTCGTGGCGGCACCTATATGCTGAATGTCGGACCTCGTGGCGATGGCTCAGTTCCGGAACGTTCGGCGCGCACGCTGCGCAGCTCGGGCGAGTGGATTCAGGAATACCCACAGGTCGTGTATGATGTGGATGCCTCGCCTTGGGAGCACGCCTTGCCATGGGGCGACGCCACCGTAAAGGGGAATAAACTCTTACTCTCAGTCTTTGAGTGGCCCGACTCCGGCACGCTGTATGTGCCGGGCCTACTCACGGAAGTGAAGGGCGCGCGCTTACTGAACGGCGCAGCAAACGAGGCGATTTCATTTGCTCGCGAAGGCAATACGCTGCTTTTGGACTTGCCCGCTCAAGCGCCGGATTCGTTAGTTTCAGTGATTGAATTGGAGCTGGCCTCAACACCCAAGGCGGATCCGACCTGGGCTTTGGATCCCACCACCAAAACCACGATCGAAGCTGAATTTTGCAGCACCGAAGGTGCGACCTTGAGCAATATACGCTGGATGGAAAAATTTGGCGAATGGAAGCACATGAAACAGGTCACGGACTGGAAGCCGGGCTCTGCGGCCACTTGGGAGGTCGATGTTCTGGTGCCAGGGGATTACCAAGTCGACTTGAGTTATAAGGGGGAAGATCGTCTCGTTTGGGAGGTCGAAGTTGAAGGAGGCGAGAAGATCCGCAATCAGCAAGCCTCCTCTGAAATCTACCAAGCCCATCCGATGGGGTGGCTACATTTCCCCGAGGCGGGACGCTATCGTATCCATGTCCGCTTGCTGGAAGGGGACGTCAAAAGCTCTAGCTTGTCGGCGATCCACTTTGGACTCGTGCTGGCCGATTGAGCGACTGTAAGCGTTGGCCCCCGTCTCGTTCCTCAAAGTTATGTTTTGGGGGAGGAGGTGCGAACGGAATCTCCTTGAGTGATTGATCGTGACCTAGCGCCCGAGAGCTGGACTGAAGATAATCGAAACCTGGCTCACGTCAAGGTTCCGCAGCTCAACTCACATTTAAGGCCAAGGCATGGATATTTTGATTTTATTTATGTTCATACTAACATTCCTGCTTGGCAAGTGGCTAAAGCTAGTGTAGATTATGATACTGTTGTCTTCAGTGTTGTGTGCCTCCTCATTGCCTGAGGAAGATGGCAGGCCCATGAAAATCTGCACTGATCTAAGAATTAGAAAACACCCCAAGGAGCGCTACTTAATGAAACAAATATTATCAAAGTCCCCATTCATACAGCAAAGGACACGAAGAGCCGCATTCACTCTAATTGAATTGCTGGTTGTCTTGGCTATTATTGGAATCTTGGCTGCTATAATAATTCCAGCGGTTGGTAATGTTCGTGAACGTTCGCATGAAGCTCAATGTGTAAATAACTTAAGGCAACTGGTGATCGCAGCAAATTTATATGCGAGCGATAACCATGGCGATTATCCGGCGCTGAATGGTGAGACTGATGAAAAAAGCCAGGTGCCATGGTTCCAGCAATTGCGACCTTATATTCACGTCGAGGGTTCGAACGAGCCGATTGAGCTGATCAATTGTCCATCTTCAGAATACTATATGGAGGTGGATGGTAATAAGAAGGTCACGCATGCTTATGGTTGGCACGCTAAGTTGATTCCTGATACGCGCACCAAGTCGGATGGTTCCAAGCCTAACCCCTATAAAGCATTTAAGGTGCAGCGTCCCAGTGAGACGATTTTGCTCGCGGATGCGGGGCAACGGTATCCCAGTGGTTGGGGCTTCGGTTATTATGCGATCAGTGGGACTTATACGGCTGCAACGGCTGAACAAGCACTGGGTATATCGAGCTTTACTGGCTATGGTGCATCTGCTGACAATCTCAGTTTCAGCACGCGGCATAACGGTCGTGGGAATGCTGCCTTTGTGGATGGCCACGTAGAGTCTTTTGCTATGGGGGAAATTAAGCAAAAGCACGTCTATATTGAAGATTAATTGATGGCTGGCCTAGTCGTTTTATTTGAAATTTAAAACGTTTAGGTCGTTGGGTATCGGTGTGTTGCAACCGAGCGTGGGCTGCAGTGATCTATGGCTAAGAGGGGGCCGTTCATCGGAGCGGATCACAATTACACCGTCGCTAGTGGCAAAGTGTCGGCATTGTGCGTTTTTTTGATTCCATCCTCGGGAACAATCACGAAGATTAAATTCATTCATTTCTGCGCGTCCGAGTTCCCTTTATGCGCAAGCTCATTTACCTTCTTCGTATGTTGTATTCAATCCCCGCGTCGCTTCTATGATTCAGAGTCGTTTACTTTTACTCATTGCTTTGTCTTTGTCCGGCTCAGTTGTCGGTGAAGCCGTGGACTTGTCCGACTCAGCAAGCGCTACTTTGATTGGCGAGCGCGATTACTCATTCGGATACTGGCTCAACGGGATGCGGAAGCATGCGAGCGATCATTCGGCCGACATCCTGTGCTTGGAATCCGGATACTACGGATTTTCTTTGGATTTGGCCGATCTCACTCAGGCACGACTGGGACGCTATACCGAGAGCTTGTCCTATGAGGAGGCCCTGGAAGCGGGGGCCTCGCGACTGGAGCAATTGGCGCCGGTTGATTTCGTAATTGAATTGGAATCAAAAGGGACGGTTTTCCGTGCGCGTAGTTCTTGGGCGGGGGAGGCCTCCCATCGAGACGCCCGTCACTTACAGGATGCCTGGATGTGGGAATCAGGCAAAGTCGCCCAGCACTATGAATTGCATGGTTTACAGTTTGAGGATTCACATGGCCGTCGATTGGGCGTGGACGGCTCTTTGAGTCTTGTTGCCTGGCCGCAGACGCTGAGCATGACGGCCGAGATTGCCCCCAGCCTGATTTATGCGGATGGTTGGCATGAGGGTGTGTTGGGAAATGGGCTGTGTGTGGTGGAAAAGCCATGGCAGGTGCCGCATGATCCACGCTTGGAAGCTTCTGAGATGACGGTCGAATGCTGGGTTAAGATTCCGACTAGTTTGGCCAGCACTTCGTCTGGCTATCTTCTCGCCAAGAATGGGCATGAAGGCAAAGCAGGCCACTACAGTTTTAAAATCCGTCAAGGGCGTGTGACCGCAAGCATGAACCTTGGACCCGGTGCAGAGAAGCGCCTGGCGGTTGAGCAACGGGGCAAGAGTTTTAAGGAAAATGCCTGGAACCACTTAGCGATGACCTACGATGGGCAAGCCATGCGTTTTTATATGAATGGGGCCCTACAAGGCACGAAGCCTTTGGTAGCGGAGCGTAGTTTCGGGGATGGGGCTTTGATGTTGGGGCAGCGTGCGGATGGCAATGGAGGGGTGACTTCGGCCGTTTTTGATCAGGTGCGCATCTGGGAGCGTGCCTTATCGGCAAGGGAACTGAAGGCGCATGCGGAAGCACCTGAAAGCCTCGTTCATACGGATGGTATCAATTACAATGAAACCTTCGATACCTATGGCGCAGCTGAAGTTCGAATCCCCGTGTGGAGCGATGTGACCGTGCGTCTCCGCTTGGGTGAGGCTTTACTAGAAGAGCAGGTTGCCGGCGTCTGGGCGATTGATGAGAAGCGTCGTTTCAGTTTGGCGGCGCCTCAGGTATCCACGGCGGATTGGCCGAAAGAGGGGCTGTCGATTCAGGTGCATGCCGATGGAGAGGGAGCCTTTCCGGTGGAATACGATCCGAGCTATAACGCCTATGTGGCCGAAGTGCGTCGTGAGAAGCGTGGCTGGAAAGGGAGTGAGGTGGCGAACTACGATGAGTTTGATTTGATCGTGGAAAACTCCGGTCAAGACGGGGCAGCGATTCCCTTTTTGTTTTATTTGCGCAATCCCGCACAGATTACCGGACTGTGTCCAATCTTATGCGATGCCGAAGGCGTGCCGACCGGGCTGCCCGTGCAGTTGAGTAAAAATTGGCACTATCCCAAATTGGGGGCCTACTTGCGGGGCTATATGTTACTGCCCGCTAAGGCCGGTCGCACGACTTACAAGTTACGGATCGCCTATGGCTTCTATGGCAGCCTGCCTTCGGCCAGCCATGCGCAGCTTTCCTTAGTCGGCTATGGCGGTCATGGGCGCTGGGATCAGCTCGCCATCGGTAGCTGGGGGGAAACGTTCTGTTTTGATATGGATATGAGTCTGGTGGACGTGGCGATCACGGATGTGCGCATGTTAATGGCACGCAAGGGCAAGGATGGTAAGAAATGGGGCTGGACCGACGCGGGCTGGGGCGGCGATTGGCTCTCTGTGAACGATGATGCGGGCAAAAAATTATATTTCAGCGAGATGAAGACGGCGTATTTGGCGCATGGCCCCTGCCTGAGCGAGGTGCGCTATGATGGCAACTATGGGAGCGCTCGCGAGGTCGGGCTCGAAGCAAAGGTGCAAACTTTGCGCACGGATGACTTTGCCCGCACCTTTCAGACTTTACGCTATACCTTCGACCAAAAACTCTCGGCCGAGGATGGCTGGCTCTTTAAAATGGGGCGCTCCGGGAAGTCTGTGTCGCCTCAGATCGCCTATGGTAATGCCGGGGGCTTAGTGCGTGAAGAAGCCGTTCCGGATCACTTGCGTAAGGGCGAGCTCTATCTGGACCGCGTCGCGCTGGAAGGTGCAGCCCCTTGGTGGGTGGGATTTCCCGGTGGCTATTTAAGCGAAGACCGGGATTGGGGCACGGGGAGTCGCGCGTGGATTATTCGCTCCTATCGTGCCAGTTTGGGCGGGAAGGTTTATACGCAGCCCACGATTTCTATGCCGGTGTATCAAGTGGATCGAGCCGGGCGGGTAAATCTCGATTTGCTACTGACGCCCCCTGCCGGGGTGACGGAGTTTCTGCCCGGTGATACGATTGAAATGGAGATCGAATGGATGACATTTCACCGTGAAGCCGATGATTACTATGGTCTGAATGAAGCCTATCGCCAACATTTGGTGGAAAACCCACGCTCTTGGAAAACGATCTATCGCGAAGCCAAGGGGAATGATTTAAAGGTTCAAGTGCAAGGGGGCACACTGCTGCACAGCTATCCCATCATTGTCCAAGCGGATGCCGATGCGGTGCGCGTTAAGATCGAAGGAGGGATCGGCTATGTGCCGATTCGTTTCGAAGGTTTGGAATCGGCGACCGGCTATACCCTGTATCAAATCGTCGATGGTCGGAAGATTGCCTTGGATCAGTCTATGCATGGGAACGATTTCTGGCAGACCGATTATGACGTGGCCTCGAATACGTATAAGATCACCTATAATCTACCACTTGATTTGAAGAAGACCTCCGATTGGCTCCTGCAGCGGGATGACTGAGTGGATTCAGTCTCCGCTTTGCTATAAAAGGACTCGCATCTGCCCCATCTATTAAGAAAGACTGGTGAACCACTAGCTGCAAACGATGAGGTGCCCAGGTAGTTTGTAGATAGTCAGCTAGAACTTTGGTTGTGGCTCCTTCACTTCATCAGTTTAGTATGGATACGCCTTGACGGCCATTTCACAATTTCTGAACTCCGTCTGCCTGATTACACGAGATCTAGGTCTTTCTAGTGCGTTTAACAAGGTGGATCCGTCTTCGCTGAAGATCGGCCGAGATTGAAAATGAACTTTAGGATGAAACTTTCGCTTATGTATTTTTCTTTTGTGAAGAGGCGGAGGTTTATGACTTGTCATAAACTTTCAAAATTTACAGTAGTTCTCGATGTCATTACCTTGCCACAACGGAGACAATAAAGTCACTGCCCGCTCTAAGTTCTTTGCATCATTGCAACCGGGGCAGTTGCTGGAATCTCTTTTTGATGCCATTCCAGGCGTTTCTTATTTTGTTAAAGATAGGGAATGTCGCTTCATGGGCGGGAGTTTGAGTTTTGCCAAGGCAATGGGGGAGTCAACCGTTGAGGCATTAATTGGAAACACTGACTATAATTATAGTCCGGACTTTCTAGCGGATGCCTTCTACGCTGATGACCAATTGGTGATGAGCGAGGGAAAGGCTATCTTTGGAAAGGTTGAGCTGGTGCCGTCCGCCGATGGTTCTTTAGATTGGCTCTGCACCACAAAAATCCCTTTATTTGATATCGAGGGAGCCGTGGTTGGACTCGCTGGAGTTTCGCACATTATCCGTGACTCTGATACAGTATATTCGGACCATCCGGAGATTCGCCGCATCGTTGACTTTGTACGTAAGCACTACAGAAATAAGTTATCAATTTCAGATATGGCGAATGAAGGGGGGATTTCTGTCAGCACCCAGGAGCGTTTATTTCGTAAATTGTTTGGGTTGACGCCGCTCATGTATTTGCAGAAAACGCGTTTGAATGCTGCTTGCGTGATGCTGCGTAAGACAGATATCGGCTTGGCTCGTATCGCGGTGGAATGTGGATTTAATGATCAAACCAGTATGACGCGTCTTTTTCGCCTAGAACTAAAAATTACTCCGTTAAAATACCGTCGCCGCTTTAGTTCTGCAAAGTTGTCGCACCGTAAAAGCAGTAAGAACATTTACAATAGTTAACATCTTAACTCTCTACTATGCCGTTCGTGGATTCTTCGAAGAAACGCACCGAACTATGGAGGCCTTTGAGCGATTTTAATCGAGGAGTCAGTAGAGCAGCTGTAGAGTAAGCATCTGCTTTAGCGGCACTGGAATGGATCACCCAAACGCGGGGCCGAGAGTAATTGAGAAAGTTCGGATCGAGGGAGACGATGTGGGAGCCTTGAATCGCAGTGCCGGATGAGCTCAGTGCTTGATTTTTCAATTGAATTGTAAGCGTGCTGTTGTCGCCCCCCAGCGCAATGTCCCAGGTTCGCTCGCCAAAGGCTAGCTGCGTGCTGGCACCCGCAGCAAGTAGGGCGCATTTGATTCCTAGCTCATTCAGTGTGATTTGCAATTGGTCTAGCGCGTAGCCTTTACCAATACCGCCCAGGTCGATTTCACGGCCACGTTCAATACAGTGTACCGCTGGGCGATTAGGATCGAGCATTAGCTGCCCGCTTAGTTTGGGGCGCTCACCCGGTTGGGCCTGCTTAGTATGTTCAATCAGGCGGCCGAGGCTGCAGTCGAAGAGGCCCTGGGTTTCTTGGCCCGCTTCAAGCGCTAAGCGCAAGCAGGCGTGACAGTCTTCGCTTACAAAGAGTGACTGATCACTCTCCATTTGGTTAATTTGCCAGATGTCGCTGCCTTCAATGTAGCGGCTGAGAGAGGCTTCGATGGCATCGATCCGCGCGATACAGGCACTGGCGGCGCTGTTGGCTAGGGCTGGATCGTTTGAGATTAGACGAAGTGAGAATGTCGTCTTCATCGCTTCGTGTGTATATGTGTGTAATAGACTCATGGCTGAGGGGCTTGCTGCCATTGTTGCCATAGGTCCTTGCGGAGGTAAAGAATAACAGGAACGTTGGCCCGTAGACTGCGTGGGAGTTCGGTGTGTGTGGCTTGAAGTTGGGTCTGTGTGGCGAGCTGCTGTTCGGGCATCGCTAAGACGACTGGAAATGTTGTCATCTCCGGAATGGGTGTGGGCCAATAGCCGATCTGGCTGCCAAGCTGTTTGAGGTACCAGGGAAGTGGCCAATATTCTTTACCCACGACTGCGAGAGTGCCGAGCGGGTGCATCGCATCGAGTTGCTGTAGCCAGTGTGCGAGCTTAGGTGCATCGGCACTGGTCGGCACATAGGCATATGGGTTGCGCGTCGAGTTTGCGAGGCGACCGTTGATCAAGAGGCATTGGTTGGTCTGATGGCCGAGCCCGATAGTAAAGAGCAACAGCAGTATGCTCTTAAGTGCTTTGCCTGAGGGCTTAATTGACTGGAGTGCGAAGCCTGCCAACAGACAAACATGTGCCCATGGCAATAGCATGAGCCAAGGGGTTTTATATTGAATGCAGCTGTAGATCAGTAGGTGCACGAGAGCGCTGAGGCCAAGAAACCAGCAACATGTTGGACTTTTGCATTGTATGATGCAGCGCACGAGGCAGGTTGTTGCTAAAATTAAAATCAGGCCCTCCGGCCAGGCGATGCCTGCTTCGCGCTGGGGCCATACCAGCAGTTTTAAATAATACCCGAAGGCTTTCTCATGCCCTGCGGTTGTCTGGTATTCAAAGAATGTGCGGAAGGCATCGATGAACTGGGCGGGATTGCGTAGGTAATTGCTATAAAAAAGTCCCGCGCTGGCGAGGGCGACTAGCGTGATGATGGCGTAGCTGCGCAAGTAGGTGTGATAGGAGTGCGCGGGTGTGCCTAGGGATGTGGAGTATCTTTGAAGGATGTAGAGTAGGATCACTGCGGGGGCCCAACTGAGTATGGAGATGGCGAAAGTCTCTTTAGTGGCAAACATCAAGCCGATCGAGAGTCCTGCGGCGATGGCTCGTAGAGTATTTGGTTTGAGCGTGACTTGATAAAGACTGGCGCATGCGAGCATACCGAAGAGCGTGAGCCAGCTTTCATGAATATACATCCGACTGTAATAAACTAGTAGCGGCGACGTGGCGAGTAAGGCTGCTGCGCCCAATGCGCCCCATTTGCCCATGAATCGAAGCCATAAAAGGGGAGTGAATACGAGAAGAATGCCGGCAATAACGGTGCTGCTGCGTAAGGTTTGCGCGTTGAGCTGCGTCCATTCATGCTCGCCGCGAAGCGCTGCAATCGGCCGAGTGATTTGCGTCAGTATCGGTCCGTGAAAGTGCTGCGGATCGAAAACATAGTCATCACCTTCCAATTGCTGTGCCAGTATCCGTGCGCCCGTAGCTTCATCCGCATGCATGGGGCGCGTGCCTAAGTCATCTGTGCGTAGCCATACCGCAAAGATCAACACGACGAGCCATGCGAGGTAGATGAGTGGATCTTTCTTCATGCGCTAAGTATGCCTTGGCTTGGTGGATTGTTGCTTCCCTTTTGTTGCTTTGCTATTGAATGGCTCACTGGGCAGATTATCATCTATAAGCTAATGGTGACTTCAATACAAAGTATCGTCCTGGTGACGCCAGTGTGGAACGATTCAGCGCGACTTGAAGTCTTTGGACATGAGTTGGCCCAGACTTTCGCAGCTGCAGCGATGCCGATACGTTGGATTATAGCTGATGATGGTTCGAAGGCATCCGAGCGTATGCGCTACTCGAAGTTGCTGCGCCGTTTTCAAGCGATTTATCCGAACATCGAGCTTATGCATTTTTCGCCTAGGTCTTGTAAGGGGGGCGCGGTTTACGGCGCTTGGAATCAATGTCCAAATTCGGACTATTTGGCTTTTGTCGATGGAGATGGTGCGGTTTGCCCCGATGCCGTTATTCGCTTGTTACGTCGCGTTGTCGAAGCGGGGGGGAGCTCTGGTGTCATCGGGGTGCGTGCGCATGGTGGCCGTTTGGCTGTTCGTCGAACTCTATTGCGGGCACTTTCGTATTATTTATTTCGATTTTTAGTGCGTAAAATCGTCAAGCTAGACAGTTCGGATACACAGTGTGGTGCGAAGGCATTCCCAGCGCGGCAATATCGTGAAATTTCGGATCGGCTCTTTGAACAGGGTTTTGTCTTTGATGTTGAGTTGCTGCTGGCTTTTCAGCAGGCAGGCGTGGACATTCAGGAAATGGATATTCCATGGCAAGAGATCGCCGGGAGTCGGGTGAATCTGATGCGTGATTCGCGGCAAATGTTGGCGGGGCTATTCCGGATTCGTCGACGTTCCAAATCCGGTGTTTACGATCATGTGTGATTCGCAGGTGATCTAAAATAGGTTTGTTTTCGAGATTGGCTTCAGGTAGGTATGTATAGATGGAGCAAGCACGGCGAGAGTTTTTGAAATTGTCCGCTTTAGGCGCGGTTGGTGCATCGATGTTAGGACTTGTCTCACCCACTCATGGACAAGCACAGATGGCTCCCGCGACGAAGCGAAAGTATGGTGTCGCACTGGTTGGTTTGGGGCGCTATGCGACTGGTCAGTTGATGCCTGCGTTGCAACACACGCAAAACTGTCAGCTGGTGGCATTGGTTACTGGGACGAAGTCGAAAGCTGCGTTATATGGCGGGAGGTATCAGATTCCGGATACGCACATTTATAACTATGATAACTTCGACCGAATCGTGGAGAATGAAGATGTTGATATCGTTTACATCGTGCTTCCGAATTCAATGCATGCCGAATATTCCATACGCGCGGCCAATGCGGGCAAGCATGTGATTTGTGAAAAGCCAATGGCCCTCAGCGTGGCGGAGAGTCAGGCAATGATCGCAGCCGGCGAGGCGAATCAGGTGACGCTGAATATCGGTTATCGTTTGCATTTTCATCAGGCGCACCGGGTGGCGATCCAAGTGGGGCGCGAGCAACCCGAGGGCGCAGTTAAATACATGCAAGCCGAGTTGGCCTTTAAGGTGACGGATCCATCTGAATGGCGATTAAATAAGGCGCTCGCCGGGGGCGGGGCTCTTTATGATTTAGGCATTTACTGCATTCAAGCTGCGCGCTACAGCACCGGACAGTCACCTGTCTCGGTGATTGCTCGAGAGTATAAGACAGATGCTGAATTGTTTTCCCAGGTTGATGAGACTGTAAACTTTCAGTTGGAGTTTGCGGACGGCGCGGTGATGAGTGCCACGACTTCTTATAATTTTAAGGCAGATCGTCACTTCGTTGCTTATGCGAACAATCAATCCACCTTGGAGATTCGTGATGCCTTTAATTATAGTGGGCAGCAGTTGTTCATGAATGGTCGCCGCGTCGCATTGTCGCGTGTGGTCATGCAGAGCTTACAAATGGATGCGGTCTGTCGCAGTTTGGAAAGTGGTGCAGATACCGGCATCTCTGGTGCCGAAGGGCTCAAAGATATGTGTATCTTGGATGCGATTTATCGCTCTATTGCAGCAGATGGTCGCCGTGTCGTGATTGATTACAGCTAGCCGAAGTCTGCGTCAGAGCTTATTTTCCGTATACTTCGACTTCGATGTAGTGGTTCATGTCGTTGGCAGTGTTGCCGTTGCTGTAGAGCCGCACGTATTGTGCGTTGGTGCCCTTGGCGTCGATAAGTTTACCGTAGCGAGAGTCGACGTAAGGTTTATCGGAGCCTTTGCCGAGTCCTACGGAGTTATCGTAGTCGTTATTGAAGAGTGTGGTGACACCGCTTGCGAAGTCGGGGTCATTGGAGACTTGGACGATAACATCGTGATAGGCGCGTGCCTGCGAGTGGTAGTGCCAGACCCAGATGGCGGATAGGTCTGCAGCAGCTTCGAGGTCGATCTGGACCCATTGGGGACCGTCCATGAGTTCGACGAAGTAACCTTCGCCGGCTTCTTTGTCGCCATCGGTGATGTATGCGAGCTCACCGATGATGGGGAAGTCGTCGCTGCCGGTGACGGCTTTGCCGGCGGACAGAAGTGTGGTGCCTTCAGGGACCATCAAGAGCGGGGCGCTGCTGGGCGCAGGCACGAGATTGGGGACTTTGATGGGCTGTGGTGTGCCTTCGATCAGTTCCGGTGGGATCTCTGTGGTGAGTGCAGTCATGCCGGCTGAAGCGGGCTTGTTGTCGGTCGATGCGTCTTTTGAGGGCGCGCTCTTGTCGCCGCAGGCGGTGAAGATCAATGCGCTGGAAGCGAGTGAAAAGAGTAGGAGGTGTTTCATAATATTATGTGTGTAGATGTTCTTCGGTGAAGTTGATGATTTGCTTGGAGTTTGCGGCGGGGTTGACCCAGTAGATGGGGGCTTCGGATTCGAGGGCATGGCGGGCGTCGCAGGTTAATTTAGCTTCGCCGCGCACGGCCGCGTAGAAGTTCTCGATGTGCGGGGTGTGCGGCTGTTTGCTGAGGCCGCCTGGGAGTGCATACTCATCGGGTGGGGCGGACTCGTAGGAGGCGATGGCATCGGCGCCGCCTGCGGCCACGCCCGCGGCTTGTTTTTTGAGCAGGCCACGCTGGACGAGCTTGTCCCACTTCGCGTTGTCGGCGCCGGACTCTTTGAAGATTTTTGTATAGGCTTCGCGCTCGGAGATGTTGATGGTGCCTTCGGTGCCCATGAAGGACTCGTAGTAGCCACCGCCCGAGCTGGTGGTGGTCAGCACCTGGTAGAATGCGCGTGCATTGCCCTGCGGTGTATCGTAATCGAAGATACACATGACGTTGTCAAAGTGCTCACGGTCTTTGAAATAGCTGCGTCCTCCGGAGGCCATGACGGATTTGGGCTGTGCGCCGAGGAACCAGTTGAAAATATCGATCTGGTGTGCGCCGAGGTCGGAGATCGGTCCTCCGGACAGGGATGTGTAAAAGCGCCAGTTGAGGAACCGGTGGCGCAGTTCTTCTTCGGAGAGCTTATGGTCGGCGCCTGCGTTGAAACCGAACTCGCGCAGGACGTCGGCCTTTGGAAGGATGGATGGCTTGGATACGATGTCCTGCGAGGCGCTGAGGGCGCGGTTCCACTGGCCGTTGACGTTGATGATCTGCCCGCAGAGATTTTCCTTTTGGATTAACTCGTTGAGGGCGTAGCGGTAGCGTGGATTACTGCGGCGCTGATGGCCGATCTGGCAGAGTTTTCCGGTGCGATCCATCGCGTCGACCATACTGCGGGCCCCTTCGATGGAGTTAGACATCATTTTTTCGCAATACACGTGGCAGCCCGCTTCGAGTGCCATGATGGTGTGGGGAGCGTGCCAGAAGTCTGGAGTGGCGACAAATACGGCGTCGAGCTCTTCCTTGTCCAGCATCTCCTGGGCATTGAGATAGCGCTCGATGCCGTAGTCGAAACGCGATTTGATCGCGGAGTAGGTGCGGCCGACGCGTGCCTTCATGATGTCGCAGGCCGCGACATAGCGAATGCCGGGTATATTGACCATGGCGTTGAACAACACTTCGTGCTGCTTGCCACAGCCGATAAAGCCGACACGTATGTCGTCGGCCGGCGCGCCGGCGGCTTTTGCCTTTAAAATCGAAGGCGCGCCGAGCACGAGTCCTGCGCCCAGGGTGGACTTGGTGAGGAAGTCTCTGCGCGAGAGTTTGGGGAGGTCGAAGTTCATGGCTGACGGTTCGGGCTTACCACTTGTGGAGAATAGCAAATTTATTGTATTTCGCAAGCGCGAGGCCCATGACGATCATGACGATGTGTATGCCCAGCCATGCGACGCCCGCGTCCTGTTTGATTAAGATCAGGCCGAAGGTGAGGCTGGTGTAGACCAGCCCCATGAGGAAGAGAGAAAAGCGTGTCGCGAGTCCCAGTAGTAAAGTCAGCCCGAGGATAATGAGCACCGGCCCTAGGATGGCGTCGTAAATGCCGAGCCCCCAACCGGGGATGAGTGGCTCATTGGCAAATTTATCCATCAAAGGAGCGGGGACGCCATGATAATTGCTCAGGGCATAGACCTTGCCGGCAGTGGCCTCTGTGAGACCATAGCTGTTGGGCGCGCCGTCGATTACGACGGTTGAATCGATCGACTTCTCGCCTGCGAACTTTTCGATGCCAGTTTGGATCGCGCGGATCGCCAGCCAGAGGCGCAGAGTGAGCATGCCGAGCGTCAGCCCGAGGTCGTTGGGGTCTTTGTCGTTGGAATACATCTTAACAATGGGGTGTTGAGTCTTTTGTAAATGATATGTGTTTAGATTTAAAACCTGTAATATGCAAATATATTCTCAATAGTTGATGCCTTTTTTTTACTTTCTGATTTTCGTTTTTCTAGACTTATATTTTGTAAATTGCTTATGTGAGCATGTTTTTGCTTGTGCGTGGTATTTTTTTAGTGCAATTATCCTGAATAGATTAAATTTAATTTATTGACAAATATCATCATTTTTTACGATTCTCTTGTATTTGTGATGCGCTACTTGTCGTAGTGTATTTTTCATTAGGTAAAGCGTCTGTGCGAGCTGATCCAATTTACCCCATTCTATAACGAGATACCTCTTTGTAGGCATCTTACACCCCTGAAAGCAGAAGAGTTCTCAACGCGTGAAATGTACTAAAAATGATAAAATTGTATTCTGGGGCGCATTCATCGCCCTGATTACCACTTCAATGGCATTTATAATTCGCGCCATTTTGATTAATAGTGGTGTATGGCCTGAGCAATTTGGCTTGGATAAAGTGCAGAGTGGCGTCCTTTTCGGGGCTGGGATCTGGCCGTTTGCGATTAGTATTATCTTATTTAGTTTAGTGATTGATCGGGTCGGTTACAAGTTCGCAATGTTTTTCAGCTTTGCCTGTTATGCGACTTTTGGTGCTTTGGCATTGATTGCCTACTCCTCTGTCAACGGTCAGGTTACGGATCTGGCCATGGCGCAGGCCAAAGCATGGAACTATCTTTACTGGGGCTCTGTGATTCTCGGTTTGGGGAATGGCACGGTTGAAGCGTTTATCAATCCGGTAGTCGCCACACTTTTTAAGGATGAGAAATCGAAATGGTTGAACATGTTGCACGCAGGATGGCCCGGAGGGCTGGTGCTTGGTGGTATTTTGGCAATAGGGCTTGCTGGAATTGTCGCCGAAGACTGGCGCATTCTGGTCGCTCTGATGTTCCTGCCTGCCTTGATCTACTTGATTATGCTGGCGCGGGTTGAGTTTCCTGTGAATGAGCGGGTGGCTGCCGGCTCCAGTTATCGTGAAATGCTGGCGCAGTTAGGCACTGCTGGTGCGTTCATCGCATTTTATTTAATCTTTGCTCAGCTCGGGAGTGTGTTTGACTGGGCGACACCAGTTACCTGGGGACTCATTGCGGTTTCGGTGATCAGTTATGCCTTATATAGTCGCTCCTTTGGTAATCCTTTACTGTTGATTCTCGTGATCATTATGATGCCGCTCGCGACGACAGAGCTTGGCACGGATGGTTGGATTTCAGCGCTCATGGAGAAGCCGATGCACGCCGCGGGCTGGGATCCTACCTGGGTGTTGGTCTACACCTCTGCGATTATGATGGTGCTACGCTTTAACGCTGGTCCGGTGATTCAGAAATTTGGTCCGCTCGGCTTATTGGCTATGTGTTCTGGCTTGGCGATCCTTGGATTGTATCTGCTCTCGTTTGCGAGTGCGGTCGTTTTCATCTTCGTAGCGGCCACGGTTTATGGAGTCGCGAAGACTTACTTTTGGCCAACCATGTTGGGAGTGGTTGCCGAGCAGACGCCGAAGGGCGGGGCACTGACGCTGAATGCAATCGCGGGTATCGGTATGTTGACTGTCGGGATTCTTGGCGGCCCCTTTATCGGCTATTTACAAGAGAGCTCGGTCACTTCCGGAATTAAGCAGGAGTTGCCCGCCGTCTATGAAACCGTGACTCAGGAGAGTGATTATCTACTGGGGCATTACACCGCTTTGAATCAGGTGGCCCTCGGAGCGCAGCCGGAGGCGGTTCAAGAGCAGGTAGTCGAAATTCAAGAGCGTGAAACTCAAGGCGCACTTGCCAAGATGGCGATGTTTCCGGCATTCATGTTGGTCTGCTACATTGGCCTGATTCTTTTCTTTAAAAGCAAGGGTGGCTACCGTCCAAAAGTTTTGGGTGGCGCACATGCTGATTAAGCAAATTTCATTTTAATAACTGAGATACATGACTTCCCCAAGAACACTTAATGTTGGCCTCATCGGTGGTGGTGGCGGTGCGTTTTTTGCGCATCCTCATCAGAAAGCGATTCACTTTGATGGAACACGTCGTGTCGTCGCGGCAGCTTTGCGCAGTCGCCCGGAAGCGGCGATCGAAGATGCTGCGAACTGGGCATATCCAATTAAAGGATACGCGAGTTTCGATGAGATGATTGATGCGCAGAAAGACCTGCCTGAGACTGAGCGCTTGGATTACGTGGTCGTAGTGACTCCAAATCATGCGCATTTCAAACCTTCGTTGAAAGCTATCCGGGCAGGAATACCTGTTTTTTGTGAAAAGCCCTTAACGCTCAATCATGCCGAGGCAAAAGAACTGGCAAGCGCTGTTGAGAAGTCAAAAGTTCCGTTTGCCGTGGCGCATACCTACCTGGGGCACTGGAGCACCCGTTTGGCGCGGCATATTGTGCGGAGTGGTTTGATCGGCGATGTGCGTTGGGTTGATTCCGCTTATATACAAGGTTGGCTTGCCGGCAAAACGGAAGAAACCGGTGTGCAACAAGCCGAGTGGCGGACCGATCCGAAGAAGAGCGGTGCGTCTAATTGTGGTGGTGATATCGGCACACATGCCTTGATGCAATTGCGCTATATCACAGGCCTGGAAATCGCAAAACTATCTGCGCGTCTCGAAGTCTTCGTGGAAGGCCGTTCGCTGGACGATCACTTTACCAGCTATTGCGAGCTGTCTAATGGGGCCAAAGCTCTGGTGCGTGCGTCGCAAATTTGTATCGGCCACAAGAACGACATGAGCATCGAAGTCAATGGGAGCCTGGGCACTTTGGTTTGGCGCCAGGAAGACGCGGAAGCCGTCAAAGTCATGTTGCCGGGGCAACCGGATCGTGTTTATTGGCGTGGCGAAGTGGCCGCGAATGATGGCTTTCTCGGTGATCTTCCAGACGACTTAATGGGGCAACCCAAGCTGCCATCGGGGCATGTTGAAGGCTTTCACGATGCACTGGCACGGCTCCATCGGGATTTTGAAGTCGATGTTCGGGCCTATCTGGCCGGAGAAGCATTTACTTGCGATGGTTCTAAGTATGCCAACGTCGAAGACGGTCGTATCGGGCTCGCCTTTATTGAAGCAGCGGTTGCATCTAGTGCGCAGGATGGAGGATGGGCTGAACTCGATTAATCCCATGTTACGCTACTTAAAAGTCGCTTTCTGTTTACTCGCCATTGTCTTTACCGAAGTCGATGGGGCGAAGTATTCCACGATTGATGAGGCCATCGCACGCGGCGATTTGGTGGATGTGCAGTTGCAACTTACGGCCAATCCCAAGCTTGCTAACCAGGGGGCGCATCCAAAACTCACTCCGCTAAGTCAGGCCATCTTACGTAAGCAAGGAGCGATCGCCATACTTTTGATGAATTCAGGAGCGGATGTAAATGCCGTTGATGCGAGTCAGCGCACGCCATTGCATCTCTGTGTGGAGCGGGATCAACCAGTCATAGCCCAGGCATTGCTTTCGGCCGAGGCCAAGCCGAATCAACTGGATCAAGTCGGTTGGACGCCGCTGCATCATGCTGCGGCCAAAAATCGGCTCGCAGTCGCAGAAGTTCTGCTTGCTGGAGGTGCCAACTCGAAAGCATTGAGTGCGTGCGGTGGCACGCCCTTACATGAAGCTGCGGTCAGTGCTAGTGCGGCAATGATACAATTTTTACTCAATAACGGAGTGGATCCATCGATCGCCGCCAAAAATGGATCAACCGCGCTTTCAATTGCTCGAGCCAATCACAATGAAGCCGCCATCATTTTAATTAACGCAAATAACTAACGATCAACAACTCAAAAATATGCCACGCCCCGTTACACTCTTCACCGGCCAATGGGCCGATCTTTCACTTTCCGAACTCGCACCCAAGGTCAAAGAGATGGGCTTCGATGGTGTCGAGCTTGCTTGCTGGGGCGATCATTTCGATGTGCAGGCAGCGTTGAATGAGCCTGACTATATTGCAAAAAAATGGGCGCTACTCGAAGCGAATGGGCTTACATGCTACTCGATTTCCAGCCATCTCGTCGGACAAGCAGTTTGCGATAATATTGATGCGCGCCATGCGGCTATTCTTTCACCTGAAATTTATGGTGACGGAGAACCAGACGCGGTGCGTCAGCGTGCAGCCAAGGAAATGCAAGACACTGCGCGTGCGGCTCGCAAGTTTTTCAACGCAAGGCCTGGCGGGGCTCCCGATCGAGTGGTTGTGAATGGTTTTACTGGTTCCTCTATCTGGCATTTATTATATTCCTTTCCCCCGGTGGTGCCCGGTCAAATCGAAGCGGGCTTTCTGGACTTTGCCGACCGTTGGAAACCGATATTAGAAGTTTTTGAGGCTGAAGATGTCTATTTTGCCCTTGAAGTGCATCCGACTGAAATCGCCTTCGACATCGCGAGTGCCAGAAAAGCACTCGAAGCCATCGATTATCATCCGCGCTTCGGATTTAATTATGATCCCAGCCACCTCGGCTATCAAGGGGTCGATTATGTGAAATTCATTCGCGAGTTCGGTGACCGGATTTTCCATGCGCACGTTAAGGATGCTTGGTGGGGGCACGGCAATGGCGACGTTGGCGTATTCGGCGGTCACACCGATTTCGGTGATGCGCGCCGCTACTGGGATTTCCGATCGCCGGGGCGTGGCGATGTGAACTTTGAAGAGGTGATTGTCGCTCTGAATGATGTGAAATATAACGGTCCGCTCTCCGTTGAATGGGAAGATTCCCGAATGGATCGCTTTCATGGTGGCGCCGAAGCCTGCAGCTTTACGCGCAGTTTGGACTTTGCGCCAAGCAACGTGGCCTTTGATGCTGCCTTTGAGAAGGGGAAGCACTAAAATGTTTCATACTCACCTGTGCATGCGTATAAACGACTGAATGATGGATATTTTTTAGGAATAACAAATACAAAAAAGTAATTATTATGAAAATTCCCCTAATCTCTTTTTCTCTCTTGTTGGCTGGCTCGCTCAGTGCGGCTTCCAGTTGGGTGCCGACCTTCGATGACCGGGCTGTGCCTGCGGCACGTGTTCAGGCAATCGAAGCCGCGCTTCCGATTACGGCATTTGTTGCTCCTGAAACCGCTCGACGTGTGCTGCTTTTCAGTGCTACCGCAGGCTATCGTCATGCTTCGATTCCGACGGGCAAAGTCGCACTGGGAAAACTCGGAAGCGCAACCGGCGCCTACGAAGCAGTGGTGAGCGACGATCCTGCTAACTTCGAAGCGGACGCATTGAAAGGCTTTGATGCGGTGGTCTTACTCAGCCCTACGCAGGATTTTTTTATGCCGTCTGGCAAGCAGCGGGCGGATTTCTCAAAACAAGATTGGGCGTGGTTGCAGGCTCGGCACAATCGCTTGGTGGACAATCTACTCGCATACGTGGCGCAGGGCGGGGGACTGGTCGGCATTCATTCGGCTACGGATGCTTGTTACAATCACAAGGCCTACGGTGACGCGATGGGTGCATATTTTAACGGCCACCCATGGACGGCTCGCCATACGGTGACCATCAATGTCGAAGATCCGGAGCATGCCCTGTTGCAGCCGGTCTTTGGTGAACAAACGGATTTTCTAATCAAAGATGAAATCTACCAGTTTAAGGACGAGCCGTATTCACGCGAGAAACTGCGTATCTTGTTGAGCTTGAATGTGGCACGCAGTGACCCGCCGCATGAGAAATCGCCCATGAAAAGGACTGACGGCGACTATGCGGTCTCTTGGGTGCAGGGCGTCGGTAAAGGGCGTGTATTTTACTCCAGCCTTGGGCACAATCATGAGATCTACTCCAATCCACTCATGTTGAAGCACTACCTCGCCGGCATTCAGTTTGCCTGTGGCGATCTCAAAGCCGATGTCACTCCGAGCGCCCAATTAAAGCTGCCGAATGTCGCTGCTTGTTGCGCTCATACTGAGTAAAGGAATCAACTCAGCCAGCTGTTGTATCATCGTGTCACTTGCGATCTTTTATAGTCGCGAAGATGCCGTCTTTGTAGGCTATGGCGACGGCTGCGGAACAATTACGATACTTTAGCTCGGCATTCATTCCCAGAATTTGATGTTTGCGGGAGTTGTATTTCACAGGGGACTCTCAACGTGATCGGGACTGGTTCTACACTCACAGGATCTGGGAATTTCACCATGAATGAAAATGCGGATCTCGGATTTACTTTTGGAGCACCCCTGTATCGGTTAGCAGCGGCGATCTCGTGTTTAGCGTCATCCCCGAGCCTGGCACTTATGCATTACTCGCAGACCTCGCTGGTTTGGCTATTGTGATGGTGCGCCGTCGCGGCCCGTAGCTGTCCCTTGATCGAGGAAATCGGCGGCATGATGTTAATACTTTACAATTAGGCTAAATGTATTCACGCTAATTCCATTCTTTCTGTCGTTTCTGTCGTTGTTCTTTCTTTGCAACTATGAGCGACCACTACCCCAAAAAAACTCCATATTATAATGAAGAAAAATACTCCAATGATGAAAATGTTTTCCGCCTCGCTGTTCTGCGGTTTGGCGATTCCTGCTATCAGCTCAGCTGTCACCGTTACGCCTACAAACGTTGCCGGCACCACTGGCGACTGGTTGCAGAGCTGGAATAATGCGACCACGCTTGAAGGTGGTTTTGCTGTGCCTGATGGTTCATTGTCTGACGTTGCCGTCATCAATCAAGAGAGGGTGATCCAAGTGAACAGCGTCGTTTCAACTGTGGCTGGGACTGTGGTCCTCAATAACACGACTGACAGTGCTAGGCCGGCGGCTTTTCTGGAAGTCAACAGCGGTGGTTCGTTGACCACGGGCTCCATGATTGTGTCACAGAACAAGGACGCGGGTGATCTGAAAGTCCAGGGGGGCGCTCTGACGACTGGAGCGCTTGATGTGAAGGACAACGGCACAGTGACGGTGAGTTCAGGAACGCTAACATCGAGTTCAATTACAGTCGATGCGTTCAGGACTGTGGCTACCGGTGTGTTCAACATTAATGGCACAGGCTTCGTTACGTCCAATGGCGCGTTTACCAACTCAGGCACGACAAATGTCACTGGTGGAACACTCGCAATGGGATCGAATCAAATTTCGGTGACTGGCGGTAACTTCAACGTGAACGGCGGTGCCGTCACAGTGACTGGTGGGGCGAATGCAACGAATGGTGCCCTGAAGGCAGATGGGGGCGATATCAATCTGACTTCCGGTAGTATCACAGTTACCGATGACTCCGCAGGCGGTGGGACGACTAATGTGACAAGCACAGGTACACTCAACATCGCGGGTGGTAATTTTATCGTGACAGGGCAGACCGGAGCCTCTGATACTGTCGCATTTAACGGCGAAGTGACGATCAGTAGTGGAAGTTTTTCAGTCGCTGCGGGGCAAGTGATCACTAATAGTACGGCTGTTTTTAACATTGTAGGTGATGCAGCCACTTCGATCGAGATGAATAATCTAAATCTCGTTGGTAGTCGTACCGCGACGTTTAACTTCATTTTTGATGATGATGGTGTTGAAACGGTTACGAATGCAGGGTTTATGGGGCTGTCATCGCTGACTCTGAATGTGGATGGCTCTGCTTACGCGGGCGGGATCGCTTCCTTCGATCTATTTACTTCAACTAATCTAACATCAGGCATCGAAGCTGGAAATATCACAGTGACTGGTTTGGGGGAAGAGGGGGTCGATTGGGAAATCCTTCAGGGCCTTGGAACTGGAGGCGATGATAAAATAACCCTGAACATTTTGACTGTCCCAGAGCCAAGTGCCTACGCGCTGCTTGGTGGTCTTCTCGCTCTCGGACACGTGATGGTTCGCCGCCGTCGCTAGTCGGACTTTTGCTCAAATAAATTTATTATCAAGGCCGCGCCTCAGGGCGTGGCCTTTTGTACTTACAAGTTCTACGAGAAATGATCAGTCTCCTCCGTTTTAAATCG
Organism: Coraliomargarita algicola; assembly: GCF_033878955.1. Classification (NCBI taxonomy): domain Bacteria; kingdom Pseudomonadati; phylum Verrucomicrobiota; class Opitutia; order Puniceicoccales; family Coraliomargaritaceae; genus Coraliomargarita; species Coraliomargarita algicola. Next base: position 206,260 of record NZ_CP138858.1, read on the forward strand.
CAGATAAGAATTCAATGAAAGCATACATTATCCTAAGCCTCGCCTTGTCCCTTACACTGGCCAATGTGGCCGACGCTGGACTTAAAATCTATTACATCCGTCATGCTGAAGGCGGCCACAATGTGAAGAAAGCATGGGAAGCCAAGGGCATCCCAGAGTCTGAATGGCCTGCCTACGTGGGCGATCCAAATGCCTTCACGCCTAAAGGTTTAACTCAGGTCGTCAGCGCAACTGAAAAGCTGCAGAACTATCATTTCGATTTCGTCGCCACCAGCCCGATGTGGCGCGTCCATAACACGATCGCGCCCTATCTGAAACTGACGGGGCAAAAGGCTGAAGTCTGGCCGGAATTACGAGAAGGGCCGGGGATGGTGACAATTCTTTCGGAGGACATTCCAGAGGTGCACGAAGACATCTTGAATAAAGGCGAGGCCATTGTGCTGACCGAAGAAGAGTCTGCCTATTTGAAGCTGCGTCCGGGGGCAGAGAACAACTACTCAAGGTATCCGAGAGGTAGCAGCGAGAACGAGAAGGTCGCGTATATGAAGCATGTCTCTTTGCATGCGATCGACCTGATCGAGGAGCAGTTCGGTGATTCCGATAAGTCCATTCTGCTTGCTGGACATAATAGTGCCGGGGTGTCGCTCTTGAAGCTACTGCTGCAGGAAGCACCGAGCGGAGAAGCCAGACGCGGCTTGGATAATACCGGTATCTGGATGGTCGAGCGGCAAGAGGATGGTTCTTACAAGTTGATGCTGTATAACGATAAGCCCTATCAGGAGTAATTCCTAAGAATGGTCATCCGACGATTGTTGCCGAGGGTCTTTTGGCGTTGTGGGCGTGTCGCCCAGCGCGCGGTTAAGGGACTGTGACCTTTAAGCGGCCGCAATGGTGGGCATCCGCACCTCCGCTGATGGTCAACGAAGGCCTGCCCAAGGTAAAAGAACATCTATTGCATCATCGCTATGATCTGTAGAAAAAGGAAGAGGGCATCCCGGACTGGAAACCGGCTGAGCTCTAGCAGGTGGAGCGAATCAAATCTCCCCATTTCTACGTCGAGCCCGATCAGCCAGAGTCGCTCCCTGTGCGCTTCACTACGGCAGAGCGTCGACATCTCGGCCAGTGCATCGCCTTGGCAGCTCTAAGCTGTCAAGGCGGATTGGCACAATGCTGACTACTCCAGCATCGTAACGGTCCCGCACACGTTGCTTTTTACGATTTGTGAAATGCAGTTCCTGCTGTGCTCTTCAGGTGTTGTAGGGCTTTGCTTTTAAGTGCCTTATTGTCAGCTTTTTAAGGGGATTCTTCTCTTGGTTTGAATGCGATATCTGGGTTGAATGTTGACATTAACATGCTTTTGCGCTGAGTTTGCTCTTCTGTAAAGATTTCTACTCCACCCCTAATTATAACTGAAATTTCGAACTTATTTTATCCCTATGAGTCATCACACGATTAAATTTATCGCAAGCGCGGCTGTCTTACTCGCGTTCACGCAAACTACCCAAGCGGCTAATTTTAATTGGACCGGCGGTGCTGCCACAGATGACTGGAATGAGGACGCCAATTTTGGTGGAGCAGATATCTCGGCGATTACAACTGCGGATCAACTTGTTTTCGCTGGAGCGGGAGATAGTAATGCGCCAACGGCAGACTTCGTGTTTAACGCAGAGGCCGATGTGACTGCGCGCGACAATGTGGTTATTACGATTGGAACAGGTGTAAATATCAGTGGTTTTAATCAATTTCGGCTGGCAGCCAATAGTGGTCTTGATGGCGCCACATTAACAATGACGGGAGGGTCTTTATCTGGGGCGAGCATGACTGTTGCATCGAGCCCAAGCGCTACTTCCGATTCTTTCTTTAATGTTTCAGGAGGTGCTTTAGCAACCACTGGTGCCTTTCTTGTTCGTGGTTTGGGAAATGTGAATTTGAATGGCGATGACGCGAGTTTGAGTGTTGGTAGCGTGGAGTTTCAAAATGACAGTGTTTTGAATGCGACTTTCGATTCGTCTGGTATCAGCACGATTGCATCTGCGGGTGACGTTTCAATTGGAGCAAGCGCGTTATTGAATTTTGACTTTTCATCGTTTGCAGAAACTGGAGTGTTTGAATTGTTTACTGGCACAATAGTGAGCAGTTATGATCTTGCGAATGTCACAGGTCTTGGTGCCCTTTCAGGCGGTCGCACTGCTACGCTCGGCTCTGACGCTGACAGCATATTTGTGACTATTGCTGTTCCAGAGCCAAGCGCTTACGCCTTATTGGTCAGCCTAGCAGGTCTAGTCTTTGTGATGGTTCGCCGTCGCGCTTAATTCGCAGATAATTCAATTTTTCAAAAGCCCTCGGATCACTGATCCGAGGGCTTTTTTATTTTTTTTGCCAGAGGAACACATTCTTTGTCTACCCCTAAAATATTGGGATTGACGGGCTCTGCTTTATATTGTTATATATTAACATTGCTGTTCGCCTGAGATAGTAATGCCACTGAATATTAACAATAAATCTAACCTACTATTATCCCTATGAGTAATCGCACTATCAAACCATTTATATGGCTCGCAGCAGCTGGCCTCTTTTCTACTTCCGCGCAAGCAGCAACAGTCGCGGCAGGCGTCAATTGGGAGGCGGTTGACCTTGGAGCTTCTGGTGAGACGAGTCAGTTTACAGTTACGGTGGAGGCAGACGGTAACGACTGGCTCTACACATGGACCAAGACTGGCGATCTGGATGGACTTGGCACCTCTAATGATACTTTAACTTTTAAGCTTCGCAGTGCAGCTTTTACTGGTTCCAGCTATTCCTCTGAGACTGGAGCTGTCACTCTCGGGACGGCATTTGATTATAGTGTCGGTGACACAGTAACAACGCCTACGGATCAGCATTTTGGCCCAGCTTACGATCTCGATAATAATCAATCTTTTCAGCTGAGTATTGAGGAGATAGTCTTTACGCAAGGTGAAGACCTTGGCTGGGCGGCCACCTTTGATGGGTTCTCTGCCATCAGTAGATATATAGGACAAGACGATGAAACATTTTACTTTGGGACGATTGGCGCCGAAGTAGTTACGACTCCTGCTACGGAATCTGTTGCTGATATTCCCTTTTCAGGCCCCGTTCAGGTGCTGACGGTGACGGCGACGGATAATAACAACCGTTTTCGTGATCTTGATTTTTCCTTCACTGTCGCGGTTCCTGAGCCTGGCAGTTATGCATTGCTTGCAGGCTTTACGGGTATGGCTCTAGTGATGCTGCGCCGCCGCAACTAATTTTTTAGGGTTATATAGGGAAAGGCCGTCTGCACTTGTTGCAGACGGCCTTTATTGTTTTTATTAAATACGGTCAGGTGAGTCGGTATGGGAAGCCCCAAGTTTCATTTACTCGAAGAATGCTTAAGCCAGCGTGCTTGGGTGTCATAAAACTACGAGGAAACGTAGCTGGGTGCTTTAGCCCCAGTCAGGGTTTACGAGCGCTCGGGTGAATACTGTCACGGGGGGACGGCGTCTAAAGAACGCCGCTACAAAGAGAACACTCCCCGCTGTGGTTAATCACGCCCCGCGTGCTTTATCCCGTATTTGTGGGATATACTAGGGGAACTTGGATGGGTATAATTGTGTTAAGGGCTGCCTGATTACTAATGCCCACATGACCCTGATTATGATGAAATTGAAATACCTATTATCTGCCGTGCTGGCCTTGGGTTTGTTGTCCCAAGCTGCCGCGGGTGTGGAAGAGTCCAAGTTTGTAAAGTCCCTGACACCCGGGCCGTTTATTTTGCCGTCCGAGCCGGGGACATGGACATGGGGCATGGCGCCGATTTATGATGAAGCTGGCAAGGTGCACATCTTTAATTCCATCATCGATAAGAAGGGGAAATGGACGACGCATAGTAAGATTGCACACTGGGTGGCCGACCAACCGGAGGGGCCTTACACTTTGCTGGGTGATGTATTCGTGAGTGACATTGCCAGTTATCATAATCCACAAGTATCCAAAGTGGGGGGTAGCTATGTTCTAGTCTTTTTACTGAACCGTCACCAGGATGCCAATGGCTCGAAGCAAGAAGTCGGCATCGCCACGGCACAGTCGTTGATGGGGCCGTGGACCGAGAGTCCGCACAATCCGATTCTGAAAGCGACTGCGCAAAACGGCGAGCATGCCTCGAACCCGACTTTCGTCGTCGCACCGGATGGACAATACCGGATCTATTATAAAACCATGACGCAGCGTGAGGGGAAGATCTACCGTGAAATTTCTCTGGCAACGAGCGATCGAATCGAAGGGCCCTACGAGGTCTATGAGGCGAACCCTTTGATTTCTTATGCGGATCAGCAGGTTGATATCGAAGATCCCTATGCCTTTTACTACAATGGCATGTATTACATGATCCTTGAGGATCGTCAGAATGTGAAAGGCCTACTGGAAGGCACGCATACGGGCAATCCACGTCCAGGTGGTATGCGCCCGGGCCTCATCTATCAATCCCGAGATGGGATCGACTGGGGCATTCCAAAGGTCGGTTATCAGACCAACGAATTCTACTTTGGGCACAAATTGGCGCGTAGTGAGCGGCCGCATATTCTGTGGAAGGACGGTCAGCCGGACTACCTCTACCTCGCTTGTCATGACGATGATTCAACCGCCGGTTACATCCTGAAAATTAATGGCTGGGAAGGCGAGTCAGACGAGAGCGAAGACAGCGCGGCGCTCGTAGATCTAGGTACACATTAGTATGATTCAATATTTGAATGTCTATACCCCAACTTATGCCCCTCAAATTATTTAAACTTAGCAGTATTCTGACGGCCCTATGGGGGGCCTCTGTGCTGTATGCTCAGGCGCTGGATAAATCGAACCTGTATGCGAGTCATTGGGACCATGTGCCGGTCAATTTTCACTTTGGCAAAACCAAAGGCGTTTTGAGCGATGCAGAGATCGATTTTCTCGCCTCGTATAATGGTTGGATCGTTTTGGAGAAGCGGCATGGCCTGCTGGCGCACGGCAGCACGGAAGCGGGGATCGCCGCGACGGCGAAGCGCTTGAAGCGGAGTAACCGCGGTGTTAAGGTGCTTTTTTATCTGAATGCCTTTATCAATTGGCCCGGCTATGAGGCCTATGAGACCTATCAGCCTGAGTGGGATTTGCGGGACGCCAGTGGAAATATCGTTTACAAATCGACCGATGTTGCCCGGCCCGATCCGTCGAATCCGGAGTTTCGTGTGTGGTGGTCCGAGGTCATAGCGGAGCAAATGAAGGACGGCTTGATCGACGGTGTCTTCGTGGACGCTTTGCCACAAGTGCTGCATAAGCGGTTGGGCGCGCAAGTCGGCGCCGAAAAAGCGCAAGCCATCGTCGCGGGCGTGCGTGAAATGATTGCATTGACCAAGCAGAAGATTGGCCCGGATAAGTATATTCTGGCGAATGGGACGCGCGGTGAGGATTACCGTGAAATTCTGGATTGGTCGGGCCTGGATGGGGTGATGATTGAGCACTTTGATGCGTTTAACAGCCACGACCCTGCCACCGTTAAGGCAGACCTCGAGACCATTCAGCTTGCGGCGGATAAGGGTAAATTTGTGGTGATTAAGGCATGGCCCGGTTTTGCCTGGAATGATTCGGAGATGATGCAATTACCCCATGAGGAATTGCTGAAAATGGCCCGCGAGCGGATCACTTTTCCCTTGGCTTGCTTTCTGGTCGCTGCCCGTGCGGATTCACAATTTTGCTATTCGTGGGGCTATCGTGAAAAGCACGGATTTTTGGATACCTATCCCGAGTTTGAAAAACCACTGGGGCCGCCTGAGGCGGACGCCGTCTGGGATGGGATGACGGCGACCCGTAAGTTTAAACACGCATCTGTGTGGGTAGATCTCGTGTCTAAAGAGGCGCGGATCAACTGGCACTGAATGTTGATACTATTCTAAGAAATAACTATCCCATGAAGAAACTGCACATTATCTACGCTCTCTTCTTTGCTGCGCATACATGGGCAGCCGAGTTGAATGTCACGACGCCTCTAGTCGAGATGCTAGATCGTCGCGTGACTCAGGCGCCGAAGATGCACCGCTTACCCGAGTTAGATCAGGGAGCGGTTCAGGCGATTCAATATGAGACGCTGCCTGCGGAAATCGATGCAGACACACAGTTGGTTTCGGCCGACCTGCCGGAAAGTTACCAGACGTATTATGTGAACCTCAAAGATTCCCGAGGCTATCTCATCTCTTCAGTTCTAGTGGAACTGGACCTGTAATTATATTCCAGAAACGAGTTATGATTCAAAATAGATTTCAATTTAAACGTGCTCGGATGCTCGCCTGCGTGGTTCTATCTGTAGCATCCTCATTGGCCGCTGCGACCAAACAACGGCCAAATATCGTGATCGTGATCACCGATGACCAGGGAATGGGAGATTTGGCCTGCATGGGAAATCCTATTGTTCAGACGCCCAATATCGATCGCTTTTATAACGAGTCCGTTCGATTGACCGACTTCCACGTGTCCACGACCTGTGCGCCGAGTCGGGGCTCTCTGATGACCGGTCGTCACAGCAATCGGCTCAATGTATTTCATACCATTAACGGGCGCTCGCTTCTGTTTGAGGATGAGCTTTTGCTGCCCGAGGTATTGGCGCAAAACGGCTATACGAACGGTATGTTTGGCAAGTGGCACCTCGGAGACAATTATCCGTTTCGCCCCATGGATCGCGGTTTTCATGAGGTCGTGCGTCATGGTGGTGGTGGTATCACTCAGGGGCCAGACTACTGGGGAAATGATTATTTTGACGACACTTATTGGCACAATGGCGAGATGCAGGCTTATCAGGGCTATTGCACGGATGTCTTCTTTTCCGAGGCCCTTCAGTTTATTGAGGATAATCAGGACCGTCCATTCTTCTGCTACATTTCAACCAATGCACCGCATGGGCCTTACAATGTCCCGGTGGATTATTTGAATTTGTATAAAGATGTGCCGGATTTGCCTGAGCGCTTTCAGCGTTTTTATGGGATGATCACGAACATTGATGATAACTTTAAGCGGCTGAATGAGAAACTCGATGCCTTGGGCTTAACTGATAATACAATTGTCATATTCATGACGGATAATGGCACGGCCGGCGGCAACAAGATCTACGACGCAGGACTTAAGGGCTCAAAGGGGAGCGAATATGAAGGCGGTCACCGTGTGCCGTTCTTCATTCGTTGGCCTAATGGTCAGCTGACCGGCGGCAAGGACATCGACCATTTGCTGGCGCATTACGATGTGTTGCCGACATTTGTGGATTTGCTCGGGCTCGAGTTTGAGCCCGCGAAGCCTCTGGATGGTATGAGCTTTAAGCCGCTGTTGACTGAGTCGAATCCGACTTGGCCGAATCGTATTCTGTATATGGATACGCAGCGTCTTCAGAATCTGGTCAAGTATCGCAAGTATACGGTGATGGATGAGAATTGGCGCTTGGTGAATGGTGACGAGCTCTATGATATGCGCGAGGACCGCAGTCAGACGAACAACGTGCTGGATGCGCATCCTGAAGTCGCGGCACGTCTCGCTAAAGGCTATGAGCAGTGGTGGAATTCATTTGTGGAGGAGGGTGTGAACGAGCGCTACGCATATATCAAGGTCGGTTCTCCACAGGAAAACCCGAGCCGTATTTCAGCCCACGATATGCTGACGGGTAAGCATGGCCAGTCATGGCATCAGATCGGAGCGGCCGTGGCATCTCAGGCCAGTGGTCGTTGGAAAATCGAATTTGTCGAGGATGGCGAGTATACGATTACCCTGCGCCGTTTCCCTCTGGAAAGTGGCTTGGCGATCAACGCCACCTTTCCGGCTCAGGAGAAGCGGATCGAGTTGGATCGGCTTCTGCCCGCGAGTGTGAAGTCGGATTTCACCTCGGCTTACCTCTATGTCGCCAATGTCGTGAAGTCAGAAAAGATCGCGCAGGATCAAGCAGAGGTGACGTTCAAGGCGACCATTCCCGCTGGGAGATACGACATGGAAGCTCAACTCATCGACAGTGAAAAACGCATCCATCCCGCGTATTATGTCTACATTGAAAAACTTTAATCGAGATCGAGACGAAGGGAATTTTATGAAGTTACAATCGACACTTTTAATACTGCTGGGCTGTGCCTCGATGGCTACGGGGCAGACTGCAGTGAAGCCGACGGCGATTGATTATGTGACCGAGACCGATGGCAAAGTCGATTTCGGCAAGACGGATGTTTCTGCCTATACGCCTGAAGTCCGGGCGAACATGAAGCAACTGTATCATGATAAGTTTGGTCTCTTCGTGCACTTTGGACCGTATGCTCAGTTGGGCGGTGTTTGGCAGGGCGAGGAAATCACGGCTGAGTGGATTATGCGTCGTGGTGAGATCCCGATCAAAGATTACGAGGAACAGGCCGCAGGTTTGTTTAAGCCCGAAAAGTTCGATGCCGCGGAGTGGGTGGACATCGCGGAACAGGCTGGCATGAAGTTCATCGTCGTGACTGCCAAGCATCATGATGGCTTTGCCATGTATGATTCGGCGCACCCCTATAACCTCGTGGACTTCGCCGGCTTTGGGCGGGATTTATTTAAGGAGCTGTCGGTCGAGTGCGCGGAGCGGGAGATGAATTTGGGATTCTACTATTCGCAGAGTCAGGATTGGCATGAGCCGGGTGGCTTTGGCAATAGTTGGGATTTTGACGGGCCGATCAAGCCGCAGGAAGAGTTCGACGCTTACTTTCAGGAAAAGGCCGTGGCTCAGGTGGAAGAGCTGACGCAGAACTATGGCGACATTTTCATGGTTTGGTTTGATACCCCTGTGCAGATGGATGATGCCAAATGTCAGCAGATGATGGACATCGTTCGCGAGAATCAACCCGGGGCTTTGGTAAATTCAAGGTTGGGGCAGGGCTATGGTCATTTTGATGTATCGATCGATAATGGGACCACACCAAGCGTCAGCACGGCGACCTGGTTGCCAGATCTGAAGGTGCCTTGGCAGACCCACGAATCGGTGACCGAGCGCGGCTGGGGCTATACGGTCTATGGTGGTGAGACGGATCGTTCGGAGGACTATGCGGATTTCATCTACAGCTTGAGCCGCATCGTTTGTTATGGTGGTGTCTACCTGCTCAATGTGGGGCCGCGTCCGGATGGCACGATTCCCGAGTCGCAGTTGAATAGTTTGCGTGCGATCGGCGAGTGGTTGGAAGTCAATGGCGAGGCGATTTATGGCGCGGATCCAAGCCCGCTGAAATTCCCGCCCTATGCGATTACCAGCAAGCCGGGCAAACTGTATTTACACCTCAAAGAATTAGAGCAAGCGGAGGTGATCTTGGAAGGGATACTCTCTGAAGTGACGAATGCTTATTGCCTCGCAGACCCCGCGCAGCAGCCCTTGTCCGTGGAGCAGGAAGGTTCTGAGATTCGTATTCGCGTCCCTGAAGAGCTCCGCCAACCGCGTGTGACGGTGGTCGTCTTGGAGATGGCGGAGAACGTGGTAAGTGTGGTCGACGAAACCATCCAGCAAGCGGCGGATGGAGTCATTCAGTTGCCTGTTTCCCGATGTGAATTTGCGATTCGTCGCATCAGTTATGACTATGATCATGAGGTGACTCACCGATGGGGAGAAAATACCAAGCAGGGTTTGATCTGGACAGTGAATGTCACCGAGCCGGGAGAATTTGCTATCTTCAGTGAAGACACGAGCGACAATAAGTTCGTCTACGAGTTGATCACTGCAACGGATCAAAAGCCGCTCAGCGCAGCGGGAGAGGTCGGTGTTTTAAAGAAGAAACAGCATGCGGAAACGATCCGAATTGATCAGGCCGGAGTTCAAGAGATCCGGGTCTATCCCAAACGGACTATCGGTATGGGCAGTGGCTTTGAGTTTAAAGGTTTGGAACTTGTTCCTGTTGAGGCGGCGAGTGAAGGCGCTCGATAATCGTATCAATTAGAATAGACCTTAGATGACCCCAAAACTAACTAGCAAAAAATTGAAACGCGTTGCCTGTGCGCTATTGCTTTCGCTGCAGGTATCCACCGCGACCGAACTCTATGTCTCTGTTGACGGAGGCTCGAATGCGGATGGTAGTCTTGCAATGCCCTATGCGAACCTGCCTGATGCGGTGGAGGCGTTGAGAGCCTTACGCCAAGCTGGCAATGTTGAGCCCGCGACGATCTATCTGCGTGAAGGGCGTCATTCTCTCAATCAGACTTTGGTCCTAGGCTTGGAGGATGGCCGTCCGACTGGGGCGGAGGTTCCGACCATTGAACAATACGGCGCGGGTGAAACGACCGAGCCGGCCTATTTGACGATCGCGGCCTATCCAGGTGAGCGCGCTGTGTTGAGTGCCGGTGTGCCGATCACCGGATGGGCGCGTCTCGATGTCGCGCCGGAGGGGCTTCCTGCAAATGCCGTGGCCCATGTGTGGGTGGCTGACATGCCGGATGGTTTGGATCGCTTTTATACGCTCTATGATGAACAAGGGCGTTTGAACCGCGCGCGCGATGGCGGTTTTGCGCCAACCAAGACCGGCGACAAGAAGACGCTGCACTTTCCTGCTGGCTCGCTAAAGAATTGGGAGAACATTCAGGATGTGGAGATTCAGGTCCGGCCCTATCGGCCTTGGGTGATCAATATGCTTCCGCTAGCTGTGGTGGATGAAGTTTCGAACGTAGCGACGACGGCGGTGTCCGCGACTTACGAGATGGGGGCCTTGCCTGCTTGGGTGCATAATCCAACGGGATCCTCTGTCTGGGTTGAGAATGTGCTCGAATCCTTGGATGAACCCGGTGAATGGGTGGTCAATACGCAGACGCGAAAAGTCTATTTGTGGCCCTCTGATCCTGCTGGGGATGGCTCGCCGCGTGGCATCTTGGCGCCGACGACCAGTGAATTGATACGTGTCGAGGGAGTGATCGATTATGATGGCGCGCAGGACACACCCGTTGTGGGGATTGCCTTCGAAGGATTGACCTTCACGCATGGAGACCGCTGGGCGTGGACAACGGATGAGACACGGCTAGGCTGGGGCTTGCAGCATGATTGGGAGATGTTTGATCGGCCCACGGCGCTGTTGCGCTTTCGTGGCGCGGAAGCCTGCCGCGTGACTCAATGCCGCTTTATCGATTCTGGCGGCACTGGTCTGCGACTTGATTTACATGCACAGCGCAATCGTATTGAAGACAGCGAATTTGCGAATTTGGGCGAAGCGGGCATCTTGCTCGCAGGCTATGGCCCCGGGACGAAGGATGTGAACCACCACAATGTGATTCTCAATAATCACATCCATCACTTCAGTCAGATTACCTGGCATTCGCCCGGGATTTGGGCCTGGCAAAGTGGGCATAATCACATCGCGCATAACTTGATCCAGAACAGTGGCTACACTGCTGTGATGATTACCAATCGGGTGGAGCCGGATCGACCTTTGACCGGGGAGGGCGGACAGACGATCCGTCAGAATGAAATCCCCGATTCGGTTAAAGCCAATGTCACCGAGACTTATGAACATTGGAAAGTTCGTGAGAAATATAATCACGCACGTCACAATCTTTTAGAATACAATGAGATCACCCACTCGGTGCAGTTGCTCTCCGACGGCAATGCAATCTATGTCTCCGGGGCGGGCACGGGGAATATCGTGCGTTATAATTATATTCACGATAATCTGGAGCATTCACTGCCAGCGGCGATTCGCTGTGATGACGATCAGCATGAGACGCTTATCTTTGGCAATGTGCTTTATAACAACTACGGATTCGCCGCGGGAATTGCCTCCAAAGGCGTGAACGATATCATCAATAACTTTATCGTTGGGCCGTTAACGGCACCGAAGCGCGGTTACATCAGTTTCGAATGGGTGCGCGTCACAGGATCCGAAGTTCGCCATAACATTGTGATATCACATCCAGAGGGCGGAAAGGCCTACGGCGAGTCGCCAATTCAAAAAACGGAAGATGGGGATCCGAAGGTGGAGCAAACGGATATGGACTCGAATCTTTATTACCATCCCGCGGATCCTGAATGGGTGAAGGCGCATTTATTGAGGATGCAGGCAGTCGGTAAGGAAACGCGCAGCGTTTTCGCAGACCCTCTCTTTGTCGATTCTGCTTCAGGCGATTTCAGCTTTCAGCCCGGCAGCGCGGCCCGACTGCTTGGAATCGAAGCGCTCGATGTTTCACGAATGGGACTCGGGCCGCGTTGACTCTTCTTTATTACTTCCCGATTGGGAAATACCTGTTTCGAGTGATAGAGAGGGTGCTTTAACTCGGGTATTATCGTCGTAAAGCCGATTTGTTTGAGTTCATTGCACAGCTGCCTATGAATTTGGGATGAAAGCAAAGTGCTGGAAGCAGGCGTCACCTACGATGTGACGCTTTATGAAGATGCGCCGGATGCTCATTTCGGAAAGATCCCTGCCTTATAAGCTTTATTGATGGCAGCGGGTGCGTTTTGGACTTCGAGTTTTTCGTATGTATGGACGATGTGTCTAGCCACCGTGTTGATACTGATGCCCAGTTTTTCGGCGATTTCTTTCTTTAGTAAGCCCTCGCTCAGCATATGAAGGATTTCCAGCTCCCGATCGGAGAGTGGCTTTGCCACCTTGAGATTGGGTTGCTTGTCCTGAAGATGTTTGAGGATGTATTTGGCGATTTGTGGGTCGAGTGTTGAGCCTCCGTCTGCAACGGAGCGGATCGATGCGATCAGTTGATCGATTTGGGAGGATTTTAACAGGTAGCCTGTGGCACCAAGTTGGATAGCGCTGACCACTTCCGACTCTTTGTCCGACTGGCTGAGGACGATGATCTTGCTGTTGGGGACATATTCTTTCAGCCATGGGATGGCTTCGAGTCCGGAAATGCCCGGCAGGTTGAGATCCAGCAGGATGATGTCAGGTTTTGCTTCGTTTTTGGGGTTTTCCAGTATTCTGAGGGCTCGTTCGGCGGACCCATAGGTGCCGATCAATTCCAGGTCTGCCTCACTGGCCAGGGCCAAGCCGACAACCTCACGAAATTCGGGGTGGTCTTCTATCAGTGTAATTTTGATGACTCTGTTCATTGATCTAATGTTTGTGGGAGAAAAACTGGCGGCGGAGTTTGCGGGTCAATTGAACCGAGGTGCCACCTTCGGTATTCGGAGTTACGGTGACTTTGGCACGTAGTAGGCGGGCTCGACGTTTGAGGGAATGCGGGACCTGATAGCCGTCTATTTCTTTTAACCCGCGCCCGTTATCCTTCACGGTGAGGCAGAGTTGGCGTGACGTGGCCGACAGGTCGATATGGCATTCGCTGGCTTGGGAGTGGCGGCTGATGTTGACGAGGCATTCCTTGAAGAAAAGAAATAGATCCGCTCGGGTGCGGGGGGGCAGGGCGAGCAGGTAGTTTTCACCTTCGAAGGTGAAGGTGTAGTCGATGTCGGCGAGGATGCGCCTGGTGAATCGTTGCATGTCCTCTATGAGATGATCGTAAAGTCCTTTAGCTTCCAGCATGTTGGTGCAGTAGCGGACGGCCTGACTGGTTCGTTCCGTCATTTCACAAATTCGATCATGCAGTTTGTGCAGCGTGTCGGCCGAGTTTGCGCTGCGTTGGGCGAGGTTGCCGAGCATGCCGATGACGTGCAGGTTGGCTCCCAACTCATCATGTAGATCCGCGGCGAAGCGTGTGCGCAGCCTTTCTACTGCACGTCGATGTAGCAGGCGCTCGATGAGGATGAACAATCCGACTCCAAGGACGAGGATGACGGCGAGCCAGCTCATTTGTCGTAGTCTAATCTTTTGTGCGGTGTATCGCTGCTGGAGGGCGGTAGAAACGAGGGGGCGCTCGACTTCCAATGCATGGCGCTGGGCGAGCGCTTCCAGCCAAGTGCGAACCGGGAGAATGGTTCCGTAGAGATTGTTGCCGTCGGTCAGCGCGCTCACCGGGCGATGGACTCTCCGATCGACGGCGCTATTATTGAATTGCTTTCCTAAAGCTATGTTTCGCCCCTGCGAGAAAAGTTCAATTTCGGCAAAGCCGAACTCAGCAGGGGAATCCTGACCGTGGGCGTCCCCAGATTTCTTGGCTATGATCCGGATGTAGCGGCAGGTCGTCTCACGGATCGGCCACATCATGATCGGCCCGATGTCGAGCAGTGACAGTTCTAATACTTCCAAGAGCGGAACGGCGTCGCTGAAATCGGAGCGGTTGGCTCCTAGGATTTTGAGGGGGGTGAGTATCCCGATATCGCCAGCCAGCGCCTGCGGCACGGTATCGCTTTGCTCCACGGTGTGCAGGTGGATACGGGAGAGCGGGTAGGATTTGCCGAGATCCAGCGTGAGGATATGTTCTGTGGCTGGGCGAGTCAGGTAGGCTAGGCTCGAGTGGCCGCCCGCGGCATCCATTAGATAGGGCACCAAGCCATCCGTCAGATACTGTGGGTTCCACGCTTTGCCCCGGCTGGGGCTCACCGAGGAGGTGGTGACCGGACGGCGCAGCGCCACGTTTTCGGACCCGCTGAAGACCAGCATTTCCGATAGTTGGAGCACGTAGTTCTTGTCGCTCGCTCGCTGTGGCAGCTCGGAGGTCTCGAGTCGCACCCAGGACGCTGTTGTTTGCTCAATGGGAATGACCCAGGGCGCATTCCCAATCGGGATTGCGCCGTGAGAGGAAGATTGTGCGACCACCGTGCCGCTGCGGTCGTTTGCCAGCCCGGCCCGGATCACGAAGTCCTGAGGAAATGCGTCCGCGCGAAAGCCGCCTTTCGAATCGCGCCAGACGATCGGAGTCAGAATAATCTCATCGATCGGGAATTCCCCGCCTAGATCGATTTCGATCCATTCGCGATGCACCGCGTCCTCGTGCCACTGTGAGCGGTAACCGATGGAGCCGATTCCGCTGCGCATGCTCGGGTTGGGCAGTGTGGCCAGTTCGGCGTCGATCGCTTTCAGCCGAGCCTCCAATTCCGGCAGCGAAGCATTGGCGGGTAATGCCTGCGCGCAAGCGATACTTGGCAAAAGAATTACCAGTAGCAGCAAGGGACGTTGGAAATGAGTAGGCAAGAGGACGCTTAATCGCTTGTGGGAGATGGAGCCCTCCTCGGGGAAGCCAGACTTTTAGAAGGTGGACATACTTCTTGGCAGTGGTTTTCACGGGGACGGCATCGGAAGAAGCCAAAGCATAGCGTAACGGAGCACTTTGTGCCATCATATAAACGTATGATAGGCATGTTTCGAAAGAGTGGTATTATCAGTGGCGAGACTGGGATCGCCTCCGATCCCCCCAAAAAAAATAACCCATAGATAACAGAAACAATACCATGAGAAAAAATAAACGACTGCTCTTCGCCACTGCCGCCGCGTCGCTTGCGCTGGCTTCCACATCATCTGCCTCTGTCATTACTTTTGCTGACTTCAATAATTTGGGAGGAGGTAGCAGTTTTGCGAACTCTGTTACCGAGGACGGTTCCGGATCTGTCACAAGCATCACGCAGTCGACGGTTGATACCGACAATACCAACTTTTTCGTTGAATACACAGATGCAGACGGAACTTTGACTTTCAATTTGCTGGTCGAGGGATTTACGGGCGGTAGTGCCACCTCTTCCATTTCTCCAGTCGGGGCTATGAGCGAAGGCACCGGGGGATCCGCGACTCTCGGCACAACCTCTGCCGCAGTTGGTACGGTGGCGACTGCTACGGGAGACGCATTCGGTGTCGGATCCGGAATGGCCACCGGGTCAAGCCTGAGGTTCTCCATCGTTAGTATGGATTATACTGGCGGGAGTGTTGTATTTAACAGTTTCACAAGCACAACATTCCAGGAGACAGGTGGCGCCAATCACCAGTTCGTCTTGGGGGTGGGGGATTCCGGTCTGCCTGATGGCGGCTGGGACGGGCCTGATGCGTATTCTATAACCACCGGGAATCCAACTGTTCTTATTGTTAATTCCGCGGCCGAAGGCAACACCGCGACCTGGGGTGTCAATGACATCGGTTTCCAATTCACCACGACTATCCCTGAGCCCGGCACCTACGCGCTGCTCGCTGGTCTCTCCGGTCTGGTCTTCGTCATGCTTCGCCGCTGTCGCGACTAGCCTGCTATAAATTAAGTTTTTAGGGATAGCACCGAGGTCTTTTCATCCTTGGTGTTTGGCGGAGTCTTCATAGGGGAAGGCTCCGCCATTTTCAATTCACCCATGAGACGCTTCGGATTTCGTTTGAACGAAGTCTTTGTGACGCGGCGCTCTTTAATATTGTATAATTGATTATGGAAAAATGTCTACCAGTGACCATTGCCGGCCTTCTTTTGGCCAGCTCACTTTGGGCGCAGCCGCTGCAAACTGCCTCGGAGCCCACCGGCTTAATCGTCGAAAAGAACGTAAGCCTGACCGCCAATGAGAACGATGATAGCTTATCCGGTGAGCTTAAGCTTCCTATGCGGGCCGCGGAGCAAATTCCCGCAGCTGATGCAGGCGATCAAGAACGCATGCAGTGGTGGCGTGAGGCTAAATACGGCATGTTCATTCACTGGGGATTGTATGCCGAGCCGGCGCGTGGCGAATGGGTCATGATCGATGAGGAGTGGCCTGTCGCAGACTATGCGGCGCTGGCTAAAGATTTTAATCCGACTGCGTTTGATGCGACCGAGTGGGTCAACGTCGCCAAAGAAGCAGGCATGAAATACATGGTGATTACTGCGAAGCATCATGACGGCTTCGCGATGTATGATTCGGAGGTGAGCCCATTCAATATTGTCGATGCGACTCCTTATAAAAAGGATCCGTTGAAAGCACTTTCCGAAGCGTGCGAGCAGGCGGGCATTCAGTTTGGTATCTATTATTCGCAGGCCTTTGACTGGTATCATCCGGGGGGTAAGATCCCGCGTGGTGGCGCATGGGATCCCGCTCAGGAAGGAAGCTTCGATGATTACTTTAACGAGATAGCGATTCCACAAATTCAGGAAATCATCAAAGGATATAATCCCCACGTGATCTGGTTTGATATGCCTGCAGGCATGACAGATGAAAAGTGTCGGCAGATGATGGATGTCATTCGCGGCCTCAAGCCGGGAATGATTGTGAACAGCCGCCTAAAATTCACTGGCCCCAAGACTTCGGTGCTTCAACCGGATGAGCTAACGCTCCTTCGTGAGCTTGGTGTCGACTACCTGACCTACCGCGACCGTGAGATACCCGAAACAACGCTCTGGCGTGATTGGGAGACCTGCATGACCTTGAATCACTCCTGGGGCTTTACCGAGGGCGATGAAGACTGGAAGGATGCCAAAACCATTATCGAAATGCTGGGTCGCGTCGTGAACATGGACGGTAATTTTTTGCTGAATTTTGGTCCAACAGCTGAGGGCCGGTTACCTACCGAAGCGGTCAAAAGTGTCAAAGAAGCCGGTGCATGGCTCAAGGTGAATGGAGAAGCGGTGTATGGTGTGCGTGCCAGCGAATTAAAAGATTTCGATATCCCTAAAGCGACCCGTGCACCGAATGGTCGCTTGCGCTCCGTGACGCCAAAAGTGAAATGGCTGGCAACGGCTCGACCCGCTGACGCAGCGATGGGAGCTCCCGCTAAACTCTATATACAAATATTCGAGTGGCCGGGGTCGACCTTGGAGATTACAGGCATTGAAGGTAAAGTGAAGCGTGCTTACTTCCTCGCGGATGCCACTCAATCACCGCTTACCTTCCAACAAAAGGGGGAGCTTTTCTCGGTTGAGTTACCTCAAACTGCACCCGATCCAATCGCGACCGTGGTCTGCCTCGAACTCGCTGAGTAAGCAGCTCTTATTTGAGAAACATAATTAAAATGAAACGAGCGCTAATTACAGCATTCGCCATTAACCTATAGCCATAGATGTTAAAAATGAATCCAATGAAGACCTTCGTATATGTCGCCTGCACATGCGCCCTTTTCTTGACAGCGCAGCTAGATGCAAAATCGCTGGCAGGGAGTCGCCCAAACATCATTCTTGTGATTTCGGATGACCAAGGCATGGGAGATCTTTCCTGTATGGGCAACGAGCTGGTGAGAACGCCGAATATTGATCGTTTCTACGAAGGCGCCACGCGTTTCACAGACTTTCAGGTTAGCCCGACCTGTGCGCCGACACGGGCGGCACTGATGAGTGGTCGTTTTCCGTTCAAAGTAGGGGTCACGCATACGATTCAGCAGCGTGAGCGCATGGCTTTGGATGTATTCACCATGCCACAGGTTTTGCAGTCTGCGGGCTATGCCACGGGTCTATTTGGTAAGTGGCACTTGGGAGATGAGTCGGAATATTTACCACAGTCGCGCGGTTTTGATGAGGTGCTCATGCATGGAGCAGGCGGGATCGGACAGACAAAGTATGGCGACTTTCCTGCGAATGAAACGAATCCTTATTTCGATAACGTGCTCTTGCACAATGATACCGTCGTTCAAACGAAAGGCTTTTGCACGGAGATCTTCTTCGATGCTGGTTTGGCTTGGATTAAAGAGCAACATGCAGCTGAGGTCCCTTACTTTGCTTATATTGCACTTAACGCACCCCACGGCCCATTCATCGCTCCGGATGCGAACAAAGAGCGTTTGCTCGTCTTGGGTTGTGACGAAACGTCGGCTGCCCGCTTGGGGATGGTCGAAAACATTGATGAGAATTTCGGAAAATTGATGTCCAAGCTCGAAGAGTGGGGCGCGTTGGAAAACACGATCGTGATATTCATGACCGATAACGGAGCCGTGAGAAAAGGGAGGACGAAGGAAACTCCATACTTCAACGCCGGACTAAAGGGCGGGAAAAACTCGCCCAACGAGGGAGGCACACACGTGCCGTTCTTCGTGCAGTGGCAGGGCGTGACGCAAGCTGGCACCGACATCGGTGCATTAGCGGCTCATATTGATCTCTATAAGACCTTCAGTGAGCTAGCTGGTGCGACGCTACCGGCTGAGATGCAGGACTTGGACGGTCGCTCGCTCGTGCCACTACTTGAAGACCCAGAAGCTGATTGGGAAGACCGTGAATTATTTATTCACTGCGGCCGTTGGAGGGCAGGGGAACAGGAAAAACATAAGTATGCAAAGTGCGCGGTGCGGACTCAGCGTTGGCGCTTGGTCAATAATCAGGAGCTCTATGATATCTCGCGTGATCCCGGCGAAAAGAAGGATGTGGCTCAACAGTATCCAGAAGTCGTTGAGCAACTGCGTAAGTCATACGATGCGTGGTGGGATTCCGCTCTGCCATTGATGGTCAACGAAGGTTTACCCGTTATCGCGCCCAAAGATCAGCCCTTTGCGATACTCTATGACAAGCAACTCAAAGAAAAGGGTATCCCTGATTGGGCGCCTGCTGAGTTATAGTCACTTAGTGCGCATCAAACTTCACACAGCTATGAAACTAATACGATCTATCCCGAAAATCATCTCTTGTTTGATCTTACCTGTGCTCGTGCTACAGGCAGAATCAAAACCACAACCCAATGTTGTCGTTTTTCTTGCCGATGATATGGGCTGGGGGGACGCCGCCTGTTATGGAAATGAAAAGGTGCAGACTCCGAATATTGATAAACTGGCTTCGCAGGGCATTCGCTTCACCCAGGGCTATTCGGCTTCAGGTGTCTGTTCACCATCACGGTCGGCTATTTTAACAGGGAGAACACCTTATCGAAATGGCGTTTGGAATCATTTGTCCGGCCTTGGGCAGACTCATTTGAGGGAGAGAGAAATTACTTACCCAAAGCTGCTTCAGCAAGCAGGCTATGAAACCTGTCATGTCGGCAAATGGCATTTGCTGAGTCGGAATCAATTTGAAGATTACGAGTATCCACATCCTGATACGCATGGATACGACTACTGGATGGCCACCCAAAACAATGCCATGCCGAGTCATGAGAATCCGGTTAATTTTGTTCGCAACAGAGAAAAGGTGGGAGAGATGGAGGGGTTCTCCGCGCCACTTGTTGCCGCCGAGGGCATACATTGGTTGAAGGATCTGCGTAATAAGGAAAAACCATTTGTTCTCTCCGTATGGGTGCATGAACCTCATTTACCGATTGCGACAGACGAGCAGTTCAGCGATCTTTACCCGGGCCTGCCGGATCAGACTTATCTCGGTAATGTCACGCAGCTTGATTACGCACTCGGTATGGTTATGGATGCACTCGATGCAGAGGGCGTCAGCGATAATACGCTGATTGTCTTTACCTCAGATAATGGGCCGGAAGGTGGAGATACCCCTAGGAACGGCTCAACGGGTGGCTTGAAAGGACGTAAGCGCGCATGTTATGAAGGCGGTATTCGTGTGCCGATGGTGGTGCGCTGGCCTGGAATGATTGAACCGGGGCTCGTCAGTGAAGAGCCGGTGATTGGCTCAGATATTTTTTCAACGGTTCTCGATGCCACCGGGATCACGCTTCCGAGTGATCGCACGATTGATGGAGTGAGTATGATACCTGCGTTTCGCGGCGAGGCTCTAGAGCGCAAGCAGCCACTCTTCTGGCGCACGCCGGTTTCCTTCGGCGATTCGCGGCTTGCGATGCGGGTCGGGGACTGGAAAATCGTTTCGAACGATACGCTTGATGTGTTGCAGTTATATCACATTTCCGAAGACCCCGAGGAGACGAACAATCTCGCATCGGCTATGCCTGAAAAACTTGCACAGATGAAGCATCAACTGCTTGCAACATGGAACGCTATCGAGACCGAGGGGCCCAGTGAATGGTGGATCAACGCAACGGGCCGTCCTAAAAAAGGTGCAACATTAAACTACTAATTTCTTCTGAGTTAGATCGATCGCTCTGTGTCTACATTTAGCGCGAAAGAACAAAAATATGAAAACAATAAACAAGCTGTTTTGCTCGATCCTGTTGCTCATGACACTCCAGCCTTGGTGTGCGTATTCGGCGACTGTGAACGACCATTCCACAACATCTGGAGCGACTTCCTATGTGCTCAAAGGCACGGTCATGGACACCTCGGACAATTGGCTGAACGTAGCCCTCATTAGTCTGGCACCCCTTGGTGCTAAGACTCGGAGCGATGCAAATGGCGAGTTTACACTTGAATTTGAAATCGAAACGCCGCTTCAGCCGAACAAGCGCAAGCAGCTCGCGCGACTGATCGTCGAGCGTGAGGGACATGTCACTAAGAAGATTCCAATTAAGTCGATGGACTATTTTACGGCTGAAAAACCCATCGAAATTAAGCTTGAGCCCTTGCCGGTAGACTCGAGTCTGCTTGGTTTTAGCGTTGAGATGGAATCACCAGAGGGGCGCAAAGGGACGGAGGCCCAGTTTCATGTGTATATCCCGGAATCGATCGAAAAAGTTCGCGCCGCATTTTATATTTCGCGGCATGGTATGGGCGATCTTACGAAGTCAGTGCTACGGGCCTTTGCTGAAGAAGAGGGCGTCGCGCTCGTTGGCATGTATGGCGATCCCGTGCAGCGCGGGGTGGACGATGTCGCGATCCTCGACCAGCACTTGCAACGCTTGGCTGAGCTGTCTGGGCACCCGGAGCTGCCGCATGTGCCGATCATGACTTTTGGACACTCCAACGGCACGGGGTTCGCTGCCAGTTGGCCACGTGATCGTCCGGAGCAGGTCATCGCTTGGGTGGCTTTTCATCCCGGGTTTTCTAACTACTTACAGTATCCGAATACAGAGACTGTGCCGGCCATGGTGATGTGTGGCACGGCGGATAAATATCTCCTCAGAAGCCGACAGGATGAAGTGGTGGCCAAGATGCGCCAGACCCGAGATGCAGCCATGTGCGTGATGATGGAGGGCGGCGTGGGGCATGGTCCGGCCGATGCGGACGCGACTTGGGAGTTTATCACTGAATACTTAAAAGCCGCCATGCGCATCCGCCTTGCGGAAGACGGGACATTGAAACCTGTCGACATCGAAGCCGGCTGGTTGGGAGCTGTGTATGATTTTGAAGCTGGCGGGCGTCAGGCATTGGACGTCGCACCTTATACTAAATTTAAAGGCGATCGATCAACCGCCAATTGGTTGCCGGATGGAGCGTTTGCCGAAGCCTGGCAGAGCTATGGCAAATAGGAACCGGCGCAGTAAGACAAGCTACCACCTCAGTCGCCTCGTCAAAATGGTCTTTGCAAAGGTGAGCTTATACGCTTTGAATATGCACCATGAATAGCGTCTTTTCCCTTTCTTGTCTTCTGTTGGCTGGCTCGCTCAGTGCGGCATCCAGTTGGGTGCCGACCTTCGATGACCCACCTGTGCCTGCGGCACGTGTTCAGGCAATCGAAGCCGCGCTGCCGAGCACGTCGATTGTGGCTCCTGAAGCTGCGCGACGTGTGCTGGTCTTCAGCGCCACTGCGGGCTATCGTCATGGTTCCATTCCGACGGGCAAGCTGGCGCTGGAAAAGCTCGGCGTCGCGACCGGTGCCTACGAGGCAGTTGTGAGCGACGATCCTGCCAACTTCGAAGCGGATGCATTGAAAGGCTTTGATGCGGTGGTCTTACTCAGCCCTACGCGGGATTTCTTTATGCCCTCGGGGAAGCAACGGGCGGATTTTTCAAAGGAGGACTGGGCGTGGCTACAGGCTCGGCATGATCGCCTGGTGGACAATCTGCTCGCATACGTGGCGCAGGGCGGGGGACTGGTTGGCATTCATTCGGCCACGGATGCTTGTTACAATCACAAGGCTTACGGTGAGGCGATGGGCGCTTATTTTAACGGGCACCCATGGATGGCGCGTCACACTGTGACCATCAATGTCGAAGATCCGGAGCATGCCCTGTTACAGCCGGTTTTTGGTGAACAAACGGATTTTCGAATCAGAGATGAAATCTACCAGTTTAAGGATCAGCCGTATTCGCGGGAGAAACTGCGTATCCTGTTGAGCTTGGATGTGGTACGCAGTGACCCGCCGCATGAGAAATCGCCCATGAAAAGAACGGACGGCGACTATGCGGTCTCTTGGGTGCAAGGTGTCGGCAAGGGCCGCGTATTTTACTCCAGCCTGGGGCACAATCATGAGATCTACTCTAATCCACTCATGTTGAAGCACTATCTCGCCGGCATTCAATTTGCCTGTGGTGATCTCAAAGCTGATGTCACTCCGAGCGCCCAATTAAAGCTGCCAAATGTCGCTGCTTGCTGCGCTCATACTGAGTAAAAGTTCACTCCATTGGGCAAAACGCAGCTGGCAGCGGTGTCGGCTAAACTACAGGAGCTCGAGTATCGCTTTGATTTTATTGCGTCGAGCCCCGCGTGGCGTTCATACAATACGAATATGACATTCCAGATGCCTACGAAGATGATTCGGAAGTAGAGGCCGCGGCGGCGGAATGACAGTTCAGTTCGATGGCTTCGATGGCTTCGAGGGTTTCTATGGATCGGATGATACGTATCTCTTCGGTGTAGGCTTTATGCATGGCTGCTATCACTAGTTTGGCTAACGGTGAAAGAAACCGCGCTCATGTGCGCGATTCACCGCTGCGGGCGCGTTCGTGACATCGAGCTTTTCATAGATTTTTTCGACGTGGGCGGCTACGGTGCGTGGGCTGATCCTCAGTTGCTGAGCGACTTCCTTCTTCTGTAAGCCTTCGCTGATGAGGGTGAGCACTTCCATTTCCCGCTCACTCAAAGGGTTCTCGTGAGAGATGGAGGGTGTATTTTTCTTCATTGTGCCAATGATGTATTTGGCAACTGTGGGGTCGAGTGAGGCGCCGCCATTCATAACGGTGCGAATGCCTTCTGTGAGTTGGTCGAGTGTATTGCTTTTGAGTAAATAGCCCGCAGCTCCCTTTGAAATCGCATGTAAGATGTCGGCTTCCTGATTAGATTGTGTGAGGATAATGGTTTTCGTTTTTGGAGTATACTCATTGATCCAATGGAGGGCATCGAGACCGTTCATGCCTGGTAGATTCAGATCGAGTAAAATGATATCCGGAGCATCATGGGATCTGTCTTGCAAGTTCCGCAGTGCAATTTCCGCTGTGCCATATTGTTGGATCAATGTAATGTCGGGTTCACCTTCGAGCGTGCGCTTAATTACATTCCGATAGGCGGGGCTGTCTTCGATCAGTATGAGCTTAATTTGTTTTTCCATTGTCGGGTGATTAGTGAATTAATTTCGATGTAAACCGGTGGCGTCTGCGGGGGTGTAATTGTAGTGTGATTTGTAATCCGCCGGTGGTGAGGTTCTCCGCGCTCACACGCCCTCCGAGTAGGCGGGCTCGGCGTCGCAGGGATTTGGGGATGTCCCGATCAATCAGGCCTTGGCCATTGTCACGGATGTTTAGGGTGATATTTTTGTTGTTGGCTGTCAATTGAGTGGAGACGTGGGAGGCACTGGAGTGACGCAGTATGTTTGTAAGACATTCCTTGTAGAACAGGAAAAGGTCAATGCGTCTGCGAGGCTTTAACTCCTGTAGACTGTTTTCGTCGTCAGGAAAATCGATATGATAGCTGAGGTCGGTGAGCAGACGGTCGGCGGTTCGCTTCATTTCTTCGAGCAAGTTAGCATGGATTTCTTTGGTTTCGAGCATGTTGGTGCAGTAGCGCGCGGTCTCTCCGGTTTCTTCGGTGAGTTCGCGCACTTCATCGATGACATCACTGAGTTCGGCCCACTCATCTTGTGCGTTCTTACGAGCGACTATTTTTTTTGCAAAGTCACCGAGTAAACCAATCGCGTGGAGGTTTGCGCCGAGTTCATCGTGGAGATTGGCGGCAATGCGCTCACGTGTGCGGGAGATTGCCCGTTGACGAGCAAATTGCTCCAGCATGACGACGATGACGACGATGAATAAGAGTATGGCAGCGAGCCAACTGATCCGTCGCATGTTGGCTTTTTGCTGTGCATAGCGACGGAACAATTCTTGCGTGATGAAGGGACGCTCGCTTTCCAGATCGTGACGGCGGGCGAGTTGCTGCATCCATGTCCGGATGGGGAGGATCTCTCCGTAGAGATTACGCCCGTCGGTCAATGCTTCCAGGTCGCGAACAGGATTAATCTTTTTATTTAAACTGGTGGGTTTCCCCAGAGCGACATTTCGCCCGTCTGAAAACAGTTCGATTTCGGCAAAACCTATTCTAAAGTTATCAGGCGGATCGACTTCGGTCAGTCGGACGTAGCGGCAGAATGCTTCCGGAATATTCCACATCATAATGGGACCCATTTCGCTGAGGCTTTCCGCGTTGGTTTGTAGGATGGTCACCGCATCTGAAAAGTCGGCTTGATTGGCGCCCTCGACTTTGAGGTGTCGGGGGATGCCCAAATCACCGGGATGGGCTTGTGGCACGGTGTCACTTTGATCGACCGCATGGAGGTGAATACTCGTGATGCGGAGGCTCTCAAGTAAATCGACGGTGATTGTGGATGGGGCATTGAATTGATTAATATAGGCGATGCTTTTTTCGCCAGACGCCGCATCCATTAAGTAGGGCATGTGACCATCCACAAGGAAACGTGGGTGCCAAGGGATTTCCGTGCGTGGCTCCCTTGGGGCTAATGAAAGGTTGAGGGGGCGTCTGAGTGCGACGTTTGTAGTGCCACTAAAGACGAGAAGCTCTGCGAATTGGAGTCCGTATTTTTGATCGAATGATTTTATAGAGAGCTCCGATACCTCGATCACTATATGCGTGGCTGGAATGCCTGCGACGGGGATGACGAGTGGTGCAATCCGAGGCAGTATGCCAGAGTCCGGACCGAAGTTAGCAAGCACGGTGCCCTCTGGATGCTGTGTGCTTTTTGCGATGATGCGGAACGCGGCGGGGAATCCATCTGCCTGAAAGCCTTTCTCTGAGTCACGCCAAAGAGTTGGCACGAGCACGACTTCGTCGACGGGGACCTCGTGCTCCAATTCGACTTCCACCGATATTGGAGTGTGTGGACTGTCGTAGCCTCTGGAGCGATAGCCGATCGACCCGACGCCACTACGGAGGCTCATTTCCGCAAGTTGCGCGAGCTCCGCATCGATTTCTGTCAGTCGCTGCTCGAGTTGCGAGAGTTTCAGTTCGTTCAGCGCACCGGAGGGATTCGCGCCTCTGGCAGTAGGTGTGCCTGCCAGCAGGGCCACTGTGAGGGCGAATAAACGAAGATACATGAATCAGTGTTGTAGCAGTATTTTTTGAAGAATCCAGCTTTCTGGTGAATAAACACGCATGAGTGCGGTATTGGTCATATGGCCGATAGACGGACATATGTCTTTGGGGTAGAATTTATTCGATAACTTTAATTCACATCCAAATGAATCAATCCTTCTTTATGACTCTCACCCTCGGTTCGAGCTTACTTCTGAGCAGCGCGCAAGCAGCGGTCATAACCTGGGACACTGCCACGAATGTCTCCATTGTCTCGGAAGTCTCGAATATCGGAACAACGGTTGAGGCGATCAACGGATCCTCAACTTCCGTGACTAATGCTTTTTCGTTGAATGGAGTGACCTTCGTGAGCAATGTTGATCTTCTGAGCAACGATACTACAAATGATACCATCTCTGGGAAAGTTTGATCCTATGTGACTTGAAACGGTAGCGCAGGTCCGTCTCAGACCGTACCGAGCGTTCGCAACTGATCGCCAACACGCCGCAAATGCGCACCGGAACGGTGCTGCTCTACCGGATCAAACTTTTTTCGAAATGGTAATGACAAGCTCGAACGTCCCCCAAGGCTGAGATAGACTCAGCTTCCATTTTTACCAATAGCAAAGGACCCCAATGAAAAGTCTTACGAAATTACTGCTGCTATCATGTGTGATGGTGGTCATGTATCAATCTGCGAGTGCCGAAATGAAGGATGATTTCGCACACGAACCGAGCAGTGCCAAGGAGGTCCAGGCAAAGCGTGTTGCTGAGCCAGACTGGAATCAAGAAGTTGGATATCTGGCTGGGTGACGGCGACTGGGATTTGATCACGTTTAATTTTGGGATCCATGATCGTCGTGCTTCAGACGCGGCCTACGAGAAGCGGCTTGTGCAAATCGTTAAGCGGCTCAAGGCGACGGATGCCAAGTTGGTGTGGGTCAATACCACTCCGGTGCCAGAGGGAGCCAATGAGTATGTGGCAGGGGCTGTCGATCGCTTGAACAAAGTTGCGGCTGCAATCATGAAGGAACAAAACATTCCGGTTCTGGATATGAACCGGGCGATCACTCCCTTGCTTGCCCAATACCAATTGCCCGAGAATTGTCATTTTAAGGAAGAGGGCTATCAATTTATGGGCAAATTGTTGGCCGATAAGGTTTTGGCTGAACTACCATCGTCGACAGAGAATTCACAATGAATACGCAGATCACTGGGAGGATGGCCAAGATGAAACCTAGACCATTTGCCAGCATGTTGATTGGTGTTTTGCTGCTGGGGCCCATTGCATTGCGGGCTGAGAAACCTGAAACTGTGGATATCATTTTTGCAGGTGGGCAGTCGAATGCCACCCAGGAATGGGCGAGCGGGATTCATCAAGTGCTGCTGGACAGCGGGGCCTTTTCCAATCTGCGGATGGATGTCTGGCATCTACCCCGTGTCGAAAAGGAGAAGCTTGGGCAGAAAATGGCTAAGGCTTTCGTGCAGAAGTTATACTAGAGCGTTCCGAATAATGAAATCAATGAAACACGCTTTAACATCTCTTGCTTTTCTCTTATTCACATTCGCTGTCGACGCGGGTATTACTCCAGGCTCGAAAGATCTGGGTGCCATTTGGTTTATCGGGGATTCGATCACCCAAAGTAACGGCGATGGTGATAGTCAGGGTTCACCCCGCAAGTCACTTTATGATTTGCTGTTGGAAAACGGTTATTCGTTTAGCTACACGGGGCATCATGACAGGAACTGGGATGGGCTCCCCGAGACAGGTGCTAATGTAGCGGATAATCTGTATCATTACCATTCGGGAATATCCGGAATCCGGATCGGCGAGGTTGGCGGCGATACTGGCGTTGCGCCTCGATTAGGGAATTTCTGGAAACGTGGCCGCTTGGCTGTTGTTAAGCCGAACGTCATCTTAATCATGCTAGGGACGAATGACGTTAGTAACATGGCAGATGCGCCCAGTCGATTGAAGAAGTTAGTCGCTGGTATCTATCAATTACCTGAGGTGGGGGATCCGACCATTTTCCTTGCAACGATTCCACCAAATCGTCGAACCGCACCGGAGCGTGCCAATGATACAAAAAATGTTGCCCTCTTCAACGCGGCCGTTCCCGGAATTGTATCAGCATTTCAAGCACAAGGAAAAGACCTGTCAGCTGGCGACGATTTATGGTTACAAGCGGATACTTCAGGATTTGCTGCCCACCGAAGACTGGAAGAAGGCGGTCTGGAAGGATGGTGCGGCCAATATTGACGAGCATTCTAATGGGGTCGGATATGGCTTTGATAAGAGTGCGCTGGATTTTGTTCGTCATGGTGAAGTCATGAATGAAGTGCAGCGTTGGTTTCTCGAAGAGACCCGCCTGGGGATTCCCGTCGATTTTACCAACGAAGGGATTCGCGGCTTGGCGCATCCCTATGCGACTAATTTTCCCAGCCAGTTAGGCCTCGGAGCAGCCTTTGACCGTGATCTGGTGCGTCGGGTCGGTGAGATTACGGGCCAAGAGGGGCGTGCTTTGGGCTATACCAATATCTATTCTCCCATTTTGGACGTGGTGCGCGACCCACGCTGGGGCCGCACGGAAGAATGTTACGGGGAGGAGCCTTATTTGGTCGGAGAGCTCGGGGTGCAACAAGTGCTCGGCTTGCAGTCGCAGGGAGTCGCTGCGACGGTGAAACACTACGCCGCTTACAGCACACCGCATGGGGGGCGCGATGGGAATGCCCGAACGGATCCGCAGATCCCGTTTCGTGATATGCATGAGATTTTGATGGAGCCTTTTCGCAAGGCATTCATGGAAGCGCATGCCATGGGCACGATGAGCTCGTATAATTCTTATAACGGCGAACCGGTCACGGGCAGCTCGTATTTCCTGAACGATCTACTGCGAGGGGAGTATGGTTTTAAAGGTTATGTTGTCTCGGACAGTGGTGCGGTCACGCGTTTGCATAGACAGCATGATGTCGCCAAAGATTTTAATGCGGCCACTGCCATGGCGGTTAATGCGGGGCTCAATGTTCGCACCTCATTCAAGCCGATGAGCCAATACGTCAACGCGCTGCGTGTGGGGCTGCGCAGAGGCATGATTGAGGAAGCAGTTGTCGATGCGCGGGTGCGCGATGTCTTACGTGTGAAGTTTGCCCTTGGCCTGTTTGATGCGCCCTATGTCGATCCGCAAGCGGCGCCAGCGATTGTTCGGACGCAGGCGAGTCAAGCGGTCGCTCTGGAAGCCGCTCGCAAATCGATTGTCCTGCTCAAAAATGACAACCATACATTGCCGCTGGATTCCAAGCGCTTGAAGACAGTGTTGGTGACGGGGCCTGTGGCGGATGATTACCGCGCACTGGTGAATCGATATGGCCCGATGAAGAGTGATCTGGTGACTCCTTTGACAGGCCTGAAGGCTTATCTCAAAGACGATGCTGAAGTGCTCTACGCGAAGGGGGCCGACTTCACTGATGCGCGCTTTCCGGAATCGGATGTTTTCAAATTGAATCCCAATGCTGCCGAGAAAAAGATGTTGGATGAGGCCATTGCGCTTGCGCAGAAATCGGACGTTATTATCGCAGTCGTCGGCGATGATCATTCGACCGTGGGTGAAGCTAGATCCAGGACGACGCTAGACTTGCCGGGGCATCAGGAGCTCTTGGTGCGGGAAATGGTAAAGACAGGTAAGCCCGTGATCGTGGTCTTGATGGGCGGACGAGCCGCCTCGATTAACTGGATCGATCGTTATGTGCCCGGCATTCTTGCGGCTTGGCACGGTGGCGAAGCGTCTGGCACCGCGCTCGCGGAAGTGCTTTTCGGCGACTACAATCCCGGAGGCAAATTGCCGATAACCTTTCCACGTTCGGTCGGCCAGATTCCGATGGCAGTGCCGTATCGTAGTGGTGCATGGTCGGGGCAATCGAAGAAGGTGGATCCCAATGGTTTTGGCTCCACCCGTGCCGTGGACCCGCTGTATTCGTTTGGCTATGGCTTGAGCTATACACAATTCGAATATGGCGGTGTCAAAGTCGAGCCGGCCAAGCCACGTATCGAACAGAGCATTACAGTGAGCTGTCGTGTGAAGAATGTCGGTCAGCGCGCTGGAGATGAAGTGGTGCAACTCTATGTCAAAGATGTGCTGGCATCGATCGTTCCATTTGAGCAGGTATTGCGTGGTTTCGAACGCGTCAGTCTCAAGCCAGGCGAAAGCAAGACCGTGCAGTTCACCATCAATCCTATGCGCGATCTTAAAATGATGGATATCAACAATAAATGGGGCGTCGAGCCGGGCGACTTCGATGTGCGGATCGGAGCATCCTCAACGGATATCAAGCAACGCGCGCAGTTCACTTTAGTTAATTAATCGAATGAATACCTCTAAGAAAATGATGACAAAAAAAATACGCACCCTGGGTCTGTTACTCGCTCTATCAAGCCTGGCTCCTTTGGCCGAAGCCAATAAGCCGGACAGCATCGGCCCGCTTTTAAACGATCCCGCACGCGAGGCCGAATTTATGGATTGGGGGCTGGGCATGTTTGTGCACTGGTCGCACGACGCACAACTCGGCTCAGTGATCAGCCACTCCATGGTTGGGGCGTCGGACAAGTATCTGGATCGCATGATCGATGAGTTACCCAAGTCGTTTAACCCCCAAAAGTATCATCCCGAGGAATGGATGGAGGTCGCGAAGATCGCCGGTGCCAAATATATGGTTTTCACGACCAAGCACCATAATGGCTTCTGCATGTGGGACACCCAGACGACGGACTTTAACGTAATGAACACTCCCTATGGCAAAGACATCGTTAAGGACTATGTCGATGCCTGTCGGGCCGCAGGCCTCAAGGTCGGCTTGTATTTCTCGCCTGAAGATTTTCTCTATCTGCGTGGAGTGGGGGAGACCATTCGTCGCGTTGGCACGAGTGGCAAAGAGAAAGAGGGCTTGACCGCGTATAATATTCGTCAGCTCGACGAGCTATTCGAGAACTACGGCGAGATCGATATGATCTTCTTTGATGGGCGCGATCAGTCCCCGTTAGTGCAATACATCCACCAAAAATATCCTAAGACTATTGTGACACGCGGTGAGATGACGACCCCCGAGCAGCATCTGCCTAAAACACCTTTGCCCGGACCCTGGGAGTCCTGCTTCACGCTGGGCAGCCAATGGCAGTTCAAACCGACCAATGAACGCTACAAGTCCGGCACGCAGTTGATCAATATGCTGATCGAAACCCGCGCAAAAGGTGGCAATCTCTTGATCAATATGGGACCAGAACCGTCGGGCGCGATCCCCTTTGAACAGGAGCGCACCTTCCGCGAGCTGGGCTTGTGGATGTTTATCAACGATGAGGCGATCCACGACATCCGTCCCGGCACAGTAATCGGTGAAGAGGGCGTCTGGTATACACAGTCCAAAGACGGTAAATCAGTGTATGTGTTCTTAACCCAATTCACGGGCAAGAATGCATGGAAGTTTGGTCAGCGCAAAAACATCGTGCTCAAAGAGCTGAAAGCGACAGCCGACACGCAAATCTCGGTGATGGGGCAAAACGATAAGGTGGTGGAATACCAACCCAAGGCCGTGCCGACCTCGAGATTCAAGCAGTTGCCCGAAGGCCTGGAAATTTCCGTCGTGCGCGCACAGCGTATTTATAACGACAAGAAATGGCCCAACACGGTCGTGGTGAAACTCGAGAATGTTGAGTTTGTGAAATGATTCATTAACCGCCTGCCACTGGAGGTTCCGCCTTGTCGCTGAGTGCTGCTAGTTTTGTCCAAGATGGGTAGTGATCAAACGATCACTGGTAATATGGCCCATAGGCATCGGTGGCGACCTATGGCATAATGTTAATGCTATTAACTAATCCTACTCATCAATACGTAAGTAACCATTATTTTCCATATTTCGAAAACACTAATAAAATACACCTATGAAAAAAACAGCCCTACTCACTACCACAGCCGCACTTGCTTGTGCGAATTTCGCCTACTCAGTTTCCTTTGACAACGACGGCGGAGACAACTTATGGAGCACTGCGACCAACTGGAATCCTGATGGCGTGCCAGTATTAGCCACCGATATCACAAATTATACGACAAATGATGTCACTGTGAACATTTCCGGTGCAGTCGCTGACACATATTGGCTTCGCAATAACACCTTGACGGTCACCACTGGTGGTAATTTGGCGATTACCAATTCAGTCAGACTGGCGCATGGCGGTGGCGGCTCTAGTGCACAGACTTTGATTGTCGAGGGTAATGGCGTCTTCAGTGCGGGGACTATAGCTTTTGACACTGCTGGCAGCAACGACACGGTCTCAAGAATTACGGTTTCTGACACTGCCAGTTTCACTGTCAACGGGAACATTAACCAAACCGATGCTGAAGGTACTCTAAACTATAATCAAACGGGCGGCACGGTTGATATTGGTGCTAACTTTAATGTCGGCACCAAGGGCTCGAGCACTAACAAGAATTATGAAGTCAATGTATCCGGAACGAGTATCCTTGGATATGATACGGCTAATTTCGGAACGCTCGCGTCGGCGAACGCCGATACGCTGATCAATTTGAGTGGCAGCAATTATGCCATTACAGCCGACACGGCAACGAATCTGGGAGCCGATGGCCAGACCACATTTGAGTTCGATATTTCGGGTATCGGCACATGGGATGCCCAGGCATTAACGATCGCTGGCGGGCATCAATTCACGATTGATTTGACCAATGCGGATCAAAGCGACCTTGGCGCAACATTTGAGCTTATCGGATTTACAACAATTGTTGGTTTTGATGCCGACAACTTTACCTTTGTCGGCAACCTTGATGCGGGCGCATATGCGTTTGTTGATGGTGACAGTATAAATATCGCATTAGTCCCCGAGCCCGGCACTTACGCGCTGCTGGCAGGCCTCACTGGCCTAGTCTTCGTGATGCTTCGTCGCCGCTAGGTTTTGCCGCACAAGTAATTTTTATATTAGGGGAACGGTCACCTTATAGATAGGGGAGTGATCGTTTGAGTCCGGCATGCTGATCCAGTGTGCCGGACTTTTTTTTGTGCCAATACTCTGAATTTGGTTAAATGACCGATAGCGGAATGTTGGATATTGTGTGATAGTGTATCAGACTTCCCAAATAAATACCCTGTATGA
Source organism: Coraliomargarita algicola (assembly GCF_033878955.1). NCBI lineage: Bacteria > Pseudomonadati > Verrucomicrobiota > Opitutia > Puniceicoccales > Coraliomargaritaceae > Coraliomargarita > Coraliomargarita algicola. Next base: position 239,415 of record NZ_CP138858.1, read on the forward strand.
TAATTGTCCTTAAGAGTTTTAGGTCTGTGTTCGCTTGCTTCGCTATCGTCTGGAGCATGCTCGTTTTTAGCGATTCGCTGCTTACGAGGGCACATGCAGATAGTTCAGAGTTGCGACCGAATATTCTGTGGCTAACGAGCGAAGATAATAACATCGATTGGGTCGGATGCTATGGCAACCCGCAGGCCGATACGCCGCATATCGATGCCTTGGCTCGGGAGGGCTTTCGATACCAGCACGCCTATGCCAGCGCCCCGGTTTGTGCGCCATCGCGTGCCACTTGGATTACTGGTATTCATGCCCTCTCCATGGGCACACACCCGATGCGCAGTCGATATGATATTCCGCATGATCAAATCAGCTATTATCCCGACCTGCTCAAGGCGAACGGCTACACTGTCGGCAATTTTCAAAAGACCGACTATAACATAGGCGGGCGCAAGGATTCTGAGTGCTGGGATCGGCATGGCAGGGTTCAATGGAATCAGCTCAAAGCGAAACAGCCCTTTTTTCAGGTCATCAATTTCATGTCCTCACACGAAAGCCGTGCGCAAGGCTCGGTGGAGGGCACAAAACATGATCCGTCCGATGTTCACTTACGCGCCTATCATCCTGACTTGCCGGAAATTCGTAAAAACTACGCGAAGTATTACGATGCGGTCAAAAAAATGGATCGGGAAGTCGGCGCCGTCTTGAAGCAGCTCCAGGCGGCGGGACTCGCAGAGAATACGATCGTCATCTACAATTCCGATCACGGCGGCGTGCTTCCGCGCAGCAAGCGCTTCCTCTTTGATAGTGGCCTGCATTGTCCACTTGTGATCCGCATTCCGGAAAAGTTTAAATCACTCTGGCCGGCCGCACAACCAGGCATGCAAATCGACCGCCTCGTCAGCTTTGTCGATATGCCCAAAACATGGCTCAGCATCACTGGCTCCAAAGTCCCGGAAGTGATGCAAGGGTCTGTGTTTTTGGGTGCGGACACGGAGCCGGAGCCGGAATGCGTCTTTGCCTATCGTGGTCGCATGGGGGAGCGCTTTGATAATGCCCGTGCCGTTTGCGATAAACGCTATCTCTATATTCGAAACTACATGCCTTATGTGCCTTGGATGCAGTGCGCTGAGTATCCTTGGAAGATGAAAGCGTCGCAGGTATGGGAAGCACATGTTCAGGCGGGGGAGGCCAGTGAAGTGCAGTCGCGCTGGTTCGCGCCCAAGGGCTGTAAAGAAGAGTTGTATGATCTGCAAAACGATCCGGATAACGTCGAGAATCTCATCGCAGATCCAGCTCTGGGTGAGGTGGTCGATCGCATGCGAACCCGACTGCGCAGCTGGCAGGAAAGTATTCACGATGCCGCTCTACTGCCAGAAGCCGACATGGTGCAACGAGCCGCAAAACACGGCGTGACTATTTATGAGATGGTGCGCGATCCGCAGCTGTATGACCTGTCGGCTTTGCTCGACGCCGCGGACCTGGCATTGGAACAAAATGCTGACAATCTTCCACGTCTTCGGGCACTGCTCGATAGTGAGGATTCTGGGCTGCGCTATTGGGGTATTGTGGGTTGCTTCCTGCTCAATGATCAACAGGCCGGTCTCAAGTGCCTGAGGGATGAGTCGCGCGAAGTTCGTGCCATGGCGGCATGGATTTTGGTGAATACCGGCATGCCGGAACCGGGGCTCGAGTGTCTGCAAGGCATGCTCGTCGAGCAGAGCTATGCGACCCTCAAAATACTCAACGTCATCGATTGGATCGGAGAGGACGCGGCAGTGCTGCAATCGACCGTTCAGTCACTGAATGTGGAAGATTACGAAGCCCGCATCCGTAGCACCATTCCCGATAAACTTATTATAGAACATGAACATACCGATTAAAACCCTGGTCAGCATCAGTGCTGCCATTTTATTTAGCTCCCTTTCTACCTCGGCTGAAACGCCGACACTGCCTTACGATGGCAGTTGGGAGTCGTTACAACAAATGCCCGTGCCTGACTGGTTCGACGATGGTAAGATTGGCATCTTCATCCATTGGGGGCCGTATAGTGCGATCGGATATCGCAAAGGGGGGCGGGGCTATGCGGAGCATGTGCCGAAACTGATCTACGAAGATCCAAAGCATTATTACCCCTACTTGAAAGAACGTTGGGGCGCGACTCCGCCAGAGTTTGGCTACAAGGACATCATCCCCGAGTTTAAGGCGGAAAACTGGCAGCCGGAGCAATGGGCCGCCTTGTTTGAAGAAGTGGGCGCGAAATATGTCGTGTTGACCGCGGAGCACCATGATGGCTGGGCCAATTGGGACTCTGACCTGACACCGTGGAACGCGGTGGATAAGGGGCCCAAGCGTGACCTGGTGGGCGACCTGGGCAAAGCCCTTCGGGCGCGGGGATTGAAATATGCGCCTTCGTATCATCGCGAGCGTCATACGGGCTTCTTTGCGAAGGAGAAGTATGCCGTGCACAGTGAGCCGCGAGCGGATATCGTAGCGGAGATTCAGCGCGATCAGGAGGCCGCGATGCTCTACGGGCCTGAGTTTAGTTACAGCAAAGCCTATGTGGATGACTATGTGGCGCGTTGGAAAGAGATACAGACGAAGTATCAACCCGACATGCTCTGGGTGGATGATTTTCCGATTTACACCCGCGACGGTAATCGGGTTCGTCAGGGCAAGGCGAAGCCGGAGATCCAATATTTTGACGATCAGGTGCGTGGTATGATCACTGACTTTATGAATGATGGCGCGGTCCGTGGGCAGCCGGTCTATGTGAACAATAAGGGCGCGAATCGCAACTGGCCCGACGGCGTGGGTTGCCTGGAGAAGGATAACCTGAAGTTAGAGGTGATTGGTCCCAAGTGGCAGAGCTGCACGACCTTTGGCACTTCCTTCGGCTATCTGGAGGGGGATCGCTATAAAACCGTCGAAAGCGTCATTCACGAGATGATCGAAGTCATCAGCCGCAACGGAAATTTCTTGATTAACATCGGGCCCAAAGCGGACGGCACCATACCGGCCCCGCAAGTGGAGCGTCTGCAAGCGATGGGGGATTGGCTGCGGATCAATGCTGCGGCCATCTACGGTAGCCGTTACTGGAAAGTAAGTGATCAGGAGAACGAACACCTTGCGTTCACAACTAATGGCATGGCACTCTACGCCATCAAAATGGCTAAGCCCGAGCGCCCGTTTACTATCACTGCGACCGCGGGTTGGGACAAGGGCCAGGTGCAATCTGTTCGTCTGTTGGGCTCTCCGGCGGAGGTTAAATGGCAACTAACTCCGAAGGGGCTGGTGATCACGCCGCCAGCAAATCTTGGTCAGAGTCAACACGCATGGACCTTTGAGATTATGACGGATCGCGAGCAGCATGTGCCCAATGTGATCCAGCATGACGCCGACAAGGCATTCCAAGGCACAAAAGAGGTGGATCTGGACGGGCATGATTCAGTCCGTTCTCCGCGAGCCACAACACCCATGATCCAGGCACAGTCCGACGGCTCCTTCCACTTGGCGGCTTCTAAGAAACCCAACATCCTCTTCATCTTTTCGGATGATCAAATGTGGAACAGTCTTGGCTTTCTTGAAGATTGCCCGATCCAAACGCCGAATCTGGATCGCTTGAGGAATCAAGGCGCCTTGTTTTCGCATGCATATAACATGGGCTCCTTTACTCCGGCGGTTTGCGTTGCGAGTCGAACGATGCTCAACACCGGCAGTTTCGTCTGGCGAGCCGCTGCCTTTTCGCCTAAGGGCAACAATCATAAGGATCCCAATGCGCCGAAGAATGTGGCGAAGTATGTGGTTACTAAACGTAAACCCGAAGCACTTTGGTCCCAGTTCATGCAGCAGGCAGGTTACGAAACTTATTTTAGCGGGAAGTGGCATGTGGATGGATATCAGCCGCCATTTGACCATACCGCACATGTTCGCGGGGGCATGCCAAATCAATCCAAAGTGCGCTATGCGCGCACCTTTGCCGAGGGTGAGCCGGACACCTGGTCGCCCTATGATAAATCATTCGGCGGCTTCTGGAAGGGGGGCAAACACTGGAGTGAAGTGCTGGGCGATGACGGCGTGGCATTCCTGAGTCAGGCGAAGAAGAGTGATCAGCCGTTCTTCATGTATTTGGCCTTTAACGCGCCGCACGATCCACGTCAGGCGCCGAAGGAATTTGTTGATTTATATCCACTGGATTCGATTGAAGTGCCGGAAAACTTTATTCCAGAGTATCCATACAATGAATACGCAGGAGCCGGTCGTCGTTTGCGCGATGAGAGGCTGGCACCTTTCCCACGCACCGAGCGTTCGGTGAAAGTGAATCGTCAGGAATATTATGCGATCATCTCACACATGGATGCACAAATCGGGCGCATTCTTGATGCACTTGAAGCCAGTGGCAAAGCCGTCAATACCTACATCTTCTTTACCTCTGATCATGGTCTCGCGGTTGGTGATCACGGTTTCATCGGTAAGCAGAATATGTATGACAGCAGTATGCGCGTGCCGCTGCTGATGGCGGGGCCCGGAATCGAAGCGGGCAAGACGGTCGATGCGCCGGTCTATTTACAGGACGTTATGGCGACCTCACTCGAACTGGCTGGAGTTGCGAAGCCCGCGCAAGTCGATTTCAACAGCATGTTGCCCCTCGCTACCGGGAAAACCGATCAGAGCGCCTACGATGCGATCTACGGCGCATATTTCGGAACACAACGTATGTATCGCACGGATCGCTATAAAATGATCATTTATTCGACCGCGAATAGGGTGCGCTTATACGACATGCAAGCTGACTCTCTGGAGCAGCACGATCTGGCGCAAGGCAAGTCGCGTCCGGTCGAGTTGCTCAACGTGCTCTTCAGTCAATTTAAAGAGCTGCAAGCAGAGATGGACGATCCGATCGATGTCACTGAAGCCTTCAATAATTTTATGAACAATGTGCCACCTTCATCAGGTATATAATGGATACAGAGTTTTCGAATTCGTGCTAAGCTTCCTTTTTGATCTGAATGCACCTGTTTTGTCGTTAAAGTTCGTGCTCTGAAACCGGAGGATTATATTATGAAAATCTCGATTGCAATGACTGTAAAGGCCTGCGCGCTGCTTGCGCTGACGTCTTTAGTCTCCATAGCCGCCACTCAACCCAACATCGTGTTCATCTTTGCCGATGATATGGGCTACGGCGACGTGCAAGTGCTCAATCCTGAGCGCGGTAAGATCCCGACGCCGCATATAGATGCCTTGGCGCGCGATGGGATGATCTTTACCGACGCCCACACGAGCTCGTCGGTTTGCACGCCGAGTCGTTACAGTTTGATGACTGGGCGCTATAATTGGCGCACGACGCGTCAAGCCGGTGTCCTCGGAGGCTTCGGTAATCCGCTGATTCCGACCGGCCGTATGACCGTCGCCAGTTTGTTGAAAGCACAGGGCTATCGCACGGCGATGATCGGCAAATGGCACCTTGGTATGAACCTGCCTAAGGGGCAGGGTATGAACAATATCGATTGGTCTGGCACCATTACGGGCGGTCCCTTCGATCTCGGATTTGACTACTACTTTGGTATCTCGGCGTCGCTGGATATGCCTCCCTACATCTATATCGAGAACGACAAGTTTGTGGGTGAATGCACGACGACGAAAGCGTTCTTTCGCAAAGGGCCTGCGCATGAAGATTTCGAGGCGGTCAATGTGCTGGATGATCTAGCTGAGAAAGCGGTGGAGTTCATCGAAAAGCAGGAGGCATCAACGCCATTTTTTACTTACATTGCATTGCCGTCGCCGCATACACCGATTGTCCCGACGCCAGAATGGAAGGGCAAAAGTGAGCTTGGTGCCTATGGTGACTTCCAGATGCAAACGGATGCCTTTGTGGGGCAAATCGTGGCTGCCGTAGATGCGGGCGGATTCAGTCAGAATACGATCATCATCGTCTCCAGCGATAATGGTTGTTCCAAGGCTGCGGGGATCCCGGCACTTGAAGCGAAGGGGCATTTTCCCAGCGCGCAATTTCGAGGGTCGAAGTCTGACCTCTGGGATGGGGGGCACCGCGTGCCTTTTATCGTTCGCTGGCCTGCCATAGTCGAAGCGGGATCGCAGAGTGATGAGTTGATTTGCCTGACAGACTTTATGGCGACTTGCGCCGAACTAAGTGGCGGAGAACTGCCTGCCGATGCTGGCGAAGATAGCGTCAGTTTCTTGCCCGCACTCAAAGGAGACAGCATCGAATCAACACGTGCTGGCATTGTGCATCATTCCATCTCTGGTCATTTCGCGTATCGCATGGGGAAGTGGAAGCTCTTGCTGTCAAAAGGATCTGCGGGTTGGACGAGTCCGACTGAAAAGCAAATGCCCAAAGAGAGTCCCAACGCGCAGCTCTACGATCTAGGAGCTGATCCGGGTGAAACCACAAATCTGTATGAATCGCATCCCGAAGTCGCGGCAAGGCTACTCGCTCAGTTGGAGTCTGATGTGGCGCGCGGTCGTAGCACCGAGGGGCCTGCCGCTAAGAATGATACGAATCGGATTAATCTTTGGAAAATCACGAAATAGATACGATGAAAACACGAGTAAACCTTAACAGCTTTACTCGTGTTTTCTAAATAACTGATACAGATGAGACTACAGCTACTACGTTTTTTACTTATAAGCCTCTTGTGTGGCTCGATGCTGGATGCCGCGCCCACGCAGGTGGTGGATGAATCGCCGGTCGAGCTGCGTGAGCTGGAGGAGGGGGTGACTCTCGTTGATTTCGGGCGGGTTGCTTTTGGCAATTTACGCCTAGAGGCGAGGGCTAATGCCACAGTCACGGTTCATTTTGGCGAGGCAATCAAAGATGGTCGGGTGGATCGTCATCCACCGGGCACGGTGCGCTATCGAGCGGTCACGGTGGCTCTCGATGGTGGCAGCGCAAGTGTTGTGGCGCCGCCACGGGATCGGCGCAATACGCAGACCAATCATCCCAAAAATCCACCGGCGATTCTGACGCCTGCGGAATGGGGCGTGGTCTTGCCTTTTCGCTGGGTCGAGATCGACGGTTGGCCAGGTGAATTGCTGCCGCAGCAAATTGTGCGTCAAGCTGCGTTTGCGTCCACTTGGGATGATGCGGCCGCAGCATTCGAATCGTCCAATCCACTGCTGAATCAGGTCTGGGAATTATGCCGTTATTCCATCAAAGCGACGACCTTTGCGGGCGTGTATGTCGATGGCGACCGCGAGCGGATCCCCTACGAGGCGGATGCGTATCTAAATCAGCTCAGTCATTATTACACCGATAACGATATCCAGATGGCTCGCGACACCATTGACCATCTGTTGGAGCATGGAACCTGGCCCAGTGAGTGGGCGCCGCACATGGTCTTCATGGTCTACGCCGATTGGATGCACACGGGGGATACCCCATGGATGGCTGGGCGTTATGAAGCGTTGAAGTCGAAAACCTTGTCCGACCGGCGCGGGGAGGATGCATTGATCGCCAGTAATCGCGCGCAGATGACACGGACAGACATCGTAGACTGGCCGAAGGGGGAGCGTGATGGCTATGTCTTCACGGCTCGCAATACGGTGGTTAATGCCTTTCATTTGCAGGCGATCAAACGAATGGCCGAGCTGGCTCATGCGCTGAACAAGACGGCCGAGGCTCAAGCCTTTGAGGCCGACTTTGCCCGGGGCCGTGCCGCTTTTCAGCAGGTGTTTTTCGATGCGGACAAAGGCTTGTATCGTGACGGTATCCAGACGGATCATACGTCATTACACGCAAACTTATTTCCATTGGCCTTTGAGCTGGTTCCAGATGAAGCGCGCGAATCGCTGTCAGCGTGGTTGGCTGATCGCGGCATGCGATGCTCCGTATATGCGGCGCAGTATCTGATGGAGGGGCTGTTTGAAAATGGGGCGGGAGAGGCCGCGCTGGCTTTGATCTTGGCGGACAACGACCGCAGTTGGCGGCACATGCTTGAGAGTGGCACCACGATCACCTGGGAAGCCTGGGATCAAAAATACAAGCCCAATCAGGACTGGAACCATGCCTGGGGCGCGGCGCCCGCGAATCTATTGCCACGCTACATCCTCGGAGCCGAGCCCTTAACTCCTGGTTGGACGACGACTCGCATTCGTCCTCAGCTGGCAGGACTGACCGCGGCTAAAGGGAAGGTGCCGACTCCGCTGGGGCCGATCCTGATCGATTGGACCTATTCGGACAGCTTTACACTTTCGCTGACCATACCCGAAGGCATGCAGGCTCAGGTGGAACTGCCCCGACTCGGCAAGGCTTCGCGGGTCTTTCGCGATGGAGTGCGCATCAGAGCTGTGCCAAGCGAGGGGCCTTATCAATTCCATGTTCAGGGCCCGGCGCTGAGCACATTTAAAATCGAAACTACAAAATAACGATGAAACGGATTATTCAGTTCACATTTATTCAAGCAATCGCTCTCGGATTGAGCTCCTTTGGCGGGGACAGTGCCCTGTGCGCGGCACCGACAGGCGAGACTCAGTTAGAACTGTTCTACGAGCAACCAGCGGAGCAGTGGGTGGAGGCCTTACCGTTGGGCAATGGTCGGCTTGGTGCGATGGTGTTTGGTGGCACCGAGGAGGAGCGCATTCAGTTCAACGAAGCGACGCTCTATGCGGGCGGTCCTTACGATTATTCGCGGCCGGGGGCTTCGGATTATTTAGAGGAGATTCGCAGCTTACTTTTTGCCGGTGAGCAAAAGCAGGCCGAGCGCTTGGCGATGAAGGAGTTCATGAGCGATCCGATCAGCCAAGTGCCGTATCAGGCGTTTGCCGACCTGATCCTTCAGTTCCCGGGGCATGAGGCGGTGGAGGCCTATCGACGTGCGCTCGACATCCATGAAGCGGTGGCTACCACGCACTACACGGTGGATGGGGTGCGCTACACGCGCGAAGTTCTTGCGAGTTTCCCGGATCAAGTGATCGCCATTCGGATCACGGCCGACCACGCGGGCAAGGTCTCCTTTAACGCTGGATTCAAATCCGCACACCGTAACAGCACGGTCAATGGAGCGGGGGACCACGAGTTACGCTTGAGCGGTGTGTTGCCTGATACCTACGAAGATAAACGTAAGAAATTTATCATGGAGGTGGCGAATCCGTTGCGTTTTGAAGCACGTCTTCGAGTGCAAGCAGAGGGTGGCTCGGTTGCGGTGAAGGATGGCAGCTTATCGGTCAAAGCGGCCGATGCCGTGACGCTTCTGTTAACCGCGGCAACCAGTTTTAAGAACTTTGAGGACGTCAGCGGTGACCCTGCGGAAATTTGCGCTAACATCCTGTCGGCTGTCAGCGATCAGAATTGGGAGGCCTTGAAAGCCGCGCATGTTCAAGATTATCAGTCGCTCTTTGACCGCGTCTCGATCGACCTCGGGACGGGGGAGAACGAAGCGCTGCCTACAGAAGTTCGCTTGAAACGGGCACCTGAATCAGATGATCCGGGCTTAGTCGCCTTAGTCTTTCAATATGGGCGTTATCTGCTCATCGCCAGCAGTCGTCCGGGTGGCCAACCAGCGAACCTGCAAGGCATCTGGAATGATTCGAACAATCCGCCTTGGGGGAGTCGCTATACCGTGAATATCAATACCGAGATGAACTACTGGCCCGCCGAGATGGCGAACCTCGCGGAGTGTCACGAGCCGCTCTTGGACGCGATGCAGGAACTCGCGATTTCGGGCCAGCGAACCGCGAAGAATCTCTACAATGCGCGTGGTTGGGTGTTGCACCATAATTTCGATATTTGGCGCGGAACCGCTCCGATCAATGGCGCGAACCATGGGCTCTGGCCGACAGGGGGCGCGTGGCTGTGCCAACACCTGTGGTGGCATTATACCTTTAGCGAAGACCGTGCGTTTCTTGAGCGTGCCTATCCGGTGATGCGCGATGCGGCTTTGTTTTTTGTCGATTTTCTGGTCGAAGATCCACGCAATGACAAAGGCTGGCTGATCAGCACTCCGAGCCATTCGCCCGAAAACGGCGGGCTGGTTGCGGGGCCGACGATGGATCATCAAATCATTCGTAATCTGTTCAGCAACGTCATCGAGGCATCCGAGATCTTAGGTGAAGACACCGCCTTGCGCGCGCAACTCATCGAGATGCGCGCGCGCATTGTGCCGAACCAAATCGGTCGGCATGGGCAACTGCAGGAATGGCTGGAGGATAAGGATAATCCGAAGAGCAAACACCGTCACGTTTCCCATTTGTGGGGCCTGCATCCGGGCAACGAAATCAACTGGCGCGACACGCCGGAATTGTTCAATGCCGCCAAGCAGTCGCTCATTTTTCGTGGCGACGAGGCCACTGGTTGGAGCATGGGCTGGAAGGTTAATTTCTGGGCGCGCTTCCTTGATGGCGATCATGCCGTGCTGATCCTGCGTAATCTGATACGCCCCGCGCAGGGCAAAGGTATCAGTATGTCCAAAGGCGGCGGACTGTATCCCAACCTGTTTGACGCGCATCCTCCGTTCCAGATCGATGGCAATTTCGGCGCGACTGCGGGCATCATCGAAATGCTGCTGCAGAGTCATGTTAGAAACGAGGATGGCAGTTATCTGCTGCACTTACTACCGGCGTTGCCATCTGCATGGCCAGATGGATCGGTCACCGGTTTGCGGGCACGTGGTGGCTTCGAGGTCTCGTTGGAGTGGAAGGACGGACAGCTGGTTAAAGCCGAGATTCTTTCTCTGCTCGGTAATCCTGTCGTGGTCCAGAACGCAGACGGGAAGCAGACCGTTTTTGAACACACCACTGCCGGGCAAAACTATACTATTCAATCATTATAATCAGCATATGAAACGATCCTACCTTAAGTCGATTTGTCTATCTTGTTTCACGTTCGTGCTAGGCGTGTCGTCCGTATTTTCGACGACTATAAAACCGAACATTCTATTCATCATTATCGATGATATGGGCTGGAAAGATCTCAGTGTCGCCGGCAGCAGGTATTATGAGACGCCCCACATCGACGCTTTGGCGCGCGAGGGCCTGCGCTTCACCAATGCTCATTCCGCTGCGCCGACTTGCACGCCCTCCCGGGGCGCGATCTATTCGGGAAAATTTCCTGCCCGCACGAAGTTGACTGCTGTATTCAATGAGCACGAGGGGCCGGATGATCGTCTGTATGCGAAAAGTAAATACAGCGGCGAGCGCGATCAGACACTGGAAGCCTTGCATCGCCACGCGCTGCCTTCGGGGGAGTTTATCTTGCCGCAGGCACTTGCGGCCGGCGGCTACCGGACCGGCTTCTTTGGCAAATGGCATATCGGCGAATGCGCAAACTATCAGCCGGACGACCGTGGCTTCGATGTCGCGAAAGGCTACCGCACCTCTTACGTGCCCACCAGCAAGTCGGGGCATTGGATGAAGACTTTTCAGAAATATGGCGCGCAGCTTGAGGGGGTGGATCGCGATGCCTATGTGGCCGATGTGTTGACGGATGAGTGTATCGACTTCATTGCCTCCAATCAGGATCAGCCGTGGATGGCGGTGCTATCGCATTATCTCGTGCATACCCCCATTCAACCAAAGCCGGAGAAGTTGGCACATTATCATAACAAGGCCAAAACCGACCATGATAATCCCGGTTACGCTTCGATGGTTGAGTCGGTGGACGAGAGTGTCGGCCGCGTTCTGGATACACTGAAGCAGCTGAAGCTCGATGAGAATACGCTGGTGATTTTCACTTCGGACAATGGCGGCCTGACTTTGAAGAGCACTTCCAACTATCCCTTGATGGGCGGGAAGTCCTTTCCCTTTGAAGGCGCGACGAAGGTGCCCTTCATCGTGAAGTGGCCGGGGCACATTCAGCCCGGCATTTCGGACCAACGCATCGTGGGCACCGATATTTATCCGACGATGCTGAGCGCCGCGGGGCTGCCCTTGCGTCCGGAGCAACATGTGGACGGCGTTGATCTGATTCCCGTAATGACGGCGCATGCGAGCTTGGAGCCGCGGCCGATCATTGTGCACTATCCACATTATACGCACGCGACCGGACCGTTTTCTTCAATCACTTTGGGAGGCTGGAAGTTGATTCGCTTTTACAACGACGAGTTTGGCGCTTACTTGCTTTACGATCTGAACAACGATCCTTATGAGCGCGAGGACTTGGCGTCGACGCATCCTGAAAAGCTGGCGCAGCTGGCGGGGCAATTGGATCGTGCCTTGGTAGCGATGGAGGCCGAAATGCCGACGCCGAATCCGAACTATAAGCCGTCCAAGCGTGCCTTGAATCTAAAGACCACCCAAGCATTGGCCGATCGGGAATGGAAACGGTTTCAATCACGTGCCGATATGACGTCTGCCAGTGAATAAGCAGTCAGCTTTCAGTCTTATACTGGGGTGGGGTGCAATCAAATATGCGAGGTAAGCAAGCTGTTGGGAGTCCCGCCTTTAGGCGGTCGCGTATGGATAGCGTCTCTGATGCAGCCGCCTAAAGGCGGGACTCCGAACGTTAGAATAGTAAAAATTTTACCCTGTAGAAAAAATCCACCCAGTGGGGCGACTTGGCTAAATAACCGATAGCCAAAAACGCATCTTCCAGCACAATGCAGCTTTGCCCCGCGGAAAGTATGTGTTTTCTTCACAAGCTTAGTATTCACAACAGCTGCCTTGTCCTTGCAGGGGGCGGGGAGCAATTAAATATGCGAGTTAAGCAAGCGTTCGGAGTCCCGCCTTTAGGCGGTCGCGTATGGATAGCGTCTCTGACGCAGCCACCTAAAGGCGGGACTCCGAACATTAGAATAGTAAAAATTTTACCCTGTAGAAAAAATCCACCCAGTGGGGCGACTAGGTTAAATAACCGATAGCCAAAAACGCATCTTCCAATACAATGCACCTTTGCCCCGCGGAATGTATGTGTTTTCGCACAATTTAAAAGATCTGCCCAGAAATCATTTAATGAGAAAAATTCTCCTCTCAAGCTTAGTTTTCACAACAGCTGTCCTGTCCTTGCAGGGGACGGTGCGTTCAGATTCGCCCAACGCGCAGGTCCCTAAAGGGAGTTCGAAGACCGGCTTGGACTCGGCGCTGTTTAATTTTAACTTGATCGTGCCTCAACCGGAATCGGTCAATGAGATGTATTCCGCGGCTTGGGAGGTGATGTCCTCAAAACAGGATGCCACCTTCGTCGATTTGATGCAGGACGAGGTCTTCCAGCAGCATGTTGAAGCCAACGGTCTGGAGGTCTTGGGAGGGCCGATGCTGGGCAGCGTGACGGCGGATGGTGCGAAGGTCTGGCTTCGCACCCTGAAACCATCCCGAGTGGAGGTGCAGGTGGATGTCGGAGATCAGACAAAAGTTTACGGGCCCGTGCAGAGCACGGTGGAGTCAGACCTGACGGCCATTGTTCCGGTCGACGGCTTGCAGGCAGGCACGCGATATCCGTATCGGGTGCTGGTCGATGGTCAGGTGATTTCGATTCCGAAGCATGCGGCGATTGTCACGGCCCCGGAGGATAAGTCTACGGGGGAGGTCCGCATCGCCTTTGGGAGTTGTTTGCACCGATGGGGATTTGGAAACCAGATACATCTGGATTTAATTCGCAGTCGCAATCCGTCGGCGATGTTGCTTCTGGGTGATATCGCCGTTCAGGACCGTGAAAATCATCTCGGCTTACACCGTGCAGACTACTTTATGCGCGACCTATATCCAGCGTGGCAGGATTTTTCCGCAACGGTGCCCACCTACGCGACTTGGGATGATCATGACTATTTTGATAATGACAAAGCCGGGGTGTATGGTGCGTTCACGGTTGCCGACAAAGCGGCGGTCTGCGATGTCTTTCAGCAGGCTTGGAACAATCCATCCTATGGTTTCAATGACCAGCGACGCGGCGTTTTCCTACGCACACGCATCGGTCCTGCGGATGTGATCATGGTCGATAATCGTTACTTCAGGGAAAAGAAGAAGGGCGATGGGGCCTTTCTCGGTGATGAACAAATGGACTGGCTGGAAGCCCAACTGCTCGACTGTAAAGGACCATTCATCATTTTGTCCTGCGGTTCGATGTGGAGTGATTATGTCTCTGGTGGTAAAGATTCCTGGGGGAAGTTCGACCCCAAGGGGCGTGAGCGTATTTTTCAGCTGATCGAGAAGCACCAGATCCCTGGCGTGATTCTCATCTCGGGCGATCGCCATGGGGCGCGCGGGTTCACGATTCCACGTCCGTCCGGTTATGAATTCTACGAGTTTGAAGCGGCCAGTTTGGGTGGTCGTTGTGGTCCTCCGACCCAGCACTCCAGTTGGAAAACGCAGCTCTACGGGATTTGCGATCAGTATGCCTTTGGCGAGCTTTCGATCGATGCCAACCTCGCCGACCCTGAAATTACTTTTCGACTGGTTGAGGAAAGCGGCGACATCATTTATCAAACCACACTGACACGCAGTCAATTGACTCCGTAACGACTAAGAGAACAGGGAAATATTATGTTAAAAAGAGGAATTATATCGACGATTTCAGGCGGCTTGCTGGCAGCGCTGCTTTCTGGGGTTGCCGTTGCCGAAGTTAAGTCGCCGGCGATGAGTCGACCTAACATTGTCTTTGTTTTGTGCGATGATTTGGGTTATGGGGATGTGCAGTGCTTGAATCCCGAGCAGGGAAAAATCAAAACTCCGTGGGTCGATAAGCTGGCGAGTGAGGGCATGATCTTTACCGACGTGCATTCGGGCTCTTCGGTTTGCACACCGACGCGCTACGGCTTGATGACGGGGCGCTACAGCTGGCGCACGAAATTGCAGCGTGGTGTCGTGCAGGGCTTTAAGCCAAATCTGATCGCCGAAGACCGCCCGACGGTGGCGAGTTTTTTGAAAGCGCAGGGCTACCACACCGGGATTGTCGGCAAGTGGCATCTAAACTTTGATTACCTCGACCCTGAGACGGGCGTGGCGCTCAAGAAAAAGAATAAGAGCTCACTTGCACCAGTTGGTTCAACGATTCCAGATGGACCAGTGAATCGCGGCTTTGATTATTACCACGGCTTCCATCATGCCGGTGATATGCGGGGCGTGATCGAAAATAATAAGGTGATCGCGCACGATGATGTGATCAATATGTTGCCGCGCCTGACACGTAAGGCGGTAGAATATATTGACGCACGTGCGGCCGAAAAGGATGTGCCGTTCTTTCTCTATGTTCCGCTCGGTTCGCCACACACTCCGATTGTGCCGACAGAAGAGTGGCAGGGCAAAAGCGGCTTGGGTGACTACGGAGATTTTGTCATGCAGACCGATGCCAGCGTGGGGGCTATTCTGGAGGCACTGGACCGCAATGGTCTGAGTGATAACACGCTGGTTATTTTCAGCAGCGACAACGGCTGCTCGAAAGCGGCCAACATTCCTGCCCTTGCCAAGCAGGGGCATATTGTGAGCGCGGGGATGCGTGGCTCCAAAGCGGACCTTTGGGACGGCGGGCATCGTGTTCCGTTTATTGTCCGCTGGCCTGGGAAAGTCGCCGCGGGATCGAGCAGTGATCAGTTGATTTGCTTGACCGACTTCTTTGCCACTTTGTCCGAATTGACTGGAAAGCCACTGCCATCTGGGAGTGCTGAAGACAGCGTCAGCTTTTTGCCCGCGCTTTCAGGCAAGCCGATTGTTTCGACACGCAATGGGGTGATCCATCATTCTTATACTGGGCATTTTGCCTACCGTATGGGTAAGTGGAAGCTCCTGCTCGCCAAGGGCTCGGGCGGTTGGACCAGTCCTACGGAAAAGCAAATGCCGAAAGGGAGCCTGCCGGCGCAGTTGTATGATATGGAAGCGGATCCGGCTGAGACCACCAATCTATATACGACGCATCCTGAAGTGGCGGCCCAATTACTCGCTCAACTCGAGGCCGATGTCGCGCGCGGGCGTAGCACGGAGGGACCCGCCTCTCAGAACGATGTGAAACAGATCAATCTTTGGAAAAGCGGACAATAACACGCTTAAATTAAATGAACACACACACACTCATATTACCCCTGTTGGCATTCACCGCCTCACTCGTTAGCGCGAATGAGTCTTGGACTATTGATTCCCAATCCGAATGGGAGCAAGCGATCGGCTCACATAGTCAACTGGAACTGAAAGACGGCATGGCGGCCCCCACCGGAAAAGTGGCGAGCTTCCAAACTAAGCTGAAACGCTTCAGTGAAAAGCGATCGGCCGACTCGATCACGCTGGCGCAATCGTCGGTTTGGTTGAACTGGGAGCCAGTTAAAAATATAGGCACTAACAGCATGCAGGACGCGCCCGTGTTTCTGAGCTTAGGGCCGGACAATTATTGGATGTTTGCCCGCTACAGTCAGGGGCAGCCCGCCAAGAAAGGGAAGCAAGCTGCAGCATTGCCAGCGTTTACTCCGGCGGCCGTCACGCTGGAAGGCTTCGACATCCCGCTGCTCAGCACGCGCTATCCCAATGAATTTACGGCTCCGGGTGGTTTGAAGGAAAACCTCGGCGGCTATCATGCATGGCAGAGCCGCGACATGGAAAACTGGGTGCATCACGGGCCGATCACCGAGAAATTCTCGAAGTGGATGACCACGGCGGAGTTCGTCGACGGCAAAGCCTATTTCTATTACGATTTCCCCAATGATCAGGACCCGCATCTTTATATCGACGAAGATCTGACCGATGGCGTGCCTGGTCAAAACATGGGCATGGCTTTTAAAGATCCCTCGCATGGATCCGACTGCGCCTTCATCCGCGATTTGGACGGCAACTTTCATATCATTTATGAAGACTGGACGCCGATTAATGCGCGCACCCACGCCTGGGATTCCCCGCTGGCCGGACATGCCGTGAGCGCGGATGGGCTGAAGGACTTCCAGATTCTGGCGCCTGCTGTGGATCACCGCACAACAGCCACTGGAGAGATCGGCACTTACAATCATCCGCACTGGAAGGCAGAAGATCCTAAGAATTATCCCACCAGTATTGCGGAATATGAGATCCACGCGCCGGAGCAAAACGCCTATGGCGATTGGGCTTCGATTTGCATAGGTGGACAGTATTACCTCTTCAGCGACTTCGATCCTGCAGGGCATAGTGGGAGTGCTTCGATGAGTGTCGCGATGTTTACCTCCTCGAGCTTGGACCAGCCCTTCACTTTTTTCGGCAACATCGGTAAGGGCCACCCGGACCCCGATGTGTGCTTTGCGGAAGGCCGCTTTTATTTGGCGACCCAGCAGAACTCGGATTTCAGCAGCCCCGGTCCATGGGTGGAAAGTGTCGAGCTGCGCGTCGGCGTCGACACCGACAACGATGCCGAAGTGGACCAGTGGACCGATTGGCAAGTCGTGAAAGAAAGCTACGACTACACACCGGGTTTCGCGAAGCAGATCCAGAAAACAGCAGCGGCCATGGACCTCTCTGCTTTGCCCGCGGGCTACGGTTTTCAGTTTGAAGTCAAAATGACGGATACGACTGCCAACGATTCCAAGCCTATCTTAGATAAGGCCGTGTTGTCCTTTTCCAAGTAATTGCAACGAGTATGAATATTTTAAGACACAGTAAATGGATTGCACTTGGGCTGAGCTTCTTGGGCGCCGTAAGCGCTTCCGGTGAAGAGCGTCTCATTCTCGACATGGTGCATCATAACCCCGGCGATACTCCGTATGAGAGTGCTTACAACGATCCGTCGGTGATCAAAGAGATGGGCTACAATGGTAAGGTATATTTCCTCTTTGAGTCGCCCGCGCTGGCGATCAATTGGGAATCCGTGGACGCCGATATTCTGCCGAAAGGCTCAAAGGAGCGAGAATGGGTCGATGCCAAAGCTGCGGATATCCGTGCGATGCAAGCCGCCAGTAAAGCGCAGGATATCGATGTCTATGCCATGTCGGACTTGATCCTTTTCCCGAAACGTTTGATCGAGAAATTCGGGATCGAAAAAACATTCGGCGACCCGAAGCATCCCTTGACCGAAAAATTGCTACGCGCGCAAATCAATGAAATGTTCGAGCAGTTTCCGGACTTTGATGGTTTGGTGGTGCGTATCGGTGAGACCTATTTGAATGATGCGCCTTATCACAAGGGGCATATTAATGATAAATCAAATCCGGAAAAGACCATCATTCCGCTGATGCAAATACTGCGTGAGGAGATCTGCGTGAAGCGTGACAAGCAGCTGATCTTTCGCACCTGGCGTGCCTTTGATGACAATGCACAACGCTATCAAACGGTGAGCGATGCCGTGGAGCCGCATCCGAATCTCGTGATCAGTATCAAGCACAATGAAGGCGATTTCTTCCGCACCAAGCCATTTAGCCGCTGCATCGGTATGGGGCGTCATTCGCAGATCATTGAAGTGCAGTGCGCGCGTGAATACGAAGGCAAGGGCGCGTATCCGAACTACGTGGCTCACGGTGTGATCGAAGGCTTCCCTGAACATGCAGACATGCCGGAGGGAGCGATCCACAGCTTGCGCAGCTTTTATGAGAAGACCCCCGAATTGTTTGCCGGCGTGTGGACCTGGACACGTGGTGGTGGCTGGGATGGTCCGTATATCAAGAACGAGATGTGGCCCGATTTGAATGCCTGGGTGATGGCGCAGTGGGCGGCCGATCCTGCGCAGAGCGAGGCGTCGATTTTCAATCGCTACGCTAGCGAACGTTTACAGCTCAGTGGTGAGGATGTCGCCAGGTTCCGTAAGCTGTGCCTGCGCTCAGCGGATGCAGTGAAGCTCGGTCGCTATGCCGATCGCGGTGAATTGTCCTATGTCTGGACACGGGATCAGGGCATCGGTTGGCCGAAGACGGTTAAGAATCCTGCGAAGCAGAAGCTCAGTTTGCAAGGTAAGGACCAGTCGATCGCCATGTGGCAAGCGATCGTCGAGCTCGCTGAAAGCATTCAATGGGCCGACGCCGCGACACGGGAGCACGCGATCGGATCTGCCTATTACGGGCTGCGATTGTATGAAATCTACCGCAGCGTTCTTTACTTGGCCGACGCAGAAGCGAATCACGATACGACCGGTATTCAAAAATGGATTCAAGCGTATGACCAAGCATGGAAAACCTATTCACAGCTGCCCCAACAGTATCCTTCCATCGCAAGCTTGTATACCAAGGAATATGGGAAAACGGTGCGCGATCAGGCAGACAAGCACGTGAATCGCTTGCGCAAGTAGTGCGGCGTCTTGTCACTCCGTATCCTCGGTTCTTTGAACCGGGGGTTGCCGAGCAGACCGAGCGTCTCGCCCAATCTCGACGCGTCCCAAAACCGAGTTTTGAGTTTACAAGTCACCCTGTAGCCTCGGTTCTCTGAACCGGGGTTGCCGAGCAGCCGAGCGTCTCGCCCAATTCCGATGCGGCCCAAAACCGAATTTTGAGCTTACGAGTCACCCTGTAGCCTCGGTTCTCTGAACCGGGGTTGTCGAGTGGGGCGAACGGAGCACCCGCGCATCGCCGTCCCCATGTATACGCGTGATGGGCATTTTGGCATTGGTAGCTATAATCGCTCTCTTATAATACCGCATAAATATCATGAAATTCCTCTACAGAATCGTGCTGCTCGCCGGCCTTCTCCTGAATGGTTCTCTCCAAGCGTCGCTTGAACTGGGCTCCTTATTTACCGATCACATGGTGCTTCAGCGCGAGATGCCAATCCCCGTCTGGGGGTTGGCGGATCCGCAGGCGACGATCGAAGTCAGCTTTGGCGAGCAGATTCAGACCATCACCGCTGATGCAGAGGGCCAATGGATGCTCCATCTTGAGCCAGAGGCGGCGAGCTACGATCCGCGAACGATGACGGTGCGGGCACTGGCCTCCCAGAATGCGCCGATCGAACTGTCGGACGTCTTGGTGGGCGAAGTCTGGATTTGTTCGGGCCAGTCGAATATGCAGTTCGGTGTCAACGCCGTGCCGGAACTGAAGGCATTGACCGCGCAGTCGAAGCACATTCGCAGTTTTGAGGTGAAGCGCACTGTGGCTTTCACCGAGCAGGCGACTTGCGAGGGCGAATGGCTTGACAGCTACCCCAGCAGTGCGGTGGCCTTTGGCTTTGCATACTTTCTACAGGCACAGGCCGATGTACCGGTGGGGATCATTTTGACCGCTTGGGGGAGTTCCTCTCTGGAGGCGTGGATGCCGCGCGATATGGTCGAGACGGTGCCTCATTTTAAAACGCTCATGGAGGAGTTCGACGCAGATACCGCCACGCGTCGGAAAATCCAGTCGATTCTCGACGGTCCTCAGCCCTGGTCGAAGTCGGACGACGTTTTCCTACGGAGGCAGACGAATGTATTGTATAATGCCATGATGGCACCACTGGCGCCCTACGCTGCGCGGGGCTTGGTTTGGTATCAGGGCGAACGCAATACCCAGTCGATGTATGGTATGGTCGAGGCACCTTGGTTTGCGCGGAACTCTGGCATGCTCAAGTATGGCGATACGCTCAAAAAGTGGATGCTGCGCTACCGTCAGGAGTGGGGGCGGGATGATTTTCAATTTCTAGTGGTGATGCTGCCCGGCTATTATAATCCGCCCGAGACGAGCCCCCAAGGAGATGCTGAGAGTCCAATCACGCACTCTTGGGCATGGATACGTGAGTCCCAACTGAAAGCGCTTGAATTGCCGCATGTGGCCGTCGCCAATACCATCGACCTCGGATCTGAGAAGAACGTTCACCCGCGGGACAAGTTACCAGTGGCAGAGCGTCTGGCCCTGCTGGCCGCACGCGATATCCATGGTTTGGAGGTCGAGGCGGAAGGCCCTGTCATGCAACGCGTGGAGGCGGCCGGGGATTCGCTGGTCGTGCGTTTTGAACATGCCGCAGGACTGAAGACGACAGATGGCAAAGCGCCCAGTGCGTTTTGGATCGCCGACGAATCGGCTCACTGGGTGTCCGCCACCGCAGAGCTTCGGGGCGAGACCGTGGTGCTTCGTTCCACAGAGCTGAAGCGCCCGCTCTACGTGCGATATGCCTTTGCCGGGAAACCGGGCGTCAACCTCGTCAATGCCGCTGGCTTGCCCGCGTATCCCTTCCGGACGGACCGTTTCCAACCCTGATACTTATAGTCCCGTAAAATGAACCAGAACAAATCCTATCTTTCCCTGGGTGTATTCATTGGAGTGATACTCGCTTCATTGGCTTTTGCCTTTTTTAGCCCTAGTGGTGGAGGCACGACTATCGGGCGCGAGCTGAAGGTGTCGCACAATTCGCCCACGACACACCCGGTGCATGCCGGGTTGGAGCACATGGCGAAGCGGCTGGCAGAGCTGTCGGGTGGGCAGTTGCGGCTGCAGGTATTTCCCAATGGTCAGTTGGGCAGTGAGACGCAGACGATGGAGCAGTTGCAAGCAGGCACGCTCGACATTGCCAAGGGTAGTTCAGCGCCGATTAGTAACTTCGTCTCTGTCTGCAAGATCTTCAGTTTGCCCTATCTGTTTCGTGACCTCGCGTCACTTTGAGGTCTGTAAGGAATTTGCTTTCGACCATCATGCCCGCGTGCCGGACATAGTGCTGATCAGTTTGAAGACCTGGGCGAGCCTGAGCGAGCAAGAGCAGGCATGGCTGCTGCAAGCAGCCGGTGAGGCCAGCGAATTCCAGCGCGCAGCCTGGGCCGTGGGGGACAAAGAGGCGCTGGCCTTGATGGAAGCGCAGGGCGTGAATGTGACCTATCCGGACATTGAACCATTTATGGCAGCCACACAGTCCGTGCGTGATAAATATGCAACCGGGCAATTGAGTGAGCTCGTGCGCCGAATTAGTGAGGAGTGAGCCATGCTGAAACGGATCAATCAACAGGCCTCGCGCCTTCTTAATTTTTTACTGATCATCATCTTCATCGTGCTGGTGGTCGATGTGCTCTGGGGAGTCGCTTCGCGCTACCTGCTGGGGCATCAGGCCCGCTGGTCGGAGGAGTTGGCTCGGCTGTTGATGGTCTGGCTGGCCTTGTTAGGCGCTGCCTTAGCCAGCCGTGAGGGACAGCATCTCGGGCTGGATGTGGTGGTGCGCCAATGGACGGCCGACGTGCAACGCTGGGCTGGGGTAGTCGTGCAACTTTTCGTTTTGGTCTTCGCAGTGATCATCATGGCATGGGGCGGGGGACAGTTGGTGGCTGCACGCTTCGAGTCGGGACAGCTCTTGCCCGCGCTCGATATTTCCCGCGCTTGGTTTTACCTGGCCCTACCTGTCAGTGGGCTGTTGGTGTCCTGTTTCAGTTTGGAGCGTTTATTGGATGCCTTGCGATCAGCTCCGGAAGCACAGGAGGACGCATCATGACACAGGAACTCGCTATTTTGATGGCACTCTTCATGGCCTTGCTTTGCTTGCGAGTGCCGATCGCCTTTGTGCTGGGCATGGTCACTGTGGTGACTGCAGTGGCCTTGGATTACGACAACATCCCTTTATCCGTGGCCAGTGATTTAAGTAATGGAATCGACAGTTTTGCGCTCCTAGCGATTCCCTTTTTCATCCTCGCCGGCGAGTTGATGGGCAGTGGGGGACTGGCTCGTCGTTTGATCGACCTGGCCACCGCAGTGGTGGGGCGTTTGCCCGGCGGCTTGGCGGCAGTCAATACCATGACCTGCATGCTCTTTGGGGCCATCAGTGGCTCCTCCGTGGCGGCTGTGTCCAGTATCGGGGGCACCTTGATCCCTGAGATGAACCGCAAGGGCTACGACCGTGATTTCAATATTGCGATCACCGCCAGTGCGGCAACGACCGGACTCTTGATTCCTCCGAGTAACATCATGATCGTGTATGCATTGGTCGCGGGGAATGTATCTGTGGCCGCGCTTTTCATGGCGGGGATCGTTCCCGGAATTGTGGTGGGGCTGGGGATTATGGCCGTGGCACTGGTGCTCTGCCTCAAGCGGGGCTATGGCAAAGCAGTGGCTGGAGTCGCAGTGAGCTATCCACCGCTGATGGCTTCCTTATTGGGTGCAGTGCCCAGCTTACTCTTGGTCATCATCGTGTTGGGCGGCATCCTCGAGGGCATCTTCACTGCGACTGAAGCCTCGGCCATCGCCGTATTGTGGGCCTTGATACTCGGCGTTGTCTGCTACCGGGAAATCGCCTGGAGCGACCTGCCTGAGATTATTTTGAAAGCCGCACGCACGACCGCAGTGGTGCTCTTTCTGGTGGCCTGTAGTTATGCCATGAGTCGCTTACTGACTCAAGAGCAGGTGCCGCAGCAGGTCAGCGCGGGCTTACTTAGCCTGTCGGAAAACCCGATCGTTATTTTGCTGATGATGAATCTGATCCTGCTGATGGTGGGTGTGTTTATGGACATGACGCCCGCCGTGCTGATCTTTACGCCGATCTTTCTACCAATCGCGACTGCGTTGGGTTTGGATCCGGTGCACTTTGGAATCATCCTGATCGCGAACCTTTGCATCGGCCTTTTGACGCCACCTGTCGGCACCTGTCTCTTCGTCGGCGCCGGCGTTGGCAAGAGCGATATCATGAGTGTTTCAAGGGCCATGTTGCCCTTCTATGCGGTGATGGTGATCGCGCTGCTGGTGATTACCTACTGGGCGCCGCTCTCGATGTTTCTGCCACGCCTGATTGGTGTCTAGCTCAGCCTTCGAGGGCAGGCGAAGTTTGAGCGTGTGGGAGTGATCGGATCTTTGATCTTTATATTTTGGCGTGTATTCATGCCGCCAAGGTAGGGCTTCTAGTCCGCTCTGTCGCCTGCGAGCAGGGGGAGGGGCCCCCATTCCATCTGTCTGTCCCCCCTTAATGAGGGACAGACGAATCGTCGTATTATTAGTAATGTCACGACGTCTACTCGGCCTACTGAATGAGCAACAATGAACCCCGCCATACCACAGCCAAAGCTATCACGCGAATGACGGATGGCGACCTTAGCATTTTAGAGTAGAATATCACTCCACAGACGATCGTTCATCTCATCACCCCAACTCGGCCAGCACTGGACAACGAATCACAACCATTATGACACCACGCAAATCCATCCCCCGACGTTCATTCTTAAGACAATCCGCAGTCGCTGCGGGCGCAATCCTAGGCGCCCCGATGGTGCTCCGATCCGAGACTCTCGGAAACTCGCAGAAAGCCGCCGCCAATTCTCGCATGGGTATCGGCTTCATCGGAACAGGCCTGATCGCACAAGGGCACCTTGCGACCTTCGCTGGTATGCGTGAGCTGCAAGCCATTGCGGTCTGCGACCTCTGGCAACAGAAAATGAAAGATGCCAAAAAGCTTCTGGCCGGTAAAGGTGCCACATCCGTGACCAGCACCCCCGACTATGAGGAACTCTTGCAAAACCCCGATGTCGATCTCGTCTGTATTGCCACGCCCGACCACTGGCATGCCGCAGTGGCAATCGCAGCAATGAAAGCAGGTAAAGATGTCTATGTGGAGAAACCGATGACACTGACGATTGAGGAGGGCAAAGCCGTGCTTGCTGCCGAGCAGAAATATGGCCGCATTTTACAAGTCGGTTCACAACAACGCTCATCCGCTCATTTCCGTATCGCTGCGAATCTGGTTCGCAACGGATTCATCGGCGAGGTTAAAGAGGTCTATTGTAGACTAGGAGAGATGCCACTGCCTCCAGAGCAGGAGCCAGTGATCCCTGTTCCAGAAGGCTTTGACTATGATCGCTGGCTTGGACCGACTCCCTACTATGGGTATTCTGAAAATCGCTCAAAATCGAAATACGGCGGAGGCTGGCGCTGCTATTGGGACTACGGGAACCGCAAGTTCGGCGACTGGGGCGCACACCACTACGACATCGTGCAATGGGCACTCGGCCGTGACGACACAGGGCCTGTCGAATTCATCCCACTAGGTTACGAAGGTGCCACACATCACCATTACCGCTACGCGGACGGCATCACTGTCTGGCGCGACAAGGAGCCCGACCATGGCCACATGATTCGCTTTATTGGCAGCGAAGGTGAAGTCCATGTCAGCCGAGGTAAACTCGATACCATTCCAGTCGACTTGAAGCGTCATCGTTTCACCGACGACGATATTCAAGTCTACGAGTCAAAGAATCACCGCCAGAATTTTATCGACTCGGTCAAGTCCCGGGAACCAACGATTTGCCCCGCATCCGTCGGTCACCGAACCGGCACCATTTGCCAACTCGGAGCGATCGCAGAGCGCCTAGCCCGTCCCTTGCTATGGGATCCTGCCGCCCAACAAATCATCGGCGACACCAAAGCAGCCTCGATGCAAGATCGCCCGCGCCGCGCGGGCTACGAACTACCAACAGTTTAAAGCCAAGCATAATATGAGAAATACAAAATACTGGATGAGTTTACTGGTGGCATGCCTATTGACTGGCAGCGTATCATTCGCAGGCGAATGGATTGACCTTTTTAATGGTAAAGACCTCACACATTGGGAGAATCCATATGACTGGGGAAAGGCTGAAATCGTGGACGGAGAAATTCACCTCACCACGGAGAAATCAAAGTGGTTCCTCGCCACGAAAAAGGAATATTCTGATTTCATTTTCGAAGCGGAAGTGAAAATGCCAGAGGGCCCATCCAATTCAGGTTTCCTGTTCCGCAGTCACAAATCAAAGAACAAAATGTTCGGCTATCAGGCGGAAGTAGACCCCTCCAGTAGAAACTGGTCAGGCGGCCTGTACGATGAAGGACGCCGCAAATGGTTCATCTCACCGAACCGGGATCATGCCGCATCCAAGGAGGAACAGTTACAGTCTATCGCTGAATTTACCAAACGCGTGGGCACCAGTTTCAAACGTGATGATTGGAATAAATACCGTATTGAATGCCGCGGTGATCATATTAAGATCTCCGTCAATGGCGTCACCACAACAGATATCCATGATCAAGTAGATTCAAAGGGATACATCGCCCTTCAGCACCATGGCGAAGACGGGCAAATCTACCGATTCCGCAATATCAGAATTATGGATCTGGCCGACGAGTAACGGTAGACACCGCATGACAGTTCTTGGGCAGTTACCACTGGTGGTTCATTGGCAATTTCTAATGCACCGCAAAAACTCCAAGTGCCTATCGGTCATGTGTCCGATAGGCAGAGTCTGCTATTTATGGTATGATGTTTTCTTTTTAACAGTCAGCTCACCATTCGAAAACTGAATCCAGTGAGCCAGCATCAATTCATATGAAGAAATTACTTATACCCTGTCTGCTACTGTGTAGCTCATCTCTACTCTCAGCCATTGAGTTGAAAAGCCCCAATGGGGAACTCGTGATCAATGTAGAAGTCGAGGATAGCCAGTTGCTATACTCAGTGACTCACAGCAAAGGGGAGCTGTTACTCAACTCCCGAATGGGCGTCATCGTTGCTGATCGGGATTTGGGAAGTGGAGTTAGACTGGGCAAAGAAAGCACCTATACGGTAAACGAGTCCTACCCGTGGCGCGGTAACAAGTCTCTGGTCGAGAACCACTGTAACGGGAAGCTCGTAGAGGCAAAAAGCCAGGAGCGGGACTGGGTTCTAGAGCTACGTGCTTACAATGAAGGGATTGCATTTCGCTACCTTTTGAATCTGGATAAGCCCACTCGAATCAAAGGCGATTCACCCACTTGGCAGTTACCCAATAATACGACTGCATGGTATCAAACCAACACAAGAAACTACGAAGGCATCTATACCAATCATCGTATCGATCAGATTCCGCTTACGATGAAAGCCAGGGGTGATAAAATAGTGGATGCGACTCTTGGCGGGCCAATTACATTGGTTTACCCCAACGGCATGTATGGCGCTTTGACCGAGGCCAATGTCATGGGCTATAGCGGGATGACATTTAAGCCGACGCAAACGTATACGCTCGAGAGTGTCTTTGAAGACAACCGTGGTGGCTGGATGATGAATGGAGCGGTGAAAACGCCATGGCGCTTGCTGATGGTGGCGGAGGACCTGAATGAACTGGTCAATAATGATCTCGTTCACAATGTCTGCCCAGCTCCGGATCCTGAGTTATTTCCCAAAGGGATTGAGACAGACTGGATAAAGCCGGGGCGTTCGCTTTGGCAATGGTGGGCTTATGATGATCCCGGGACACACTGGAGCACTCAGAAGAAATTTGTGGATCAGGCGGTAGCGTTGAATTGCCAGTATTATCTCGTGGATGAAGGCTGGGAACACTCCCGTCAGGAGTGGTTCGAGCCCGGTGAAAGCCCTTGGGTGAAAATGAAAGAACTGTGTGATTACGCCGCCGAACGTAACATAGGCATTTGGGCATGGCGTTCATACTATGCCTCGGAGGATCGGCAGTTTAATGGTTTGGATACGGAAGCGAAGCGAGAGGAATTTTTCAAAAAGTGCGCTGAAGTGGGGATTAAGGGTGTGAAACTGGACTTTATTAACCGTGAAAGCCAAGACCTTCTGAATTTTTATGAAGACTGCCTGCGTATCGGAGCAAAATACAAAATCATGGTTAACTTCCATGGTGCCAATAAACCGGCAGGCGAAGCGCGCACCTGGCCCAATGAAATGACACGTGAGGCAATTTACGGGCTAGAACAAGCTAAGTGGAGAGCTATTCCGTTTAGCCACTATACGACACTTCCGTTCACTCGTATGTTGGCAGGACATGGCGACTTTACGCCGACTACCTTTCAGGAAAAGTATCAGAGAGGCACCTCCTCGGCCTTGCAGTTAGCGAGCGCCGTGCTTTATACCTCACCCATCCTGTGTTGGGCCGATAAGCCGGAGGAATATCTTCAAAGCTCAGCACTGGATTACATCAAAAGCGTGCCTGCCGTTTGGGATGAAACCCGCGTGCTCAAGGGAAGTACGATTGGCGGAATCGCCGCATTTGCCCGTCGCGCAGGTGACACATGGTATGTGGTTGTTCTCAATGGAACGGACGCGGAGAGTGATTATGTTTTAGATCTTTCGTTTTTGTCGGAAGGTCGCTGGGTTGGCAGCTTGGTCGAGGACGATATGTCCGACAAAGTTAAAATGAAGCACTCAAAGAAGATGCTCCAATCTAGTGACACAATTAATGTTACGATGCATTCAGGCGGCGGTTGCTTGCTTCGCTTGCAAGCAAAGTAATGCCGTTGTTATTCCAACTCGACTGTAACTTTGTAAAAGCCCGAGGGCTCTTCTGTGTGTTCCGTGTCAATAAACACGCCATCAGTAATATTGCTCCCGATCAGCGTGAATCCATCAAGCAAGTTGCTCGACCAATAAACCTTGTAAACGCGCCCGTGGACCGCATTCCATTCAATCGTAGTGCTGCCTCCTGCCGTGAAGTGAGATACGCCAAAGGTGTCGAAGACCTTGGGATTGGTGCCAGCGATATATTCTTCGAAGTTGTTTAAGTGATCACTATCCGGATTAGCGGTCTCTGTCGCGATGGTACCCGAGAGCCCATATCCTACAATCCAGCTTGCAAAACCCTCGTCGGCCGTTTCAGCGAACCGGAAAGCAGACAGTTTTGGATTTTCTACAGAGGCAGCAGTTTCGATAGAGAGAGTCCCGTCAGAAACCATCACATTTGGAACCACCACATCATAGGCAACATCATGACCTGCCTCAGCATAAATATCTAAATCAACCAAAACGGGCGTCCCCTCAATGAGAATATTAAACTGTCGTTTTCCAGGCTGCGTGTAATAAATTTCAGCAAACTGCAAGACCACATTATAGTTCCCATTGGCTACCGGAACTTGGTATGCGAAATCCCCATATCGCTCAGTTTGGTACAGAGGATCATCCAGTGTGTCGGCAATTGCATCCGTGGTCGTGTAGGCACTCCCACCAATAAAGCTGCGGTCGAGCGCATATTCTACGCCATTGGCATCTGTGTACGCATCGCCGCCACAATTTATTGCCGATATTTTATGCCATTCAACTTTAGCTTCTCCAGTTCCAGAGTTAAGCCAGACAGAAGCATGTTCGAACTGGCGGGTCCATTCATTTCCATTTTGGCCCGCAGCACCAAGCGGCGCACCTAAAGGATATTGAAATTCGGGAAAGGGCGGAACGATTTTAAATAGATCAGTTCCTCCATAATCACCAATAGGCGTCTCTTGATAACAAAAATAAGAATAATCATTTGCCGATAAAAGAAATATCGCGAGCTTGAACTCGAAATACGCATACAACTCCGCTAACTCGTCCTGTTCGGTTATGTCCAAAGAAGCGTAAAACTCGGGCATTGCATTGGATGCTTTTGTACGCATTGCTTCTATCGTCAACGTTGGGGCAGGAGTTGGTTTCCCGGTGCCGAGATTAAAAAAGATCATTTTCCCGTCTTCACTCACCCGCTGAACTTGATCAATTCCTATGTTTAAAATATCTGTATAGCTATCATCAAAGCGCTCTGAATTTTCAATATAGCAGCAGTGTAAATAGTCCCTCACGTACTCATAGTTTCCATCCGGGAGAAACCAAGGATTTAAGTAGTTACCCGTGACAATCATCTCATCGGCAAATTCATCCCGAATTTTAGCTAACAAGGGCTTTAAATAATTCTCTGTATAATCGTTATCATAATACGTTCCGTCCCCAATTGCATTCCCCCAATAGTCATAGTTTCCGCTCTGTCCCGCTCGCATCGCTCCGTTGAGTGAATCGATGAAAATAGTATTACCCGGAAGATTTGGATTAATGGTGTCCCTCATATCGGCGACCCACCACTCATGTAAATTCATGCCGGCATAGAGCGTGTTTGTATTGGTTAAATTAAGAGTCGGATAGTCGTCGGTCACGATATTAGGGGATCCACCTGCTTCATGCATAAACCACTGCGGAACATTTAAAAATATTGAATCCTGGCCGTCATAATGTTTCGTCAAATTCTTATAAGCAAACCGGTATATCCGCTTCGGGTAAGGAATTGTAAATTGCTCTCTTGAACTTTGTGTAACCTTATTTTGACCATGAATATACGTACAGCTCTCAGCAATAATCTGCACAGCTTCTTCAGGGTAGGCACCATCGCCTATATAACGAATAAAGCATCCTCGTTGAACTTTATCCCATCGATATGGTTCGAGGTGAGCCACGTGCTGAGGTAAATAGTCCATAAAATCATATGCATATAGCGCGATGTTATCCAAGCCATAGGCAGGACCTCCAACTCCGCTTCCCATCGTAATGGTTACGGTTAGCACCGAGCCCGAGCCTGTGATTTTCGGAGTGTAGGTTTGAAACCGATCGGTGAGCGGATTGGCTACCTCTCCGTTTGCCGTTACTGTTGCGCTGCGTCCATTAAGCACTTCCCGTCCATCTTCCATGGTTTCCGTCCAGTCCTCAGCGGAAGAGCCAACAGAAAAAATAGTAGTCGGATCCGCCCCGTCGATGGAATACGTAACACTGATC
This sequence comes from Coraliomargarita algicola, assembly GCF_033878955.1. Lineage (NCBI taxonomy): Bacteria > Pseudomonadati > Verrucomicrobiota > Opitutia > Puniceicoccales > Coraliomargaritaceae > Coraliomargarita > Coraliomargarita algicola. The sequence goes on from NZ_CP138858.1 coordinate 269,637, forward strand.
AACGGTTCGTGAATATAACCCGAGCAAGCCCAGTCCATGGATAAGCTCAGATAGGTGCTCCCGCTAATGTCAAAGGTATAGGTGAGTGTGCGAGCAGCACTGACTCCGCCGCGATACATTGCAAAAAAATGATCCGTCTTGGTCGACTCCAGAAAGCCGTCCACATCTCCCGTGTTGAGCCCAATAAGACCACCCGCTGAAACACTGGTATCAATCACCGCTTGCTCTGCCACGGTCGCTCGACTCACCGAGTCCCAAACTAAAGCCCCACGATTTGTGGGATTAGAATTAACTTTACTCAAAAACGTTTCCGTTCCGTCAAAATCATCCCGGCCAATCAACGCCGCCTGTAAGCCTGCTGATAGCAACAACCACACACCCAATATGAATCCACTTACTTGTATGTATCTCATTAATATCCTTTATTTCTTGGATTCATCTGCATCTATGATGGGGGATGGCTTGTTGGCAAATTTGTCATCCGTCGCGAAAAGTTTCGATAACAGGAATATTTATTGCCGGGGTAGCCTGCACTATACCATAGTGAAAAATTTTGGTATATCGGACGTTTGTCCGAAGGATAGAACGCTCAAATTTCGCTGAATTATTGATCTTTAAAAGAGTCATTTTGAGTTTTCGTGTATATAAAGCTAGCCAATGGACCCACGTATCAGTGTATCCCAGCCTCATCGCACCTTATAGTTGTGGGACAGCATCACAGCTTCTGGCAGTCGCGTCGGAAAGAAATGCTGACAGAACCGTTCCAAGAGCAAAAGCATCCGCTCAATGGCAACCGTGTGGTTCACTTATAACTAAGTTCAATCGAGGCGATTCCTCTGCCACCCATCAAACATTGAAAAGCGAATAATTATATAAGATAGATCCCCTAAGATGAAAATTACCCCCCCCCGTCCTTTTTCTGCTGTGTTTGTCTACTAAGTCTCATCGGTTTATGCACTACCGCGACTGCACTAGACAACCCGACTCTTCCCATCATCCCTCAACCTGCGATGGTCGTGGTGAACGAGGGCGAGTGGATTCCGACCGTCGAGAGCATGGAGCTAAAAATCTACCCTCGCCTTGCTGCCTATGCCGAAGTCGGTTGGACGCTAAAGGGGAATATGGAATTTGGCTCATTTCAGGAGCGTATGCGGACGCAGTTAAAGCGTTGGGGTATTCAAAAGATCGGCTACGCTAAAGACCTAGTTAAGAAGTTGTCCGCTCAGGATTTTTTCAACCATGTGGAAATCGATCATTGGGATCCTCGCACTACGCCGTTCGATTGGGAAGAGGTCACATATTCCACCAACGGAAGGATCACTACTGGTGGCGAGTATGAGGTGGTGTTTCTCTATCAAGGAGGTGCTCATGCATTGGACATCAGCGAAGTCGCCTTGTTTGAGGATGATCGGCAAGTCGCTATCGACAGACACACTGGGTTTAGCGGCAAAACGCTTAAGGGCATCGAGTATAAACTCATCTTGCCCGAGATAAACCCGAATGCGATCTATACCCTACGTGCCCGTATCAAAGGAAGTGAGGGCACCAATTCTCATGGTGTCGTGAAAATTCGCGCTGGTGGGTGAAAGTAAGCCAGAGCTGAACTGTTATGACTGTGAACCGGGCATTGCGTGAGCAAAGCGTATGTGACAGATGTATACAATCCGTTAAACTCGAAGCTCGGAGCGAAGGAGACTATTTGTATCAAAAAATAAAACTTCATATTGCGGTGTTTACGAAACGCACTTGCCGAAACTACATACGCTCATGCAACAACCGGGCACCATGCGCGTGAGCTGATTCTTGAAAGCGGCTGACTGGTCTGAAATTTTTTCTTTGGATCAGTCAGCGGAAAAAGTTCAAAAAAAACGATTAAAAGATAAATATAATGAGTAAGATGACCCCTCAGTGTAAAATGACCTCCCATACCTTTTTAAGCGATGTGCCGTGTGCCTTTTTCTGTCTTTGGCTGTTCTGTCTGATCGGCTTATTCGCTCCAGCGACTGCTCAGCAGACTGTCATCAAGCCCGGACAAATGTGGCTGGATACGAAGGGGGAGCATATCAATGCGCATGGAGGCGGCATTCTGTTCCATGAACGCACTTACTACTGGTATGGAGAGCATAAGGTCGGAGGAGCTCCCGGGAACAAAGCTCAAGTCGGGGTGCACGTTTACTCATCAAAAGATCTTTATAACTGGACGGATGAAGGAATTGCACTGGAGGTTTCCAGTAATCCGGACAGCGATATCGCAAAAGGTTGTGTCCTTGAACGGCCGAAAGTGATCTTTAATGCGAAGACAAAGAAGTTTGTCATGTGGTTCCACCTAGAACTGAAAGGTCGTGGTTATTCGTCGGCACGAAGCGGAATCGCCGTGGCCGATAACGTGACTGGCCCGTTTACTTTTGTGCGCAGTATTCGGCCCAACGCCGGTCACTGGCCCCAAAACGTCACGCCGGAGGAGAAAGACCCCAAGTCTATTGCGAGAACTAAGGCGGAAAAGGAGAAATTCAGTGGTGGTCCGTCTGATAAGCACAAACAGTTTAACATCCTGGGTTCTCACATGGAGGGCGGACAAATGGCACGCGATATGACCTTATTTGTGGATGATGACGGCAAGGCTTACCACCTCTATTCCTCTGAACATAACTCAACTCTTCACATATCCCTGCTGACGGACGATTACCTCGACCATGCGGGCTCCTATGTTCGCGTCTTTCCGTTCCGTTGGATGGAAGCGCCTGCCATTTGTAAACATGAAGGGAGGTATTACCTGATAGCATCCGGCTGCACCGGCTGGAGTCCGAATGCAGCAAGGTCAGCCGTTGCCGACAACATCTTCGGCCCATGGGAAGAGCTGGAGAATCCGTGCATGGGGGTAAATCCACAGAACCAACTCGGCCCCGAAAAAACCTTTGGCGGGCAGAGCACCTTTATCCTGCCAGTCGAAGGTAAGCCCGGTGCCTTTATTGCCATGTTCGACATCTGGCGCCCCAAAGATCCCATCACTGGCACCTACGTCTGGTTGCCTATCCAGTTCGAGGGGGATCGTTTCAAGATCGAGTGGATGGATGAGTGGGATCTATCGGTATTTCTGCACAGGTAGGTCTCAAAGCGCGGCATCGGACATCTGGCCGATAGACAGAGTCTGCTACTAATGGCATAATGCTCTGTTTCAAGCATTCGACGATAACTATAATATGAAAAATTACCCCTTATATTTGTTAGTTCACAGGCCACGGGAAGAAGGGTTTGCTCTAGTGCTTGCGCTGAGCTTGATGGCTTTTGTGCTGCTATTGATTTTGAGCATCAGCACGCTCGTTCAAGTTGAAATCGCGAGTGCAAATACAGGCGTCGCGAAACTGCAGGCGGAACAGGCCGCACTGCTGAGTCTCAATCTTGCCATTGGTAAGTTACAAGAGACCGCAGGGCCGGATCAACGTGTGACGGCAACCGCAGAGGTTTTAAACGATTCCAAAAATCTGTATACTGGTGGAACCAATCCATTGGAGGGGCAAGGCGCTTGGACCGGGATCTGGAAGTCCGATACCGTGTCCGCTGGAACACCGAGTTACAGCCCGAAAAATCCCAATACGCGCGAATTTGTGGCTTGGTTGGTTTCAAATCCGAGTGCCAGCGATGACACCGAGTTAGAACTGCCGAGTTCGCTGGATGCGGTGGAGACTGCTCCGGTTGACAGCATAGATCTGGCGACTGATTCGACTGGAACGTCATACGCCAAAGTCGGTAAAGTAAGAATTGAATCGAGTGCTTCCGGGAACACTTATTACGCCTTCATGGTGGAGGACGAAAGCGTGAAGGCTGACCTGTCCTGGAGTGAGCATTCATCGTCCAGCCTGAGCGCGGATCGCTATCAGGCAACTCGCCTAGCTGCGGCGCCTGGCCCGGATTATGGTGTTCTAAATGGCTCAGGTTCCACTGGCCCCTTTGATTCGGTGAGCTATCCTTTGAGCAGTGATGGCACTACTTTGATCTCGGATGGGATTTTGAAACTCAGTGGTGTTGCGGATATTACGAGTGTGATGAGCAGCGAAACGGATGCGGTGGATTGGTTAAAAGAAACACGTGGCGATGTCACTTGGGGTAGTCGAGGCATTATGGCAGATGTTAAGTTTGGCGGTTTACGTCGCGATCTTAGTCTGGCTTTTGAGATGGACGGGGATGCTGACATGGTGAATTCCTCGGTCGGGCAACCCACTAAATTCAATCAGCAGTTCGATGAATTTGTCTCCGATGCTCCGGATAAGGACCGATTAAGTGCCTCGGGCAAGCCCAACGGGATACCGGTCTATGAGCGATTTTTGTATCGTGACTACCAGAATGCTAGTCCAGCGACTCCATTTTCCAGCGACATTGTTAGTAATGACAGTGAGGTTAGAAAGCGCGGGCCGAATTGGTGGGCCCTCCGCGACTACGCCAATCTTTACAAGCGGCTTTCCGGAACGAACGGAGACTATACACTCCAAGCACGTCCACACTATCCAAATCTGAGAACAGAGGGCCGTAACTACAGTGAAATGTTTGATACCGCTGGTTCGTGGGGGGATCATTGGGATCACGAGCAACGCACCCAGCTTCAGGGGGACTTTTCTGGCTATATTTATCGTCCGGCGCAGCCCTCATATGCACCTGTGACTTTAGGAACCACCGCTTTACTGAGTCTAAAGGGCATACCGACGTCGACGCCGGATCAGGTTCAACTGGCCGTAGCGGTTGATCCGATTTTCTACATCTGGAACCCCTACAATCGAAAGCTGCAATTCGAAGGCTTGAAAATTGATCTTAAAAACTCATTCCCCGGGCAATACAACATTCAAGTTACTGGAGATGACGCGGTGGTCGTTTCGCAATACCTTCGCTCCCTTTTTCAGTATAACGTAAACGCAGGAACCGACCGGGAATATACTTTCGAGGTCCAGGATGCTAATGGCTCTACAACCATTACTATGGAGCCAGGCGAAGTGATGGCAGTCACTCCAAGCACTGCTAATTCCGGGATCGCAAGTCCAGGCTACTTTGAGAATGGCGATATCAATAACAGCGGTATCGTGATGACCGAGATTGATGGGAATGGTTCGAATATTGTAATCGATGCAAGCCTTGGTGCCAATGAAGTGAGCTTTGGCTATTCATCCTTAGGCGGAGCTGGCACAGAGCGTTTCTACATCAACACCAGTATTTCAAATCCCACGGATCCAAGCATATCTGAGGAGATACAACAGAGCCACTATCAAATTGGAACAGATGCCAGTGGCACTTATCGAACTCCCGATTCAAGTGCCGATGGTTTTATAATTCCCGGTTCTGAATTCGATGCCAATGTGTTGCTCAATGGGGAGAAGAAGTTTTTCGGTATGCTGATCCACCTGATGAAGCCGGCACTTTTCGGAGGCGCAACTGGAGGGCCTGTCGATGCATCTGCGAACCCCGTTGAAGTATTTTCACGTTTCAACCCGGCACCGATGCTCATGAACAAAGACTTCGGATTTACCGCCTGTGGCATCAATCAGTTCTACGCTCATATTGCGGACGATAATGCTAATAACTTGTTGAACAACTATGGTTTTAATCTTACTGGGTCCGGCAGAAATGCGTTCTGGGGATCTAGCTACCAGTTCGGCGGATCCACCTCGGTCCCGATGTCGAATATTCCCTCCGGCCCGCTGATCTCGCTTGCTGAATTTTCTCAGGCAAACCTAGTACTTTGGCATCCGAGCCTTTTCATGCGGTGGGTAATTCTTGGTCGAGTCCATTCGTCACTCCGACTTCTCCTTATCAAGCTGTGGTCACTAGTTCGAATGGCTCCGCCTCTAATTATACTGCGGGGGATCATTCCTGGTTGTTGAATAACGCACTTTTTGACCGTTATTATCTCTCTGGGATTGCCCCTGATTTTACCTTGACTGGGAGTGGCTATTCTAACGGTGGCAATACTCTTAAAGATACTCTGGATAAATTTTTCGATAATGACTCTGATCCGAGCACAGACTATCGCGATGCACAGGCGAATCCAGTTTTGAGGCCATACCTCCCTCCTGGCAAATCGGCCAACGATGTTGTCTCGGAACTCGATGCGGCCGATGGCTACAAGAAGTTGGGAGCCTACAGCTTGATCGATGGTGCGTTTAACGTGAATTCTACTTCCATTCCTGCGTGGGAGGCATTCCTTCGCTCCAATCGAAATCTAGCCGTAAGGTATGCGCAGGGATCCGCTACGGATTCCCCTTCAAATGATACCCCATTCCCCAGCAGTGCGTCACCGAGTGATCCGTCAGCACCTGCGTCGCTGACCACTCAGGCGCATTGGGCAGGTCTCGCCCGGCTGAATGATGCGCAGGTCAACGATTTGGCAACGCGTATCGTCGAGCAGGTCAAGCTGCGAGGACCCTTTATGAGCCTCTCCGATTTCGTCAATCATCGCATGGGCACACTCAACAATGAGACTTCGTATGCCGGTGCACTTCAGGCGGCTATCGATCTAACTTCGATCAACAATTCTGTGCACAGCAATGCAGGTGGCGCGAATCCAGATTATTCTAGCCCTTATATGCCTGGCAGACCACCCGCAAGCACTCTATCTGCGAGCACTACCAACATCCCTGGAGATCTCACCCAAGCAGATGTCCTGTTGCCCTTGGCTCCGCGGTTGACTGCTCGAAGCGACACCTTTCGCATTCGTTCTTATGGAGAGGTTCGCTCGCTCGATGGTAATAATATTGTGTCCACCGCGATCTGTGAGGCGATCGTGCAGAGAGTTCCAGAGTATGTAGACTCAGTTACTAATGCGAGCGATAATGAGCCGTGGGATGAAGCGATCAATCCCACTACGCTTGTCGAGTCCAGTAGCTTTAATGATATTAACAAGACCTTTGGGCGCCGATTTAAGATCGTTAAATTACGTTGGTTGTCTCCAGATGAGATTTAGGGCATAGCAGCAGCGCGTATTTATGAAAATTCGATTCCCCAATACATTCTTATCGACCGTTTGTTTTCTTTTGCTGGCGGCATCCTCGCTTATGCAGGCTCAAAGCCCAAATGAGCAAGGAACGGTGAGAGAATTCTCTCTCTATGCGTGGGATACGCTTCCTCACTCTCAGCTCTATTATCAATCTGGTAACACGATGTCTGAGTTGAAGGTCAATCCTGGTCGACGCTCTAAGTCATATCCTTTGTCTATGGGGAAGTTGCAGCTCTTTGTTTTGACAAAGGATCCGGAAGGTAAAGATGATTACAAGCTGGTCGGTGAGGCTTCGATGATGGAGGGGGCTAAGAAAATGCTTTTCGTTGTCGTTGCCAATAAGAGAGCCTCGGGCTTGCCGCTAACCATGTTCGGCATCAATGATTCGCTTGATGTGTTTCCTGCTGGCAGCTTCCGGTTTATGAATTTCACGTCAGTGCCCATGGAGGGGCATTTTAACGGAGAGACATTTCGTTTGAAACCTGGGAAAACGACGGTAGTCGAATCGAAAAAGGAATCGAGTGGAGGGTTTCTTCCATTCTACATTAGGACCATGGATGGAGTGATGCTCTATGAATCACGTCTCCTTGGTCAACCTGCTGGTCGGGAAATCGTGTTCATTACGCCTCCGACAAACGACTCGGGACGTGTGAACATTAGGTTCCTTCCTCAGTCTTTACCACGAGCACCATCAACGCCAACGATGTAGAATCTCGGATGACCTGTTAGAATCGCATCATTTCGCCGGTAGGTTGTTTGCAAACCATAGTTAAAAGGTATAGCTCATTATGACATTTAATAAAATCCTAGCCATCTCTAGTTTTGTTAATTATACATCGGATTCGCTTCAGGTTACTTTTGGTGAAGAAACAGTTGAGTTGCCTGCTGGATTATTCGTTGTCGTGAACTCGCAGGTTCCTGTGAATGGAGGCTTGGTGTCTTTCGACCTTAAAGATGACGAAGGTTTGTTAATCCATCAGAATAGGATGTTGGGACAGCCGACGGCGCGCCAAACTGTCTTTATCTATCCCGCAGTTTAGCAAATTATCGGCGACACCGAAGCAGTCTCGATGCAGGATCGTCCACGCTGGGTAGGCTATGAATTGCCGACTGTGCAACGTCATTATCGCTAGTAGAATAGGACTTCTCGTTCTCTTGTAAAACAATGCGAGATCGGAAGTGCTCCATCCAATCTTCGGAAAAACTCCAGCCTGACAGTTGGGCCAATGTTTCGAATCCAGAATTTATCGACATTCATATTGATCAATAAGACGACTGTAAGCGGTAATTTGAATACCTTACTGCGGGTCTTGCTTTTTCCAGAAGTTCGGGATTTTATTTCTGTATGTCAATGAGACCTAGCTGATAGGCTTTGCTAATTGCGGCGGGAGCGTTTTGCACCTGCAGTTTTTTATAGATGTGTTCCATGTGCGTGGCGACGGTTCGTTGGCTGACCCCGAGTTGATGGGCGACCTGTTTTTTGAGTAGCCCGTCTGCGACTAGTGCTAGCACTTCACTTTCTCGTTGAGAGAGTGTGATCGTGGTCGTGTTGGTGGGGAGCTTCTTTTGTAGTGTGTTGAGTATGACACGAGCGAGACCTGGGTCGATCGAAGCGCCACCGTTCATGACTTCGTGGATGCCAGTGATGAGGTCTTCGACTGAGGTGGATTTCAGTAGATAGCCATCGGCTCCGCGCTGAATCGCACATAGAAGATCCGCCTCCATATTCGACTGGGTGAGTATCAGTATTTTTGTGTTTGGTGAATACTGCTTGATCCATGTAATCGAATCGAGGCCCGACATGCTTGGCAGATTCAGGTCGAGCAGGATCAGGTCGGGCATATCGTTACCGGATGCATTTTGAAGAGTGCGTAGGGCAATTTCCGCCGTGCCGAACTGGTTCATCAGGCTGATGTCTGATTCATTATCCAACGCACAGGCGATTCCCTTGCGATACGCGGCGTTGTCCTCAATTAGCATGATGTGAATGTTATTTTGCATGGATATTGTAATTTGGGATGTATGAACTGTAGCAGATAGATTGCTTCGATTGAGATGTGTGGCGCATCCTCATTTGCGTAGCTGTAAAGTGATTCGAGTGCCGCCGATCTCAGGTTTTTCGATGGATAGTTTTGCTCTGAGTAGGCGTGCGCGTCGTTTGAGTGCCTTGGGTGTTTCGGTGAGTCCGCAACCGTTGTCGATGACGGTGAGTGTGATTCGATGGTTTTCAACTGTGATACGAGTATCGACTGTTGTGGCCCCGGAGTGGCGAATGATGTTGGTTAGGCACTCCTTGAAGAAAAGGAACAGATCGGTGCGTATTCGAGGCTTGAGTTGCTGTAGCACTGGTTCGCAGTTAATGATGAGGGTATACTCTAGGTCGATTAACAGATGCTCAGTCATATGCCTGAGCTCTCTAACGAAATCCTTATGGATTTCTTTGGCTTCGAGCATGTTGGTGCAATAGCGTGCGGTTTCACCAGTTTTTTTAGTGAGCGTGCGCACCTCGTCGACGTATGTATTGAGTTTGCTCCATTGAGCGCCTGCGCCGTGTTTCTTGGCTTCCTGTTTGGCCAGATCACCAAACAGGCCGATGGCATGTAGGTTCGCACCCAGCTCATCGTGTAAATTGGCGGCAATACGTTCGCGTGTGTGGAACACGGCTCGTTGGCGGATGATTTTGTGGATCAATAGAGTGATCATGGTGCTGGCGGCTAGTAGGGCGGCTAGCCAGCTCATGCGCCTGAGATTAGCTGTCTGACGAACGTAGCGCTGACCTAGCTCTGCGACAACCTGCGGGCGTTCGTTTTCGAGCGTCTGTCGGCGCGCCAATTGATTGAGCCATTCTCGGATCGGTAGAATATTTCCTGTGAGGTTTAGGCCATCGGTTAATGCAGACAAATTTCGAGTCTGCCCCTTTCCAGGATCTGGCGGGGGGCGTTTGTTCGGAGGGTCGACTTGAACCATTATACCTCGTGCGACGTTGTGATTGTTGGAGAATATTTCGATTTCGGCGAAGCCGATTCGGAATTGTGACAGGTCAGAGATATCTACGATGCGAACGTAGCGACAGGTCGTTTCGGGGAAGGGCCACATCAAGATGGGGCCTTGGTCGATGATACGTTCGGTATTCGTCTCTAGCAGCGTGACCGCGTCGGAGAAATCGGGTAGATTCGCACCCTCGATTCGCATCCTCGGGGGAGTGCCTAAATGGCTGGTGTCGGTCTGGGGAACGGTATCGGTGTTCTCTATCTGATGCAGATGAATGCGGGAGATCGGGTACTGCTGGCCCAGGTCGAGAATCATCGAGGTCGGTTGACCGAACAGGACTAGATAGGCGATACTGCTTTGTTCGCTGGGGGCATCCATCATGTAGGGCATATGTCCGTCTACCAGAAAGGTCTCGTTCCAGCTCGAATTGTTTCCGTTTATGTGTGCGCTCGAAACAGTGACTGGGCGTCGTAGGGCGACGTTCTCCGAATCGCTAAAAATCATGATTTCGGAAAGCTGGAGCAGATAGCGCTGATCAAAGGCGCGCGGAGCGAGCTGAGGGGCTTCGATCCGCACCCAGGAGGCGACGACCTTGTTTACGGAAATGATCCGTGGGGCGATGCCTTTGTTCTGTGGCGAGAAGTGGAAATCTCCCATTAGGGTGCCCGGGCGGTCATCGTTAGTGCCGTATGTGATGCGGAGCGTTTCGGGAAAAGCGTCTGATTGAAAACCGATTTTGGAATCACGCCAAAGGATCGGCACCAGGGCGATTTCATCAATGGGAACCTTACGCCCAAGATCGATCTCGATCCACTCGGGGTACTCGGCAGTCAGATGCCAGTTCGAGCGGAAGCCGATGGAACCGCTGCCGCTACGGAGCGTAAAGCGGGCAAGGGCTACCAACTCAGAATCGATGGATGCGAGTTCTTGCTCCAGTTCGGGTAACGATTGCTCGACCAACGGGGTTCCGGACATCGTTTGAACCACAAGTGTGGTGGCGGCGATAAGGGCTTTAAGTATACGGAGCATATCTGGTTGCGTGCCTAGCTGGTCAGGAATGAATCGAAATGAGCAGGAGGCGACTCAATATTCACGCTATGGATTGTCGTGCAATCCAAGCGTTATGTCCATCGGACAAACGTCCGATATACAAATTTTTTTACTATGGCATAATGAAAGTCCACTCAGCAAAGAATACCCCTGTTCTCGAAGATTTTCGCGACGTGTGTGAATTTGCTAACAAATCATGTTAATACTAAATACCTATGAAACTAAAAAACCCAAAAATACTTCTACTCGCTGCCGCTGCCTCGCTTACACTGGCTCAAACCTCGAATGCAAACACCGTGTCAGTCGCGGGTTGGGAGGCAGTTGATCTCGGGCAGAGCGGTGAGACTGGTCAATTCACGGTGTCAGTGGTTGCTGACGGCAACGATTGGCTTTACACATGGACTAAGACTGGCGATTTGGATGGGCTCGGCAATGCGAATGACACGTTGAGCTTTCAGCTCCGTTCCTCGGCTTTCGAGGGCTCGTCTTTTTCTGAGGGGGATGTGACCCTCGGCACGGCTTTTGATTATTCTGAAGGTGGCACATACACCACTCCAGAATACCAGCATTTTGGCCCTGTGGATGATATTGATGCGAACCAGTCGTTTCAGTTGAGTATCGAAAACATCAATTACACCTCGGGGGATGCCGGTGATGAAACCGCTGTTTTCAGTGGCTTTTCATCGATCAATGTATTTGCCAATCCAGACGGCCTTCAAACTTTTTACTTTGGCACAGTTGGCGCTCAAGTTTTGACGCCTGCCAGTTCAGCTGTAACATTTACGACTGTAGATGTGCTCACAGTAACATCGACAGCAGCCGCCAAACGCTTTCGTGATGTTGGTTTTTCTTTCGAGGTTGCCGTCATCCCCGAGCCTGGCACCTATGCCTTGCTGGCTGGTTGCTTCGGTTTGAGCGCCGTTGTGATGCGTCGTCGTCGGTCTTAGTGGTTCAATCATAGTTCGACCGATTTTCAAGAAGCCCTCGGTGCGCGTACCGAGGGCTTTTTTAAATTTTGCAGAGGGTGCGTTATCGAAGGAATCGTCTGGGTTTCGCATAACCTTAAAATAACTGAACCACTAGAGAGAATACTTACTTTATGAAACACCACGATCAGACAACTCGTCGTTTCTTCCTCAAACAGTCTGCAATTGCTGCGGGTGCGATACTCGGAGCTCCGATGATACTCAGAGCCGAAACGCTGGGCAATGGCTCATCAGCCGCCGCCAATTCCCGAATGGGTATCGGTTTCATTGGCACAGGCCTCATTGCGCAAGGGCATTTACGTTCCTTTGCTGGCATGAAAGAGCTACAGGCGGTCGCTGCATGTGATATTCGCCAATCCAAACTGCAGGATGCGCTCAAAACCTTATCGTCTAAAGGTGCGACGTCTGTCATGGGCACCAACGACTATCAGGAGCTCTTACAGAATCCAGATGTTGACATCGTATGTATTGCGACGCCCGATCACTGGCACGCCGCAATCGCGATTGCGGCGATGAAGGCGGGCAAGGATGTCTACTTGGAGAAGCCAATGACTCTGACGGTCGAAGAAGGTAAGGCAGTGGTCGCTGCGGAGCAGAAGTATGGTCGCATTTTGCAAGTCGGCTCTCAGCAACGCTCTTCGGCACACTTCCGTATCGCAGCGAACTTGGTGCGCAATGGACTGATCGGTGAGGTCAAAGAGGTTTATGTAAAACTCGGATCATTCCCTCCGCCACCGGAAAATGTGCAGATAAAACCCGTTCCGGATGGGTTCGATTATGACCGATGGCTCGGCCCCACGCCCTTCTACGAATATACCGATGAACGCGTTAAATCGATCTACGGTGGTGGTTGGCGCTGTTACTGGGATTATGGTAGCCGCAAGTTTGGCGACTGGGGAGCACACCACTTTGACATCATTCAATGGGCACTTGGTCGTGATAACACTGGCCCTGTCGAGTTTATACCTAAGGGATACAACGGTTCTGAATTCCATCACTATCGTTACGCCGATGGCATTACGGTTTGGCGCGATAAGGATCCGAAGCAAGAGCACATGATCCGCTTCATTGGAACTGTGGGGGAAGTTCATGTCAGTCGCGGCAAGATTGCCACGATGCCAAAGGAACTCGTCCGCCACCGCTTTACCGATAGCGACATCCAAGTTTACGAATCTAATAATCACCGTCAGAACTTTATCGATTGCGTCAAGTCCCGTGAGGCACCGATTTGTTCAGCATCTGTGGGACACCGTTCCGGCAGTATTTGTCAACTCGCCGCGATCGCCGAACGTCTTGGTCGTTCGATCGAATGGGATCCCGCGGCACAGCAAGTTCTAGGCGATAAGGAAGCCAGATCCATGCAGGATCGTCCACGTCGCAAGGGCTATGAACTGCCGAGCTAAGGTCCCTGTCGGGGCGATCCCAAGCGTGGATGAATCTATTTCAAACGATCGATTGAACTCACGTGTGTTTGTTAAAGAGAAGCTATTAATCAGAGAAAAATGAAATTTTTAATTGTAGTCATGTTGTTGCTCACGGGAGTGCTTTCCGTGGAAGCTAAATCGCAGTTTTCAGAGTCGTTGCGCTCCGAGGTTTGCCTCAACGGAACGTGGAAACTGCAGGTGGATGGCATTGAGCAGCCAGCCGATGTTCGGGTGCCGAGTTCGTATGCCGGACAGGATCAACTGTGGGGCCATGGTCATTGGGATGTCTGGGGTTATCCGACGGCGTGGTATGATCGAGCCGCGGTGTATCGCAAAACATTCCTGATTCCGGAGAATCTGGGCAATCAGCGGGTGCTGATTCATTTTGGCGGGGTGCGGCATGTCGTAACGGTCGAGGTGAACGGAAAAGAAGCCGGACGCTGGAGCGACTCCTATATTCCGTTTGCATTCGACATTACGGATCTGGTTCACGCTGGTGAAAACAGCATGCAGGTTCATATTGCAAAAGACAAAACCTGCGGATTGTTTGAGGACTACAACCAAAACCGTCGCGGCATCTATCAAGATGTCCACCTCCAGTTTGTGCCGGAAGTCCGTGTGACGCCCGACATATATATTCAAACATCGGTCATCAATCAGGAGATGACGTGTGAAGTTCCGGTGCGTAATGACAGCGAGGTTCCGCAAACCTTCGGCCTGCGATTCAAGGTGATTGATGCCAACGGAACGGTAGTAAAAAACTGGTCGGCTAAAGAAAGTATGACGGTGGCCCCTGGCGCAGTCGAAACGATGACAGTTTCCGAACCGTGGGAAAATCCGCACTTATGGTCGCTGGATGATCCGAATCTCTATCACCTCGAGACCGAAGTGGTAAACGCAGACAAGCACGTATTAGACCGATATAGTCTGCGCTTTGGCTTCCGTGAAATCACTTGGGAGGGGCCCCATCTGTTCTTGAACGGTAACGAGATTTTTCTGCGCGGGCACGGTGGACATGAGCTCGGTGATTTGCAGCACAGTAAGGAATATGCCGAATTGTGGATCAAGCAGTTGAAGGATCAGGGCATGGAGCTGATGCGCTTGCATGATTATCCACGCGATGACGCGTTGTATGATGCGGCGGATGAAATGGGCTTTTTGTTTCTCTCCGAAACGGCGCACCATTTCCGCCTGCCGCCGATGGAGTTGCAGATGGCGCACACGGAACGGATGGTTAAGCGCTTGCGCAACCGCCCGTCGGTCCTGATGTGGTCGGTGGCCAACGAGCTGCACTGGCGAAATTTTGAGGAGCCGGTTCATTTGATTGAGCTCTGCCGTAAACTGGATCCGACGCGTCCGGCGTTTAACAGCGACTTCAGCGCTTACAGCCTGCATGGCGATGTGATTGCCCATCATTATAAAGCCGAAGAAATTTGGAATGACTGGGAAAAATACGGCCCGGACAAAGTGATGGTCTGGGACGAGATCGGCAATGTCTGGCAGCACGACCGCCCGTTGAAAACCGGTCCAGCCGGATTCGAGATCAGTTCTCAGGATGTCGCGACTGGGATCTGGCGCGACGGTTGGGAGCAAATGCGTAGCGATATTGAAGTGTTTGCCAACGGCAAAGAAATGAACGGTGAATTGTATCGGGTGAACGCCTACATTCCTTGGGAATTCAGCTATGTGTTTTACCGGTTCCAGCCGTTGAACAACTTTCAGCGCTTCTATCCTGAATATGATGATATTGAAGGTGAAAAGGGCATGAAACCGCTCTTCATCAATCCGTGTTCAACCACTCATAATCTGTGGGACCCAACCCTGCCCGAGTTTCAGCCGAACGCCGCACTTTATTGCTTTAACGAATATCTGGCTCGTGTTCGTTTTCCTGATGATTCGAAGGAACGCACCTTCTTCTCCGGTCAGACACTGAAGCAGAATGGACGTCTGTTTTATGAAGATTATCGCCCAGCGGATCAGGTTGAATTCCGAGTCGAAACCCCTGAAGGCAAGGTGCTGAACGCTGTGACGCGAAATGTCTCGCTCGCGGCGGGGGAATACGTTCCGGAATTTGCATCGGCGTGGAAACTGCCCGTCGTGGATACGATGACTCCGCTTCGGTTAGTTCGTCAGTTCTCATACCAAGGGGAAGTCGGATATCGCAAAGTGAGCGAGGCAAAAGTTTTCCCGACATTTCAGTCGGTGGATCTGACCCTTCGTAAAATTGCCGTCGTTGGAACCGGCCTGCAGCGGATGTTCGGCGGTGCGGGCGTTCCGGTGGCGGACGCTGAAGTAATCATTGCCGAGTCGATGAATTCGGCTTGGGAGACGCTCGTTGCCAAGGGTGTGCGGGTGTTGGTACTGTCGGCGGGTGACATCGCCGCGGGGAAGCAACTCAGCCACCACAGCATGGTTCCGAAAGCGAAACAGCAAGGATTCACTGGTCCGGTTGAAAACGTCGCGCTCGCGGATGGATCGACCTTAGCGTTCGGAACGCCTGGAAAAGAGCGTTCCACCATAACCGGCCGAAGCTTTAACGTCGACCAGCCCGTTTCGGGGGCGTGGGCGACGTTCAATCTGGATGCTAGCTTCGATTTTTCTGAAACCGGATTAATTCAGTTGGACTATACCATATGGTTGCGTCCCGGAGAGGACGGATTAGCCAAATCGTTTGCCAGAGCCGGCGGTGCACCGTTCTTTCGTAAAACCATTCGGCCCATGCTGTCTGATTCCTCCGGCCGCTGGTTTGTCAGCGGGGAAAACGATGCGGGCGAACTGACGCGGGATTTTCCTGCGGCCTTTAGAGGCTCGGTGGCGTTTGACGCCTTGCGCCTTTCGTGGGAACCGGTTCGCTTGGAGTCCGGGGCCGTGGTGACGACCGGCGAAAAGATCGCTCCCGACTTTAGGACGGTTTCGGCCATCGGCTTTGTATTCGAAGAAACGAATCCGGGTGCTCCCGTGCAGTTTACTTCCATCAGCCTGCGGGGCGGAGCCAAAGCGGATGCAAGCATTCAACCGGGGTCGGTCACTCATCGTCTGGTCGCCGGACTTGGGCAGGAAGATTTTGCATTCTGGCGCGGAGGAAGCGCGACACGTAACATGACGGTTCCACCTGGCCGGAATGTCCGCCGGATTCTCTTTGGTAACAAAGATGGATCGGGATCCGCTCTGCAGGAGATCTTTATTGGTCGAGGCGTTGTGCTCGAGAGCGCGCTGAATACCGCCAACCTAGAGGAGCCAGTGGCCGGCTTTCTGCTCAATCGCATGGTTGATTATCTCGTCGATTATCAACCCGCCGGAACCGCCGCGAACTTAGTGGTGGTCGGTGAAGGTCCGTTTGAGACATGGGCTAAAACATTGGGTGCGAGTGTGCAGTCCGAGCTTTCTGCATCGACGATTGCCGCCGTGGATGCGCAAAACGCAACCGCACTTGCGGAGTCCAAGAGCGATCTGATCGCCCATCTCGAACAGGGCGGAACGGTTTGGTTCTCAGACGTTACCCCCGATACGATCGAGCTCGTTCGTGAAATTAGCGGCAAGCCATTGCGTTTAACTGATCCTTATTTCGGGCAACGCTTTTACTGCATTAAAGCGCCCGTTTCATGGGCGCGGGTTGGTTCACCGCACGAGTGGGTCGACTATTATGACGGTATTCTGGCCCCGTATCCGTTCGAACCGAACTTCAGCCCGCTGCTGGCGGGTATCGCTAACCTCGACCTCGACTGGAAAGGGACAGCTATGTTCCGTCAAGGCATTGAAATCGAAGGCATGAATCCGGTTTCGGCTTCCGCAGATCATCAGGTTTTGATCAGCAACTGGCATATCGGCTCCGAGCCAACGGACCACCTGTATGGTGAAAACCTTAATGGAGTCCGTGACCTGCGCCAGAGCAGCTGGTTTGTTAATCGTGACCCGGTTGTGATGGAATTGTCTTCCCGAGGCGGCCGCATCCTGATTTCTCAGCTCGACTTGCAAGCGGGTGGTAAAAAGGCGGCACGTCTCATGCAAACCTTGCTGACCAACCTGGGTGTCTCGTTTGCCGGGGCGGTTCCAGCTCCGGCGGATGCGGTATATGATTCCAACCCTCGGAGCGATCAGCTGGCTCGGTTTGCGGTTTACGACCAGCAGATCGATCCGGTTCAGCGTCAGTTTTATGGGGTGCCAAATCCTATGCCGGATTATTTGAAAGATACCCAGATTGGCGCAGTGTCGACCGAAAAGGTCGAACTGCCACTGATGGGCTTCTTCGGCGATTCGCTGACGTTGGGCCTTGCCAAGCCATTGGCGGAAAAGCTGGATGATGTTGTGCAGATGGATCAACCAGTTGTGCTGCATCGCAGTCGCTCCGCCGGCGGGATACTGAAAAAGAACATAGGCGATAAAAAGTATGCGCGTGTCGTGTTCTCGATCGGCGAAATCGATGCGGGGGTGGAAACCACGGATGCTGAATTTACCGCCCATCTAGAAGCGATTTTGAAGGTGCTCTCAGAACATTCGCAGAAGGTGTCCTGGGTGCCCGCTCCGTCTGCGTATGGAAAGGGTGAAAACGCTCCCCGCGCCCGCGAGCTCAATCAGATCGCCACCGAGTTTTTCGACGGGAAAGATGTTTACATGCTGCCCTTCGTGTATGCGGATCAAACGGATCTGCCTTCCGGTTACTTCTCCGGCTTCAGCACGAAGTTCCAGCCGGAAGAGGCAAAGGTTTTGGCGGATCGATTGGGCGAAGGCGTCATTTCCTTCGGAGCTCAGTAGTTGAATCGTATGGCTCAAGCAATCGAAAGTGGTGAAGACTTATTTGAAATTATGTTCAGGCAGACTGTCCCAATGGTGTTTTTTGCGAATAGACCGACATGCATCAATTTACCAAAAAAATAAAAAGAAAAGTATCCAAGTTGATATTAACTAAACGATTATACCCCAGAATGAAAAAACACAGCAGATTGCTCGCAACGGCTACCGCCTTGCTCGCGTTGACGCAAACTTCGCATGCTGCCACCAAGCACTGGGCTCACGGTGACGCTGCGCCTAATGAATGGAGCCAGCCGACTCGATGGACTGATAGTGAGCTTCCCGGCGCGACGACTGCCGACACCGCAATTTTTAGTGGCTCTGATGCCGCGGTCGTTACTGGGGCAGTCACTTTTAATGAAGCAGTCAATCTCATCGTGCGGAGTGTCTCAGGTGTGACTCCTGTAAGTGTTGCGATCTCGGCTGACATGGGGGCATTTGGAACGATCAGTATTTTTGATAATGGGAATGTAGATCAAGATGCAACGGTTACTCACGACGCAGGCACAGTCACGACTACTGGGAATGTAAGTATCGGTGGAATTGCTGCGCCTGCCGGCATTAATGGGCAGTATTTTCTTTCGGGCACTGGCGTGTTGAATGCAGGCGGCGCTTTGAATCTTGGTCAAAGTGGAATCCTTTCTATCGATGGTGAGAATGCTTCGGTTTCAGCTTCCAGTTTGACGATGACAACCACTGCGGAATTGGCGTTTGCTTTTGACGCGAATGGTGTGGGGGAGATTAGCACCACGGGCGCCTTTACGATCGATAGTGATGACTCCTTGTTGACCTTGGACATCTCCGCTTTCAATGGCACTGGAACCTTTGATCTGGTGACTTTCTCTTCTAAGTCAGGCGCTTTCAATCCGGATAATATCACAGGTCTTGGCGCGCTCTCGGGTAATCGCACCGCAACGCTCGGCTATGACGCTAACAGTATGTTTGTGACTATTTCCTCGTCTGAACCAAGTCCAATACAGTCGGCCTATTACGTGGACCCTGACTTCGGTTCGGATATCAATTCAGGCAGCCTCAGTGCTCCTTTTCAGTCGATTGAAAAGGCACGCGATATTGTCCGCACGGTTAACAATAGTATGTCGGGCAACATCGTGGTTTATCTGCGCGGCGGCGTGTATGCGTTAACGGATACACTTACGCTGGATGACCGGGATTCGGGGTCGAACGGGTATCGGGTGATCTATAGAAATTACCCGCATGAAGAACCGATCATCGATGGCGGCAAACAGATCACGGGCTGGACAGCCGTAGGTGGCGGCATCTATTCGGCCAACGCCGGTGGGATGATCTTTAATCAGAGGTTCGTCAATAACAGCACGGCCCAACGGGCGCGGCATCCAGAGTATGGTTCCGAGTATAATATTATCTCAAATGTGGGTTCGACTAAGACGATCCGGATCAATGCCACCGAGCTCGAGGAATGGACTAATCTCAATCGTGTGCAGATGGTGATTGGCACTTCCTTTACCTCATGTCGCCTGCGCATTGGTAGCTATGTAAGCGCTGGCACTGAAGCCACCGTGACTCCCATGGATCCGGAAAGGGAAGCTTATTGGGGCTGGCTGGCCGGGCCGCTTTCCGGATCCGCATCGTATTTCTTCGAGAACCATCTCAGCTTTCTGGATACCCCGGGCGAATGGTTTCTGGATATCGATACAGATACCGTCTATTATATGCCGAGAGAGGGTGAAGACTTGTCCTCGGCCACGGTCGTGGTCCCTCAGCTGGAACAGTTGCTGTTGGTCGAAGATGCAGAAGATCTGACTCTATTTGGAATCACCTTTCAGAATGCCAGTTGGCTAGAGCCCATGTCGAGAGGCATGGTCCAACGTCAGGCCAGCATGCGGGTTCTCGCGACCCAAGAGAACAATGGCACCTGGGACACGGATCAGTTTGAGGTCGTGCCGGTCGCTACCTATTTCAAAGGGATCCAAAACGTCCGCATCGAACGATGCATCTTTCGACAGATGGGCGCGGGTGGCATGGGCTTTGATACCGGAACGATGAACAACTCGGTAGTCGGCAACGTCTTTGCAGACATTGCCGAAACGGGGATTATCTACGACATGGATAACGACCGCACGGATTCCGGCTCGCAGCTCAGCTCTCTGGACACTTTTGATTCGAACTATTTCTTTCGGATGGGCACCTTGTATTATGGTGGAGCGGGCATGTTTGCCTTCTGGCCCGACCAGATCACGATCACTCATAATGAGTTTTCTCAGATCAATGGATTCGGCATGAACGTCGGTTGGGGCGCCACCTACGACGTGACCGCCCTGAATGCGCCAGTTGTTACGCACAACCGCATTCACGACTGCGCTATTCTCGTGAAGGATAGCGGCGGCATCCACACGAAAAGTAATCAACAGCAAGGCGCGCAGTATAGCTATAACTGGATTTATAACTGTAGTAAGCGAAGCTGGTGGTCTATCGGGCCGGACTCGATTCGCCATACCTATGGACTCTACCTCGATGATAATTCCCAGAATATCACGGCCCAATGGAACGTGTTCATGAATATTTTGGATGATGATATCAAAGTTAAAGGCAACGGTCATACCTTTGCGAATAACGATACGCAGGATCCCACGGTGAAAGCCGAGTCCGGTCTGCGTCCAGGCTATGCCGACATCAAGCAATTTTGGCGCGGCGGAGCCATCGGCCGGGACCTTGAGCCAAATGACTTTTACACGAGCGCAGTCTCAGATCTAGGGGTCTTGTTGGATGACGACTTTGACTCCCTGAGCGTGGGCGCGCAACCCGCAGGCTACACTTACAGCCTCAGTGGCAGCTCCTCGATCGAGGTTGTCGACGTTCCCGGAACTGGAAACCACAGCGTCCGCTTCACTGACGACGATGCCAGTCATAGTTTAGGTGCTTCAATGAGCCGCTCGATCGGCGAGCAGTCGGACGTGGTCGCTTGCAGCTTTCGCATGAAGGCCGGGCAAACGATCAACAGCATGTATGTCACACTCACGGACTCTGCCGGGAATAAGGCCTGCCAAGTTGGATTCTCCGGAAATGGCAACCTGCGGTATTATTACCAATCAGGAAGTTTCACAGACATCACCAGCTACACCAGCGACACCTGGTATACATTCCGCATCGAAGCCGATGTCAGTAAGCAGGCTTACAGTGTCTGGATTGATGATGCATTGGTTCTGGGGGAAAGCCTGTTTTTTGAGCCGACCAGTTCTCTCACCACGTTGGAACTCGCGAACACCTACGCTACCGGATTCTTCGACCTTGATTATCTAACCGTCGAAAGTGAGGCTGTTGCCTCGGGTTTGGTCACCGCGAAGGGCACGCCCTATAGCTGGATGGATCAACACTATGACACGACCGGTTGGTCTTCTGTCGATTACGAGTTGCAGGATGTCAGCGACGACGATCACGATGGGGTGATGGCATGGGAGGAATTCACTGCCGGCACGAATCCCAACGACAGCAGCAGTGTGCTGAAGGTCCTGTCATTGTCGTCAGAATCAAATAGCTTCTCGTTTGCTTGGAAAACCCAGCGGGATCGAAATTATTCCGTTCAATCTTCGACAACCCTTCTGCCTGAGAGTTGGTCGAACGTTTCGAATCCTGGATTTATCGACATGCCTGGCAGCGGAGAACTCAAGCAGTTTTCTGCAGAGATGGAGGACGGATCACTGTTTTACCGTATTTCGGTCGAGCAATAGCAGGATGAATAAAAAAACTATGTTAAATATAAAATTCACAGTACTTTGCAGCGTCGCTGCGCTTTTATTACATGGAATGTCAGCTGAAGTGCATGCTTCCCCTGAAAGCAAGCTGCCCAATATAGTCGTCATTCTAGCAGACGATCTCGGCTATGGAGATGTGTCATTCTTGAACCCTGATTCAAAAATCAAAACACCGGATATGGATGCGCTGGCGCAAGCAGGCGTGTGGGCGACGGATGCACATGCACCGAGTGCGATATGTAGTCCTAGTCGGTATGCGATGCTGACGGGGCGCTACCCGTGGCGTAAAATGAAATCGGGCCGTTTAAGTCCATGGGCCCCGTTGTCCATAGATATTAATCGGGTCACCATACCGTCTATGTTGCAAACAAAAGGCTACCACACGGCGTGTATTGGCAAGTGGCATCTGGGGTATAACTGGCCGTGGAAAGGTGGGCAACGGCCTTCCAAGGAAGTCATTGGTTCAAATACCAGCACCGCCAAAAATGATATGTTCGACTGGACCCAGCCCATCGAGGGACCCACATCGATCGGTTTCGATTACTACTTTGGCGTCGACTGTCCAAACTTCCCGCCCTTTGCATTTATTGAAAACACCAAGCTTACCTGTGATCCTATTGATTTTGAGGGGAAATCCTTAAAGTCCAAAGGCCCTAGAGGATACATCCATGGTGATGGCCCGGGAGAAGACGGGTGGGACTTGGAGGCCATTTTGCCAAAAATCACTGAGCAAGCGGTTCGTTATATCAACGAGAAAAGCCGCGAGTCAGAACCTTATTTTCTCTACTTCAGCCTGACGGCGCCCCACACCCCAGCTGCCGTCACAAAAGAGTTTAGTGGTACCAGCGAAGCGGGGAGCTACGGAGACTGGGTTGTGCAGACGGATGATGCGATCGGGCAGGTGATCGAAGCGATCAAGTCCTCCGGTGAGTTTGAAAATACCCTGATTATTGTTTCCAGCGACAACGGACCTGAAGCGTTTACACGTTTACTGATTCAGACTCACGGTCATCGCTCAAGCGCTCATTTGCGCGGATTAAAAGGTGATGCGTGGGAAGGCGGGCATCGAGTGCCTTTCATTGCTTCGTGGCCCAAAGGAGGCATTTCAGGTGGGCGTGAAATAGATGCTACCATCAGTTTAATGGATCTATTTGCGACCACTGCTAGCATTGTCGAATTTCAGCTGGAAGCAGGAGTCGCGGATGACAGTCTTAATATGCTGCCTTCATTGCTTCAGGATGCAGTCGTTCGGGATGAGATGATTTATCATTCCGGCAGAGCGGCCTATGGCCTACGCCAGGGAGACTGGGTTTACCTTCGGAAGGGGGGGAGCAAAGAGGAACCTGAGTGGTATTTACAAGCACAGCAAATAAAATCAGCAGCGGCCTCAGATGAGCTCTTTAATTTGGCAGATGATGAAGCACAGCAATACAATGTATCGTCTAACCATCCCGAGAGAGTTGCGATGATGAAAGCTAGGATTTTGGAAATCGAGCAATCTGCATCGACGCGATGAAAGCAACTGAACTGCTTCGGTGAAGTCGTTCCTCAGGCAAAATACTCCACGCATTATAAATCGTTATTTACCCTCAGCGCTAATAAAATGAATACCTCAGAAAATACACATAAGACTGGTTTTATTATTCTCATTTCCGTGGTGGCCACCATCGGCGGATTTCTTTTTGGATTCGATTCGGGGGTCATTAACGGCACCGTGGATGGACTCAAGACGGCGTTCGAATCCGATAGTGTGGCGACGGGGTTCAATGTCGCCTCGATGCTTCTGGGCTGTGCGGCCGGCGCCTTCCTCGCCGGCTCGCTGGCAGATAAGTTTGGGCGTCGTAGTATTTTAATTGTGGCCTCGGTTTTCTTCGCAGTTAGCGCGTGGGGGTCGGGCATCTCGATGTCGTCCGGCGAGTTTATTATCTATCGCGTCCTAGGCGGACTGGCCGTGGGGGCCGCTTCGGTGTTGGCGCCTGCATATATTAGTGAAGTGGCTCCCGCGAAATGGCGCGGTGCCTTGTCCTCCATTCAGCAAGTTGCGATCATTTCTGGGCTGTTCTTCGCCTTTCTGAGCAACTATCTCATCGCCAAGTCGGCGGGTAGTTCGTTGGAGGTATTTGCGATGGGCTATGAAGCATGGCGCTGGATGTTTTGGGTCGAGCTTGTGCCTGCGATTACGTTCTTAGTCGCCTTGTTGTTGATCCCCGAGAGTCCGCGTTATTTAGTGGCTAAGGGGGATCGCGAGAAGGCGGTGAAGGTGCTGCGCAAGCTGATGGGGGAACGTGCCGAGGCGAAGTATGATGAGATTCGCGATTCGCTGTCGGGGGATCACCATCGTCCCAGCCTCAAGGATTTAATCGGCCCGCAAGGGATTCGTCCGATCGTTTTGGTTGGCATCGGTTTGGCGGTATTTCAGCAATTGGTGGGGATTAACGTGGTGTTTTATTACGGTTCGGTGCTGTGGCAGTCGGCTGGCTTTAACGAGGGTGATGCGCTCTTAATCAACGTAATCAGCGGTGCCGTCAGTATCGGTGCCTGTGTGGCCGCGATGGTCGCGATCGATCGAGTCGGGAGGAAACCGATGCTGGTGATCGGTTCGGTCGGGATGTTTGTGACTTTGGCTATCATGGCCGCGATCTTCGGCATGGCAGGGGTCGACGAAGCGGGCAATCTCCAACTGGAGGGCAGCGCGGGCCCGTGCGCGCTTGGAGCAGCGCTGCTCTATGTGATCTTTTTTAACTTCTCATGGGGCCCCGTGATGTGGGTGATGCTTGGGGAAATGTTTCCCAACCAGATCCGCGGTGCTGGCTTGGCCGTCAGTGGATTTGCTCAATGGACTGCGAACTTCGGTATCACGATGACTTTCCCCATGATGCTGGCAGGTGTTGGCCTCGGTGGCGCTTATGCCGTCTATGCCGTTTGCGCATTCATCTCGATCTTCTTCATCCTGAAGTTCGTGCATGAAACCAAGGGTAAGGAGTTGGAACAAATGGAAGGCTAAATTGCGCGTTGCCGATGAAACGTCAGATTGATCACGTATGCAACGTGACACCGTCATCGCTGAGACTCCAGCTAGCTTGGCGACTTCTATAAGAGTAGTGTGACTTTGCATGGTAGAATGAAGATCAACTTTGAGTGGGTTGATTCATTGGCATTCTGACTCGCTGAGGCTTGACATCAAATTTTAATAATCAGATGAAGTGCTTTTTTATTAAGTTGAAACTCGGTCTTAATGAATTCGCCCACCAGCGAGTGCTATCGTCTTTATAGGCGAGCAATCCGTATAGCGCTAATGGGTTCCAGTTCGTTCCCAAGACGGCATCCAAAAGTTGAACAAGCCACCTCCGAGTGAGGAGTCAATTGAATTGACGAATATACTTGTTATTATAACAGTCAATTTTCATCATCATTTACTGTTATATGGCTAAACAACCACGCGCTCGAACCTTACAAGATATCGGTGACATCACCGGTGTCAGTGCCATGACGGTTTCACGTGTTTTACGTGGCTCTGGTCGTGTCAAGGCGGATACTCGCGATCGTATTTTGAAGATTGCCGCGGAGTTTGGCAAAGAACCGATAGGCCCTTTGAGTAATGGATCCAGTGGCATTGCGGAGACTAGCGATTTGCGTCTGCTGGTACTTGTTACAGCGGTTGAAAAAGCATCGATGGAAACGGGAGAGTCTTTTGGGGGCGAAGTTGCTGGTGCTTTAACAGGACGACTCGAGCAAAATGGAGGGCAATTGGATTACCTTTGTCCAAAGGATTTGAATGAGGTGGAAGAGTTTGTCGCGCGCCGTCGTGTGCATGGAGTCGTGCTGCGTACTTTAATCCCGAATCATTGGTTAGAATCGCTGGAAACTCGTTGTGCGGTGATTTATGCAGCCAGTCATGATTTTCAGTCAAAAGTCGATGCAGTTTACTCGAATGAGAACCGTTCCGCGGCTCAAATCTATCAAAAGCTGCAAAGTTTAGATCATCGGCACATCATGTGGTGCGGTTTGATTGATCGTCACCAACCGGGGGATCTTAGGTTGTTTGAATCATTAGATAGTGAGTATGCTACGGAGCGATTTGCCTCTTCAGTCCATGGGGTGCGGCATGCCGCTTGGGCAAATTTAGTTTACTGTCAGACTAAAGAGCAGGGGATGTGCCATAAATTTATTGTCCTGGAGCGTGACTGGAACAAGTGCTCCTTGGATGATATGGCCAATCAGTTTCTCGATAAGTTTTTTAAGTTGAAGCAAAGACCGACTGCGCTTGTTGTCGATTGCGATCCTCTGGCTGAGGCCATGGAGCGGCTGCTTAATGACAGGGGTGTATCAGTGCCTCAGGATGTTTCAATTGTTTCCTATGGGGGAAGCAAGGGGGCGTTGAGCGGGAAATTTGCTTCGATTGATTTACCGATGGCAGAGATTGCTGGATGTATTCCTGAGTTAATTCGTCGCCGTTTGAGCGCGCCGCACGCCCCCGCCGTGAGTATGCAGTTTGAAGCGGTTTTATTGGATGGGGCGTCTTTGGGCCCAGCGCCAAACTGATTGATAGGATGTCTCGTTATGGTGGCTTAAAGATCGAGTAATTCCACTTGATCGATATAGAGCACTGTGTCGGGTTTGACGATCGCTCCGTATCCTTTATTGGCAAAGCTAAACGAGTCGATTTGGTGCCAGCCGATAGGGGATCTCGCGGCGCTGAATTCGGGGTAAGACAGAGGAACTATGAAGTGCTTCCAGCCTGTCCAGTCGATGTCTATTCGTGTGTTGTAGTAGTCGCTACCAGTTGATGCGGTATTCTCAGAAGGAACAATTATCACTACTCTGGCGTTATTTGCGACTTCGGAATACATCCAGAAGCTCAAAGTGTTAAAGCTACTCCAGTCGTTTGTTGGTAATGTGCTTAGCTTAAAGAAATTGTAAGCATCTAAATGCGCGTTCTGCCACTTCGCGGCTACGTTTCCAATGACTGAGTAGGCGAGCACTGCTTCGGAGTTTGACCAGTTTGTGATGGTGTCGTTTTCATTCAGTAACTCAAGTTGTGTGGATTGAGTCAATCGAAGCTGATCTATGTAGAGCACTGTGTTACTCTTAATGACCGCTCCATAACCTTTGTTGGCAAAAAGAACGGAGTCGATTTTATACCATCCTAAGGGGGAGCGTGCTTTGCTGAATTCGGGATAGTTTAGCGGGAACTCAAACTTCTTCCATCCTGTCCAGTCGACTGTCACAAGTTTGTGGTAGTAGTCACCGCCCGTGGTTGCGGGATTTTCCGATGGAATGACGATTGCGAACTTCGCATCATTGGCTACGTCAGAATACATCCAGAAGCTGAGTGTGTCGTATCCAGACCAATCCGAAGGTGGCTCTGTTAGCTTGAAGTTATTATAGGCGTCCAGATTGGCACCCGCCCACTGTGCCGCAAAAGTGCCAGCTTGAGTGGGAGAGCTCACCTCGGTGGCATTGCTCCACTCGGCAATGGTAAAGCTTTCATCTAGCAATTCTATGTAACCCTGATCAGCGACTGTTAATTTATAGCTTGGTGTACTGGGTGCCCAGCTTGAAATCGATGCAGGGTCTCCGAATTCGGGGATGGATGCATAGGTGTCTAGCAGTGTTTGGTAGACCGCATCTCGTGATAGAAATTGCTCGTTTGTGCTGGTTGCGTAAAGGGCTTCATCACCAATTCGATCTCGAGCCTGAGCCATATAGAGTGAGCGTGGGTAAACCGGAACGTCCGTTGATTCAACAAAGCCAGGGGAACCATAGCCGTAATAGTTTTTGATGGCTGGGTCAGAATGGACTCCATTGATGATAGTGCCAACTACCCAGTTCGTGCCAAGGTCGGATGGAGGGCTGTTGAGCCAAATTTCAGGTTCCCACCAGCGTTTGTTTTCGGAAACACAATTCCAAAGTGCGTTGTTGGCAGAGGATTGTCCATGACTACCTAGCAAACCGTGTAGTTTAAACATGGAGTCGCTATAGACATTATCGAAAAGAATGCCACTGCTCCATCTTTGATGGGGTTCGGATGACAGATGACCGTTTTTAGAGTAGCTGTGTAGGAAGGTGTTATTGCTTTTCGGGCCGTTGGTTGAGTAAGCGTGACGAGCTCCGCGTGTGAAGCAACGTTGGACTAGCATATTACTGCCATCCATACAGAAGTAGTACTCTCGGCCACCAGAATGATGTGTCGGGGTGTCCCGTGATACGCCATCGAGCATCGCACAGTCTTGCACTGTGATTCGGTTGCAATTTGTCCAAGTATAAACGAATGAAAAACGATAAAAGAAGCCAATGCACCGTTGCACCCAGCAGTCTTTCGCTTGTGAGAAGCGAATGGCAATGTTGGCGTGATCTTCATGATTATAGTAGTCGTCATCATCTTGTTTGACATCCCTATTATAGTCTGAAACGAACATGATATTCTCGATGCCAATATTGCTAAGGCGTGCATCGGATCCGATAACTCTTACCTTTGCGGTTGCGAATCCGTTGCCATTATCCACAATTGAAGTCAGCGGCGAATCGAGCCCAATACTATTAGTAATTGTGTCGATCGACAGAACGATGCGCTCCCATTTTAATGTGAAATCTTCGGGATTCCAGTAGCTGTCGAGGCCTAGCTCATCGATCCAGTCTTGTGTGTGCTCCGCATAGATAAAGATTGTTTGCCCTACGCTTAATGCAGAGCTGTCTGCTACTGTGACGAAGTTTTCTCCGACTGGTACATAGCTGTCAGTTATGTCAGTTAAGTAGCTGCTCCCAATGCCGCCAGCAAGTGGCCCAATAGAGATCGTTGTGGATTGGGTTGTGCCTTGATGGAAGAAGATGGTTCCATCTTTGCCAGCTCCGGATCCACGTATGACGACTCCACTCTGATTGATACTGAGTTTGCTCGTGATGTCATAGGTGCCAGGTTCGAGCAATACGACACCGCGGAAGCCGTCACTGTCGAGTGGCATTGCCTCCACTGTATCAATTGCGTTTTGGATGTTTGCAGTATCGTCGCCCGCGATTGGCGAAACAGTAGCTTTAATCGGAATTACGTTGGGTATGGGGACCGTCCCTAGTTTGTAGCCAGCGTAGGAGTAATCGGGGAGACTATTTCCGTAGCTGTCGGCCGAGTAAGCTAGGTAACCGTCGGTATGGCGAGTGGTTAGACTGCTTGTCGCAGCCGTTGCCGCTTGAATGAAGATTGCTAGACTGAGTAGGCAAGAATGGAATTTCATTGGGGTATTTGTTAGGGGAGGAGGGCGGGCGAAATGGGGTGCGCTATTGCGCTTTGAGTCAGTGATTTTGAGCCATTTCATTGAAAGTGACTGGCTCAAACTCGAACCATGTCCATGCACCATCGGTGCTTATGGGGACTGTCAGCCGCTGAGTGGCTTTTTTGACGGAAGGGCTTACTTTGCCAGCATGAGTGCTTTGCCAATCGATTTTGACGCGACCTGTATCTGTAGTGAAAACTGCGGTGCTGGGGGCCATGAGCTTGATAGTGGCATCGGCTAGACGTGTGCTAAATGGCAGGTTTACGTAGCACTCTTCGATCGTTTGATCCGTTTTGAAGCTGACACCAATTCTGAGTGGGGATTGCGAATAGTCATACTTCCAGGTGATGGTGCCGCGCGGCGATTCCAATTCAGAGGTAATTGTGTGCACCTTGTTGGAATCATTACTCTCTCGCTTGGCTCGCTCTCTGCCGGAATGGAAGAAGTCGCCGCTCGCAGTCGTTCCATAGATGGATGCAAAGGTGAGCTCTTCGGGCTTTGCAAAGTTCCGTGCTGTAGGGTTTTCTGTCGAAATCACAGAGTTTAAGAACGTGCCCGTGCCAGCTGTCCACAGGGCTGATGGGGCTCCGCCAGTAATGCTTTTGTGTCGCTTTAATTTGGTTCCGGCTACATCGCTAAATACCATTCCGTAAATGCCGTTTTGATTCCATGTCAGCATCCCAGGGAGTGTCCAAGTTTTGCCATCAGCCTCATAGGGAAGTTCGGCAGGTTCTACGATTTTTGGAATTGAGAAGCATTTTACTAAATTGGCGACCCAGGTTCCGCTGCCCGATTCGTAGCCATCCGCTCCTTTCTTTAATCCATCTTCAATAGTTGCCCGAATCCAATCGTCGCGATTCGCAATAAATGAGAAGGTGCCAGCCCCTCCTATTCCGCGTGTGGGATTTTTAGTTAAAGCGAAGCGAGCGGCCGAGAATGGGAATTCGGACTTCGTCATAATATCACCGGGATAGCCGATTCCGCCCAAATAGGCAGACTTGCGGGCGTTCATATGGTTGGGCCCGAAGATACCGCCGTCGGGTTGTGGCAACCAGAAGAAGCTAGTGAATCGCAAGTTGCGTTGAATTGCATTTTTGATCAGTGCCACGAGTTCGGGATCGGCGTTTGCGAGCTCACGATAGGTGTAGTAAGCAGTCGCGACACAGAAAGAATTAAGTTTATCGTAGTTACCATCGGGGCCGTAATCTTCGAGGTAGTATCCGCTTGGGTGGATGCCAAACTTGGAACTGGGGCCGTAAGTGTTACCGTAGTAGGCTCTGGCTTGACGTTCAAAATAGCCGAGAAAGCGCTCTTCACCAGTAGCGAGATAGGTGTTGAGGTGCGCGAGCATCATGTGCGACCACTGGTTGGATTGGTAGGCTTGGAAATCTGCAAGCTTATCCCCGGCAGCCATTACGCCTTGTCGCCAGATTTCACGAGTCTCTGGGTCAAGATAAGATTGGAGTTCTAAGAACGGGTCAGCAAATGCGGAAGGAAATGCAAAGAATGCGTGAGTGATCGGGTAGACGCTTTTGAGTAGAGAGCCTTCACGCATTAAATCGTCCCCCTGTAGGTTGGAGATGTTGACCGTTGCGCCCAGTGTGGCGCGTTTTGTGAGCTCTTGACTTTGGTAGGCGGGGTTGAGCGGCGAGTCGAAGGTGATCGCGCCTGCGAACGCAGCAGGATCAAAGATGGCAGCTACGCCGAGCGGTCTAAAATCGTCTTCGGAGGTGGGGGCTGCTTTGGGACTCCTGCGGGTGCTACCAAAATTGAGATCCATAATATCGTCTAGATATTTGTTTTGTTGGCGGACCTTGTACGCAATCGAGTTGAGTGCACCATATTTGCTGAAGCCGAGCACATGGACCCCTAGGTTGTCCAAGTCGTCGGGGATTTCTTGTGGAAATTGGAAGCTGAGGTCGCGGTCAATGGAGGCAGCTGTTTGGATCGCTAATTCTCGTGCGCGTGCCTGAAGCGGGCCACCGACCCATTTGCCGTAGCTCTTAACCATACCACCTTTTAGTCTTTCAGCGGCTTCGGGAGTGGGGCAAAGGAGGCCTGGAACGCCTTCGACTGTGAGCACACCATCAAAGTCATTTCCGAGTGTCAGTTGCACGACCTCTCCCTGGGGTGTGGGGCGTGGGATCAGGCGGCCCGCGCGTTTGGCGGCATCGGGCTCGATTTCGGCTAGTGTCGTCTGTCCGGATCGATCTGATAATTTGATTGATGATGTATTCCCTTTATCGATACCAACCATCATCAGGAATGCAGAAGGAGGTGCCCATAAGTAGGCATTGCCTGTGACACCGGGTGTGCGGGGCGTGGTTCCTAAAGACATTTCACCCCGGACGCCCCAGATGTCGGTTTGAGGTAGACGAAATTCTATGATATCGTTGCTGCGTCCGCCGGAAAATGATAAGCGCCAAACGCCTGCTTGCGCATTTTCGACACTTAATTCGGCGACACTGGTTTCTGAGTTTTGGTCTGTAAATTCGAAATGTGCGGCTAATGTGCCATCTGGGGCGATTAGGCGTGCCAGTGCAATCGGTGTGTAAGGTTCCTTGTCGCGATTGCTTAGGCTAGTGCGTCGTGCGATGAGCACGCTGAGTTTACCGTCTGAATCGGGTTGTAGCTCTGCTAGCATACCGGCTCCTCGAACACTGCCCCCGATTACGTAGATGCGCGCTTGCTGCATTAGCGGGTAGGCGGCGGCTTGCTCGGCACTGGCGAGTGATCCCATCGGCGCATCTGGTGTGCCGTCGCTATAGACCGCACTGCCGCCGTCTTCTTTAGCGTTAAGGTGTGCATATGCGGATGAGGCAGAGAGTGTGGAGGCGAATGCGAGTGCGCATACGCCGCTAACTAAACGAAGTGAAATCATGCTAATTTGTTGTATTTGGGATCAATTGTACTGCTTGTTTATCAGGAGTTACGTGTTCATTAGGGGAATGACATGTATCCAGGACTTCGTGGCATCGGTAAAGTTGATGGTCCCGTTGGACACGGCTGCTGCGAGAAATTTTGACTGGCCGTTTTCTATATGGAGAAAGGGACGCTCCAAGCTGCCGACGTCTCGTGATGTGCCATCGTTATATTCGATTGTACGTTTATAGGCAGTTGTTGGATTAGAGAGTGTCCAGGATTGCGCATCAGGTGATTGTGCATGAATGCCCGCGCCTGCTTGACCACTGAGCTCTCCACTCATATCTTTAGCAATCATATGGAAACCGTCGCTTTCCATCCAAAGGAAGGGGTCTTCAATTTCACCAAAAAGGTCGGTGCTAAAAATTGGCGTATCTTTGACGACTTGGTACGTGCCTAAGGGACTGTCCGCCTTGGCGATCCCGATACTCATGGAGCCGTGAGTGTTGCCCTCATACTCTCTCGCTTTGAAGAGGAGAGTGACTTCTCCATTCGAGTGAATGTGTGGTGCGGGGTTGGATGTGAGAAAGCTGTAGAAACTGTTGGGTTGAGTCGTGAGAATAGGTTGATCCATACGAGTCCATGGTCCTTCGGGGCGATCGGCCCAAGCCACGCCGATTCGTTTCATCGAACGTGCGACGATGCACTGTGCGCTCTGCGTGGTGAGTGTGTGGTCTGCCTCCTCCAATGGATGCGTGCTGCCCATATAGTATAGATAATATTTGCCATCATGGCAGCGGATACTGGGGTTATGCGTAGAGCGACCATCCCAATATTGAGCACCGCGCTTTGCTAGCACGACTTCTGCAAATTCATAAGGACCTTCTGGTCGATCTGAGGTCGCACGGATGACTTCAGAGGCAACTAGCCATCCGGGGTGGAAGGGCAATGTCTTGGGCCATCGTGATACAAAGAGGTGCCAAGTTCCATCCGGGCCTTGTGTGATCGAAGGACACCAAAGCCAATAGTTATCATCATGATAACCATTGACCGGGGAGATTGGTGCAAACTGAAAAGTTGTTTCTGCCATCTTAGAAGTTATTTGGATTCGTTTCTATCTGGTGCTTAATGTTTTTTTACGCAGCGATGAACCGCTCTTTGTAGCTTTTGATGTGTGCCACGCTTTTCGAATCACCTTCGCCCTGTATCCAAAAGAGATCTTTAAAGATCGGGGTATCGCCTTCGGCTTTGACGGCATCAATCGCCTTCTGTAGCTTGTTCGAATCGTCGACGTAATTTCCCTTAGGAACTTCATTCCACCACAAAGGCATCCAATTTCCGGAATGGATCGAATTGACGACAAGATGCCTCGGACTTGGAGAGAGCTCGTTTAAGCGGCTTTCTATACTGTTTGACCAACTAGCGGTGGCATTGGACTGTCCCGCTGCCAAATAGATATGAACTGGCGCCGCTTGAGCAGTTAAGTAGCTGAAAGCTGCGGCAATTAAGAGAGATATTAATGGTTTCATATTTTAATTTATACGGGGTTACCACCCTGCTTGGCCTCGTGGCTGTTCGGGATTATGGTTGCAGCTTTTGAGTGCGAACAATCCACTGATCTTTTTGAGTGAGTGATTTATGAACTAGAACTACTTGTGTGCCGGATTTTCCTGGAAATAGGCGTGTGCCAGAGATTCGAGTCCAGGAGCCATCTTGTGGACGTGTTGCAAAGTCCATTCGTAATGTGATCACATCTTTTAGTTGATCGGAAGGGACTGCAGCTGTTTGTTTGGGGCCGAGAATCATTGGCGATTCGCTCGCATTGATTTGAACTGCGAGTGCGTAGTCACTGACATTGAGACTAAAACGTTTTGCGGTGTCGCATCCTCAATTCTGTCAGGCAAGGGGATCGACATAGCGCCTGTGAGTATCAGTTCATTGTTGGACTTGGGCAGTAAAAGTCCTAAATAGTTGCCTGACTGTGTAATTTGGCAGGCTGCTTCAGTCGCAACGCTTTCTTGCTCTAGGGCGATGCTCTTTTCTCCGAACTGAATTAGTCCGTTTCCAGTGTATTCAAATGGCCCATGAATCCGCCCTGATTCTAAGTTTGCAGTGGATATCTTATCGCGAGTCAACCAGGCAACTACTCGCTTGCTTTGTATCGCTGCCTCATTTGGCATTTCCACACGGGAAGAAGTCTCGCTTCGAAGTAATAGCAAATATAGATTAGCTTTGATGTCTGTAGTTTCTTCTTGAGCATGTATTATTGAGGAGCAGGCTATACTGATTGCAAAGTAGAGTGCCAGCGTGAGCTTCGTTGCGGAATGGGAGAATGTTTTATTCATCGGGATTCATTAAATTTCGTCTTCGTTGAGCCAGCGTAGTGATACGATTTTGAATCGTCGCCCCATGTCATTATTGTCCCCGTTTCCAGTATCTTGAATGGTTCCTGAAATACGTTCTGGCTGTCGTTGCACGGTGGCCTCTAACCATGCGCGACTTTGAATATTATTAGATGTTTTTTCAAGCGATTCACCATAGGCACGTATTACAAAGGTGTCGCTTCGTGCTGTGAGTGCGTGACCGATTCGAGACAGTACATCAGCTTGGGTGAGGTAACCGGGAATTGCCGCGTAGACAGAACCAGTAAAAGCTTCCGGATGTCCGAGGTCGGCGTAAAGGTTGGCAGAGGAACTTGTGCTCAGGTCCGAAGGCGACACGAGATCAGTGGCTTGCTGTAAGTTGCTGTTAATCGACGTGCTATCGATGGCCGCCTGCAAGGCGCCGATACGTTGGTGTTCTGGGGCGCTGGCATCTGGATTACGATTGACGAACTCGGCGAGTGAACGAAAAGGGCCCCGTGCTTTTACTTGCACGACGATTGCTTCTGCTAGTTCGATGATTTCATCTTGGGTTAAGCGACGGTAGCCCAGATTACTGGCAGGATCGCTTGGACTGCCTCCGCCTGAACCAGGGTCATCGCCATTCGCGTACCAATTCCGGATCATCGGAGCGCGATCAGTATTGTCAGCGATGCCTAGAACTTCTAAATTCCAAGTGGACGCGATGAGAGCTTCCCATGCGGCGATGGAGGTCGAATTTATATTGAAGGCACCGGCCTGTTGCATGATAGGGCCAGACTCATCGTAGCTGTCTAATCGTGTGTCTGTGTCTGCGATGCTTTGGAGTGGGCGAATTCGGTTGTAGTTGTTGTTGCTGATTTCTTGTCCAGTCAGGAAGTAGTGATCCCATAAGGCGTCATTGAGTAACCAAGATAGGTCGTAAGCGGCTTTGCCAGCATTGCCACTACTTCCGGTATCCATGATGTAATGCGTATCTTCTGGCGGAATTCGCAAATCAGCCCAACTGTTGCCTATTATATAACTTGGGCTCCAGCTATACACTCGTTTAGAACCTGTGCTAGGGATTCCACTCACGTTAGTTCTATAGTCGTTGTAAACGGCTATTGTATCGACTTCTGAGAGTGGCGCTTGGCTAAACTCACCGATAGAGAGCAGGGGGGTATCGTCTCGAGGCAGATCAAAGAGGATTTGTTCCGTGACGCCTAGGTAATCGCTATATCCTGTGTAGAAATTCCCCATACCGTCATCGTAGTTCATTGTATAGTGGGTCTTGGCATCGGCCAAATTTTGTAATGAGGCTGTGCGAGCAGTCATATTCTTCCAGCTGGGATGCTTGGAGGTATTCATTTGTTTCGGACCTCCTAGGTAGGAGGCGCGTGGATTAGAATGCACGAGCCATGGAAAACGATCGAGTGAAGCGTAGGAGCTGTGATCTGAGCTGATCGAACTGTTGGGAAAGAGCAGGCTTGTTTTATAGCCAAACGCGGGAAAGTCTCCACTTACATCCATGGCGACAGTTGTGTCGTGATCGATGATTTGAGGAGTGTAGAAGCTTGTCCATCGATTGTCATCTTGCCCTAATGTAATGTTGTAAGGAAAGAGAATCTCTTGAAGTCGTTCACCTGCAGGTGCGGTTACACTCAATGTGGAGCTGTCATCGCTCCATAAGGACCATAGTCCGTACTGCGGAGCACGATCAAAGGCAATTTGTATTTGGGTGGGGGATCCGTCATCTCCGGTTAGTGGTATGGTTTCCGCTGGCCAATT
Organism: Coraliomargarita algicola; assembly: GCF_033878955.1. NCBI lineage: Bacteria > Pseudomonadati > Verrucomicrobiota > Opitutia > Puniceicoccales > Coraliomargaritaceae > Coraliomargarita > Coraliomargarita algicola. The sequence continues at coordinate 305,846 of NZ_CP138858.1, forward strand.
CTCAGACCAATCGCGATAGAAGCCATAGCCATAGTGGATCCCCTCGCTAAGTAAATTGGTCTGGTTACTGAACTCTTGATGTGCTTCGACAGAGAATGTTTTCGTTTCGCCAGGTTCCAATATCATGTTAGGCAGCTTCAAAATTGGTTTCATGAATGCGCTCCATTCTGGAGTCCATCCATTATCGGTCGTATCAGTCTGCATGCTGCCACCTTGTTGGTATTGCACTTGAAAGACGGGGAAATTGCCTGTCGTTCCCGTCACCCAATCGACGCGGCCGTGGTTGAATTCGAGTCGTACATTATAGGGGTTCCACAGCGTTATAATCGGCATCTGCATGAGGCGAATATAGCCACGGTCAGGTTCACTTTCTGAGCGAACCAGTGCCGCGTATACATACATCTGAGCTGATTGGAGCACCGGGTAGATGCCAGTTTGGTCATTCTCTTGTGGACGTATGGCGATTGATGCAAAGCTGCTATTGCTGACACGTGTTTGAAAGAAGGAGGCAAGTTGGCGCCAATTAGGGCCTCCAGGGTCTGGTTCGGCGGGGGATGCGGTTGCGACACCCGTGATTTGAGGCGGGAAAATTTGGGAGCCGCCTAGGTTCAATGGGTCATTTAATAATTTTAGGAATTCCGTTTCATCCGCCGTATTTGCCGCTTGGAGAGCCGCAGTTAGATTCTTTTTAAAGCCACCATTGCTCACATCAGTTAAAAGGTTTGCACTATGTATGGTGTAATCATGGAATTTTGCCTGAACCGCTAAACCTGTGTCCTCAGAGGCGATGTGTGACTGTTCACGCGTGTTCAGTTTGGAAAGAATGGAGTTTCCATTCTCGCTCACGGTGTAGAGCGCTTGCATGATCGAATTGGTTGCTTGTGGGGCAAACTGGTGTGGGTGTAACCATGCATCAGTGCTTTCGGCTACTTTGGTATGAAGACTCGCTTTAGCGCCTTCGTCGCCGACCCACCATGCGTAGCTGCCTGAATTCTCGGAGATGTCCATTTTCTCGACGGTGACGATCCGTTTGTCGTCGGTGAGTAATGTGCCTAAGCTGCCAGCCGCCACCAGATTGATTGCATTTGCTGGATCGACGATTGAGCTCGGGGCGGGGGCTGTTCCTGATACGAGATAATGCGGCCAACTCGTATCTGTGGGGGCAGCAGTCGAGCTCCAAACACCAGTCCACATTGGTTGAGTCAAGCCAGACTCCTGCAAATCTGTGGTGCTTGCGTCCTCGATGAAAATCGGGGCGGTGACACGTTGGTCTGCGCCTGCGTATCTTTGTAGTTCGCCCATTGCCACTTGTAGCCCGAGGAAGGCATTCATGCGTGCAGAAATGATCTGATTGTCTTTCTGGGCACGTTGAGTGTTGACGCGGGAGAGGATGGTTATGCTCAATATTAGCAGCAACACGAATGCCATAAGACTCAGGCTGATTACGAGCGCGAAGCCGTGCTGAGAGTTTGCTTTTGAACGTGGCATTGGGCTTTTTGTCTGCAGGAGGAGCTGAGTAGATAATGTGAATATAACATTTATTGGCTCCAAGTAGCTTTGGCAACAAGGAAATATTGCCAAAGGCTTTATTCTTAAACGAAGAAACAACTCGGAAACTGACTAGTTTCAATTTGATGCAAGTAGATCGCAACTGAAGCTGTTCAGGGGCGTATTTAAAGCTTAATGAACGTTAAGCGAGGGGCTTTATTGAGTTTGTAACTGAGTGGCGAGAGCGCTTGCGATGGCTTCATAGCCAGTGCGTTGTAAATGCGCATCGCTGGGGCGGCCTTTGTCGTAATATTTATTGGCACGCATCTCCTTGTAGGGCATCAGAATCGACAGATCGATCATTGAGGCATTGGGTAGTTTTTCTGCTAAGTCGCGAGCGGCTGCCCGATATTTACTCAGTTGCGCATCGTCGGGTTCGCTGAGTGCATGGCTTGGCATAAATGCGAAATGTAAGCTATGTGAATCGCCGCCGGCCAATTCCCATGCTTGACTGAGTAAATGAACCAGGCCCATGAGGTTATCTGCGTATCCCTCTGGACTATTGCTAGGGAAACCACCGATGGGGCCGATGCTGCCTTGCGTGCGATTTCTATCGTTGAGTCCTGAGTGAATGGTAATAATCGCTGTCTTATCACCGTTTAATATTCGGCGTACATCTTTAAAGTAAGTGCTTAGCTTTGAGGTGCCGCTTTTCCTGAGGGATGTCAGCATATTAGAGAGCGAATGTCCGCCGACGGCGTAGAGAGTATGATAAGCTAAACCATGGTCATTTCACGTTTGCGAGACAGTTGGAGGGGGCGACTCGTCGAGCTGATGAGAGAGGGTTTTATACTGAAAACTTTTTTTTTGCAGGCACCGGGAATGAGCGCTAAGCGGATTAGTCATATTATAAGTTCACGCAGTATCCAAGGAGTGGTCTTCATGGCACCGAGTCGAGGCATGGACTTATCAGGCTTTGATTGGCAGGTGCATAATTGCTCGGCTATTGCATACTGTACCTGTCGACATTTCAGTGGTTTGATGGTGCGACCTTATCTTCTCCCGCTGACCGCGCGGTGCATTAAGCTTGATTTATCCGCCTACTAATTATTTACCACGACGCACGGCAATCCAGCTGAGAGCAAGCAAACCTGATATTAACGTAAAGCTGTTAGGCTCAGGAATCGCAGAGACCGCAATATTATCAAATCGAAGTTGGCCAGCTGTTCCATCTATGTAGCCGTAGAAGCGGAATTCGACAGTGCTTGATGCCGTCCCAATGATTGTGTAGCGTTCGGCCATAAATTGATTAGGAACAGGGCTTGTATTCGCTTCCATAATACGTTGACCAGCCAGAGCAAAAATTCCCCCATCGATGCTGTATTCGACTCGATAGCCTCGCTCGGTGGTGTCACCACTGCGCCCCCCTCGGAACTCGATGCTTTCGAGTTGGACACTATTCTCGTCTTTCACGTTTAAAGTGAAAGAGAAATAACCACTGGTTGTGAAGTCGCTTCGATTATAGATACTCGTGCCAAAAAGGTTAAATCCCGCGTAATCGAAATCGGGGACTTCTGAGCTTTCAACAGTTCCATCAATGTTGGAAGGAGCGTCGGCAGACGAGACGAGATTTGCGAAATTTGTAGAGGGGCCTCCACTTACTGAACTAGCGCTATCCAATAGGTTACTATCGTATGAGGTTGCGCTGAAAGAAGGACTTCCAACGGTGCCACCTCCGTAGAATACCAGCTCTCCAGCACTAGTAAAGCTGCTGAGAGATAGGCCGATTGATAGTATAAGTGAATTACGCTTTAGAGGTATAGTTGTCATATTTTGCAGTTTTTTGAGGTTAGTATGGTTAGAAATTTTCTGTTTAGGCATTGTGTCTCTATTCGTTATAACAGCTATTCATACAGTTTAAGCTTTCAATGCAATTGAGTTTGTGTATTATCTGTAATACACGGAGATAATCCATCACTATGCTGCATTGTTCGCACTTGCTCAGTTATATAAGTGAGGTGGCGAGTGGGCTAACTAATCTCGGTTGCAAGGTGTTGCCTTCCAGCCATTTTCCGCGGAGGTTGAGGGTGAGGGGGCGCTCGGGAAGGCCCAGTTCATTGCGTTGCAATAGGCTGTCGAGTTTGTCGATTGCAGCCGCAGCGATTTCTGGTGAGTTGTATTCGATACCGGATTGATTGGTGGCTTGTTTTGTGGATTGAGTCGGTTCAATGTGGATGTAGGCATGGCCAATTTCTTGTGGCACTTTCCATCCGTAAGAGCGGAGTGTTGTGGGGAAAAGTGAACTAAGAGAGATCACGCAGTCTGGTTTATGTTTTAGGATCCAATTCTGTGCGGCTTTAGGTGTTTCTTCGATGGTGTCAGCGATGAGGGGAGTGATATGTGGATACTGACGTTGGACTTCGGAGAGAAAGGTATTACTATTGCGGCGCTCCGTAATTTCGTCGACACGTTTTGAGATGCCTAGTGCAATCCGACGATAGCCACGTGCATCAAGTTCACGTAGAATGCGGCGCATGCCCATATCGTAATCGTGCAGGCTGCGGTGGAGTCGTGGGTGGAGGAGCGTGGGACCGACTGCGACGGCGGCAAAGCGTGTCCAGTCTAGTTTTATTTCGCCCGGCCCGTTTTCCAGTGGTGCGAGACCAGTCCACGGATACCGCGATTATAGAGCACGTCGCTGGCACGTTTGTAGGATTTGTAAGCTTTCAGCCAAAATGGAACTAATGTGTAGCCGCATTGTGCCGCGCGCGAGACGGCTCCTTGATAGAAAAAATTAACGTAGCTTTTTCGCCAGCCAAACTCATCTTGCCAATTTGTGATAAAAGCGAGTGTCGCATTATTTGTCTTTAGCATACGGTCGCGACGGTGGTTATTGAGCGCAGCTAGGGCAGGGTTCGGTTTGTAGCCTAATTCGTTGGCTGCCATTTGCACTCGTTCGCGTGTGGCGATTGGTAGACGCGGGGAGTTCCGCAATGCTAGAGATATTGTCATTGGGCTCAGGCCTAGATGCTTGGCTAGATCGCGTTGTGAAATGCTCATATTACAGATAATACTACCAGGCTATTGAAGTGTGCAATCAGCAATTCATTCTTTGTATTTTGAGTATCCTGGATAGGATTCGCTGGATCCAATTTATAGCGCCGCGACTAAATTATATGAACAAAATCAGCATTATTGATACTGAAGAAGCAGTGAGTGACGCGGTGTCGTCCGTGACTCATGTGCCTGCAACTTCTGTGCTCGCGCCCACTGTCGAAGTTCCGAGTGGGAAACGTATTCCCTTTGCATGGCGTGATTTTTCAGTGGGCAAGGATTGTGAGGTGGGAACAACAATACTTCGTTGGGAGGAGGGCACTGTAGTCCCAGAGGGAACGTTTCGTTTACGATTGGCGGTCTCGCTTGATATTCGTCACACGATTCAAGTAGAAGCACGCGATTCCGAAACAGGTGTCGTCTTTGGTGTCTTTGATTTTACGCAAGCGCCTGTATTTCAAATTGCTGAGATACCGTTGACGCGCGAGTTTGGTAAACGTGTGCTTCAGGTCGGGGTTGAGCTGCGGCAGATCGATGGCAGTGTTGATTTACGTTTTTTTGCTCCTTCGGCGAATTCTCCTACGCTCCTACAGCCTCATCTGATGGTTGCAGGTGCTGCAGAGACGGCCGATGTCTGGGGCGAGTTTTTGGAACGATTTCGAGATTTGAGCACCGTACAAACGTTTAGCTGGATGGAAGGTTGCTTGCTCGAAGGTGGGTACGATCTGAATCAGAGGTATGCGCAGCTGGCATATGAAACAGATTTAAAACGTCGTTTGAGGCTCTATTTAAATGAGCATGATTTAATTTATGAAAACCCGCGCAGTGAACCTGTGGATAACAGCATCTATGGTATCGAGGGAACATTGCCGTTTGCAGTGATTGGACGCTTATATCCAGAGCACGCGAGTGTGCAGCGAGCAGTTGATTTTTGGCTGAGCCGCAAGCAGCCTGATGGGCACTTTGCGTCAGGAGCAATTATGGATGGAAGTATGCTGAGCGCGGAGGGTAGTCTCTGTGTTGCTTATCCGCTGGTGGTGATTGCTCGACGGCGTGGTGATGTGATCTTGGAGGAGCTTGCTTTGGATCAGTTTCGTATTCGAAGAGACTTACTCGTGAGTGAGGATGGAAGTATCTATTTACGTAATCGCCTGGGAGATCTTAGTTTTCGAAATTGGGCGCGCGGGATTACATGGTATTATCTCGGTTTAGTGCGTGGAATCATTGAGCTAAACGACCGTAAGGATATCGAAGATTTACGTAGAGAAGCGCATCGAGTGATGCATTACCTGCTCTCGTATCAATTAGAGAATGGGTTGTGGACAAATTTTATCCATCAGCCTTCTAGTGGAATGGATACATCTGGCTCTGCTGGTATTGCAGCGGCACTTGCACTCGCTTATCAGCACGGGATTCTGCCAATTGAAGCTAGGCAAGCTGCTGCGCGCACTAAGGATGGGCTAGTTGCATATTTGACCGCTGATGGTTTGCTTGAGGGAGGAACGCCCTCTAATCGGGCTGGGGAAGGTTCTGGGCAACGTCGAGTGATTTTTCCCGTTGGTATGGGGCTTGCCGCTCAGTTGTTGGTGGCATTGGACCCTGTTGATGACTCATCTTCGTGTGTCAAGGAATCGTAGACTAAATTTTCAATTATCGACTGCGTAGTCATTTGTACGTGTCTAGCTGATTTGTCGGAATATGTCGTCTAAGGCTTGTCTCCGCTTATACCTCTTGGTGTTGTTACTTTTTTATAATTTTGTATGTTTATGAATGAAGCTATACTCGCTGACAGCAATATTACGAAGTAACGACTGACTGACTAACTGACTGGTTGTCGGTCATCGTGGACGCCGCTTCTGTGTCTAATGAATTTGATGGTGAGATGGCATGGCATTCGGTCTCGGTTCCACACAATTGAAGAGTCTGCGTTTGTTCAATCGCTGGTTCCATGGCCATTCATCCTACCTTCGAATGAGTATTCCTGGACCTGGGGTATGGCGCCTATCTATGACGAATCCGGGCGTGTGCATATTTTTAATTCTGTGATCCCAAACGATGGGACTTGGGTCGAAGATAGTAAAATCGTTCATTGGGTCGCGGATCAAGCGGAGGGACCTTACACTTTGCTGGGCGATGTTTTCGCGAGTGATGAAGCTGGCTATCATAATCCACAGGTGTCAAAAGTCGGGGATACCTATGTGCTGGCCTTTCTACTCAATCGCCACCGCGCAATCTTTGATGGGGCCATGGACAGAAAGTCCGCACAATCCCATTTAAACGCAAACGAAAGCAATGGTCAGCATGCCTCCAATCCTACTTTTGTGGCCACACCGGATGGTTCGTTTCGCATCTACTACAAAACCATGACCAAGGCAGCTAAGAAGGGGCAGGTGCTATGGGAAATATCCATGGCCAGTAGTGCTAAGATCGAAGGGCCTTATGCCGTCTATGAGCAGAATCCGGTGCTTTCCTATGCAGATCATGGAATCGACTGGGGCATTCCTAAGGTGGGCTATCAAACCAACGAGCTTTATTATGGTCATGAGTTGGCTCGTAGTGAACGCCCTGGTATTTTGTGGAAAGACGGCGAACCTGAATACCTTTTTCTCGCCTGTCATGACGAAGACGCCACTGCGGGCTACATCCTTAAGATTGATGGATGGGCTGGGGAGTGAGTGTGACCACGGCGCATCGGTGATCTTTCCGCGGCAGCGCTGATTACTATAGAAACACAGCGTAGCCTAGATGGCTGTTGTCAATAGTTTCATTGTATAGCTTGTTCTTATTAACGAAATTTTTGCTATGCTCACGTATAAGAGGGATACCGGGATCCGCTTAGCTGTGCTATTTTCCTATTTCCTGTTAACCACCCCCTAATATTACGAAGGAATATGCCCATTAAGAAATTTCATTATGCGCTTAGCACGTCGTGTACTTCCTTTCTCTGTGCTTCGTAAAAGATCTGAACATGAGATTTTTGGAAAATAATGTTATGCTAAATATGTTCAGAAAGCACCGCGTCACTAGCTTGCTGGCAACGCTGGCATTTTCAGCCCTGCCTAGCAACTTGTTGGCGCTGGATGTGTTCGTCGCTCCCGAGGGATCGGATACCGCTGAGGGCACTCATTCGTCACCTTTAGCAACTCTGTCCGCCGCACGTGATTTGCTGCGTGCGAGTGGCCAGATCGGGGAGGAGGCTTGTTCGGTCATTTTGACTGCAGGGACTTACCGTGTGTCGGAGCCTTTCACCTTGTCCCCGCTCGATAGCGGGACGGCGGCCTATCCCGTGGTTTATCGTGCAGAGTCGGGAGCCGAAGTGGTGTTGACCGGAGCCCAGGCCCTCAAACAGGACTGGGAAGCCTGGGAGCGTGGGATTTATCGCACTCAGCTCGGCAGTTTGCCAGCCATTGATCAATTGATCGTGAACGGTCGGCGTCAAACTCTGGCGCGCTATCCGAATTTGGGTGCCGGCTATGTGCTGGCTGCGGATCAAAAGCATCAAGGCAGTAAAGCGGGGAACGCACCCTATGATGGTTGCACGCCGGATGCCTGGGATGCGAGCAAAGCGCAGGAGTGGGCAGACCCGACGGGCGCATTTATGCATGGCATGCATCGCGGTCTTTGGGGGAGTCAGCATTATCGTGTGCTCGGCAAGCAAGCCAACGGAGAGCTGCAGTATGAAGGTGGCTGGCAAAATAACCGTTACCAAGGCGCGCATCTTTCTTACAGAATGATCGAGAATGTCTTTGAAGAGCTCGATGCGCCCGGGGAGTGGTATCACGACATAAAGCATGGATGGCTGTATTATATGCCAGCGGCCGATGTCGATATGAGCACGGCGGCCTTTGAAGCGGTGTTACAGACCAAACATCTCGTTAACATTTACGGTGATTTTCAGCAACCGGTCGCCGTCATGGACATTCCGAACAGCGGCAACGGTCTCAAACTGACACAGGTGCAAACTCATGTGACAACGCAGCCTGTTCAGCACATTCATTTTGAGGGCATACAGTTCAAAGGCACCGCGCGCACTTTCATGGAAACTAAGGAGCCGCTCTTGCGTAGTGATTGGAGCATTTATCGAGGAGGAGCCGTCCATCTGCGAGGCACTGAGGGCATCGTGATCGAAGGCTGCACCTTCGAAGAGCTGGGCGGTAATGCGGTTTTTGTGGATGGCTACAATCGCGGAAGCATTATACGTGGCAATCGCTTTCGTGACAATGGCGCCTCGGATGTTAATTTCGTGGGCTCACCTGCCGCGGTGCGTGACCCGGCCTTTAGTTATGGTGCTCCGGCGCGTCCGGTCGATACCATCGATACCGAGATTGGTCCCAAGTCCGACGAGTATCCGGCGGATTGCTTGGTCGAGGACAATTTGATGACGCGTTGTGGACGCTTTGAGAAGCAGGTGGCCGGGGTCAATCTATCGATGTCCTCCCGCATCACTGTGCGCCACAATACCATCAGTCACACACCCCGCGCGGCGATCAATGTCTGCGATGGCACCTGGGGTGGTCATTTGATCGAGTGGAACGATTGTTTTGAGACCGTATTAGAGACGCACGACCACGGCGCGTTTAATGGCTGGGGACGTGATCGCATCTGGCACAGCACTTCGCCCTCAGGGCCGACGGCGCGAGATGCCAATGGCAAGCCACTGATCAGTTATTACGTTGAAGAATATCCGGACTCACCCCGTTGGGATGCGTATCAGACCAGCATCCTGCGTAACAATCGTATGCACTGTGAACATGGCTGGGATATTGATCTGGACGATGGCTGCACCAATTACGAAATTTATAACAACCTATGTCTGTATGGAGGGCTCAAGACACGCGAAGGTTATCATCGAATCGTGACGAATAACATCATCGTCGGGCGACTCGGCTATACATGTAACGTGCCGTATCCAAAACCCACCTACGATGTGTTTGAAAGAAACATCATTTGGTCACCCAAGGTTTATAGTTCCTCCAATCCCGGGCTCTGGGGCGGCACGCGTAATTACAATTTCGTGCACAACCCGCAGGCGACGAAGACGGTGCCCGCGGTGGCTTTGCAAAAAGAGACCTTCGACGATGCCGGGAGTCTTTATGGCAATGCCGAATTCGTGGCCCCTGAGGCGGGGAATTTTCAAGTGCAGGACAGTTCCCCCGCATTGGAAACTGGGTTTGAAAATTTCCCGATGGGCGGGTTTGGGGTGATCTCGCCTGAACTGAAGCAATTGGCAGGTTCACCACCGATCACATTGCCTGCAAAGGCGGCCTCGAATACGTATCGACCTAAAGTCGCCAAGAAGTTCATGGGCGGCATGGTCAAGGCCCTGGATACGGAGGCCGAATTGACGGCGACAGGCATGCATGAGACAATCGGCGTTCTGCTAGTGGAGGTGCCGAACGAGAGTGCTTTGGCTAAGTATGGCTTTCGCAGCGATGACGTCGTACTATTGATCAATCGAACCGCCACCCCCGGCTTAAATGACTTTGTGCGCACGATGGGGCGCTTGAATCCTGGCTCGCACACCGCTCAGGTCTGGCGCGCGCAAAAAATGGAAACACTTACCTTTGAGAAATAAGTTTATGATCCTATTTAAATCACATAAGAGGCATTTGATTGCTGTGTTCATGCTGCTGGGAACGACGCTGCTGGCAGCTGTGGAGCGTCCCAATATTATCGTCATCTACACCGACGATCAGGGCTACGGCGATGTGAGTGCGCTGAATCCAAATGCAAAATTTCAGACGCCGAACCTGGATCGTTTGGTTCAGGAGGGGATTGCTTTTACCAACGGGCATAGTGCCGACTCCGTGTGCACGCCTGCGCGCTATGGTTTATTGACGGGACGCTACCCTTGGCGAACCGAGCGCAAGCAAGGCGTTTTGGGGGCCGAAGCGAAGTGTATGATTGTGGATGGGCGCATGACGCTGGCATCGTTCTTGAAGGAGCAAGGCTACAACACCGGCATGGTGGGCAAGTGGCACCTCGGTATGGATTTTCCCGGCACACCTAAAAACCGCGATTGGTCGCAACCGATCACAGATATGCCATTGGATAAGGGCTTCGACTATTTCTATGGTGTGCCCGCGTCTTTGAACTTCGGTGTTCTGGCATGGTTTGAGGGGCGCTATGCGAAAGTGCCGCCGACCTTGTATACCAATAAGAAGAAGAATCCGCGTTATGTTGATTATCGGATCATGCCTCCTTACGAAACCGAGCCCGGCGTTTCAAAAGATCCGAGTCGCATCGTTAAGAAGAACTTTGAGGTGGCCGAAGACTTTATCGATAATCAGTGCCTCACACGATTTACCGATAAGGCAATCGAATGGATGAGCGATCAGGCGGCTGAGGCCAAAGAGGGCAAGCCATTCTTTCTCTATCTGCCTTATACGTCACCCCATTATCCCGTGTGTCCCTTGCCGGAGTTTCAAGGGCAAGGCGAGGCGGGCGCTTACGGTGAGTTCGTGATCGAAACCGACTATCATGTCGGGCGCATTTTGGATTTCCTGCAAGCGCAGGGGCTGGACGAGAATACGCTGATTGTTTACTCCAGCGACAATGGCCCCGAAAAATCCTGGGCGACGCGGCTCAAAGAGACCGGCCATGACAGTCGCGGTGGCCTGCGTGAGGGCAAGCGCTCTGTGTATGAAGGCGGACAACGGGTGCCCTTTATGCTGCGCTGGCCGGCAGGTATTGAGGCGCCGGGGCGGGCTTGGAACAAAACGGTCAGTCAGACGGATTTGTTGGCGACCTTCGCTGAATTACTAGGAACGACACTGCCTGATAATGCGGGTGAGGATAGCCATAGCTTTGCTTCGGTGTTGATCGATCCCGCTGCGGACTACGAGCGCGTGCCCTTTATCAGTCATGATAGCAGTGACATGCGCTACGGCATAACTGAGGGCTCGTGGAAACTGATCCTGCCCAGCCGTAAGAAGCCGGCAGAACTTTACGAGCTCTCGACCGATCGTGCGGAGAGCAACAACCTCGCGGCCAGTCACCCGGAAAAAGTGGCATCTTTGACTGCGAAGATAAATGCCTTGATCGTAAACGGTCGCAGCACGCCCGGTGCACCGCAAGCCAACGATACCGACTATTGGAAAGATCTTAGCTGGATGCGTCCTGAGGATTTTCAGCGATAGACCGAAACGCAATTTTTACGAACAAAATACCTCAAGTTATGATAAAACCCCTGACAAGCTTACTACTGATCTCAGTTGCCATCTGCCACTTCGCGGCGGCAGCTGATATACGACCCGATCGCGAACTTCTGTATAAGGAGATCGATGGTGTGCCGCTGAAACTCCATTTGTTTGAGCCTGCCGATCTAAAGCCTACGGATCAACGCCCCGCCATTGTGTTCTTTTTTGGCGGTGGTTGGTCGGGGGGCACTCCCAAGCAATTCTATCAGCAAGCCAGAGATATGGCAGAGCTAGGGCTGGTCGCATTTTCTGCGGAGTATCGAGTGCGCAGCAGGAATAAGACGACACCTTTTGAGTGCGTCAATGATGGCAAGTCGGCCATTCGTTGGGTGCGCGCGCATGCCGGCGAACTGGGAATCGCCCCCGATCGGATTGTCGCCTCCGGTGGTTCCGCTGGCGGTCATGTGGCAGGGGCGACTGGTGTGCTCTCCGGATATGAAGAAGAGGGGGAGGATTTAGCCATCAGCTCGCAGCCCAATCTGATGATTTTGTTTAATCCCGTCCTCGATACCACGGAGGCGGGCTTTGGCGCTGAGCGTTTTAAGCCAGAACAACAGACCGACTTGTCGCTCTGCCACCAAGTGCACCCCGACATTGTTCCGACGATCGTCTTTCATGGCACTGCAGACACGACGGTCCCCCTTGAAAATGCCGAGCGCTTCACCCGCTTGATGCAGGAGGCGGGCAACGAGTGCGTGCTGGTCCCTGCCGAAGGGAAGGGGCATGGCTTTTTTAACGGCTCATTTTTCCGCCGTAGAAGTGATGATGTGGATTACCGCCTGATCTTCGATCGTAGCGTAGATTTTCTGCGTCAGCATAGGTATCTGAGTGCGCTGTGATCGCAGCTGTGCGATTAAAAGGAAATGGAACGATCCGCCTTTGTTCACCATTCATCAAGTAAGTTAGAATTGCTACGAGGCTTGTGGTCTCATTGTATTGTCCTTGGATGAGATTTTGCCGATTCATTATTTTTCTATGCTATGCTATGACTCTGTTCTGTAGTCATGGCGCGAATCTGCTGCGAGAGGTATCACTTGCGGATTTGGAAGCGCGTTTAGCTGAAATCGATGGCGAACTGGAATCCTTGGCTCGTTTCAGCTTAAATACTGGAGTCGGACCGATTGGCTACCGTTCAATGAACTATGATGAGTCTGCGCATTACGAGTGGGTGAGCGTTGATTTGGAGCAGAGTTGCAGGATCGATCAAATCGTATTAGTTCCCACTGTGTGGCGCGATATGGCTAAAGGCTATGTGGCGGATGCATTCCCACTTGAATTTCGTATACGAGTGGGGCTCGAGGGCGATCCGGAGGGGCAAGTCGTGGCAGAACTTGATTTTGGTGATGCTCCATTGGAGAGTATTGCACCAGTGATCGTGCCAATCGATGCGGTTGAAGCTTCGTGGGTTCGTTTGGAAGCGACGCGTCTATCAAGTCGTGCACGTGATGGGAAATTTATCATGCAATTGGCTGAAATGATGGTCTTTGCCGGGCCTTATAATCAAGCGCTGGGCAAGCCTGTTAGTTATTCACGTAACATTTATCGTTCAAATGCATGGAAGAGTTCTTTTTTAGTGGATGGGATTTTGCCTTATGTCATGAATGCCGCACGTGGAGAACAGAGCTTGCCGATGATCAGTCGTGTAAACATCGGAGAGCAGGCCACGATTATGATCGATTTGGGGCAGAGCTACGCCCTCTCTCGCTTACGTTTGCATGCGGTCGATCAGGGGGATACGATGCCGCGTGCCTTTCAAGGGGATTTCGGTATTCCTGAGCAGTTTATTCTGGAAGGCGCCAATCAGGCGGACTTTTCGGATGCGACGGTGCTGCTCGATGTGCATATTTCGAGCGTCTATGAGATCGGACCAATTATGGAGTGGGCCTTTCCCACAACAGATTGTCGCTATGTGCGTTTTGTCGCAACCAAGCCTTATTTGTACAAATCGGATCGTGTGAGTGGCTCACGTATTGGCTTTGCGGAGCTAGAATTACTTGATGATGTGTCGAATGTGGCGCTGGGGAAAAATGTACTGCTGGACTTTCGCCTGAGCTCTGAATTAGAGACTCGAGAAGCTCTCACCGATGGGCATAACCTAAATGGCTTGATCTTGCCGATGCGTGATTGGATGCAGCAACTTGCATTGCGCAGAGATTTGGAAGCTGAGCGGCCGATTGTTTTGGCCGAGATTTCGCTTCGTTATGCGAAGCAAAGCCGTCAACTCAAATGGCTGGCCTGGTTGGTTGGCATTCTTGTGCTGTTGGGGGTTATTGCCATGATTTATCTGAGAACGGCGCGTCAACGTCAGGAGTCCTTAATTCGAGAACGTATTGCAGCCAATTTACATGATGAGCTCGGGGCTAATTTACATGCGATTGGTCTATTGGGTGATTTGGCTAAAGATGCCGTGGATCAGCGAGAAGAACTGCTGGACACTGTGGATCGGATACGTGCGCTGACTGAGCGCACAGGCAAGGCCGCCAGCAACTGCGCCAATCTATTGGAAACACAGGGTTTTTGCGATGATTTGGTATTTGAAATTAAGCAAGACAATGAGCGTCTGCTGGGGGATTTGGAGCATCATCTGCAAATTGAAGGGGAAGGCTTTTTGCAGCAAATCCCGCGTCGCACGCGTTTGGATGTCTATTTATTTTATAAAGAAGCACTCACAAATATTATCAGACATTCTGGGGCCACTGAAGTGTGGACTCGATTGGTGGCCGATGCTGAAAAGATTCAACTGACGGTGACTGACAATGGGGATGGCATCGCCGACCTGGTGCCCAAGGCGCTGGAACGCCGTGCACGCTTGATGCGAGCAGACTTACGTATCCGTCAGCCGGATGCGGGACCAGGCACTCAAGTTCGTTTAATTGTTAAAACTCGAAAATACAGATTCTTATAATGAAAAGACCGATACAAATTATGCTGGTTGAAGATAATCGCGAGTATCGCGACGTGATCGACTTAGCCTTGTCGCGCGATGACGATCTTGAACTGATGAGTGAGTTTGTGACGGCGGAAATTGCCTTACGGAAGGTGCAGGGAAATGCACCCAAACTCCCGGATGTGTTGTTACTGGATCTACGGCTGCCAGGTATGAGTGGTTTGGATGCCTTGCCGCACTTTAATCAGGCGATGCCAAATGCTAAAGTAATCATCCTGACGCAATCGGATGATCAGGCGGACGTATTACAGGCGATCTCCTTGGGGGCATCCGGTTACTTGTTGAAATCTTCAACTTTAACAGAAATTAAAGATGGCATTCGTTTAGTCGCCAATGGGGGGGCTAGTTTGGAGCCTTCGGTGGCTAAATTCGTGCTTCAGACTTTACAAAATAAGTTGCCCACCGACCAGTTGGATGCTGCTTTGAGCGAACGCGAACAGCAGGTGCTGGAGCTTATTAGCGAAGGACTGTTAAAGAAGGAGATTTGTGGTCAGCTAGGCATCGGATATGCGACAGTGGATACACATGTACGGCATATTTATGAAAAGCTGAATGTCAAAAATGCCCCTGCTGCGGTCTCTAAAGCCTTTCGCCTAGGACTCTTCGATAAGTAGCGTCTTCTATCCCGTAAACGGGTGATATTTTCCCCACTTCAAGCATGTTAGATTAGCTGTATACTAGGCTGTGCACGGATTATTTCGTGCTTGGCCCTAAGATTCTGTCAGAGAGTAATTTTATATGAGGAAAATACACAAAACGATCGTATCCATATCATGCTTACTGGTGGCGACTGGTTACGCCCTAGAGCCATTAAAGGATTCTTCTGAACACTATGAAGGACGCATCGCTCAGCGGATGTTTTCGAAATTGGATACCAATCGTGATGGCGTCTTCACTGCCGACGAAGATCCGGCCCAGTGGAAAAAGAATCAAAAGTTGGATGCCAACGCTGATGGCGCAATTACACTCGAAGAATTGAAGGCCAATTCGCTCAAGTATATTGACAGTCCAGGCCGCCAAATTCGCAACGTCTTGTTTAAACGCACTCCAACAGGCGATGTGTATCTGGATTTGTATTTCCCGGATGTGGATGACAGCGATAAAAAGCCAGTGGTTTTATATACCCATGGTGGTGGATGGGCGGCCGGGAGTAAGCAAGGGGCGGGGCATGCCTCTTTTGGAGTGGTGCATCAGGCGCTCTTAAAAGAGGGCTTCTGTGTCGTATCCGTGGGCTATCGTTTGTGGTCGAAGGATGGTCAGACCTCAATGCGTGATTGTGTGATCGATTCCAAGGATGCACTTCGTTTTATTTCAGCCTACAGTAAAGAGCTGGGGATTGATCCGATGAAGATGTATACATTCGGCGATTCCGCAGGTGGGCATATCGCTCAAATGGTATTACTGTCATCGCCTGAGACTTTGAGCGGTGACCCTGAATTGGCCCAATATACTTATCAAACGGTCGGTGGTGTTTCTTGGTATGGTCCCTGCGACTTTCAAGATGAACAGTTGTTTAATCACGATGACCGCGAGAATTTTCGTGATCGCTTTGGTCCACGCATCATGGGAGCGAATTCCAAGCCGGAGGATAAGGAGGCGCGTTATCGTGAGATGAGCCCCGTGAGCTATCTCACCTCAGACAGCCCACCCTTGTTGATGCTGCAAGGTGATCAGGATACCACCATCCCCGTGAAGCAGGCCTATCGCATGCAAGAAGCTCTGGAGACGATTCCTGCGCCCGTTGAAATCGTGATTGTTAAAAATGCCGGACACAATTGGCGCAGCGTGGGCGCGCCGATCGACCCCAGTCGTGATGAGATCATTCAACAAACAATTAATTTTTTCCTTAATCACCGCTAAATGAATACATCATTACGCATCTTTTTACTAGCTGCCTTAGGTGGCGCTGCGACACTGCAGCTTACTTTAACCGCCAAAGACGATTTGGCGGAAGACCCCTTTGAATTGGCACTCTCGCAAAAACATGCGGGGGATGGTCAAAAGCACTGGGAGGGAAAAAGCCCAGAGGAATTACGTGCGTGGGCGAAGAAAAATTTACATCTCAAGTTGACTGCCAAACGGACGATCGACGCCGAAGCGCACCCTGAGTGGGCTTGGTTCCGCAAAGCAGGACTAGGGCTCTTTCTGCACTGGGGACCGACCAGTGCCAACCCTGCGACCGGCGATGCCTGGGCAATGGTATGGTCGCAGCGCAAGGCGGATTCGGGGCGCTTTATGCAACTCCCCGAAGAGATGTTTGCGGTGGCTGAGACCTGGAACCCAGAGAATTATCAACCCGACCGATGGCTGGCAGCGGCCAGTAAGGCGGGCTTTGGTTATTCGGTGCTAACGACACGTCATCACGACGGCTATGCGTTGTGGCCGAGCGACCACGGCACCTGGGATACAGGCGATCTAATGGAAGGACGTGATCTGGTGCGAGACTACGTGGACGCCTCACGCAAAAACGACATGAAGATCGGTTTTTACTACTCAGGCCCGAATTGGCATTATGACTATAAGAACCGCGAATTCATGCATCCTGCCCAACAGGACTTTCAGCTGAATTATAAGCATGAGCGGGTGGGGAAGACGCCAAAGCTCACCCCCTTGATGGCGCTCTCAGGGCCAGAGGAGAAGGCTGAGTCCATTGGCCAGGTACGTGAACTGATGTCCAACTACGGTCAGATCGATGTGATTTGGTGGGATGGCTCTGTCTCCGTCAGCGAGGAGGATCTTAAAGTATTACAGCCAAATATATTTGTAGCGCGTGGAAATATCGCGACGCCGGAAGGCGGGCATCAGGGTGCCAGCCACAATGTGAAAGTGACCAACGAGGCCGGCTGGTGGTGGGAGTCTTGTCAAAAGTCAGAAAATAGTTTTACGCCGAATTGGCATTACGGGGTCGAGTGTGAAACGAACCACTGGGACACCAATACCTTACTCACAGAGTTGATACGTTGTCGTTCGCTGGGAGGGAATTTACTGGTCAATGTGCCACCACGCGGGAACGGCGAAATGATGGATTGGTTTTATGAGCTTTGCGACGAGATGGCTGCCTGGATGGCGCACTCCCGCGAGGCGACTTATGATGTGGATCTCGATGCGCCCTTGCCGACCTTGGACAAGACGCAGAACTACACCACTAAGCGAGCGAATGTTTACTACTCCTTACCCGATGCGGAGGGTGCGGTCTTTATCCGCGACGTGTCGCACCCCCTCCAAGTGAGCCTATTACGCACGGGGGAGCCATTGAACTTTACTTACCGCGACTCTGCTTTGCATGTGGTCGTGCCTGCTGCGATGCGAACTGATTTACCCGATATGGTGAAAATCGTATTTAAACTGAAAAGATAGAAGGCTATTTATGATTTGTAAGAAACTATTTTGTTTGTTGGGGCTAGGGGCTGCCGTGCTACTGACTGGCGAACTCGCCGCCCAGACTTTGGCGGGCAGCCGTCCGAATATCATCTTAGTGATGACCGACGACCAAGGCATGGGGGACTTGTCCTGCATGGGGAACGAGATTGTGCGCACCCCGCATATTGATCGCTTCTACAAACAGTCGACCCGCTTTACCGACTTTCAAGTCAGCCCAACTTGTGCGCCGACCCGTGCGGCCATCATGAGCGGTCGTTTTCCGTTTAAGGTGGGGGTGACGCACACGATCTTACAACGCGAGCGCATGGCCCTGGATGTGCATACGCTGCCACAAGCCCTAAAGAGTGCGGGCTATGCTACAGGCCTGTTTGGTAAGTGGCATTTGGGGGACGAATCCGAATATCGCCCGCAAAGCCGGGGCTTCGATGAAGTGCTGATGCATGGAGCGGGCGGCATCGGCCAGACTAGCTTGGGAGATTTTGCTGCCAATAAAGAGAATCCATATTTCGATAATGTCTTATTGTACAACGATACAGTGGTGCAGACCCAAGGCTTTTGCACCGACGTGTTCTTTGATGCAGCCGAAGGCTGGATTCAGAAGCAACATGAGGCAGGTCAGCCATACTTTGCCTATCTTTCACTGAATGCGCCCCATGGTCCCATGTATGCGCCTGATGAATACAAACAGCACTTCCTTTCAGAAGGCTATGATGAAGATACCGCAGCTCGTTATGGTATGATTGAGAATGTCGACGACAACTTTGGGCAACTCATGGCCTTACTCAAAAAATGGAAGGCCTTGGATAACACCTTAATCATTTTTATGACTGATAACGGCATGTCGATGAAGACCATCCTACGAGATGGCGAAAAAATTTCCCCGTTTAATGCCAACATGCGTGGCCGTAAAAACTCGCCGAATGAAGGCGGCACACATGTTCCAGCTTTCTGGCAATGGAAGGGTGTTCTGAAGCGTGGTGTGGACATCGATGCCTTGGTGGCGCACATCGATTTATATCAAACTTTCGCCGAGTTAGCGGGAGCACAACTGCCCGCTGATATGCAAAGTCTCGATGGACGCTCTTTGTTGCCGTTGCTGGAAGACCCTCAAGCTGATTGGGCTGATCGTGAGCTGTTCTTCCATTGTGGCCGTTGGAAGACCGGAGAGCGCGATGCCTATAAATATCGTAATAACGCCGTGCGCACCGAGCGCTGGCGCTTTGTGAATAATCAGCAGCTCTACGATCTCCAGCAAGATCCAGGTGAGACCAAGGATGTGTCGCAGCAGTTTCCCGAAGTCGTGTCGCAACTTCGCAAGTCATACGATCAGTGGTGGGACTCCGCGCTGCCCTTGATGGTCAACGAAGGGCTCCCTCGCATTAAAGGAGATCATCCCTTGCAAAAGCTTTACGAAGCCCAGCAAAAATCTGGGGAAATCGTGAACTGGACGCCCGAGAAGCTTTAGCTATAAAAAAAGATTGCCTCATTTTCTAGGTAGTTTGAGGGCATTGTAAGCACGACTGAAAATCTGCTTGTTATTTATTAACATTACGATCAAATGTTAATTAACATGGGTAAACAGTCATCAGTAAGTATGAAGCAAATTGCCGAGGAAGCGGGCGTGTCGATGATGACCGTATCCCGCGTGCTTCGCAATGAGTCCAATGTCTCTGCAAAAACAGAAGAGCGCATCCGCGAAATCGCCAATCGACTGGGATATAAATCAAATCGCTTAGTGCGTGGCATGCAAAGTGGCCGCAGTGGCATTGTGAGTGTGGTGATGCCGGCGGGGCATGCGATTGCGCCCACGATGTTAGAGGGGATCTACGACTTTTTTCACGAAAAGGATATGATTATGGCCCTGGATTTAGTGCATGGAAACCTCGGAGAGAAGGCTTTTGTGGAGCAGGGGAAGATTATCAACCGCCTGCTCGAGAGCCGGGTCGACGGCATTTTGCTACTGCCAGTGAATGAAGAAGCGAGCCCCTTGTATTTCAAGGAAGTCGTGGATCGCAAGATTCCGTTGGTCTTGATTGATCGAAATACGACCCACTTTTCGACTGACTTTGTGGGGACAGATGATTTGGCCGGAGGTCGCGAAGCCGCACGTATATTGGCGCAGAATGGCTGCAAGAATGTAGTGTTAATTTCCACTGGCGAATTCGTCAGCACGAGTCGTTTACGTGCGAAGGGCTTCCTGGATGGCTTGTCTGAATTTGGTGTTGGGCTAACGACGCATGTCATTGCGCCCAATTTTACACATAATGCTGAACTGATTGACCATGAACTGAAGAAGTATAGAGATCAGTTTGACGGTATTTTTGCGATTGCAGACCGTCTAGCGATCAGCGCATGGCATAGTTGTCAGAATCTAAACCTATCCATTCCAGACCAGGTTAAAGTGATTGGTTTTGGTGCGCTGAACTTGCGTGACCCAAGGGTGGCGCTGTCGACTTTTGATCAAGAGCCTTATTTAATTGGGCGGGATGCTGCTCAGTTATTGTACGAACGTATTGAGAAGGGCCCCTCTGCAAGCCGATCGAAGCCCAAAAGCTTATTCCATCGCCCAAAGTTTGTGGCAGGCACTTCTTGTCCCCTCGGGGAGAAGAAGTGGACGGAGTCAGTCTAGATTGTATGCGTCGTTCTTTTGACTCAAAACTGACATGAGAGATTTGAGTTTGTGGCCTCTGTTTCCATAGTCGGGGGGGACCATTCCTCAGAGCGCAATCGCACGATGACTACAGCACATAAAGGATCCTGCCTCTGTGGAGAGGTTGTGTTTGAAATTGAGGGAGAATTTGAGCATTTCTTCCTCTGTCACTGTGATCGCTGCCGCAAAGACACTGGTTCGGCTCATGCTGCGAATTTGTTTAGCAATGATTTTAACTTACGCTGGTTATCTGGCGAAAATCAGGTTCGCAGTTATCAATTGCCGGGAAGCCGCCATGCGAAGAGCTTCTGTTTGAACTGTGGCTCGGCTCTACCTCATCGACTTTCCACGGGCTCGGTTTTGATGGTGCCGGCTGGCAGTCTCGATAGCGAACTCTCCATCAAGCCTCAGGCTCATCTTTTTTGTTCGGAAAGAGCTTCATGGGATGATGGCCTGGAACGCGTCCCATCTTGCGAAGAATTACCTGAGAAGAATGCGTCCGGCTAAATTCGGCAATGCCTGTAGTATGGTTTTGACTCTTTTGCGAAGAAGCTGGGCTACATAGAAATGTAGCCATGTGATTATGGCACAGACTTAAAGATGAACCTGAACCCCATCGCGACGCTTTAGTTCTCCGTCTCAAATCTGGGGCGCGTTGCCTCCATTGGCGCGTTGCGGCTACGAGAGAGCTGACTGGCTAGGGAAGGTATGCTTTAGCTTTGTTAAGGCGGCGATCACCTCGTCTGGTTCGGCACGGGTGCGGTAGTCGACATCGATGGAATTCCAGATGACCTGCCCGTCGTGGTCCAGAATGAAGGTAGCGGGGATCGGCAGTCGGCTACCGTTGCCTTGGTTGATCTCTACCAGATCGAGTCCACGGTCTTTGCGCATATGGTCCAGGAAGAGTGTGGGGACTTTCCAAGCCACGCCAAATTGTGTGGCGACATGACAGTCCTGGTCGGAGAGCACTGTAAATTCGAGTGCATCACGTTCGAGCTGTGACAATGAGTTATCAGGCTTTTGCGGGCTGATCGCAACCAACTGCGCGCCTAGCTTTTGGATTTCGGCCAAGCGCGACTGCAAGGCATGGAGCTGTAAATTGCAGTAGGGGCACCAACTTCCACGATAGAAAACCAGCACGACGGAGCCACTTTGCAGGAGCTTGCTCAGCGACACGGGGGCACCATGTGCGTCGGGTAAACTAAATTCAGGTGCCCGTTGGCCGACAGCCAAGGCGTGGGCACCTTCACCCGACTCACGTGCAGATGCAATGAGTGCGTCCACTTTTTGCATGAATTCCGGTTTCATTTGGCGTGTTTTCGCCGCTTGTGCTGCGAGCTGGTCGTATAGATTGTTCATGTATCTTCTATAGATGACTCAACTGTGAGAATTATTCCAACAAGGAAGGCTATTCGCGCAGTAACGCCCCCTATCTGCTGTGAAGCTTCATTCTTCGCCGAACGCTGGCAATGCTTCTTGCGGGACAAGAGTGTCCCGTCTCCTGTTAAGTGACCTTGTTCTTATGGAAATTAAGTTTCACATTTTGCCCTCGGCAATATTCGCTCCAGAATCAATCGACGAAACTCCAAGGAAACCTATTTCGCCAAAACAGGAGCATGGACACTCTTGTCCATGTTTCTTAGTTCGGCTTTTGCGTGGTTCCTTTGATCAAGAGTTGCGGTTTGATTAAAATGCTTTGCGTGTCTGTGTGTTCTGTTTCTTGGGTGCGCTCTAGGTACAGTTTGGCTGCGGTTTGACCGATTTGGATGGGGTGTTGGTCAAAGGTCGTGAGGTCGTGGCGAACGTGACCTAGGCGTTCGTCCCCGAAGCCGATGATCGAAAGGTCCTCGGGGATCGAGAGTCCACAGGCTTCGGCGATTGAGATCACTCTGCCGGCTACGGAATCGTTGATACAGAAGACGGCGGTGGGGCGGCTTTTCTTCTTTTTCAGAATTTTAGAGAGTTCGTTTTCGAAGTCGTCATCCTCGGAATTCATGACCTCGGCCTGCTTGCCTGTTGTGGCCTCCCATTTTTTTTGGAATCCACGCTGGCGGTGGTGAGAGGTGCTGACCTTGTCCGCGCCCACGTAGAGCGCCCGTTTGTGCCCGAGGGAAAGCAGGTGCTTCGCGGCTTGCTGGCCGCCATATGTGTCGTCCGTTCCAACGTAATCTGTCTTTAGCTCCGCGAGTTCGCGATCGACCAGAATGAGCGGGATGTTGCGCTCCAGAATCTCCTCAAAGTAGGATTTTTGAAAGCCTTCGAAGCTGGGGCGCAGTAGAATGCCTTCAACCCGGCGCTCGATCATTTGGTGAATGATCGAGCGTTCTAGATTGAGGTCTTCGTCGGTGAAACATTTGTAGTTCCAGTTTAGCAGCATGAGCGTTGAGCTCTTGGAAAAGATGTCGTGAATCCCACTGTTGATTTGACTGTAAAACCAGGTGTTGTTGGGGATCATCACGCCAGCCATGCCGCTCTTGCCCGTTTGCATGCCGTGAATCAAGGCGTTGGGGCGGTATTTGAGTCGCTCTGCGATGGCATAAATTCGATCTTTAGTCGCGGCCGAGTACTTGAGGTTTTTCTTGTTCAGAATACAAGAAACAGTGGTCAGGGAGACGCCTGCCTCCTCGGCAATGGCTTTCATGGTCGCGTTTTTCATAGCTATGTAGTTGACGGAATGTGTCTACTTATATCAACTCAATATAACTACTTATATATTTTATTTGCCAATCTGCGCGCCTTGTGTTTGGGTGCGTTAATAATAACATGAAGAACCTTTCCCCATTATTTCGTCTCTTTCTCGTGATCAGTCTACTTGTCCCTAGTTTGCTCAAGGCCGAATCCACCGTCGATTATGCCACATTTTTGGCGCGGCATGATATGATCTGGGACCGGATTCCCACACGCTGGGAGGTGGCACCTTACACGGGTAACGGCAATGTGGGCTTCCTTTTTTATCAAGCCGCAGGGGACGCGAAGAATGTGATCTCGATTCACGTGGGGCGTCATGATTATTACGATCACCGCTTGCCACATGAGGGCAATGAAATGCTGTGGATTTACCGCAGTCGTTTGCCCTTGGGGCATTTTGAGCTGGAGTCGCGAGGGGAGATTCTCGACGTAGACCTGCGCTTGAATTTGTGGAATGCGCAGATGGTGGGCACGATTCATACCACGCAGGGCTCTTATTACGTGCGGGGGCTCAGTCATGCGGAAACGGACGTGATCTACTTTGAAACCGTCGCGGCGGGGGATGAATCGATTCAAATTTCATGGCATCCGGACGCACCGATTGCGCCGGTGCGCCAAACATTGGAAGCGGGCGGTGGCCCCAAAGGTGGTAGTTGGGATCGTATGCGGACCGCACCCTACGAAATGCCGCCTGCGGCGACTGTGAGTGAGTCGGATGGTATGCAGTTTTGTTTTCAGCCGCTCTATCAGAATCGTGGTGAGACCACCACTGGTTGGGAGATTCAGGGAGCCGCGGATGGCAAGCAAGTAATGCTCGCGAGTGTGCATCACAGTTTTCCTGAAAACAATAGCATGGAGGTGGTGCGGCAGAATCTCTTGGGCGCGCGAGATTTGCTGAGTGAGGGCAAATTCTTTGAGACGCATGCGCAATGGTGGCATGCGTATTATCCGCAAAGTTTCCTGACGCTCAATGATGCCGAGAAGGAATCCTTTTATTGGATACAAATGTATAAGCTGGGCTCTGCCATGCGGGAGAACGGACCGATTCTGGATTTGATGGGGCCATGGTATCACAAGACCTTTTGGCCGATGGTGTGGGGTGACTTGAATGTGCAGCTCCAGTATTGGACGCATTTGACGGCGAACCGGATGTCGATCGGAGAATCGCTGGCTAATAACTTGGACAAGTATGCGGCAAATCTCACCAAGAATGTGCCTGAGCGCTGGGAAGACAGCGCAGCCATCGCGGCATGTTTTCCGCAGGATTTACAGGCCTATGATAATGGCAAGGTGCCGGACATGTTGGCCTGGGTGCTGCATAACTATTGGCTGCACTGCGAGTATGCGGGCGACCGCGAGCGGATGCGTGACGGCTTGTTTCCATTGCTGCGGCAGACGGTGAATAGCTACCGCAACTTCATCCGAGAGCGTCCCGTTGAGAGTGACGACGGCAAGATTCATATCTCGCTCAGTTGGTCGCCGGAGTATCCGGGCGGACACGGGCAGGATATCAATTTCACCATCGCGCTCTTGCGTTGGAGTTGTGAGACCCTGCTGGCGATCAATGAGGAGCATAATTTGAATGATCCGCTGGCGGCCGAGTGGCAACATATCGTCGATCATCTCGTCGGCTGGCAGATCGACGAAAATGGCCTGCGCATAGGCAAGGACATCGCCTTTGAAAAGCCGCATCGTCACTATTCGCACTTATTGGGCTTTTATCCGCTGGCTCTGATTACTCCTGAGAATGAAGCCGACGCAAAGATGCTGCGCACGACACTGGATCACTGGTTGGATGTCAGCATCAATGGTGTGCAAAAAGATCATGCCATGCCAGTGACGGGCTACACGGCCACGGGTGCTGCTTCGATGTATGCCACCTTGGGCGATGCCGAGCAGGCCTACCACTATCTCAACTTTTTGATTCATCATCAGAATGTTTCCTCCACGACCATGTATGCGGAAGGCAATCCTGTGATCGAGAGTCCCTTGTCCTTTGCCACGGCCTTGCACGATATGCTGCTGCAAAGTTGGGGCGGTAAGATCCGGGTCTTCCCGGGCACGCCCGAGCGCTGGGCCGATGTGGCATTTGAAGATTTTCGCACGCAAGGCGCCTTTCTGGTGAGTGCCAAAAAGAAGGCCGGCGAGACCCAGTTTGTCCGGGTTAAAAGTTTAATCGGCGCGCCCTGTGTCCTACACGTCGATTTTCCGAATCCACAGTTCGCCATCAATGGTCGTATCGCCGATCCTTCCAAAGTGCAGGCACTGGAAGGGGGCTTTTACGCGATCGATTTGAAGCAGGGCGAAGTCGCGACTTTGACCCCCGTTGCTTTATCGCAGGCTGATCTGACGATTGAGCCGATCCCTGTCAGTCAGGCGGATGAAAACCTGTTTGGCTTGAGTGAGAAAACCCTGCGCCTTCCCGGACACCAGTTTTATTATCCAGAGAAACGCGCGACTGCTTCGGCACCTAAGGCTGCATCGGTCGCGGCGCCAGTCCAGTCGGATCGGAAATCGTATAGTTTCGCGCCCACCCGTGGACGCTATGTGCGTATCGAGCTACCAGGTGAGCAGCGCATCTTGTCGTTGACCGAAGTCGAGGTCGTCAATGGAGAAACAAATCTGGCGCTCAATCGCAGCACTCAGCAGTCGAGCAATCTGTATGGTGGGGTATCCGCACGCGCTGTGGATGGCAATTTCGATGGTGACTTTGGCAAAGGATCGGTGACGCATACTGAAGAGTCGGCCAATCCATGGTGGGAAGTGGATCTCGGAAAAATGGAGTATATCGAAAAGATTCGAATCACCAATCGCAAGGCCTTGGGCGAGCGCTTGGATGGCTTCACTTTGAAAATCTTAGATGATCGCAAACAGCCTGTTTACACGCTGGAGGACATCTCCGCTAAGCCTGTCATCTCCTTTGAATAGTCCAACCGTTTTTATAATCATGCATAAATCATTGTCACTTATTCTATTGAGCTTGTTGCCCCTGACTGGCCACATTTGCGCTCAAGCAAGCAAGCCCAGCCAACCCAATGTCATTTTCATACTGGCCGACGACCAACGCTTTGATTCGCTTGGAGTGACGGGCAACACGGTGACAGACACGGCGAACTTGGATCGCCTGGCGGGGGAGGGTGTGTTGTTTCGCAACGCCTTTGTGACGAGTCCCATTTGTGGCCCCAGTCGCGCCAATCTATTTACTTCACAATGGGAACGTCGCAATCGTATCGGCTTCAGCAGTGTATCCGGAAACAAGATACCTCAGGAACTCTTTGAAAATAGCTTCCTGATGCAGTTTAAACAGGCAGGCTATTCGACTGCCTTTATCGGCAAGCACCATACCAAGATTGTCGATCGGGGAAATACGCCTCTGCGCGAGAATGTTGACTTCTGCTATTTCGGGGAAGGGCACTTGGGCTTTTATCCCGGGGATCACGATAAGACATTTCGGAACTTAAAAAACAAGTCGCAGATCGAAGGACTCTTTGAGGCCTTTCAAGCCTACATCAAGCCCGGTTCGGAATACGATTATTTTTATGAGAATGCGGATGCCTCAGTTAAGGATTCGCTTCAGCAACGCGAGGCCGACAAGCCGTTTTGCGCTTGGATCAATTTCAACTTGCCGCACCAAGCCAGTCTGGGCGGCATGGGATCGCGCCCGGAGGATCCTGACTTTTACAGATCACTCTACCGTCAGAATCAATTTGAGGTGCCGGCAGGCTATCCCAATAATCTGACACTGCCTGAAAACGTGATCACACGCGAAGAGCAGCCGGGCTATTACAAATTTTCCGAGCAATCACTGCGCACTTCTTTGCTGCTGACTGCTCGTGGTGTGTATGGCATCGATCAGTTTGTCGGAGACTTGCGCAACTTGTTGGCCGAGCTGGATCTGGCTGAGAATACCATCATCGTATTCTTTTCTGACAACGGGCTCATGTATGGCGAGCACGGACTGGGGGGAAGACCATGCTCTACGAGGAATCCGTGCATGTGCCACTCATTGTTTATTCACCCTTCCTGGATGAAAGTCAGCGCGGCGGTGAACGTTCCGAGCTTGTGATCGGCCAAGACATACCCGCAACTTTGCTGGAGATGTGCGGGCTTGAAGTGCCCTCAACCTACCAAGGTGCGAGCATGCTGCCCTTAATGGAGGGGAAGTCCGTCGACTGGCGTCAGGAGATTTTCCTCGAAAACCTCTTCACTGACCAAGGCTATGCGCGTCAGGACGGCGTGCGCGGCGAGCGCTATAAATACATTCGTTATTATAGTAAAGATGACGATCGCAAGGCCTACTTGCCCGATGGTATCCCCGGTGAACAGCCCATCTACGAAGAACTCTTCGATCTTAAGTCCGACCCAAAGGAACAACGTAATTTAGTTAGTAACCCGGAGTATGCATCAGTCTTGAATGCCTATCGTCAGCGTTGTCTGGAACTGGATGCAGAGTTGTCGCCACGCTAAGGGCGCTGAGCCCCAAATTTACAGAATTATCAACCCCTGCGCAATCATTCTGTAAAACTCTGTAAATAATATAATTACTTAGATTATTTACATTGATTTTTTTACGACAAATGTATAACTACTTATATTTACTCTTAGGAAATTTTACTTCCTATACGTATAACCCTCAAAAGCAATAACCCTCAAAAACAATAGTTATGAAAAAATATACCTTACCTCTCTTTGGATTAATCATCAGTTCTGTATCTCAAGCAGACGTTACCTTTATCGATGGTACGACAGGCGGCGGCGATTTCGGAGCTGGCACGACAATTGGAACTACGGGAAATAATTTGAATTCTGGAGCGAGACCGATTGGAGCTACGCGAGTACGGAGCTAGACTGGGAAATTTCGGGAGGGCAAGCAGTGGCTGATTCGGTAGCGGGCACTGGTCTTGGGCAATTGTTTTTAAAGAGTGACTACTCCGTTGATGAGTGGTCTGGACTGACTCAGATCGAAGTTAGTTTTGATTGGAGTACATTGGTCGCTGGAGACACGATTGAGTATGCTTTAGCTGGTTGGGTGAATGATGGATCAGGCGTGAATACATTTGGATTGGCCAATGGTACTATCATTTCTGCAAGCACTCATTACGGCACTGGCACTTCTTTATTGGCATCAAGTTTAGTCGAGGTTGGCAGCGGTGCTTCTGAAGGCGATACGTTTTCGGCGACGATCGATTTTGCAACGATTGCAGGGGTTACGGAGTTGGCAGATTTTGATGCCTTCGGTATCATGTTTTTTAGCACAGTCGGCAGCGGTGGTCAGGTCACCGTTGATAATGTTACTCTGACTGCGATTCCAGAGCCTGGCAGCTATGCATTGCTCGCAGGTTTAACTTGTTTGGCATCTGTGTTGATCCGTCGTCGTCACTAAACTCTGCGCATACGTCGACTCTGCTCATTCTTGATATTAGGGTTATGGATCTGCTTTAGGATGTAGATCTGTTGAGTCCGGCATGCTTTAGGGAGTGTGCCGGACTTTTTTTTCGAATCAGAAATACTCTGATCTTTAGAACTGAATTGCTGGTGTCCGACGCGTATGTTTCACCCGTGAATTTGATGATTTATCCAAAGTTTTTATGAGATTAAAACAAATTTCCATGGTGCCTAGTTGCCTCCGCAAAGGGACAGCCGCATTTACATTAATTGAGCTACTTGCGGTGCTTGCTGTCATTGGTATTCTTGCCGCAATCTTGATCCCCGCCATTGGAAATGTGCGTGAGCGGGCGCAGGAAACGAAATGTTCGAGTAATTTACGGCAGTTGGCGCTGGCTTCTGTTGCCTACGCGTCGGATCACAAAGGAAACTTTCCTAGTCTTTATTCCGATGTTCCTGGTGAAATTGTTTGGATTGATCAAATTGCGCCTTATGTCGGTGGGGAAGATCAGAAGCGAATCATTGAGGTCATTAATTGCCCGTCAGCAGATTATTTCATGGAGTTTAATGGGGCACGTGCCGCGACGTATTCCTATGGATGGAACCCTCTATTGATTCCCGATAGCCGCGCAGATGATGAGGGCAATGTCGCTCCGCCGACTAAATTATTAAATGTTCAGCGTCCCAATGAGACCATTCTGCTGGCAGAGACGACGCAGCCAGATAATAGAAAGGGATGGGGGAAGGATTATTTTATTTCGGTTGGAGAAGGAATCTATAACCCAACAACTGCGGAAACTCTATTGTCAGATTCAGCCTATACTGGCTTTAGCGCCAGGCATGGGGATCGTGGAAACGCGGCTTTTGTAGATGGGCACGTGGAGTCATTCGCGATCGGTGAGATGAAGCAAAAACACGTCTATTTGGAGGATTAATGAAATTTATATCTATAATCACAATTCTTGGTTTAAGCGCAGTTTTACCTGTCATCGCCGCAGCTGATGAATCGCATCTTTTTATTCTCTCGGGGCAGTCGAATATGGCGAGGCTGGATCCACAGTTGTCCTTTGCCCCGACATTGGAAACTGCGTTTGGAGCCGACAATGTGACAATTGTAAAAGCTGCCTGGGGAGGTCAGCCCATTCGGCGTTGGTATAAGCAGTTGCAAGCGCAGGATAACTATGCAGAACAGGTCAGTGACGGAGCGGAAAGGAAAGAGCCGTCTAATGGGGATCTTTACAAGATACTTATGTCAAAGCTCCCGAAGGCGACTTAGGGGAAGGACTTTGCCAGTGTGACCTTTGTCTGGATGCAAGGGGAACGCGATGCAAAGGAGGCGCATGGCGATGTTTATGCTCAGAGCCTACGCGGACTGCTGCAACAGCTGGCGAACGATTTAGGCCGGCAGGATATTCATGTCGTGATTGGGCGTTTGAGTGACTATGATCTAACAAATGAGAAGTTTCCACACTGGACGATGGTACGAGAAGCTTTGATTGAGGTTGCTGAATCAGTAGCGCATGGCACTTGGGTCGATACCGACGATCTCAATGACGGGGTGAATCAGGATGGGCAAATAATTGAGAATGACCTGCATTACTCCGTCGAGGGCTATGAAGTCTTCGGACGACGTCTTGCCGAAGCAGCCATCCGCTTGATTCGGACAGCTAATTAACTTCAGAAGAGTCGTCGAATGTCAGAGGCCAGATATGAATCTCAATACGCAATGCTCGGTGAGTTGCTGCTGCCTGCAGGGGCTAATTGTTACTTACGCACTGTGGATTGCGTTGCCACCTACTGCGAGACCAGCTTCTTTCAGCGCTTCACTCATGGTGGGGTGGGCGTGAATTGTGCGGCCTAGATCTTCGGCGCTGCCGCCGTATTCCATGTGGGTGACTGCGGCGGCGATCAGTTCAGAGGCACCTTTACCAATAATTTGCACGCCCAGAATGCGATCTGTCTTCTTGCAAGCAGTTACTTTCACGAAGCCGTCGGTGCCGTCGCTGGCGATGGCTCGACCGTTGCCGGCGAAGTTGAACTTACCGGATTTGAACTCTACGCCTTTCTCTTTGGCTGCCGCTTCTGTTAGGCCGACACTCGCGAGCTCAGGTTCGGTGTAGATGACATTGGGGATGACGTCGTAATTGACGTGTCCTGCTTGTCCTGCAATACGCTCGACGCATGCCACCGCTTCTTCTTCGGCTTTGTGTGCAAGCATTGGCCCTGTGATGACGTCGCCAATGGCATAAATGCCGTCGGCCGAGGTCTTGAAGTGTTCACCGACAGGAATGCGACCTTTCTCATCGGTTTCGATGCCGAGAGTTTCGAGTCCGAGGCGCTCTGTGTAGGGTTGGCGACCGACGGCGACCAGGACTTTGTCCGCTTCGAATTCAATCGCTTTGCCGTCCTTTTCAGCGGTCAGGAATTGCTTGCCCTTGGATTTCTTGAGGCCGGTGACCTTGGTGTTTAAATTGAAGTTCAGGCCTTGCTTCTTGAACAGGCGTTCGGCCATTTTGGAAACGTCCTTGTCGAAGGTGGGCGCGATGGTCGGCAAAAACTCGATCACTTCCACTTGCGCGCCGAGGCGTGCCCACACAGAGCCTAGTTCCAGGCCGATGGCGCCGGCGCCGACGACTGCCAGTTTTTCAGGCACCTTGTCGAATGCAATCGCTTGGTCGCTGCTGACTACGGTCTCGCCATCAAACTTCAAGAAGGGCAGCTCAATCGTGGAAGAACCAGTTGCGATCAGGATGTGCTTGCCGCTTAGCTCGGTCTCATCTTTGGCGCCCTTCACACGCACTTTATTTTCGCCCGCCAACATGCCGAAGCCGTTAAACACTTTGATTTTGTTGGACTTCATCAAGAACTGCACGCCATTGCACAATTGGGCGACTGTCTTGTCTTTCTTCGCCATCAACTGCTCGATGCTGATCGAGAGATTCGTCAGGTCGATTCCATGCTCTGCTGCGCCATGTCCTGCGAAGTGATACATTTCGGTCGAGTGGAGCAGGGCCTTGCTAGGGATGCAGCCTACATTCAGGCAGGTGCCGCCAAGCGTCTTATCTTTTTCAATGATCGCAGTTTTGAGGCCGAGCTGTGCGCCGCGAATTGCAGCGACATAGCCGCCGGGGCCGGAACCGATAACGATCAAATCGAATGTATTTTCTGAGGACATGGAGAGTGAGTGAACCAGCTTTCTATTGACTGGCTTCCTGTTTAATTATATTAGAATTAAATAACTGGTGAAGGGGATGCCTGCTCGTTGGTAGGAGCGAGTAATTAAATTCCGAAGAGCAAACGGCTTGGATCTTCGATGGCTTCTTTAACTTTGACTAAGAAAGTAACGGCTTCTTTGCCGTCGATGAGACGGTGGTCGTAGCTCAGGGCTAGATATCATCGGGCGTGCGACGATCTCACCGTTAATAACGACTGCGCGCTCAGTGATGTTATGTAGGCCGAGAATTGCTGGTTGTGGGTGATTGACGATCGGTGTGCTGAGCATCGATCCGTAGATACCACCATTCGAGATGGTGAATACGCCGCCTTCGAGGTCGCTCATTTGGATTTTGCCTGCGCGTGCCGCTTTGGCGTAGTCCATGATATCACCTTCGATTTCTGCAAAGCCCTTTTTATCGCAATCACGTAGCACGGGCACCATGAGTCCCTTGTCTGTGCCGACGGCGACTCCAATGTCGTAGTAGTGTTGGGTGACGATTTCGTTGCCCTCAATGCGCGCGTTGACTTGAGGCACAGCTTGCAGTGCGTGCGTGACTGCCTTCGTGAAAAATGACATAAAGCCAAGCTTGAGGCCATGGCGTTCGACAAATTTTTCCTGATGCTGCTTGCGCAGTTTCATGACCGCACTCATGTCGACTTCGTTGAAAGTCGTCAGCATGGCAGCCTCTTGTGTCGCAGCTACCAGCCGTTCAGCGATCTTGCGACGTAGTGGCGACATCTTTTTGCGAGTTTCGTTGCGTTCTCCTGCGGGACTTGCTGCTGGGGTGGGGGCAGTCGGTTTGGGAGCTTCTTTTACCGGCGCAGGCGCGCTGGCAGCTTCGAGAATGTCGCTCTTGGTGACGCGCCCATCTTTGCCAGAGCCCGCAATTTTAGAGGTGTCGACGCCCGTTTCCTCGGCTGCTTTGCGAGCCGCGGGTGAGAGTGGCTTTGGCTCGGCTGCTGGGGTGGCTGGTGCCGTCTCACTGCTGGAGGCTGGCGCAGCGCTGCTGGGCTCGCTTTTACTTTCAGCGGGAGTCGCTGCCGGAGCGGCTGCAGCACTCTCCGGTGACGCGGCACTTTCATCGATCGTGGCGACCACCTGGCCGATGTCGACTTCGTCTTCGACTTCGACTTTGAGGGAGATGATACCCGCGACTTCGGCGTTCGCTTCAGAGGTGATTTTGTCGGTTTCCAGTTCGTAGAGAACTTGGTCTTTTTCGACGTAGTCGCCGTCTTTAACATGCCATGCAGCCAGGATGCCTGAGCTGATGGATTCGCCCATTGCGGGGATTTTTACTTCGGTAGCCATGATATTGAATTAAGTATTAAGATTATAGAAATCTGAGATCACGTTCGGATGCTTAAAGTGAGAAGGCTTTCTCGATGAGTTTCTTTTGTTCGTGACGGTGCATCGCCAGTGAGCCGACGGCGGGGCTGGCGGACTCCTTACGGCCTGCGTAGATCGGCAGCTGGCCGATGCTTTCCATCAGTCGAGGTGCAATGAAGCTCCAGGCTCCCATGTTCTTCGGCTCTTCCTGGCACCAAACGAAGCTCTTTGCTTTAGGATAATTGGCGGCGATTCGCTCGAGTAGATCCGTGTTGAGTGGATAGAGTTGTTCGATACGAATGATGGCTGTGTCCTTGATCTTGTGTTCCTGACGGTGCGAGGTCAGATCGTAGGACACTTTACCGGAGCAGAATATGATGCGTTTGGCTGTTTTACGGCTGACTGTTTCGTCGTCGAGTATGGACCAAAATTCGTTGTCGGTGAAATTCTCTACCCGTGAGACACAGTCTTTGTGACGTAGTAAGCTCTTAGGCGACATGATGATCAGTGGCTTTTTGAACTCACGTTTCATTTGTCGACGCAGCAGGTGGAAATACTGTGCAGGCGTGGTCACATTGCAGACTTGAATATTGTTTTCCGCACAAGCTTGCAGGAAGCGTTCGAGGCGTGCCGAAGAGTGCTCGGGGCCTTGCCCTTCGTAGCCGTGGGGGAGTAGCATGACCAGACCACTTAAGCGTCCCCACTTGGACTCGCTGCAAGTTATAAATTGGTCGATGATCACCTGAGCGCCATTCACAAAGTCGCCGAACTGAGCTTCCCAGATGCAGAGCATTTGAGGGTAATCGAGCGAGTAGCCATAATCGAAGCCGAGCACGGCCGCTTCGGAAAGCAGCGAATTGTGCACGCAAAATTGCGCTTGGCCTTCCTGTAGGTCAAGTAGCGGCACGTATCTTTCACGTGTCTGATTGTCGTAAAGGACCGAGTGTCGGTGGCTAAAGGTGCCACGCTCGCAGTCTTGCCCGCTCAGTCGAACGGGCGTGCCGTCGATGAGCAAACTACCAAAGGCCAAGGCTTCGCCCATGCCCCAGTCGATACCGGTATTTTCTTTGAACGCTTTGAGTTTCGTATTGAGTTGGCGGACGATTTTCTTGTTCGCATGAAAGCCTTCGGGCACATTTGCGAGTTGTTCCGCGATCATTTCCAGTTGCTCCTTGGGCACGCGGGTGTCGAAGCCCTTGAAGTTGTAAGGGGGCTGCTTTTTCGCATTGGATTCCGCAAAAGGATCGATCGATTCATCTTCACGGGCCTTGGCGGTTTCGAAGGCGACTTCAAGCTTCTTGTGGTAATCCGTCTCGATTGCCTTGACCTCTTCTTCGGTAAATTCGCCGCTGGCAATCAGGCGCTGCGCAAAGGCGCGACCGATGAGAGGCATTTCCGAAATGGTCTTATACAAAATTGGCTGCGTGAAGGCGGGTTCGTCGGCCTCGTTGTGGCCGTGTTTGCGCCAGCAATACATGTCGATCACTACATCACAGCCAAAGGTCTGTCGGTAGTCGAAGGCGGCCTCCACTGCTGCGACGACGGCCAGCGGATCGTTGCCATTGACGTGGAAGATGGGGGCTTCCACGATTTTGGCCACGTCAGTGCAGTAGCGGCTGGAGCGCGCCTCTGAAGGATCGGTGGTGAAGCCGATCTGATTGTTGATTACAAAGTGAATCGTGCCGCCCGTGCGGTAGCCCTTCAGCTGTGAGAAGTTAAAGAC
This sequence comes from Coraliomargarita algicola, assembly GCF_033878955.1. Taxonomy (NCBI): domain Bacteria; kingdom Pseudomonadati; phylum Verrucomicrobiota; class Opitutia; order Puniceicoccales; family Coraliomargaritaceae; genus Coraliomargarita; species Coraliomargarita algicola. The sequence goes on from NZ_CP138858.1 coordinate 340,904, forward strand.
TTCGGCTACGATGCCTTGACCTGCGATGGCCGCGTCACCGTGAATGAGAATAGGCAATACACGCTTGCGATCGAGGTCCTCGCGAATGCGTTGACGCGCCCGTGCTTTACCTTCGACGACGGGATTGACCGCCTCCAAGTGGCTGGGGTTGGCTGCCAAGCGTATCTCGACCTCATGGCCATCCGTTGTCTTACGACTGGTTTCAAAGCCCAAGTGATATTTGACATCACCGTCGCCGTAAATGGTGTCGGGCACATAGTTCTCTGAGAACTCGCGAAAGATGTAGTCGAAGGATTTGCCCAGGAAATTGGCCAATACATTGAGACGGCCGCGGTGGGCCATGCCCATGACGATTTCGTCGACACCGTTCTTGCTGCAGCGCTCAAGCACGCTTTCCAGGCAGGCTATCAGTGTTTCGCCGCCTTCAAGTGAGAATCGCTTCTGACCGACATAGCGTGTCTGCAGAAAGTTCTCGAAGTCCTCGGCCTGCATGATGGTACTCAGGATCCGGTGCTTCTCTTCTTTTGTGAAGCGGGGGATGAAACACTCGGGCTCGATACGAGCCTGAATCCAACGGCGCTTGGGCGTCTCTTGAATGTGAATATACTCCGCGCCGATGGTGTGACAGTAAGTCTTTTCCAATCGTTCGATGAGCTCGCGCAGCGTCATCTCTGTGCCGCCTAGGTAGTTGCCCGTGTGGAATACACGCTCCAAGTCGGACTCTTCAAAACCGAGCCGCTCTAAAGTCAGACGCGGATTGGTGGGAGCTTCCTTCGTCAGCGGATTGAAGGCTGCGATGGTGTGGCCGATGGAGCGGTACGCGTAAATTAGGCCAATCGCGCGTGCTTGCCGTGTGGCATCACTGTCCGCTTGTGTGGGACTGACATTGGCAATGTCAGTGCCGGTTGAGGTGGCGGATGGATCGGATAGTTCCTCACTGGCGAGCTCGAAACCTTCAAAAAAGGCACGCCATTCAGCGTCGAGTTTTTCAGGGCTCGTGCGCCAAAGGTCGTAGTTTTCGTCGATCAAATCGGCATTCCAGCGATTCGCGATAGTTGAGTGATTCATGGAGATTTCTGGTGGGCAGTTGTGTGATCTCACGATTACTTCACACTTATTAGCAACACAAATCTTTATGCGAAGAATTGCTCGTTATTCGAAACTCTAATTTCAGGATTCCTTTTTAATTGCTGCCTGAATAGCGTTTGCCTTGATGTCAAGCTTATTTAGCTTCCGAAAGTATAGCTTTTTTCGTGGGTTTCTTCGTTGATCGCAAGGCGATCTTTGACGATTGGAAGGGTGAATACCACCGTTGGTTTATCCTCTTCACGTCCGGTGTAGGTGATCTGTCCTAGCCAGGGGCTATTTTTCTCGGTGAATGTATAGCCCTTAGTTTGTAGGTCTTTTCCGAGCGCATTCATTTTGGAGCGACTCATGCCGCTGCCTGCGAAGTCAAGCACGACATGGCCGTGTTGGCCTTTGTCTTGGTTGATCAGGCAGTCAACTTCCGGCGTGTGCTTGTGAACGGTAACTAGCAGCTTGGCGATTTTTTCGAGTCGGTGGCGTAGGCTTCGTGGTTTCATGGGGTGTATGATGGGACGCTTTTTCCTTAAATCAAGCTTCGCCCGCTTGCTGCGAATGTATTGGCGGCTTGGCCCATTTATGATGTGCTGGATAAAAACATAAAAATGTTGAAATAAAAGAAGGGTGCTAGGCTCGTAGCCTGTCTATGCGAATACCAAAAACCTTATCGATCGTTGCAGCTGCTATTTTACTCGGCGCTGCTGGCAGTTTTGCTCAAATTAAATCACCGGCAGCCAGTCCTTACTCGGAATTGAAGCAAATGGTCGGTGTGACCGAATTCACGGTGAAATATTCCAGGCCTGGAGTGAAGGGTCGTGAAGTGTATGGCCAGCTGGTGCCTTATGGCGAAATTTGGCGCACCGGAGCGAATGCACCGACAAAGATCGCCTTCGACTCAGAGGTGAATTTTGCGGGCAGCCCCATTCCGGCAGGGGAGTATGTGCTGTTCACCATTCCAGCGGAGGACGTATGGACTGTGATCGTTTATGCGGATACCGAGGTGCCGAGTGCAGGCGCCTACGATTCTAAGCAGGATGTTGCACGTGTGAAGGTCGAAGCCATCGAGCGTCCGAACTCGGTTGAAAACTTTACTATTGGCTTTGATGCGTTGCGAGATGAGTCGGCGACGCTCTTTCTTGATTGGGACAATGTGCGCGTGCCGGTGCAAATTACTGTGGATACGACGGCTCTAACAGCTGCCTCGATTGAAGCATCGCTCGCTAACATAAATGATTGGGGCGCGCGCGATTATGCCGATGCGGCTGAGTTTTATCATTCGAACGGCAAGGATTCCGAATTAGCCCTGGAGTGGATGCATAAAGCAGTTTCGATGAGTCCGAATGCATTCTGGTTGCAATATGGTTACGCCAAGATGCTGGCAGAGCAGGGGAATACGCAGCAAGCCTTGATGATGGCTAAGAAGTCTTTGAAAGGTGCTCAAGCAGCTGGCAATGCTGCCTACATTTCACGCAACGAAGCGCTCTTGGCTAAGATCCGTTAATTCTCTTTTTTTCTTTAATGAGCACCCGCCCCGATTGATCGGGGCGGGTATTCTTATATAGCGTCATGCGGATCCTCCATTCATTTCTCGTCTCTCTTATGCTGAGTCCATTTACAATAGCCGAATCTCGACCAATAGAACCGCTTGCGAGTGGTGCCTTGCAATTGAGTCTGCAAAAACTGGATACGCTCGGCAGCGTGCTGTACGTGGCCGCTCATCCGGATGATGAAAACACCAAGTTGATCGCCTATTTGGCCAACGGTGAACGGGTCGATACGACTTATTTGTCACTGACACGGGGAGACGGCGGGCAAAATTTAATTGGCGGTGATCTGGGGGAGAAGCTGGGAATGATTCGCACCCAAGAGTTACTGGCAGCGCGCCGCATCGATGGCGGGCAGCAGCGTTTTAGCCGCGCGATTGATTTTGGGTATTCCAAGACGCCCGAGGAGACGCTCGCAATTTGGGATCAAGATGCGGCGCTGGCAGATGTCGTTTGGGCAATACGTTCGCTGCGCCCGGATGTGATTATCACTCGCTTTTCTTTGGAAGCTGGCTATACGCATGGTCACCATACGGCATCGGCCCGTCTAGCTAAAGAAGCCTTTACCGCTGCGGCAGATCCGGCACGTTTTCCTGAGCAATTGGAATTTGTGGAGCCGTGGGCAGCCCAACGCTTGCTATGGAATACCTCTAAATGGTTTTACCAACGACGAGGGATTGAATTTGATACGAAGGATGTCTTTTTCGTCGAAACTGGTGGCTACAATCACTTACTCGGCGAAGCCTACAGTGAGATTGCGGCCCATAGCCGCACTTGCCACATGAGCCAGGGCTTTGGTGCCACTCCTGAGCTGGGAGAGTCCAAAGAATATTTCAAAACGCTCGCGGGCACGGAGCCTGAGGGCAGTTTATTTGCCGGTATTGACACCACTTGGGGGCGCGTAGCTAATTCCGAACCCGTGGCTGCCGCCATTCAAATGGCAATTGAACGCTTTAATCCCAGCAAGCCGGAAGCTGTGCTGCCGCAACTCCTTCAAGCGCATCGCGCTTTGAGTGCACTGCCAGCGAGCTTCTGGCAAAGTAAGAAATTACAAGAGCTTGAAGTTGTGATTGCGGCATGCCTCGCTCTCGATGTCGAGAGCATTGCTGCGTCGGCTTCTGCGGTGCCGGGGGCGGAAGTCGCGTTGGATTTGCGTGCGATTCAGCGTGCCTCGCTACCGGTGAGCATTGCTTTTGCCACGCGTCGAGCCGACTTGGCTCGCGCCAAAGTGTATGCCTTGCCCCGTAACCATTTGGTACATGTTTCCGAGACGGCTCAGATCGCCGCCAATGCATCTATTTCTCAGCCTTACTGGTTGCGTCAGCCAGCAGAGCGGGGGAGTTACATGGTGGATGAGCTGAGTCAAATTGGTGCTCCCGAGAATCCGGCTGCGATCCCCATCTATGTGCGGCTCATTGTTGATGGTGAATCGATTATTTTTACCATTCCGAGCACTTACAATTTTAACGATCCGATTCATGGAGAGAGCAAGCAGCCCTTTACGGTAACGCCGCCTGTGATGGTGAATCTTGAAGAAGGCACCCACATTTTGGGGCAAAATGAACCGCGCCAGTTTACGGCGAGGGTGATTGCAGCTAGCGAAATTGCAGCAGCCTCCGTTCACTTTGACGCGGGCGACGGCTGGCGTGTGGAGCCTGCGAGTATTCCATTTTCTTTGGAGGCGGGCAAAGAGTTGCAAGTCACTGCCAAGTTAATTCCACCTACAGCTGCGAGTCGAACGAGCTTGCGCGCATCTGTTGAGTTTGAGGGGCAGCTCTATACCCGCGGTTACGAGGCCTTGGATTACCAGCATATCCCCCAGCAGACCTTATTCCCTACCGCGACCGCAGCTGCAGTCTTACTTGACGTCAAGATCGCTGGTGAGCGGATCGGCTACATCCCCGGTGCCGGCGATACCATTCCGGAGGCGCTACGGCGTATTGGCTACGCGGTCGATACTCTAACTGAGGCAGATATGAATCCTGAGACACTGGCGGCTTACGACACAGTTGTATTTGGTATCCGTGCTTTGAATACTAATGATCGCATCGCGTTTTACATGCCTGCGCTGTTTGAATATGCACAGCAGGGCGGGGTCGTGGTGATGCAGTATAATACAAATCGTGGTTTGAAGACTATGGAGTATGCCCCCTTCCCATTCACTATTACACGCGATCGTGTGACCGATGAAACGGCGAGCATGCGCTTTCTCGCGCCAGATCACCGAGTGCTGCAGTTTCCCAATACGATTACCACGGCCGACTTCGAGGGCTGGGTGCAAGAGCGTGGCCTCTACTTCGCCGGTGACTGGGACGAGGCTTATACGCCTATTTTTGCTGCCAACGATCCCGGTGAATCTCCGCTCGCGGGCAGCCTGCTGATCGCCCCCATCGGCGAGGGATACTACGTGTATAGTGGCTTGTCCTGGTTCCGTCAGTTGCCAGCTGGTGTGCCAGGGGCTTATCGCCTATTTGCAAATTTAATGTCGCTGGGGCAGCCTGCTGAATGATGAGAAAAACGATACCAAAACCTATAAACTGGCGCACTGTTTATATGGCCACTTTTGTCTGGCTAGTCGTGCTCATTGTGCTGATGCGCTTGTTAACGAAAGCCTATTCATGAGCCCTGCGGATTGGATTGTTCTCTTCTCGACTGTGCTCGGCATCGTTGGTTACGGGCTCTGGACGGCTCGGCGTCACCGCAGTGCCAACGACTATTTACGCGGCGGCGCTGATTTGAAATGGAGCACCATTGGGCTGTCGGTCATGGCGACGCAGGCCTCGGCGATCACCTTTCTCTCCACTCCGGGGCAAGGCTACGAAGGAGGGCTGGCCTTTGTGCAGAATTACCTGGGGCTGCCAATCGCGATGATCTTGATTTGCGCAGTCTTTATTCCGATTTACCACCGCTTACAAGTCACCACCGCGTATGAGTTTTTGGGGCAGCGCTTTGATCAAAAAACGCGACTCCTCGCGGCAGGCCTCTTTTTAGTGCAGCGCGGTTTGGCGGCCGGCATTACCATTTATGCGCCTGCGATCATTGTATCCAGCGTCTTTTATTGGCCATTGGGACCGACTATTTTGGTGACGGGAGTGCTGGTCATTCTCTATACGGTTACGGGAGGCACGCGCACGGTGAGCCTGACACAGAAGTATCAGATGCTCATCATATTGATCGGTATGACGATTGCCTTTGGCTACGTTGTGAACGGCCTGCCCGAGCATGTTAGTTTTGGCGATGCGCTCTATATCGCAGGCATGCACGACCGCTTAGAGGCGATCAGTTTTTCCTTCGACCCGAGTCAGCGTTACACCATCTGGACGGGCTTAATCGGAGGCACATTCCTGGCACTGTCCTATTTCGGCACCGATCAATCGCAAGTGCAGCGCTACCTCGCCGGGAGCTCCGTGACAGCAAGTCGCTGGGGGCTCATTTTTAATGCGGTGCTCAAGATTCCGATGCAGTTTGCGATTCTTTTATTGGGCGTGCTGCTCTTTGTCTTTTACCAGTTTCAACAGCCGCCGATCTTTTATAATGAAGCGACGATTGAGCAAATATCACCTGAGCAACTCGCTCCGATTGAGTCGCAGTTTCAAGCGGCCTTCCAAGCGCGTGGCACTCTGTTGGAAACTGCTCTGAGCGAGCGCCAAATTCATGGCTCCGCAAGTGCAGAAACCAAGACGGCGATTTTAGAGCAAAGCGCATTGATGGAGCAGCAGCGTGGCGTGTTTAAACAAGTGCTGAGCGCTGAGAATCCGGATGCAGATACACAAGATGCCGATTATATTTTTCTGCACTTCGTGTTGGATAACTTGCCCGCCGGGCTGGTGGGGCTACTCGTCGCAGTGATCTTTCTTGCCGCAATGTCGTCGACCGCATCTGAGCTGAATGCACTGGCCTCTACCACTATGGTGGATGGTTATAAGACTCTGGTGCATCCGCGCGGGAGTGATGGGCACTACGTTTGGGTGGCTCGTATTCTGACGCTCGCTTGGGGGATTGTTGCGGTCAGCTTTGCGATGACTTTGACTTTATTTGATAACTTGATCGAGGCGGTCAATATTATCGGCTCCTTATTCTATGGCACCATTCTGGGCATCTTTTTAGTCGCTTTCTTTCTCAAACGTATCGGTGGGCATGCCGCCTTTATTGGTGGGCTGTGTGCCGAAGCCATCGTATTGACGCTCTATTTCTCACCCATAGATATCGGCTATCTGTGGTTCAATTTAATCGGCTGTATTCTCGCTGTTTTGATTGCCCAACTGGTGCACATTCTTCTCAAGCTCAGCCATAAGAATCCCACCCAGTCCCTATGAGTCAGGCACCCGTAATATGTTTTGGTCAGCAACCCTGTGGCTTCTTGCCGCGTCGCTTTCTATTTGCCAAGTTTCAGACCGCACGGCGTTTGCAGGCTGAGCTGGGCGGGCGTATCGTGTTCTTCTATCACGATAGCGATCACGATCCACGCGAGACGCAGACCGTGGTCAAGGACTTGAGCTCCGGCGCGCGCCAAACTTTGAATTTTGCCTTCGCGAATAAAATTCAGAAGAAATACTCCCCGCTCTATGCGAAACGAGTCGATCGCCAGTGGCAAGCAAGCCTCGCGCGTCAGTTGCCTAAGTATTTGAAGGCTGAATACGTGCCTGTCTTCGAAGCCATACAAGCGGACAATGTGGCCGATTTCTGCCTCGAAATGTATCAAGCGCTCGGCTTGCTGGATGGCATCGAGGTGCTGCGTTCCAGTGATCCTCAGTTTCGTGAGCAGGCGAGTGACATCGACGATTTTTTTGTCGATGTCAGCTATCAGGATGAATGGGTACGCGCGCGCTATGATCCGCAGCACGGCCTACGTCTGCATCGTGGGGGAAGTGCCTATATCGATCTACCGAGCCAGCAGTGGCAGCGTTCGCAAGTCAGTCCCTCGCGAGATACGCGCTTAGGTTGGATGCAGTCTGTGATTCAGTGCACCCACTATGTCGCGGGGGCAGGGGAAATGAACTATCTCAATACCGCGGACGCGCCAGAGATTCAATTTATTAAACGCGACGAAATTTCCGATTCAAGTGAGGCCTATCTACCATGAAACAGCACGCAGCACCACTCAAACTACTCGCCATAGGCGCGCACCCCGACGACCTCGAGTTCGGCATGGGCGCGGTTTTGCTTAAGGAGTATGCCCAAGGCACTGAAATCTCGATAGTCGTGACTTCGAAGGGAGAGGCTGGCTCGGCGGGCACCCCCCGTATTCGCGAAGCCGAAACGCGTGCTGCAGCCGAGCTATTAGGTGCATCGGAGCGGCTTACATTTTTAGATTTCGGTGGGGACGGCTTGCAAAGCGCTACGCCTGAAAATGCCCTGCAACTCGCTCGTATCATCCGTGAATTTCGGCCAGATATTATTTGCGCGCCCTCGCTGAGCACCAACCAGCATCCCGACCATTGTGCGGTGGGCAATGCCACTCGTAATGCCTGTCGTCTGGCTCGCTATGGAGGCTTGCAGGCACTGGCAGGGCTGTCGCCCCATGCGGTTGGCTCGCTATGGTTCTACTCGATTACAGCGCAGGAAGAACAGCCGCTGTCTGCGGCCACTCTAGTCGATGTTTCTGAGATGGCTGAGGCGTGGCAGCAGCTGATGGCCTGCCACGCCTCACAAGTGAGCCAGCGCGCATATATTGAGCTACAGTTGACACGTGCGCAGCAGCTCGGAGTCATGGCGGGCTGTCCTTACGCGATCGCACTCTGGCCCAACGATCCACCCGTGGTCCAGAGCTTGGCACAGTTGCACCGCACCGCACGCGCATTCTAATATGAGGTCTCGACTTAAGATTGGTATGGTTTGCTACCCCAGCATCGGGGGCAGTGGTATCGTGGCCACAGAGCTCGGAATGTTGCTGGCGGCGGCCGGACATGAAATACATTTTATCAGTTACGAGCGGCCCGTCCGCTTAAAGTGCGGCGAGAACTTGTTCTTTCATCCCGTGGTGGTGAATGAATACGCACTCTTCAAATATCCGGATTATACGCTGCCACTTTCGGTGCGTATTATGGAGGTCTGCGAAGAGCATCAACTCGACATACTGCACGTGCACTACGCAGTGCCACATGCCACAGGTGCTTTGTTGGCCAAGCAGATGCTAGGGCAGAAGAAGTTGCCCGTCATTGTCACTACATTGCATGGGACGGATACGAATTTATTGGGAAAAGATCCGCACTATCGGCCGATTATAAAGTATTCGATCGAGAACTCCGATGGTGTGACAACGGTGTCGGAGAGCTTAAAAGCGCAGACCATTGAGACCTTTGAAGTGCAGCACCCCATCACGGTTATTCCTAATTTTTACGCTCCCGGCCCCATCACACAATCGAGAGAGGAGGTGCGGCAAATGCTGCAGGTTCGCGACTCGGAGTATTTACTCTTGCACATGTCGAATATACGGCCGGGCAAGCGCGTGGCCGATCTACTTACAGCGCTCGCGCGATTGAAAAATCGCAAACAAGTTAAATTACTCATTCTCGCGGGCGGCGATTTCGAGCCGTATCAAGCCGATCTAATTCGCCTGGGCATTCAGGATCGAGTCATCGTGATACGAGATGTCAAAGAGATCGAAGACTATTTGAACGCCTGTGATCTGGGGGTGTATGCCTCGGAGGCGGAAAGCTTTGGACTGAGTATTTTAGAGACGCTTGCGCACGGTAAAGCTGTCGTCGCTACTGAAGTCGGTGGCATCCCCGAGGTGGTGCAAGACGGGCGTACGGGCCGACTCGTGCCAGCACACAGCCCCGGTGCAATTGCAGCCGCAATCGACCAATTGATTGAAGAGCCCCAGCGTATGCAAGCTATGGGATTGGCTGCAGCTAAAGAGGCGCAAGCGCGATTTGCACCGCCCGTCATACGGGATCAGTATCTTGCGTATTATCGAGATTTGCTCGCAGCTCGTTAGTCCTGCAGTGCTGCGGTGAGTTGATCGCAGCACTGCGACTTATTCATAAAAAAGCCTGCCCGGGCGGATCGGCCACGGGCAGACTGAAAATGTGTGATTCAGGCCAGCTTGCATGCTGTGCCTGCTTCGTTCTGAGCTTCAATTAGCCCTTGTAGATCTTGAGCAGTGCGTCAGCGATTTCGGATGGGTTACGTGCGATTGATACGCCCGCATCTTCCATCGCTGCAAACTTGGCTTCGGCTGTGCCGGCGCCACTTGCAGAGACGATCGCTCCAGCGTGGCCCATTGTGCGGCCCTTGGGAGCAGAGGCACCTGCGATGAAACCAGCGACTGGCTTCTTCACGTGCTCCTTGATGTAAGCGCAGGCTTCTTCTTCCGCGCTGCCACCGATTTCACCAATCATGATGATTGCGTCTGTTTCAGGATCTTCGTTGAGCATGCGCACCGCGTCCAATTGCGAAGTGCCATTGATGGGGTCACCACCGATGCCGATGCAAGTGGATTGACCATGGCCGCGTTGTGTGAGTTGCCAGACCGCCTCGTAGGTGAGGGTGCCGGAGCGGGAGACCACACCGACACGACCTGGCTTGTGAATGTAGCCAGGCATGATGCCGATCTTACATTCGCCCGGTGTGATGATACCTGGGCAATTGGGACCGATCAGGCGAGTCTTTGTGTTGTGGAAGTAGAGGCGGCGACGCACTTCTGCCATGTCACGCACGGGCACACCCTCAGTGATGCAAATGACAAGAGGGATTTCTGCTTCGATGGCCTCGAGGATCGAGTCCGCTGCGAAGGCTGGTGGCACATAGATGACGGAGACGTTGGCGCCGTGTTGTTCGACTGCTTCGGCGACTGTATTGCATACAGGTACCTTGCCTTCCCACATTTGACCGCCCTTGCCGGGAGTCACACCAGCGACGACATTTGTGCCGTATTCGATGCATTGTTGTGTGTGGAAGGTGCCGGTCTTACCGGTGATCCCTTGAACGACGAGACGTGTGTCTTTGTTAACGAGAATACTCATTGGAATGTTGTGTTAAATGTGATCGTTATTGGGATTTAGTCAGCGTTCTTGACTTGTTCTACGATGATCTCGGCGGCTTGAACCAAGCTGTCCGCAGGTGTCAAAGCGACACCACTTTCGCGCAGGATCTTCTTACCAGCTTCGACATTGGTGCCTTCGAGACGCACCACCAATGGCACTTTAATTTCGACATTCTTCGCCGCAGCCACGATGCCGTTGGCGATCACGTCGCACTTCATGATACCACCGAAGATGTTCACGAGGATACCCTTCACATTGGGGTCGGACAAAATGATTTTAAAAGCAGCAGTGACCTGGTCTTCGTTGGCGCCTCCGCCCACATCCAGGAAGTTGGCGGGTGAACCACCAAAGCTTTGAATGATGTCCATCGTCGCCATGGCCAGACCTGCGCCGTTGACCATACAAGCGATGTTACCATCGAGTGCGATGTAGGCCAAATTGTGCTTCGAGGCTTCGATCTCTTTAGGATCTTCTTCATTCAAGTCGCGCAGCTGTTGAATTTCCGGGTGTTGGAAGATCGCATTGCTGTCGAAGGAAACCTTGGCATCGAGTGCGATGAGTTGACCCTGCTTGGTGGTGACCAGTGGGTTGATCTCGACCAGCATCGCATTCTTTTCCCAGAACATCTTGTAGAGACCTGTGAGGATGCGTGCAAACTGCTTGACCTGTTCGCCGGCAAAGCCGAGGGCAAATGCGACGCGGCGGCAGTGGTAGTGGCGCAAGCCCATTGTGGGCGAGATGGGCACACGGATGATTTTTTCCGGAGTCTTCTCGGCGACCGCTTCGATATCCATGCCACCTTCAGTCGAGGCGATCACGACAGATTGTGCTGTTTCGCGATCCAGGACGATTGCGAGATAATACTCGTGATCAATATCACAAGCCTCCGTGAAATAAAGCGTCTGTACCTTACGGCCTTCAGGGCCCGTCTGTGCAGTAACGAGCGTGTTATCTAACATGTGATTGGCCGCTTCCTGGGCTTCTTCACGGTTTTTGACCACCTTAACGCCACCTTTGTAGCCATCGGTGAAAGTTCCCTTGCCGCGGCCACCTGCGTGGATTTGGGCCTTCACAACGATCATGTCGTCGCCAAGGTGGGAGATAGCGGTTTCAACTTCTCGGGAATTTGTCGCAGCGTAACCGCGTGGGACGGGTACTCCGTATTCCTGAAGAAGGCGTTTGGCCTGATACTCGTGGATATTCATCTGTTTATACTTAGGTTTGTTAAAGACACGAAAGCGTCGTAAATGCCAAAGCAGATGTTGCGGTGCAATCTCTTTTGAAATATTTTCGCAAAAGAAATCGGGGCCAGTCCTGTTTTAGACGAAAGTAACCGGCTATAATCAAGGCAGCGTCGCCATTAGATCGTATCTTGGCATGCTCGGAAGACGCCCTCACTTAGAAGTCGACGAAAACCGTATTGCTCGTTTGTGTAGTGATGGTCACCCAACTTATAGATTCTTTTACAGTAGTATGCCCGGTATCGATGACTCTAATTTTGAATATGCGGTAGATCCCTTTTTCGAGACTTCGCCAGACATGCTTTGCATTGCTGGTTTTGATGGCTATTTTAAGCGTATAAACCCCGCGGTCAGTCACACCTTAGGTTACAGTGAAGCGGAGCTATTGTCGCGCCCGATCCGTGATTTTATTCATCCCGATGACCTTGAACTCACCGCGCAACATCGCACGGCGGTATTAAATGGCAAGCCACTGCTCAATTTCGAGAATCGATATCTACACCAAGACGGTAAGACTGTATGGCTGTCCTGGAACTCGATTCCCATGAGGGACCAGCAATTAGTCTATGCGATCGCTAAAGATATCTCTCACATCAAGTCTCGTGAGGCCCATCGCAACCGCTTGCTAACTGAACTGGCCGAGACGAATCAAAGACTCAAACACCTCACCAATGCGACTGCGCATGACATCCGTTCGCCAGTCGCGGGTTTGATTGCTTTAAGCAGCTTAATTGATACCAGTAAAATTGAGGATGCGGCCACACTCGAAATCCTGGATGTGCTCGCACTCTCCGCCGAAGATTTATTGAAGATGTTGGATCGCTATGTCGATAATCTCAATGCTGAGGAGCATCAATCGATGTTGGAAGTGCTTCATTTCGAAGAAGTTTTCAATCAAGTAAAGGCATCCATTCACCATTTGGTCGAACGCTCCCATGCGAGTATACGGTTCGTCTTGGATGCATGCCCCTGCGTTTGTTTCAATCGCAGTTATCTCGAAGGCATCTTTATGAATTTGCTGACTAATTCATTGAAGTATGCACATCCCGACCGCGGCTTAGAGATCCGCATTCGCTCACGAAAAGTGGAGCGAGGGGTCGAACTCGAATTCACGGACAATGGCATCGGCTTTGACGCCGAGTATAATCGTGATCTTGTCTTTAAATTGCATCAAAAGTTTCACGATCGCGCGGATAGTAAAGGCGTTGGCCTGTATTTAGTTCACCACTATATGACAAGTCTTGGAGGGACCATCTCGGTGACTAGTCAAGTCGGGGAGGGGACGCGCTTTATGTTATATTTTCCTGACTATATTGCATCTTAGCATTAGCGATGCGAGCGGGAGGGACCTTAAGGATGAAGCTGCTAATTCCAGCTTTCGTTCTCGCACAACAAGTTACAACATGTCGCGTGGCCCTGGTGACGTGAGTGTCGCGGGGAGTCTTTTCACGCATCCGGAGTTAACTCAGGCCACAGGCTATCATTTTGAGTTGTCAGTCACGAAGAATGATTCGGGCAATTTCGATATGGTGTATTCGATCAACTCTACGATTGTCAGCAGTCAGTCGATTGCGGCAGGAGACCTGGCGACTTCAGACGACCTTATTACAGGGATCGCATTTCGCCATGGTTCCGGCGGAGGTGTCACTTATTTAGATAATGTTTTTGTCGAAGTTATTCCAGAGCCAGCAACAGCAGGTTTGCTGATGGGGCTCTGTGTATTCGGCTCAATCGTTTGCATGCGTCGTCGTTAGAGCGCATTCATTTTAGAGGGGGCTCGTACACGCGTAGTGCTTTGATCGGCACGATGCCGTCGCCGTTGAGAATGATTTCCAATCGATGTGGACCATTGGGTAGGCCTTGCACCAGGGTGGTGGCATTTTCGATGGCGGGATCTTCGGTCGGATGCGGTTGCCAGGTATCCACCGCCAAGGGCAACACTTTCCATTTTACCTCAAAGCCGATTAACTGATCAATCGGCTTACGGGGGCCATTGAAGGGGGAGAGGTCTTGTGGGGCCAATCGGATGCGGCCTGAATTGGAGGTGAAAGGGCTGCGCTTGTCTCCCACACCATCGTGACCGGTGACACTGCCGATCACTTCGTAGCTGAAGTTCTTGTAGTCGGCATCGACGCCAGTGATACGGAAAGTCCACTCTTCTTCGATGGCGTTATCGCCTAGGGTAATACGTTTGATCGCGGGGCGGGAATTGTTGTTATCCTTGGAGGAGCGGGTGGCCACGTAAACCGAAGGAATACCCGTAGGCACTTGTCCGTCGATCAGGACGGTCGCGCTACCGAAGGTTTGATCGTTGGAGCGCGGGGGCAGAACGACGTCCACCCGGTTGCCAACAAAGTCGAGTTTGAGACGGTCGCCAGGTTGCGAGCCGACGACGCCCCAGCCATGCCCCTTCGACTTCCATCCGTCGCCGGAAAACTGAATCTCGTCTTGTTTCTCTTCGAAGAAGCGGCGGGCCTCGTAGGTTTTGATTTGATCATACCAGCCCGCAGGGAAGAGGCTGTTAAATTTGAAATGCTTCATGATCATTTGAGAGATCAACAAATACCCCTTGGTGTTGTGATGGATAAAGTCGCCCAAGAGATCGCCGGGCTGCATGTTGTGTTGCTGCAGGTAACGGCCCCATTGCTCGTAGACGTCGACAAACTCGCAGTCGTATTTCTGGGCAAGGTATTTGTAGTATTGCGACTCCTCGGGTTCGATGTCACGCGGGGTGCGGGTGTAGTGATGCGAGAAAGTTAGAATTTCGGCAGTGGTGTATTTGCGAATGTTGTGGAAGATACGTTCCAGTTCACCGGACTCCACTCCGTTATAGACGTGAAAAACCACGAGGTCGGGATAGAATGGATACAAATCCTGAGCGGCCGTTCTGACGAGGACGGGGGCGGTATGCCCGCCGATGGCCCGGTTTTCGACTTCGATGATGGCATAGGGGTAACGCTGCTCCAGTTGTCCGATTATTTCTTTATGCCAGCCCTCGGCCACGATGGATTGTCCGTAGAATAGGATTTTGACCTTGTTGCGTCGGCTGGGAGTGCTGGACTCCAGCAGCGTCATGGTGCGTTGAATCCGTGCACCAAAGAAAGCCTCGAAAGGTTCTTCCGCTAATTGAGGGATCTTGGCATAGGCGGTTAGAAGATTGCGGGAATTTTTATAGGCCCATGCTTGGACCTTGGGCTGACAGTGGATGACGCTCTGAAGGCCTTTTGCGGGGAGGCCGTCTGGACCGATCAGCCTGGAGTGAAAGCCCGCGCCACCGACGTAATTGTCGACCCGGACTAATAATTGATTGACTCCCTTCTTTAGAGACAGTGGCACCGCGTCCTGTTCCTGCTCGACGCCTCGTTCCACGTATTTACTGAAAACCAGTTGTCCATTCAGGTAGACTTTGGGGGAATCATCGGAGCGTAAAAGCATTGTGACCTGCTGAGCGGTTTCAGAGTTCAGCGTGCAATATAGGTAAGCGCTGGAGTAGTCCAGAGGCTTACCACCGGAGGGTTCGTCGTGGACTAGACTGTAGTAGCCATCGACCAACTGGATGGCTCCCCATCGATAGTTGCGGTTCGCGAAAGAGAAACTATCGCCACCGACAGGAGCCAATTGCCTCTCGTTGGGGAGTAGCTCTTGATTGAGAGTTTGTTCCAGTTCCAGGTTGCCCCCGGGGAGAATGATCTTGTCGGCGAAAGTCCACAGGAGGAGCTCCCCATTCGCGGAGAGGGGCGCGCTTAGTTCTTTAGAGGACGGCTCTTCTGCCAGCGCTGGGTGGACCGCGCAGAGCAGCAAGCTGGCCGTGATCAAGGCTATGAGTCGGCGTGAGAGTAGGTGATGTCTTTGTCGCATTGTATTTCTTTTTCGATATAAATTCACTAAAATTACCAACCGCCGCACCACCAGTAATCGTCGTCGATTTTTCCATCCAGACTATGGATGTAGGGGAGGTTGCTGAGTCGGAGACGGCTGGCTTCTTGCTCGGGCATCCAGACTAGCTTTAGAGGGCCTTCAATCTGACCGGCGCCGTCCAGGTTGTTTGTTTTGATGATGATTTGATTACGGCCTGCGGTAAGCAGGTTTGCAGGGAAGTTGTAATTGCGTGGAGCGGACCAGAAGTTATCTGGATTGCTGTCTTTGCCTGTGTGTCCAATCTCCTTGCCGTTGATAAATATGGTATCTTCATCGTCGATTTTGGCGATCATCAGACTGGGGCGAGCCCCGGCGGGGACGTTTTTAAGATCGAAGTAGCCGTCATACCACACTGTGGAATTGGCAATATCAGTGGTCGCTGCCGGTAAATAACCTCGGTGTGTGCTCCAGCGAGGGTCGGATCTTGGAGGCGCGGTGTTGCTGGCATCCAAGGTTTCCATGGCCAGTTTTTTCCAGCGGTGTCCACTGAGATCCACGGGGGGCAAGAAGGCGAGTTCGATCGCAGGATTGTTCTGTTGTTGAGTTGCGACTGGCTCGGTCCATTCAATGCGCACTGGCTGGGCGCTAATGCCACAGTGTTCACTGCCGAGGTTGCGCACTTTAATGCGTAGCTCATTTTTGCCTTGGTTAAGCAAGCCAGCAGGAATTTCGTAGCGGCGGGGAGCGTCCAGCCAGTCGTCGATATTGGTGTCGCGTCCGGTGTGTCCGATCTTGGTGCCGTTCAGATAGGCGTCGTCTTCGTCGTCAATCGCGCCGATATAGAGCATGGCCGCATCGGCCGAGCCGTCGAATTCAAACTCCAGACGGTACCAGAAAAGGAAGTAGCCATCATCTTGCCATTCGGCACGTTGTTCTCCGATGTATCCGGGCACTTGTACCGGAGCCCAGCGTGCGTCCGTAGGACTTGGTGTACTTGCGTCCTGATTGTCAGTTTTGAGCCCTTGCCATGTTTGCAGACGGGATAGGTCGAGGTTTTTTCGTGGTGCCTGTAATTGTTGCTTAGTCAGATCCGAATCACGTAGTCCGCGTGGCGCTTGCATGGGCACCCCCAGATTATTCAATAGCACTTGAATGACTCGAATACTATCGCGACGGTCGTTGCGCATATAAAATTTCTCGGAGTCGTCGATGGAATGCGGCCAGACTTGGCATAGCAGGGTGCGTCCCTTGCCATCTGGGATCTCCGCGAGAGTGGCGGGAGCTGTAGCAAAGGCATTCTCGGGCAGGTTGGTCACGGTAAACAGTTTCACTGGTGCGGTATAATATAACTCACTGTTGGACATGCCTGCTAGAATTGGGCGGGTCGGTTTATCGACTAGAGTTGCGTCGACCCAGGTTTCCTCCAGACCGATCTGCCCCGGCAGCCAAGTCAGTTCACCGGGGTGACGTGGGAAGGAGAAGCAGCTGCCACCATTTTGTACGAAGGTCTGAATTGGATCCTTCCATGCAGATAGAATGTTGGCGTTCAGTTCGTCGCCTAAAATAAGGACTTCGTTGGCACGCGCCTCGTCGGGGGAATGGATCCTGCGATAGTTTGCCTTTAGTTGCACCAAAATATCTTCACCCAGCGGCCCCCCTAGGTAAGCGGCATTGGAACTCCAGGTTGGGGCACTGGCATGATCCAGATAGCTAATCATATTCGATAAGAGGCGTTCTGCCACTGGATCCGCTTCAGTGCGTCCGGATAGATCGACTTGGCAGAACAGCAATTTACCCGGCCCTTGTTCGAATTCCAACAGTGCACTGTAGTCGAGATTGACGCCGCAATCCACTAAGCTGCGGAAGTTGCCCCGTTCCGGTTTGTGAATGAAGATGGTGGCTAGGCTGTGATGATTGCCCCAACGGAAGTGGCGGTTGTGCTCTTTGCCGTCATGCCAGAGCACCTTGCGAACATGCTCTTCGTGGGCCGGGCGCAGATTCGCCGTGAGTAGATCAATGTATCCGTCGAGCAGTGTGGATGCACCGCGCCAGTAGGCGAGTAAGTGATCGGGCACATCGGCCGTAATCGGGTGCTGGCCGACGCGTGCAAACAGGTGACGTGGTGGCACATCTTCTGTGCGAAAATTAAAGCGTTCCTTTAAAACATCGGCAGTTTGCTCCATCACCAACACGCGTTTACCCGCTTGCAGCAAGGCGCTGATGTCGAACGGACCGTCTAGCATCTTTTGCTCGTAGCTGAACGCTTCACGGCCGATAACCACTACTTTGTAGTCGGAGAGATCGGTGTTGAAGTGTAGCCGTTGATAGGGAATGTTGCTGCGATCCAATTCACTTGCGGTGTGGCCGAGGGGATCGATCAGGGCCACCTGCGCGGAGAGTTTAGGCGCTGCCTTCGCTACTACGATTTGAAATTCCATCGCGTCACGGGCACATTCAGTGCCGTTTTCGAAGAGAGTTGCTGTCAGTGTGCCTGTGGCATCTGCCTCCACTTGCGGCATGGGAACCATAATCGGAACCGAGGCCTGATCGCCAGGGCCGGCTTTTGCTGGGGTGGTGCCGGAGGCGATTGTCTGACCGTTGAGAGTCGCGGTCCAACGACATTCCACCTGCACCTCCTCGCGTTTACTGTTCAATATCAGGAACTGGCGTTCCCAGTTTTCTCCCGGGCGAAGGATGTGTGTTTTATCGGTGCGTCGCGCGGGCGGGCCGGCGATGTATCCAGTGACCGGGCTCCAAACTTCCTGCGCCCGGTCGGCACCGGTGCAACGGGCCATCCATGGCGTATGCACGCCGAGTCCATCGGCACGGAAGTTGAGCCAGATCTCGCGGGCGCGCTCATAGTTGACCTCGTTGAAAACGCTGGGGGCGTCAGGCTCCGCTTCATAGGGATAGAGGTAGTCAAACAGGCCCTTGCGTGGCTGGCCTAATTGAGCGTACACCTTGTGGTCGACAGCTTGACGATGGAAGGCGCGATCCCCTTTGGTCTCGGCGGCATATTCGGCCACCATCGGGTAGGCGACGTCATGTCCGCCGTGTCCGTAGCGTGCGCCTGAGCCCCAGTCGAAGATGATGGGGGAGGCGTTTTCGTTGAACAGCATGGGATTGGTGCCGTTTTTGACCCAGTATTCATTGGATTCGATTAATTCCTGTATGGGGCGAAAGCCCTGATAGTCGGTGGTATAATTGGTCGTCAATTTTCCAGTAATCACAGAGGCGCGACTGGGATCTGCCGCTCGTATATATTCGTTGACTTTCATCTCCACCGCGACGGCCTTTTGCATGAGCTCGCGCCCTTGATAGTCGTGGATCCAGACGTCACCGATTCTTGCCGGGTTGCGCCCTTTGAAGACTTGCAAGGTGCCGCCTCCGACCGGAAAAAGGTAACCGGGGCGGTTGCCATGCAGTGCGGTGAATTGCTTGAGTAGGCGCTGGTAGGCGGGCCAAAAGATTGTGTCCTTCAGAAAGTCTTTACCCTCTGCGTCGTAGGCCTTGGTCAAGTTCATGGTGAGAACCGGGGCGGCTAGGTATACATAGCTGCCGTAGCCCGCTTCGTCTGCCAGATCCAGATAGTTTTCGAAGAATTTATTAGGCGTGCCTCCACTACCATGGCGATAGCTGGAGTAGAAATTACTACCGAGCCAATTGGCGTGGATGCGAGTCATCGCCTCGGCGAAACCGAAGCAGCCGGCCTGGCTGATGTTATTGGGGCCTTCGAAGCTGATCGGGTGGCCATTGATCTTGATCAGGCGTCCATCAAAATTGGCTTCTCGAAAACCAAAGCGTTGCGGCGGCAACCTGTCGACCGTTCTGCCGCGATTGCGCAAGGTGACTTCAACATCATAAAGATTGGGCTTCCCAATGTCCCACAGTTCGACTTCGGGCCATGACAGACTCGCGGTCGCGCGGTTATTGGTGACGCTTGCTTGTATCCGTTTCAGTGGCTCGCCTGATTTGGAAATGACAGCTTCCAATTGCATGGATTGCCCCTCCGGAATACCACTGGTGCTGAGTTGCAGTTCGAGGCTTTTGTCCGCCACTTTAGGAAACAGTAAAACACTTTCGACCTTCGCACCTGTGGGCTCTGCGAGTAGGGAGACGGGCCCTGATAAACCGCTGAGACGGTAAGGGCGGAAGGTGTTTTCTTTGTAGCTTTCAGTCGCTTGCAAGGCCTTTCGCATGTCGGAAAGTGCCTGAGTGTCGACTCTCAGCACAAGTTCAACTGTACGGCCGGCTTGGGCTTCTTGACCGAGCGCGAGCTTCCCGCCGGGCCAGACCAAACTACCTTGTTCCATGCCATTCACAAAGACGGTGGCCGCGTTGTGCGGCAGCCGCACTTCCAATAAGATCTGCCGTCCGTCCCAGGATCGGGGAATGCTCACCTCGCGCCGATACCAGCCGATGCTGACGTCTTTGTATTGTCGATTGCGCACATATTCTGTGTTCCAGAAGTCGAGAATCTGATCGGCTTCGCTCCAGTCGCTGGGGATCTGGTGCATGGCATCACGCTCGCCCGGGAGAAAGTCCCAGCTGTCTATAAATTCGATCTCATCGCGGAAGGACTTTAGAGCGCTCAAGTCAGTGCTATATTGCACATCAATTTTTTGATAGCAGCGAACAGAGGCATCTTTGAGTTTCGCGTCGCGATACGATGCCAACACCCAATAGTGGCGCGAGCCTTGCAGCGAAGAGGAGGGGATCGCAACCTTGAGTTGATTCTGTTGGACTCGGGACCAGTCGATCGGCACTTCGAGCTCGGTGACCTTTTCTTCTCCCAAATTGTAGAGCTCGACTTGAACGGTGCCCGTTCGATCAGCCGCGCCGTCGGGATTGAGTGACAGGTTTAGTTCGAGCGGTGCTCCCGCTTCCAGCCAGGCCGTGTCGCTGCCATTTGCGCTACGCACTGCATGCACGGCAGCAGGGTGAAATTCCGCAAGGTCATCGTTCACCACCAAGTCGTCGATGATGATGTCGCCCAAACCGCTGCCCCAAGTCGCGAAAAATGCCAGCGAACGTGGATGGTAATTCGTCAACGGGAGGGTCTGGACCTTGACTCCATCAATGTAAACAGAGACGTGCTCCGCGTCGAAAGTGATGTCGAATTTTGTCCATCCCCCATGACGTTTGACCTCGTAGCATTTTTTGTCCACGACCCATTCCATTGATGCCCCACCAGATGCCTGACCGACATAGATCCCGTTGCCGCCCTCATCGCTGTTGCCAGCCAGCGACCAACCCAAGCGGGTCGAGGTGCCATCGGCCTGAACCAGAAAACGATCATAGAACCAAAAGGAAATGAAGCCCTCGTCAAAGCCCTCCGTTTGCAGGATGTCCGGCCAGAGCACAGTCGCACGCAGCCTACGCTCCGAGGTGGCCTTGATACGCAGCGATTTCTGCCCAGAGTGCGCCAGCGTCGCATCCCACTCGACACGACAGCTGTCTTTTTCAACCTTTGCGACTAAGCGTTCCAAATTGTCCGCCGATTCGAAATCGTAGCGGACTAAGTCCTTGGCGGATAGAAGACTGCTCAGGCTAAGAAAAACTAGTAAATGGCGGGGGAGGTTCTTTACTTGGATCATAAGGATGCAGTCGCAGGGCACATTGAATATCCGGATACCACTTGAAATGATTCATATTCAGCTGTGTGTATAGTTGAGCTGATGGGGATCATGAGGGGAAGCAGAATACGATTCGATTCGACGTTGCATTAACTTGTGCGTGCGTCAAGTAGCAAAGCGTTAAAAAGGGGCTGGCTGGATAAAGAAATCCACGTGATTCGAATGTACGATAGAGTCTCTACGGGCACTGAATTCCAGATCGTCAGGTCTTTGCTGTGACTTGGCCACTCCAGAGGCATGTGACTTTTAGGTGACGATAGTTTTATCCAATTGATTTAGTGAGGATTGTGGCGCTTATAGGCCGGATTTATGAAAGTGTTGCTGACTTCACATGGTTCCACCGGGGATATTTATCCAGTGATTCGTCTGGGGCGGGCCTTGGTCGAAGCGGGGCACGATGTGCGCTTTGCGACTGTTTCGTTGTTCCGTCCAGAGATTGAGGCCGCAGGGATACAGTTTGTGTATCTGCCGCCAGATTGGGATCAGAGTGGTTTTGCGGAAGCGATGCGTGATTTGACCAAGGCGAAGAACCCATTGGATTTGATACGTATTATTTATTCCGAATCATTGCCATTTTTGGATGAAATTTTAGATACCCTGGAGCGAGAACTTCGGCGTGCGGATGTATTTGTCACGAGTTATGTATTTGCGAATTTGTGCACCTTGGCGCGACAGGCAAAGGTGCCTTGTGCGGTGACCACTTTTGCGCACAATGTGGTGCCTTCGGACAGTTATCCGCCGGAGGGCTTGCCGCGACTGTTGGCCGCGCCGGCGTTTTTACGTCGCCGGTGGAACCGGATGCTGTGGCGCGTGACGGATCGTGTGCTTTGCTGGCAAATCAATCGTGTGGTTGGGGAGACGATGGGGCGGCATGGTATGGGCCAAGCGGAGAGTTTTGCATTGGAGCCTGCGGACCTCGCGCTGGTGACCGTATCATCAAAATTCTGCAAGCCGAAGCGCTTGTGGAGTGATTGTTTTCAGTTTACTGGTTATTTGCGGTGGCAGTCGCCGGAGGACCCTGACTTGGAGGCGACTTTGGAGGCCTTTTGTCAGGGGCAAGCTGTGCCGATTTTGACCTTTGGGAGCGTGACTTTTGATGAGGCGCGTAAGGTGATGACCCGCTTCATGCGCAATTGGCCCGCGGGAAAGAAAATCATTATACAATCGGGCTGGGCAGGACTGACTATTGAACGGCCAAATGCAGAAATGTTGCGCGTCGAGCGTGTCTCGCACGATCAGCTTTTTAAATACGCGTCCATGGTCATCCACCACGGGGGTGCGGGCACCACTGCAAGTGTTTTGCATGCAGGCATTCCCAATATAATCATTCCGCACATTGGTGATCAGTGGTTTTTTGCATCGGAGGTGAAGCGCCTCGGTGTCGGTCTGGAGGTAAAGCGTAAGCGGTGGCCGGAGGATCTGCCGAAGGCGGTGCGCACGGTCGAAAAGTCTAAGAAAATGCAGCAACGGGCACGAGTGTTGGCGACTGAACTGGCAAAGGAAAACGGGCCGCAGACTGCAGTGGCGGCACTGGAGCGTCTGGCGCGGGGCAGTCCGCTTGCCTGTACGTAGTGCACAGGCTTGGAAGCATCGGCTCGCTAGTAAGTCACAGCAGCTTTAGTCGATTTAAGGCTGCGTTGAAATCGGCATCGGCCTCTGCTCGGATGTCTAGTAATTTACCGTGGATCGGGTGGGGCATTTGTAGCCGGACGGCGCGTAAGAGCAACATTTGGCGACCGCAATGTGTGCGTAGAAATTGGTTTTGTGCGCCGTCACCATGTCGGGTGTCACCGAGGATCGGGTGGCGCAAGTGTGCCATGTGCCTGCGTAGCTGATGCGTGCGGCCAGTTTGGGGATGTAGCTCTACCAAGGAAAAGCGGGCGCTGGGGTAGCGACCGACCGCGACTTCCACGCAGGACTGCTTGAGACTGCGATATTCAGTGATCGCGGATTGGAGTTTGTCGGGGTTTTCTTCATTGCGTAGGTCATAGTCGATCCGACCAGAACCTTCCAGCCAGCCGCGGACCACCGCATGGTAGCTTTTGACGGCGCGGTGATCTAGGAAAATGGCTTGAGCGGCACGCGTGGCAGCTGCATTCAGCGCAAAAAGTAACACGCCGCTAGTCGGGCGATCCAGACGGTGGCAGGGGTTGACGGGCCGTCCGATCTGATCGCGCAACTTTTGCACCGCAAACTCCGTCGCGAACCGGTCGAGTGGACTGCGGTGCACGAGTAGGCCTGCCGGTTTATCAATCGCGATGAAGTCTTCGTCTTGGTAGAGGACGTTTAAACGATTTTCTTGTGATTCTGTGCTTTCGTGGATTGCCAAGTTTTGAAGAGATAAATAGTTAGTTGATCTGTCTATTAATTCATTATGCCAGATCACACAGTACTAATTGTCGATGATTCTTCCGTCGATCTTGAGATTATCTCCATGGTTTGCCGCGTACTCGGTTGCAATACAGATGTTGTTTCTGATGGATTCGAGGCGATTAATTGTTATGACCCTGAGCGGCACGCGCTGGTGTTGTGCGATTACGTAATGGAGCCGGTTAATGGGATTTACGTGATCTCGAAGATTCGAGAAACGTATCCGCATGCTAAGTGCATTATGGTGAGTGGCTTTCCCGACGTGCAGCTGCGGAGCTTTGTTGAAGAAAATCATTTGTTCGATCTAGTGGTCAAACCGATCCACACGGAAACACTTAAAAAGACGCTGCGACTCGCGCTTGATGGGGAGGACGGGGCCACCGTTGAGGTGCAGGGGATCGCTCTGAGTAATCGTATGGATGCCTGTCCCGCGCTCTGTGGCACGAGTGCGGATACGCATGCCTTGCGAGAGCAATTGAGCGAGCAGATCTCTTGCCAACACCCTTTTATGCTCTTGGGCACAGCTGATTCCAGTAAGCGTGAAATCGCCGAATTTGTTCATCAAAATGGTTCTCATGCTGGAGGTCCATGTGTGATCTACGATGCTTGCGCACAGAGCGAGGCGGACTTGCAGCGCGACCTAGTCGATGCCGCCGGCAACTTTGGCATTCAGGTAGAGCGCGCCGAAAAGGGCACGCTCATTTTGCAGCATGTAGATCGTCTCCCCCTGAGCATTCAAAAACTACTGGCGAGAGGCTTCGATCAACTCGCACAACATACCCGGCTTATTTTATTGGCGGAGACGCCCTTGGAAGAGGGGCTCGAGCAGGGCACGGTCGACGATGAGTTTTATTTCAAGGCCGCTTCCGAGGTAATAGAGGTGCCATAACTTTCGCCGGCACTCGATCGGACATCGTGTCTGTATGCGTGTGTTTTTTCATGTAGACACTAAGATTTACTGGAAAACCGTCTCGACAAAATTTCTGAGGGTGAAACCCTCATCGCTTCACTGTAAAACAGGACTATCATGCAAGAAAAGTTAACAGCCATCGTCGCGGGCGTGCAAGAATCTGCACCCAAGCTACAAACGCGCGCAGAATTTGAGGCCTACAAGGCTACTATTTCCGGCCCCAAGGGGTCTTTGACCGATGTCATGAAAGGCATGGGCAAAGTGCCCAAAGAAGACAAGCCTGCCATGGGTAAGTTGATCAACCAGGCGAAGACCGCGGTGCAAGCCGCGTTTGATCAGGTCGTCGAGCGACTTGAAGCAGCCGAATTGGCGGCCAAGTTAGGTCCTGCGATCGATCCGACGCTACCTGCGCCAGACCCAAGTCGGGGGACTTTGCATCCCATCGCCCAAGTGCGCGAAGAGATGGTCGAGCTTTTTCGCCGTATCGGCTTCTCCGTTGCGGAGGCCACTGAGGTCGAGACCGAACACTATTGCTTCGATGCGCTTAACATCCCCAGCGATCACCCCGCACGTGATATGCAGGACTCCTATTACCTGCCCGATGCTTTAAAGGTTAACAACGTCAGCAAGCACGCCGACGAAAAATACCTGCTGCGCACACATACCTCTACCGTGCAGATTCGCACCATGCTCCAGTCGAAGCCGCCGATTCGTATCGTTGCGCCGGGTCGTTGCTTCCGTCGCGACACCCCGGACGCCACGCACAGTGCCAACTTCCACCAAATCGAAGGGCTGTATGTGGATAAAAACGTGACACTGCTCGACCTCAAAGCGACGCTGGACCACTTCGTTAAAACCATCTTCGGCCCCAAGGCAAAGACTCGTCTGCGCCCGAGCTTTTTCCCATTTACCGAGCCTAGCTTCGAGATGGACTTCTTTTCACCCGACCTTGGCAAGTTAAGTAACAAATGGCTGGAGATTATGGGCTGTGGCATGGTCGACCCCGAGGTCTTTAAAGCCGTAGGCATCGACCCCGAAGTTTACACCGGCTTCGCCTTTGGCATGGGGATCGAGCGCATCGCCATGATCCTGCAAAACGTCGACGACATTCGCTATTATTATCAAAACGACGTCCGCTTCCTCAAGCAGTTCGCCTAAAGCTTAAATTTAAAAATTAGAAGATTTATAGCTAGAATCCACTCAACGAGCAGAAGCATTCGATCTGCGACATTGAGAATTCTGCATATACGTGAGTGGAGCTAAGATTCTGCCTATAATAATTCTGCCAAAATCAACTTTCCTGAAATGAAAATCTCCTACAACTGGCTTAAAAATTATATCGATCTCGATCCCATTCAGCACTCTCCGGAAGTGTTGGCTGAAGTCTTACCCTTGCTTGGCTTTGACATCGAGGAATACGAAAAACTGGGGCCACCACAGTTGAACAATGTCGTGGTCGGCCAAGTCCTCGAGTATATCCAACACCCTGATGCGGACCGTTTACGTTGCTGTAAGGTTTCGACCGGTAACGAGGGCGAAGTCCACGACATCGTCTGTGGTGCTAAAAACTTTAAGCAGGGCGATAAGGTCATGGTTGCATTGCCAGGCGCGGTCCTGCCGGGGGACTTTAAGATCAAAGCGTCCAAGCTGCGTGGGCAACCGTCCGCCGGCATGATGTGCTCCGCCAAGGAACTACAGATTGGTCAAGATCACGACGGTATCATGATTCTCGACGGCGATACCGCACTCGGCACGCCTTTGAATGATCTTTATACCGATGGCGACACGGTCTTCGATTTGGAGATCACGCCCAACCGTGTGGACGTGCTCAGTCATATCGGGGTCGCGCGCGAGCTCGCGGCTAAGTTTGGCCTGGATGTGAACTACCCCGAGGTCAAGGCCAGCACCGAAAATGAAAGCCATGGAGAGCCACTCATTTCCAGTGTCGATGTCAGTGCCTCTGAGGTCTGCCCGCACTACACCGCGATGTGCATCAAGGGCGTCAAAGTTGGCCCTAGTCCGAAATGGCTCAAGGACGCTATCGAGGCGACCGGGCAGCGTTCGATTAATAACGTCGTCGATGTTACTAATTACGTGCTTCAGGAAACCTGCCAGCCCTTGCACGCTTTTGACGCGGCCAAGATCCGAGGCGGCAAACTCGTCGTCCGCATGGCCAGCGAGGGCGAAAAAATGACCACACTCGACGAAGTCGAACGCACACTCTCCGCCGACATGGCTGTGATCGCCGATGCGGAGCGTCCACTGGTCGTGGCAGGAGTCATGGGCTCACTCGATGCCGAGGTGGATGCCGGGACGACCGACATCGTCCTTGAAGCTGCTTACTTCTCGCCCACCTCTGTGCGAGCGACATCACGCAAGTTGGGGCTATCTTCCGACAGCTCCTACCGCTTCGAGCGTGGGGTCGATCCACAAGGAGTCACCTACGCCTCCTTGCGTGCGGTGGATCTTATTCTTGAAGTCGCCGGTGGCAGCGTGGATGGCAACCGAATCGAGGTGGGGACCGAGCCGCCTACGATCTCGGAAGTTACCTTATTCCCCGATCGCGTACGTAAGTTTATCGGATTCGAGGTGAGCGACGAAGAAATACAAACCGTGCTCGAATCCTTGGGGCTTGCTGTCGCGATTCACGATGCCGACGATGGCTCCGTTCGTTGGGAAGTTACGATTCCTTCTTACCGTCAAGACCTGCAACGCGATGTCGATTTGATCGAAGAATTTATCCGTGTCTATGGCACCGATAAGATCCCTGAGTCTGAAGTCAGCGCACGTGGCATCAGCACACAAGACCACCGCATTTACACCGTAAACGAAGCTGTCGCCAATTACTTGACCGGTCAAAACTTCAACGAAGCCTTCCTCTATTCGCTGCGCGATCCGGAAGAGACTCAGTTCTTTTTTGGTGAGGAAAGCTTTAAAGTGCTGGCATTGGACAATCCGCTTCAGAGCGACCAAAGCCACCTGCGGCCTTCGCTCATACCGGGCTTGTTGGATGTGCTCAAGCTCAACGCTGCCCGCGGCACTGGAGCGACTCGCTTCTTCGAGCGCGGCCATGTTTATCGCGAAGTTAAAGGTCAAATGCTTGAGCTGATCTCTGTCGGCTTTGTGATCGTGGCGGATCAGATTAGCCGCGAATGGCGCCAGCGCGAAGTCGCCGACTTTTACACCGCACGCACCCTCGCAGGCGAAGTGCTGGAACTCGCTGGCGCCGCAGCTAACAAGTTGACCTTTCAACCGATCGAAGCGTGTAAGCTCTGGCAACCCGGTCATTCCGCCGAAGCGGGTGACTTTGCCAAAATGGGATTCATGGCCACCTGTGGTTTGCTCAATATGGCGACCTTGAAAGAGCGCTGGGATTTGACGACACCGGTGATTGCCGGTTCGATTTTGATGACGCCCAAGTTCTTCGAGCGCAAAGCCAAACGTGGACGCCACACAGGCGTTAGCAATCAACCTGCTTCGGCCAAGGACCTCGCTCTGATCGTGGATCAGTCCGTACTGGCGGGCGATGTTGAAAGGCAAGTCGCTAAATTTGCGAAAAAGGCCACCCAAGGCTTTGATTGTGAAAGCGTGCGTATTTTCGACCTTTACGAAGGCACAGGACTTCCTGAGGGCAAGAAGAGCCTCGCCGTCAGCATGAGCTTCCGCGCGGCAGATCGCACCCTGAAGGATAAAGAAGTCAACGCCGCCTTCGATGGCATCCAGAAATTGATCAGCGAAAAGACTGACTTCCAAATCCGCAAGTAGAGGGCTGCTGCACCGTTTTCAAGATTCCCCTCTCTTGGCCAGTTTACGCTGACTAAGAGAGGGATTTGGAGCAAACGAAGCCTCAAACGACACATTCTATCACACGTCAAAAAACGACAAAAATCTAAGTGGTGCCGCCACTTGGACAGATTATAATTGGCATCCTTCACCATATCCAGTAGCTAGAGTTGCTTATGAACTATACACCTGTTGCTTTCATTCAAAATTTAAGTACGCCAGAGATCGTTATGATCGGCTGCGTCATTTTGCTTTTTTTCGGAGCCAAGCGCTTGCCCGAACTCGTTCGATCACTCGGCAAGTCGGTCGGTGAATTTAACCGGGCCAAGGCCGGCATCGAAGAAGATTTCCGCTCGGCGATGGATGTTAAAGACATCGACAATAAGCCACGCCCTCAAGAGGCAAAGGCACCTGCTGAATCCGCATAGCCTCTGCATGCGCCGCCGTGTCGAGCGGGGAGACCAGTTTGCACCGTCAATAGACGTGAATTAGAGCCATCGCCGATTCGGGCGATGGCATAACTCACAAATGACAACTTCGAGTGCAATGCTGGGCAGGTAGACGATTTGGGAGGATTGTCTATTTGATTTTTTTCGTTTCACTGGGTTGCAGAGTCGGAGCGCTTGAGTTTAGCTTTTGCGATGCTTACATTACTTTCGCCTGCGAAGTCTTTGGACTATGACTCTCCTTTACCGATTACACGTGCGACCCAGCCGCGCTTGAAAACGGAGACGGCTGCGTTGATTGAACAGTTGCAGCAGCTGTCTGCGCAGCAGATCGGGACGCTTATGAAGGTGAGCGATAAGCTGGCAAAGCTGAATTATGAGCGTTTTCAGGGCTTTGATGCTGCCTATACTAAAGACAATAGTCGCCCGGCGATTTTTGCCTTTGTGGGGGACGTGTACCAAGGCATGGCACTTTCAGATTGGTCGGCTGACGACTTCGCGATGGCGCAAGATAAGATCCGTATCTTGTCGGGGCTTTATGGGGTTTTGCGCCCGTTGGACCGCATGCAGCCGTATCGGCTGGAGATGGGCACGCGCTTTGAAAATTCGCGTGGCAAGAACCTTTACCAGTTTTGGGGCGACCGCATTACTGAACTGTTAAACGCAGATCTAAAGAAGTCTGAATCAGATGTGGTTTTGAACTTAGCCTCGAATGAGTATTTCTCTGCGGTCAATCCGTCGAAGCTTCAGGGCAATTTGATCAGCCCGGTGTTTAAAGACGAAAAGAACGGGAAATATAAAATCATCTCGTTCTACGCGAAGAAAGCACGGGGCATGATGGCTGATTACGTGATTAAAAATGACGTTACACAGCTTGGCGATCTACTTGAATTCTCCTCTGCGGGCTACCGCTACGACGCAGAAAGCTCCACCGAGGCGAAGCCGGTCTTTCTGCGCGCAGAGGGAGCTCAATAGCTTTATCCGATGAAGCGTTTGATGCGTGTCACGACACGCTCACGCCCCATCACGGCTAGCATTGGAAGTAGGTCGGGGCCGCCAGCTTGCCCGCTGGTTGCATAACGCAGCGCGGGGAAGTATGCGAAGACTTTCTTCCCTTGCGCTTCGGCCTGTGCCTCCAGGGCGCTCTTGAGGCTGTCGGCATCGAAAGGTTCCAGGGCTTCGAGGATGGGGAGCACTTCGGCCAGCAGTTCTTTGGGATCTGCTTTCTTGGCGATTTTGACGCCGGTCTTTTCATCCATGGCGTAGTCATCGAGGAAGAAGTAGCCGCAGAGCTCGGCGAGTGTGTCGAGTGAGCGTGCCTTGGGCTGACAGAGTGTGAGCACGGCCTGCAAATAGTCTTCGTCGACATCTTCGCTAACTGCACCGGCTTCGTTGAGGAGTGGGCGCGCGAGGAAGGTGAAGCTCTCGATATTGAGTTCACGTAAATACTCGGCGTTGAGCGCGGAGAGCTTCTTTTCGTCGAAGCGCGAGTTGCCCTTGTTGATGCCGGGGAAGTCGAACAGTTCGATGATCTCATCGATGTCCATTTTCTCGCGTTCATCTTTGGGATTCCAGCCGAGCAGGGAGATATAGTTGCGCACTGCGGACGCGAGAAAACCGCGTGACTCATACTCTTCGATCAGGGCGCCCTTGTCGCGCTTGCTCATCTTGCCGGAGCCTTCTTCTTTGAGGATCAGTGGGATGTGCGCGAACTTAGGAGGCTCGACGCCGAAGGCTTTGAAGAGTTCCACGTGCTTACTGGTGTTGGACAGGTGATCTTCGCCGCGGATTACGTGCGTGATGCCCATCGCGATGTCGTCCACCACGTTGACGAAGTGGAAGACGGGGCTGCCATCTTTACGCACTAGCACGAAGTCTTTTTCTTCGGCGCGCTCGACACGGCCGCGCACGGCGTCGTCGATGATGACAGGCGCGGCTTTGACCTTTTCGATCTCGGCTTTCAGATAGTCGTCGTAGGCGGTGTAACGTTCGCCTTCGAGTTTAAACCAGATCGCTCCATCTTTTTCGTAGGTGCGGCCAGCATCTTGGAGCTTTTTGAGATACTCGTCGTAGATTGCCTGACGCTGGCTTTGGAAGTAGGGGCCGTAGGGGCCGCCGACATCGGGGCCTTCATCCCAGTCCATGCCCATCCACTTCATGCCGTCGAGTAGCACGCGCAGTGCTTCGTCGGTGTTGCGCTCTTTGTCGGTGTCTTCTATGCGCAGCACAAATGTGCCGCCGGTGTGGCGGGCATATAACCAGTTGAAGAGGGCGGTGCGGGCACTGCCGATGTGGAAGAAGCCAGTTGGACTGGGAGCGAAACGAACGCGAACCTTGGACATGAGTGAAGTGGTGTTAATTGTATAAAATCGAGGTGAGCTCTAGTAGCAGCCTAGTAGCTTTTGGCGAAGATGACTCGTTTGCCTGGCTTGCCGGTAAAGACACAGGGCACGACTTCGTCGACTGTGGCATTGGGGATGCACCGGACGGTCACTTTGTATTGCTTGGCAATCTTCTCTTCGAGTTCCGCATCGCAGCAGAAGCCCATCGAGGCGAAGCCGCCGTGAATCTCGTTTCCTTTGGGCGTGAAGAACTCGATGAAATCAGCCTCGTTGGTGATCTCGCGTGTGTGTGCCTTGCGGAAGGCTTTGGCCTTGGCCAGTAGGCCTGCTTGCATCTCGTCCAGTAGGTCGGCGACGCCGGCCACGAATTGATCGCGCGGGATGCTTTGCTTGTCCTTGGGCGCGCGGTCGCGGCGGCCGACAAATACATTGCCCGCTTCCATGTCCCTTGGGCCGACTTCGACGCGTAGAGGAATGCCCTTTTTAATCCAGCCCCAAGACTTTTCACCCCCGCGGATGTCGCGATCGTCGAACTCGACACGCACAGGCGCGCCCATGTAATTCTGCGCGATCAGTTGCTGCTTGAGTTCGTGGCAGTAGTCCAGCACTTGCTGGCGGGTCGCTTCCTTGGGCGTGACAGGAATGATCACGATGTGGGAAGGCGCAATGCGCGGTGGCAAGACCAGGCCATCATCGTCCGAGTGGGTCATGATCAGGCCGCCCACCAGGCGAGTGGAGACGCCCCAGGAAGTCGTCCATGCAAACTCCTCTTTGCCTTCGGCGCTGAGGTATTTAATGTTGCTGGACTTGGCAAAGTTCTGGCCGAGGAAGTGAGAGGTGCCCGCTTGCAATGCTTTGCGGTCCTGCATCATGGCTTCGATGGCAAAGGTCGCATCGGCACCGGGGAAGCGTTCTGCTTCAGTCTTTTCACCGGTGATGACTGGCATGGCCATGAAGTTTTCGGCAAAGTCGGCATAGACTTCCAGCATTTGGCGTGTCTCCGCCATTGCCTCTTCTGCAGTGGCGTGCACGGTGTGGCCTTCTTGCCAGAGGAATTCTGCGGTGCGTAAAAACAGACGGGTACGCATCTCCCAGCGAACCACGTTGGCCCACTGGTTAATCAGCAGTGGCAGGTCGCGATAGGACTGCACCCATTTGGAAAAGAGTTCTCCGATGATCGTTTCGGAGGTCGGGCGCACGATCAGAGGCTCTTCCAGCGGGCCCGCTGGCTGCAGTTTGCCATCCTCATCGGCTTCCAAGCGTGAATGGGTGACGACGGCGCATTCCTTGGCAAAGCCTTCCACGTGGTCGGCCTCTTTTTGCAAGAAGCTCATCGGGATGAAGAGCGGGAAGTAGGCGTTTTTATGGCCCGTCTCTTTGAAGCGACGGTCCAGATCTTGTTGAATATTTTCCCAAATGGCGTAGCCCCAGGGCTTAATCACCATGCAGCCGCGCACGGGAGAATTCTCCGCGAGATCGGCGGCCTTGACGACCTGTTGATACCATTCGGGATAGTCCTCGTTACGAGTAGGAGTGATTGCGGTTTGTGCCTGCTTTGCCATAAGGGGAGCTAGCAAATGCGCCTCGCGCTCGCCTGCAATGCCAAATTAGCAAGAAGATCAAGTCGACTACGTTTTTATTCGCCTGTTCTGCCCCTTTACCAAGGCTGATCTGTGTAAGTATTGCCCATCCAGCCGCCGCGTACGAAGTCGACTACCGGCTGGAATAGGTTCGGAAAGACTTTGGCAAATATAAGTAAGATGCCCAGTGTGATTAGCAAAATGACTAAGCCCTTGCCGGCTGCTTTCAGCAGTTTGATGATGAGCAGTAGCAATACTACGAGGATGACCCAAACCACGACGTTGCGTGATGCGATTGCTTCTTGTAGGAATTCCATTGACGCTCAGGCTGACATGGCGAACGGCTTTGGCAAGCTTGCGAAAACCGTCCGCTTAGTGTATTAGATCATTTAAAGGACGTTGTCGGTGGGTTTTATTTGGCTTCCCCGATAAATTCCTGGCGCATCCAGTATTGCAGGCATTCTGGAATCTTAACACGACCGTCTGCTTGCAGGTGATTTTCTAAAATCGCCGCCAATACACGAGGCACGGCCAAGCCGGAACCATTTAGAGTGTGGGCGGTGACTGGTTTGCCATCGGCACCGCGGTAGCGAATGCCGGCACGACGCGCTTGGAAATCAGTAAAGTTGGAGCAACTAGACACTTCCAGCCAGCGCTTTTGACCGGCCGCAAAGACCTCGAGATCATACTGCTTCGCGTGAGGGAAGCCAATATCGCCTGTGCACATGCGGAGCACGCGGTAGGGCAGCTCCAGTTTTTGCAGCGTCGACTCGACGTTGTCGCGCAGCTTTTCCAGCTCTTCCATGGAGCTCTCGGCATCCGTCCACTTCACCAGTTCGACTTTATCGAATTGGTGCAGACGATTCAGGCCACGCACGTGTGCGCCCCAACTGCCCGCCTCACGTCGGAAGCAGGGCGTGTAGGCGCAACGCTTAATCGGCAGCTGATCACTATCCAGGATTTCGTCGCGGTAGAAATTAGTGACAGGCACCTCAGCTGTCGGAATGAGGTAGAGCCCCTCCTTTTCGTCGACATACATCTGGCCTTCCTTGTCAGGCAATTGCCCGGTTGCGGTTGCGCTCTCTGCATTGACCACGATCGGAGGGAGCACTTCCTCGTAACCATTCAGGCGCGCTTCTTCTAAGAAGAAGTTGACCAGCGCGCGTACCTAGGCGGGCCATTTCACCCACGTAGAAGGGGAAGCCCGCACCTGCGGTTTTGACGCCCCGCGCAAAGTCGATACGTGATTCGAACCATGGGATGTCAAAGTGTGGCAGCGCATTTGGATAGGCCGCATCCGCATCGCCCCAAGTGGACGCGACTACGTTTTCGTCCTCTCCCTTGCCAACGGGCACGGAAGGATCGGGTAAATTGGGGATCGAGAGGAAGGCCTCTTGAAAGGCTTCGTCGGCGATCTTGGCTTCGGCTTCCAATTCTTTGGCGCGATTGGCGATCGCTTTCATGCCTTTCACGGCTTCCATAAACTCAGGAGAACCCTTGGCCAAGGCAGCCATTTCCTTATTGGCCGCTTTTTGAGCCGCACGCGCTTGTTCCGCCTCAGTTATTTTAGTGCGGCGGGCAGCATCGAGTTCAAGCACCGCGTCGATGTCGGTCTTGAATTTCTTGTTAGCAATGGCAGCGCGGACGAAGTCCGGTTGCTCGCGAAGTAGCTTAATATCGATCATGGGAAAAGTTGTCTGAAAAAGCAGACAGGACTGGGCGCACAGTCAAGCCAGCAAAATAGCGATTCTTGAGGCTGAAGGTACGGATCCGCTCAGTCTGACGCTTCGCCGGCGCCACTCGGCTGTTTGATTTTGTGCTTTATCTAGAGCGCATTCTAGCGCTTCGTCTATAGTCACAAGATGATAAAAGATCAACTAGGGCGAGGGCTCACGGATTTGCGAATATCGCTGACAGATCGCTGTAATCTGCGCTGCAGCTATTGTATGCCCAAAGAGATTTTTGGGCCTGATTATGTCTTCTTGCGCAAGGCGGAGTGGCTTCGCTTTTCGGAACTGGACGATTTGGTGGCTGCCTTTGTCCGTCTCGGCGTGCGTAAAATACGATTGACCGGGGGCGAGCCCTTGTTGCGGCCAGGCTTGGCCAAATATATTCACGGCTTGAAGCACCTGCATCGGATCGAAGACATCGCGATGACCACCAATGGACTGCGCTTGGCGGAGCGAGCGGGGGAGTTGAAACTAGCGGGGCTGGACCGTGTGACTGTTAGTTTAGACGCATTGGATCCTGAGATTGCGGGCACGATGAATGGCCGTGGCGTATCTCCGCGGGCGGTGCTCGCGGGGATTGCGGCGGCGCAGCACGAAGGCTTTCAGGTCAAAGTCAACATGGTGGTCGAACGTGGCGTGAATGACGGTGAAATTTTGCCGATGGCACGCTATTTCAAACAACGAGGGATCAGCCTGCGTTTTATTGAGTTCATGGATGTGGGCAATCACAATGGCTGGAAGATGGAGCGCGTGGTGAGTGGGCGCGAGATCTTGAGTGCCATTCAAACAGAGTTTGAGGTCGAAGCAGTCGATCTGAGTTCGAGTCAGCAGGTGGCGAAACGCTATCGATATGCCGATGGCTCGGCGGAGTTCGGATTGATCACCTCAGTCACTCAGCCATTTTGCGGTGGCTGCACGCGGGCGCGCATTTCGGCCGACGGCAAACTTTATACCTGTCTTTTTGCGAGCTCCGGGCTTGATCTGAAGCAGATTTTAAGAGCCAATGATTATGATCGCGATCAACTCTTCGGCCTATTGTCGCGCCACTGGGGGGCTCGTGGGGATCGCTATTCAGAACTTCGCTCGCAAACGAAGCAAGCCGCTCATAAGGTTGAGATGTCTTACATCGGCGGCTGAAATCGCTACTCAGTGCTCGTCTTGTTCGAGATCTTTTTGGGTGATTGCATCTGGCCCGCGACAGCTTCGCAGATGCCTAAGAAGGTCTCTTCCGTGATGGACAGTTTTTTATCTTTGGCATAGCTAATGCCCCAGTTGCGCACGATTTTTCGTTGTCCGGTGGAAATTTTTACCAGACTGCCCGCGTTGATCTCGTTTTCTACTGTCCAGGATGCTAGAAAACTCACTCCATAGTTAATCTTCACCAACTCTTTGATGGCTTCCATACTTCCGAGTTCGATGTAGTTTTGCATTAACAGTTTATTGTGGCGGAAATTTTGTTCTATCAGCTCGAAGGTAAGGCTGCCTTTATTATACAGCACCATTCGTTCTTGAGCAATTTTAGCCATTCTTGCGCGCCCGGTTTGTGCAAATTCGTGAATCGGGGAGGTGACCAGTATGAGCTCGTCTGAAAAAAGTGGCTTCACTTCGACCTCTTTCAGGTCGCTTGGACTCACAATAATAGACAAGTCGATCTCATGGCGCCGGGTCATATCCAATAAGTGCGGTGTATCGGCAGGAGTGATCGTGAGGATGCAATCCGGGAAGCACTCATTGAACTCTCTTAATACGTTGGGCAGAATGTGCTGACACGCAGTCGTACTGGCACCGATACGCAAGCGGCCACGCCCCCAATTGACGCGATCCTGGATGCGCATGCGGGCGCCCTGCATTTGATTTAGAATGTTCTGAGCGTCTTTATACAACTCCTCGCCGTCATCCGTGATATTGATCTTGCGCCCTGTGCGGGTGACGAGTTGACAGCGTAAGTCTGTCTCCAAGTTTTTAACCGAGTGGCTGATCGCCGATTGCGTGAGACTCAATAGGCGCGCGGTTTCGGTGAAACTCCCAGTCTGAACTAGCGTACAAAAAGCAAGAAGTTGGCGGCTGTCGATTGTTTCAAGCATGAGAGAAATTCATTTGATAGATGAATGTATTCGTTTTATTTAATTTATAAATCGGTATGGTCAATGCTATATGCCGGTAGATGTTTACACCTACGCCAGATTTCTCAATTCGCACACGCCGCAATGCTTCAATTAAACTAGGATATGTCCGACTGCTCGATGCCGCGCCTTTGGTGGTGGCCGATAGTTTGGGCATGTTTCGCGAGGCAGGTCTCGACGTTGAACTTTCGCGCGAGGTCGGTTGGGCCACGATCCGCGATAAGCTCGCCTTTGGGGAGTTGGATGTGGCGCAGGCGCTCAGTCCCTTGCCACTGGTCATGCAGATGGGGATCAATGTCAGTAAAACCGAGGTGATTGCCGGGATGGTGCTCAACTGCAATGGCAATGCCATCACTCTGTCCAAACAATTACACGAAGAAGGTGTGGATGATGGTCAAAGTTTGCGCCGGTATATCAACAATGGCTTTCACCCGCGCAAATTGGTTTTTGGAGTCGTCTCGCATGCATCCTCGCATAATTTCACCCTCTGTCGTTGGTT
Source organism: Coraliomargarita algicola (assembly GCF_033878955.1). Taxonomy (NCBI): domain Bacteria; kingdom Pseudomonadati; phylum Verrucomicrobiota; class Opitutia; order Puniceicoccales; family Coraliomargaritaceae; genus Coraliomargarita; species Coraliomargarita algicola. The sequence continues at coordinate 378,037 of NZ_CP138858.1, forward strand.
AGAGCAGCATGGAATCAATCCGCGACAGGATGTGATCATCTCGGTGCTGCCGCCGGATCAGATGGTGCGTAATTTGGCGGCGAAGAATATCGATGGCTTTTGCGTTGGCGAACCGTGGAGTTCGCTTGCGATCGAGGAGGAACTCGGATGGTGTGCGGCCACGAGTGCAGAAATTTCCAATGGTTACCCGGAAAAGGTTTTGGCGACTACCGAGCGTTTTTACACCTATCGTGGTGAAGAATATATAAAAATGATACAGGTCCTGCTGCAGGCCTGTGAGTATTGTGATACCAAGGAACAGCGCAGTAGTATGCTCAATATTCTGTCCAAGTCGGATTACTTGAATTGTAGCCCCAGGACTTTATCACATGCTTTTTCTGAGGAATTCCCGAAGGGATACGGGCAAACTGCATCAGGCACTTTTATACGATTTAGTGGCGAAAAAATCAATTGTCCCGACTTGGAGCGGGCCACACAAGTCTACCAGGACTTAGTCCGTTTCATGCCACATTGCGCAGACAATGCAATCAACCTAAAGAGCGTTGCAGGCATCTATCGTGAGTCCATCTATGAACAAGCGATACATTCACTGGTGAGTTAGCGCACGATTCAGAAGTTTGCTGAGATATGAACCTGAATAAATGAGTTGAACCGTTAATTACGTAAATTTTCGTTAATTATGAAGACACAATCCACTGCTAGTTATGCGCTTAAGAAATAAGAGGTATTTTAATTGATTCCAATTTTAGTTCGCCATTTTGGCGACTGACCATATTGACGTAAATTAACGGTTTAAGAAGCCGATCCTTAGCCGACTGCCGAATTTAGGATTAACGGACGAATTTTCGTTTAAATCTGGATGACTCGCGACGTGTCCGGGCGTAGCTTTAGCGAAGATTGAAGCGATTTCGAGTTGCGGCAGCGCTATAACCGTCGGTCGAAACGGCTTCGCCGATCCGCAACACCCGCAGAGGTTTTATCAGCATTTTTCTGAATATGGCTAACGCGCGAACTTGCCCAGCGACTCGCTCGCTCAAGTTCGCTGGACCGATTTCCTATAAGTAGCGATGCGACGCCAGTCGCGTCCGTGCCGGCCAGCCATTCAATATTCGAAGTTGAACGTTGGACGTTGGGCGTTCCCACGACCTCGCTCGCGCAAGTTCGCTACGAACCGATTTCCTATAAGTAGCGATGCGACGCCAGTCGCGTCCGTGAATTATGCGCTCAGTGTTTCCTTTGCTTTCGTAGCCAATTCTTCGGCTTTGTCGCGCTCGGGGGCGGCGCCGCGGGCCATGTCGGGTTTGCCGCCGCCTTTACCGCCGGCGATGGGCGCGAGGCTTTGGATCAGCTTGCCGGCCATCAGGCCGTTGTCCTTGGCGCTGCTGCCACAGAGGGCGCCAAGGTAGAGTTTCTCGCCGTCGTCGACGATCAGGAAGGCGGCTTGGCCAAATTGCTGCGACTTCAGCCCGTTGAGCAACTCTTGCAGCAGTGCGGCGGGGCCTTGGGTGGCAATGACGAGATTGCCGGAAAGGTCGAGCTCGCTCAGCATGGCGTGGGCGGCCTTGGCCGCACCGGCGGTTTGTGCTTTTTTGAGCGCTTTGTCGGCTTCGACAGTGGCGGCTTTGAGCCCTTGCAGGTGTGCCAGTAGATCTTTGAAGACTTGGTTCTTTTGCTCGAAGCTGCCCTTATCCAGCATACCGGTCATGATGTGCGGAAACTGTGGGAAGTGGACCGGCTCGGCGTCGAGTGCGCTGAGTTGCTCGTTGAGCGCATTCAGGCGGCTGCGTAGCTCTTTCTTTTCTTCGGCGGATTTCTCGACCACGCTGCGAGTCCAATCGTAGGCGGCGATGCCGCAAACGGCTTCGATGCGGCGAATGCCGGAGGCAATGGCGCCCTCGGATTTGATTTTAAACAAGCCGATGTCTTTGGTGTTGCGCACGTGGGTGCCGCCGCAGAGTTCCATTGAGTAGCCGTCCAATTGCTGAGGTTGGCCACCGATTTGTACGACCCGCACTTTGTCGCCATATTTGTCGCCAAAGAATTGTTGAATGTCGGAGCGGCCCTTGACGTCGTCGTGGGGCACTTCGATCCAGCTGACGGGTTCGCCGGCTTCGATGTGAGCGTTGACTTTGGATTCGATTTGATCGATCTGCTCGGGCGTGAGTGCGCCGGAGTTAAAGTCGAAGCGCAGACGGTTGCGGCTGACCATCGAACCTTGCTGTGCGGCATCGCTGGAAACGATCTCGTGCAAGGCCCAGTGCAGTAAGTGGGTGGCTGTGTGGTGTGCTTCGATCGGGCGGCGGCGGTTGGGATCGATGCTGAGGGTGACTTGGTCGCCCACGGCGATCTTGGCATCCACGGGCAGGCTGTGGGCGCGTGCGGCGCTGAGCTGTTGCACCGCGCTGACGGGATATTCGGCATCGCCTAGCGTGAGGGTGCCCTGGTCGCCGAGTTGTCCGCCCATTTCTGCGTAGAAGGGGGTGCGGTCGGTGATCACGAGCAGGGCGTCTTCTTGGGTGTGGATTTCCAGCACAGTGGCGGAGCTGCTATCTTCTTCGAAGCCGGTAAATTCGGTGCTGGCCTCGGTGGCGATGTCTGCGGCGCGCACGATCTTTTGGCTTCGTGATTTGCGACCGCGTTCGCGCTGTTCATCCATGTGTGTTTCAACTGCAGCTTGATCCAGCTTAAGACCATGTTCACTGCATAGAAGTGCTGTCAAATCAACAGGAAAACCATAGGTATCATAAAGTTTGAAGGCTTCTTCGGCAGGAAAAGAAAATTCCCCATGATGATCCTTTAGGAATTTTAGTGCACTTTCGTAAGTAACTGGATGGCTAGCTTTGGAAGCTGCCAACAAAGTAAGCACTGAAGAAAACTGATCTAAGCCATGACTTAGGGTTTTGTTAAAACTTTCTTCTTCGCGCTGTAGATTTTCTTTGATCGCTGCGGCGCGGTTTTTGAGCTCGGGAAAGACGCCTGCCATTTCATCGACCAAGGTGTCGACCAGTTCGGGCAGGAAGGTTTGTGCACTGGAGAAGCCGAGGGTGCGGCCGTAGCGCACCGCGCGGCGCAGGATGCGACGCAGCACATAGTTGCGCCCAGTGTTGCCGAGCAGAATGCCATCGGCCAGGGAAAATGCGAGCGTGCGGATGTGGTCGGCGATCACGCGGAAAGCGATGGCTTCCTTCATCTCGGTGGAGAGTTGTGATTTGTCACTCTCGACCGATTCAGGATAGATGTCGGCGTAGGTCTTGCCGCTGAGTGCTTCCAGCTTGCGGAAGATCGGTTGGAAGACGTCGGTCGCGTAGTTGCTGGGCTTTTGAGAGAAGTCGGTAAAGCCCTTTGTGTTTTGGATCAGCGAGCAGGCGCGCTCGAAGCCCATGCCGGTGTCGACATGCTTGGCGGGCAGATCGCGGAAGCTGCCGTCGGCCTCGGCATTGTATTGGATGAAGACCAGATTCCAGATCTCAATGCAGAGGTCGGAGTCCATATTGACCAGTTTGCCTTCGCTGTCGCCGTTGGGGGTGAGGTCTACGTGCAACTCGGAGCAAGGGCCGCAGGGGCCGGTCTCGCCCATCATCCAGAAGTTATCCTTCACGTTGCCGTTGATGATGTGCTTCTTGGGGTCGAGGCCTTTTTTTTCGAAGAGAGCGGCCCAGAAATCGTAGGCTTCCTGATCGAAACTGGAAGGGTCGCCTTCGGAGGGCGCATAGACGGTGGCGTAGAGGCGGCTGGCCGGCACGCCCCAGACATCGACGATCAATTCCCAGCCCCATTCGATCGCTTCCTTTTTGAAATAGTTGCCAAAGGACCAATTGCCCAGCATCTCGAAGAAGGTGTGGTGATAGGTATCGTAGCCCACATCTTCCAGGTCGTTATGCTTACCGCCGGCGCGGATGCACTTCTGGGTGTCCGCTGCGCGAGCGGGTGAGTAGGGCGCCTTTTCCGTGCCGAGGAAGTAGGGCACGAACTGATTCATACCCGCATTGGTAAACAACAAGCCCGGCGACTGCGGCATCAAGGAAGCAGACGGCACGATGGTGTGCTGTTTCGAGGCAAAGAAGTCCATAAAGGACTGACGGATTTCGGCGGATGATTTCATGGGAAATGGGAAAATGGGGAATTTGAACGTCGAACATTGAACGTCCAACATCGAACATCGAATGATGCTGCAGTTTGTCTATTATCTGGAGCTTGCTCTTGATTCGGCGGTTTTTATGCTAGTTACAAAAATACGAATTAGCTGATCGGTTTCGTCGAGCAGCTCATTTAGTCGTTCAGGTTTATCGACTAAGGGCACTGCCTTGGTCAACTTTATCCAACGCTCAGTCTCGCGTAATTCTTTAAGTGAGATCCTTAATTTATGGATGAAGTCTCGCGGCGATTCCGCAGCTTGTGCTTCACCGTGGTTCGCCAGCGGGGCAGTCGCAGATCGCAGCAATTGCTTGGCGATATGCGTGCCCGCTTGGCTGGATTCAATCTTACGTGTTAAGCGGATTGCGCGAACAGAGAAGTCTAATAATCGGTGTTCCAAATCATACATCGAGGCAGATTCCTCTGCCAGCAGGCTATCCCATTCGGAGTGTTCCTGTGTGTAAGCCATTCGATGTTCGATGTTGGACGTTCAGTGTTCGATGTTCAATGCCGCATGTTGGGCGTTCCTCGTGTTCTAAAGGTTCTTCAGAACAGCTGCGCCCATTTCTTTCGTACCAACGGATTCCAGACCGAAGGCGATATCGCCGGTGCGGATGCCGCCGGTGACGGCTTTCTCGACTGCGGCTTCGATTGCGGCTGCGGCTTCGTTTTCGCCGAAGCTGTAGCGGAGCATCAGCGCTGCGGAGAGGATTTGCGCGCAGGGGTTGGCGATGCCTTGACCGGCGATGTCGGGTGCGGTGCCGCCGGAGGGCTCGTAGAGTCCGAAGGGGAAGCCGAGGCTGTTCTGCTCCGCGCCGAGGCTGGCGGATGCGAGCATGCCGAGGGAACCACAAATCACGCCCATCTCGTCGGAGAGAATGTCGCCGAACATGTTTTCGGTGAAGAGCACGTCGAACTGATTCGGGTCGCGCGCAAGTTGCATCGCGGCGTTGTCGACATACATGTGGCTGAGCTTGATCTCTGGTGCGTGCTTGGCGAAATATTCAGTCACGACCTTGCGCCACAACACGGAAGTTTCCAATACGTTGGCTTTGTCCACCGAGCAGACGCTGCCGCCGCGTGCTTTGGCGGTGTCGATCGCGACTTGAGCGATGCGCTCGATTTCGCTGGTCTTGTAAACCATGGTGTCGATCGCTTGCTCTTCGCCGTTTTCAAGTGTAGTGGTGGACTTGGGCTGACCGAAATAGATGCCGCCGGTCAATTCACGAATGCAGACGATGTTGATGCCGTTGGGGATGCGCTCTTTTTTCAGTGGAGAGGCATCGGTCAGTTGTGGGTAGAGTAGGCCGGGGCGCACGTTGGCGTAAAGAGAGAAGGCCTTACGAATCGGCAGCAGGGCCGCGCGCTCGGGTTGCTCCTTGGGCGGTAAGCTTTCCCACTTGGGGCCACCGACCGAACCGAACAAGATCGCTTCGGAGTTCTCGCACACAGTCTTGGTGCTGTCGGGGAAGGCGACGCCATGGTTGTCGATGGCGATGCCTCCGATGTCGGCATGCTCATAATCCAGCGCAAAGCCGAACTTTTCGCCCGCGTTTTTGAGGACGTCGAGTGCGACTTCCATGACTTCAGGGCCGATACCATCACCGGGGAGAACTGCAAATTTCAGTGTTTTCATAAGATTTGGAAAAAGCAGAGTAATTTGTCCGAGCGCTGTTGTGCTTCAAGACTTTTCGCAGATTTAGCTAAATGGGCACAGTTTTCCATCAGCTCTCAGCTGGATCGTAGCTCTAATATCTGTTGTCGCAATCGTCCGAGCATCTCCTGTTGACTGGAGACATCTGGATGGCTCCAGCAGTTCGATTGAGTCGTAGAGCGCGCTGCTTGAAGCGTATACGAGGTGTTGCGGTCGCAGGTCGGGCCACTGTTGTTCACTGTTGGAAGCAGTGGTATTGCTTACTTTGTCTCGGGCTGTTCGCGAGGCAGGCTCAGTCTGAAAATAGTCCCTTGCGGGGCGTTGGGAGAGTAGCTGATCTGACCAGATAGTTTGCTGGCGAGGTTTTGGCAAATACTCATGCCTAATCCGGAGCCTTCATTGCTAGAGTTCAGCTTTTTAAATGGGGTGAAGAGCAGGTGTGCTTGCTCCTTGGGGATGCCGCAACCGCTGTCTTTGACTTCAATGATGAGCTCGTCTTCGTTGCTGATGTCACTGATGGCGATGTAGCCAGTCTCTGTGAATTTAATCGCGTTACCGAGCAAATTGTCGAGTATGCGCCGTAGCGCTAAAGCGTCGGTTCGTATGGGATTGTGTGCTACAGTGCTGACTACAAAGTCTAATTGTTTGTTTTTGGCGAGCGGGGAGTGAAATTCCTGTGTGTCGCGAATGATGCTTGTGACATCGACTTCGTTGAGCTCCATTTCGATTAAGCTACTTTGGGAGAAATCATAGATATTCGAAATTAGTTTTCGCGATTGAGCTAAGGAGCTTTCGACCAACTCAAACTCTTCTGTTAGATGTTCGCTTTTCTCTTTAAGTAATTGAGTCATGGTCCAGCCCGCGGTCAGTGCGTTGAGCACATCATGCGAAGCGGTGGCGAGCACGATATCTTTGAACTTGAGTGCATCTGCCAATTGTTCGTTGGCCTTCCGGAGTTCTTTTTCTTGGAGCTTTTTCTCGTGGATGTTTTGTGTGATGCCCACCATGCGCAGGGGGCTGCCGTCTTGATTACGTGAAATGAGACGTCCGGCCTCGAGCACCCATTTGTACTCGCCCTGTGGGTTGCGGTATTGGTGCTCCATGCTCCACATTTCCGTTTCACCGCGCAGGTGCGCTTGCAAGCTTTCCCAGACCGGCTCGCGTTCTTCGGGGGGCAGGGCGTCCATCCAGAAATCGAGATGATGTCTGATTGTGCCAAGATCGTAGCCCAGTATGCAGTCCTTAACCGCGTGTGTTTTTAAGATGCCAGTTGGAATGTCCCATTCCCACCAGACCTGATTGGCACTCAGTAGAGCGATCTCTAGGCGTTGTTCTAGGTCGTAGATGGTCGCTTTGAGCGCTTCTTCAGTGGTGTGAGTCATTCCGGCTGAAAATGAGTCGAAGTTCTAGCTTGTCGATGGTATTCCACGCGCAAATGCATTTTGAAAAATGGCTTTTGCTATGATCACGACTGGGCTGTTTGTCAGGTCCTTTGTAGCACGTATGATATTTACAGCTATTTTACTTTTTACGTCGCTGTGGCTGGTGTCAGTGTACGTTTATTATTATGCTGCTTTGTAAGTGCACGACAGGCTTGCGTGTGAGCGTAGAAGTCGAGCATACTGGTCTGGATCAATCCGAACACGGTGAGACTGCTTACCAGTTCGAATAAGCGCATAAGTATTTAACTAAAGGAAAACTATTATGAAACTCATCAAAGCTATTGTAAAACCATTCAAACTCGACGACGTCAAAGAAGCACTCGCCGAAGTCGGAGTCACCGGGCTGACTGTGGCCGAAGTCAAAGGCTTCGGACGTCAAAAGGGCCACACCGAAATCTATCGCGGCAGCGAATACACCGTCGATTTCTTACCGAAAACTATGATCGAGACAGTGGTGGAAGACGAAATCGCGGAGGCGGCTGTGGCTGCTATCGTGAAATCGGCCAAGACTGGCAAGATCGGTGACGGCAAGGTCTTCGTACTGCCCGTAGAAAGTGCCGTGCGCATCCGCACCGAAGAGACTGGCGGCGAGGCTCTTTAATCGACAATTCGCACATTTGGTATCGATTTTAGCTCACTTACACATGAGCGATGGCGCGTTTGCGACATTGCTCATGCTGTAAGTGATGATCATTTGATTGCTACGGGGGCAATATAGTCTTCAGTCCGATCACTGCTGTAGTCGTCTGGAGTGTAAGGTTCATGACTGTTTACTATTGCGAAAAATACTCCTCGCTCTTGAACCGAACTCGAAACCTTAATAACGGCATTTTTTCTAGTAGTCGGAGGATTTCGGAAAGGTGGGATCAAAACAGTTTTATTTTCAAAGGACTCTAAAGTGACGTTCAATTCAGCATTCAGCAAGAAGGTATCCCACGGCGATACAGTTCCCAGGAAATTCCATTCTACAAGATCGTGTGACACGTAGATGAAATAGGGGATCGATGCATAGTGATATTTCCTGAATACGATTTCATAGCCTGTTTCGGTTGGAGACGCTTTCTGGAGAAACTTGTGAGCTGACAAATTCTCTTCTCTTTGTTCGTCACTTATTTGATTCCAGCTGTAATTAAACCCCGGATCTACCGTTTGAGGTGGTGAAGCAAACAGTAGGCTCCCAGTCGTAATGTAAATGCTTAGCAATTGAATGACTTCTTTCATCGTCAAAGATCTGCACGGTTTATCTGTTGACCAGCAATGCTTGGATATGGCCGAAGGCCGCGTGGGTGGGAGAGTCTTGAATGGTTGGCTTCATCGGGAGCTGTGAATCTTTAATTTTCTTCTTCTTTTCCAATTACTAACCAAACTGCTGGTTCACCACCGAAGCGATCAATTATTTCTTATTCTTTGCAATTTGTCTAAGGGATTCAGCTATGTCGCGAATCCAATACATGAAGTAAATAGTAACGCCTAAAGTGAGTATTAGTTGGATGAAGTCGGGGCTCATTTTGTTTTGTAGGTTTAAATTCTTGTAGATCGGTGAGCACTATCGCGCCTACTGGATCTGAATCCTTCAATCGTTCCTAACGTATCCGAATCGAACGTGATGCTCAAGGTTCATTACATCCTCCCCTGATTATTTGGCCATAAAGAGGCGCAAAACTCACAAGAACCTGATTCAATACTCTGCTTTCATTTTTTTTGTGCCTACGCGTGCATTTTTGTGGCTCAAACCAGCATAGAGGCGGATTTAAATTTTCTTCTCAGATCGCGGAGCACTCGCGCTTGCGTATCAAAGTGAACTACGCAGTTACATCTGGAAGCAATGGAAGAATCGCCGTACCCGCGTCGGTAATCTCATAAAGCTGGGGATCTACAAAGAAACCGCAGTCAAAACAGGCTGTGCACGAAAAGGAGCTTGGCACATGTTTTGAATCCCGCCAGAGGGCAATTAACGAGGGTGAATCGGGGAGCCAAGTGAAATGGGTCATGATCGTTTTGCCCAATGATTACTAAACCCATATAACTACAAGTTTAAATGAATGAGATAAATCAAAGCACCTGGTCTGAGGAGGAGTTTTCGAAGGTTAACCTAGGGGATAAGCGTCTAAACAATCGGTTGATTCAATTATGTGATCGCTTTTCTGATGCCCCGGAGAGTCCAATCAACCAAGCTTGTGAAGATTGGTCGGAAACGAAGTCTGCTTACCGGTTTTTCCAAAACGATAAAGTTCGTTCATCCGAGATATTGTCGACTCACAGTGCAAAAACGGCACAGCGGGCTAATGCCCATGGGACGATTCTTGCGATTCAGGACACCAGCTACTTCAACTACACCAGCCATCCGAAAACAGAAGGCCTTGGAGAAATCTCGATGAAAAAAGGGAAAAACGTTAAGGAGATTTATGCCCATGGACTGGCGATGCATGCATGCCTAGCTGTGACTACTCAGGGGCTGCCATTGGGCCTACTAAGCCAAAAAATCTCTGCTCGCGAGAGTCGGTCAACTCGGGGCAGGAAGAGTAATCGTGATCGAGTGCCTATTGAAGAAAAGGAGAGCTTTCGTTGGTTGGAGTCACTGCGTGAGGCAATGGAAGTTGTCAGAGACTCTCGTGTGGTGACTGTGTGTGATCGTGAGTGTGATATCTATGACTTTTTCAAGTGTAGTCATGAATTAGATGCGCCTGTCCTTGTGCGAGCCACTTCGGATCGGACCATTAATCGCAAATCAAGATATGCCGAGAAGGATGTCATTAAGCTGTGGGACTACATGATCTCGTGCCCTGACGCGGGTTCCTACGAAATAGGCATCCCGCATAAATCAAAAACGAAGCATAACTCAGAGCGATTTGCACGAAGAGCCGTAGTTACCGTCCGGTTTGGCGCTTTCCAGCTCAATGCCCCTCGTAATCACCCGAAGCAAAAGCTTGAGAAATTGCCGGATGTAGAAATGAATGCGATCTATGTTCTCGAAGAGAATCCACCAGAGGACGAGGATGCCGTCGAATGGATGCTCTTGACGAACCTTGAAGTGTCTAGCTTTGAAGAGGCCTGTGAGAAAGTCGCATGGTATTGTCTACGCTGGCGCATAGAGATGTTTTTCAAAGTCTTGAAGTCCGGCTTCCGAGTTGAAGCCTGCCGCCTCGGACACGGTGAGAGGTTGTCCAGATATCTGACAGTGATGAGTATCGTGGCATGGCGATTATTTATGATTACGTTGATTGCGCGAACCGACCCTAGGCAATGTTGCTCAAGCCTATTGAGTGAGCATGAGTGGAAAGTCCTGCGAAGTAAGAGCACGAAAGAAGATGACCCCACTAATCCGCCTCCGACGATTAAACAGGCAGTTGCTTGGATCGCTAAGCTAGGAGGGCACTTAGGGCGAAAATGCGATGGGCCACCAGGTACCATTACACTTTGGAGAGGGTGGAAGCGACTTACAGATCTATGCGAGGGAGCCAGGCTTGCAAAATGTGAAAACTCAAGTTGTGGGTAATATTAAGGTGGTGTGAGAGGTGGCGTCCCGTGCGGCGTCACCTACTCGATTTAAGCTTCCTTAATTTTATATTGTAGATTACGATTAGCTTTGAGCACTTCTGAAACCTCATCGTCGGACAATCCGAGCTGCTTCAACAGATGCATCTGGAACACGGCTTCCATCTTCATGCATAGCGTCCAAAGTTCATTTCCATCCGCTGCCTTGACCTCGAGATCTGGCGAAAAGTGTGTAAAATAGTTTCGCGTATTCACAATTAGATCAACCAAACGTGATACTGCCTTCTTGCCCCCAAATTCGGTTTCGAAAGGTTCTATTATCTTTTTCAGCCTCTTCCTCAAAGACACCTCATTTCCATGTGATAGACGACCGCTCAACCAATCCTTATTGGTCTCTGGGCACGATTTCAGAATAGTCTCGACTAAGGAGTCATACTTGTCTGGATCCATCATCGTCTCATTCGAAAGCCTCCTGTGAAAAGTTTCGAGGCATTGAGCCATTGCAAGGAATCTACCGTTTAGAAAACGATGTGCCCCAGTCCGAGAAGAAAAATAGAGATTTATTGACGGTTCAACTAGTTCATACGCTTGGAACCATGCGCAAATGAACGCGGAAAACCTTTTTCTAATTTGAGGAAAACGCAGGAGCATGTCGTGCGATTCAATTTTCGGAACCTCCTCATCGAACGGCAAACTGCGATAAACAACCTTCATTGCTATTGGAATTTCTTTTCCGTCTGGGTACTTTCGGACAACCTCCTTTGATTGGGCCGAGATTTCACTGATGCTCACCGTCTTATCAATGCAGAAGGACAAAAGATTTGTGATTTTATAAGCAGCAGAAATGAGGTCTCTCAATGGTTGTTTTACCTTTGTCTCAATTTTTAATAATGCAGATTGGGTTACCTTCGCTTCTGTAAAAAGAGGAGCACCTGGAATCGACCACGCAAATGCCAAGGATAACATCATGTCGTCATTTATAGGAAAATTCTCTTCCTGAGGCGCTTTATATGAAATACTAACCGACTTGTCCTCAAAATTCGGTGAGACCTGAAATCCGGCTGTAGCGACCCATTGGTCCAGTCCATCAACTGAAAAAGATATGGATTCGAAGGCAACTTCCTCATCCTTTTCGAACCAGACTCCTGAGATCAGAAGATTAACGTGAATTCTAGACTTTGAAATACCCCCAAACGAGAAATTTTTATTTGTATAAAAACAGTTATCAAGTGTAACTTCACTGCGTTTTTCGACATGTCCGTGTATTCTTGGGAGGTTGAAGTCTTGGCTAGTAAATGCTTTGGAAACATTCTCATCAAAATTGCCGATAATCTCCAATTCCACGTCTCCACCATCAGATATAGAAAGTATTCCTGGAATTCGTTTACCGGGCTTATCAATCATCCAGAAGAAGCCTGATAATTTTTCTGGTGCTTCAAATCTCATTTTTATTCATGCTTAACGTGGAGACTACTCAAGACTGTAGCGCGGAGCGCGAAAGGAATTGAGTATGTCGTCTTCCATGAGAAGGGGGTAATGTTTAATGTGAAAATTTCAATTTTGTTACTCTTTGATGATGTATGTTTGAGAGGATGTCGAGACGGATTCCCTATGTCAGACTTCCATACGCACTCTTTTTTGTGAGCTTACCAGGCTCGGTGCTTGTGGGTGTCCTGTCTCGGAGCTGCTAACTGGTTCTCGCTTTCATTGTAATCGCCGTGCTACGGACCCGTATGGCCGGTGATGTGGGGGACGGGAGAGTTAATGCTCCCGTCTACCCGGTTGTGCTATTTTTGGTATTTCTTCAAGACTTCCTCCATGGCCCTGATCTTGAGCTCTTGTAAATGGAGTTCACAAGTTTTAATATCGTCACAATCCAAGATGGATCTAACTTCTTTGTCCATATTGCCAAGTTGGAATGCTTTCCTTCGAACCATAATATCAATGTATAGTTCACGGACTGTTTTCGAACCATTTCCAGTCGGTCCTAACTCATTTAAATCACGATAAAATGCTAAGAAATCATCGATTACTGTTCGGATTTCTTTTGATGAACCTTTGTCAGCTTTATAGACTTCTATTTTTCTTTCGAGTTCAAGCCTTGTGAGGTCTATTGCAAACTGCCGCCATTGAGCATCTCGATCTTGCCGATCTTTCTCTTTTTGGTATTTCCTTTGCAGGCGTGTCGCAATAACTCCAATGATTATTGCCGAGGCGATCGTTCCAACCGCTTGAGAAATGGGACCAATTAGATCAGCGCTCATCTACGTCTATTAAACTGGTTCAGCATCTCGATCAGTCTTCTGAGGTGAATCCGTCAAGATGCCTAAGCCATCCTCATTGATGAAGAAAAAAATCTCATACTCCTCACGGCCGTCAAAACCTCGGAGTAAAAGTGTTGAGCCTGCCGTTCCTTGAGGAACAAAGAACGCTTGATAGCAAGGAGGATCGTCACAATCAAAAGTTTGGATTTCATTTCCGTTCAGGAAAATATTTACGCGGCTTCTTCCAGAATTTGTCCTCATTGCAAACACAAATTTTTTTCCAGCGAGAGGAGGTCTTTCGTATGTTATTTTCATATTAATGATTATCGCGCCCAACTTAAAGTGTTATATCATTCATTCAATGAATGATAACAAGGGGTCGTGGTGTGTGGTTTTTGTGGGAACTGCACTTCATTTGGTTAGTTTGGATCGCTCCTATTGTAATGCTAGTGCGGGATTAATGGAGGTTTAGATTTATAAGTTAAATCTATTAGGCGTTATAGAGCAAGGTTTTGTTTCCGGCGATTCGTGCATTCAATTAGGTTTTTCAAAATGAATGTATGATAGCACTTTTTTTGAAGTGATATGGAAAGCGGCACGTAATGGAGGATCAAAAGGATTTGGTTTTGCGCCCTCTGAATAGTCTGGAACTTGGGCAGGATTAGCGAGTCAGTGTCAGCACCTAAGCGCTGTAAGTGCGGGACATGAGTGTCCATTCTCCTTTGTTCGGCTCTCAGTGGAAAACTAGGTCAGTTTGACTTTGAAAGTCGTGCCCGTGCCTTGTTGGCTTTGGACGGTGATTTCGCCTCCCATGGTTTGGAGGATCGCTTTAACGAGTGCCAAGCCTAGCCCGGAGTGTCCGTCTTGAGAGTTACGGGATTTGTCGGCGCGATAGAAGCGATCGTAGATGTGGGGGAGGTCTGCTTCAGGAATCCCGGGGCCGTCATCTTTTACAGTGAGCTCAATCTGCTTGACGAGCGGGCGACAGCTGACCCATACGTGGCCTTTACCTTGGTGGTGTTGGATAGCGTTGCCGATTAAGTTATTCAGCACGACTTTGAGTAAATTTGGATCGGCATGGAGTGGGCAAGTTTCGAGCTCTAATTCGAATGCGATGTCTTTTGAGTCGGCTAAGCTGCGAAGCTGCGCACAGCTGTCTTGAATGAGTGGCGCGAGGTCGCAATCACACGGTAAATGATTGGGGCTGTTGCTATCCTGGCGGGCGAGCAGGAGCAGGCTTTCCACCAGATCCCGCATCCGTATGCATGCATCGTGGCAGAGGTCAAAGGCGTCCTGATAGTCTGCTTCGCTACGGGATTTCCCGCGTTTACACATGCGTTGGCTTTCCGAAAGTAGGATGGTGAGCGGCGTGCGCAACTCGTGGGAGGCGTCGGCGGTGAATTGACGTTGTTGTTCGAGGATGGCATTGAGCCGGTCGAAGCTATGGTTGAGAACGTGGCTGAGTTGGTCGAGTTCGCTGTCGGTGCCCGCGGTGTTAATACGTTCATTGAGGTTGCCTTCGGCGATGCGGGTCGCGGTCTGGCTAATGGACTGAATGGGGCGTATGGCCTTACCGGCCAGCCACCAGCCGCCGAGTAGGCCGATGAGCCAGAGGCCGCAGCCGCTGGCACCGAGTGACCAGCCAAAACGGTGTTTTTCTTCGAGCTCCGACTGTATGTCGTGACCGATAATGATGCGGAAACCGAAATTGAAGCTGTGGGCACTCTCTCGCAGGTTTCCGAGTGTGCGGAATTCTTCCTGCATGCCGACTTCGTCGGGGAGGGGCAGGAAGTTGAGTTGATCGGGCGCGTTCTCTGACTTTAACAGTAGTTCGCCGTCGGCATTGGCGAAGGCGAAGTAATAATAGCCGCTGGCATTGCCAGAGAACTCGTTGAGTGCTTCCTCGGGCAACTGGATCTTGCCTGTTTCGAAAATTTGATAGAGCTCTTCGGGAAAGGGGATGCGTTTGTTACCGTTGTTGCGCTCGGAAAAGTAGGATTCATTGGCTTCGGTTAGACTCTTGAACAGTTGTCGTTCGTGGCGCTGTATCTCGCGATCGATTCGGCGGCTTTGATTGAGCCATGCCAGTTGATAGGCGGTCACACAGAAGGCTGCGATGGCGATGAACAGAATGAGGCCGTGCCAGACTTGAATGCGCCAGCGGATGGATTGAAAAGGGCGTTTCATTCGATACAGTAGCCGTGTCCGCGGCGGGTGGTGATGATACTGGCGCCGAGTTTCTTGCGTAGGTTGGAAACGTGGACATCGAGTAAGTTGGAGAGGCTGTTGTCGTTTTCGTCAAAGAGACGCTCGTAGAGTAAGCTGCGGCTGACGACTTCGCCGCGATGAAGGGCGAGGTATTCAAATAGTGAATACTCGCGGGCGGTGAGTTCGATCTCTTGACCGTCCTTGCTCAGGCTGCGGCGGGCAGTGTCGAGCAGTAATCCATTGATCTCGATTTGTGATTGGGTTTTGCCAGAGGTACGGCGAATCAGGGCGCGAATTCGCGCCACGAGTTCATCGCTGTCGAAGGGCTTGGTCAGGTAGTCATCGGCCCCTGTATTCAGGCCCTTGATGCGATCCGGCACGCTGTCGCGAGCGGTCAGCATGAGCACTGGCACTGTATGCTGAGGGCGCAGTTGCTCCAGCACTTGCCAGCCGTCGAGCTTGGGCATCATGACGTCGAGCACCAGTGCATCATAAAGTCCCTCACTGGCTTTAAACAGGCCTTCCTCGCCGTCGGCAGCTTGGTCGACGGCGAAGCCTTCCTCTTTGAGCGTGGCACTGAGGCTGCGGCGTAGGCCGGGGTCATCTTCTATGACTAATATACGCATGGTTGTGTCTTATTCATGACGCAGCGCGTCGATGGGATCAAGCTTGGAGGCTCGGCGTGCGGGGGCAAATCCGAACACGATGCCGACAATTGCGGAGAAGGCAAATGCGATGAGGTTGATCTCTAGATTGAAACTGAAGGGGATCTGGATCAGCGGCGCAAGAACTTGGCAGAAGGCCAAGGCCAGGCCGATTCCGATCATGCCGCCGACACAGGAGAGCGTGAGGGCTTCCACCAGAAATTGCCAGAGCACTTCTTTGGCTGTGGCACCAATGGCGAGGCGAATCCCAATTTCCCGGGTGCGTTCGGTGACTGAAACCAACATGATATTCATAATGCCGATACCCCCCACGAGTAGCGAGACTCCCGCCACGGCAGAGAGTAGCATGGTCATCAGCTCGGTAGAGGAACTCAAGGTTTCCGCGATTTGACGTGTGTCGAAAACGGTGAAATCATCGTCCTGATTGCTTTGAATATTGCGGCGCTGCCGCAGTAAGGAAGAAATTTCGCTGATCAGCCGGTCACTGTCGTAATCGTCCTCGGCGGAGATGCTCATTTGGCTGACATCGCGGGAGGAGGTGCGCCCGCCGAGGCGCCGCTGCATGGTGGTGAGCGGCACAACGATGGTGTCGTCCTGATCGCCCATACCAGCCTGACCTTTGGCTTTCAGCAGGCCGATCACTTGCAGGGAGGCCTGGCCGACTCGGATCTTTTTACCGATCGGGTCTTCGCTGCCGAAGAGTTCGGTTTTGACGGTGTTACCAATGACGGCAACCGCTTCGCCCGTGCGGGCATCCGCTTCGGTGAAGAAGCGTCCTGCGGCGAGTGACCATTTATTGATGCTGAAGTAGTCTACTGTCGTGCCGGTAATGCTGGTATTGCGGGCCTCTTGCAGATAAATGGTGCTGAGTGATGCTGTGCGCACCGGGGCGATGGCGGCCACCCCAGAGATTTGTTCGGCGATCGCCGTGACATCTGACTCGGTGAAGTTGGGAACACCTGCGGAGGATGCCCGGGGCCCGAAGCCGGAGCCAGGCCGGACCATGACCAAATTACTACCCAGATCGGAAATCTGGTTTTTCACGGCGGCGGTCGTGCCTTCGCCCAGGGTGACCATGGTGACCACAGCGGCGACGCCGATGATGATCCCGAGGTACGGTGAGGAATGCGCGGGTTAAATTGCGTTTAATCTCCCGAAGGGCGATTAAGAAAGCGTTGGTGAGCATAATAAGCATAGCGATTACAGGGCTGCGATTTGGTGGTGTGTCTGATCGTGATCAATGAGGCCATCAATCACGCGCACGGTGCGTTTGGCATACTGAGCGACATCATCTTCGTGAGTGACCATGAGAATCGTAATGCCGCGATGACTGTTGAGTTGGGTCAAGAGCTCCATAATTTCACAAGTCGTTTGTGAGTCCAGATTGCCGGTGGGCTCATCGGCGAAAAGCGTGCTGGGATTGGTCACAATCGCCCGAGCAATGGCGACGCGTTGTTGCTGTCCTCCCGAGAGCTCGGCTGGTGTGTTACGCTCCTTGTCGGGGAGCCCGACTTGGGCGAGTGCCCGGCGTGCCATTTCATGGCGTTCGGCGCGCTTGATGCCACGGTAGAGCAGGGGCAGTTCGACGTTTTCGATGGCACTGGTGCGGGCGAGTAAGTTGAAGCCTTGAAAGATGAAGCCCAGAGCGTCGCGTCGCAACAGGGAGCGTTGCACCGAGTTTAAGCTTTCCACGGCAATCCCTTCATAGCGATAGGCACCTGTAGTGGGCCGGTCCAGGCAGCCGAGCAGGTTCATCAAAGTCGATTTACCCGAGCCGCTGGGCCCCATGATAGAGACGAATTCACCTTTCTCGATCTTTAGGTTGATGCCCTTGAGAGCCTGAAATGCGGCGCTGCCCTGACCGTAGGTCTTGGTCAGATTATTCAACTCGATGAGAGTGGAGGTGGGTGTGCTCATAGTCTGGTATTACTTTCACTGAGGATGACTTGAGTGCCTTCGCTGATTTCGTCTGAGATGACTTCTGTGTAGCTGCCATCGCTAATACCGAGCTGGACTTCGACTGGCTTGGGGTGGCCTTCTTCAAGTATCCAAATGGTGGATGCACCATCGGTTTTAGTCGGCATCATGCCTTCTGGGCGGCTACCTTTTTGAGAACCAGGCCGTTTCGGGCGCGGGATCAGACTATCAAGAAAAGAGGTTTTTTCCGTGCTTGCTTTGGGGCCGAGTTGATCGGGAGGTGTAGGGGTGAAGCGCAGTGCGGCGACCGGAACGATGAGCACGTTTTGATGATGTGCCACGTCGATGTCGGCAGTGGCTGTCATCCCCGGGCGTAGGCTAAGATCCTCGTTGCTGACGGAAAGGTCCGTCTCGTAAGTGACCACATTGTCGGTGACTTCGGAGCCGTAGGCGACCTTCAGCACGGTGGCTTCGAAGCTACGGTCCGGCCAGGCGTCGACGGTGAAACTCGCTGTTTGTCCGGCGGCCACGCGACCGATGTCAGCTTCGGCGACAGCGACTTCCAGTTCCATTTGGGAGAGGTCCTCCGCGACGACGAAGAGTTCGGGGGTGGAGTAGCTGGCGGCCACGGTTTGACCGACTTCAATGCTGCGACTGAGCACAATGCCATTGGTAGGCGAGACGATGAGAGCTTTGGACAGGCTGTTAGCCTTGGTCTCGACGTCGGCCTGGGCTTCGCTGATAGCGGCTTCGGCGCTGGTGATGTCGGCCTTGGCACGTTCCACCGCAGCGACGGTGGTGGCATAGTCCGCTTTGGAGGGAAGTTTACCGCCGCTGAGTCGCTGTAATTCCTGTTGGCGTGTCAGCGTCGCCTCGGCTTCCGTCAGAGTGGCTTGCTTTTGAAGTAGCGCCGCCTTGGCAGATTCGAGTGCGGCTTTACTGGATTTGAGCTGATTTTCCAGTGTGACGGTGTCGAGTCGTGCCAAGGGCTGGCCTTTGGTGACCTGGTCGTTGGTGTCGACATACACTTCCACCGTGGTGCCGGAGAGCTCACTGCCCACAGAGACTTCATTGGTGGGTTCCAGATTACCAGTGGCGGTAACGGTGAGACGAATGTCGCCGCGTTGCATTTCATGGGTTTTAAAACTTGGCCCACGGGACTGTGCTTGAGCGCGCTGGCTATAGAAATACCAGGCACCGAGCGCGAGCAGCAGGACGATGCCGATGATGTAGAAGCGTTTCTTAGAATTCGTCTTAGGACTGCCAGCTTGTATCGCTTGGGCCAGATCTGTCTCAGGAGTGTTTTTGGATGCCTTCATGATATGGATTAGAGTTGAGTGATTTCGGAGGGAGTGTTCCATGCACCTCCCAATGATTTGTAGAGTTGAACATGTGCGTTCAGGAGCTGTGCCTGCGTGCTGGTGCGACTTTGCTGGAGGCTTAGTTCCGTTCGTTGTGTGTCGAGCACCGTGAGTAGATCGATCTCGCCGGTTTCATATTGTACTTGCGCCAGCTCGGTGGCCTGGTGTGCTGCGGTGGTCGCTTTGTCCAGTGTCGTGAGTTGCGTATTACGCTTCTGGATGGCACTGAGTGCGTTTTCGACCTCGCTGAGTGCATTGAGCACTGCGCTTTCGTAACTTAAGTATGCTTGAGTGAGTGTTTCCTGTTGGATCTCGATGTTGCGGCTGATGCGTCCCGCGTCCCAGATGGGAGCGCTGAGGCCTGCGGCGATATTTGAGAGAATGTTTTGAGGATCGAGCAGATCTCCCGAGGACAGTGCTTCCAGGCCAATCGAACCACTGAGATTGAGCGAGGGCAGGCGACTGCGTTCGCTTGCAGATAGATTTGCGGTGGCTGCTTCGATGCGACGTTCCGCAGCCCGGATGTCGGGGCGTTGGCGCAAGGTCTCCGCAGGAATGCCGATCGTTATCGCATCGGGCACTTGTGGGAACCGGGTCGCAGCCGATGTCAGCTCGCTGAGCGACTCTGGCGTGCGAGCGGTTAGAATTGCCAGACTATTGCGAGTTTCGACGATGCTTTGCTCCAAATCGGGGATTTGGGCGCGGGCTTGTTCCGCGGAGCTGATAGACTGTTGTGTGTCCAGTGCGTCGCCTTCACCGGCGTCTTCCAGCCACTGCGTCAGTTCGACGGTATCCAAACGATTACTCAGGCTCTGCTGGACGATGGCGAGCTGATCCTGTAAGGAGCAAAGTTCCAGATAAGTGCTGGCCACTTCGGCGGCGAGCGAAACTTGCAGCTGGTAGAAATCTTCCGTGGTTGCCGCCAACTCGGCGTCGGCGGCCTTTAAGTATTGCTGCTGTTGGCCGAATAAATCGATCTCCCAGCTTGCGTCGAGTGTGGCGCCATAGCTTTCCGAACTGCTGGACTGATTCGTTTGCCGGTCGCGACTGTTGGCGGAGGAGGCCGAGACAGAACCGGAAAGGGAGGGCCATAGCTCGGCGGATTCCAATCCGCGCTCGGCTCGTGCTTGACGAATGTTTGAGAGGGCGGTGCGGCTGTCGGTGTTGTGCTCCAGCGCTTCCGCGATCAAAGCTTCGAGTTGCGGGTCATTAAAGCGTGACCAGCACTGACTTAAGTCAGTGCTGCCGGGCGTGCTGGTGGCTGTCGTTTCGTGTTGCCAGTTCGTCGGCAAGCTCGCGTCGAATTGAGCACGCGAGTCGCCGCTTGAAGAGGTGGTGGCACACGCGCTGAGCCATAGCAGACAGCAGGCTGCGGTGCCATGGCAGGCCAGGCGTGTTAGATGTTTTTGTGTTGGATGTATCATGTGGCATTCCTTGGAGGATGCCACAGAGTTTAGCGTTTCGAACCTTAAGAGATCGTGAAGCTGGGTAGATTCTTTCTAAATTCGTAAAGAAGAATATTTTTATTATACACGTGATGGTATCTGCATTTCTGCACGTTATACTGTCCACAAGCATTCGCCAGTGATTGCTTTATTCCCCCATTATTTTTCGAGTATCTATGAAATCGACCATCCATTCTTTATTCGCAGCGGTACTGCTGGCCGCATCGTCAGCACCGGCAACACTTGCTGCGCAAGACCACGTCCAGACGCAACGAGCTGATAGTTCCGTGATTTTACCTGCTACAATCGCATGCTCACAGAGCGATACTTGGAGCTGGGATTTTGACATTACACATCCAGGCATTTACACCTTGCAAGTCGTTGTGGACATTGCAGGCGCAGAAGCCGCACATACTGGATGGGCGCGTCTTAATGGCGAACTGGTCGGGCAGAAGCTAAAGAAGGCCTATGTGATCGAGGAAGGCCTTGTTTCAGAATTCGAGCAATCAATCGACATCGCGGGTTCTGGCAGCTACTCCTTAACGCTCGCCTCTAATTTATCGGTTAATAAAGCGCGCTTAGTGCCTGTCGGTTACACCAGCAGTCGCATCTCGTTGAGTTCGGATCAATACTATCAGCCATGGCTGAAAATGCACCAATCGGCCCCCAAAGTCGCGGCGATGGAATGGTATCGTCAGGCTCGCTTCGGCATGTTCATCCACTGGGGCGTTTATTCGGAAGCAGCAGGCTCTTGGAAGGGGCAAGGTATCGAGGAAGGTGTTGGCCCAAAGGTGGCGGAGTGGATTCAGTTCGCATTTAAAATCTCACGCGAGGAATACCGTGCGTATGCCAAAAACTTTAATCCCGATCAAACCTTCGCCGTCAACATCGCACAGCTCGCCAAAGCGACGGGCATGAACTACGTGGTGATCACTGCCAAGCATCACGATGGCTTTGCGCTCTTTGATTCAGCTTGCTCGGATTGGGATATCGCCGACGCCACTGATTACGACGGCGATCTAGTTAAAGAACTCTACGATGCCTGCCGAGCTGAGGGCCTCGATTTCGGAGTCTATTACTCGCATGGCAATGACTGGGGCGAAGGCTCTGATGGCAACTATGCGAACGTAAAAGCCTATAACGACACTCTAGGTGTCGCTACGCGACCCAATGGTAAAAATCTCTGGGACCCCAGTCCCAATACCCATGTGGAATATCTGGAGAACAAAGCTTACCCGCAAATCGCGGAGTTAATTGAACTGCTGCCCGACTTGCGTCTCATTTGGTTCGATGGCGAAGGCCTGATCACTGAAGCACAAGCTTTCCGTTTCTATGAGATGGTCTATGAATTGAACCCGAATATTATTGTTAATCGCCGCGTCGGCTACGACTTCGGCGATTATATCGACGCAGGTGACAATAAAACGCCCGCCGCCAATGAGTTAGCCGCCAAGCACTTCGAAACCTGCGGCACCGCCAACCACTCGTGGGGCTTCAAGGCGCACGACCACCATTGGAAGAGTGGCAATCAGCTGCTGCGTAACTTCGTCGATATCGTTTCCAAAGGTGGAAACTACCTGCTCAACATCGGGCCTGATGGTAAAGGCACGGTGCCTGAGCCCTGTGTGGCCAGTTTTCACGAAATGGGGGAGTGGGTGAAAACAAACTCAGAAGCCATCTTTGGGACCACGCGTTGGACCCCGTTCAGCGAGGGCGTGGACAAGGTCAACAATTCCAAATCACATGCGGATGAGTTTTGGTTCAGTTCACGAGACGATACGGTGTATGTGATGTCTTTGGCTGCGAACAAGGATTCTGCTCATATCCGTTCCCTTAAGACATCTGCGGGCATTGTGCTGGAGGTGCGGCTCTTAGGCAGTCAAAACAAACTGAAGTGGTCGCAAGATGAACACGGGCTGGAAGTCGACTTCACCGGTGTCCACACGGGGCCCAACGGTTATGCACTCGCGGTGACATTGCAGCCATAAAGCTACATCCAGAAATTGTAAAAGCTTAAAGCCGTCACGCTTGCCCGCAGTCCATACGCGGTAAGCGTGAGTGCTTCAACTCTTAAGCGCGGCACGAATTCTGGCGGCAACGCGATCCGCTGGTTTATTCCACCTTTTCGGTTGGGATCTTATTCGGACAGGTCACGGCCAGCACAGGCACTTTAGTTTTGATCCAGACGTTTTGCTCTTTAAAGAGCTTCGCTGGGACCGCTTCACAGGCTTCACCGATGGTTTCAACTGGCATGCGACGCCCCTTAGGGGTGGTGTTAAATTCGTAAGCAGCACTGATGATACGCTCAGGCGCAACAGTCACACCGTCGTCTTCAGGGATTTGCACGACCCAACCAGTGAGGTCTTTATCCTTGAGCTCGTCCTCCGGATCAGAGATCAGAATCGAGAATTGCTTCTTCACTGGGGGAGGGCGGTTGGCCTTTTCTTCTTCTTCGGCTTTGAGCTCCATTTCGACTTCCTGCATGATCTCATTGACCTTGCGGATGTCGGGTTCGTTGCGTTGTAGGATGAATTTAAGAGTTTCTACGTCGATTTTTGCCATGAACTTGTTGAGTAAAAGGTGTAATTGAAAAAATGCTGAGTCAGCGAGTATGGGACAGTGCTAGTGAAAGCGCGCTTGAATGCGAGTCGATTATTTTTCTCGTTTATACAATAGTTCGGAAGCGTTGAATATGCTGCGGATCGGATCCATCGACTCGATGAAGGTGTATTCGCCGGTGTCTCCCCAGTCCCAGGTCTTGCCCAGGATGTAGTGTCGCACGGGTAATTCAGCTTCGTTGGGAGCGATCTTCACGGTATCCGCTGCGGTGCTGATGACTTGTGCGGCCATCGCATCGGAATCGCGGCTGAGTTGTGAGAGCACAACGATACTTTCCGAGGTGCGATATATTTGATCAATATGAATACGCCAAGCGGCGTCGGGCACATCGAGCCGAACGGTAATCGCCTCCTGCTCCGCGGGTGCATCCAGCGCTTCATTGGGCTTGGCCAGCGAACCGGCGATCACTTCTGTAAGCTGTGTAGGATCAAAGTATTTGCGGATGGCACGATTGACATCTTTGGCGGTGAGCTGACGGACTCGCAGCGGATAAGTGTCGATATATTCAGGGCCAAAGCCACGTTGCATGAAGCTGTGAACTTGCCCCGCCACGCTACCAGTCGTGGATAGGCCGACCAGGTAGGAACCTGTCAAGGTCTCGATGGCTGCGCGGACTTCCTGTTCGGTGACGCCGTCGTCGTACCATTTTTGTACGACCTCATGGGTCGCCGCGAGACCATCGTTTAACATGCTAGGAGCGAAACTGGCTGAGAGCACCCAATTGCCCGGTGTGAGGATGTCGCCTTCATGGCCTGAGCGAATACTGTAGGTGAGTCCGCGATTTTTGCGGACCTCGGTCATTAGTCGCGAGTGGAAGCTGCCGCCGAGTATGTAGTTACCCACCATAAAGGGCAGGTAGTCATCCGCGGTGCGTTGCAGCTGAGTGTTATAACCAAAGCGGACGGCGACGCTGGTCTTATCTTCTATGTAGATGCGCTCGGACTGTTCGTTGTTTTCCAGCTGGGTGGTTTCAAGTGGAGGGAATTCGCTCCCAGTATTCCAGTCCTCAAAAGCGTTGCCCACGGCAGCTTTGAGTTGTTCGAAGTCGATGTCCCCGGTAAAGATCAGAGTCATCGAGTCGGCGCCGTAATGTGCCTGATGAAATGCGGCGAGGTCCTCGACAGTCGTGGATTCGAGGTCGGCGAGTAGCTCTTTAATCGGAGTGCTGTAGTTGATATGCTGCGCTGGATAGAGCAGTCGTGAGAGCTGCGCACTGGCGCGGTAATCGGGATTGTCGATTGCTTGTAAAAGACCCGCTTCCTGGCGGCTTTTAAGGTTTTTCAAGACTTCCGGATCAAAGGCCGGGTGGCGCAACTGATCTGCCAGAATGTCTAAGACCGAACCTGCGTCGGGACGAAGGAATTTACCCGAAAAATTAAGACTTTGTGCGCCTGAGCTAAAGCCAATATCAGCTCCGAGAGTGTCGAGCTTTTCAGCGATTTGAAAGCGATCCTGGCGGGTGGTGCCCTTGTCCAGCATCGCAGCTGTCAGGCTGGCAAGCATGGGCGCGTCTGCCGGGCTTAAGCTATCACCAGCCGCAATGCTGCCGACGAAGGAGACCACATTGTCAATCGGCATATCGATAGCGATAAGTTCAATACCACCGATCTCGGCGCGTTGCATATGAGAGCTAAAATCAACAATGGCTGCCGAAGTGGCTCCGTTGGTATCGCCAACCGGGACGTCCGCGGTGGCTTCATTCGACAACTGGCCGAAGAGCGCGGGATCGCGGTAGTAGTTGGGGCCAGCAATTGAGCTCAGGGTATTGGCTTGAGCGGTCAATGAGTTAACGACCTCGGGCACAAACCAACCGGTAGTGCTGCTTTTCTCGATAAAGGACTTAGCCGCCACTTGCTGTAGTTTTTCAGTGGAGACGGCTTGTATGGCTTGGGGGAGATGAATGTAAGCGGACCAATCACCCATCGCGATCGCGTCGTTGATCTGATCGGCGATCGCATAGGGGCCATCGCGACCATACACGGTGCTGGCTTGTATGACAGATTTAGCGCGTGCGAGTTCATCTTTATCCACGCCACCGCTAATCAGCGATTCGATTTCGTCCAGAATGATCGCTTCGACCTCCGCGTGGGTGGCATCGGGTGTCAAATAGGCGCCAAATATGAACAAGCCTGGATCATTGAGCTGTGGTGCATAGGTAAAGGTCGCGCTGGCTTTGCCATTGTCTTCCAAGGCACGGTAGAGGCGGCCCGTTTTGTCCGCACCGAGGATTTGTTGCAGCAGGTTGAGTGCGGCCCAATCCTCGTGCCGTCCTTCCGGCACTTTGAAACCGATCATCACCACACCTACTTGTCCTGCCCGGTGAATGGTGACACGACGCGAACCGATCTGTTCGGGCTCACTGGTTTCGACTTCAGGGATCGTGTGAGGCGCTTTGGGCACGGCCCCATAATGCGTCGCGATCGCCTGTAAGGTGGCGGCTTTATCAAAACCGCCAATCACGGTCAGGACTGCATTTTCCGGCCAATAGAAGGTGTCGTAAAAATCACGTAGTTTCTGAGGCGTGGTGTTTTCGATATCCGAACGCCAGCCAATCGTAGGATGTCCGTAGGGATGGGCCATGTAGGCCGAGGCAAATAATTCCTTAATCAGGGTGCTCACTGGGCTGTTCTCACCGCGTTCGTATTCGTTGCGCACCACCGTCATTTCAGAATTCAGGTCTTCCTGACGGATGAGCAGGCCACGCATACGGTCGGCTTCCAGCTCAATCGTCATGGGGACGTACTCGCTCGGCATGGTTGCATAGTAGTTGGTGCGGTCAAACCATGTCGTCGCGTTGGAACGTGCGCCGATACGTTCCATTTGACTGGAATAATCGCTGCCATCCGAGCTGTTGAAACGCTCGGTGCCTTTAAACATCATGTGCTCCAATATATGCGTCGCGCCTGTAGTGCCGGTGACTTCATTGCGTGAACCAACTTTATACGTCACCATGACTGTGGCAACCGGTAAGCCTTCGTTGGGCATTAGCAGTATGCTGAGGCCATTCGATGTGAGGCGGTATTCTTCAATGCCGCCCAATGTCTGCACGGCCTCGATCCCAGTCGGGAGCGACTGCGCAAAGCATTGCAGTGCCATCAGGCAGGAAAGTAGGGGGATTCTTAAAAATCTCATAAATATTTGAATAGGGTCAATTAAGAGCAGTCAATGTTCCGTCGTGATGATGGCAAGTACGCTAAAGCACTTTTATTATCTAGGGTGTGATCACGTAGTGAGGCTGAGTACATATCTGAGTCTAAGAGCTTCGATCAGTTTAAAAATGGAGCCAAATGCACTGAGATTGCAAAGATTGTGAGTGGTTCCCATCAAACCCCAGCCATACAAATTAAGGGTGTTTTGGCAAACTTCGGTGAAATTCCTAACTTTTGACTAGCCGCCTGTCGCATCTGCGGCATTATTGGCGGAGTGAATCTTCCAAATTTACTGACGCTCTCTCGTATCCCAATCCTCTTCGGTATTGTGGGCTTTTTGTATGCCCCGTTTACGGGAGCGAGGACGCTGGCTTTCGTGCTCTTCGTGATCGGTGCGTTGACGGATTGGGCCGATGGCTATGTCGCGCGTAAGCAAGGGATTGTTTCCAACTTTGGCAAATTGATGGATGCCCTTACAGATAAGGTCTTTATGGTCGGTTTGTTCATCTCGCTACTGGCGCATGGCACTTTACCGGCTTGGGCTTTGCCCTTACTGCTACTCATCCTCAGTCGTGAATTTCTAATCACTGGCTTGCGACTGGTGGCAGCGAGTTCGGGTATCGTACTGGCGGCGGAGAAGTCAGGTAAGCACAAGACTGTTTCGCAAATCGTTGCAGCCATTCTATTACTGTTGGCAGTGGCCGTGCGTGTGGATTTTCCAGAGTTACTGCCTGCGGTCATCGGCGATGTGCTGCACTGGGGCGGCTTGGCATTCTTCGTGATTGCGACCGTGCTGACTGTTTCATCCGGCACGCAATATATGATTAAGTATTGGTCCATTTTTACGGGCAAAAACGAGGATCAGTCGTGAGCTCCATCGATCGTTATGTTTTTTGGACGCGGACTTTGTCCACGCCACTGATCGTCAATCTAGCGACCATTGGTCCAGTTGGCCGAGTGAAGAAAGCTCCCGGAACCTGGGGGAGTGTGGTCGGCCTAGCCTTTTACGCGGTTTTCTTCCATCATGCATCACCACTGGGCTTTATTTTTTTAGCGGCCTTGAGCGCCTATTTGTCGGTGGCGATTTGTGATGCCGCGGAGCAGCGTCTGCAAATGCGAGATCCCGGTATGATTGTGCTGGATGAAGTGGTCGCGGTGCCACTGGTCTTTATCGGTATGGGCGGTAACGATGGCCTGATCGCACAGCATGGCAGTTGGCCGGTGTTGTTGGCTGGATTTGCGCTCTTTCGCGTCTTCGATATCTTAAAACCATTCGGTATCTCAAAGCTGCAGGATTTACCTGGTGGGCTGGGCTGCGCAATTGACGATTTGGCAGCAGGCTTGGCGGCTTGTATCAGCTTGCATCTAATTTTGCTCTTTTTCTTCTAAGGCCGATGGAATTTATTTAGGACGCGATACTCTCAATGCGATCGACTGATTATGCGTTTTAATTCACTCATTGATGCCCTGCAGGAGGCACTTCGCCAGCAACTCTTATTATTAACTGAACTGAGCGAGGAAGCCTATTGTGCCCC
This sequence comes from Coraliomargarita algicola, assembly GCF_033878955.1. Classification (NCBI taxonomy): domain Bacteria; kingdom Pseudomonadati; phylum Verrucomicrobiota; class Opitutia; order Puniceicoccales; family Coraliomargaritaceae; genus Coraliomargarita; species Coraliomargarita algicola. The sequence goes on from NZ_CP138858.1 coordinate 405,925, forward strand.
TGCTCAAGGGCATCTGAGTAGCTCTGTCGGCAAACACATCAGACACAATTTAGACCACTTCGAATCTTTTTTTCATGGTCTGGACGCCTGTCAGATCGACTACGAGAACCGCTCTCGCCAAGGTCAGATCGAGTCCATATCTGAGGTCGCAATCGCGGTTTTGGAAGATTTGATTGTGCAACTACAAGCACTGCGCACAGAGGACGAACGGGAACTTGCTGTTCGCGAGGAAAGTGCGGCTGGCGCGAATCAACGCCGTTGGTTGAAGAGTTCACTCGGACGTGAATTACAGTTTCTGTTGGGGCATACCGTCCATCACAACGCGCTCATTGCGATGATCGTTGACCGCCATGGTCTGGCACTTCCAGAGGGTTTCGGCATCGCTCCGTCGACACTACGGCATCAACAGGTTCCGCATACGCCTGAGAATATATGTGCACACTAAGCTGGTGGCTGGCAGAGTCCGAGCGCGGGATCGTATTCAATCGTGACGAGCTGCGCACGCGTGCGCGTGGGGAAGCTCCGAGGGTGGTCGAGTTTGCTGGAGCAGCCCGTATCTTGATGCCGCGTGATCCAGATGCTGGAGGCACTTGGCTGGGCGTGAACGATTCGGGCTTGATTGTGGCCTTGCTCAATAACTACCCCTTTCATTCTCCAAACTCGCCGGGGCAGATCAGTCGCGGTCAATTAGTCGTTGATTTATTGCGACATGCGCGTTCAGCAGCTGAGTGCATGTCAACGTTGCAAGAGCTCAATACTTCCGTGTATCAAGGTTTTTTACTGTTTGCTCTGGGACGTCATGACGGACCGCTGGCTCGTGAGTGGGATGGCCAACAATTGCAGCCGCTCAAACTCGAAGGGGAGGGGGGGCTACATGTATTGACCTCTTCGTCCTATCGCCAACAAGAATGCGAAGCTTTTCGTGTGGATCTATTTGCGGGGCAAAGCCGAGAGCGGGCGCTGCTCAAAGAGAAACACGGAGCTTTCCATCCGGCAGACCCTGCGCTCGGTCCCTTGATGGTGCGGGACGATGCGGCGACCGACTCGGTGACAGAAATCGTTATTGGTAAAAATTACGCTCACATGTGGTTTCATAGCGTAGATGGCAATCCTCCAGTGCTGAGTGAACCAAGCCAGCACAGACTAGCAATGCAATGAAGGTCCTCGTTCGTCGCCTAGTCTTATTCGGTCTCGTTACATTCGCCGCTGCTTGGGCGGTCTGGCTGTGGCTGGGCTTCGATCCGCCGCTGCGGGCCGATTTAGTCACCATGGAAATTTTTAACCATGCGCAGGCTTACGCGGCCGAACTACAAGCGTTCGCGCGCGATCTTGAGTGCGTTGCGCTGCATGTCTCGGATGCGAATCGTGAAGCCGCCTTGGAGCGTTTACCGCACCTTGAGCGAGCGTTGGCTCAGGATGTATTCATTGCTGCACTACTTGCATTATTTGTATTTGCTTCCGAGGACTTAGCTTGCATCGCAGCTGGCATCCTGGCGGCCTCAGGCACAGTCTCGCTATTGGCGGCGATGGTGGGTTGTTTCTGCGGTATATTTGCGAGTGATGTTTTACTGTATTGTCTCGGCCGTGTGCTGGGGGAGCGTGCGTTTAAGATTCGCTTTATCGCGCGTGCGGCATCGGGAGCTTCGATGACCAGGTTAAGGGATCGCTTTGATGGTCACGTCTTTAAGATTGTTTTCATGACTCGTTTTATTCCGGGCAGTCGCGTCGTAACCTACGTCACGGCAGGCGTGTTACGTATCCAGTTTCCTCGTTTCGCTGCCTCCTTAGCGATCGCGGCGGCTGTCTGGACACCCATTTTGGTCGGGATTGCTCATGTTGTCGGCCGCCCTTTAATTGAGTGGTGGGCCTTGTCGGGGTGGTGGGTGCTGCCATTGATTCTGGCCGCTCTGGGAGTCATATACATGGGAACTCTGTTACTGATACAAAGTTTAACCAATCGAGGGCGTCGCCATCTGCGCGGGCGTTGGTTACGACTCACTCGCTGGGAATACTGGCCCGCATTACCGATTTACTTACCGGTAGTCATCTATGGCATCTATCTATCGATCAAGCACCGCGGGAGCACCTTGTGGGCTATGTGTAATCCGGGCATGCATCCTTTGAGTGGCTTGGCGATGGAGTCTAAGAGCGACATTCTTGCGGCGCTGAACTCGAAGTCTGGGATGATCGCAGATTGGGTTTGTATTCCGCCTTCGAATCTCTTGGACGATCGAGTCGCAGTGTTACATGCGTTTCGTACCTCTCAAGCTCTAGATTGGCCGATCATTCTGAAACCAGATGTCGGGCAGCGAGGCGAGGGCGTGGCAGTGATCCAGAACGAATCGGCAGCTCGACGATATTTAAGTGAAAATACAGCAGCCATTATCGCGCAGCGCTATATCGAGGGCCAGGAGTTTGGCGTTTTCTACTATCGCATGCCGAATCAATCACGCGGGCAACTGTTCTCGATTACAGAAAAAGTTTTACCTGAACTCGTTGGAGATGGCATACACAGTGTGGAGCAACTCATTCTGAACGACGTGCGAGCGGTGGCACAAGCGGCACATTACTTAAAAGTCAATCGGGAGCGCTTATACGATGTGCCAGCAATCGGTGAGCGCATTCAGCTGGTGGAGCTCGGCACACATTGCCGTGGAGCCATTTTCCTAGATGGCAATCGATATCAGAGTGATCGCTTGGCCGCGAGCTTGGATCATGTCCTGGAACACTACGAAGGCTTCTATTTTGGCCGTTTCGATCTGCGCGTGCCAACAGGGGATGCCTTGATGGCGGGGCAAGCGATAAAGATTTTAGAACTAAACGGAGTCTCCTCGGAATCGACTGACATCTATGATCCCAATAACAGTTTATTGACTGGTTGGCGAAAGTTATGTCGACAATGGCGCCTGGCCTTTGAAATCGGAGCTCAAAACCGAGCTCGCGGGGCGGCTGTGCCTCGCTGGCGCGAAGTGCTGACAGTCCTGCGCACACACCGGGCACGACAAGCCTACGAGGTGGACGCTTAAGATTGCTTGCCTCAGGCGTGAATATCCACTGAAACTCTCCACATGGCAGATTCTTGGGAAACTCTTAAACTTTTGGCTGATTCCACACGCGTGCGGATACTTTCGCTCCTGATGCGTGAGGAGCTTTCGGTCGCCGAGTTACAAGAAGTGTTGGATATGGGACAGTCGCGCATCTCATCGCATCTAGGGCTACTGCGACAAGGCGAACTAGTGCATGATCGGCGCGAGGGGAAAAAGACTTTTTATGCAATCAATCGCAGCTTTGATGCTCAGGGCTTGGCTTTGTTGGAGGCTGCACGCGTCTCGGTCGAAGATTCGGATCAGATCGTCTCTGACTGTGCCAACCTCAAGCGGATTTTAGAAAAGCGCAAGCAACAGTCGGAACAGTATTTTAACTCGGTGGCAGGTCGTCTGGGGAAAAATTATTGCCCCGGCCGCAGCTGGGAGGCGATCGGACATTTCTTACTGCACTTAACACCCAAAATTAAGATAGCAGACTTAGGGGCGGGCGAGGGCTTACTTTCGCAGCTACTCGCACGGCGCGCCGAACAAGTGACCTGCGTGGATAATTCGCCCAAAATGGTCGAGTTTGGCCGGGATCTAGCGAAAAAGAACGGCTTTACCAATCTGACCTACCAACTCGGCGACATCGAGCAGGTGCCCTTGAAAGGGGAAAGCGTCGATCTTGCGCTGCTCAGTCAGGCGCTGCACCATGCACAGCATCCAGAGCTCGCGGTAAAAGAAGCCTTTCGTATCCTGAAGCCCGGCGGGCAGCTGATTATCATCGACCTATTGGAACACCAATTCGAGCAGGCTCGTGAACTGTATGCCGACGTCTGGCTCGGCTTCTCCGAAAATACACTTTACCAATATCTCAAAAACGCAGGCTTTCGTAAGATCGAGGTCAACGTGGTGGCTCGCGAAAACCAAGAGCCCAATTTTCAGACGGTTCTCGCAAGCGGCGAGAAGTAGTCAACGCGAGTCGCTCGCCAATAGTTCACCCAGCGGAGTTTTTGCAATAATTAGACATAATATTTATTGTGCGCAATATAGGTGTCAAATTGAGGGGAGCTCATCGGTATGATCCATAATTCAGAAGCCAGAAATCAGAAGCCAGTCACTGTAAATCTATGAGAATGAATTACTCGGCCAGGCCCCAGCGCTTGGTGAATGGATAATAAATGAAGATCGCTTTACCGATGACGGCTTTTTCGGGCACGTATCCCCAGTAGCGACTATCGAGGCTGTTGGCGGAGTTATCACCGAGCGCAACGAATTTGCCTGCTGGAATTTCGGCTTTCACACCAGGCCCCGTCATTAATTTTGCAGGCGATGAAGAATTTGAGCTGGGATACACATAGCCTCCGTATTCGCCTTCCTTGCGCGCATTGCGTCCGTAAGCTTCGACTTCATCGCGCGGGTGTCCATCGACTAGCAAGGCACCGTCTTTGATTTCGAGTGTTTCTCCGCCGACACCTCCGATGCGCTTGATGTAGTATTTATCGACGAAATTATCATGCCCTCCCTCGATGCCGGGTATGTCGCGGGTGCGGAAAACAAAGGGATCGCCCGCTTGTGGACGCTTGAAATGGTAACTAATGCGGTCGACAAACAAGGCGTCGCCCAAGGTGATGTCGAAGCGTAAAACCGCCTCTCCTGGTTGCGCTTGGGTATGCAGATCCAGCGCGTAGCCGGTGCCGGAGCTGGTGCGCACAAGTTCGGGCTCTGTATCGGGAAAGCTCTTGAGCAGCGTGCCTTGCATGTCGAAGTCCGCTGGCACGCGAATACTGTGGGGCACACCGCCGACTAGCACCGTATATTCTGCCAGAACGGTCGGCAGAAAGCCCCACTTTTTGCCTTTAACTTGCTTGAAATAAATGCGCATGCCTCCGTCTTGAGTGGCCGCCATCGGGATCTGAATATCGCCGCTGTTTTGAGCAATCAGCGCTTTGTGCCGCGCACCCAGTGTTAGGAAGCGAAAGGTCTTCGTCAGTGCCGCAGGGGCGTCGTCCTTATCCTCATACATCACGGCATTCATTCCGCTGTAGGTGGGATACATTGAGTTGGTGGGAATGATGAAGGGTTGAAAGAAAAATGTGCGGATGCCGATCACGATAATCGCAGCGACGAGTGCGACCTCTAAATTGTCGCTCCAAAAGGTCTTGGGGTAAATCTTACCACCGATCTTGCGCAACAAGGCATCGAGCCGATTCATGCACGCTTCCAGTGGGGCTTCGCTGACGCTTTGATCGCGCAACATACTATCCAGCTCGCCAACTGCTTTATCTAATTCAGCTAAACGCGCCTCTGATAATACATCCCGGCGGTAATGGTATACCTTATGCGCCGCTTGCAGCAGTTCTTTACCGGCTTTTTTCTGTTTTTTGATACTCACAGTCTTGATTTGATAGTCAGTGTGTTCTGCGAGGCTAGCTAAATCTGGAACGCGAGCACTCTATTTTATGGGTTTCGAGAAAAGTTCGAATGTTACGAATTAATTCGAGTGCGTCCGGACTATCCCCGTGCACGCAAAGTGTATCTGCAGCCAGGCTAATGGGAACGCCGCCGCGGGTGGGGATTTTTCCGTTCTTTTGCCAAGACGCCAGTCGTTCTAAGGCCTCAGATTGCGAGAGCACGGCCCCCTGCTCGACTCGCGGCACCAAGGACCCATCAGGTAAATAGTCACGATCTGCAAAGGCTTCGTGCACAACTGACAGGCCCGCCGCTTCGGCCGCTTGCGCGAACTCCCCACCGGCGAGGGCAAATATCGCGACTGGCTGCACTTGTTGCCGTAAAAAGTGAATGTAAACGGCCGATAGATCGGGCTGAGTTTCCACAGCGTGGTAGAGACTGCCGTGCAATTTGATATACTCCGCACGGGTGCCCAGAGCGTGAGCGGTCGCTTGGAATGAGCTGAATTGCTGCTCCAGTAAGTGCTGGAATTCCTTGGCTGTCGGGAGAATGTGCCCCCGGCCGCCGGCATGTGGCAGCCCGGGGTGCGCGCCGATCCTAAGCTTGTGTTTCAGTGCCAGCTCAATACTTGCGCCCGTTTTTTCTGGACTGCCAGCGTGAAAGCCACAGCCAATATTTGCGGCATCGATTAGCGCAAGTAACTGTTCGGTTTGTTCCAGCGATTCATCTTCGCCGAGGTCGCAATTTAGTATTATTGGAGCCATGAGAATGTGAGTTTGGTGCCCGGCGCACATTGGGCCAATCGATCCAGGTCGCCGGCAGCTAAGAGAGCCAACTGGGGATAGCCGCCGACGGTGGGACCATCGGCCATGGTAATGATCGGTTGACCGTTGCCAGGGATTTGAAAACTGCCCGGCAGCACCGGTTCACTCGCTATGGACTGCGGAATGTCGAGCTTTGTGCCTTCCAGACGGTAGCCTGTGCGATCTGAACGCGGAGAAACGGTCCATTCGTGCTCCAGAAAACACTGCCGAACGCGGGGCTCAAAGGCATCAAACTGTGGCCCCGGATAGAGTGAAAAATGAGCCTTGCCTGCGGGAATATGGTCGAGCTTTATGCTGGAGATCCGACGCGCGACTGCCTGTGTCGAGATCTTTGGCTGCGTTAACTGTGCGGCAATGTGACTGCCTTTTTGGAGCGCAATCCCCATGCCGTTGCGCGCGTCGATAGCAGCACTGCCCAGCCATCGTTCAACTTCAACCCCGCCTGGCAATGCGAGGTATGCGTATAGGCCCGCTGACTTTTGATCGAATTCCAAAACCTGTCCACGAGCAAAGGGCATGGCTGTTCCGGAAGCACAACGACTACAAAAATCGCCGCCAGCCAAGGCCAGCCAGCTATCTGTTAACAGACGGATTTTAGCTCCTTGTTGCACCACTTCGATCACCGCAGCATCCCGGGGATTTCCCAACAAGGCATTGGCCAGGGCCATGGAGCGAGTGTCCATCGCCCCACCCGCTGGCACGCCGAAGCGCCGCCAGCCATCGCGGCCGCGGTCTTGGATCGAAAGGCCAGAGCCGATGGAGAGTATTTCTAGCAAGGTGTAGCCTTGGGTTGAAAGCGCACTTGATCGCCTGGTGACAACGCAAAGACCGCCGATGCGCTGGGACTCTTTTGGCGGGCCGCATTGAGATTAAACAGTGGAAAATCCGTATGACCTAACAAATGCCAGCCGCCTGGACTGGCCACGGTGTAAATACCGGCATGTGGACCACCGATCGCAACTGTGCCGGCATCGATGCGATTGCGTGGCGATGCACGCCGTTCGATCTGTAGGCGTGCGTCCAAGCCCTCTAAATAAGGAAAACCGGGGCTGAAGCCCATCATACGCACGGTATAGAGGGGGGCGCTGTGTAGCTGGATGACTTGCTCAACACTCAACTTGCAGGCTTGTGCAACGGACTCGAGGTCGGCGCCGTTGTAGTATACTTCAATGATGTGACAATTCTGGGGCCGCAAATCCAGCCGCGCCGGGGGCATGGGTAACGGAGCATCGGCCCCGTTGGCAGCATCCAGCCCCCAGCAGGCGGCTAGGGAGTTGACGCTGTTTTCTAATTCTTCGCAGCTCGCAGCGCCCTGCCGGATCAATAAGATACTATCATAGCCCACGACATATTCCGCACACTCGCGGGGGCGCTGCTGCGCCAGATAGCCCAGCCAAGCACGGCGCTCCGACTCACTCAGTGCTGCCAGCAAGATGCCGCGATCCCCGTAAGGCTTGATGACCATGCGATTAGTCCATGCGAGGCGCCTTCAAAATGGCCTCCTTTTGATACGCAACTGTGTTTTCGGCGACTGTGCCGCGAAAGGCCATAGTCGGCATGACCAAGGCTCGCTTCCCAAGGATTGATCCTGGGTTGAGCACGGCGTTACAACCCACTTCTGCTTGATCCCCAATGAGTGCGCCGAACTTACGCAGGTCGGTGGTGTATCGCGAGCCATCCGGCAGGGTAACTGGCACATTCGCCTGATCGAGTCGCAGATTGGAGCAGATCACACCCGCACCGAGATGCGCTCGATTACCTAGCACACTATCGCCCACATAGCTGAAGTGTGGCACTTGCACACCGTCGAGTAAGAGGCAGTTTTTAAATTCACAAGAGTTTCCCAGCACGCAGCCTTTGCCAGCAATCACATTGCCACGAATATACACCCCCAGGCGCAGTTCGCAGCCTTCACCGATATAGGCAGGCCCCTGTATGGAACCAAATGCCGGCAATTGGACGCTCGGATGAATGTAAACATCCCCGCTCACAGCCAGCCCGGCAGGGAGCGACGCATCCGCCGCTGAGGCCGATTCAAAATCAAATGCAGCCAATGCTTGCTTGATAAGAGGCAGCCACTCCCAAGGCGCAAGTTCAGGCCGGAAGCGATCAGCAAAGGGCAAGGATTCTGGGAAATCAAATAGGTCGGAGGCTTGTAGCATTCATTGAGAGAAAGATAGAACCGCCTGCAGAGACAACTCAAAATATGCAGTTCAAAAGCAAAGAAACCGTCATTTCGTGGTGGATTTACTGCAAAAGACACATAAGTTCCAGCGTTTCGCTTATAGAAGAAAACCTACACTGTGCACGACGTTAAAGAAAGACCCACGATTGTTGAGCGCGCCATGCTGATTGGCGTGACGCTCCCTGATGACACGACGACCAATACCCGCAGCCTGCTGGATGAACTGCGCGAGCTGGTAGACACCGTTGGATTCGGCATCATGCATGAGCGCATGGTAGCGATCCGAAAGCCACAGGCCAAGCTACTGGTGGGCTCAGGAAAAGCCCAGGAACTGGTGGATGAAGCCAAAGCCTACAATTGCGACGTCATTATATTCGACAACGAACTCACTCCCGCCCAGCAGCGAAACTGGGAGGCACTTGCCGAGGGAAAAATCCTCGTGATTGACCGGCAGGAAGTGATTCTCGATATTTTCGGAGATCGCGCACAGACCAAGGAGGCGGTGCTACAGGTCGAACTTGCACGATTGGAACATAATTTACCTCGTCTGAAAAGTGCCTGGACTCACCTCAGTCGCCAGCGAGGCGGTGGCTCGATGCAGCGTGATGCCGGGGAAACTCAGCTGGAGCTCGACCAACGCATGGTGCGCACTCAAATCTCCCGTGTGAAACGCGAACTTGAAGGCGTGATCCAACACCGTGAAACGCAACGCAAAAAGCGTATGACCGTGCCAGTGCCGACCTGTGCCATCGTCGGTTACACCAACGCGGGCAAGTCATCGCTACTCAATAAGCTGACCAATTCCAACATACTGGCCGAGGACAAACTCTTCGCCACGCTGGACCCAACCTCGCGACGCTGTCCCCTGCCCTCGGGGCAACCGCTGGTGATTACCGATACCGTCGGATTCGTGCGCAATTTGCCTCACCGCTTAGTGGATGCCTTCAAGGCCACCCTGGAAGAAGCGATCGTATCCAACTTCCTCATACACGTGCTGGACGTCAACAGCCCGGAGGTGGATGCACATGCGCAGACGACGCTCTCCGTCCTACAAGAGCTGGGTGCTAAAGACAAAAAGATCATTACCGTCTTCAATAAAATTGATGCCCTCTGGGACGAAGAAACCCAGGCCGACTTGTCGCTCCGCTATCCTGACGCCCTCTTTATCAGTGCTCACAGTGGCGAAGGTCTAAAAGAATTGCAGGATAAGATGGAAGCCATCGTCGAGGCCGACTTTGCGCAACTCCGTCTTTTGATCCCGCATGAACGCTACGACCTAGTCGCCCGCCTTCACCGCGAAGGCGGCGTGCGCAAGGAAGAAGCGCGAGACGATGGTTTCTACCTCGTCGCTTCGATTCCAGAGCGCATGCTCAGCACCGTACAGCCGTTTATTTTGCAGAACTCACAAACTTGATAAGCAAACAGGCATCTACCTGACGAAGGTCACATAAAGATAGCCTGCAGTCATCACTGTAAAAAACAGTAGGCCTGCCCAGCTAAGCGCTTTGAGTGCGAGCCCGGGGCGATATGCTTCCGGCACATTGGCGCCGTTCATTACACGAAAATTGATGTAGGCTAAGACTGGCGAAGTGATGAACGAAATGATGGCAGCAAAACTGAGGAGTTGCAGCAGATTTTGAACGAAGGCCAATACCACCAAACTCGCCAAGCCCGTGGAAACGAGGATCCAGAGATTCTGAATGCGGATAAACTTCTGCGCAGAGAGGTCTTGGATCAAGACACAGCAGGCCGCTAGCGAACGCGGGTAACCGTCAAGACAGGTCAATGTGGTGCTGAACATAGTAATGAAGGCCGCCGAAAGTATTAATAAGTGGGACCACTCGCCGATGGTGTCGGTATATAAACTCACTAGTTGCTGTGAAAACCCCACTCCTCCCGCTGCAAAGCTTTCTGTTGTGCCATACATCACTAATGCCCCTAACGCAACAAATAGTATGGCCAAGACGACTGCGGAGAAATACCCGAGATAAAAATCGATTGCGGATTCTTTCACTGTGGCAAAGTGCCCAGTCTGTTTTTCGCGGCTAAACATCCATAGCGACGACCATGCAGATAAGTCAATCGGTGCGGGCATCCAGCCCAGCAGGCTGATCAAGAATGCAAACGAAGCCCATTGATAAGGGCTGGGAGCGACAAAGTCGGCGGCGAGCTCCGGGCGATTGGGGATCGCGAGGGCCACTGCCACAACTGTGCTGATGCCGAGCAGCGCGATAATCACTTTAGCCAGTGTATCCAGTAATTTATAATGTCCGACCAGGAGCATCCCAGCGCAGACCACCAATACGCCGACTGTGATCCACGGCACGGAGATGCCGGTGATGCCATAGCCAGTCAGCAAGGCACCACTGAGCATGCCCACACCCGCGATATTGATAGTGCCCGTGAGGATGTTCACCGCGAGGAATATCCAAACGTAAGCAATCCCGAGCCGCTTATATCCAGCCAGCAGGCTCTCACCAGTCGCAGCCGTGTAACGTTGGCCATACAGAAAAAATGGAAATTTCAACGCGTTGGCCAGCAGCACCAACCACAGTAATGACCAGCCAAATTCAGCGCCTGCACGTGTGGACCATACCAAGTGTGAACCACCCACCGCGGCGCATGCAACGAGTATACCAGGGCCAAGCGCCTTCCAGAGATTAGTGCGATCGATCATACAAATTTATAGCTCTTGAGCGAGTACCTCAGCGAGGCTGGATAGTGCGGCATCCAATTGGGCAACATAGTCTGCAGCATCCTGACGGTCCCAGACACGCTTGGGCGCGATAAAGCGCCCTTCCCTTTGACTCCCGTCCGCAGATGTAATTTGCCACTGCGCAATCACCTCGACCTCGCCAGCGGCGTTGGCACTAAAACGTTCAAATTGAAGCGAAATAGTCGCGCCCTCGCTTGCGGTATTTTGCCAGGGGTAATACGCACGGACATGGACCTTGCCGGTGGCCTGCAAGTGCATGGCGATGGCACTGGGCAGAGCGACGCGAGGCGATTCGGCCCAGCGTGAGCCTGAAACAGAGCTGAGTTCTCCATTACCAGAGCGATAGTAAATACGATGTCCCTCCAAGTAACCGGGCAGCTCTACGCGGCTGACATAACATTGTGGTTTGCCGGCCACCTCGGCGACCGCCGCCACATTCGAGGCAAGCGTAAAGATTTGAGTGCGATCCGGCTTAGGCTTGAGATTGACGCAGCCGCTGAGTAGCAGGACGAACGACAGGGCAATGGTGTAAATGATTTTCATACTGCGAAATTATTCCTCTTCACTGCGTCCAGTTAGCAGAGCGTTGGGGTTACGTTCAATGTATTCGGAAAGCTGACGGATCGAGCGCGCAGTGCGCCCGAGTTCACGTAGCATAGACTCAAATTCGTAGCGCATGTCCGAGCCCGGCTGGATGAGTGCACTGGCGTCGTTGCTCAATTGATCCAGACTGCCGAGCGTTTGACTGATCTGAGCGGTCCAGGTATCGATTGTCTCTGCCAACGGGCCTTCTTTTAGATTAAACGACTGAGCTGTATCGCTAATTTGCTCGAAGGCGACGCGCATGGCTTTGACCGAGTGCCTGAAATCTTCCGAGCTCATGAAGCGCTTCAGTTCCTCAGCTGTCGTAGTGATGGATGCATTGATTGCCTGCGTGTCGAGCGCTTCAAGCTGCGCAGTGGCACTGGTCATTAAGGTATTTAGGTTCTGACTTAACTCTTGGAGATCGAGCGCTTTGATATCGGCAATGATCTGAGCCACGTCGGCAGTGATTTGATCGAGTGAGGAATTTAACGTGGGGATCTCGACGATGCCGTTGACCTCTTCCAGATGTGTCTTTGTGGACAAGGCTTTTCCCGGTTCAAAACTAAATTCAACAAAAAGCTGCCCCGTAATTATGCTCTCCAGGTTGAGCTGCGCCACCAGACCTCGATCCAGCGATTTCTGAATCGACTCGGGAGCGAACACCGACTGTGCCACTCCGAGATCATTTTCCACGCGTGAACGATTGATTTCAATGATTACAGGAATCGCGGTCGATGCTTCGCCCTGCCCTTCGGCTCGTATCATGATTCGCTTAACCTCGCCCACCGGAACACCACGGAATTTGACAGGAGAACCCACCTGAAGGCCGTTCACCGATTGATCAAAAAATAAAATAAAATGAGTCGAACGATTGAGAAAGCTAGCCGTGCCGAAATACATCACCATCCCGACAATTAGGACGAGCATTACGGTGACAAAAATGCCGACGATCTGGGGATTTGGAGAGTTTCGTTTCACGGGGACTTAGGTTTGGGCAAAAATGTTTGCTAGATCAATCGTTATCACGATCACCTCGGGTTAGAAATTGGCGCACTTTCGGATCGGTGTCTGGATCATCGATCAGATCGTTCGGATTGCCATCGCAGAGTGCGGTCTTGCTCTCGACATCAAGAAACAGTGCGGTGTCCGCGATGGCAAAAATGCTGGCCAGCTCATGTGTGACCACCACAACTGTCGCTCCCAATGCATCGCGTAACTGAAGAATTAAGTCATCCAGGCGGCGCGAACTGAGCGGATCGAGGCCGGCTGAGGGCTCATCGAAGAATAAAATATGTGGATCCAGCGCAATCGCGCGCGCCAGCCCGGCGCGTTTTTGCATGCCACCGCTCAATTCAGAGGGGTAGCGATGTCCAAAGCCTGCCAGGCCGACCAGCGAGAGTTTGAAGTCCACCACGTCGCGAATTTCCGCGGCGCTGAGGCGCGTATACTGCTCCAGCGGCAGTGCTACGTTTTCTTCTAATGTCATGGAGCTCCACAGCGCCCCACTCTGAAACGACACACCAAAGCGGCGGCGTATGCGCTCAGCTGCAGGCGTATCCGGCACAAAGGGCTCGTCTCCGTAATAAATCTCCCCCACAGCGGCTTGCTCTAAGCCGATCAAATGCTTGAGCAGTGTGCTCTTTCCACAACCACTGCCACCCATGATGACTTTAACTTCGCTGCGGCGCACCTGAAAATCAAGTGAGCGCATGACCGTATAATCACCATAGGCCATGGTGAGGTTTTTGACTGTAATGGCATCGGGCGAATTCGACATGATTAGATCCCCAAGAGATGAAACATGACTGCAAAAATAGCATCGGCTATCACAATCCATGTAATTGAGGTCACCACGGCTGAGGTCGCTGCTTGCCCGACCGAGCTCGCATCCTGTCCACAATGTAAGCCCCGGTAGCAACCAGCCAACGCGATAATGAGGCCAAAAACGGCACTCTTGAAAATCCCGACCAGCAGATCATTTAAAGCCACGGCACTTTGTATCTGATGACAATATTGCAAGATACTCACATCAGAAATCGTCACGGCGACCACCATGCCCCCGAGCATGGCGACAAAATCGGCACAGGCACATAACAGAGGCATCATCAGTATCAAGGCAAGCACACGAGGCACCACCAGGAATTGCATCGGCGAGATACCAAAGGTCGTGAGCGCGTCGACTTCTTCGTTGACCTGCATACTACCGATCTGAGCGGCGAAGGACGCCCCGGTGCGTCCGGCCATGATCACCCCCGTCATCACTGCGCCTAGTTCGCGCGTTGTTGCCAGACCGACCAAATCCGCAACATAGATATCCGCGGCAAATTTTTGCAATTGAATCACCCCGATAAAGGCAATGATCAGTCCAGTCAGGAAACTGAGCAAAGAAACGATCGGCACCGCCTGCGCACCGGTGGATTGCAGTGTCAGCAAGAAATCCTTCGCCCGAATGCGCCCCTTACCCCGTAAAAATGCGAAAAGATCTATTAATAACAGGCCTAAGAATTCAAAATAATTATTCAGCCCGCCATAGGCCGCTAGCGAGCGCTCCCCTACACGGCTGAAGAAATGATCCGTGCTCTCTGCGGACAGTTGCTTATTTTCCGGCACCGCACGGGAGAGCTGGATTAAATTCTGCACACCTGCCGGCATACCATCCAGTCGAGTTCGGAGGCCTTGGGCCTCTGCCCAGTCGCAGAGCTGCCGTACGGCCACTAGCAATGAACTGTCCCAGCCGGTGAGATGATCCGCTTCCAGGTGCAGGGTCGTCAAATTCGGCTCAGATTTGATATCGAGATAGAGCGTTTCCGCGCTCGGTTTCGACTGTCCGATCACCCATGAGCCTGAAAAATGGACGACAAAGGTGCCCTTGTTTCGTCGGGTCCCCCAGTCTGCTTTGTGCGTCGTATCACTCATGTTCGGAAAAGTGCTCCATACCTACGCTTGCCAAAGAGGGCAAAGCAGGCATGCATTTAGCTCTAGCCTGTAGCGAATACGTTTTCTAATAAAGCACATTTTACTATGCAATACATCCTATTTGACCTGGACGGCACCTTGATCGACCATTTTACCACGATTCATAAGAGTGTGGCCTATGCTCAGCGGGAGATCGGCTTGCCTGAGAGCGACTATGCAACCGTGCGTGCGACCGTCGGCGGATCGGTGCCGATCACGCTGAGCAAACTGTGCGGTGAAGCTCATGTCGCTGCGGCCGAACCTTTATTCCGAAAGCATTTCGCTGAAATTATTTTCGACGATGTATTTTCACTACCCGGCGCGGAGTGGCTCTTAAAGTCGCTCAAGGCGCGTGGCGACAAATTGGCTGTTTTTACCAATAAATATGCTGGTGACACGCGTGCCGTCTTATCACATCTTGGCCTCGATCAATGGCTCGACGTGATTATCGGCACCGGTGAGCCGGAATGCCCTTATCGCAAGCCAGACCCGCTGTTCACTGCCTACGCGCTCGAGCAAATGGACTGCGCCTCCGATGAAGCGCTCATGATCGGAGATTCTCCCTACGATCTCGCGGCCGCAGAGGCGGGTTGTTTGACCTGCCACTTAGTCGCAACAGGGAGCCATAGTGCGGAAGAACTCTCGGAATACATTATTTCGGAGCATGTGCATAAAGACCTCTACGAACTGGCGGAAAAAGTCTTTGGTCTGGAGCCGGAAGTCTGCACAAGTAAATGAAGCCTCGCACCTCTACAGCACTGCCCTGCCCGTCCGCCATTCTGTGGGACATGGACGGCACTCTGATTGATCAAACCGCTGCAATTATTCGTTGTTACGGCGAAGTCATCACCAAGATGGGCTACCCGACTCCAGCAGATGATGTCATCCGCCGCAGCCTGGGAGGCACCATGGCTGAGACGATGGGGCTCTTCGTGGACGCAGCGCGGCTGGATGAAGCGGGCAAAGCCTTCCGTGCACGCTTCCCGGAAATTATGTTTGATGGACTGATCGTGCTACCGGGTGGCCTGGAGCTCATCGAGCGCGCCTACAAGGCGCGCATCCCACAAGCGCTTTTCACCAACAAGCACGGCGACACGGCACGTAAAGTCAGTCGTTACGCGGGCTTTGCCAAATACATCCCCGTCTGTGTCGGCAGCGTGGATACCGAGTGGCAAAAGCCACAACGCGAATTGACGGAGCATGTGCTCCAACAGATTGATGCCGCAGGCGCGGGGGCTGTTATGATTGGTGATTCGCCTACCGATGTAGCGGTCGCCCAAAACGCCGGACTGAAGTGCTACGGCGTCGCCACCGGCGCCCACGCAGTGTCCGAATTGCTGGCTGCTGGTGCAGCCGCCGCCTTCGAATCTCTCATCGAGCTCAATCAGTCACTGCAAATTCCTTCCGGCACTTAATGGATGCTCATGCAGGCATCAGATTCAAATTAGGCTCCCGAACTCGGAGTATCGCTCATTCTTAAGTTTTTATTTTCCATGATTCACAGTATTTCCAAAATTCGCGTGCGCTATGCCGAAACCGACCGCATGGATGTGGTTTACCACAGCAACTATTTGGTATGGTTTGAAACCGCACGCATTCAAATGCTCGACCAAATCGGGATTCCTTACCGCGAAATCGAAGCGCGCGGTCTCTTTCTGCCCGTGTTAACGGTGAGTGCCGCCTACAAAAGCCCTGCCCGCTTCGATGATCATTTGGAGATTCATCTTTTTATGCATAAAAAGCCGCGTGCACGCATGCACTTCGAGTATGAGGTTCGTCGCGGAGAAGAACTGCTCGCGACGGGGCAATCCAGTCATGGCTTCATGGACCGCAGCGGCCGGGCACAACGCCCACCGGAAGATCTATTGCAAAAAATCGAAGCCGCCTGGGCGGCGACGGAATCGATATGAAATTTAATTCAGAGACTTGGGTAAACCTTCCCGCGCAGCGGCAAGGTGTCGAGGCTTTCGGCATGCTCCACCAAAGCCAGGACAAGCTTTCGGGCAGTCTCGGGATTGTCCTTTGTGATGTATTCGCAAAGCTCCTTCAAGTTGGCGATTGCCGAATCCGTCCAAACTATTTGGTAAACCACGATCCAACCATTTCTTTGACCTCGGCAGAGGTCTTGACCTGCCCAGCCTCGGACGCATCCAAACCGCGTTTCAAGCCAGCAACGATTTCCAACTCCTCCATGATCTCTTGGAAGGAAGCGGTTTTCGGAAGCTGATTGAGTGCGTCCATTGCGATTTGTTTTTCGGTCAAAAAGCATTTCCGGCGTCGGGGTGCGTCGGGGTGCGTCATGGCGTGGACTTTCTTCAGCTGGCGGATCAACAGCTCGGTGTAAACCACCTATGTCCTTGTGCCGAACCGCATCCTGTCCCCGTGCTTATGCTTGGCCTATCTTTTCTTTTCGGCGCTATGACTTAAAATTTCGTGAGATCGACTTATAGGTCCGTATCATATGTCGCACCACCTCTGGAATCGTGCGGCCTTCTGTGGTGATACAGGCGCCGGAATCCATATAGATGGGCTCACGCTCGGCGAGTAGCGCCCGCACCTTGCTTGCGGGATCTGCGACGTTGAGGAGTGGACGATCTTTGTTGCGGCTGGTTCGTTCTATAATGCTCTCCGCGGACGCAAACAGGCATATAACCAAGCCCTTTTGCTTGAGCAATTCTTTCATGCCCGGCTGAATGACCAGTCCGCCTCCGCAGGAGACGACACAGCCTGTGTCCGGGTGCCCGCTTTCGATAAACTGACGCTCCAGCTCTCGAAAACGAGCCTCGCCTTCAGTCGCAAAAATTTCGGGGATCTTCTTGCCCTGCTCTTTTTCAATCTGCTGGTCGGAGTCGATAAAGCGTAAGCCTAACTCACGGGCGACGCGTCGGCCTATAGCCGACTTGCCCACGCCCATGAAGCCGACGAGGTAGAGATTGGGTTTAGACTGTGCGGTTTTGCTCAAACGAGAGATAGTGCAAAACATTTTGTGACCTGTGCGAACAAATAATGACTCAGAAGATCTTAGGCTAAGCTGAGTGAAACTACGTTTTCAATGTGACGTGTGTGGGGGAATAAATCAAATGGCTGGATACGTGTGATCTTGTAGCCTCCTTCGATGAACTCTTTCAAGTCACGTGCCTGTGTCGCTGGATCGCAGGAAACATAGACTAGACGCTGTGGACGATATTGCAGTAGCTGTTGACGGAAGCTCTCATCGCAGCCCTTGCGCGGTGGATCGATCACCATCGCGGTCTCATCGGCGGGGAATTTGAGACCATTAAAGATGGCTTCTGCCTTACCAATGACAAAGCGGGCGTTCTTAATATTGCTGATCTTACAGTTGGCCTGCGCCCATCGGACGGCGGGTTCACTAATCTCGACCCCTGCGACTTGTTCGAAAGATTTGGCTGTGGAGAGCGCAAAGAGACCGACTCCACAGTAGGCGTCGACTAGATAGCGCGCCCCCTCGGCCGAGGCTTCTTCGGCGACATAGTCGACCAGTTCAGGCAAAATAAACGGATTATTTTGAAAAAATTCACCTGCCTTGAACTGGAAGGTCACGTTGCCCACACGTTCCGAGACGATATCCTGCGGATCATTGACCACACCTTCCAGCACGTCTCGCATGAGCAAAGTGCCCCCACGCTGACGACGCTTTTTGCCACCAGCGCGACGTGCTTCTTCGCGAGCTTCAGGGAGTGCGGTATTAATCGCGTCGGTCGCGATGGGGCATTGCTCCACATCGATGATTTGATTGCGGCGACCATATTGTAAAAAGCCGATCGGCTGCGAACCGTCGCGCTCAGGTCGATTGTAGTGTGGCGTGATCTTCGAGCGATAATTATACACCTTGGGGGAGCCGTGAGCTAAATTCACCGGAAACTCGATACCGCCAAGCTTTTGCATCAGTTCATCAACGTGTTGGGTCTTTTCCTTGAGCTGGCGCTCGTAGCTCATGTGCTGATACTGGCAGCCTCCGCAACGAGTGTAGAGCGGGCACACGGGCTCGATGCGATCCGGCGAAGGCTCTAAAATTTCAATTAAATCAGCGTCGGAATAATTTTGAAAATTGCGAAAGATGCGGACTTTGACCCGCTCACCCGGAATCACGAAGGGCACCATCACCACCCAACCATCCACACGGCCGACTCCCAATCCCAGATTGGTCAGGCTATCCACGGTGAATTCCACCTCTTGATGATAATTAAAAGGCTCGGATACGAAATTTTTTGGCTCTTGCATCTACATGCCCTCCCGTATGCTTAGGCATCCTGCAATCCTAAAATTTCAGGACATCACTTACATGGAAGATTTATACATTCAAAGTCGTCAAAACGAGCAGGTCAAAAACCTGGTAAAATTGCGCGAACGCAAGCACCGGGACCGCCAGTCACGCTTTCTGGTGGAAGGGCTGCGTGAAATCGGCCATGCACTCGAAGCAGGCTTTGAAATCACCCACCTCTATTATTGCACGGACTTTTTTCCCAGTGAGGCACATGCTCGCTTCATTCGCGAACAAAGAGAATTGGGCGCTTTCCCCTTAATCGGCATGAGCCCGGATGCCTTCACAAAAGCTTCTCACCGTGAAGGTCCCGACGGTCTGACGGCGATTGCGATACAACAGAACAACGTTTTGTCCGACTTCAAGGTGAGCGAGCAGCCCTTATTGTTGGTATTGGAAGGCATTGAAAAACCGGGGAATCTGGGCGCCATTCTTCGCAGCGCAGATGGTGCGGGGGTGGATGCCGTCGTGCTCGTGGACTGTGTGCTGGATTTATACAATCCGAACGCAATCCGCTCTTCCCAAGGTCTGCTCTTTGCCCTACCGATCGTCTCGACCGATCGTGCATCGCTTTCGCAGTGGTTAGACGAGCACCAGATTCTCTGTTGTGCCACCACGCCCGACACCCAAGAATTGCACTGGGACATTAACTATCGACAAAGCATCGCAATTTTTATGGGCAGCGAAAGCGACGGCCTGCAACCCTATTGGCTCGAGCAAGCGGCTCACAAAATCCGCATTCCCATGGCAGGCCAAGCCGACTCGCTCAACGTTGCCGCAGCTGCGGCCGTCTGCTTGTATGAAGCCAGAAGACAGCGTGCGCAGATGATTTAACCAAGAAAGAGTCAGAGCCGATCAGTCATTCGGCGCAGTCTCGACGGAAAACGGCTCTGCTAAATCGAGATAAACCATGCGGTGATCGCTGCCTGAAAGGGCTCCGGGGCTATCCACAATTTGGGCGCGTCCAGCTTTTATGCGAGACATCATATTGGGCGAAGCGATAAACCCGTCCACGGACTCGTAGCGCGCTTCTTTATCGTAATAATAAGTCCATTCTTCCCCACGGCTGTCAGCGGCAGGCACTAAACTGCCGATCTCCAGATTTCCGCGACGATAAAAGCGGCGCAGGGGCGCACTGGCGGGATGATCGTTGAAATCGCCTACAATGAGGAAATTACTTCGATTACTTTCGTAAGTGCGCTCGATCACTCGATTGCGGCATGCCTCGGCCTCACGAACCCGGCGCATTTCTGAGTTCTCATCAGCTTTGACATCTGTGTAACGGCTTTTCAGATGCAAGGCAAACAGCTGAAAGCGCTCACCGCCACCGAGTTCAAATGTCATCTCTAACATGCCGCGTTTCACCAGCTCCCGGGTTTCAATGTATTTAAAGCTCAGATCGCTGTGCTTAACGACTGACTGGGGCGCTCGTTTCGACAATACCGCGACATGGCGATCCGGATCGGCCCCTTGCATATGAACGGCATATTCAAAATGCATCCCTTCACGGGCCAGGTCGGCGCGCAGCTCCTCGAGGAAGTCCAGTGGTCCCATTTCTTGCAAAACCAATACATCGGGCGACACATCTTTAATAATTTGTCGGACAATTGCTTTTTCTCCCTCTGGTTTTGGATACGAAGGACGCCAACGAGCCCCGACATGGCGATCCATGACGAGATAATTATTCAGATTATAAGTCGCGATGCGTAACTCCTCCCCCGCCGACACGATCGAGCACAAAGTCAGAAGGACCATGCCGACAAAGTGATAACGAAGGATTCGTTGCATAATTGGGGGATTAATCGCTATGATTGGACGCGCAATGAGCTCTCACGCTCGACCAGTGTGGGGTGTGAATAATGAAAACTGCTATAAATCGGGTGCGGCGTCAAATTACTTAAATTTTCTTTATGTAATTTGCGTAAGGCCTGAGATAGTGGCGCGTAGCTCCCCATCGCGTCACGGGCGAAGGCGTCGGCCTCATACTCATGCTTACGTGATAAACGACTGGATAAGGGGGACAACCAGAAGGTGACCAGCCCGCTTAACAACATAAATAAGAGTAAGACGGGGACGATCCCGATTTGCCCTTCCTGCGCGGCACTAAAGTGAAATGCTTGCACAAACCAATCGGCATTTGCCAGCCAGCCCAAGACTGCAAACATGCCGAACGAGGTCAGCGCGGCCATCGCCATCATCTTGGGAATATGCCCTAGCTTATAGTGTCCGATCTCGTGTGCTAGCACGGCTTCCAATTCATCGGGCTCCATTTGCTCAATTAAGGTATCGTATAAAACGATGCGACGAAATCGGCCAAAACCTGAGAAAAATGCGTTCGAGTGTCCCGAGCGCTTACTGCCATCTAATACAAGAATGGTTTGCGCCTTGAATCCAGTGCGATCTGCCAGCGCGAAGAGTCGTGTCTTTAAATCCCCCTCTTCCATCGGCTCCAATTTATTGAATAGTGGCATGATGAACATGGGATAGGCCACCACCATAACCAGTTGAAACAGGAAAAAGACTGCAAAGCCCCACACCCACCAAAGTGCACCCGCACTGCTCACGAGATAAATCAGCAAAGCCAATAAGGGGTAACCGATGGCAAACCCCAGGATGGTGCCCTTAATCTTATCGATGATCCACAGCTTTTTCGTGCTTTTGTTGAAACCAAATCGCTCTTCCAAGTGAAAAGTGCTCCAATAATCAAATGGCATCGATGGGATGCCCAGCACCAGCCCGACCAAGAATAATACCAAGGCTTGCCCCCAGATCCCATAACCGAACCAAGCGCTAAATAGCTCGTAAAACCAAGGTAATATCCCGAGCAATAAAACCAGCGCTAGCACGGCAGCGTCGTACAAATCACTCACGATGCCGAAGCGAGTCTTAGCAGCGGTGTATTCAATCGACTTTTGATACGTGGGCAAATCGATGAAATCACGAAAGCTCTCAGGCACTTCACCCGCGCGTGCTTGTGCATAGCGCACATTGAGCAAGTCGAGCACGATGCCAGTGCCTAGCTTTAAGACCAGCAGGATGACGAAAACAACTAAAACTGTGTTCATATCTCTCGGCTACAAGCTCACTTCACTGGCATCCTTCCAGAGCTGGTCCAGACGATAAAAATCGCGCATCTCACTGGTCTGCAAGTGGATCATGAAATCAAATGCATCCACGACCAGCCAGCCACTGCCGATCTCGCGATCCTGCCCCAGCAATTGCACGCCCGCTTCTTTGAGCGCCTGATCGAGTCCGTTTTTAAGTGCTTTTACGTGTGGATCGGATGTGCCGGTCGCAATGATGATATAGTCCGTGATCGAGGACTTGCCCCGCACATCGAGTACGCGAATCGCTTCTCCCTTTTTATCTTCAATGGCTGCGACGGCGCAACGCATCTCTTCTAGAGTGCGATCTTCCTGTTTACTTAAGTCTTTGGTCATAGTATCGTTAATATTTGCTACTGGGTATAGAGCCCGTGCGAGGAAATGAAAGCCTCAACTGATGCAGGCAGTAAGTCTTCCGTGGTACGGCCTGCGGCGAGTCGTACACGGATACCGCTAGAGCTGTGCGCCATCAAAGGAGCCTCAATAGCAATATATTTCAAGCCTGGGACGGCAGATGTGGCGATCGTATGTCCAGGCCGGCGCAGCACCGCGAAAGTTAATCGCCTGGCGATTTCTTCGATCTGATGCCACTTTGGCAGTAGCTCAAATTGATCCGCCCCGATGATCCAATAGAGCTGCGTGTCCGGCTGCTTCGAACAAAATGCGCGCACCGTGTCGATGGTATAGCTGGTGCCCCCCCGCTCAATCTCACTGGTGTCGACTGCGAAGCGTGACTCCTCAGCGGTGGCTAAACGTAGCATTTCGATGCGCTGCGCGTCGCTTGCTGTGGTCGTATTGGTTTTGAGTGGCGACTGCGCAGCGGGTATAAAGATGACCTGATCCAACTGCAAATGTTCGAGTGCCGACCGTGCCACGTGTAAGTGAGCACAGTGCACAGGGTCAAAACTACCGCCATAGAGTGCGACAGCTTTGAGGGGAGACGATAATTCAGTCGGTTTCATGGTTGCGCAGTAACTTGAAGTCGGCATTAAGAATCAAGCCAGTTTCCTACCTATCCGACGAACCGCAAATGCAAACAGCAAACGAAGTCCCGCCACACCTTTCTCTTGGAGATACTTTAACACAACTCTTGGCCACCGACGATGAGCGCGGGCTGTCGATCAATGAGATTACCAGCGCGGTGGCCGAAAAGGGCTTTGGACTGGTGTTGATCATCTTGTCATTGCCCAGTGCCCTGCCCGTTCCCGCGCCAGGCTATAGCACACCCTTTGGGATTGTGATCGCTTTGATTGCCTTGCAAATGATGAGTGGTCGCGTGGCCGTATGGCTCCCCAAGAAACTGGGTGCCATACGTATTAAACCCAGCGTTGCCAATACCATGCTCGGCAGTGCATCCAAGTTTCTAAAGATGATAGAGCGCTTTATACGCCCACGGCAAAGATGGATCCGTGGGCGCGCAGGTCAGAGTGGCCTCGCAATCGTCATTTTTATCATGGCCTGCTTGATGATGCTACCGATCCCCCTGACCAATACCTTTCCTGCCATGGTCATCTTTATGATCGGAGTGGGCCTCGCGGAAGAAGATGGCTTACTCGCGATGGCAGCCTTCGCAGTCGGCTGTTGCGCCGTGCTATTGTACGTTGGCGTGATCTACGTCGTTCTGACCCAAGGTCCCGAAGCGATTGAGCATATCAAAAATGGCATCAAATCACTGCTCGGCATGGGCGAATAAGCGGCGTAGAGAACTCGCGCGGGCGAGGTCTGGGGAACATCGAACATCCAACGTCCAACATCGAATGTTGAATCGTCTATCCGCGCAGACGCGACTGGCGTCGCATTGATTCACGGAAGTGACCGAGCTAGGCCAGATCACCCAAGGCTTTTTGACGGAAGGCTTCAAGCTTTTGCACGATATCGGTCGATTCGCCGAGTTGCATGACTTCCGCCACCAGTGCTTCAGCGTCAGACTTTGTAATGTGACGGATGAAATATTTGACCTCTGGCAATAGGCTCGAAGTGAGGCTTAAAGAGGTGGCCCCCATGCCTAGCAGCAAGCCGGCAAAGATCGGGTCACCCGCAATTTCGCCACAAATACTGATGGGCGTGTTGGCTGCATTCGCACCATCGATGATGGCTTTCAGCGTGCGCAAGACCGCAGGGTGCGCCGGGTCATACAGGTGGGCAACTTGGTCGTTCAAGCGATCCACTGCGATCAGATACTGAATCAAATCGTTGGTACCAATACTGAGAAAGTCGGTTTCAGCTGCGAGCAAGTCGATAATGACCGCGGCGCTGGGCACTTCAACCATCGCGCCGACTTCGATACCTTCATCGAACGCTTCGCCTGCGTCTCGCAGCTCTTGCTTGACTGACTCCAGCATACGGTTGGCCATGCGCAACTCGTTCATACCACTGATCATGGGATACATGATCTTCGCGTTGCCATGTGCACTCGCGCGGAGGATCGCCCGCAATTGAGTGGCAAATATGGCTTCATTGCCCAAGCAGAAACGAATCGCCCGGAAGCCCATAAAGGAATTGTCGTCCTTTACATTATCGTCGCCAATCGTCTTGTCCCCACCGACATCCAGTGTGCGGATGATAACTGGGTCCTCGCCCGCAGCTTCGACCACGGCACGGTAAGCATCATATTGTACCGATTCGGGTGGATAGCCGTGATGACGCAGAAATATGCCCTCGGTGCGGAATAATCCGACACCTTCCGCATGCATCTGCTTAACTTGCTCCATTTCTTGAACGCCTTCGACATTGGCCATCAACGAAATTGACGCTCCATCCAAGGTGACTGCGGGTTCTGCGATAAATGAGCTAAAAGTATCGTCACGTTTTTGACGCTCAGATGCGAGTTTACCGTATTTGTAAAGGCGATCTTCCGTGGGGTTGATCACGATGATTCCATCATGGCCATCCACCAAAATATGGTCACCACTCACAATACGCTTAGTGGCATCATGTGTGCCCACGACTGCGGGAATCCGCAGTGAACGCGCCATAATCACGGAGTGACTGGTCTTCCCGCCTGCATCAGTGACAAAGCCTAACAGCTTATTGCGATCTAAATCGGCAGCGTCTGAAGGCGAAATATCTTCAGAAACAATCACACTTTCGGCCGCCAATTGCCCCAGATTGACTTTTTGCATGCCAATCAAGTTGTGCAAGAGTCGACGGGAGACATCTCCGATATCGGAAACACGCTCGCGCAAATATTCATCCTCCATCGAACGGAAGAATGAGATATATCGCTGTGCCACGTTATTGTAGCAGAACTCAATATTCTTTTGCGTGCTTTGTAATTCCGCCGTGACTTCATCCAGCAGGGCGTTGTCTTCCAGCACCAGCAAGTGTGCATCAAAAATCCGTGCTTCGCCCTCCCCTAAAGATTTGGCGATTTGATCGCGAACTTCTGTAATTTCCGCGCGCGTCTCCAGAATTGCTTTATCAAAGCGTTCCAGCTCGGACGTAATTTTATCCGCAGCAATGTCGTAGCAAGGCACGTCCAACTGTTTTTGCAGATAAACGACCGCACGGCCGTGTGCCACGCCGGGAGACGCAGCGATGCCTTCGAGTATTATCTCTTCTTTAGTATGGGGATCGGTCACAAATAGAGTTGATCAAATTGAAGTTAGGGTCGCTTCGGACACGATCATCCAGTCAGCGGATTGAAGTTTCAATAAAAAATATACCTGAACCCAAAGCATTATGGCAAATACTTCGGATCGAGTCGGTTTCCGCCTCGTCCTTAGGTAATGCAAAACAACAACTTCCGCTACCACTCATCAGGCAGCGAATACCACGGGCACGCAGCTCATTGAGCAAGCAATGGATCGCCAAATATTTCTTCCCGACGACGGCCTCAAAGCTATTAAATAACAGTGAATCGGTCGATCGAGTCTCGCGAAACTGCTCGAGTCGCTCAGTTGCCTGCGCCTCGGGCTCATACCCGGCTGGCTGCGCCTGAATCAACTGCCGATAGGCCCAGGCGGTGTGAATGCCAAATTCCGGCTTAAACAAGATAACCGGCCGCCCCCGCAGACAGTCCGCAAGCTCTGGGGCGAGACTGTGGAGCACTTCACCGCGCCCCGACATTAGGGTGGGCTGCGCATCGATAAAGAATGGACAGTCAGAACCCAAATCTGCTGCCAGCTCCAACAAAGCTTGCTGGCTTAAGCAGTCGTCAGTCAGCTGGTTCATTGCCGTCAGTGCGACTGCGGCATTACTACTCCCCCGCCCAATCCGGCTCCCATCGGCACCTGTTTCTCCAGTTGAAACTCGAAATAAACCGCCTGCCCGCAACGGGCCCGAAACGCTTGAGCGGCCTGAATAATTAGGTTCTGCTCTCCCGTCGGTACCAAGGGTTCGTTACAATTCAATTGGTCCTGAGGCCCCGTTATGAGGCGCACCTGTAAACTGTCGCCAAAGTCCAAGGCCACCACGACGGATGTAAGCGCATGAAAACCATCTCCACGCGGTCCATGGACCGAAAGCATGAGATTGATCTTTGCAGGCGACTTTAGGCTCACAGAATTCATCATAGTTGGCCGATTAAGAGCAGTCGATCTGCCAAGTGCCATGAAAATTTCCATTTTTGCACTTTGCCATTCTAGAAATTACTCCCCTAATCTGCCGCTATGTCTAAATCAGCGCCTTGCCAACTCATTTTAGCACTCGATCTCGAAACTCGCGAGGAGGCCCTCGCCATGCTCGATCGCCTGGGGGACTCACTGAAGTGGGTCAAGATCGGTCTCCAATTGTTCACCGCCTACGGCCCCGACTTTGTACGCGAAATCGCCGATCGTGGTTATAAGGTATTTCTGGACCTTAAACTACACGACATCCCCAATACCGTCGCCAAAGCGGTGCAAAGTATTGCAGCGCTACCAGTCGAGTTACTCACACTGCACGCCTGTGGCGGCGGCGAAATGCTGGAGTGGGCCAATCGGGCACGGGCCGACTATGCTCCGAATTTGAATCTGCTGGCAGTCACCGTGCTGACCTCTATGAACGAAGCGCAACTACGTGCGTTAAATGTAAACAATACGCCGGAAGAACAAGTGCTGCACTTGGCTGATATCACTCTCAAGTCTGGTGTCCAGGGCCTCGTTTGCTCTTCGCTGGAACTCGCACCGCTGCGCGCACGCTTCGGCAATGATCCAATCATCGTGACCCCCGGCATCCGTCCGGCTGGCAGCGCTGCCGACGAGCAAAAACGTATCATGACACCGGCCGCCGCAGCAGCCGCTGGCTCGAGTTATATTGTGGTGGGTCGACCAATCCTAAAGGCAAGTGATCCCGCTGCGGCAGCTCGCTCGATACAGGCCGACTTAGTTTAGACATTCACTGGCTGAGCCCAGCCGATCTACACACTCCGCGAATCCTATAAGCCCATGGTCACCGCAATACTTCTCGCCGCTGGCAGCGGCCATCGCATGCAAGGACAAGTTGAAGACAAGATCTTGACCCGTCTGAATGGCAAACCCGCCTTCTACTACAGCCTGCAGGCCTTTATGCAAGCTGGTGTGGTCGACGAGTATCTGGTGGTCTACCGGGACGAGGCGCAAAAGGCACAACTCACCGAAATCATCCAGCAATACGGGCTCCAACAGCTGAAAATTAATGGCGTTGCCGGTGGCCGTGAACGACAGGACTCAGTCATTCACGCGCTGAACGTCGTCAGCGATAAGTGCGAATATGTTTTTATTCACGATTGCGCTCGCCCTTGTGTCACCAGCCAGTCAATCAAGTCGCTGCATCAGACAGTCGTCAGAGACAAAGCCGCTTGCCTCGCCCATCCAGTCGTGGATACCATTAAACGTATTCCTCAGGCCAATGAAATTGAAAAGATCGAATTAGAGGACCTGGAGCGCAATCGACTTTGGGCGATGGAAACGCCGCAAGCCTTTCACTTTATAAGTATCCTCAAAGCCTATCAAAAGCTCTGCCAAGAAAAACTCAGTATCACCGATGACACCGCCGCCGCACAACTGGTCGGCCTAAAAACCACACTCGTGGCCAATGCCGTGCCCAACCCCAAGCTGACCACCCCCGGCGACATCGCCTACATCGAACACCTGCTCGCCTCGCACTCAATTCCCAACACCTAATTTCTAACTCCTAACTCCTAAAAAGTGCTCCTCTCATACCGCAATCTTACCGTTTCCTTTGGTGGCCCCAAGCTACTTGATAACGCAGGCCTCACGATCGACAAGCGCGAGCGCATCTGCTTGCTCGGGCGCAATGGCGAGGGCAAATCGACCCTGCTGCGCATCCTCAATTCGGAAATCGAGCAAGATCAGGGCGAAATCGAAGCCATCCCGGGCCTTCGCATTGGAAAGCTAGACCAGGAAGTGCCGGCCGCACTGGAGGGCACCGTTTTTGAAATTGTGGCACAAGGCCTCGGCGAGGCGGCTCAAACTATTGCGAAATATCACCATTTGCTACACGAAATTGGGGAGCACCCAGACGATGAAAGCATCGGCGAGCAACTGGATGAAGTGCAACACCAATTGGACCAAACCGATGGTTGGGCCATCGAGCACAAGGTGGAGAACATCCTGCAACGCGTCGAACTCGACGGTGATCAGGAGTTTTCTTCGCTTTCAGGCGGCAACAAGCGTCGCGCCCTACTCGCACGTGCATTGATCAAGCAACCGCACATCCTATTACTGGATGAGCCGACCAATCACCTCGATATCCCCGGCATCCGCTGGCTGGAAGAATTCCTACGCAAGGCCGACATCGCCCTGCTATTCGTCTCACACGACCGTGCTTTTATTCAACGTGTGGCCAATAAAATCTTAGACCTCGATCGCGGACAACTTACACGTTGGGAATGCGATTATAATACTTACCTGTCGCGCAAAGCGGAGCTTCTCGCTGGAGAGGCCAAACAACAAGCCGTCTTCGACAAGAAACTAGCCGAAGAAGAAGTGTGGATTCGCAAAGGTATTCAAGCCCGCCGCACTCGTAATGAGGGCCGCGTTCGATCTCTTAAAAAAATGCGCGAAGAACGTGCCGAGCGTAGAAACATCCAAGGTAAAACCAAATTGGACCTGAGTGATGCTCAATTGTCAGGGCGCAAGGTGATCACCGTCGACGACATCAATTACAAATGGGGGCAAACGCCGCTGATCGAAAATTTCTCGACCACAATCTGGCGGGGCGACAAAATCGGTATCGTCGGTCTCAACGGCTCAGGGAAAACGACTCTTCTCAACCTGTTGCTAAAGAAGCTGGAGCCCAATAGTGGCTCCATCACGCATGGCACAAAACTGGAAGTCGCATACTTCGACCAGCACCGCGATCAACTCGATGATAAGCTAAGCGTTGCTGAAAACGTCCACCCGGCGGGGGAAATGGTCAATATCAACGGTAAACCACGGCACATCCTGTCGTATCTGCAGGACTTTCTATTTACCCCCCAGACGTCACGATCGCCTATCACCAAATTATCCGGTGGTGAACGTGCTCGTCTCTTACTGGCAAAACTCTTTATTCAGCCAGCCAATGTGTTGGTGCTCGACGAGCCGACCAATGACCTCGACATCGAAACAGTCGAGTTATTGGAAGAGCGCCTGCTCGAATACAACGGCACCCTCCTGCTCGTCAGTCACGACCGTAGTTTCCTTGATAATGTGGTCACCAGTACCATTGCCCTGGAAGGCAACGGCTTGATCGAAGAATACGTCGGAGGTTGCGAGGAATGGCTCAAAAAGCAGGAAAGTAACAAAGCCTCCGCGAAAAAGCAGAAGCCCGCGACCACGACCGCGACGGTTAACGAAGCGCCTCCTGCAACAGCCGCGCCGATCCAAAGAAAACTGAGCAATAAAGAACGCGAAGCACTCAAAAAACTGCCTGGGAAAATTGAAAAGCTTGAAGCCGAGCACGCGGCCCTGGCCGAACTCATGGCCACGCCCGAATACTATCAAGATCCTGCGAGCCAACTCGCCGAAGATGCAAAGCGTCTCGAAAAGCTGGAGTCCGACATTTTGCAGGCCTACGAAGCGCTCGAAGCCTTAAGCTGAATATACAAAGATGCCTCAGTCCGGGGTAGCTCAGTCCGCTGCCAGTGAATTGAAGAATTCAGTGTAGCGCTCTATATCGAAATCCTTAGTCTGAAAACCGTTAGCCCCCACTTGAAGTGACTTTTCCAGATCCTGCTCACTATCGGAATTCGTCAACATGACAATGATCGGGATCTCTGTAAAATCGGATACCTTACGTAATTCACTGATTGTCTCAAAGCCATTCATCGACGGCATATTGATATCCATCAGAACCATTGCTGGCACCGGAGAGGTCCCCATCTGGGCGGCCTCCATATACTCCAGAAATGCCGCACCACTGGGAAAGGTGACTAAGGGGTTCTTTAGCTTAGATCGAGCATATACACGCTTGGTTATCGTTAGATCAATGACACTGTCATCGACGACCACAACAGGGTCGACATCATTTAGGCACTTACTGTTAATTATTTGCATTCTATCACTGGCTCTAATAAGTAAAATTTAATATGGAAGTCGCTTTCTGAGGATTCAATCCAAATTCTACCAGAGTGGAAATTTACGATCCGCTTGCAAATCGCCAGACCGATTCCGTGGCCCGAAGCCTGGTGATCTACTTGGCTGAAAATATCGAATGCCTTCGCAGCATCGATCGCATCGATCATCGAGCCCGAATTACGCACGCCTAACACGATATTGCCCGCCGCATCGTCCTCGCAGGTGAAGTGTAGCTTAAACTGCTCGGCCTTCACATGCTTCAATGCGTTTTCGATTAGATTACGATACAGAACGCGAGCCAAACTCTTGTAGATACTTAACTGTGGATGCGGATCAATGCGCAGCTCGATTCCGCGCTCTGTCAAAGGAACTTTAAACTCATCCAAGACCGCTTCTAACACCTCCTCGACCAAGCATTCTTCACGAATTAAGGATGTATCATGGGTGATATCTGCAAACTCACGAAAATCAGCAAGCTGCCCCAGAGCGCTCTCACATTCCCGATGCAATTGCCTTAAAATGTCTTCGGCCTCCTCCGTCGCCCCGTCTCCATATTCCGCTTGATACAGACTCGCCAAGCCGGCAATTCGCTGAATCGGCTCGCGTAAATCATGCGAGGCCACGCGCGCAAAATGCTCTAAGTCACGGTTCATTTCAAAAAGACGATGATTCGCTTGCTGCAAATGACCACGATGCTTCTCGATGGAAAGCTTCATTTCCAGGAAAGTATTAGCCAATACGCCTATTTCATCATTACGATCCGTCGGCAGAGATAAATCGCTCGCCTCATTTAAAGACAAACTTCGAGTCGCCGCGGTAATTCGCTCTAGCGGCTTGGTAATCCATGAAGAAAAACGAACTGCCATCAGCGTAGCAAATAGTGTCAGTGCACACATGGCGATCATAATAGCTGAGTTCGTAAATAGCGAAGAGCGACCAATATCATCATAGGCCCCCACCACTCCAAATGCTAACTCTCTCGGAGGATCGAACACCTGAAATTTGGTAAAATGCACCAGACGACTGGAAACACCGATTCGCGGAGCAGTTTGAAAGGTGGCCGAATCTGTATCTGCCTCATGATATCCCTGCAATTCCGGGAATACATGCTCGCCTTTCATCTCCACACCGAGATCAAAACCGAATGTGTAACTCGCATCCGGATGAAAAAGGAAATATCCATCCTCATTTAATAGATAATACTCATAACGACTACGATCCAGACCGCCACGCAATACTTGTTCGATAAATGGCCTGAAGTCCAAATTAATGATCACGATGCCATAAAACACATCTGCAAAATCATATATCGGCATCGCGACTCTTAATACCGGGCGGCTGGGATACTCCACCACCCCGTTTTCACGGTTTAAATTTATTTTTGAGTAATAAATCTCTCCTTTCTGTTTCTGCCTGGCCTCAACAAAATAATCACGGTTTGCCTTAGCTTGTAGATGCTGATCGAGCGCTCGAACGACCTTCCCGTCGCGACGATCAACACGCACATACTCCATCCCTAAATCGCGGTCTCGTATCAATCGAATCTGCGAGTAGCTGGGTTTGGCGTGTAACATCTGTTCGAAAATATCCCCTAAATCTTCACGTTCGATCGTCTCCGCCTCCGCATTATTCGCGTCTAAATTTGCCAAACGCTGTATTGCAGGCAAACTGGCGATGAAACGAATGTCGTGATTCAACTCTTCAAACGCGAGCTGCAGGCGATCCACCTCCAATAAAGAGCGCTTTTTCAGAGTTTCTGCCTGAAAATCAGATATGGTCATGGAATTCCCCAAATAACCAATCAATGCGATGCTTAGAGAGGTAAAAATGATCAGTGAAAATATAAACCAGCGAAGCTTAGACGAGATGCGCATACGGGTAATAATGAAGACGGGGCTAAGGTAGACCCCCCAATTTACGAAATGTAATTCTATCTATGCAAACATTAGTTTCAACTGGAATTGAAATTAATTGAAGATGCTTGCCAGCGAGCCGATCTGAGCTATCATTTTAAGCAGAAATACCACCGTTATTACCCAACCCAAGGCACCCCATGGAACAACACCCCAGTTACCAAGAATGTCGCGGTTACGTCGCCGCACACCTACATCATAAGCCTGAAATGTCTGCCAAAGCGACAGAGCGACCTCCGGCAATTACGATCTCCCGTCAGGCCGGTGCACGTGGTCGCACCATCGGCATAAAGCTTCAAAATGAGCTACGGGCCATGGCCCCCAAAGCCCCCATTCCATGGACGCTTTTTGATGATAATCTCGTTCAAAAAGTCCTCGAGGACCATCAACTGCCCACTGATTTAGAAAAATTCATGCCAGATGATGCCATCAACGAAATCGAGAGTTCCATCAATGAGCTACTAGGGCGTCATCCTTCACTCTGGACGCTCTTCGAAAAAACAGTCAGCACCATCACTCGCTTAAGTCGTATGGGCCATTGCATTATTGTCGGACGGGGCGGCAATGAGATTACACGAGGCTTCCCCAACGTCATTCGTGTGCGCTTAATCGGCTCAATGGAGCAACGCCTACGGCAAATGACACAGGGTCACGGCATGTCGAGCGCCGCTGCTCAAAAATACATTAAAGAAGAAGACGCCGCTCGGCGACGTTACATAAAACAGCATTTCGATGCCGACATCGATGCGCCCACCCGCTACGACCTCGTCATAAATACCGACCACCTCAGCGACAACAGCATAGTCAAGATGCTTGCAGCCGCCATACGGCAACAGAGTCAATAAAGCAGAGCACAAGATCACATTCTGCCTTTCATCCGCGCTCAATTCATGCCAAAAACAGCGCGTATGACATCACACGCGCAGAACCTTGCTCCCAGCATCGCCATTATTGGTGGGGGTGCCGCTGGCTACTTCGCCGCCATCACCGCAGCCGAGGCCAATCCTTCGGCTCAAGTCACCATCTACGAAGCCAGTAAGCGCACCTTAAGTAAGGTCAAGATTTCTGGCGGTGGGCGCTGTAACGTCACCCACAACTGCTTCGAGCCCAAAGAGCTCGCCACCCGTTATCCACGCGGCGCACGCGAACTGCGCGGCGCTTTCCATCGCTGGCAACCGCAAGATACCATTCAATGGTTTGCCGAGCGTGGAGTGCCGCTCAAAGCCGAGCCCGACGGCCGCATGTTCCCCATCACCGATGACTCGCAAACCATCATCGACTGCTTTCACCAAGCCGCCCAAGCCGCGGGCGTCAAACTGCGCAAAGAATGCGCAGTCAAGTCACTCTCCACTCTCCACTTTTCAGCCTCCACTCACTCTTTCAGTTTACAGCTAAACAACGGAGAACAAATTGAAGTTGAAAGAGTGCTCATTGCGACCGGTTCCCTCAAAGCCTCCCCACTCACCCGCTCCCTAGAAAGCCTAGGGCACAGCATCGCTCCCCTAGCCCCTTCACTCTTCGCCTTCAACCTCGCCGACAAGCGCACCCACGGCCTAGCCGGCCTCGCCGTGCAAAACGCCCGTGTCTCCTACGCCCCAAACGTCGGGTCTTCACTGGCTGCGTCCGGCATAGCTGTAAGCGACGCAGGGGTGAAGACCGCAGAGCCCAAGGGCAGCTCTCGCAATTCCAGGCCCCAAGCTCAAAACGGCCCCATCCTCATCACCCACCGCGGCCTCAGCGGCCCCGCCATCCTGCGCCTCTCCGCTTGGCAAGCCCGCGCCTTGCAAAAAGAGAACTACCATTTCGAAATTGAAATCAATTGGCTGGGCGACATGACCGACCACCAAGTCCGCGAGCAATTCAAGCGTCTACGCAAAGGCAAGACGCAGGTGAAAACTAAAGTTTTCGAACAAATCCCCCGCCGCCTCTGGGAGCGCCTAGTCGAAATCGTCGGCATCAGCGAAGATCTTAAATGGGCCCAACTGCCCAAGGACAAAGAGACCGCCCTAATCAACGAACTTGTCAACGGGCGCTATAAGGTTCAGGGTAAGACCACCAACAAAGACGAGTTTGTCACCTGCGGTGGGGTCAGTCTAAAAGAGATCAACTTTAAGACTATGGAAAGCAAGTTAGTGCCGGGCCTGCACTTCGCCGGCGAGTGCCTCGACATCGACGGGATCACCGGCGGCTTCAACTTCCAAGCCGCCTGGACAGGTGGAAGGATCGCAGGCTTAGCGATGGCTAACTCCTAAATTTTCCTGATTCGCTTCTCAACGGGTAATCCGCCCTTTCCACAGTTGGATGTTGTTCACATCATTCGCCTGATACGCCCCTTCAGTGCTACGGCCGCGTGCGATGTCGGATTCGAGTTGTGCCATCAATTGCTGAACGACTTCCGGATGTGATTGATAAAGATTGGTTCGCTCGCCGGGATCCGCTTCCATATCATACAGCTGCCCCTTAGGAGCCACTGCGCTGACTTGCTTCTCGGTCGGACTCGTCCAGCCACCGGAACCAGCGGCAAGCAGTAACTTCCACTTACCTTGACGATACGCAAAGTGGCCACTGATGGAGTGATGCACGATGCCTTGACGTGTCGAAACAATCGGCTCATCCGAAAACGCAGGCAAAAAGCTGACACTATCCTCCCCCGCAGTCGCCGGTAGCTCAGCTCCGACGATGTCCGCACAGGTTGCCATAAAGTCAGTCAAACAAATCGTTTGATCGCTCTGACTGCCGGCTTTGATCACAGCAGGCCAACGAACGATGAAAGGCACACGATGACCGCCGTCCCAAAGATCAGCTTTGGATCCACGAAACCGCGCGCTCGGGATTGAGAATCTGCACGTCGTCGTAGCCCATATCATCGTCAAAGATGAAGACGATGTTCGGCGCTTTGGCCACGGCATCAGTAAAGCCAAGCGTCAGTGCTAGCAGGACAATGCGGCCCAGATTTTGTAAGGAGGTAGTCATTCGCGGTGTTGCAGGAATGCCGCAGCTATTTTTTCCGCCTTTGCTTTTTCGGCTTCTGGCTGGCGGCATCCTTAGCGCTGAGCGAAAGTTCGGGATCATACAGCACCCCATAACGTTCATAATCGTTATATGGAACCGCATCTGATTGCCACATGGCCACTCGATCCGCGTATGCCTTCTGCATTTTCTTAAACACTTGCGCATACTCAGGGTTTTTAGCCAAATTGACTTTTTCGGACGGGTCTTTTTCGAGATCAAAAAACTCCTCAAATGGTTCCATGCCATCGCCTCCCTGCCACCAGTAATTGTATTTGTAGCGTGGCGTGACCACGCTCAGGCTAGCCGACCCCCATGTGTTCACTAATGTGATTTGTTCATGCCCACCTTGGTCAGGATTCTCGAGTATCGGCAACAAGCTCTGTCCGTCCATATTATCTGGAATCGGTAATCCCGCTAGTGATAAAATCGTTGGAGCAAAATCTATATTGCAGGTTAACTGACGCGTGCGTCGCTGTCGGGGCAAGGCGGTACTGCGTGGGTCGTAGATCATAAGAGGCACGCGAGAGGATTCCTCCAGTGGTAATACCTTTGAACCATAGCCATGCGAGCCACAAAGAAAGCCGTTATCACTGGTATAAATAATAACCGTATTGTCGGCCACTCCTTGCCTTTCCAACTCTTCACGAATCATCCCTAAGGCCACATCAATGGCATACACCTGCTGGTGGTAGATTTGCATGACACCGCCATAGTCACTATCATAATCCCATTCTGAAAAACGCGCCCATTGACGATCTAGTTTACTCTGAGGCGCAAGATGATCCGAAAATTCGCGTCCAAAATTATCAGGCTTAGTAAAAGACTTCCCAGCATAGATGGCATCAAACCGTGGATCTGGAGTCGCTGGCTTATGCGGCGCTTTAAAGCTGATCGACAAGCAGAACGGTTTCCCCAACTTCACCGACTCTTTGATGACATCCTGCCCAAACGCACCGTAAGAGAGCGTGGAATGTGGGTAATCGGCTGCATACTTTGCCATCGTTTCGTTCAGTGCTGTCTCATAATGAGTCTGCCCTGGCGACCCACCCCAAAAATCAAAATCCTCTGCGCAGAGCCCTTTGCCCTCTACTTCGAACCCGAATTTACCCGCAAATGCAGTGAGGTAGCCAGCCCCACGTAACAGGACTGGATAAGACTTTTCCCAGACTTCAGCTTGCATGTTACCATGGTAAAAGTTGGTGCCCGTTTTGTATTCATACATTCCGGTAAAAATGGTAGCACGACTCGCCATACAAATGGCAGTGCTAACGTAGTGTTTGTCGAAGATTAGGCCCTCGGCTCCGAGTCGATCCATCTGCGGCGTCTGCACATCGCTATTCCCATAGCATCCGACCGAATAGGTGCTCTGATCATCCGAGAGTAAGAAGACGATATTGGGCTGTTTCGATTGAGCACTCAGCAACAAAGAAGTCCCCAGCAGCAAGGCATTTACAGTCAGTGTCTTAAAAATTATATTCATCTCTACCTTGTCATTCAAAATGGCTATAATCAGGCAAACAAATGAAACTGATCAATGCACTTAGACAAGTATACAGAACTGCGTATCAAATAAACATTACGCATTCACATAATTATTGCGACCCAGCAACTGAAGGTCTAACTGGAGACTCGAATTATCGTAGTCGCGACTACCGCGGCACTACATTCGGCAATCACAACTATAGCCATTCATCTGACGGAAATATCCCCATCTGATAGGCTGTTCGAACCGCTGCAGGAGCGTTCCGAACATTCAGTTTCTCGTAGATATGGCGCACATGTGCGTCCACGGTCGAATAGCTGATAAAGAGCTTATCACTAATCTCTTTTTTCATATCACCATCAGCTAACAGCTCCAATACTTGCAGCTCGCGTTTTGACAGCAGCTTTTTAACGGCCGATTTCGATGGCTTCTCCCTCAGGTTTTTCAGTAGATACTTAGCGAGAGAGGGATCGATGCTGGCATCACCATTCACGACATTACGAATAGCTTCCTTAATCTGTTGGGAAGTGGAAGACTTTAAAAGATACCCCGAAACGCCTAAAGTAATGGCACGCATGACGTCTGCTTGGGCATCCGACTGGCTGAGCACAATGATCTTCACTCCGTCGGCCTCATCCTGAATCAAGGGAATCGCATCGAGCCCACTCATACCAGGCAGGCACAAATCGAGTAAAACAATGTCTGGGCGGGCTGAGGCACGCCCTTCAGTAAGGCTCGCGATCGCCTTTTCAGCGGTGCCGAATTGACTCAACATCTCCATATCCGTCTCTCGACCAATCGCGAGGTTCATCACGTCACGGTATTCGGCATTATCTTCGACTAATAATATTTGGATAGGCTTTTTCATGGGATATGTTCTTACACTTTGAGTTTTAAATAAATGACTGTTCCTCCGGCATCAGGATGTTCGACGGAAGCCCTCGCTCGCATCAAGCGTGCGCGCCTCCGCAAAGAACGAGGCAAATCACCAGTAAAACCACAGCCATTATCGGCAACAATTAAAGTAACCTCCTTCTTATTTCCGCTAAAACGAATTTGAACTGATGTCGCCTTCGCATGCCGGACGACATTAACCAAGGACTCTTTAAAAAACAAGTAGAGATCAATGCGCTTCCTTCGTTTTAAGTCATTAAATATCTGCTCATTCTCAATCGTTAGCTCATGTGGAATGTCTACCAAGAGACGACGCGCCTCACGCTTGATATCATCAACCAGATCATCACAAATCCCCTTTGCCCCAAGCATATTGGAACAATAACGCGCGGCCGCTCCGGTGCGCTCGGTCAAACCACGGATTTTCTGAAGTATGTCGTCCAATGGCTCTGGAGTCGCAATCGACTCCCGGGCCAGGTCACTTAGTATTCCAATAGAATGCAAATTGGCTCCTAATTCGTCATGTAGGTTCGCAGCGATACGCTCACGTATAATGGCTTCTTTTCGAATGGCTTGCAAACGACTATACAGGATTACAAAGC
Source organism: Coraliomargarita algicola (assembly GCF_033878955.1). Classification (NCBI taxonomy): domain Bacteria; kingdom Pseudomonadati; phylum Verrucomicrobiota; class Opitutia; order Puniceicoccales; family Coraliomargaritaceae; genus Coraliomargarita; species Coraliomargarita algicola. The sequence continues at coordinate 444,398 of NZ_CP138858.1, forward strand.
CCGACCCGACCAGTGCCAAGGCCACGATCCATCGCATCCAACTCAAAATGACTTTTTGACGCATGTATTTTAGGTTCAGCGCAGCCTCCAAGTGCTTAAGCTCAAGCTCCAAATCATTTCTCAAGGCCAACTCTTCCATCCATCTTCGTGTCGGCAGTATCGCTCCGTATGCGTTTAAACCATCCGTGAGCTGCTCAGGTGAGCGATAGGCTTCAAGCGAAGAGTCCACCCAGGTCTTTTTACCCAGGGCGGCATTCTGTCCCGATGAGATTAGCTCGATTTCAGAAAAACCAATTCTCGACAAGCGCTCGGAGACTCCGAACGAGACATTTTTTTCAACAGTTACTAAGCGAACAAAACGACAATTCGTCTCAGGCAAATTCCACATCATGATCGGCCCCGTATCGGAGATCCTCTTCACGCGGTAATCCAATAATACCATCGCATCCGAAAAATCAGCTTGATTGGCTCCTTCAATTCGCATGTGCCGCGGAATACCTAGATCACCAAAATACGCTTGAGGCACATGATTACTCTGATGCACCGCATGCAGTCGAATCCCCGAAATCGGGTAAGCCGCCCCCAAATCAATGTAAATGTCGGGGCTTTCACCAAATCCGCTCAAATACCCTAAACTCTGATGCCCGGACGCTGTATCCATTAAATAGGGAACGCTTCCATCGACCAGGAAGCGACTCGCCCAAGCGCCCGAAGGATCCCGAGGCCTCTGAAAGGAAAATTTAACCGGGCGACGCAAAGCGACATTTTGCAATCCGCTAAAAACCATGATTTCCGCAAGTTGAAATACATATCGTTCGTCATGCACTCGCTTCGACATACGGGTGACTTCAAGCCTGACCCACGAAGCCTTGGTAGCTTCTATCGGAAGTACTAATGGATAGATCGACTTCAGGGTATCCTCCGCTTCATATTCGGCCACGACCACACCTTCTTGGTCTTCAAGCGTCCCAGCCCGTACGCGAAACGCAGCGGGGAACGCATTCGCCCGAAAGCCTGCCTCCATATCACGCCAAAGCACAGGGACTAACGCGATCTCGTCAATCAATCGCCCTTGGCCCAAATCGATCTCAATCCAAAGAGGTTCGTCATCCTGCAGAAACGGGCGCGAATGAAAGCCGATCGCCCCCACGCCTCCGCGCAAGCTCGGATACGCGAGTCCGCTAAGCTCTAAATTGATCGCCTCTTTCCGAGCCTCCAAGTCCGAAATAGATCGCTCGTCCGCTTGAGCAGGCGCACTCAGACAGCAGGACACAAAGATTATGCAGAATAATACGCGAATCATGAAATTTATAACTAAACAGCAATTTCGAATAGAGCAAACAAGTATCCCAAGTCCCGACGACAAGGCCTAAGTGATCATCTATGATCCGAGAAAATATCCAGCTTTTTTATGCGTACACGTAATAGACTGAGTCAGCGTGATTTGTTACAGTATTGGTGGATCGACTGGCTAAATAGTTTTAGAACCCCTGAATGTTAAATCAAACCAAAGAAAAAATGAAAACCACACTGATTACCCTCACCGCATCACTGCTACTAGCAACCGCTGCACAGGCGTCGACACTTATCTACTCCGACACGTTCGACAACGACGGACTCGCCACGAATACAGGCACGGGTGGAGGTCTCGTGAATAATTCAATTGCAGGAACTAAATCCTGGGCCGATGATGGGAATCTGCAATTCGTTATTGGCACTGGCTCTCAGTATCAGCAGCGAGCGATGGCCTATTCTGAAAACGGATTTCAATCAGATGATGGTTTTGAACTCTCCGTCAGCTACTTTTATACTAGTGACGGTGGAGATAGTCAAATTTCCTTCGGCTTAGTGAGTGATGATACGAATTTAAGCACATATGCTGGCTTTTCCCCTTACACAGAGGATACCTCCGTTTACAGTTTTGGCGTCAATACAGAAAATAAAAGTCTCGTTTTCACGAATGCCTCATCTGCTTCGATCTTGGATACTGACACTGGCACTCTGATGGACGCTGGAGTTGGTGCTTTTACTGTTGATATGAGTATCACCGCTGATGGATCAGGCGGAGCGGACTGGTCATGGTCAATCGGCGGTGTAGACCAAGGATCTGGAAACATTGCAGCATTTGATTTCAGTAAAACCTTTCACTTTGTCGCATACGGCCAAGACGATCAGGGCAACAAAGGAATCAATTCGGTGTCTATCTCTGCCATCCCCGAACCCAGCAGCTACGCACTGCTTGCTGGTATCCTCGGCTTGAGCTATGTAATGGTACGCCGTCGTAATTAATTCATTACACCAGGGCAAAGCCACCTGCACTAGTTGCAGGTGGTCTTTTTTTTTGGGGGATTTCCCTGGCAGTCGAAGCGACACGGGCACCCAACAAAACCATGCGTACACGTAATAGACATAATTGGATAATATCGTTAGAATATACGCTACTCAATGATTTGTAAGTTATTATATCTTATAATCATTTCATATTCACCTCATAAACCAGAATACAACACATACTCCCTTCAAATTAATACTAATAAAATGAAGACAACACTGACTACACTCACCGCATCCCTGCTACTGGCAACCGCCGGACATGCAGCCACAATCATCTACTCCGACACCTTCGACAACGACGGGCTCGCCACCAACACAGGCACTGGTGATGGACTGGTGAACAATTCAATTGCCGGCACTAAATCCTGGGCCGATGATGGGGGCCTGCAATACGTGACTGGCGCCGGCACGAATTACAAGGAGAGAGCATTGATCTATTCTTCGAATAGTTTCCAGTCAACGGGAGGTTTTGAGCTGACCGTTAATTATAGCCAGTCAAGTTATGGAGGTGCAAGTGCGATGGCGTTTGGACTCTTGAGTGATGATACTAATTTCTCTAGCTACAATAAATACAATCCCTTCTTAGATGATAACGGTGCTGGTGCGCAAACTCCCAATGACAGCAACACGTATGGCTTTGGTGTGACGAACTCAACCGGAAACCTCACATTCACAGACGGCGCAAACCAGACGAACTTGACGACTGGAAGCGAATTGACTTTGGGCACACACACTATCGTCATGAGCTTTGAAAATGATGGCTCTGGTGGAGCCGATTGGTCATGGACCTTCGATGGATCGAGCCGAGGCTCCGGTAATATAGCCACATTTGACTTCAGCAAAGATTTCCATTTCGTCGCTTACGGACAGGATGATCAAGGTCTTAAAGCGATCAATTCAGTGACACTCTCTGCCGTTCCAGAGCCCAGCAGCTACGCGCTGCTGGCCGGTCTCCTCGGCTTGAGCTATGTAATGGTTCATCGCCGCAAGTAAAGTTTTTCAACAGGGTTATATAGGGTAAGGTCGCCTGCACAGGTTGCAGGCGGCCTTTTTTTGGGGTTCATCATTTGTTTGGGAAGCGAAGCTTGAAACAGGCAAGCTGCCCAACTCTCAGTATCAGCAGACTACATACTGACCTCCATCAGGAGTAGCTCCGCTCGAGATAACTGAGCAATGACGTCTTCTTAACAGGAGACGGGACTCTTGACCCGATTTACGACGGTCCGACTTAGGCTCGGAGCATGGACAAGTGTCCATGCTCCTGTCCTCCTGCAATGAGTTTCATTCAGTCGGCATAGATGACCTATTCTGAACCGCTTAACGATCAGAAGCAGCATAACGTAGTGGGAGCATCCTGCTCCCGTGCCTAGTGCCTTTAAGCTAGCTGGAAGCTGCGGCTACCTGCTGTCTCAAAAGCACAGAGACTTTAGAGAAACGCTATACAGTCCGTAAGATAAACATAGGCACCCTCACTTTTGACGAATCACTTCAGCTCTAAACAGAGAACTGTGGCAATCGGATCCAATGGATCTGCGGGCAACTGAACCGTCACAAGCTCTTGTGTCTGCTCAAAGGAAAGATTCACATCTGGCGCAGCCACCAGATAGGCCTTGCTCACGGTATCTTCACAGTCCGAGAGCGTGAATTCACCGTCAGGCCATTCAAATAGATGGAAGTACACTTTCTCATCTTTACCAGTGGCGAGCCATTCATAGTTCATTTCAAGAGTGACTTTTTTATCTTTTCCAGCACCCGTGAGTGCCGCCTTCCTCGCCTGCTCTTTCATCTCAGCGAGGGACTCTTGGTTGACTTCCCCCACCCCCTTGAAGACAGTCGGCTCCGCTCCATAAATCGCTTCGCCATTCACTTTCAGCCACTCGCCGGCCTCTTGCAAAATACGGACACTCTCAGCGGGTATGCTGCCCTCACCCGTCGGCCCAATATTAAGCAAGAATGTGCCCCCTTTACTCACGACCTCGACTAACTGCTGAATGACGCGCTTCGAAGACTTCCAATTATTGTCATCCGCGGTGTATCCCCAAGAATGATTCAGCGTCATACACGTTTCCCAGTATGGCCAAGGGCTTACTTCTGGAATTTCACGATCTTTATAGGAGAGGTAGCTGACACCGAGCGCCGCAAGCTCATCGCGCTTCTCGCGAGGAAGCGAAGCAGTGTTTCTGCCATTATAGCGGACACGACTATTGATGAGAACGCTCGGATTGATCGCATTGACAGCTTCTACAAACCGCTTCGAATCGTCGAAATCCATACCGAAAGGCGTATCGAACCAGATGAGTGCTGGCTCGTATTTAGATACAATTTCTTGCACTTGCGGGATTGCCAATTGCTCAAAGTAATTGTGCTGATCTCCCTCCTCGCCATCATTCAGTTGGGCATCGTCCCACGCGCGCCTCTTGGCAATACCGCCAAGGTGATACCAGTCCTGAGCTTGTGAATAGTAGAGCCCCAAGGCGATACCATGGCGATCACAGGCTTCTTTCAATTCTTTGATGATATCGAGCCCATAAGGGGTTGCATCGACCATATTGAAGTCACTCACTTCGGACTCGAATAAAGCAAAGCCATCGTGGTGCTTACTGGTAATAACAATATACTTCATGCCCGCGTTCTTCGCGAGTAGCACCCACTCATCCGCATCAAACTGAACCGGATCAAAGCCTTCGGCGAGTTTCTTATATTCAGCCAGCGGAATCTCTTCCCGCAGCATCACCCATTCCCCCCGCGCCAAATGCGAATAGAGCCCCCAGTGAATAAACATGCCGTATTTCACTTCATCATACCAAGCCCCTGGATCGGATGGCTTAGGCTCAAAATCAAGCTTCGGCTTTGTTGAGGCCCATAGCATGGGAGCCGTCAAATAGAGCACACCACTAACAACTAAAATGGTTCGGTTAAGTATTTTCTTAAATAATTTCATATCAAATGCACTCCAATCCTTATTTCTTCAAAGCTTCGCTTTGGCTTTGGCCCTCGCGCTGGATAAAGCCTTGCTGGACGGTTCAGTCGGCAAGCTAGCCTTCCAATGATCAAGTTTATCGCTCAAAGCTTGGACGACCTCTGGAAACCTAGCCGACACGTCCTGCGTCTCTGCCCAGTCTGCTTCTAAATTGTAGAGCTCCAGCTTCCCCTGCTCCTTATTGACGAGCAGCTTCCATTTCCCGTCACGAACCGCTAGCGACGGCCATGTATAAGCCTGATTATCTCCGCCTCTCCATTCCCAGAAAATTGGTTTCGTTCTGCTAAAGCCTTCGCCCTTAAATGCAGACAGCACATTCTCCCCGTCAGGCTGATAGTCTTCCGGCAGCGGCACACCTGCGGCAGCCAAGAAAGTCGGGAGCAGATCCACCGCTGTGAGCACCGAAGTCTCGTCGACGACTCCTGCGGGAGTCACATTAGGCCAGCGCACGATAAAAGGCACACGAATACCACCGGAAAACAACGAACGTTTCCGACCTTTTAAACCACCCGTTTCACCGACTGAATAGTATTTCCCGAAACCATCTGATTCTTTATGATTTTTATCATCGGTTGTAATTTCTGGGCCATTATCGGTCGAAAAAACTAGCAGTGTGTTGTCATCGATATCCAATTCTCGAAGCAGTTTCATAATCCGGCCAACCGCTTCATCCCCTTCAGCAATCACCGACGCGTAAACCTGCTGGCGTTCGTTTAAGGCATTGAATTTCTCTAAGTAATGCGGCTGCGGGTAATGCGCCGTATGCACTTCATGCAGCCATAAATTCACAAAAAACGGCTGCGGATGAAACTCACGAATAAAGCTTTCCGCGTGATCCACAGACGCGAGGCCCCCTTTCTTAATCTCATTCACCTTCGAACCATTGAAAGTTGCAAAACAATCATAGCCATACAGGTCTTCCGTCGGAGAGTCGCCCGAGCTACCGAGGTGCCATTTGCCGAAGTGCCCGGTGACGTAGCCTGCCTTTTGCAACATACGCGGCAAGCTGGGCGCCTCGACATCCAGCCAATCCGGCATACCTCGTTTAATATGCGCTTTAACTCCCTGGAAATGCTGATGAATGCTATGCCGAGCGGGAAACTGCCCCGTCATCACAGCGACCCGACTCGGGGAGCACACGGGGCTGTTCACGGTAAAATTGGCAAAATCCATTCCCTCCTTTGCCATACGATCCAGATTCGGCGTTTCACAAAAGCTGCTGCCGTGAATACCCACATCGCCATAGCCCCAATCATCGGCAAAGATGAAAATGATGTTGGGACGACGACTCTCAATTGCTTCAGTTTGGCATTGAATGCCTAAGAGGAAGCAAGCCACCAGGGCCAATGCAGATTTGGGTGAGTTCAGAAATGTCATAGCAAGCTATAATAACATTAAAAGAGGCCGAGAGCCGACAATATGGCTAGAAGTGCTTGCTTCATCGTATTTCCAAACAGACTACAAACTGAGTTCGAGTTCCATGGCTTGCTGATCACGAATCACTGTAAGTTGAATCGTGCCTTCGGCCTTAGCAGTCGCACGATTGAATTGTCGCATATTCGCGGTCTTACGACCATTCACTGCTTGGATTAGGTCACCGTCTTGCAAACCGACTTTCGCGGCTTGCGTCCGCTGACCCACTTTTGAAAGCGCAAGACCTCCATCGTCTTGACTGACGCCATAGGCGGAGAATTCCACACCAGAAAGCTCCGTCAAGCTTGCACCTAACCATTCCCGACTACGAGCTGCGGACTTTTTGCCTGACTCTTGATACACCTTCAACTCAGGCATTTCTGGCGTGCGGGCAATCGCTTTGAGCGAAGGCTTCTTCACACCGAACTGATCCATTGGAAAGTTCTTAAAACCGGCCTTTAATGCAGCTGAGCCTGGTTTCACCCGAAAGTCTCCCTTAGCTGGATCCATGAACATCGGTTCCCCATACACGGAGTTCTGATCCCAACCGAGTTTGTGCGAGACCTTCATGACGGTCGCTTCACCGACGGCATAGAAATTACCATCTACACGCACATCGTCACCGGTCACAATCGCACCCGCTGGCTTGTGAGGTGCCATGAAGATATTCGAATAAACCTGATCTTGACTGCCCTTATACCACACGTGGGGATGCAGTCCATTGTTCACAGTAATGTTATTCCATACATGGCGACGGAAACCTTCGCGCAGTTTCAAGCCATTGTTCAGCATCAAGTTATTATAGATGTCGTAGTTGGTTGAACCGTCATCGAGATCAATGTCCCAACCATGATCGCAGCGCCAGCGGCTGTCGCGAATGGTGGTCGTCTTCATCGCATCTAAGAATGGGAGCTTCGGGTCTTTATCGATCTCCCCTTGCGATTCCTTACGGTTACTGTGCCAGAAGCGATCGCGTCCCCAAGAATTGAAGGAACCGTGGTCGTGCGTTTCCAGAACCGTATCGAACACATCACAGCGCTCGATCAAGTGACCGCCCCAAGTGCCTTCGCTGATATTGATGCCCGCACGAGCGCAATCGTAGATCGAGAGATCGCGCGCGGTAATGCCCATGGCCATCGAAATTTGCACCCCGGCGGGCTGACGCTCGACGCGACCGATGCCGTGAATCAAGCAGTCTTCGACAGTCGAGTCTGCAGGATAATTATTGGTCTTAGGCCCTGGCGTGCGGTCGATTTTTGACAAGTCATTCGTCTCCTGATATTCAAACAAAGGATCGCGCACGGCATTCGGATCACCGACGAAGCACACACCACTCGCACCGGAATCATGGATGTGGCAGCCTTTAACAAGGACATGACGATTGTAGTTATTGACAAAGACCGCATTACCGCCGACCTGATCAAACTCAGTATCCAGAATTTGGATATGTTCAGTGCCGGTTAGAAAATATGCACCGCCACGATAGATCGCCCAATCTGAGCGCAGCAATGGCTCCTTGCAGTCCATAAAAGTGCGAGCTGCATGACGCACGACGAAACCTTGTAAAGTAATGTATTTCACCGGCGCGGCTTCGCTGCCGTCAAACTCAACCAGATGGCGCAAGCGCACCACTTCGACCTTGGCGGAATGGATGTCCATTCCAGCAACAGGCTTATAGTAGAGCGTGTTGGTCTTAGCATTGTGATACCACTCTCCCTCGTCATCGAGCTCTTCGAAAATGTTCTCAACCATGCGATAGTCTTTATGCATGCCCAATTGGCGATTATTCTGCCAACCACCTTCATAGGTCACCTCGCCCTCGGCATCTTTACCAGTGATCAGGTAATGATAACCGCCCCATCGCTTGCTATGCATCGCATGGATGTAAGCACCCGTAGGATCGGACCAACCTGCGGCCCGCTCCTTCGAGAAGGCATCGGCGGCATAGCCCTGATACGGTTCCGCTTTCTTTGCGGGATCATAGTTGGGGTAACGTGCCATGCGCTGATTGCGTCCATCGATAAAGACCTGATCGATCATTAAACCATTCGGAGTTTGTGCTTTGTAAATACCATCACGATACGGCGCCCATTCTAAGGCCAGTTCGGCACCACCACTGAGCACGGCACCACCCTCGTTAGTGGAGCGATATACCACAGGATATTTCTCAGATCCAGAGTCCTCCGGTGTAAAGACCACGGTCTCTGGAAGATAGTAGGTACCATCTGCGAAATGAACTGTGACGGCTTCACTCGCGGCATAGGCGCGCGCCTTCTTCTGGGCTGAGGCAAATGTCGCCACTGGCTCCCCAGGCAGGCCACTATTCATATCCGATCCCTGTGGACTCACGTAAAGATCCACCGCATGTGCGGAGGTGAGTATCACGCTGAATAAAAGGTAATAGATTTTTGAGCTATATTTCTTCATGGTTGTAATGGGGCTATAAATATTAATTTCGTTTGAACGACGCGGCGGTAAAGTCTGCTGGCAACGGCGGCACATTATGCACCTCCATAGGTTCTGGTTTGCGGTTGGAAGTCGTAGTCGCAAAGCCATACCAATAAACACCCACTTGGTAGCCCATGTCGCAATCCGTTCCCGACCATACTTCCATATCCAATTGAAGTGAACTGCCAAAAGGCATCGTATCCAAGGCACGGCTACGTGTTTCGACGCTAAAACCTTGCGTATTGCGGGACTCATCGGATTCAGGTTTACGGTTTAGCTTATTGTATTGATGGGCAAATGGCTGAGCGTGGAAGGGGTGTTGATAAAAGTCCGTGCTACGACCTCCCCAAGAATACCCATAGTAGTCTTCAGTTCCTGTGCCGAAGATGGAGGGAAAGTCCTCGCCATCGACCCAGATCTTCTCATCTCCCTCACCCCACCATTGTTCGACCGGATTCATGACGGTCAATGTGTCGCCAACATAGACGCCCTGCCCTTTGAGGCTAACGTAATTCCAGTCCGAGAAAGGGCGTGTGGCTACCGGATACTGCCCGCGCCAATTCGCATGAAAATACATGGATGCCGCATCCCATTCCCAGTCACCTGTTTTCACTTCCAGCACCACATCGACAGGAGCACCACTAAGATTGAGCAGCGACACTTGAGCGTCCTTTTGATAAGGCATGACCCAGCGGCAGCGCATGCTTCCGTCCTCAGACACCGTGCGATACCACCCCTCGAAAGGGTTCAAACCAAGGCCTGAGCCAAAGAAATCACCGATGGGGCACCAAACGGTCGGCTTGCCATCAAATTCCATCTTCAGCACGACCATACGTGTGATGTTCGGATCGGAATAATCCCCCAGCTTAACCGAGAGCTCACGCACGGCACCCACGCCTGTTGGCAGTTGCAGCGAGTGCTCTGCTTGATCGTCCAATGTGCAACTAAAGTGTTGGGGATTGCCCGCAGCAGCGGCAATGGGATGTAGTAGCTGCTGACCAGTTGCCACAGCCAGTTCTTTGGCCGCATCGAAATCGGCCATAGTAAAGGTTTCAATCGGAGTGCCTTCGGCATATTCACGAAAGGTAAACTGAAAGAAAAACGGCTTCTTATCGGTAGTCACCTTACAGCTCTTTGCGTAAGGGATCGGGAAGAAACTCACCGCCGAGCGAAGCGAAGCATGCGCAAAAGGATAAGGGATCACGCCAGTGCCGTCGAACATACCCAGCATATTCCCCTCAAACGTGGGCTCCTCAGCGCCGTCGAGATAGATGCGCATGGTTATATTTGCGCCGGGCTTCTTCTGATTGAGCCAAGGCATCCAAGTCCGGACGATCGCGCCAGGCGCCTGATGATCCATTAACACCCACTCTTTGCGACCATGGTTCTCTTCGATACGAATGAAGTTATGTGTATTCGCACGCGGAGGATTGAAGTCTTGATTGGTAAACCATCCTTCAGGTTCCTCGGGCGTCTTAGATGCTCGATTGTAGCTGCTCTGTTGCTTGAGGCGAAAATCCCGGCTAGGAAAACGCGCTAGCCTATCACGATCCACCATTTCCTGTAGCAATGACTCAATGCGAATAGAGTCTGGTACCGCAGGCGCAGCAGTCGAAAGCGCGAACAATACGCTCAATAAACAGCTGATTTTTGTGATGATTTTCATTATTGGCTACTCGAATTTGTAAGCAATGAATACATTGACACTTACAGAATTTTAGAAATTTGGAATCGGCACCGAATACAATTTCACCATTCGAGGTGGCGGCATCGGCGATACGAAAGTGAGCACTCTTACATCAGGGTGATACTGACATTTCTGCTGAACAAGAGGACGGTATTTGTTAGGGTTGTCTTTAAAAGTAGCGAGCTTAAGCAGATAAGACCCCCTTTCTTTGATCGGCTTTGTAACCATCTCCAACGAATGCGGCTGACTAATCAGTTCCTTATCCCCAACCATCAAAAAAACTGTCATTTCAGAAAAATTCACGAAGTAGACTCCTCCGGGAGCGAAAACATCATCATTCGCATTAATTGCTTTAAGACGAATGGGCATCGTCGGATTATTTTTATCTTGAAAGGCAAGTATCAAAACTTTGCTCCAATCCTCAGGCACATACACCGAAGGAGCCGACTCAGGCACAGGGGCATCCTCAGCTAATAAACTAGGTAAAAAATACAAACGGATAGATCCTTCAGTCAAATCAAATGATTCAGAAAAATTGTGCCGATCCAGGCTTACCTTCTGAGGCTCTTGATTGACTTGATTGACGAATGCGTATTCTGGCCCCCCAGCAGGGGCCCCGTAATACAATACGCGCGCAACCCGATCCCCGTATGCAGCGACAGCAAAACAGGTAATCAGTATTGAGAGAATAGACTTCTTCATAAATCAGTATACAGCAAAAGATTAAACTTCATCGGGAGATAACCAACGGAAGGATACGATCATATAACGACGCCCAAAGCGCTTATTAATTTTGGAACTTAGTGTAGAGTCGCTGGGCAGAATTTCTGAACTGTCTGCGACAGAATCCACATAATCTGCACGGCGCTGCACGACCGCCTCACACCATGCTTCAGATCGATTTTCACCTGTCACAGGATCTTTGCTCCCTCCATAGGCGCGAATCAGGAAGGTATCGTCACGAACCGATAGCACTGGGGCCAGTGGCCTCAAGATATCCGCTTGTCGCACCCAACCAGGAAAGCCATAGGCTCGATGACCTTCCGCGGCGGCAGGAAACGCATTCGACACTCCAGATGGAATGGACACAAGGCCTGGCCCACCATTATCATTTCTGAAAGTAGCCTGTATGTCCGAGAAAGGATTTTCCGATGCGCTTCGAGTCGACAACTCAATTAAAGCAGCCTCCACCGCACCTGCCAATGCGAGGTCTTCTTTTGAACTGGCAGCCGTCAACATTCGATTCATAAACTCTGAAAGAGACAGAAAGGGCCCACGAGCCTTTACCTGATTCACAATTTCTACGGCAAGCGCTTCGATTTGCGAGTCCGTCAGTCGCGCATGTTCACCAATCGCACTACTATACTCAGTTGGACCTGCATCAGGATCCCCCGAGACTGTTGTCCGGCTCACAGGGTGCCCAGAATCAGGAGTCGATAGAAGGCTCCATCCAGTTGAGCCTGGATCATTAGAGACATAGGGCGCGCCGCCATCTTTAAGGTGCTTGAGTTGCGCAGTCCAGGCCTCCACTGAAGTGGAATTTACATTAAACATTCCTTCCACCTCAATTTTCGAAGCCACATCATACCACGCTGTGTCATCAGCAATTAATGAATTCGCAGCAGCAGCGGCTGCACTGAGATCCAAACTATCCGCTGGCAAATAGGCAGCATTCGGCAACGACTCCGCCGTAGAAAGAAAATCTCGGTATACTTCTTGGGTACTGCGAATCTCACTGCTCGAATAACCGCTGGTCTCAGGCGCAATGGATGAAACAAACCAATCATCAAAAAACAAGTGGTTCCCGACATAACTATGGTCATAAGAAACACGTTTGGATTCACTCATACCATCACCAGTGATAAAAACTGCTCCTGGCTCGATCATATGGCTCGCATTACTATTACCAATAGGATTGGCGATAAAAGGTGCGACGGGATTATTCGCGTTCAAATCGAAATGCTGAAGCTCCCCCAGAGATCTCAACGGTCTCGTTGGTATTTCAGCGACTATCAAGCTCTTTAAACCATCATCGATTCTAAAACTGGTCCCAATAAAACTGTAAGGATCGCTATCAGTCGCACCGCTAACAGGAAGGCCATCTGAAACCCCAGAATTGCCGTTCGGATAGAACAAGGTGACATCAAATGGAAAAGCATCCAAACTCTTGCTCAAATTCGCCCCAGAACTGATGTTACTAATAAGATTCAGAATAGGCTTCCGATGAGAATAACCTCTCGATTGAACGGAAGACTCAGCAATATTCTGCAATTGAAATAATTCGATCATGAATGGCGAAGGATCTCCTTCGGATAAGGTCTCCATCGTTTGGCTTGTATTCTTAACTTCAGGAGTTCCCCAATAAAGTTCCGCGTCTGCGTACTCTAATTCATACTTAATCTTCAATGCTTGCTCCGTCCCTCGGCTTCCCCTCCATTCATACGCATCAAATACAAGCGAAGTTACATCAATAGCAGAAAGCGTCACCGTAAACGATTCATCAGCATCTCCGCTAATTCCAAGTTTTCGATTGAATCCATTTGAGCCTTCATACCCTCTTTTCATTAGATACCGATTCGCACCCTCTTTATTCGCAACGCTGTAAACTCTAGCTTCACCAGGCTGCCAAACCTCCGTGTCATTTGGAATCGCAAGTGTAAAGTTCTTACTACCAGTAAAATCTGAAAGTTCCGCACTGGCAGTTTGCTCATCACCTACGAAAAATTGCAGCTTATAGGGCAGCGTAGTTTCAACTTGTAACCAAAAATCCGACGCGCCCGAGATTGAAACATTATAAGGGTTCCAATAGGTGACCACTGGATCGATATTCAAGTAGGCGTCATAGACCCCAGCATTTTGAATCGAACTAAAGGATAACACCCAATGAATTCTCGCAAGGACCGGAAGTCGGTTCAATCCATCGCGGGCATTCTCGAGCAGTGATTGGTCAAATGTAATATTGCCCGACGAATCCCCGGAAATAATCTCCTCATACTGTGTTGCAAAGTCAACTAAGGCTCCCCAACCCACAGACGCCCCTCCCTCTCTCGAGAAGACAGACTCTTCAGCCCATGGATAAATCAAGCCCCCGACCTCTCCTGAATTTTTCAGAGCTTGCGTTTCCACCCCGGGACTCAAGGTGTAGAATGGAAATCCAGCAGTCCTCGAATGGGGACTCTCCAGAGTGGCCCACTGTTCGCTCATCAGGGAAAGATCGCGTCGCCACCCGCCATTCGCGGTATTGGTCAGCAGACCACGTGCATACGTAGTCAAATCGTGGAAATAAGTCTGCGAAACCGAGCGACCAGCTGCCAAGGTGTTCGGCAGTAAGTTGAGACTCCCGCGACTCGAAACGTGGCTCAAACCAGCAGTATCCGTTATGTCAAAGCTCGCCTCATCAGGCCCTGCATAGCTCGACAAGCGCTCGCTCCAATCCTGCGCCGTTACAGCTGCCTTTTTCTCTTTAAGTAATGCCTTTGTGTTTTCCCCGGAAATCCACCAAGCAATCTCAAACTCGCCATCATCAATCAGAGTCGGTTGCACATGGACTTCATTTTCTAGCGCATAAGCCGCATTTGTCCCAACACCCACACTCCCCTGGCCAACAAGTGGTGCGGTGATTCCAACAAGCTCGGTAAGAGTCGGTGGACTAGTTGCATCCAGCGACGTGGTAATGCTGGGATCGAAGGCAGAAGACACCAACCAGCCCAAGAAACGTCCCGCTCCATAAGGCGCGGCCTCGATATCGAAATTTCCTAGGTCCAGCTTCGAGTCGTAATTAGGAGCAATCGGAAGCCCATTACTCTCATGATCACTCCCCTCCCACGAGCGCCAGACACCAGTGACCGACTGCACTCCATTGACTGTGGCTAGCGCCTCAGCCGGAGCCGTCACACGTTGATCCAGTCCTGCCGTCTCCTGCAGCTTACCAATCGCCAGATTCAAGGAAAGCAAGGCAGCCTGCTCAGCCTCTAATTTCGCCACTGCATGATCTGTGTTGGCGACTTCAACCTGAATCAACGAGGTGATCGACAAGAGTAACAACAGCACGAAAGCCATCAGGCCTAAAGCAATCACCAATGCAAAGCCTCTGGAGCTGCCACGATACGGGCACCCAGATCGCACGGGGGATTTCGTAGACTGACATTTTTTCTGATATCGGGGGCAATTCAACTTCTAATCCTTTTAAAATTTAAGCCATATAATGCCCCCTGCGATTGCTCTATTTTTCGCAATCGCGGGGGCAAATTACCATGACTTTAGTAAGGATTAGTATAGCATTAAGAATTAGTCGTGGCTATTACGCATACACCTAAATCCGCCATGAGTGCGCTGAAGACCATCGCACCACTAAGCTGAAGCTGATTTCGACCGCTTAATTATTCCCGGACATAACCAATTCAAGGGGTAAGCTTGCATTAGCCATGCATTGAAGACAAGATATACGTTTATTCCAATTCTAGCTTAAACCCAATCGCCAACGCTTCTGGTAAGCGCTTAGGAAGCGTGATTTTCAAACCATCCGCACTGCGCTCCCAAGTGATCAATTCATCACTACCCAATAACGAAATAGTGCGAATGGATTTCTCCAGTAATCCTCCTTCAGCGAGTGTCTTAATCAAAATATCCTCCGTAGGCGGAACGAGCACTAAGGCATACAGGTCGCCATCCTTGGTAGTAAAGCGAATATCCTGCTGGCACCATGCCTTGTGATTTTCACTCCCACGCCCGTCCTTAATTTTAAGCGGCCCTTCACCAAAGATCTTCCATGGACGCGTTCCGTAGATGCCCTCGCCATTCACATCGAACAGGTCCTTAAAGGCATTCAGATACTCCATTTGATTGTCAGGGATAAGCCCCTCCCCTGTCAGGGCAATGTTGAGCATGATCACTCCGTTCTTACTCACAGAATCGATCGCATTACCGATCATAACCGGGATGCTCATCCTGTTGGTCGCACCGTCGCGATAGAACCATGTCCCCGAGAGGTCAGTGGCCCACATCCATGGCTCAGGCTCAATCTTCGCAGCACTGCCGCGCTCCATATTGTAGGTAAATGCCTTCTTATTCTGGCTCGGATTCTTAAAGGAGAGCACGACATCCTGCTTGCCCTTGTTTTCCCTCAGGTCCTTGTTTACATAATCGGTGAACAGCTTGATACCGAGGCTATTGCCCGTCTGAATGGTCGGATACGGCGAGTCGTTGTTAAACATATCGGGATCATACTTTTCGATGACCTCCCAACAGCGCTGATACCAATGTTCGTTCCAGGCCGGATCGCTGCTATACCCCGTAGGCGAATAGTCCATATTGAATAGCTTCCACTCCAGTGTGCCCTCTTTCTGGAACGGGCGGGCAGTATTGAAGAAACGTGGTGACCAATAGAGGTGAGTCGATACGCCGAATTTCAACCCGTGCTTTCGTGCAGCCGTTTTCCACTCCTTCAGCGTGTCACGCTTCGGCCCCATATCGACTGAGTTCCATGGGTGGAAGGAATCATACATGTCGAAGTTATCATGGTGAGTCGCCACCGGCATGATGAAGTGTGCACCAACTTCCTTGACTGTTTTCACCAGTGCATCGGGATCCCATTTTTCTGCTTTAAAGTTCGGAATTAAATCCTCGTAACCGAATTCGGAATGATGTCCATAGTGCTGATCATGCCATGCGGTGAGACGGTCAATTGCATCTGCCACTACCTGAGACTTCACAGTCAGTTGGCCCTCTGAACCATACATCCAGGCACCATAGTGCGAACCATCATGCGGACGACCGTCGTCCACCGAAGACGGGATGCCCCAGTGGAACCAAACACCCAGCTTACCATCCACAAACCATTCAGGGACAGTATAGTTCTCGGCGAGTGATTCCCAGTTTGGGTTGATCGGACCTGCGACGGCCTGACTTGTGAGTGCCATGCATGCACCGAGCAAAGTCGATTTAATCAGGGAGGTATATTTCATATTCGAATTACTAGGTTTCTCTATTTCTGTAGGCTTGAATTCGACTTAATGCCCACCCTTCTGTATTTTCACTTCCGGGTAATCTGCAGCTGCGAGTGATGTCATCGGATCCCCCAGTGCGTCCATTTGTGCTTCCAGCAGACGAGTCATCTCAGAGAGTTTGGCGGCATACTCCGGATTTCCAGACAGATCATTCATCTCCAGCGGATCCTTATCGATATTGAAGAGCTTTATTTTCTTCAGCTGCGGATAAGCGATGATCTTCCAACCATCCTTCATAATCATCCGCTGCGTGCCCATGTAAGCACCATACATGGCGTCATAGCTTTGACTCGCAGAACCATCCAACAGAGGCAAGACACTCTTGTAGTCGATGCCTTCCGGCACCTCCCCGGCAATATCCAGGGCGGTTGCCATGGCATCCTGAATGTAAATCGGGGTATCTAGCTTCTTACCAGAGGGCACACCAGGACCGCACACAATAAAGGGCGCACACATCCCATCTTCATACATATTCTGCTTACCGACCAAGCCGTGATGCCCGACCGACAAACCATGGTCCGAGGAGAAGATGATCCAGGTATTATCCGCTTTACCTGAGGCTTCCAAGGCATCGAGGATGCGGCCGATCTGTGCATCCATGTGAGTAATACTGGCGTAGTATTCCTGGCGGTTCACCTTGACCGCGAATTCAGTGCGGGGAAAAGGCATCAACTTTTCGTCGCGAATAATAGGCACGCCCTTTGCCCCCTGATCTTCATACTGAGGCACAAAATTCTTCGGAACCTGTATCCGCTCAAGTGGGTAGCGGTCCACATATTCTTTGGGAGCCTGCCGCGGGTCATGCGGTGCATTGAATGCCAGATACATGAAAAATGGTGTCTCTTTATCGGCCGCAGTTTCAATGAAGCCGATGCTCTCATCTGCAAGCACCTCACTCCAGTGCGTGCCGCCTTCCCAGAATCCGCCTTGCGCCGGATCCCATGGTTTCCAGCCGCTTTCGTAGTCGGCTTCATCTTTGGGACGATTGTAGCCAGCAGGCTTTTGCTTGGGCATACCGGCACGAACAGTGCCAGCATGGTCGAACACTTTGGGCACACTGATTCCGCCGACATGCCACTTCCCCGTCATGTAAGTCTCATAGCCTTGATCTGCCATAAGCTGCGACCAACTCTTGCGCTCACCTGCCCCAACCTGCTTGACCGCAGCTTGCGCGCGCCACAGGAAGACGCCGGTATTTAAACAAGAGCGACTCGCCACACATACCGCTCCGCCCCACGCTCCCATATTATAGGCTTTGCTAAAGCTCGTGCCTTGATTCACAAGACGATCCAAATTGGGCGTATCGATATCCGTCAGACCATGCGCCCCAATCGACTCATAGACTTGGTCGTCGGAGAAGATAAAGAGGATATTCGGCTTCTCTGCATGAGCAGATACCGAGAATAATGAGGTAAGGATCAGTCCTAAGTAGAGGGGTTTCATTTTCATAGTTGTATATTTCCATTCGCAGACATGGGCCGATAGACATTGGCCTTCCTCTTCAGGAGATGCCGCAGCTGTAAATTGTATCCGATTGAAATCGAATCCCCCAGAATCAGCACATTGGGAAGCTCCGGATCGGGGGTAAAACTCCAGTCCGCCTTTCGGTCAAATTCCGCCAGCGAACCCGCCTCCGGAGCCGCGCGAAGAGAGAGCGTAAATAAACCGAGAATGAGGGCAAGCAAGGGCAAGAATGATTTCTTCATGGTTTCACAATTATAGCGAAATACGGCTACATTGATATCCCGATAATACGGGATATATTGGCAACATGTCCTTATAAATGGTTCATCGTCATTTGGAGTGAAAGCCATTGAGAAATGCACGCTCGGAGAGCGGTCGACCTCGCTACGATTCTTCTGATCTACAACCAAACTGTAGCGATGCGACGCGAGTCGCGTCTGTTTTAGACGAGAGGCCTAGCAGCGGTGAAGCACTCGCCTCTAACATGCTCAATCACAACAGTGGCGATCGAGTCTGGCACTGTTGTTGTGATTGACTATCATCGCCCGCGTTACCAAGGCTCCGGCTGAGCAGGAAGAGGCGTTTCAACGGTAGCCGAATCGGGATCATACGCGAATGGCGCAGACTAAAGCGCACTGCTACTGGTTCCGGCTTCACACAAATCCAATTTATCTAGAGCCATATTCAGAAAAAAACTGATAAAAACTCTGCTGGTGTAGCGGATCGGCGAAGCCGTTTCGACCGACGGTTGTAGCGTTGCCGCAACTCGAAATCGCTTCGCGAGTCCGCTACATTTAAACGAAAAATCATGCGTTATTATCTCAGCAAATTTCTGAGGATTGCTCTAAAGAACGGTGCGTAAGGTCTAATTGAAAGGGTGCCCTGCAAGGGTATCTATCGATAATATTTGTTCGCGGAAGAAGCTGCGAAAAGACTATCGAACTCGTTTTAAGGCTAATAAACCTCAAGACTATTTACTTAGGACCCGCTCCGGCCGGGGTGGATGCATACCAAGCCGAAAACATTGCCTTCATGGCCTGGGCTTTTTCGGGATAAGCCCGGGTCAAATCCGTGGTTTCGGTAATGTCGTCCGCAAGATTGAAGAGCTCCCAATTGTTCCCCGAAGCGACAAGTTTCCAGTCGCCGAGGCGAACGGCTTTGCCCTTGGCCCATTGCCAGTAGAGCGCTTGATCACGTGCCACCGACGTTTCAGGACTCTCAAATACTGGCAGGAGGCTCAGGCCCTGCATGGGAGTCACGGCTTCCCCACGATACTCCGTGGGATAGTCGGCGCCGGTCAGATCGACGAGTGTTGCCATAATGTCGATGAAGTGACTCGGATACGCTGTGATGCTTCCGGCAGATGTGATCCCGAGCGGCCAGTTCACGATAAACGATGTGCAAATGCCCCCTTGGTAGCTGTCGCTTTTCGCTTTCCTGAAAGGAGTGTTCGAGACATTGGCCCAGTCGCTCCCCTGACTGGCCCAGTAGCCGACGCTGCCCATTTCCCCTTTAAACTTTTTACTCAGCCCCGCTTCAGGACTTTCGGCAGAGGCACCATTGTCCGAGGCAAACAGGATCAGCGTATTCTCAAGTTCACCGAGCGCTTCGAGTTGGGCCAATAACTGACCAATATTCTGATCCACGCGATCAATCATGGCCGCATAGATCGCCATCCGCTTGGCTTCCTTTGCCTGCTCCTCATCCGAGAGACTATCCCAGTCCCGATACGTGGGCTCGGAGATTTTGGTATCCTCGGGGATCAAACCGAGCGCTTTCATCTTCTGCCCCCGTGCGGCACGAATCGGCGCATAACCGTCCTTATAAACCGCTTCGTATTTGGCGATGTCCTCCGGCCAAGCCTGCAAGTTATCGTGCGGGGCGGTGTAGGAAAGATAGAGGAAAAACGGCTTTTCACTCTCCTTATCCTCTTCGAGGAATTCCATGGCCCACTTGGTGTAGTAATCGGTCGTGTAAAAATCCGCCTCCTCAGGCGTATAGGGCCTAATCTGGCGCTCATCGAAATTGTAAACACGGGCCCCTGGTTTCTTTTGCGCGGGGGCGGATTCTCCGGGTCTTTTCAAGCCAGGGTTGAACTGATTATTCGCGCCATCCAAAAGACCGTAATAGCGGTCGAACCCGCGATCATAGAGGGACTCATTGGAATGGTGCTTGCCCGAGGCGTAAGTCCGGTAACCCGCTTCACGCAAGACCTCCCCCAAGGTGACCGAGTTCGTATAGTTACCGGGCTTTTGACTCGTGCCGGATTGTTGCGCGTAAACTCCCGTCAGCAAGCAGGCTCGTGAAGGAAAGCATTTTGCAGTGTTGTGCATCTGGGTGAAGCGAATCCCCTGAGCGGCCAAGCGGTCGAGGTTGGGCGTCTGAATCTCACTGCCGTAGCAGCCGATATCCGACCAACCCATATCATCCACCAGAATGAACACGATGTTCGGGCGTGTATCAGCCGAGGCATTGACTGTGACAAATGAGAGCAATGCGACCAAGGTCGCTGCACAAGTTTGAATTATATACTTCATGCTGGAATCTTAGTTCTTCTTTTGCATACGGGCAGGAGCAGGCAGACCATCATCACCCTGCTGCTTCATCCAAGCTGCAATCGAGTCCTTCAACTGATGCAGCGTGGCGGCATACTCGGGATTCTCCGCCAAATTCTCCAGCTCCCATGGATCCTTGGATAGATCATACAACTGAAACTCCGGATGCTTGCGAAAACGCTGAACCGCAGCCTCTGCGGCAGCGTCTGTTTGCGCCGCCTCCAGCCAGGATTGATAGAGTTGCCGCACGTGACGATCCGGCATCTTAGTGTCCTCATAACCGAAGTCGAAACCATTTATAACGCGCACCGCAAAGAGCTTATCCGGTGTAAAATTCCACATTAGCTTGAAGCGCCCATCGGTCACCGCACGCGAGACAAAGGGCGGCCCCTCTCGACCGCTGTTATAAGTAAAGAATGCCTGTTCGCGATGCTCCTGAGTCTGCCCCAAGATCAGCGGAAGCAAGCTCCGACCATCCAAGTCGGACGGCACCTCTCCGCCGGCAGCATCAATGAGCGTGGGCACAATATCGCAATACTGGGCCAGCGCATCCGTCACCAAGGCACCGGACTCGACGCCCGGCCACTTGATGAGACAAGCCGAGCGGACGCCCCAATCGTAATTGGTCCACTTGCCCCCCGGCATACCGGCACCATTTTCGTCCATCACGATCAGGACGGTATTGTCGTCCAAACCGAGTTTTTCGAGAAGCACCTGCGCCTTGCCGACTTGATCGTCGAAAAGCCGAACTTCCGCCAAATACTCCCGAAAGAAATGCCGGGTTTTCTCGGTGTCCACCATATGCGGTGGCAGCTTCAAGTCATCCAGTTCCCAGCGAGACGTGTCGCCCGCATCCCAGGGCGCATGCGCGTGGATGGAGCAGATAAAGAGACAAAACGGTTGTTCCGCATCGCGGGTCATAAAGGACTCCACACCGCTCCAATCTTCAGTCGAGACCCCTCTCGCATTACAGTTCGCCGGAAAGCCCTTCACCTTCTCAAAGGGATAGACCGACTTCGGATTAAAATGCGTTTTACCCGTCAAACCGACGCGGTAGCCAAGCCGCTCCAAATACTGCACGACACTTAAAGTCCCCAGCTTGGTCGCCTTGTGGTTTTCCATGCTGCCGTTGCGATGTGGTTGCAAGCCGGTGTAAAGCTCCGCACGCGCAGGCCCACAGACCGCCTGCGAGACAAACATGTTGGTAAAACGCAGCCCCTCTTCCGCCAGCTTATCGATGTTCGGGGATGTGCCGGGATTCTCCCCGCCGTAACAACCCAGGCTGGTGGCACTGATATCATCCGCCAGCAGAATCAGGAAATTCGGCTGCTTCGCCTGCGCACACAAACTAAACCACAGTCCCAGCAATATTATGAAATGTTCTCTACGCATACTCATCCCCGTAAGTGTTATGGTTTCAACTGAGCATTCACTGCTGCCAGTCGTCGTAAGAGTTCATTCGCTTTTTCCGGATAGGTCTGAATCAAGTTTTTCGTTTCACCGATATCCTCAGATAGATTGAAAAGCTCGGTCTTCTTCTTGAACTGAACCAACTTCCAATCTCCCACACGAATCGAGTTATTACTGCGATAGAGGAAGAATTCCGGCGCTGGGAGTTCATCGATAGTTCCGGTCAACACAGAACGAATATCCCGTCCATCGATCACCCGATCCTGCGGCACGGGGGCTCCGGCCAGTGCCGCGATCGTCGGCAACATGTCCAAGGTGGATGTCTGCACCTCACATTCAACACCTGCGGGCACCGTCCCCGGCTGCCATGCGATGCAGGGCACGCGGCAACCACCTTCGTAATCGGTAAACTTGCCGTCGCGAAATGGCGCGGCGGTGCCAGCGGCTTCTTTTTTCGACAACCATGGACCATTATCCGAGGTAAAGATCACCAGCGT
This sequence comes from Coraliomargarita algicola, assembly GCF_033878955.1. NCBI lineage: Bacteria > Pseudomonadati > Verrucomicrobiota > Opitutia > Puniceicoccales > Coraliomargaritaceae > Coraliomargarita > Coraliomargarita algicola. Next base: position 467,191 of record NZ_CP138858.1, read on the forward strand.
GTTTTCGGCAATCCCCTCTTCCCGCAAGGTCTTCAGCAGCTCACCGACCGACCAGTCCAACTCTTCGATCACATCGCCAAACAAACCGCGTTCACTTTTCTCTGCAAACGACTCCGATGCGAACAAAGGCACGTGGGGCATGGCATGCGCCAAATAGAGGAAAAACGGTGCTTCTTGATTCTCCCGTATAAACGCCTGCGCTCGCTCGGTATACATCCGGGTGATCTGCCCTTGGTCGACCGGCCACTCAATCACTTCATTGCCAAGCATCAAAGGTACTTTATCCCGATACAACTTTCTGCCGTTCTTTCCATCGAGATATTCAGCGCGCCCAAGCCCTTCATTGAAGACGACATTTTCGGCGAGCGGAATCTCGGGCGCTTGCCACATGTCATTGCTGTAGGGAATTCCATAATACAGATCAAAGCCCTGCGCGGTCGGCAAATACTGCGGACGGTGCCCCAGGTGCCACTTACCGATGAGCGCGGTCTGATAGCCAACCTCTTTGAGTAGCTCGGCAATGGTGATCTCCGAGGGTGGCATCCCATCTTTACTATAGGGAAAATAAACCTTGCCGTCATGCCCCCAACGCTTGGCGTAGCGCCCCGTCAAGAGCCCTGCTCGGGAGGGGGTGCAAATCGAGCTGGAGGAGGAGAAATCCGTAAAGCGCATCCCTTCCTCCGCCATGCGGTCAAGGTGCGGGGTCTCGTAGCCCTGCGCGCCATAGCAAGCGAGATCACCGTAGCCCAAATCATCGGTATAGATTAAGATGACATTGGTCGGTGTGGAATCAGCAGCACTCAGCCTTGCCAATAAAGCAAGGCATAGGCCCAAGAAAGAAAGATAACAGCGGACATTCTCCATTATTCTGGGAGTGGTAGATTCGGCCTTGTTACAGCCTTTTCTGGGACTTGAAACTTACACTGTCGGCAGTTCGTAGCCAGCGCGGCGTGGACGATCTTGCATCGAGGCGGCTTCGGCATCGCCGATGATTTGTTGCGCTGCGGGATCCCATTTCAGGGGACGCACGAGGCGCTCTGCGATGCCACCAAGTTGGCAAATCGTGCCGGTGCGATGGCCCACGGATGCTGGGCAGATCGTCGGCTCGCGCGACTTGATGGAGTCAATAAAGTTCTGGCGGTGGTTCTTCGACTCGTAGACTTGGATCTCATCGCCGGTGAAGCGGTGACGCTTTAGGTCGACTGGGATCGTATCGAGTTTACCGCGGCTAACATGCACTTCGCCTTCGGTGCCGATGAAGCGAATCATGTGCTCTTGGCCCGCTTCTTTGTCGCGCCATACGGTGATGCCGTCCGCATAGCGGTAGTGGTGAGACTCCGTTCCTTCATAACCTTTCGGAATGAACTCAACGGGCCCGGTATCGTCACGACCGAGTGCCCATTGCACGATGTCGAAGTGGTGTGCGCCCCAGTCACCGAACTTACGGTTGCCGTAGTCCCAATAGCAGCGCCAACCGCCGCTGTATTGCCCTTTTGCACGGTGTTCTGTGTAGTCGTAGAATGGAGTCGGGCCCAACCAACGATCATAATCAAAGCCTTCCGGCACAGGTATCACAGGCTCGTTTTCAAGTGCTGGAGGGAAATTGCCTATTTTGCAATAGACCTCTTTGACCTCGCCGATGAATCCATTGCGCACCAAATTCGCAGCAATACGGAAATGCGCAGAGGAGCGTTGTTGTGAGCCGACCTGAAGGATACGACCATATTTCTGCTCCGCAGCCACCACGGCTTTGCCTTCTTCAATCGTCAGCGTCATTGGCTTCTCCACATAGACATCCTTGCCCGCTTTCATCGCTGCGATGGCGATTGCCGCATGCCAGTGGTCGGGAGTAGCAATACAGACGAGATCGACATCGGGATTTTGCAGGACCTCTTCGTAGGCAGGTGTCCTGGTCACGGAAGTGGCACCTTTTGCAGCCAAGATGTCTTGGGCCTCCTGCATCTTCCAATCCCTGACGTCACAGACGGCAACCGCTTGCAGATCGCGCATACCCGCAAAACTTTTAAGGTGCCCTTTGGCGATCAGGCCTGTCCCGATGAATCCGATGCCCATACGGGAGTTAGCGGCCGCTTTCTGCGCGTTGCCGAGCGTCTGAGCTTTGAGCAGCAGAGGAGCACCGAAGAGTGCGCCCGCAGCGGTTGCGGATTGCTTGAGGAATGAACGTCGGGGAATCGAGTTACGTCTAGTCATAATGGTTCTATTTGTTGGGGATGAATCGAGGTGAGAAAGCAGTCGTTCTCAATTCTTGATTAATTATACTTCATGAATGGTGCAGCGTAATCACGTATTTACTTGATTGGCAGGCCTGCTTGTCCGCCGCAGCCTTGACGCAGGCAGGAGCATGTCGGACGGGTTTTTCACCTTTTGCAGCATCAATCGTTGCTGTAAGACACACCGCTACTGCGGAAACCATTCCTGATCAGGCGCTCCACCGTTCAGAGTAGAGAATAAATTTGCACGCACGACTTTAGCCCCATTCCCCTGATAAGTGAGCTCCACGGAATTGCCCTGCTGCGCCGTAGTTAACACAGTGTAAACCGCCTCTTTCTTCGGCAGTTGGTATTTAACATCCGGATTGTAATACGGATAGCTCGCCTTCATCCCTTCGAGCATCAACGTCAATCGTTAATACATCTCCTTTGCCTTTTCGGACATCGCCTCGACACAGGTGTGCCCCCTTCCATGGCGGAAATCTTGCCGCGATCGAGCGGATAGTTATCCGTAATGATCTAACCAGAAGAAGCCCTGATTTTCAGGCTGGGGATATGAGCTACGGTTGATGGCTATGTGCCACTAGCCGCAATGCCCAGTGCCCAGTGCCGTTGTGCTGCAAGGCTCTGGCGAGCGTCATCTCGCCCTCTCGCTTACATCCGCAATACCACGGCACCATCATGCGATGCAGCTCTCACATTCCAAAACAGACCGCCCGTTAATACTAGAATCTGTGAGATGAAAAAAGGCCGCGCCCTGCAGCGCGGCCTTTACCCTAATCAAACAGCGCTGATTCTGGCATCCGTCATGATCGTAAAGCGCTATGCGCAGCACCTGTGCGTGAAGGGGCCTTTGGTTGCATTGCGGAAGTGAACATGTTCGGCTTGCTCGCCACCTCGCTCGACCCAAAGCCGATCCACGCGTTGATACACCAGCGCTCCACTGACATCGCGAACATAGAACTTCTGGTTGCTGCGAACGTCGGCAACGTAACGTAGCCCTTGCTCTTCAAGCTTTGCTAGCAATTTGCTGTTGCTGCCATAGAGACTGTCCATGCCGACCCAGTTGAACTCAAGTCCTTGATTGATCGCATTCTCGATAATCTCCCAAGCTAGTTCCGGTTTCGTTTTAAACGTGCGCTTATCTGCAGGAACATGAGAGACTATCGCGAAAGTACAAGCGTAAAGTTTAACAATGTAGAACTAGGTAGTGTTTTAAATTAAAATTTGATCCATACGAGGATTGCCGCGATGGCGACCATCGCGGCAAAGGTCGTCTGCAACTTTTCGAATCGTATGGCGACGCGCCGATAGCGTTTAATTTTCTGGAAGAGGTTCTCCACTTTGTGTCGTTCCTTGTAAATATCCTTGTCGAACTCAGGGACTTTAACACGGTTTTTTCTATAGGCTATGACGGCAGTGGCACCTTGTTGCATGACACAACTGCGGATGTCGTCGCTGTCGTAGCCTGCATCCATTAGGCACTTCTGCTCGGCTTGGACAAATTTTTTGATCAGAGCCCTAGCTTGGGTGCAGTCGTGCCGCTTCGCCCCTGTGAGTATGAAGCCCAGAGGGTATCCCAAGCCGTCGCAAGCCATGTAGATCTTCGTCGATAGACCGCAGAAAAAGAGCTTGAAACTCATTCATTAGCCGCATGGTTAGTAACAGTGGATGCTAAGGCAAGATCCAAGCGCTCAATCGGTGAGCACCCAAATTTGTTAAAATAGCAATATACTTGACGATGCGGGTGAGTAAAGTCACATATTTTTACATTTTTATGGAGCTTCAACACCTGACGAAGCAATAAAGGAACCTACCTAGATGAATACAACAGCCCTCCGCGCACTACAAATCACCGGCCTTCTAAGCGTAGCGTCTTCTACCATGACAGCAGCTGAAGAGTATACTGAAACGTTTACCGTAGCCGCATCATCCTCTTTTTCTGCGGTCGGATGGAATGTTTATCTTCTGGCCGACAACGGCGACGTAAATGATCTATCCACGTCTTCTGGCGAGCCTGCAGAAATCTTCCTAACCGATTATGCCTATATTAGAACAGCAATTACGGGCTATAGCACACAGGATGGTCCGGGGCTCATGTTCACTACGGAACCCACAACAGAACTCGTAACGACAAGCCTTTCAAGCATCAGTAAACTATCAGTCGGAGTCAGAGCTGACAGCACAGATGGGGCCCCAGCGACAGGTCGCTTTGCAATCCAAATCGGATCCCAGTGGTATGTTTCCTCGCTCTCGATATCCCAGACAACACACTTCGGCCCCCCCAGCAGCACAAACCCTGCTACTGATTTCCCGACCTTCGAAACACCAAACCTCTTCGACTTTACCGACGGCAACAATTGGCACGAACTGACCGTAATCACTGGTGCAGGTGGCGAAATATCAATTGCAGCCAGCACCGCCGGCGGCACACTTTCCGGCGATGTAACTGCCTTTGGTGTATACGCAGAAAATGGCAATAACGGGGACCACTTCCGCATCGACAACTTCACCGTCGTCGTCCCAGAGCCCTCCACCTTTATCTTACCCTCTATCATTGGTATCGGCTTGATGATGCGCCGACGACGTAACTAACTCGAATTTCTAGTTTGTATTTTCACCAAAGCTCGGAGGCGCCCCCCTCCGAGCTTTTTCATGCATAGACATAACGCGCACTATGACGCTCATGTTAGACAGTTACACATTACTCCAAAAAAAAAAACGACTTCTAGACTTGCATCAGCAAAATCAAAACGATGTTATTTTAACAAAATAATAATCCTCAGAGTAAAACAAGAGTCAGTAAAAGTAAATTTGCTTCCCTCCCCCAAAAGATTCTGAGCCGAATATTATATTTCCCCGAAGAACCACACATCAACCACAACATACACCAGAAATAATCAAAGATGAGATTTAATCGACTACACCCAATTCTATTTGCCGCGGCTATCGGAGCCGCTTCGTCAGCCATAGCTGCCACGGAATATACGGAAACCTTTACCGTGAGCAGTTCATCCACCTTTTCCTCAGTCGGCTGGAACGTATATCTCAAAGCTGACAGCAGTGTTAACGACCTATCCAGCACTGGAGGCAGTAGCATAGCTGAAATATGGAGCACTGACTATGGCTACATAAGGACGCAAAATGAGGTAGGCTATAGCACAACAGATGGCCCCGCGCTCATGTTCACAACGGAGCCCACGTCGGTCCTCGACACAACCAACATTTCAAGTATCAGTAAATTATCCGTTGGCATACGAGCTGACGGCTCCGGAACCGACATCGCTGAGGGACGCTTTGCTATTCAAATAGGCAGCCAGTGGTATGTGTCCGCAATTTCAGCAACTAGCAATTCAAACCTAGGCCCCCCAAGTAGCTCCAACCTCCCGGAAGAGTTCACGACACTTGAAACAGCCGCCCTCTTCGACTTCAGCGACGGCAACAATTGGCACGAACTAACAGTGGCTCTGGGCTCAGAAGGAGAAATTTCAATCGCAGGAAGTGCTACCGGAGGCACGCTTTCAGGTGACGTGACTGCTTTTGGTATATACGCAAAGAACGGCGCGAATGGCGACCACTTTCGCATCGACAACTACACTGTCGTCGTCCCAGAGCCTTCAACCATTATCCTACCTGCACTGGTGGGGATTGGCCTGATGCTTCGCCGCCGACACAACTAAACTGAATCGATGAACACTAAAGCCCGGAGTCGCCCTCCGGGCTTTTTCATGCCACAACAATATAAGACATCTATGAAGTGAGCGTTTCTGCTTTAAACGTAAAACCCCACAATTCCCATCATGCAAAAAATCTCTCGATTCACCCTACTCCTCTTGCTAAGCATAACGCTTGTGCACGCGAAAGAAATTGATGTATATTTAGCCGCAGGACAATCGAATGCCAAAGCCATTTGGGCACAGAGCATTCAATCCGAACTCAGACGTCTATCTAACAACCAAGACTTGCAAGTCGTTCACTCCCATCACCCCGGAAACTGGCTCAACGCTTGGTGGAAAGATGATCAGCCACAAAAGAATTACACAGATAATTACAATGCAGTACAGGCGAAGTTTAAGCAGATTCTGGCCGCGGGTAATACACCAATATTTAAAGGTATTTTTTGGTTTCAAGGCGAAGGCGACACTCGAAGCCCCAGAGACAAGGCGCTCTACAAGGCACGTTTTAAAGCGTATATCCATCGACTTGAAAGCGATTTTCAAAGCAGCGAAATCACCCCAGTAATCACTGTGATCGACGGCAATTCGGCCCCCAAATACGACGACCCCAAAAACCTAGCAGGTCGCACGCGTCAAGATGTCGAAGGAATGCGCAAGATACTGTTTGAGTTAAGCGAAGAAGTTAATGGACTTGCCGTAGATAGCAGAGACTACAAACGAGGGGATGCCTGGCATATAGAGAGTTCGGACCTGATTGCTTTGGGCCAAGAAAGCGCACAACTCTATTATGAGAAATTCCTAGCCCCCAATAACACAAGCACTGATTCCAATCAGTGCTGCAACTGAAAGTCCAACGACACACCTACGTCCTACAGCCATTTATTTTACTGCGGATATTCGCAAGCAATGACCATGACTCCAGAAACACCTCCAAGTATAGAACCTCGTAATGCAGCCGAGGCACAACTACAGAACGAGTTTGCATCAAAGGTTTCAGCCGAAACTTATCAAAAATGGCTTGCATATGTGGCATCCAGCCAACCTGAAAAGAAAGCATGGCTTCAGACTCTCGAGGCAAATCTAGGAGGTTTTTACTTCCCTCACTATTTAAACGAAACCCTATTCAAAGACGATTACGATCCTAACACAGATTGCTGGGCTTACGTCAAAGACGATCCAAAGCTAGCGCGACTGCTGATTATCGGAGATTCTATCTCGCGTGCATACACAGCTACTGTTCGTCAGCTGTTAAGGGAAGTCGCTAACGTGCACCGCGCCCCAGCCAACTGTGGTCCCAGCTCCAACTTTATGCATGACGGTGAAACCTGGCTACTGCAAAACGGCAGCAATCAATGGGACTACATCATCGTCAATTTTGGCATCCACGACGGCAAAAATCCCGATGGATACGAGCAGCGCCTTAGGCTAATTTTCGAACGCCTGAAAGCAACGAAAGTAAGGCAAATTTTTTGGGTTCGAACCACTCCTTGGGGCTTGGATGCGTCAGTATTTGATAATATCGAAGGCGACTCCAGTCGAATTACTAACCCAACTTCCGATCGCATAGCCTTAGAATTTGGTCTAAATATCATTGATGCACACGCATTGATGCACCCCCTCCTGCACTCAGACTTAAATCGCTCTGACTTTTCCCATTGGACCGAAGCTGCCTACCAGTTATTAGGTAATTTTATAGCTAATGAAGCTAAAAAGAAGCTACCTAAATGAACATTGCAAAGGCATAGAATGAGCAAATTCACGCAATTATCCACCTGGTGGAGCGATAGATTTAGCTTCCTTCGGGCCTAAATTCACAAAAATATCGTTAAGTCTCGCTAGAAAAGCGTAAAAAGTTCTTGTTGGCACGCGCGTTGCTCATACCAACGTATGTTTGAAAATATAGAACTGTCAGAATTGGAAGAGCGCGGATTTATCGGTGCGATTGCATGTAGTTCGAATGGCACGGTGATCGATGCCACCAGCGATGATCTCGAAGTTTTTGGCAGCGTGCTGAGTTATATCGCGCAGGTTGCCGACATGATCGGGGAACCTTTCGGAATGGACTCCATTGAGGAGGTTCACCTGGAAAGCGCAAACACGAAGGCCATTTGTATTCCGCAGGAAGAAGAGTGCTTGGGCGTGCTGTGCCACAGCAGAGGCAACGTCGAAGAGATCATAGGCGAATTATTAAACTAGACCATCCATATGATCGAAAAAATTATTAAAAACGTATTGGAGCTACCTGGTGTCGACGGGGCATGTATTCTAGATAAGAAGGGAAATCTGCTACACAATGCATTGCCCGAATTCTTTTTGGATTCATTTCTGGAAGATCTCGCACGCCGTATTAAAACACTCTACGAGGCAGTCGATGAGAACTACATGCCTTGCGATGATTACTTGCTGAAATTTCCACAGAAATATATACGCCTGCGCCGAAGTCGTAACGTATTCCTACTCGTCGCGATTGATCCGAGCGTCAATTTAGTGTCTCTACGTATGGTCACCAACATCGTGCTCAAGCACATCACGCCCAAAGTGGTCGGCGAAATGCGAGCCATACTAGCCGAATCTCCTAGCGATCAAGCAAGCGCCCCGGAAGCAGTCAAAGTCGTGCCAGCAGCAAGCGAGCCAGTCGCCCCTCCAGCACCAAAACCAGAAGCGGCCCCGGCTCCCCCACCGGAGCCCGCGCCTAACAACGCCCCGATGCGCGGAGAACGAGTCGCAAGACCACGCCCGAGCCGCTCTTTCCGCGGCACACGCTACTAGCGAATCCAATTTACAATACTGCATGCATGTGCTCACATCAAATCGGACGACGCGTAGCCAGCTCGCACTCTTATTGCGCGAACTAGGATTTACGCCGATCTTCCACGAGGACTTTCGAGCGCTCTTAAGTGCACTTTCCGGTAAGCCAGGCGACCTACTGGTCGATCTCTCGATGGATCTATCCGAGCTAGAATTAGAACGCCTCAAAGCAGCACAACCAAAGGCAATCGTCATCGGTTTTCAGCACTACTCGGAGAGCAGGACCAACGCTCCCCTCAAAACCAATGGCTATACCAACTTAATCGTCATCCCCAGTCACGCGGAACGTGCCAAAGCACGCCTCAAAAGCGCATTTCGCAATAGCACCAATGAAAGCAGTTCAACGCGTAGCTGGGCGACACGTGCTCCCTTTAGTTATAGCCGTCCACCCAGCACTGCTAAGACGCCTCGTCCGTTTGCAACTAAACCTAAACTGACTCGAACTGACATCCGTTCACGCTACATCACAGCCTATAGCGCGGTTTCGAAGGATTTTGTGCACTGCTTAAAAGAAGAATGCAAGCCGGGCACCACATTGATCCTAACTGGTGAAGAAGGCACGGAGCATGAACTCGCCGCGCGAGAGTTTAACTATCAATTCAATGCGGATAGCGTCCCACTCTATATTTTACCAAGCGATACAATTAACATAAAAGAGTTAGAACGCTTGGAACAGAAAGCCAACAAAGCAAAACAACCAATCAATTGTTACCTGGGGCGATCGGACGATTTCAATCAAGAGTCCATTCAACAGGTGGAACTTTTTCGACAATATTTGGATAATCTGCGGAACCCACACTTGCAGTTAATCATAGCACACGAACATGGTTCCGAATGCTGCTTCCACCACGGCGTCGAAGCCCCCTTTAAACAACTGCAATCCAAAGCAAAGTCACTTACGATTCCGCCGCTGCGTGCACGCAGTGAAGACATTGCTCCGGTTTGCCACACACTGCTCGGAACCCTGCGATCGGCACACCCCTTCCTACTAGTGCAGTATATCTCGAACGCCGCAATTGAACACCTCGTAGAGCACCGCAGCGAACTCAGCTACGTCAAGCTGGTGCGTTTACTACGCAATGCGGTGGCACTCAGCCAGCGTAATTCACTCGAAGTCGAAGACTTAAAAAACTACGGCGAAAGTGATATGGTCAACCAACACTTACTGGAGACGATGGCCGACGAACAATTTTTCAAAGAGCAACAAAGCGCCAATTTTTAACCACCAATCAGAAATACAACTATGATTAAAGCTCGATCCATCCACATGTGCTCACTCGCAACGGGCATTTCACTCGTCGCGCCGACCTTACTATCGGCACAAGAAGCCGCCGCGGAGGCTCCGAGTTACCTAAGTCAAAACACTGGCGATATTCTTTGGTATCTCGTTGCTGCCGTTTTAGTATTTTTCATGCAAGCGGGATTTGCACTGGTTGAAACCGGTCTCACTCGAGCAAAGAATGCATGTAATATCATGATGAAAAATATGCTCGATTTCAGCTTTGGAGTGGTGGCATTCGCCATTGTCGGATATGCGCTGATGTATGGGGACTCGATCGGTGGCATTTTCGGATGGAGTAACGGCTTCTTCTTCATGAAGGATGCCTTAATGGTGGGTGACGATTTGGCGTCCACCAACCTCGTGGCAGCCGAGTGGCTATTCCAAGTAGTATTCGCCGCTACCGCGGCCACCATTGCTTCTGGAGTCATGGCCGAACGCACGAAGTTCAGTGCTTACATTTTCTATTCGATCGCGATTACTTGTTTAATCTATCCGGTGGTCGGACACTGGATTTGGTCTGGCGACGGCTGGCTGGCAGCCATGGGCATGCGTGACTACGCGGGTTCGACTGTCGTCCACTCAGTGGGTGCTTGGGCTGGACTGGCGGGGGCAATCGTGCTGGGTGCACGTAAGGGAAAATTCGACAAAGAAGGCAAACCACTCCCCATCCCTGGTCACAATATGCCACTCGCGACTTTGGGTTGCTTCATTCTGATCGTGGGCTGGTTCGGATTTAACGCGGGCTCAACACTGGGCGCAGTCGACGACATGGCCTACATTGCCATGGTCACAATGATCGCCGCGGCGACAGGTTGCATCGGTGCGACAATGTCCACTTGGGTAAAATTCGGCAAGCCCGACCTATCGATGACCTTGAATGGGGCTCTCGCCGGCCTAGTCAGCATCACCGCCTGCTGCGGGAGTGTTTCCATTATCGGCGCCATGGCCATCGGATTGATCGGCGGAATCATTGTGGTATTCTCCGTGCTATTCTTCGAACAAAAACTACATGTTGACGACCCGGTCGGCGCGGTGAGCGTGCACGGGATCTGCGGCATCTGGGGCACATTATCGGTAGGCTTGTTCGGTAGCACAGCAATCGACTCCGGCTTGTTATCGGACGGTTTGCTCTATGGCGGCACCGCGCAAATCGGTGTTCAATTAATCGGTATACTCGCTGTTTTCGTATTCGTCTTTCCAGTCTCTCTCTTGCTCTTCAAAGCGATCAAAGCCACCTCAGGCCTCCGCGTGAGTGAATCCGAAGAAATCGAAGGCTTGGACATTAGCGAGCATGGCAATGAAGCTTACGCCGACTTTCAGGTGTATGCGGATCTACCAGAAGAAGATCTGGCCTAAGAGCCTCTAAAGTATCTCACACGACTAAGCCACAGCCGGTTCGCCGACTGTGGCTTTTTCATGTCCAGTCTGCGGTTCAGCGCGAACGACACACTGCTATCGATTCACTGAAACTAATCAGGCGGCCTGACGATTATCCGTCTACGCCCGACGTTCCTGTTAAGCCTTTCCATTTGAATTATGCAGTCATTAACCGCCCTCTTCCTCAGTCTATGTGCGACAAGTATCGCCTCGGCAGTCAGTTACCCCATCGTCGATACCGCACAAGAGCATTTCTACGATGCACGCCAAGTCATTGAGCCTCCCCAGCAGGGTGAGCCCTACTACGGACAAGATGCTCAATATGCAGGCCATACACCCTCCTATCAAGACAACCATGACGGCACCATTAGTGATCGAGTCACCGGCCTCATGTGGACGAAAAACCCGGGGAGCAAGAAAACCTATGCCGCCGCCTTGGCCGGAGCATCTAAATGCCGTGTGGGAGGTTACCAAGACTGGCGTCTGCCTACGATCAAGGAACTGTATTCTTTAATACAAATGAATGGCACCGATCCCAATCCGAGAGCGACCAGCAGCGATTCATTGACGCCGTTCATCAATACTGACTATTTCAATTTTCAATACGGCAACACCAAGATGGGTGAGCGCATTATAGATTCCCAGTTTGCGAGTAGCACGCTCTACGTCAGCACGACCATGAAGGGCGCGAAAACGGACTTTGGGGTGAACTTCGCAGACGGCCGTATTAAAGGCTACGGTTTGCTCGATCCGCGAGGGCGCGAAAAGACCTTTTACGTGCTTTACGTTCGCGGCAACCCCAACTACGGCATCAATCACTTCAGTGACAATCTAGACGGCACCATAACCGACACCGCCACTGGATTAACATGGATGCAGACCGACAGCGGCGAAAGTATGGACTGGCCATCCGCATTACAATACGCGGAGGAAATGGAGCATGCAGGCTACAGCGACTGGCGCCTCCCCAATGCCAAAGAATTACAAAGTATCATTGATTACACACGCTCTCCCGACACGACTAATTCGGCCGCAATTCACCCGCTTTTCAAATGCACCGAAATCGTCAATGAACAGGGCATCAAAGATTATGGCCACTATTGGAGCAGTAGCACGCATCTAAGCACACGTGGTGCGGCACAAGCAGTCTATTTCGCTTTTGGCCGTTCCTTGGGTTATATGAAAGATCGTATTTCTGGCAATGGTGCATGGTTAGACGTCCATGGAGCCGGATCACAGCGAAGCGATCCCAAGATCGGTGACCCGGCGAAGTTCCCACAAGGCCGTGGCCCTCAAGGCGACGCGATTCGCATTTATAATAAGGTCCGATTGGTGCGCGGAGGTGAAGCTCATGTGGTATCCAAATAGAACTTGCGTCGCATGAAAGCCTATACTCTAGCCGCGTTCATGTGCCTATGTATGGTCAGTCTAGAGGCAGCTCCTAACATCGTCTTTATTTTAGTCGACGATATGGCTTGGACTGGCACCTCCACCCCAATGGCGCCCTCGATCCTAAATTCGAAAAGTGATTTTTATCTCACCCCACATATTGATGGTCTGGCGTCTTCGGGGATCCGATTTTCACAAGCCTACGCTCCAGCGGCACTATGCACGCCATCACGAGCCGCGATCCTGACTGGAAAGACCCCGGCGGAGCTGCACATGACCACCCCTGGTGGTGGTCGTCGTGCACAGAGCTTCCAACAACTCAAAGCGCCGCAGCACATCAAAGAGCTCCCAGAATCCGCACTCACCATTGCCGAGTTACTCCAGCAACAGGGCTATGCCACTGCACATTTCGGCAAGTGGCACCTGGGGCAAAAAAGTCCAAGCCTCCATGGTTTCGATGTGCATGATGGCAGCACACACAATATGGTGCCCGCCTCACAGCAGGGCCCCAAGGATGTCTTTGGCCTGACACAACGCGCGATTGCGTTCATGACGGAACAAGCCGCCACCAAACGAGCGTTCTATCTGCAACTTTCTCATTATGCTGTGCATTCTCCAGTCGAAGCACTGGACAGTTCCAAAGCCAAATTCTCTCAGATAAAAACCGGCAGCCGCCATAACGAGATCGAGTATGCTGCCATGACTTACGACCTAGACACCAGTATTGGACAATTACTACAAGAGATAGATGCTTTAGGCCTAAGCAACAATACCTACGTAGTCTTCATGTCCGACAATGGGGCCAGCAGCAAGCCACGTGAATCACTGAACACGCCTCTACGTGCTGGCAAAGGCACGCTCTATGAAGGCGGTATCCGTGTGCCTTTAATCATCCGCGGCCCCGGAGTCCCTGAAAACCGTGTGTGCCACGAGCCAGTCACGGGCTGTGATTTATTGGCCACTTTCTGCGACTGGGCAGGCATTTTCACAACTACAGAGACCGACGGCTCCAGCCTCGCAGCGCTGGCATCCGCCGACACAAGCTCCTTCAATCGAGCGCAAAACGTTTTCCTCTTTCACTACCCGCATTACGGCAAAGGCCCCCGCCAAAAGCCTCAGACTGCCATTATTATTGATCAGTTCAAACTGCTAAAAGATCTGGAATCGGACAGCTATCAACTCTTTGACTTATCAAATGATATTTCAGAATCTAAAGATTTACTGCTACAAATGCCTGAAAAGACTGCCTCGATGAAACGACTCATGCAGCAGCGTTTACTCGAAGTCGATGCACAACAAGCAAGCATCAATCCTAATTACAATCCAAAGGCCGAACAAACACGGGAATCCAATCAAGCAGGCTTTTTAAGGTTCAAAAAATGATCCCAGTCAGAGTCATAACTCTGCCCAATCAAGGAACTGACAAATGGTCGCCAGCGAGGGCGCTCTGGTTTACGAATCAGATGCATATTCGCCTGATGCGGCAAACGATTGGCCTTGCGAGAGTTACACTTGATACAAGAGGTGACAATGTTTTCCCAGGAGGTGCGCCCACCACGATCACGTGGAATAACGTGATCCATGTTCAATTGCCCGGGCTCAAAGTGTTGGCCACAATATTGACAACGATAGTCATCACGTTCGAATAAATTATCTCGATTGAATTGGATCTCCTTGACCGGCAACTGATCGTAGCTGCGTAGCAAAAGCACCTTCGGCACACGAATCCGCAGCCGAACCGTCTGAATATAAGCTTCATTCGACCCTGGCACCGACTCCTCGGACAACTGAAGCCAAGCCGCCGAATCCATCATCCGAAAATTCTCATCCCCCGTGTAAATCACCTGTGCATGATCCTGCAACAATAGACTGAATGCCCGTTCGACGCCAACAATATTAACCGGTTGCCACAACCGATTCAACACTAGGACTCGAAATTTAAGACCATTGCCCATCTGGGACTTATGGAAGTAAGCAACGCTCGCAATTTGTCAATACTTTGCAAGAAAGCTTTACCCGATTGAAACAATACAGCATCACGCACCACGGCTCGCTGCGGATCTGTCTTTCCAAATTATTGGACGACGAACAAAAACAGGAAACTAAGCCCTCATCACGCCCCTGATCAGTGACGGCGCATACCAACCATGCATGCGGAAATCAGGCCTAGGATAGCAATAGAAGCGCTTGGCTCGGGAATCACCGAAACCTCTGTGATCGCAATCGCCATCTCACCTGAACCCGACGGTGCATTCACAAATAATTCAATCGACTCACCATTCGCTCCGATAAGCCCAGGCTGTGAATATTCAGGAAGATGAGGATCCATATAAACTTGGAAACTTGCATTCGAGCTATTGCCATTGCTCTGCGAATTAATCGCACTAGAGCCAGTCACGAGGGAACCTAAAGCATTTTGATTGGTGAAGATTACAGGTTTAACTAAGCTTAAAGTCGCATAAAATGTTAAGTAACCTCCAGAAGCGGGATTCCAATTAATGCTGCCGTAGTTGGCGGATCCTTCAACCGCAGTAATCGATATCTGCCCCTCCAGAGTGTCACCTGCCAAATGATAGGTCGTCTCCCCAAGAACCAGCACCGCACTGGTCACGGCCCCCACGAATTGACCGACATCATTATTCGTACTGCTATCAGTCACCTCATCCTCAACCCCAAGCTCTACCAGCCAGTCTTCATTGTTATAAGCGACCGAATTGACCTCACCACTCGCATTTCCAACGCCTGAAAATTGAATGAAGCGGATCGATGCTTGTGTAGTATTACAGAAATATAGGCCAATGAGCAGGCCCACATACAATTGGATTTTTGGCATATAATTATTGATTCAATCAGCGTAACAAACGAAAAACTTCACGCAACTTAGCAGGGTCTTTGATCCCTGGCTGAGTTTCGACGCCGCTATTGATGTCGAGGTGCTGCGCGGTGGTCGAAGTCACCGCTAAACGCACATTATCAGGCGATAGACCACCTGCCAGCACCCAGTGAATCTGCGGGTGCGCGGATTTCAGTCGGTTGAAACGCGCCCAATCGCCGACTTTGCCAGTGCCCCCGACCTGATCCTTGGAAAAGGTATCGATCAGTAGGGTGTCGGCATACTCCATCATAGCGATGGGAAAGACATCATTCGGTGCGAGACGCGGCGCAAGCCACAAGCGATCGCGTCCAACTAGCTGCGACCATGCCTCCAGGGTGGCCGCGTCGGTCTCGGGGCTACAGTGAATCTGAAAGTAGTCAAAGCCGGCATCACGGTAGCGCTCCAAGGCCTGACAATCTGTAGCGACATCGACCATGACCCGTTTACCTGCGGGCACACGGGACACGAGTTCAGTCGCACGCTCCAGACTCAGAGCTCGGGGCGATTTAGGATACAGAATAAAGCCACAGAAGTCCGCCCCAAGAGAAAGTGCCTGATCGACATCCTCCTCTCGGGTGAGACCACAGATTTTTATTTTAAGAGTGCGTGACATTTATAACTGAAGACGATGCACCTGCCCGCCCCCCCCCCTGCTCGACTAGCGACCGATTTTAATCAGTTCGACATCAAAGACCAAGGTCCCTGCGGGGGCGCCTCCTTGAGGATTGTCGCCGTAAGCCAACTTGGCGGGAATCCAGAAACGACGTTTTTCGCCCTCAACCATCAGTTGCACACCTTCGGTCCAGCCAGGAATGACTTGATACAGCCCGAAAGTTGCGGGCGAGCCACGCATCACAGAGCTATCGAACATCTGACCGTCTGTGGTCCAACCGCTGTAGTGCACGGTGACCATGTCTTGCTTGCTAGGATGCTGACTACCAGTCCCGGCAGAAAGCACGCGCGAAGCCAGACCGCTTTCGCGCACTTCAGCATTTGCAGGCACGGAAGCAACGTCTTCTGGAACTTTGGGTGGCTCAGGTGCTTTCTCGATGCCGAGCAGCTCGACGTCAAAGACCAGCAAACCGCCCGGACGGCCACCACCTGGGTTCTCACCATAAGCAAGGTCCGCAGGAATCCAAAAGCGACGTTTTTCGCCAACGACCATCAGTTGCAGACCTTCGGTCCACCCCTTAATCACGCGATTGAGCGGAAAGCTAGTGGGCTGGCCACGCTTCACAGAGCTGTCGAACATCTTTCCGTCGGTCGTCCAGCCACTGTAGTGCACTGTCACAGTATCAGCTGCAGAGGGCGACTCCGTGCCGGAGCCAGCTTCGAGCACGCGGGAAGCGAGACCAGAAGCGGTAGCGACTGCGTCGGATGGAACGGAATTTACATCTTTGGGTGTATCAAGCATAGAATAGGTATCGTTTTCCGACGCAGCAGAGGTCAACGGAAAAGCGCAGATGGAGCTCATTAGCGCAGCGCTGAGCAAGAAGAGTCGATTGTGTTTAGGCATCATAATGAATTTGAGAATAGATAAAACAAAGACTCTTAATTGAGAGCCTCTGTATGGCAAATGCAAGCAAGCAGTATTTACAACATTGCCAGTCGGCCAAGAGCACGATTACTTCGGCCAATGAAACTAGCACAAGGACAAATTTGGAAGACCTCACCGGAGGTGCACAGTCACGCCGGAGATGCGGTCTACCTGCGCATCGTGGAGCTGGAACGCCTCTCGGTCACCTACAAAGAAATGCTCGCTCCGAACACCAAGGACGGCACCCATAAAGAAACGAGCAAAAAGATATTTTGTCGCTTAATAAAAAATGCGGAACTACTGGGAGGCGAGTAAACCCAAGCATCAGCGAGCAATCATACGGCTGACATGGATTCTATGAAAATCGAGCGTGGAGAAATTTTTAGTCGTGCCATGACGGGGCGTTGCCCCAATTGCGGGCATTTTGGCATGTTCAAGAATTGGTTTCGACTCAACAAGCGCTGCCCCAGTTGCGACATGGAGTTGGAGAAGGAGGAGTCTGGGTTTTACTTTGGCACGACCTCAATCGGTTACGTGTTGGCGATCGTGATCGTCATCATCCCCGTCTGCATACTAGTGGTGCTGAATATGCTCAATATGTGGCTCGGTGTCGCCATCGCCATCGTCGGCTCGATCCTGCTCTGCACTCTACTCTATCCAATAATGCTGTGCTGGGTGATTATGCTGTACTATATTGTGCAGACAGAAGAGCTGCCCAAAAATCAGAAAGAGAATGCGCCGTCCGTTACAGACAGTTAAAAATCTTCAAACGCTCACTTCATCCGAATGGCAGTCCTTAGCCGCGCAACATCGCCAGCGCGCGGAAGAATGGACTGTCCCCTACCGGGCGCGGCGTGCCTCGGGGCAAATGCACCCGATCTACGATTTCTTATTCATCTATTATCGCAATAAACCTTCACAGCTGGAAGCGTGGCACCCGGGCTATGGGGTCGGCCTACAGGACGCGCCACTGGGTGGGACGTATAAGGATTCGCACTACTGCTGCGTGGATGGACTCACAATATTAGATCCCAACTGCATGTCGGCATCGACACGTCATCGCTTGGAAATGGCACTGCACCTCTGTCGCGTGGTACAGGAGCGGCCACCGGCATTTGGCTGTTTCGGTATGCACGAATGGGCGATGGTGTATCAAGGTGACGCCGAAGGCGAAGTGCGACACGCCGAGCGTCTGCCGCTGCGACTCTCGCAGCAAGCGACCGATGCCTATGTGCGCAGTCGACCGATCCAATGCAGCCACTTCGATGCATTCCGCTTTTTCAGTCCTGGCGCGAAAGCATTGAATCGTATCCAGCCGGACAAAGACAGCCGTTTAGAAAACGAGCAATGCGGCTGCCTACATACTAATATGGATTTGTATAAGCTGGCGGCGCAATGCATGCCATGGGTGGGCTCCCAACTGCTCTGGCAATGTTTCCAGTTTGCAGTCGGCGCGCGACAACTTGACATGCAAGCCAGCCCCTACGATTGCAGCTCATTGGGCTTCGACGCGGTCAAAGTTGAAACGCCCACCGGCAAGCTCGAATACGAGCGCAGGCAGCGAGCGCTCAGTGCAGCCGCCCGCCCTCTGCGTCGCGAATTGATTGTCCGGCTGGAAACCTTACTGGAGTCCTCAGGGGCCGATCCGTCGCCAGAAGATGGCACGAAATAAAAGAGAACGAATTTAGATCTCAAAATCGTGCGTTTTCGCTTCGCCGGCACCGCTGGGAATATGTATCTCTGCGACCATCTCCTGAACGTGCTGTGGTGCGTCGCCCGTAAAGGATTTAACGATAAATGCCACCGCAAAGTTCAGTAACATACCGACAAACCCGATCCCTTCAGGCGTGATACCGAAGAGTAGTTGCTCCTCATGTCCGCCCAAAAATTGAAAGTATACGATATAACCGATGGTAAAAGTAATACCTGCCAGCATGCCAGAGATCGCCCCCACTTTATTCATTTTCGTTGAGAATATACCAATCAACAAAGTTGGGAAAAAGGACGAAGCCGCGAGTCCAAAGGCAAAAGCCACCGTCTTGGCGATAAAGGCAGAAGGCGGATTGATACCAAAGTAGGCAGCAACCCCCAGCGCGATAAAAGACGCCGCCCGTGCGTAATTGACTTCCTCACGGTCGCTTAAGTCTGGCTTCACGATCTTCTTCATCAAATCATGCGAGATCGAGGTTGATAGCACCAGCAATAGACCCGCTGCGGTAGAAAGCGCGGCAGCGATGCAGCCAGCCATGAGCAAGGCGATCACCCACATTGGCAGGCCAGCCATGTATGGATTGGCCATAACCATGATGTCATTACCAAACCAAAGTTCATTGGGATTCGAGTCGTCGGCCTTGCTCGCCAGCAAGCGTTCCCCATGCGCACCGATGCGTTGATGCTCGGGCGCATCATAACTGGGATACACCGGGCTCTTACTTTGAAAGACGGTAAACGTGCCCGCTTCGGATTTTGCCGGCCCAGAGTATTGAATCACCCCATCACCGTTTTTATCCACCCATGCCATTTGCCCCGTAGCTTCAAACTCAAAAAACCATGAGGGCGCTTGCGTATAGGCGGTGCCATTGAGTTTCTCAATTAAGTTCACCCGCGAGAATGCACCGATGGTCGGTGCTGTCAGGTAAATCACCGCAATGAAGCTCAAAGTCCATGCCGCGGAGCGACGCACTGAGCGCACGTTCTTCACTGTAAAAAAGCGCACAATCACGTGCGGCAAGCCCGCAGTGCCACACATCAGCGCAGCCGTAATACAAAACATATTGATAGTGGACATCTTGCCCGAAGTGTATTCCTGAAAACCGAGTTCCGTGTTGATATTATTCAGCTTCTCTAAAAACGGCACCACGGGCTCACTGGCAGTATAATTTCCAATCAGGCCCAACTGTGGAATCACATTGCCCGTTAGCGTCATCGCAATATAGATCGCGGGAATCGTATAAGCAAAGGCCATTACACAGTACTGGGCAACTTGAGTGTAAGTGATACCCTTCATTCCCCCAGTCCCGCATACGCGAATACAATCGCAGCCCCAATAATCACACCGAAGGGAATGCTAATGCCAAACAGCTGCGAGAAGACGACACCGACCCCACGCATTTGCCCCATGATATAAGTCATGCAAATAAAGATCGCGCAGACCACGGCGACACCACGAGCCAGCTTGGAGTAATAACGATCACCGATAAAGTCCGGCACCGTGGCTTTACCGAACTTCCGCAGATAGGGAACCATCAACACCGTTAAAAGCACGAAGCCTCCGGTCCAGCCCATTAAAAATCGGGAAGCATCATAACCACTGATAGCGACCGTGCCCGCCATCGAAATAAAGGTGGCGGCCGACATCCAATCAGCTGCCGTTGCCATACCATTGGCAAAAGGTGAAACCCCTCCCCCAGCAGTGTAGTATTCCTTGGTCGAGCCCGCGCGTGAACGAACGGCAATGGTAATGTAGAGAGCAAAAGTCAGCCCGATGAAAATAAAATTTAGTGTATCTTGAGACATGGTCGGGGAATTAACGCTCTTCGGAGTAGCCGTGTTTACGATCTAAACGATTCATTAGGCAGGCAAAGACGATCAATATCAGCACAAAACCAAGGATCGATCCCTGCTGCGCCATCCAAAAACCAAAGGGCGCCCCACCAACCATCGGTGCATGCGCATCCAACCAATCGCGTAATAAAATGCCCGCGCCAAAACTGATCGTAAACCAGACTGCGAGGAGACAGAGAGTAATTTTTAAACAGGCACGACGATGTGCTCGGGGATGATCGACTTCCATATTCTTATAAGGGGTATTAGGAAAAACACGCATCCTGCGATTTTTCAGCCCACTTCCAAGAATAAAGTCAATTTTTATGAAGCGTTTGGATAGCTACCTATCTGAACCGATGGAAGCGTATAGAAGCCACACTTAAGCAGGCTCCGTTTGATTGGACATCACTGAGCTAGGTGCGCAGCCCATCACCTTCCTGAAGACCCGAGAAAAATGCAAGGGGTCCTCGTAGCCGAGTTCACGCCCGACAGCGCCGACTTGCAATTGACCATCGTGTAAAAGCAGCCAGGCGGCACTCATCTTTCTGTGCAGTAACACCTGATAGGGCGACTCCCCATGATATTTCTTAAAGACCCGACACAAATACTCACTGGTATAACCGGAGCGCTCTGCCAAATCAGCAAGCGTGTGTAGACTTTTATACTCACGCAGTAAAATCTCCAACGACAATTCATAAACCTTCCTCGAGCGAGACCGATCCCCTTTAGATAATCCAAGGTGGCGCGCAATCAACGCAATCAAGACCTCCTCTAAGCTGGAAACGATCTTCGACGTATGCGCATCACTGCGCTGCCCTTGATCCAATAATTGGTCAAAAATCGGGACCACCGAGGTCGGATTGCCCAGGTGAAAAAGTCGACCAGGCGCCAATCCAGCCTCGCGCCAGAGCTCTGGATACTCACGCCCACTACGCACAATAAAATACTTGCGAAATGGACGACTACGGTCGTTCCCAAAATACTGCATCACTCCCGGACCATAAGTATACACTCCGCCAAAAGTTAGTTCCTGCATCTGCGCGCCATCCCGATAATATCCATGTCCGCCCACAACAAACTCAAGCGTCCAAAACGGAAAGTCATTGCGATCAATTGTATAATCAGTCGCACATTCTTCGTAGCCTAAAATAAATGCGCGTTCATGCCCATCCAAAGGCCGGGGCAAGTTTGCATAGCGCCCTTTCTCCACCTGCGAGGACAATTCTAAAGGAAATTCTTCCATAAGTGATCAATTCAGTATTATGTTCAACAATATCCATACCTTGTCAGCAATCCCCCTAGCATAAAAGTCCAAAATATGAAACAATGACACTTTACACATCCCGATGACTCTCGACTGGATCGAGGTCAGCGCGGATTCTCTGGACCTAGCGTCTTTTCTATCAACACCCAACCTCAAATAATACATACACATTATGAAGAATTATCCCTTCACGTTTCCTAAAATTGGCATTCGCCCAACAATCGATGGTCGCCTAGGTGGTGTGCGTGAGTCCTTGGAGGACATCACCATGAACATGGCCAAGCGCGTCGCCGCTCTTTACAGCCAAGAGCTACGCACCCCAGACGGCAGCCCCGTCGAGTGCGTGATCGCTGACAGCAACATTGGCGGTGTGCGCGAAGCAGCTGCCTGCGAAGAAAAATTCCAACGCGAAGGTGTCGGCCTCAGCCTGACAGTGACACCTTGCTGGTGCTACGGCTCCGAAACGATGGACATGGACCCCCACCGCCCGAAAGCGATCTGGGGCTTCAACGGCACCGAGCGTCCCGGCGCAGTGTACCTTGCAGCCGCACTAGCAGGTCACACTCAAAAAGGCATCCCAGCCTTCGGCATCTATGGTAAAGACGTACAAGAAGCCGGCGACGAGACCATGCCGGAAGACGTCGTAGAGAAGCTACTCAACTTCGCACGTGCGGGTCTGGCGGTCGCTTTCATGCGTGGCAAATCATACCTGTCAATGGGCGGCACTTCCATGGGCATCGCTGGTTCCGTGGTCGACTCCTCATTCTGGGAGCGCACACTCGGCATGCGTGTCGAAGCGATCGACATGTCTGAATTCGTTGGCCGCATGAGTAAAGGCATCTACGACCAAGCTGAATTCGAGAAAGCACTGGCATGGGTCAAAGAAAACTGCCCTGAAGGCAAGGACTACAACAGCCCTGAAACACAACGCAGCCGTGAGCAACTCGACTCCGAGTGGAGCGATTCCGTGAAAATGGCACTGATCGCCCGCGACTTAATGGTCGGCAACGACGAGCTCGCGAAAGCTGGCTACGGCGAACAAGCCCAGGGCCACAACGCCATCGCGGCTGGTTTCCAAGGTCAACGCCAATGGACCGATCACTTCCCGAATGGCGACTTCATGGAAGCCATCCTCAACACCTCCTTCGACTGGAATGGCAAGCGCCCTCCTTATATCGTAGCCACAGAAAACGATGCGCTGAACGGTGCGGGCATGCTCTTTGGTCAACTCTTGACCAATAGCGCACAAATCTTTGCCGATCTCCGCACCTACTGGAGCCCCGATGCAGTTGCACGTGTCGCCGATGGCTACCAACTCGAAGGCAAAGCGGCCGACGGCCTACTGCACCTGATCAATTCCGGCCCTGCAGCACTCGACGGCACTGGCGACCAAACCGATGCAGAAGGCAACCCAACCATGAAGCCTTTCTGGGAAATTACCGACGAAGAAGCCGAAGCCAGCCTGAAAAACACCACATGGCACCCATCCATTACTGAGTATTTCCCTGGCGGTGGCATGAGCACACGCTTCAAGACAAAGGGCGGCATGAAAGCGACCATGATTCGTCTCAACCTCGCTGCAGGTCTCGGACCTTGCCTCCAAATCGCTGAAGGTTGGACCGTCGAACTGCCCGAGAACGTACACGACGCACTCGACGAGCGCACCAACCCAAGCTGGCCCACAACTTGGTTTGCACCTCGCCTCACAGGTAAGGGCGCATTCAGCTCAGCTTATGAAGTGATGAACAATTGGGGTGCCAACCACTGCGTAATGACAGCGGGTCACGTCGGCAATCTCTACATCACATTGGCATCGATGCTTCGTATTCCAGTCTACATGCACAACGTCGAAGAAGAGCGCGTCTTCCGCCCCAGTGCGTGGCGTGCCTTCGGCACTGCAGACCTCGAAGGCGCCGACTTCCGTGCCTGCGAGTCCTACGGACCACTCTACAAGTAGTCCAAGCGATAAACGCTTTTCTAAAATCCGCATGGCGTATCCGCCATGCGGATTTTTTTTAGACTCAATTAATGCAGATCCACACTGCGCAAGATCTCTACAAAATTATTTACTAATTTGGGCTGCAAATTACGTCGCCAAACGGCGGATAAAAAGATTTCAAGGTCATCCCCATCTTCGAGTATAGGCTTTAAGACGATTTGGGACGTTTCTCCGAAAAAACGTGGAAAGACCAGTGACACTCCATAGTTCCCTGCGAGCAAAGCCATCATTAGTTCCAAATTGGCCACATACTTGAGTGGTTTATGATGAATGCTGCGCTCCGATAAAATACTTTGCGTGATGCGACGGTGCAAATCGTAGATTCCTGCTTTGCCTATACAGAAAATATGATCGTCATCAAAGTCCTTTAGGCTGACGGCTTCTTCCTGCGCCAAGGGATGGCGCACACTCATGGCAATGCGCGCACGGGATTTGACCACATGCACGGAATCAAATTCACGGGTCAATAGTATGTTGGGATCGAAGGAGAAACCGAGATGGACATTGCCCGCGCGTAACTCACTGATCAGATCACGATGGCCAATATCATGCAAACTCACATCGACTGAGGGATACATCACTCGGAACTTGGCAAGTGTATCCGAAAGTAAGCCGAGTGACATGCTGCCCAGCCCCGCGATGTGCAAGTGCCCGCGCCGTCCAGCCTGAGCATCACGGGCCATTTCTCGGGCCATATCGATGCGTTCCATAATGTCGCGCGCCTCTTCCAGCAAGACCGAGCCCGCCTCCGTCAAACGCGTGCCTCCAGTATCACGCTCCAGTAATTGGACGCTGATCGAATCCTCCAAATCCTTGATCTGACGGCTTAAGGCTGGTTGCGCCACATTAAGCCGCTCCGCAGCCCGGCGAAAGTTAAGCGTCTCAGCGACCGCGATGAAATACTTCAAATGGCGTAACTCCATGCCCAACTGATACCTAATCGGCATCAGCCTGCAAACAACAAAGTAAGATCATTCTGTCAATTTCACGCTATGATAGATAGGTCGCCGCATTCGTCGCACTGAAGCAGTGATCCAAACGACACGGCCGCACCTCAATTTGAGCTATCTGATTTAATTTACATGAAAACACAGCAGTCATTCCCCCGTTCGATTACTCACATCGCAGTCGCCCTCTTGGTCACGACTCAGTTGCTAGTGCTAGCCGCCTGCAGCGAACCCAGTGAAGCCAGTAATTCCAGCGGCAGCGCCGCGGCCGCCCCGGCTCTGGTCGTGACAGTGCGCAACGTGGCAACGGAGGCGGTGACATTGAAGCGCGAGTTGTCCGGCCGCACCGCTCCTCTACGCATCGCAGAAGTGCGGGCACGGGTGAATGGCATCATTGAAAAGCGCCATTTCGTGGAAGGTGCCATCGTTGAAGCGGGTGAACTACTCTATGAAATTGATCCGGCCCCTTACCAAGCTCAACTGGACTCAGCCAAAGCCAACCTTGCCCGTGCCGAAGCAAGCTACGCATCGGCACAGTTGCAAGCCGACCGCTTCGAGAGTTTGGTTGAGACCAATGCCGTCTCACGTCAAAACTATGACGATGCCAAAGCCGCTGCACTTGCGCTAAAAGCTGAAATCGCAGCAGCCCAGGCCAGTGTGCGCGTCGCAGAAATCAACCTGGGCTACACCCGCGTGACCGCGCCCATTAGTGGTCGGATCGGGCAAGCTGAAGTCACCGAAGGTGCCTACGTGCAACAAGCCACGGCCACATTGCTGGGCACTATTCAGCAACTGGACACCTTGTATCTGGATCTCACCGAATCCGCCGAAGAAGTGCTCCAGCTCAAAGAAGCCCTGGCCACGGGAGAACTCAAAAGCGCAGACGGAGAGAATACGGCCATCGAAGTGATTCTTTCAGACGGCACTGTGTATCCCAAACTCGGCTCGTTGCAATTTTCCGACGTCACGGTCAACTCGACCACCGGCACGGTGAAACTGCGGGCCACGGTGCCCAACCCGGATTCCAAACTCTTGCCGGGCATGTTTCTGCGCGCGCGTCTTGTCGAGGGGGTCGATCCCGATGCCATCCTCATCCCCCACTCTCTGGTCAGTCGCAACAGTAAAGGTCAAGCCACCGTGTTGTTGGTCAATGCTCAGAACACCGTGGAGCTACGCACGATTGAAACCGAACGCTCCATCGGCAACGCCTGGTTGGTGACCGGCGGCCTGAAGGTGGGCGAATCAATCATTACCGACAATCTGCAAAAGATTCGTCCCGGCATGACCGTGCAGCCGAAAGCTCAATCGGAGACGGACGCACAAAACCAGAATCAGCCCGCCGCATAGTTCACCGATCAGCCTTATCATTACTAACAGGATTTAATCATGGCCCGTTTCTTTATCGACCGTCCCGTCTTTGCATGGGTGATCGCGATCATCATTATGGTCGCAGGTGTGCTCTCCATCACTTCCTTGCCAATTGCGCAATACCCAAGCATCGCACCGCCTGCCATCAGCATTCAAGGTAGCTATCCAGGTGCCTCGGCCAAGACTCTGGAAGACACAGTGACTCAGGTGATCGAGCAAAACATGAGTGGTCTCGACCACTTGCGTTATATCGAATCATCCAGCAGCTCGACGGGTAGTTTCGAAATCACGCTGACCTTCGACGCAGAAGCCGATCCCGACATCGCACAAGTTCAAGTGCAGAACAAACTCTCGCTGGCTACGCCACTCCTACCGCAAGAGGTGCAGCAACTGGGCATGCAGGTCACCAAGTCTGTGCGAAACTTCCTAATGGTGATTGGCTTCCGTTCCAGCGATGGCAGCCTGTCTGCCGCCGACATTGGCGATTACGTCATCAGCAATATCAAAGAGCCGATCAGCCGCGTGCAAGGCGTCGGTGAGGTGCAGGCCTTCGGCACGCAATACGCCATGCGTATATGGCTCAATCCGGATGCGCTCAACAACTACAAGTTGATGCCCTCCGATGTGTCCGCTGCGATCAGTATTCAAAACGCACAAGTTTCTG
Organism: Coraliomargarita algicola; assembly: GCF_033878955.1. Taxonomy (NCBI): domain Bacteria; kingdom Pseudomonadati; phylum Verrucomicrobiota; class Opitutia; order Puniceicoccales; family Coraliomargaritaceae; genus Coraliomargarita; species Coraliomargarita algicola. Next base: position 494,155 of record NZ_CP138858.1, read on the forward strand.
CGGGTGAGCTTGGCAGTAATCCGGCCGTCGAAGGGCAACTGCTCAACGCCACCATCACCTCCCAAACACGCTTGGAAACACCGGAGCAATTCGAGAATATACTTCTGCGCGTCAATGAAGATGGCTCGCAGATTCGGCTTAGAGATGTGGCCCGGGTCGAGCTGGCCAGCGAAAGCTATATCACCGAATCACGCTTCAACCAATCACCGGCATCGGGCATGGCGATCCGCCCCGCGACTGGTGCCAATGCCCTGGATACCGTCGATTTGATCCGTGCAAAAATCGATGAGATGAAGCCCTTCTTCCCGGAAAGTTTAGAGGTGGTCTATCCGCTCGACACCACGCCTTTTGTGCGTCTTTCCATCGAAGAAGTGGTCAAGACCCTGATCGAAGCGGTCGTGCTGGTCTTCCTGGTGATGTATCTCTTCCTGCAAAATTTCCGCGCTACACTGATCCCAACCATTGCGGTGCCGGTCGTGCTACTTGGCACCTTCGGCATCATGGCCGCGGCTGGATTTAGTATTAATACACTCACCATGTTCGGCGTGGTATTGGCCATCGGCCTGTTGGTCGACGACGCCATCGTGGTGGTCGAAAACGTTGAGCGGGTGATGAGCGAGGAAGGTCTGTCGCCCAAAGAAGCGACCAAGAAATCGATGCGTCAGATCACCAGCGCCCTGGTCGGCATCGGTATGGTGCTCTCGGCTGTGTTCATCCCCATGGCTTTCTTCGGAGGCTCGACGGGCGTCATCTATCGCCAGTTCTCCATTACCATTGTCTCCGCGATGACACTCTCCGTCATCGTCGCGATCGTGCTGACACCGGCGCTGTGTGCAACCATGCTCAAACCGCTCAAGGCGGGACACCACCACGAGAAACGCGGTTTCTTTGGCTGGTTTAACCGAACATTCAATTCAAACGCGGACCGCTACGAAAGCGCCCTCCACTATTTACTACACCACAAAGTGAAGGCTTTCTTCATCTACGCACTCATCCTCGGCGCACTGGTCTGGATGTATAATAAAGTGCCGACTGGCTTTTTGCCCGACGAGGACCAAGGCATCTTGTTCGGTCAGGTGCAATTGCCTCCAGGCTCTACTCGTGAACAAACGCTGGAAGTGCTCAAGCGTATGGAAGAACACTTTCTGGTGGATGAAAAAGATAATGTCGAAGGGATGTTCGGCGTCACTGGCTTCAGCTTTTCCGGCAGTGGACAGAACCAAGCCTTTGCCTTTATACGTTTGAAAGATTGGGACGAACGCACGCGTCCGGACCAGTCGATCAAAGCAATCCAAGCGCGCGCCATGGGGAAGTTTCTAAGTTATAATGATGCATTTGCCTACGTCTTCGCGCCGCCTGCGGTCTTGGAACTCGGCACCGCCACGGGTTTTGACTTCCGTTTGACGGACAAAGCCGCACTCGGACACGATGCTTTGATGGCAGCCCGCAATCAATTACTCGGTCTGGCAGGCGCGAACCCGGACTTAAAGAATGTGCGCCCCAATGGCTTGGACGACACTCCTCAGTTTAATATCGATATCGATCAGGAAAAAGCCTCGGCGCTGGGCGTGTCCATTGCCGATATCAATTCCACCCTCTCCACGGCATGGGGCTCTTCTTATGTCAACGACTTCATCGACCGCGGCCGTGTCAAACGGGTCTACATCCAGGCGGATGCGGAATATCGTATGCAACCCGAAGACATCGATCGATGGTATGTCCGCAACAATGTGGGCGAGATGGTGCCCTTTAGCAGTTTCTCCAGTGCACACTGGACACTCGGCTCGCCTAAACTGGATCGCTTTAACGGTGCCTCCTCAGTGTCCATTGCGGGAGAGCCTGCCGCAGGTGTCAGTTCCGGACAAGCGATGGCCACCATCACCGAAATGGTCGAGCAGTTACCGAACGGTATCGGCTTGGAATGGGCTGGCTTATCCTATGAAGAGCGTCTGGCGGGCTCACAAGGCGCCCTACTCTATGGCATTTCTCTGCTAGTCGTCTTCCTCTGCTTGGCTGCGCTCTATGAAAGCTGGGCGGTGCCCGCGGCAGTCATCTTGATCGTGCCTCTGGGCGTGCTGGGCACTCTCGGGGCGGCCATGCTTCGTGACATGTCAAACGACGTATATTTCCAAGTGGGATTACTAACGATCGTCGGGTTGTCCTGTAAAAATGCCATTCTGATCGTCGAATTCGCCAAAGAGGCATACGATCAGGGGGCCAACATGTTTGAAGCTGCCGCCACTGCGGCGCGTCTGCGTTTACGTCCGATCTTGATGACCTCGCTGGCCTTCGGTTGCGGTGTGCTACCACTGGCGACCAGTAATGGAGCCGGTTCCGGCAGTCAGAATGCGATCGGCACAGGCGTGATTGGGGGCACCCCCAGTGCGACCTTTTTAGGGGTGATCTTTGTGCCCATTTTCTTCGTCATTATTCTGAGCTGGTTCCGCGTGAAGCCCAAGCAAGCGAATGACAATGTGACGGCCTAATCCACTGAGTGATTCCCATTAGAAAAACGAAATTCAGAAATCATCTTCCATGTTCAAAGCTATTTATCCAGCAGTCCTCGGGCTCAGTTTACTCGCCGGTTGCTCCATGGCGCCCGAGTATCAACGCCCTGAATCTCCAGCCGCCAGCAGCTATCCATACGCTTCCAATGACAACAACGCAGCACTCGATGCAGTCCCGCAATGGCGGGCTTATTACGCCAACAGCGAATTGCAGCACTTGATCGAACTGGCCTTGGAAAACAATCGCGACCTGCGCATCTCGGAGCTCACGACCGAACGTATCCGTGCCTATTATCGGATACAAAGTGCCGCGCTCTTGCCCAGTCTCAACGCTTCGGCATCGGACACCCGACAACGCACACCCGCTGACTTAAGCTATAGCGGTGAATCCGGGATCAGTGATAGCTATGCTGTCGGGCTGCAAATGCCTGCCTACGAATTAGACTTCTTTGGCCGCATTCTCAGTTTGAAAGATCAAGCCTTACAGCAATATCTCGCAACCGAGGAAGCGCAGCATAGCGCAGAAATCGCGTTGGTGGCCGCGGTCGCCAATCAGTATCACCAGCTTGTCGCCTTGAAAGAGCAAGCCAAACTGGCCAGCGAGGCCAAGGTGACCGCCAAGCGCGCCTACGCTATCAATCAAGATAGCTTCGACGCTGGAGTCGGCAGCGAGTTGGATCTGAGAACCGCGGAGGCGCAGTATCAAAGCTATCGTGCCAGTGAATTAGCCTACATCGATCAAGTGCGTCAGGCACAAAACGCACTAGCGTTGCTGATCGGCACGGATTTACCTGAGCTCGCGGCGGATAGTTCGCTACTCAATGGCGAGCATGCACCGATCGATCTGCCCGTTGGTCTGCCCTCGGAACTGCTCACCCAACGTCCGGACATCCGCGCGGCGGAACATACTCTGGAGGGCGCCCATGCAAACATCGGCGCGGCACGTGCGGCGTTCTTCCCATCCGTCCAACTGACCGCTTTTGGTGGCACCGCCAGCGCAGAACTCTCGGACCTTTTCAAGTCGGGCTCTGCACAATGGAGTTTTAGTCCACAAATCAGCTTGCCGATTTTTTCTGCTGGTCGTAATCAAGCCAACCTAGACGTGGCATGGATCCAACAACGCATCGAAATCGCTAACTACGAAAAGGCCATACAGACGGCGTTTCGCGAAGTCGCGGACGCATTAGCGGTGCGTCGCACGATCGACCAACGGATCGAAGCGCAAGCCGAACGCGTCAAGGCTGCACAACGTCGCAGCAGCCTATCGCAGCAACGTTTCGACGCCGGAGTCGATAGCTACTTGCCGGTGCTCCTGGCTCAACAAGAACTCTTTAGCGCGCAAAAGGACCTCGTTCAGGCACAGTTAACCAAGCTGAATAATCAGTCCGCTCTCTTCGCTGCGCTGGGCGGCGGCTGGCAATCGAATGACTAAACCACCGATATCCAGTCCCGAGCAAACGGGCCCTAAGCTGACGCGTCGACCGGTCCCCACGACCTTATTCCGCATGGCTCTCCCCATGCTGGGGGGCACTTTTGCGCTCAACGCCTTCAACCTCACGGACACCTGGTTCGTTGCTCAGCTCGGCACTCTGCCACTCGCCGCCATGGGCTTCAGCTTTCCAGTGGTCATGTTTTTAGTCAGCATCACCTTCGGGCTGAGCATGGGAGCCACCGCAGTCGTCTCACACGCACTGGGCAGCAGCGACCATGCTCTGGCCAAACAAATCACCACCCACACTCTATTTCTCAGTGTTTGCATTGTCGCCCTAGTCTCGGCACTCGGACTCTTGACCATCGATCCCCTGTTCCGCTTCATCGGCGCCAACGATAACGTTCTCCCCATGATCCATGAATACATGACGATCTGGTATCTGGGCGTCGTCTTCATGGTCGTCCCCATGATCGCCAACAACATCATCCGCGCCACAGGTGACACTGTCTTGCCCAGCATGATTATGGTATTGAGCTCGGTGCTGAATATGATTCTGGACCCGATCATGATTTTCGGCTGGATGGGATTCCCCAGCATGGGCATTCGCGGAGCCGCCCTGGCGACTTTAATTGCACGCGCAGTGGCTGGTGTCGTTGTGCTCTGGTTCTTGCACCACCGCTATCAACTTCTGGCAATCCAAATCCCGGACTGGCGCTCCATGTGGCATTCATGGAAGGAAGTGCTCAAAATCGGCCTCCCCAGCAGCTTAAGTAATGTATTGGTCCCCATCTCCGGCGGGGTGATCACCTATATCGTCGCTCAATATGGCGAAGAGGCCGTGGCGGCCTGTGGGGCGGCCAGTCGCATTGAAATGTTCGCCTTCATGATTCCGATGGCGCTCGGGGTGACCTTAGTGCCCTTCGTCGGACAAAATGTCGGTGCCAAGCGGCTCGATCGCGTCAAGGAGGCCCAACACCTCAGCTACGGATTTGCGATTGGCTTTGGCGTTCTCATCGCGATCTGCTTCGGCCTCTTCGCCCACCACCTGGCCGCATTATTCAGTGACGATGCTGAAGTGGTCTCCATACTCGCCCACTATCTCACGATCGTCCCCATCGGCTACGGAATGATGGAGCTCCACCGATACAGTGGATTTTTTCTCAATGGCATCAAAAAGCCGCTTCATTCTACTGGGGTCAACGTCACTCGCATCGTGGTGCTGCTCCTCCCGTTCACGATCATCGGCAGTCATTTCTTCGGGCTGGAAGGTCTCTTCTGGGGACGCATTGCCTGCGACCTCATCTCCGGCGTGGTCGGCATGATTTGGTCTCATCGCGTGTTGAGTCATCTAATGAAACAACCAAATGCGTAGTCAATGCCTCAAAAACGTATTAAAACAAGCAATGAACTTTAGAAATAGTCAGCCACACACGATAACGACTAACAATTCAGAATAAAGGCCCGATCACTGCTTTCCTGAGGTTGACTCTCACCGCTTAGGCTGGCTTTACCACCCGAGTGTGCATCTCCCAATGCTTCCAATGACGCGTGCGCATCCAAAAGAAATGGACCGCTGGTCGGTATTTCAAGATCGGCCAATGGAATGACTGCCTTCAGCGTGTAACTCAAATTGGTTTGCGAATACTGATAGTCCGTTTGCTCAATCAGTTTCCTCCCACCAAACACCTCTAGCTTACAATCCGCACCTACATTAGGCAGCACTTGCAAGCCCATGATGGGCCCACCGTCCAGCTGCGAAAAGAATAACTGAACGAAAGAACCTTGCAGCGGACGATCCAAACAAGACTTCGGATTGGAATCTTGCACTTCTATCTCCAGCTCGAGCTGCGCTCCCTTGCGCCGCATTTTACCGGTGGCGCATGGGAAGCCGGACAGTGACATCTCAAAATGACTATAACCATCTTCCTGCACCTCGATGCGATCACGCGGAATCAAAGTCGCCCCAATCAACAGGAGCCCCTCCGCATCGGTCGTCAAATCGATATCAGTCGGCTCTGTGATGGCAGTTTTAAGAGTGCCATTTACAACTAGACTCTGTGTCGATTCCGCGGGCACTTCGATCCGCACTTCAGTCTTCTCCAACACGACCGCAGCACTGGCTGGCACGATCTGTAGAGTCACTTGCGTTGCCTCAGGATTCGGATTTTCGACATTAATCTCTAATTGAAGCGCACTACCAGCGACATCCAGTTGCGCTCCGCTGGCTTTGGCGCTGACAATCACGCGATCTCCCACACCGGCGAACGCGCGGCCGGTCCCAGGAATGACGGACTCAAAATCACCGAGATATCCATCTTTTTGATGCTGCTCAATGAGCTCATCACACATCGCCCAAATCTTATCCAGTGGCAGTGTCGCGGCCGTGTGAGGGTCGGCCATGGCGGCATGGTAGATACTTTCACGCTGACCACTCAAGGCCGCGGTCACGGTGAGGCGCTGCACGTTGACATTAGTCATGCAAATGGCGGCCAGCTGTGGCGGCAACTCTCCGATCTTAACCGGACTCAGGCCAGTGCCATCCACTAAGCAGGGCACTTCGACACAACAGCCGTCTTGCAAATTATCAATAATGCCCCGATTCGGAACATTCCCATAGACCGTGCGCGGCGTGTTGGTCTCCTTAGAATGTATGATGAACGAGCCGTATTCATGCGACTGTTCTTTAACCTCAATGTCTCCATCCTCACCGATTAATTTGGCCTCGGTATCCTTCCACGAAGACATGATCGCTTCGCAACGGCGGATGTACTCATCCAGCGGAATCTTGTAGCGATCAACGACCTCTTCACCGAAATGGATGAAGTGCGGCACATATTCCGCCTGGTGCTCACTGGACTCCGTGACAAAGTATCCGAGGCGACGCATCATTTCATAACGCACAAGTTCATAGTTTCGCGACGGATCCTTCAGTGCTTTAAACAGCAATGGGTATGCATCCTGCCCCTTATATTGAAACTTAAGGAAGAAGGCCATGTGATTCACGCCCGCGACGAGATAGGAGACATCATCGTAACGAAGTTTGGCATGCGATGCCAACATACGCGCGGTGCCAAAGACCGAATGACACAAGCCCACATGAGGAATACCAACCGCTTCATCAATCGCCCAGCAATTCATCGCCATAGGATTGGTGTAGTTGAGCAACAGGCAGTCCGGGTGCGCGAGCTGTTCAATCTCTTGCGCAATCCCGACGAGCACGGGAATCGTTCGCAAACCGCGAAAGATGCCGCCAATCCCTAGTGTATCCGCGATCGTCTGACGCAGGCCGTATTTTTTGGGAATCTCAAAGTCCACCACCGTCGATGGTTTATAGCCGCCCACCTGCACAGTGCAAATCACGTATTTCGCCCCCTTAATCGCTTCACGTCGATCCAAGGTCGATACAATCTTGGCTTTCACCCCAAGTTTGCGCGCCACCCGCTTCATCATCACGTCCGCTACGCGCAGACGATCGGCATCGATGTCCATCAAGCAAATCGTGGCATCCGACAGTTCTGGAAATTGCAGGATATCGCCAATCAAAGTTTTGGCAAAGACAACAGATCCTGCGCCAATTAGTGTAATTTTACAACTCATAATAAGGTTTTAAAGTAGTTTAGATCTGCAAGCAGATCGGGGAGTATTGAACTAAATACAGAACAAGCGCCGCCGAACATCAAGGTTTGCTTTGTGATATCTATTATGCAATTTGTGATCTACGCTATGCAACTGCCCCTACTCTCTATTCTCTACTCCAGTTCCGATACGGTGCAGGATCGTGATTATTTCTTCGACAACTATACGCGCCCTCGCACCCCCATCGCCTGTGTCATTCAACGCACGCGCCGAGGCGCAGCTTATTTGGACGACCCGCAGACGCGACATATCGCACAGCCAGGCGAAGCCATTCTCTTTCAACACGGAGAAGACACCCGCTACGGCATACCGGAAGACAGTGAGCTCCCCTACGAAAACCAGTGGGTCTGCATCAGTGGAGAGGCTGCCCCCGAACTCTTGCGTGGGCTGATCAGCCACACCGGACGCAAACTGTCGATGCCCGACGGCAGTCGGGCCAGCCGTTTATTGCAAACAATCATCGAGCATTACCAGCAACGCTCTTTTGAAGACCGTTTTCACGAATCCACTTTGGCCTACACCTTACTCATGGCCTGCTTTCGCCTCAGCGATACCGAGAGCACACCGCTTGATATCGCCCGTCAATCACAGGAGTATATTCTAAGCAACTATCACCGCCCCTTCTCTCAGCAGGACATGGCTGCCCACATTGGTATCAGCCGGGAACACATCAGTCGCCGCTTCAAAGAAGCCTATGGTGTCAGCCCCGGCCAATATTGCTGCCAATTCCGCATGACCCGCGCCAAAGACTTACTCAGTATCTCCTACGCGCCGATCAGTGAGATCGCACGCCAATGCGGCTTTGCCGACGCCAATAGTTTTACGCGCGCCTTCAAACAATGCTACGGAATCAGTCCGCGGGAAATGAAAGATCGCTCCAGCCATACGCAGAACATTCAATGAAGCGTCCCCTCAAGTTTGATACATTCAACTGAAACTTATAGATCGGGAAACATTTCCGAAATATTGACCGGTAAACCAGTTGCAATGGATTGGTTTGCAGCAATGCCCGTAAGAATAGAAAGTGCCCCGTCTTCATGCCCGGCAGCACGCGCAAGTGCATCGGGTTCCGGATCGCCAAAAATATCACGTAGTAGCACCGCGTCACCGCCGCCGTGTCCGCCCGCATTACTTTCCTCTAATTCAATCCGCTGAGGCTCCCCCCAGTGTGGACGATAGAGCAGAGTCGTGGGCTCCACGACTTTGTGCGTCGAGCCTCCCTTGACGTTGCGGCTCAGATTATGATCACCCTCACTAGCGCTGACATAAGACTTCTCCGTCACATCAATTTCAAGGCGTCCCTTGGTCCCGTTAAACGCAACGCGATAGCCTTCCCATGGTGCAAAGGCGACGAGATGATAAGTCATAACGGCCTTATTCTGATAGCGAACCATCACGCCAATATCGTCCTCGATCGAGATACCATCTCCAAAGATATTTAAATCCCGCTGATAGCCATCGGCCGCCTCGCAATCGTAATATAAACGCTTGAGATCTGGCTCTTGAGTTAAATCCAGGGAAAAAGGATCCGCAGCAGCTAATTCACTACCGGTGCTGCGTGCATAGAATCTAGGCTCGCCACGGCTTTCCGCATTCTCGCGCCCATAAAAGCGAAGATCCCCCATTGCCATCACAGTTTCCGGACGGCTCGACAGCCACCAGTTCACCAAGTCGAAGTGGTGAGTCGACTTGTGCACCAGTAATCCCCCGCTATTGCGCTTATCACGGTGCCAACGACGGAAGTAGTCTGCTCCATGATTGGTATCCAGTAGCCACTCGAAATGCACTGAAGTCACCGTGCCAATCAATCCCGACTGCAAGAGCTCCTTAACCTTCGAATTACGTGGCGAGTAGCGATAATTAAAAGTAACCGTAAGCTTTTTACCCGTGCGCTCCTGCGTCTCCAGAATGCGGCGACACTTTTCTGCATCCACCGTCATAGGCTTTTCAGAAATCGCATCACAGCCAGCTTCCATTGCCCGACAAATATAGTCATGATGCGTACGGTCGATACTGGTCACAATAACAACATCGACCGCATGCTCCTGAATCATTTTTTCAAACTCTGCAGGCGCATACGTCGGCAGATCCAGGTCGACCGTATCCTGCCACGCTTGCATACGAAGCGGATTCACATCACACAGCGCCACCAATTCACAAGTGCCCGCATACGTATTCAAGATGGCATCACGAAACATCGTAGCGCGACTACCGGTACCCACAATTGCATATTTTGTTTTCGACTTCATGCTCACCAGTGTAGCAAAACAGACTTATTTCTTATATTGCAAAATCGCTCAACATATAGGCAAAATCGTGCATGATTAGCGGATACAAAAATCTTCGATATCTCGCATACGGCGAACGTCGTTACGGCATACAGCCCATATTCGGAAAGATGCGTAACCTATGGGAATTTGAATTTATTCTCTCTGGCGACGCGCGTCCAAGTGATGTTCAAATACCAAGAGTAGCGACCTCACAAGCACGGCTCTACATCTCACACCCACATTCTGAACATGGTTGGACCGATGATAGCGATGGTGTTTCTGAGGTATTTGTGCTGCACTTTTTCGATATCCCTGAAGAATTACAAGACCGCATCGAAGCCACAAAACCGCTCATCATCGAATTAAGTCCGAATGCACTGGTTCGCTATACCTCACACTTTGAGAACATCAAGAATAGCGTCAGCCAAAACGATGCACTCACCTCCTTATCCATCAACAGTTTCCTGCTGGATCTAACGGAACTAGCACTCAAGCATACGCCCCATTTCCCTCTTCGAACCGATCCCTTAGACAAAGTCGATCGAGCACTCCACTGGTTTCAAGAAAACCTCGGGCGCTCTCCCAGCGTAGCAGATGCCGCCAGTGCAGTTGGGGTCTCAGCGGCACACCTGCGGCGCATGTTCGCCGAGGCGAAACGCCCGTCCCCTAAGAGCGAATTGGCCCGCCTGCAAATGGAAGCGGCGCAGCGTAGCTTACTGGAGGGCTGGCCACAAAAAGCCATCGCCAATTACCTAGGCTTCAGCGAACCGAGCACATTTGCCCGCGCATTCAAAGAGCTCTGTGGACAAGCGCCCGGGATCTGGTTGCAAGAACAACAGCGTCAGGAATTACCCCGGAATCCAGAAGGAGGTTTGCTCCACTAAAGCTTCGGGCACGCCTTCCAGCTCAAGCACAATGGTTGTTGCAATCGGATCGGTCAAAGGCACCGGTAATCCTCGTAAATACAAACGGTCTTCCGTCTGTTCAAACTCAACATCTTGACCGCTCTCGAGGAATTGCGCCGAGATTACACGATTCTTGATCTCCGCATAGCAGAGCTCAGCTCCAGTGCTTTTAAAGATGTTCATGTAAATTTTATTTCCCTTCTGAGTGACCTTCCCCCAATTATTCCATGAGAATGGGCACTTCTCGCTAGCGTAAATAGCTTCACCATTACGCTTGAGCCAGTCGCCAGCCTCTCGCAGAATTTTCACTGATTCCTCCGGCACAGTACCGTCACTCTTGGGACCAATGTTTAGAAGCAAGTTCCCCCCTGCCGCGCCGTATCGGTGAGCATCTGAATAACATCATTCGCCTGCTTCCAATTGGAATCCCCGGCATGAAAGCCCCAATTGTCGTTCAAGGTCATACAGGCTTCCCACTTGATATCATGCTGCGGTGGCTTGATGGCCTGTTCGCAGACCTCCACATGAAAAGGCTCACCATTGCGTTCATTGATCAAAATATCTGGCTGTAACGCAATGACAGCTTCATTCACCTCTTGGCTATGCAAGTCATCGGGAATACAGCCATCATACCACAAGTAATCAATCTTACCATAGTTGGACATCAGCTCAATGAGTTGTGCTTTATAATGCTCAATGAAACGTTCACGATGCGCTGCGCTTTCCCAATCCCCCTCATTCGGCCAATCACGGAAAAACGGACCCGGATAGTCGGGATGATACCAGGACGCAGGCGAGAAGTAAAAACACACTTTCAAGCCAAACTCACGAAATGCTTCCACAAAAGGGCCCACGAGGTCCCTTTTAGGTCCATAATTGCCAGCATGAAAATCACTGGTTTGGGTCGGCCACAGTGCGAAACCATCATGGTGCCGTGTTGTCAATACGGCGTACTTCATGCCCGCATCCTTAGCCAACTGCGCCCATGCTCTGGGATCATAGTTCTCTGCTTTAAAATTACTCACGTAGCGCTGCTTATACTCTTCAAAGGGTATGCGCTCGCGATTAGCAAACCACTCACCACGTGCAGCGTATGAATAAACACCCCAGTGAATAAACATGCCATAACGGGCATCATCAAACCAATTGGTTTCTTTCGTCATATTCAAAAAATCTCTATGTTATCAAACTGCAAGCATGCTAAGCTTTAAGCACTTGCTCTGTAGCCTGATCAAAGAGCGCAACGCGCTCTTGATTAAATTTAAGATGAACGGTTTGCCCCACCTTAAACGCATGATCTGCTTCAACCTTCGCAATAAATGAACGGCCAGCGAGTGTATTTAGGTATAGATAAGTTTCCGCTCCCATAGGCTCAGACACATCAAGTACTGCATCGATACTATCCGCGCCTTTAGTATCCGAGACTTCAATGTGCTCGGGGCGCACTCCAAATACGGCCGGTTGAGTGCCTTGTTTTGCTGCGATTGCTTTCAAATGCGGCTCCAATCGAATCTTAAAAGGCTGCTCATTTCCGCCCTCTTCGGCTTCAGTAAAATAAGCGTATCCCCCATCAAGCTGTAAACTACCAGGAAAGAAGTTCATAGGAGGGGAGCCGATAAATCCAGCAACAAACATATTCTGAGGATCGTTATACAACTGCAGGGGTTCATCGACTTGCATGATGTTTCCATCCTTCATCACACAAATGCGATCCCCCATAGTCATGGCCTCCACTTGGTCGTGCGTCACATAGATCATGGTCGCGTTCAGCCGTGCATGTAGCCGTGAAATTTCAGTGCGCATTTGGACGCGCATTTTGGCATCCAAATTAGAGAGTGGCTCATCAAAAAGAAACACGTCTGGCTTACGAACGATCGCGCGCCCTACAGCAACACGTTGACGCTGTCCCCCAGAGAGCGCTTTAGGCTTACGATCCAACATCGAAGTGAGTCCAAGTATTTCGGCCGCTTCATCGACGCGACGTTTGATCTCGTCGCGAGGCGTCTTGCTTAACTTCAATCCGAAAGCCATATTGTCAAATAAGGTCATGTGCGGATATAAGGCGTAATTTTGAAAGACCATCGCGATGCCACGATTCTTGGGCTCGACATCGTTCATAATCTGATCGCCGATTTTAAGCGTGCCTCCAGTAATTTCTTCGAGCCCAGCAATCATGCGTAAAGTCGTCGACTTACCACAGCCCGAAGGTCCGACAAAGACCATAAATTCCTTATCGCGAATTTCGAGATCGATTTCTTTAACAGCGCGAAAGCTATCCTTTTTGCCGGGACTATAAGTTTTATCGAGTTTGCTAAGCGTAACAGTAGCCATATTTTGAAGTTTGAAGGTGGACGTGGGAAGTTTGAAACTGAGGTGGGTTAGGAATGTTCAGTATTCAAGGTTCAAGGTTGGACGTTCAAGGTTCGCGCCAGAGGCGCTCTAGCCTTTCACAGCACCAGCGGAGAGACCTTTGACGAAGAATTTCATCGAGAACAGAAAGATAATTAAAAGAGGGACCGAACTAATGGCATATCCTGCCATCAATTGACCATATTGCTTCACGTATTCTCCATCGAGACGGAACAGTCCAACAGGAATTGTCAGCAATTGATCATCGCGCAAAAGCAATAAGGGAAGAATCGTGTTATTCCAGGAACCAAGAAAGTCCATAATACAGGTCACCGATATAATCGAAGCAGAGAGCGGTAAAATAATATGTCGGATCTGCTGCAAGTGGCCGGCGCCATCCAATTGTGCAGATTCAAAAAGCTCCTTAGGTATATCTTCGATAAAATTTCGCAGAATAAACACTCCGGCAACCTGCCCCCCCACAGAAGCCATCAGCACCAGTGCCCATAGATTATTCACCAAGCCCATACTGCGCAACAAATCGAACAGCGTCACCAGCGCAGCCACAGTGCCAGGCAAGAACATAGTCGCCATGACCATGTAGAAAATAAGATTTTTGCCCGGAAAATCATAACGAGCGAGTGCATAAGAGCACATGAGAACGATACAAAGTGTAATCGTGGTCCCGAGGAAAGATACAAAGATTGAATTACAAATGTAACCGCTGACGGTATCCCATCCAATCGCCCAATTATTCCAATTCCAGCTCGCGATAGAATCAAAAAACCAAGGATTTGCGAGGAACTGTTCGTTACTCTTAAAGCTCACGACAACCATCACATACAGTGGAAAGAAGGCGAACACGAGTACGAAGGCGAGATAGCCAAGCTTGATCAACTCGCTAAATTTATTCTGAGTTTTTGGAGTCATCTGTGGGATATTATAAGTTCTATAGTCAAAGTGTGTATATGCTCGGCCTACTTATCGACTTTCACGTATTTCTGGTAAACAATGGTCAGCAATAAAATGATGACAAAGAGCACCATTCCGAGCGCACAGGCGTAACCAAAGCGCCCTTCGGTGAAGGCGGCACTAAACATGTAAAGTCCCGGCACCATTCCTTTACCACCAGGACCGCCATCAGGCCCTAGCAAAATCAAGAAAATCTCATAGGTCGTGAGCGTTGCGATAGTCATAAAGATCAGGTTAATGCGCACTTGCGTCATAATCAGTGGCAGTTCGATCTTTGTAATCATTCCCAGCGGACTCACTCCATCCAGTTCCGCCGCCTCATACACATCCTGAGATATGTTTTGCAAACCAGAAAGGTAAATCAGCACCCCAACAGTCCCGACCCAGGGGAAGCCCCAGAAGAGAATCGCAGGAATCACAAGATCCTTATTCCCGAGCCAAGCAGGTGTTCCATTTGCAAACTGTCCATTGGGCTGTGTCCAGATATTAGCTAAAAAGATGAAGAGAATGCCCACGCCCAACATACACCCTGCAATCGCCTGAAAATAAGGCCGTGAGGTGTATTCATCCTTCTTCATTCGAAGTAATTCAAACAATCCTAATGTAATCAACATGGCCAATGGTAGCCGCCACATTTCTTGCCAAAAGACGCCAATGCCGCCTAGTAGTAGAAAGGGCCAGGCGATCCATGCGCCTTGCATGCGGCAGGCACAAACAAACATCCACAACAAAACTGATATTGCGAATATCAACACCTTTAGGTCAGTCGGGTCTGCCTGAAGGCCGAGTATGGCATTGGCAAGCGGTAACAATGAAGCGCCCACCAATAATACAATGTAATCCCCCCAACGGGACGCATCGTGCTGCTTCCGCTTACTGATTGCGAATATGAAAGCCCCGAGTATGATCAAGCCACCCAAGCCACCAAAAATGGGGCCGATGACGCCGTTTTGAATTGGGGCTAAGGTCGCCGATAATTTTGGCATAGCGCTATCCATCCAATTCAACAAGTGCATGCCACCTGTCATATTAAGAAAGCGATTCACCAAACCAAAATCAGGGTCATAAAAGTTTTTCCAGATCAAGAGGAACACCATGCCTGGGATGATCATCGGAATCACAAAACAAACCTGAATATAGTATCGCAGTCGATCGTTCTTGAGTCGATTCAACGCTATAGCCGCGAGAATACCTGGCCAGAGCTTAAACAAGTTGGCAACCAGTAGGATACCGACCAACTTAAAGGACTGCCAAAACATAGGATCCGAGAACGCTTCCTTAAAATTACGCAGCCCGATAAATTCCTCCACTGTTGGCGGTTGCCAGCGAAAGAAAGACATCAGAAAGACATCAAATTTGGGATAATAACTGAATATCAGCAGCGACAATGAGGTGGGAAGCACCAATAAATAGAGTGCCAAAAAGAGCTTACTTTTCTGGAACAGCTTGGCACGCAATTGACCTTTATTGTGGGCAGCGGGCACGGCAACAGGCGGAAGTTTGGATTGAATGGGCATCAGTCTACGATAAATTTACTTCAATATTTAATATGTTGGATAGGGCTCGTTCGGATAGAGCTCATGCCACCAACGCTTCAGAAACACACCTTCATCTTCGATAAGGTTCAGATAAGTATTCGAACGTTCACGCGAAGCCGCTCCGGTCGAGCCCAGCATCGCCCCCAATCGTTCAACAGACATAGAGCGTTGATTGGCCCTGGACTTATCCAATTGCTGCTGCAACGTAGTGACCCAAGCCTTTCGAATACCAATACTAGAATCCTCAAACACCCGTGTGATTCGTTCTGCCATTGCAGAATAATCAATATCACCAGCAATAAAAAGCTTAACCGTAGAGGTCCAAACATTACGCAAGGCCATTGGCACGTTCGAACTACCAACACTTAAGGCGAAGTCTTTAGGAACCCCCTCCGCGATCGGCAGGAATGCTTCCACATCCTCAGGGGCCTTGGTACCACTAATGACTGGTAGCCATCCAGCCCGCTGCGCAAATCCTTCATTAATCCGATGCGATGAAATAAAACGGAGAAAATCCAATGCCCAATCAAAATTCGGCGTTTGCTTGTTGATCGCAAATGGCACCCCACCCTTTGCATCCGCCTCGGAAGCACGCATGGTCAAGACATCCGCCCAACGCTCACCAGCGACTGGAAATGGTTCTGGAGTGATTAATACTTCAAAACGATCTGCCGGATTCGAGCGTCCCTGAATGCCTTGATAAATACTCGTCGCATCCCACCCACCGGTGCAAAGGATGGCTGCTTGCCCCAATACAAAACGACGCTGTGCTTGTTCACGATCCAGGCCCATGTATCCTTGGGGATAAAATTCTACGAGCAATCGATTAAATTCATAGTATTCTTGAAGCATCGCAGAGTTGAAGCCCCACACGCCGCGCTCAAACCCTGCGAGCGCTTCAATTGAAGTCGGTTTCTTCCCGAGCTCTAAACTATAGTCCTGCCACATGCCCGACATCATCTCAGTGGAATATAAACTAGCTAAGCCATTCGCAGCATAGCTACTAGCAGCTACGGGAACCAGATAGTCTAAACCAGATGCTTGCTGATAGGCCTTAATCGCAACGCAATAAAGCATCAACTGGCCTAGGGTCTGTGGCTCTGAATTATTGGACAACCACTCCACTCCACTCTCTTCCGGCAAAAAGCCGTTTTCATTGTCAGGAGTACGCCACACGGATTGCATCCACTCAGGTTGCGGTTGCTGCTGAGCAAGCTTGGCTGAGAATTCTTTCACAGCCTGCAAAATACTCATATTATAAATCATCCGCGTGCCTCCCCAAGTGCAGATGGGAATCGCATAGTAATCACTTAAAGTCTCCTCATAGCCTCCTTGCAAACCGTCAAAAAATGTATCCCGCCAAGGTGTTTTCGATAGACTATTGGCAAAATCATCTGGCAAACTTGGCAGTTGATACTCCGGGGCATTATAAGGATTGGGGGTTTCAACATGACTACCGAGTGGTGTATAAAACTTTGCCAAGGCGTTCCCCTTAACCAACTCCGACTCCCGTTTCACCGCAATATCAGGAGCCGTCCCGCTAATCAAGTGCACATTCATAAACTGGTTATATACTTTTTCAGCAATGGGGGATTGCATGACAGTCACCCCTGCAGCTTGCACTTCCGGCAACGCATTATACTCCTCCATCACCCACTCTAAAGCTTCGCGAAAACCAGGTTCCAATTGCCAGTGTGCCACACGAATCACACGAGCACCTCCCTCTGCGCCACCGTCCCCCGTCTGTCCGGATACAATATAAAAACGAACAGCACTAACGATAAACGCTCCGAACAAAAGTGCGATCGCCAACCAATTGGTATTAAACTTAGAGAAAATATTTTTCATAAGGGATAGAAGACGATCATACTTTAACGACCAATGCCTAAGCCATGCAGCTCAGGGATTTCAATGCCGGCGTCGGGATATGCTTGAGCAAGTTGGATGACGCGCTCACGCGCCACAGTGCCATAGGTCCTACGTGGATAATTTTCCACCAAGCGAGTAAACACACGAGCCGCTGTCAGCGCCTCCCCGGCCTCTTCGGCTAATAGCCCCATTTGCCATAAGGAAACATCAGAATCAGCCGAACGCGGAAAGCCCACCTCCATCGCCCGCTCATAAGGTTCCAATGCCGCTTTGGGATCATGCGCATAAAAGGCATACAATTGCGCTAAATACTGTGCCATCGTACCCATCCATGGTGACTCCGGCTGTGCAGCCATCTCCGTCTCTAGTAAGTGGATCGCTTCACGCACCAACTCGGGATCAAAACTCTGAGCCATACTCTGCGCCAGAAAAACGGTCGCTCGAACAGACATTTCCGTGCCGGGAAATTGCGTCAACACTTGGCGGTAATAAGCCTGCGCAGTAGCCACATCCTCAGTATCATCGATAAAATCTGCAATCTCTGCCATTCGTCCCAGGTCCAACAACGAACTCGCGGCCCATTCCGATTCCGGCTCTACAGCAACCACCTGCTTAAAATAGCCTTGAGCTTCCACCAAGGCATCGTGACTGGGAGGACTTTTATGCCAGGCAGCTAAAGCCAAACTGTACGTAGCCAAAGCCCATTGATCTGAATCTTGCTCTAACTGCGGATGCGCATGCTTTAGCACCTTGTATGCATCCTCAAAATTGAAAACGCGCAAATACTCGACACCCGCAGTCACCTGCTCCTCCAATGGCATATTCGCATGCGCTCCATCACCGGAACATCCAGAGAAAGCGACTGCCATCCAAAGCATTGAACATAAAACGAGCAGTTGACATTTAGATTGCGTAACAAAGTGCATGAGAAGGCAGACTACAGGGAAAAGGGTAAAACAATTACGTAAATACGTAGTGATCTCTTTTTTATTGGCAACAAGATTGATGTAGATCAATTTAAAAAAGACGTTTTACCCAAAAAAGTATCGCAGGGGCCAGGGCAGAGCCGCGATAGAATCCTTGCTTTACATTAATGCCCCCCAAATCCATGTGTTGCACAGGCTCCGCATAAAAGTAATCTAATATTCTCCACAATGAAAGAAAGCCCGAGAACAGCACGCAGCAAACAACCCTACGTCATCCAAATGGTCACCAAGATGGCCAAGGAGTATGGCCCCGGAGCGAAACTTCCGACTGCGCAGAAGCTAGCCAAGCAGCTCGGCGTCACCCTGACCACACTCGATCGGTCACTGGGTAAACTGGAAAGCAAAGGAGTGATCCACAGGCGGCAAGGCAGCGGAATCTACGTTTGCGAGAATTCATTTAGCAAAAATATCGGCATGGTTTTTGGCCGCAATATTTTCCAAATGGGCAGCTCCACGTTCTATCTACTATTGCTGCAACACTGCGAATTAAGAGCCAGCATGGAGCAGGAGCAATTCTCCTTCTACTTATCGCCCCCACAAAGCCCCACTAACACGAGTGCCCATTTCATCAACAACGACCTCGCTGATTCCATAAAACGAGGCAAACTGGATGGTCTCTTAATTTGTGAAGTCGAAGAGTACGAAGTGGAAGATTGGCTTATAAATCAAGACATCCCAATCGTCGCACTGTCATCCGGAAACAATTCCATACCCCGAGTCGGGATCGACACCCGAAACCTCATCCACAGCTCCATGCAAGCCTTGGCCGCACAGGGCTGCAAAACCGTCGGCTTACTCGGAATTCTAGCCCGCGATTATACCATCTTTGAAAAAGCCGCCAAGAAATACCAGTTAGAGATCGTAGATGAATGTGTCATCCACCCCGAAGACGAAAAGGCCCCTCCCGTTCACATACACGAAGAACTCGGACTCGACTGGATGCATAAATGCCTGGAACGCTGCGGAGGCGCCCAAGGCCTACCGGATGGCTTACTAATCACCGATGACATTCTGGCACGCGGAGCCTGCCTATGCTTAAAGGAATATAAAATCAGGCCCGGCAAAGACCTGCAAATAGCCAGTCACGCCAACAAAGGCTCCCTAATCCTGGAATACTGGCAAGATGACTTAATTCTAGCCGAAGTGGATCCAGCTGCGATCGTCTCCAGCATGTTTAAAATGCTCAAAGCACAAATAGCAGGCACCCCACTCAAGCAAAAGGCGGTGCGTATCAAACCCTATATGCGCTTGCCCGAAACAAGCAGCCCACCCTCTTAACAATCATTCAGCTGTTTAAGCCACCAATATAGGCACTGCGATACTCACTCGCAGAACGACCGAAGAATTTCCGAAATGCGCGACAGAAGTTTTCCGTATTCGCATAGCCAAACTGACTCGCAATAACTTTGATGGGCTCACGACTCGTCACCAAAGCATGTCCGGCTGATCGCATCCTTTTCTGAATAAGGAACTGCCGTGGACTCTCTTTCATATGCTCACGAAAAAGCATATGTAAGTGTGATACACTCAAATCTGCTGACTGCGCAACATCATCGAGGCTAATAGGTTCCGCATAATGTAAATTGATAAAGTCGATCGCCAGTTGTAATTTGGGATGCACCACCTCGCGATCCAAGCTCTGCCGATACCGCTCCAACTGAAACTGCAAACGCGCCCAGAGCAAATTCCCAACCACCGAGCGCCTCAAGGCCGCGGAGTGATAAGCATACAGCATTTCATCGGCAAATCGATGCATCACCAGACGATCATCCCACTGAAAATAGCTCGGCCAAGGCTCTGCCATAACGCCAGGATCATACTCAAAGTATGCCACTAAACAACTATAATAACCATCACTAGGGCTCTCCGAAACGGTAATCTCGCCAGAGCCATGCCAGAAAACACTCCCCTCACCATACAATTTCGAGTCCCCATGATTCTTACCGTAGACCGCCCCCTCACGAATGATCTCAAAGCACACCTGATTGTCCCGAATTAAAGCAGGCGATTTCGACCCACCAACTGGGCTCATATAGCTGGAGAGCTGAACTAAGCGTGGGCATACTCTTGAACCGTTAATCATAGTTTTAGTCAATATACATTATTCGTCGGCCATGTTATATTATATTTCTCACATTATTATTCATATAATACGACAATAATATAAAATAAACAAAAAACAATGCCCCCACAAATAACTGTTCAACTCTACAGCGTTCGCGACCAAGCCTCAGCCGATTACGAAGGCACGATTCGTAGCATCGCAGACATGGGTTTTGGCTGTGTCGAACCCGCTGGCTACCCCGGCAGTAGCGCAGAAAAAGCCGCAAAACTATTCCAAGAACTCGGGCTCAGCGCCCCCACTGCACACATTGCGCTACCGATCGGTGATCAAAAAAATGAAATCATCGAACAAGCTCTCATGATGGGGCACAAATACCTAATCACAGGTTGCCCTCCCGGCTTTCAAGACGCCTACAGCAGCCTGGACAGCATTAAAGCAACCGCAGACCTCTACTGCCAAGCCGCGGAAAACCTAGCCCCGCATGGCCTACAAGTCGGCTATCATAATCACGATTGGGACTTGGGGCTGATTGGGGAGCAACGGAAATATCAACTGTTCCTAGAACAGACACCAGAGACAGTCATCTACGAAGCAGACATATTCTGGGTCGCACGTGCGGGTCTGGATCCCGTCGCCTTCATCAAGGAGATCGGCGCACGCGGTAAAGCATTACACTTTAAAGATGGCATCGTCTCCACCCAAGAGAAGTTCACTGCCGCCAAAACCGAGAGTGGTGATGTAATGGTCAGCGACTCCATTCCATTCCGTGCAGCCGGCACCGGTCAGGTCGACTTACTCGCAGCCTACAAAGCAGTCGAACACGCGGAATACATTGCTGTCGAACTCGACGCCTTCGAAGGCGACATGCTACAAGCAGTCAAACAAAGCTACGACTACCTCACCTCGAACGGCATCGCTCAAGGCACTAAATAATCCCCCAACAATCTATTACCCAAATGACAAACAAAGAAACAATCGGCATTGGCATCATTGGATGTGGCAACATCTCAAACGCATACTTCAAAGGCGCGAGCATTTTTGAAGTACTCGAAGTCGCAGCCTGTGCGGACATCAATATGGATGCCGCAATCGCCAAGGCCGAAGAGCACGACTGCCAAGCTCAAACAGTGGATGAACTACTCGCCAATCCGGCAGTTCAATTAGTCATCAATCTCACCATCCCTGCGGTGCATGCCGAAGTCAGCCTCAAAGCCCTCAATGCCGGCAAACACGTCTACAGCGAGAAACCGCTGGCCGTAAAGCTGGAAGATGCCGAACAAATCCTCAAGACCGCTGAAGATAAAGGTCTGCTCGTAGGTTGTGCGCCCGACACCTTCATGGGCGGCGGCTACCAGACTTGCCGTAAGCTCGTCGATGATGGCTGGTTGGGCAAAATCGTCGGCGGCACCGCATTCATGATGGCGCGCGGCCCCGAAAGCTGGCACCCGAACCCCGCCTTCTTTTATGAAATCGGCGCAGGCCCCATGTTTGATATGGGCCCCTATTATATTACCGCACTGGTGCACCTGCTCGGCCCAGTCAAGCGTGTCAGTGCCATCACATCACGCGCATTTGAAGAGCGCACTGCTACCTGCAAAGAGCAGTTTGGTAAAATCTTGCCAGTTTCCGTGCCCACCAACTACTCGGGCGTGCTCGAGTTTCACTCCGGCGCAGTGATCAACATGACCATCTCGTTCGACGTGCATAAGCACACTCACAGCCCGATCGAACTCTACGGCACCGAAGGCTCACTCAAAGCGCCAGATCCCAACACTTTCGGAGGACCGGTTGAACTTTGGACGCCCAGCACTAAGGAATGGAAAGAGCAAAGCTTCAGCCACCCTTACCTCTCCAATTCCCGCAGCATCGGTGCCGCAGACATGGCCTATGCCATCTTGAGCGGCAATCAACGCGCCCACCGCGCCAGCGGCGCTCTGGCCTACCATGCGCTTGAAGTCATGCACTCCTTTGAGAAATCCTCGCTCAGCGGAACGAGCACCGAGATCCTGTCGTGTCCCGCACAGCCGGAAGCCTTACCAATCCACCTAATCGAAGGCCGTTTGTAAGCAGCAAGCGACTCAGCTCAGTGAGTCAAGACATTCGATCTTTTGATAGGCTGCATCACGCCGTTCACTAAAAGATCTCCAGCAGAGGCATCCAGTTAAGTGAATCCACTTAGCTGGATGCTTTTTTTGTTATAGATCCATAAGATCTTGAAATTTCGAAAACTCGGACCAAAGATTTCCAACTATGCCAGCATTAGACAAGCCCCTCGAGCAACTCGTAAAATACACTACGTCGACGCCCAGACCTAAAGATTTCGACACCTTCTGGCAACAGGGCTTACAAGAGCTAGATGCCTTAGATGCGAATGTCAGCTTTAGCCAGGCCGACTTTCAGGTGCCTTACGCCAACTGTCGCTCCATGCATTTCACCGGCACCGGCGGCGCACGCGTGCATGCACGTATCGCCACGCCATCAACGCTCTCAGGTCCAGCAGGCCCAGCACTCTTATTCTTTCACGGTTATTCCGGGGCGGCTCCGAGCTGGGTAGAAATGCTCCCTTACGTGGCCGCAGGCTTCACCGTGGCCGGTCTCGATTGTCGCGGCCAAGGCGGCCTGTCCGAGGATGCCATTTCGACCAAAGGCAACACCCTCCATGGCCATATAATCAAGGGGCTCGATGACGCACCGGAAAAGCTCTACTACCGTAATGTCTTTCTGGATACGGCACTACTGGCCCGGATTATCATGGCAATGGATCATGTGGACGCCGACCGTGTCGGCGCATATGGCGGAAGCCAAGGCGGTGCCTTGGCGCTCGCTTGCGGCGCACTAGAGACCCGCGTGAAACGTGTTTACTCCCAATATCCATTTCTCAGCGACTACAAGCGCGTCTGGGACATGGATCTCGACAAAGATGCCTACGCAGGCCTCCGTGACTACTTCCGCCGCTTCGACCCGCTTCACAAGCGAGAGGACGCTATTTTTGAAAAATTGGGCTACATCGACGTCAGCCACTTGTCCACCATGATTCAAGGTGAAGTGCTGATGGCCATCACACTGATGGACAACATCTGCCCTCCGTCCACTCAGTTTGCGGCTTACAACGCAATCAGCACTCCAAAGTCACACCTAATCTACCCGGACTTTGGGCATGAAAATCTGCCAGGAGCCAACGAAGAGGCCTTTCAATTTATGCTAGGGCTCTAGGCGCACACGTTATCTCCAAAAGGCTCAGCCACCATCGAAGCGAGCGCGGACGACACATTTGCCACCCCCACACTGCATTCTGGCGAAAAATGTATCATGGTCTGCACCATCGGCCAGCGAGAGCTCTAAGCTCTACTTCGAAGTCTCGCCCGATCGCCACAAACAGCATCCTTTTGTGCTCGTCGACGTCACTCCACAGCCTTAATACAAACCGCTATGAATAATGAACCACTCACTAGCGCAGAGAAAAAAGAGCTTCGCGGCATCGGCCAACGACTCAAACCACACGTTCACATCGGCAAACAAGGCCTCAGTGAAAGCGTGCTAGCCGAGCTCGACACAGCTCTGATCAAAAATGGATTAATCAAGATCCGCTTCGAAGCCGAACGCGAAGCCATCAAGAATTATTGTAGCGAAATTTCTAGTAAACTTGAATGCGAATATGTCGGCGGAGTCGGTAAGGTTGGCATTTTTTTCCGTGATATGCCGGAAAAAGCTTAGCTTGTAATTCATGCGTAATTGGCGAAAATGCGACGTGTGAAGCAACCTATCGAATCTGCCAAAGATGTCGCACATGCCACCAGCGGTGCGATCGCCAAGACCGCGAGTTTCATCACCTCCAGTATTTTGGATCTAGGCAAAGGCGTCTTTGCCCCGATCGGGCACCACCACAGCACGGCCCCACGCGCAGAACCAGGCACTCCCCCAGGCATTGAGCAGTATATCCACCAGGAAGATACCTCACTCAAAGTCGGGATCACAGTAATCGATTATGGCCCCGACGGCCATAACACCACGACTTTTGACGACATCCACGAAGCGCTGGCCTTACCAGAACAAGCGAATCCGCACGTGCGCTGGATCAACATAGACGGTCTGCGTCCCAGCGTCGTCAACGCCGTCTGTCAGCACTACGAGGTACACACCCTCTCAGCCGAAGACGTCATTCACACCTACCAGCGTTCCAAGATGGAGGTATTTGATGACCACATGATCATCATTGCGCGCCAATTACAACTCGCCAACGACAAGCTGAAGAACGAGCAAATCAGCTTTTTTCTCTTCCAGAAAACCCTCATCACCTTTCAAGAAGTGCCTGGCGACGTATTCGAACCCGTTCGTAAACGCTTGGAAAAAAGCACTGGTCGCTTTCGCACCTATCAGGCCGACTATCTCTTCTACGCCCTACTCGATTCTATCGTCGACCACCTCTTCCCCATCCTAGAGGCCTATGGCAACGCCATGGAAGAGATGGAGATCGAGATCCTCGAAGACCCGAACGCCCTCAGCCAACAAAAGCTCTTCTCGATGAAGCGCGACCTCTCCCTACAGCGCCGCGTGCTGTGGCCGATTCGCGAGCTAGTGGACAGCCTCTACCGCGACGAATCCGAACTGATCCACCCCGAGCTGAAAACTTACTACCGCGACGTGCAGGACCACACCATGCAAGTCATCGACCTACTGGAAACCTACCGTGAGACCGCCTCAGGTCTCACCGATCTGTATCAAACCTCAGTCGGCAACAAGATGAACGAGATCATGAAAGTGCTCACGATCATGGCTAGTTTTTTCATTCCGATCACTTTCTTTGCCGGCGTCTATGGGATGAATTTCGAATACATCCCTGAACTCGGCTGGAAATACGCCTACCCCGTCTTCTGGGGCGGTTGCCTATCGATGACTCTGGGCCTTGCCATCTTCTTTTGGCGCAAGGGCTGGATTGGCCCCAAATAAGCGAGCGGCCTAGTGCATCTCAGTGCGTTTAAATGCACATTACCAGCGACAGCCACCATAGGTACTCCGCTGTAAGATTTTAAATAACTGCGGGGTTGCACCCATGATAAAGAATGGCAGCGTAGGCCGTTCTAGCCAATGCCGAAACATCCACTCAGTAAACTCAATCGCTACCGATTACTCTACGTATCAGCCATTGTCGTCTTTGTTCTCGATCAGCTCACCAAAGCCTGGATCTTTAACAATCTAGCGTTGGATAGCTACTATCCGCCCGAAGCGATTACCGTCATCGATGGCTTCTTCTACATTGTGCACATTGGCAACGAAGGGGCCGCTTGGGGCATGCTCTCGGGCTACGGAGGACTCTTGGCTCTGTTTGCCCTCATCACCCTCTTTGCGATCTACAAACTACGCCACAGTCTAGAGCTCTACCGCAAACCCATGCAATGGGCCTTCGGTCTACTCATCGGCGGCATTTTGGGCAATATGATCGATCGACTGATTCACGGCCACGTCATCGACTTCCTCGACTTTCATTTCCCAGTTAACATCCCGTGGATTATGCCGACCGGACGCTACCCCTCCTTCAATATCGCGGACTGCGGCATCGTGATCGGCACCCTCATTTACCTAATCTTAAGCTTCCGCTCGGAAAGCGCACAAAAAGCCGCACGGAAAAATATATAATCTAGCCCGCAACCACCAGCGGAGAAGAAACTCACAGCAAGACTTGACCCAGCTGCAACAATTGATCTACATCAATTGCAAATGAACACAAAGTCAACCCCACCCCGTCTCCTACAAGTTTCCTTCGCCGCCTCATTGCTCCTCTGGAGCAGTCAAACTGCACTGGCAGAGCTCAAGCTGCCTGCCATCTTCGGCTCCCATATGGTCCTGCAGCAGGAAGGAAAAATCCCTGTGTGGGGCTGGGAAGATCCAGGCGAAACAATTACCGTATCGTTTGCTGGAGAGTCCGTCGAAACCACAGCAGACGAGTCTGGTCAATGGAAACTCGCCCTGCCTCAAATGGCAACCAGCCATCAAGGGCAAAGCATGACGATCCACAGCAGTTCAGGCGATCGCATTACATATGAGGACGTATTAGTCGGCGAAGTTTGGATCTGTTCAGGTCAATCCAATATGGAGTGGTCGGTCGCTAACTCAAATAATTCAGCAGCAGAAGCTGCAAGCGCACACTATCCGGAAATCCGCTACTTTGACGTCAAAAACGAGCTCGCCTATGAACCGCAAGAAGATTTGACAGGGCACTGGGTGGTCTGCTCTCCCGACACGGTAAAACGCTTTTCAGCTGTCGGCTATTATTTCGGTCGTCATCTACACTCCGAGCTCGATCGTCCCGTCGGTTTGATCAGCACCAATTGGGGTGGCACCATCGCGGAAGCATGGACTAGCAAAGAAGCCTTAATAGAAAACCTCCCCGAATTCACATCAGCAATAGACGCCCTGTCAGAATTGAAGCTCCGTGAGAAACCATTGGAAGCGAAATTTCAACAAGCATGGGATACCTATAAGAAAAGCTTCCCTGAAATGTATGCCCTGGAAGCCGACCTCGCAGCAGCGAAATCGTGGACAACTCCCGAACTGGACGACAGCCAATGGGCCACCCTAAATGTTCCGCAAAACTGGGAACAGGCAGGGCACAAAGATTTGGACGGCATCGTTTGGCTACGTAAGACCATCGAGTTACCCGCGAGCTGGGCAGGCCGCGATTTAGCACTGCATACTGGCCCCATCGATGAAGTCGATGTCACTTGGTTCAACAGCGAAGTGGTAGGGCAAACCGGGAACTTAAAGAAAAACATTGTCGAATACTGGAATCAGCCTCGCAGCTACCAAGTGCCCGGCAAACTCGTCAAAGCAGGCAAAAACGTAATCGCCATTCGCGTAATGGATGCTCAAGGCCAAGGCGGTCTCTGGGGTGGAGAGCCAGAAAGCATGTACATCGCCCCAGTGGATGCAGCCGCAGGCGAACAGATCACTCTCGCCAGCGAATGGAAGCTGAAGCCGCAATACGTATTGCCCAAGAAACCGCGCAACCCACTGTCTCCCAACAAACCTACCGTGCTCTACAACCAAATGATCCAACCGCTCATCCCCTTTGGCATACGCGGCGCGATTTGGTATCAAGGTGAGTCTAACTCCGGACGCCCGGAACAATATCGCACACTCTTGCCCACCATGATCGCCGACTGGCGTCAGCGCTGGGGCCGAGGAGACTTCCCCTTCCTAGTGGTGCAGCTTGCCAACTATCGGGCACGCGATGCGCAGCCAGTCGAAAGCAAATGGGCCGAATTACGCGAAGCTCAAGCCATCACTGCCGCTCAGGACCCCAACACCGGCTTAGCTGTCACAATCGATATCGGTGAGGCTAACGACATCCATCCTCGCAATAAGCAAGACGTCGGGCACCGCCTCGGACTCGTCGCTGAGCGCATCGCTTATCAACGTAATGTCATTGCCAATGGACCGACTTTTCAGCAAATGAAAGTCGAAGACGACACCGCGATCCTCAGTTTCGACCACGCCACTGGCGGACTCGTCAGCAAGAACTCCAAGATCGGTGGATTCGCCCTGAAGGCAGACGACGGTGACTTTGTGTGGGCTCAAGCAGAGATCCATGGCTCTCATATTCACCTCCGGGCCCCAGGCGTCAACAAGCCCGTCGCGGCACGCTACGCTTGGGCCAACAACCCCGAAGCTCCGCTCTACAACCAAGCGGGTCTACCAATGGTTCCCTTTCGCACAGACGCGCCCGAAGATTAGCACCGCGAACAAAAGTTTCAAAGAACCCAGCCTAAGCGCTAGAAATTCACGCGTTTTTCGCCTCAATCCAGCGACTCATAAACTCCGTGCTGCGGTGCTGGTGATGATGGAGCATTTGACCGATAAAATTCTGCTGCCGTCGACGATCCCGCTCGTCGATGGCGGTGCGAATCGATTGCATCAATTGTGGCTGCCAATGCGCCGCACTAAAGCGTGCCTCACAAAGCGCGCGTTCCCGAGCCTGCCGAAGTTGCCAGGCTGCAAGGTTCTCATAGAGCTCAACGGCATCGGCGACCAAGGCGTCCACCTCGGAATGCACCCACTCTTCCTGCGAACAGATACCTTCGGCGGCGATAGGAGTCATCACCGTAGGCGTGCCCGTCAAAAAGCCGTCAAAGACCTTTCCTTTGAGTCCGGCTCCATAACGCAACGGCGCTAGATTAATCCGATACTTCGCCATTGTCTCCAAGGCATCTTCGGCTCGCCCTTTGTAGTGAAAACCCTCTTTCGGTGCATGTAATTCACCTGCATAGCGCTCCCCATAGGAGCCGAAGCAATGCAACTCAGCATTCGGCAAGACCGCACGAATTTTGGGCCAGAGACTCTGTCGACACCAACGCGCGGCATCCAGATTGGGTGGATGCAAAAAACTACCGATCAAAATAAAATGCTCCCGAGCCTCAAAGCATGCACTGGACTCCGGAAGTGTCACCGCAAACGGCCAATACGAGAGTAGTTCCTCCTCGATTGAGAATTCACGCCGCAAAAGCTCCATCTCGTACTCCGAAATCATCAAAGTCAAATCGGAGCGGTAAATGGAAGCAATTTCACGCAGCGCAGTTTCGTTCCTCAAATTCAAGGCTGCCCCACTTTTAAGCGCCTGCTGCCTTGCCATGCGTAGACAATGAAGATCACTGGTATCAAGCACTCGTAGAGCATCCGGGCAGTGCTGAGCCACCCGCCAACCAAATTGCTCTTCGGTCATAAAGCGGTCAAAAACTACGAGCTCGGGTGCGAGTGAGGCAATCCAATGATCAAAAGCGGAATCATTGACCGCGATATTGTGCGTTTCGACATTGAGCGCATCCAAATCGAGCGCATACATACCGCGCTGGGCTGCCGAAGCAAAATGCACCTGCCAGCCCCCCAACTGTAGGGCTGTAATTAAATCATGTGTACGCCGCCCCGCAGCCGTCGAGCTCGGCTCTGGCCACACTTTACCAATAATGAGGCAATCCACAGCGAAAATGATCGAAAATGAGCTAGACCGATACGAGGACCTAACGAACGATACCGCCGCTACTAAGGAAGATGCCCTTAAGGTTCATCTCCAACTGGCTCGGATTCGGGGAGTGACTCATGGCATGATCTTTCGTCACCTTTCCGGCCTTGACCAGACGGTACAGATCCTGATTGAAAGTTTTCGAACCATTATCTTCGCTGGCTTCGATCACCGCTTCAATTTTTGTAAATTCACCTTCCATGATGACTTTACGAGCAAGCGTATCCAGAACAAAGGCCTCCGAAACCGGATAACGCCCGCCCCCTTCCAATGCGGGTAGAAGCTTTTGGGTGATAGTAGCCAAAAGTGAGGCTGCGATCTGGCGCTGCAGCGCGACCTTACGCTCTTCCGGGAAAAATTCAAACAGTCGCTGAATAGCTTGCTGCGCACTCGAAGCGTGCAAAGTGCCAAAGACCAAGTGCCCCGTCTCCGCGGCTTGTAGCGCGGTCTCAAAGGTAGACTTATCACGCATTTCACCCACTAGAATCACGTCAGGATCTTGACGCAGCACCGCACGCATACCGTCAGCGAAACTGGGGCAATCGATGCCGACTTCGCGTTGATTGATGATCGATTTGATATCGGTATAGGTGTATTCGATCGGATCTTCGAGTGTCACAATGTGCTTATCGAAGTTCATATTGATATAATTCACCATCGCGGCGAGGGTCGAACTCTTACCCGAGCCTGTTGCCCCACAGAGAATCACAATACCGTTCTTTTCCTTACAGAGCTTGGACAAGATACCACCGTCAATATTCAGTTCATCAAATGTCGGTGGATGATCACTCACATGGCGCATGACGATACTCGGTAGGCCTCGCTGCAAAAAGCCATTCACCCGAAAACGGCCAATATTCTCCACACGATAGGAGTAATCCACCTGACGATCATTCGTCCACTTTCCAAAAAATTGCTCCGGCACACTTTGCTCGATAAACTCACGAATGTCCTCCGGTGGCACGGGGTCCATTTCAACCGATTCCAAGCGTCCACTTAAACGTAGAAAAGCAGGTTTATTGGATTTAATATGGATATCGCTGGCACCATTTTCGACAGCGAGATTGAGAAGACCGTGGATTGTTTCGAGAACTGCCATTTATTTTATCTGGTAGGGAATAATTTTTCTGTTGAATATACAGAACCTTATGCACGTGCTAGTGCGAATCAGCCGCGTGCTGCCGATTTACAATATTTTTTGAAGCCTCTATGAAGACAAATCAATTCTCAGGTGTTTTTACCGCCCTTGCCACTCCGATGCAGGCAGGCGAAGTTGCGTATGCTGACTTGGAAAAACTCATCGCCCACCAACTTGCAGGTGGCATCGACGGCCTCGTCTCTGTCGGCACCACTGGTGAATCCCCCACTCTCGACCATGCGGAGCATATCGAAGTGATTCGCGCCTCAGTCAAAGCAGCCGCGGGCAAAGTGCCGGTCTACGCAGGCACAGGCTCCAACTCGACGACTGAAGCAGTCATGCTCACACAGAATGCCGATAAGGCCGGAGCCGATGGTTTTCTGGTGGTCGCCCCCTACTACAACAAGCCCAGTCAGGAAGGTTTATTCCAACACTTCAGCAAAGTTGCGGAGTGCACAGAGAAGCCCATCATCCTTTACTCGATTCCTTCTCGTTGTGGCATCGAAATCTCGGTAGATGTCACGGCACGCCTCTACGATAAGTATCCGCATGTCTGCTGCATGAAGGCTGCCGAAGGCTCCTGCGATAAGGTCACGGAATATGTGCGTGCCCTCGGCCCCGATTATGCGGTGATGAGCGGCGACGATGGACTCACGCTGCCCTTTATGTCCGCAGGTGCCACGGGGGTCATCAGTGTCGCCTCCAATCTTGTGGTCGCCCCATTGGTAGAAATGGTGCGCGCCGCAAATGACAACGACTATGCCCGCGCTCGCGAGACCTTCCTTAAGTTTTATCCGTTTTTCAAAGCCATTTTCACCGAGCCGAATCCAGTGCCGATCAAGTATGCACTCAAGCAGGCGGGCATTATCAGTTCCGATGAGGTGCGCCTCCCTCTAAGTTCGATCACCGCCGAAACCTGCGCAATATTGGATCCAATGCTCGCCGAACTCGGCCTCGTTTAATCTCGTATCTCTAGTAATCATGTCACTCAAACTACTTCTTAACGGCTCACGCGGACGCATGGGCATCGCGATTTCCGCAATCGCCCAAGACAACAACGCCGAAATCGTCTCTGCATGTGATGCGGGCGACGACCCACGCGCCAATATCGACGCCTGCGAAGCCATTATCGACTTCAGCTTTCACGAAGTGACTGCCAGCATCGCGGCACTCGCCGTCGAAAAGAACTTACCACTCGTGATCGGCACCACCGGACACACCGCCGAAGAGAAAGCACAAATCCTCAGCACAGTGGACGGCAAAATCCCCGTAGTCTGGGCGGGCAACTACTCTGTGGGTGTCAACACGCTGAACTATTTAACACGTAAAGCAGCGACAATTCTGGGGGAACAATACGAGCCCGAAGTGCTGGAGATGCACCACCATCACAAAAAGGACGCTCCCAGCGGCACCGCTGAGCGTCTGATTGAAATCCTAAAGGACAGCTATCAACTGGCCGACGAGCAAGTTGTACATGGACGCGAAGGTCTAGTCGGCGCACGCCCTCGCAAAGAAATCGGCGTGCATGCCATCCGCGGGGGTGACATCGTCGGTGAACACACCGTTTATTTCTGTGGTGATGGCGAACGCATCGAACTCACTCACCGCGCGACGGATCGTAAGATCTTCGCCCAAGGTGCGGTTCGCGCCGCACAATGGGCAGTCGGCAAAACACCCGGAGTATACAACATGGAAGACGTGCTCGGCCTGGTAGATTAAACTATCATGATTGCACGACTCAAAGGAACCGTTCTCGAATCCACACCGCTGTTAGTCGTCCTGGAAGCGGGTGGCGTGGGCTACGAAGTCCACATCCCCGTGACGACTGCAGAGAAAGTGCCAGCCATTGGCAAAGAGTGCAGTCTTTTTATCCATAGCGTCTACCGCGAAGACAGCGCGACGCTCTACGGTTTTGCCACGCGCGATGACCGCGATTTTTATCGCTTACTCATCGAAAAAGTATCCGGCATCGGCCCCAAAATTGGTATCAGCATGCTCAGCCGCATGTCCACCGATTTGCTGCGCAGCGCGATTGCCAGCTCAGATGTAGCACTCCTGTCTAAATGCCCCGGCATTGGCAAGAAAACCGCCGAGCGGCTAGTCATTGAGTTAAAAGACAAAGTCGGCTTGGTGGCCACTGGCCAAACACCCACCGCAGGCGATCTTCACATGCCTACCGAACCGAGTGCGTTTCAAGATGCCGTCGCCAGCTTAATGACACTCGGCTACAAGCCTGCCGACGCCGATAAACTCGTGCGTAAAGCCGTTGCCAAACTCGATAGCAACGCCAGCACAGAAGCGCTGCTCAAAGAAGCGCTGCGCTAGACGCTCCTATTAATAAACATAGCTAGCCGACGAAGCGTCGCCGAAGGCGGGCTTATGTAGCGCACTGACTTTTTGAGTCAAAGTATCCAACAACATTAAACGAGTGCTACCGCCATTGCGTTGGGTGAATACCAGATGGCGTCCATCACGGAGCCATGCTGGTTCCAAAGAGGAGGCCCCCTGAGTCAGCCACTTGCTGGTGCGCGATTGGGCGTCGTAAAGTGCGATCTGAAAGCCTCCGCTGACAGCCGCCGTAAAC
This sequence comes from Coraliomargarita algicola, assembly GCF_033878955.1. Lineage (NCBI taxonomy): Bacteria > Pseudomonadati > Verrucomicrobiota > Opitutia > Puniceicoccales > Coraliomargaritaceae > Coraliomargarita > Coraliomargarita algicola. Next base: position 527,419 of record NZ_CP138858.1, read on the forward strand.
GCGATCAAATTATCATTCACGGGGTTCCATGCAGGCTCCGAGCAGTAACTGCTGATATTAGTCGGAAGACGTCGCGCCGGCCCTCCAGTGCTGGAGATCTCATACAATTGAGGCTTACCAGGCGCATCCGAAGTGTAGACTAAACGGCGTCCATCAGGTGACCAACTCGGACTGGCTTCCAGGCTCTTATTAGTGGTCAAGCGCCGGGCATTCTTACCGCGGCTATCGGTAACATGAATCTCGGAGTTCCCCGTACCAGAAAGTGACATCGCAATTTGTCGCCCATCCGGACTAAAGGCCCCACCGGTATTCAGCCCCTTAAAAGTCGCGATCGGCGTTTTACGGCCACTGTTTACATCCAACAGAAAGATATCGGGAAAACCGCTCTTAAAGTAAGTCGTGTAGAGCAAATGACGCCCATCAGGCGCCCACTTTGGCCCCGTAACCAGAGAACGGTCACGCGTTAAAGGCCGCACACGGCTAAAGAGTAAATCACTGGTATAAATTTCGGAGATCCCACGTTGCTTGCCGACGAATGCGAGGCGTCCGGCAAAGAAGCCCTTAGTCTGCAAAGTGGCTTCAACCACCAGATCACAGGCGCGCAGCACAGCATTTTGCAAATCACTGCCGGAGACGGTGCGTCGCAATTGCTCCGTGTAAGGTTGGCCCGAGCCCACAGTCAACAGCACCGCTGAAGCGCCGGCAGGCTCGATTTTAATTTGAAAGGCCGCATTGCTCCCGTTTGTCACGACATAGGCACCATGTAGGTTAAATGCCCGGCGAGCCATATTACTCACAGTCGCATCACTACTATCAATCGCGACCGCGAGCTGCCCTTCTCCATCCCGCACCAGGTCCTGAAGCTGGATAGTTTCAGAGAATACCGCACGGGGAGCGAGCGAAACACAGAAGATCGAGAGTAATAAAAGGGCTGTTAAACGCATAGTCACGAAATAGTCCGAAGCGCAGGAAAATCGCAAATGAAAATCAACTTTGTGAATAGATTTCTACAAAAGACAAAAATTCTAGCGTTTCGTGTTGAACTGCTGCGTCAGTGTTCCAATTTGCTACGACATAGCTATGGCAGACAAAGAACAAATCCAAACAGCCCTCAAAAGCGTCAAATTCCCCGGTTTCAGTCGCGACATCGTTTCCTTCGGCCTCGTTCGCGAGGTGGAACAAAACGACAATGAAGTCTTGATCGGCATCGAAATCACCACCGCCGACACAACGATTCCAGAGCGAATCGCGGCCGACATTAAAAGCGCAGTCGGCGCCCTGGAAGGCATCGACGAAGTCAAAGTGCGGATGGAGATCTCTCAGCCCAAGCAACAACCCTCGCCCGCCGGAGCTGCGGGGAGCAAGCCCAATACCAGCCAGGCCATGCAACAGGTCAAATACGCAATCGCGGTTGCCAGTGGCAAGGGCGGCGTAGGCAAATCGACGGTCACAGTGAATATCGCCTGCGCCCTGCAACGTCTCCTGGAAGCCGAAGGCAAATCAGGAGTCGGCATCATGGACTGCGACATTTACGGCCCCTCGATTCCACTCATGCTGGGTGCCGCCGGACGGCCTGAAATTGAAAACGATTTGATTGTCCCCATCGAGAATTTCGGTGTGCGCACGATGTCGATGGGCTTCCTGGTCGACGAAGACACCCCAGTCGTCTGGCGTGGCCCGATGATTATGAAGACAATTCAACAGTTTGCACAAAACGTGAATTGGGGAGAATTGGAAATTTTAGTCGTGGACCTGCCACCCGGCACTGGCGACGCGCAGCTCTCTCTCGTGCAAACCATCCCACTCGAAGGCGCGGTTATCGTCACTACGCCACAGCCCGCGGCCTCCAATGTTGCTCGCCGTGGAGCGCGCATGTTTGACAAGGTCAGTGTGCCGCTCCTGGGAGTGGTGGAGAATATGAGCTACTTGGAAGCAGCGGACGGCTCACGCCAGAATCTATTCGGCGAAGGGGGCGGCAGTGAAACTGCAAAAAGCCTCGGAACTGAGCTGTTGGGGCAACTTCCAATTGACCCCAACATTCGCATCGGATGCGACAAGGGCATTCCCATCGTCATCAGCGATCCCGACTCCAAGGCCTCCCAAGTATTTATGGAAATTGCGCGACAGATCTTAAACAGTCTTGTTAAAAAATAATTTCGCTCGCGTTTTAAGCTAGCCAGAGGCGCCATTCCATGTAGTTTTCTGAGCTTTGTGTTACGAGATATGCTATCAGTCGTATGAGCGAGGAGAATAAAGATATGTCCAATTCAGCTTCCGATACCTGTTCCAATCATGGATTCGCGCAGCGTTCCACACTCTACCAAGAGTTTCTGGCGGAGCGCGAAGAAATCCTCAGGCACAAGTGGATCGAATCCGAAAAACAAGGAAAAGACATCGGCTTTGAACGCGCCTTACTCGACTGGATTCGCAAACATCGCCAAAATTGGCGTGGCGCTCGCAACATCAAGCTAGGGAAATAATTCAAGGCAACTTGGCTGGCCGACGAGGCAGGCAAATCGCCGTGAGCTGACTGCGAAGCTGGAAGCGGCGACCTCCAATGACATCCGAGACAGCGGCATGCCCTCATCGTAGCGAGCAGCTGACTCTCTCCAAAAATCATTCAGATTTTTGGCGGAGTTCGTTTGATCTACACCGAAAAGTAGATAGCCATTGCTGCATGATACGATTGATCACCAAGTTACTACCGCTATGGATACTCAGCTTTGCCGTGGCGCAAGCCGGGATACGACTGGAAAACTATACCTACCCTTTTCCGGTCTCAAATTTCTCCTTTGAGAGCCAAGAGCAAACATTGGAGATGAGCTATATGGACGTTTCGCCTACCACGGATGTCCTTGGCACAGTCTTGCTCTTGCATGGCAAAAACTTCTCCGGCGCTTATTTTGAAGAAACCGCGAACGCCCTACTGGAAACCGGCTACCGCGTGATCATGCCAGACCAAATCGGCTTCGGCAAATCCACCAAACCAAGCCATTACCAATACAGTTTTCATCAGCTGGCACAAAACACTTATGATCTCTTGAAATCATTAAAAGTGGAGCAAGTCCAGGTGCTCGGACACTCAATGGGCGGTATGCTTGCGACACGCTTCGCGCTCATGTATCCGGACATGGCGACTAGCCTGACACTACTCAATCCCATTGGACTCGAAGATTGGAAGGCAAAAGGAGTGCCCTACCAGTCAATAGACGAATGGTATCAGGGCGAACTCAAAAAGACTCCCGAAAAGATCCGCGCCTACCAACTGGACTCCTACTACGATGGCAAATGGAAGAGCGCATACGACTCTGGCGTCGAGATGCTGACTCGCTTTATCCAAAGCAAAGAATACCCTGTAATGGCTTGGAACCAAGCACTCACCTACGACATGATTTACAACCAACCGGTCGTATACGAATTCAAACAACTCTCACAACCCACCCTCCTGATTATTGGGCAGCGCGACACCACCGCACTAGGCAAAAATAAAGTCAGCGCAGAAGTGAAGGCCACATTAGGCAACTATCCTGAGCTCGGACGCGCAGCTTTGAAAGCCATCCCCAATGCCACCCTTGTTGAGCTTGAGGGTTTAGGGCACCTCCCACAGATCGAAGACTTTGGACGTTTCTTCGGCCCCTACATCGAGTTTTTAAATGCCAACTAATTAGGCGGATTGACTCCACCGACGGATCACGTGAGTCTGGTCTCGAACCACCTTCAAACCAATTGCAATATGACAGAGATTAGCCGTTACCTAGATGCCGCAATACTGAAAGCCGAGTTTACTGAAACAGACGTTCTGGAAGCACTCCAAGCCTGCATTGAGCTAAACACATACAGCGTATGCGTACGCCCCTGCGATATCGAACTGGCGCAGCAACATTGTAAAGGCACCGACACCGCGGTCTGCGTGGTATTGGGATTCCCGCATGGGGTGCAATTACCCGCATCAAAGGCCGACGAAGCGAAACGCTACATCGAACTCGGCGTCGATGAAATCGATATGGTCGCCAACTACGGCTGGATCAAATCAGGCAAATGGGCCGAAGTTGAAGCAGATGTGGCAGGCGTGGCCGCACAAACGCGGGCCGCACAGGTCCCGCTAAAAGTCATTTTCGAAACCGCCCATCTAAATACTCAAGAAATTCAGCAAATGGTGGAAGTCTGCATTCGTGCAGGTGCCGACTTCGTCAAAACATCTACTGGCTTCAATGGCGAAGGTGCCAAACTGGAAGATGTGCAGACCATGCTCGACACAGCCGCAGGGCGCATCCAGGTCAAGCCATCCGGAGGCATCCGCGACCGCGCGGATGCGCAACGCTTCGTCGATCTGGGCGCACATCGTCTTGGTGTCGGTTGGACCTCTTGCCGTGCGATCTGTGAAGATACTGCAGCGCAATCCGACAGTGGTTACTAAATGGACACCATGTTTCCACAGAAAAAGAAAAAAAAGGTCGACTACGAAGCTCTGAATTCGGCCCTGATGCGCATCCCGCGGATGGACGTAGTGGTCGCACGCAGCTTGATCGACATGGGCATTCGCGAAATCTACGATCTGCAGGGGCGAGCACCTGAAATCCTATTTGAAGAAGCACGCAAGAAGAACCAAGCGCTGGTTGACACTCATATCCGTTTTTTCCGGATGGCAGTATACTATGCTGAATGCGAATCACCGGAGCAGTCCAAATTGCACCCCGACGAATGGAACTAGCGGGGCCCCTAGGCGACTAAGCTTATATGAGCTCCCAAGAAATTGAAATTCCGCGTGAAGTGCCCGTAATGACTTTAAGTCAATGTGGACGATTCCCGCAGGCGATGATGCCGCTCTACATCTTCGAGCCACGCTATCGCGAAATGCTGCAGCGCGTATTGGCAGAAGACCGCATCTTCGCAGTCGCCGCACTCGATGAGCGGGAAAAAGACGCCGAAATACTGGAGACCCCCTACTCCATTGCCAGTGTCGGAGTGGTTCGCGCCTGCAAGCAAAACCCGGACGGCACCTCTAATTTGATTTTACAAGGTTTAGCCCGCGTGCAACTAGAGAGCTTTGTGACTGAAGAGCCCTACCGGCGCGCGCGCATTCATCAAATTCTAAGTGAATCCGACGGCAGCGAACAAACCATGGGAGCCATTCAGCCGACTCTACTTGCGCTCATGCAAACCCAAATGCGCTTGGGGGCCGACATCCCGCAAGAGGTCATACAATTTTTATCAAATATTAAAGAGCCGGAAAACGTGCTCGACCTCGCGATTTTCACACTCTGCCCCTCCGGACGCTTCAAGCAGGAGCTACTGGAGACCCGGGGCATACTCGCTCGCTTTGAGAAATTTGAACGGGCGCTGCGTTCACAAATCGAACGCCTCAAATTAGACCACAAATTGAAAGGTGGTCTGGATGAGGACAGTATTGGCAACAATTAGCGCCGCGGCTGCTCGAAATAAAAGCTCAACAAGCCAGGATTCACGACGATCTCGTTGACCTTAGCCAATGAAAGTGTCTGCCCATCCAGGCGCGTTTCAACCTCATGCGCAAAGGGATAACCATCGACCTCTTTGTAATCGCGGTACAATGTTTGTAACTGGACTTCGCCATTGGCATCCAATTGATCCACCCGGACGACATAGGCCGTAAAGACATCGATATAATAATGACTGAGGCCGCGACCACTTTCATCCACTGACAGCACATAGACGCTACGCTCATCAAGCGTAGCTCTCTCTAAAAGCGTAATTTCATTTTCACTCTTCTCCATCGCGCGAAATAGCGGACTGTCAAATCGAGCCTGCGCACGTAAAGCACGCGTGCCTTTCGCGTCCAAAGTCTGGATCGAAACTTCACCATTTGTTTCAGTGCGCATCCAAGCAACATCGCCGTTGTAACCACTAATTACATTACACAACTCGTTAGAGAGGCGATAGCGCATGGAGTAGGGGCGTTTCTTACGCATAAGAAAATCAAAGCTCTGCCCATTCTGCTCGATGATGCCTTCGACACTGATAGACGACAACGAATCCGCATCACGAAAACCACCATAAGCCTCGGTATAGCGTTGAAGAATACGTTGCAGCGCATAGCTATCGCTCTGTGCCCCCGCCAAGAGAGGAAATAAGCTAATACAAGCAATAAGGAATAAGGGTCGGAACGGCATCATAACATTTCATGTACGCAGGCATACGAATGGCAAGCAATTCGTAACATGCATGAAGAAACATTGTCACACGGCAAAAGTCTTGCCACATACCTAATCCATGACTCCTGAAATCATTAGCCAATGGCTCCTAAAGTTTAAAATCAATGTAGGCATGGCCGAGCTTCTCAGCCTGCTGGGCGCAGGGCTTTACCTATTTATCTTAGCTCTGTTGGCCAACTTTGTCGCGAAACGTTTCATCAAATATATCATCCATCCACTCATTCGTAAGACTTCGATGCAATGGGATGACTTACTGATCGATCATAATGTCATCGTACGCTTTTCACATATAGGACCTGCGGCGATCATTCATTTTTTCGCGCCGGCTCTGTTCGACAACTTCCCCTCGATCGCGGGTTTCTTTCAACTGATCGTAAACACTTACCTAATCGTCATCATATTGTTCGTCATCGATGGCGTATTAAATTTTACGCGATCGCTCTGGGAGCGCAGCTCGATGGGCAAGCGCTATCCTGCCAAGAGCTTTATTCAAGCAGCCAAATTGGTAATCAATCTGATTGGCTTCATCTTCATTCTATCGGCCTTGCTGGAAAAGTCACCGCTGGTTTTGTTTTCCGGTCTGGGCGCGGTCACCGCCATTCTACTCTTAATTTTTAAGGACGCGATTCTCGGATTGGTCGCGGGCTTTCAACTCTCCATCAATAATATGGTCATGGTCGGTGATTGGATCGAGATGCCCGCCCGCGGTGCCGATGGTGATGTCATCGACGTCTCACTCACCACCGTAAAAGTGCAAAATTGGGATAAAACGATCACGACCATCCCGACCTATGCACTCATCACCGATTCTTTCAAAAACTGGCGTGGCATGAGCGAATCCGGCGGTCGCCGAATTAAACGCCCACTCTACATCGACATGCGCACGATTCAGTTTGCCGATGAAGATTTGCTAGCACGCTTTAAGCGTATCCGCCTGCTACGCCCCTACCTAGAGTCCAAATTGGAGGAAATCCAGAAATACAACGATCATGTAGGCGAAGAACTCTCAGAGTTAATCAACGGTCGCCGCCTCACGAATGTGGGCACCTTTCGCGCCTATTGCGTCGCCTATTTGCGCAATCACCCCAAGGTGCATCAGGACATGACCTTGCTAGTGCGTCAGCTGCCACCCAGTTCCCAAGGCCTACCGTTAGAGATCTATGTATTTACCAACGACATCGCTTGGGCCCGATACGAAGATATTCAGGGCGATATCTTTGACCACTTCCTCTCCGTGCTGCCCGAATTCGGGCTTAGCGCGTATCAAGCCCCCAGCGGCGCGGACTTGGAAAAAGCAGGCTTCGCCCTCAAGCAAGAAGGCTAGCGAGTCCTTCCCTGCGCAGAATGCAATCGGCCGACCAACAGCCCCAGGCGGGTGAAAAGGTCGGCTAGCTTCGATTACTGTAGCCCGAGCTTATCCAGGATACGGTCAAGGTCGTCATTTCCAAAATACTCGATGGTGATACGCCCCTTCTTGGGGGTGTGCTTAAGTGCGACGCGAGTGTTGAAATGCTCCCCCATGCGCCTTTCCAGATCACGGATCGCGGTTTGTTCGGCCTCTGGAGCATTTTGCCCGTTCCCCTTCTTGGCAGTCGCACCATTGCTGTCTTTAAGCCGGCGTACCTGCGCTTCGGCTTCGCGTACGCTCATGCCCGTTTCAATGATACGACGTGCCAACAACCTGCGATGTTCTTCACTCTCTAGACCGAGCAAGACCTTGGCGTGCCCCGTCGAAATGAGACGACGGCTCAGAAAGCCCTGAATTTCAGAACCTAGCGTGAGTAAGCGCAACGCGTTGGCGACAGTCGCGCGGCCTTTGCCCACGCGTTCGGCGGCCGCTTCTTGAGTCAGATCGAAATCTCGCACCAGACTCGCGTAGCCGAGGGCTTCGTCGATCGGGTTCAGGTTTTCACGTTGCAAATTCTCAATCAAAGCCAGCGTCGCCGACGAGGCATCACTGGCCTCAATGATACGTGCCGGTATTGTCTTTAATTTCAAATACTGATAGGCACGCAAGCGACGTTCGCCGGCGATCAGCTCAAACTTATTATCTTTAGCGCGAACGACGATGGGCTGCAAAAGACCTTCGGACTGGATGCTCTTGGCCAATTCTTCGACATACTCCTCACGGATCTCACGGCGCGGCTGATAGGGGTTGGCGACAATTTCCCCCACTCCGATCTCACGATAACCGGGTGCGTTGGGCGCAACTGTCGCCACAGGTTTAGGCTTGGTGGCTACCACAGGCTTTTTTACGACCGCTTTCTTTACGGGCGTATTGGAGCTGTCGGACGCGGGCTGAGATTTGGAACTACCAGTTCCTGTAATGAGGCCACCGAGTCCGCGACCGAGTCTAGTTTTAGGATTTGACATGTTTACTGGGCAATCGGGATGAAAATAGTTTCGCCGACTTTAAGGTCGCGCGATGGATTGACGATCTTATTGGCATTTTGAATATTCTTAATTGTAGAGCCGTGATCGCGGGCGATTTTACTGAGCGTATCACCAGAGCGCACGACATAAGGTTTACCAGTCTTGGGAAAATCATCCGAGAAATGAACTGGAGTTGCGATCTGAGGCTGGTTTTCTACCGCATTGGCGATCGAGTTAATGGCAGCTTGAGTTTCTTTGGCCAGTGCACTGACTTGACGATTTACTTCAGTTAAAATCTGTTGCTTCTGAGATTCATCGGCTGAGCGATACTCACGACGCAAGGTTTCGATGGCAGAAGCCAGATTAGTGATTTGCGCTTCCGTATCACGATTGGAGCTAGCAGCCGCCACTTGTGCGCGCAGGCGCGCGTTTTCCCGATGCAGTTCTTCGATCTCCAGGCGCAGGGTTTTCAGGCTCTGGCTTAATAGACTCACGTCTTGGTTTAGATTGGCGACGGTCACGCGTAGGTTGTCCTGTGCCGCCGACTGAGTGACGAAGGTGCAGAGAGTACAAAGGCATAAAAGCGCCGTAATGAGAGACTTGATCATAAAAAAGACGATTTCGGCACAACTAGAAATGTCAAAGAAAAGAGTTGGTGATTGAGCGTATTCAGTGCGAGAATTAGTCACCATGATCGAACAAAGCCAATACTGGGTGCATGATTTAAGCCCCTTCCTGATCCGTTTTCCAGAGAACCCGATAGGGCTGGATGGTATACGCTACTATGGACTCGCTTATTTACTGGGCTTCCTGGGGGCTTGGCTTCTGCTCAAACTCTATGACCTGAAGGGAAAATTCGCCATCGATGCGGACGCACGTGCGACGCTAATGACGGCGATCATTGTAGGCGTGTTGGCCGGTGGACGCCTGGGCTACATGCTCCTCTATGATCTCGAAGCGTTCTTAGCCAACCCACTACTGATCCTGCGAGTGGATCAAGGCGGTATGGCAAGTCATGGCGGTTTCGTAGGTGTGATGTTGGCGCTCGTTTGGTTTGCACGGAAGCATAAGTGCGGCGTACTCCCACTGGGAGATGTTGTTGTCACACTGGCACCGCTGGGCTTAATGTTCGGGCGTATTGCCAACTTTATAAATGGCGAACTGTGGGGGCGCGTCACGACTGTCAGCTGGGCTGTGATTTTCCCTGACAGCCCTAAAAACTACAATGCAATCCTACAAAGCTATGGCCCGGAGCCGCGCCATCCTTCGCAGCTGTACGAGGCCGCGCTGGAAGGCGGCCTCATGCTCGCCTATGTACAGTGGCGTTTTTGGCGCACTCGCCCTCCCGCCGGACAGTTAGGAGGCGAATTTCTAATCGGCTACGGAATCGTGCGCATTTTGGGTGAGTTTTTCCGCGAGCCAGATGCCGCCCTACTGCTCGGCTTGAGCCGCGGACAGTTTTACTCCGTCTTTATGATTCTAGCAGGCATCCTGACCATCTGGATCGCGCGCAGACGAGCCAAGCTTCACGGCTAGCATTGATAGTTGGCAACAAATACTAGCGGAAGCAGAGAACTGGTACCCGACAGCGGCGCAACAACTCTGTAGTGGTGCTACCGATCAATAGCTCACGAATACGACTGTGCCCATACGCTCCGAGTAACAACAGATCTATTTTTGTTTGCTCAACATAGTTAGCGATGGCGGTTTCCACTTCTCCGTTTAGAATTTGGCATTGAGGAAACAAACCGGCCGCTTGCAATTTGGATTCTGCATCTTGCAGGCGCTGTGTCGCTTCTTCTTCCTTATGCCCCTCAACGCAAACAATCAGGTGCAGATCCATTGAACGAAAAGGTTCATTGGCAGCGATATAATCGAGTGCTTTCTGGCAACTGGTGCCACCGTCGTATGCAATCGCGACTTCAGAGATGGGTTTAAATTGTCGATTCGTCACCAGGCAAGGTTGCTCTACAGAACGTAACACCCGTTCGAGCATAGAGCCAAGGTGCTCGGTCGCGAAATTGACGTTCTCACCACGCTTACCCAGCAAGACCAAATCTGCGACGTCGGCATAGTCCGACATCACTTCCACCAGTAGACCGGTCTCATGGTGGAAAGTAATTTGACTCTCGTCGACGCCTGCATCTTTAAGCGTCTTCAGTGCGTGCTCCTGCACGAAGTCCGCCTTGATCTCTTCAACCTCATGCATCTGAGAAATCATGCCCTCGAAGGGTTGAATGCCCAAACTGCCACTAAAATCTGCCACAGCAGGAATTTCAAATTGGCGAAGATCGGTGACATAAAGCACACTGATCGCAGCTTGGGTTTGTTGACTGAGCCATGCGCCATAGAGGCATGCTTCGTGAGAATAACTAGAACCGTCGGTGCAGATAAGAATATTTTTCATCGCGATGTGGGGTTAATTTTTGTCATGAAATGACCTTTGCTTATTCTGCACTCAATTGTGTTCCGCATTCGGCATAGAGCAATAGAAAACCGCGCCTCGAATGAAGCGCGGTTTGCATAAAAACAGACTCGATCGAAAACCTAAGCTTTCAGCACAAAACCGTCTGGAACGATCGTATCCTTACACACGACCAAAACTCCATCGCGAATCGCGATATCGAGTTCGGGGCCAAATTTATCGGGCAGGCCCGTTGGATCGAGCACCACATTATTTCCGATACGCACACTCTTATCCAAAATAGCGTTTTTAACGATGCAGTTTTTCCCGACCCCCAGATCCGGACGGCCCAGAACTTTATTCTCTTCAAGATCCTCGACCGTTTCGAAGCTATCCGCCCCCATCATCACTACATTCTCAAAAAGAGTCTTATCGCGCACGACTGAACGCACCCCAAGCGTCGAATGCTTGATGGTTGCATCCGTAACGATACAACCATCTGCTAGAATCGCACGATCGACCACGCAAGAATTAATCTTAGAGGCTGGCAGAAAACGTGCATGAGTAAAGATACGTGCTTCTTCATCAAAGAAGTTAAACGGCGGCACAGGATCTGTCAGGCGAATGTTGGCATCGAAAAAGGCCTTCACGGTGCCAATGTCTTCCCAATAGTCGTCGAAAACATAGCTGCACATCTTAGACTGCCCCAGTAGGCCAGGGATAATTTCCTTACCAAAGTCAGTGGTATCCGTCTTCAACGCTTCAATCAATGTATTGGCGTTAAAGACATAAATACCCATCGAGGCGAGGCAGTAGTCTCGATCACCAGGATTCTTCATTTTCTGGCGCACCCCATCTCCCACCGCGAGACCTTTGATCAGTTCGGGATCGGTCGGCTTTTCAACAAACTCAGTGATCTCCAAATCATCATTGATACGCATGAGGCCCAAGCCTTCCGCCTCGTCGAGGCCCAGTGGCTTCGCGGTAATGGTCACTTCAGCTCCGGAAGCATCGTGTTCACGTACAACATCTGCCAGGTCCATGCGATAAAGCTGGTCACCGGATAGAATCACATACAGGTCGCCCTCACTGTGCCCCTGAAAGTGATGCATATTTTGGCGAACCGCATCCGCAGTCCCCTGATACCAAGACTCGCCCTGGTTCGTTTGTTCCGCTGAAAGAATATCGACAAAACCGCCCGCGTAGGGGTCAAATTTGTAAGATTCTTGAATGTGCCGGTGCAGTGAAGCGGTATTAAATTGTGACAGAACGTAAATCTGGTTATAACCGGAGTTCAGGCAATTACTAATCGGAATATCAACGAGACGATACTTACCAGCGAGCGGAACCGCTGGCTTACAACGATCTCGTGTCAAAGGGCTAAGACGTGAGCCGCGACCGCCGCCCATAATTATGCAGATGATTTTTCGTTTTTTCATATGTTTGAGGTATCCGAGTGGTCAATAAGCTTGAAAAGCTAAACGCACTCTGAGCTTATTTGAAGCTTTATGTGTGGAATTGTTGGATATATCGGCCGCGATCGAGCGGGAAGTATAATGCTAGATGGATTGAAGCGCTTGGAATACCGAGGCTACGACTCATCAGGAATGGTTGTCGCCGCAGGACAAGGCTTCGAGCAAATTAAGCGCACGGGACGTGTCGTCAACCTGGAGAACGCTCTTGAAGAGCGCCAACTTGGCGGCAATCTAGGCATCAGCCATACCCGCTGGGCGACGCACGGCGACGTGACTGAAGCAAATGCGCACCCGCATACCAGTAGCGATGGTAAGATTTCGCTCGTGCACAATGGTGTCATCGAAAACTACACAGGAATGAAAGAGTTCTTGATCGAGAAGGGCTACACTTTCCAGTCAGAGACCGACTCCGAGGCACTTTGTAACCTCATCGCTTACCACTACGAGAAAGAGCCGAAAGACGGCCCCAAAAATCCATTCCTGGAAGCTGTTCGTAAGAGCCTGCGCCACGTAGAAGGCACTTATGGCATCGCGGTCATTTGCCCTGATTTCCCCGATGAATTAATCGGTGCTCGCAAGGGTTCCCCTCTCATTATCGGCATCGGTAAAGGTGAAAACCTGCTAGCTTCGGACGTCAACGCGATTACCCACTGCACGCAGAATGTCGTCTACCTCAATGACAACGAAGTCGTGCACTTACAAAACAACGACTTCTCGATCACAACCGTTTCTAGTAAAAATGTGGAAGCGGTCATTCATAAGGTCGACTGGGACACTTCAGAGGCTGAACTGGGCGACTACGACCACTTCATGCAGAAGGAAATCTTCGAGCAACCCACTTCTTTGAAGAATGGTATGCGCGGACGCTTTTCTGACGATGCCAGCACCGCAGTCTTTGGCGGACTGAATCTGAGCCCGCAGGAGCTGCGCCAAGTGGACCGTATACTCTTTTTAGCCTGCGGCACCGCGTGGCACTCCTGCCTGGTGGCCGAATATTTAATCGAACGCTTCGCTCGCATCCCGGTCGAAGTAGAATACGCCTCAGAATTCCGCTATCGCAACTCACCACTGGACAAGAATACCCTGGTGATCGCCATCAGCCAATCCGGCGAAACGATCGATACACTGGGTGCGCTCCGCGAAGCGAAGCGTAAGGGCTACCGCACACTGGCGATTAATAATAGTGTGGGCTCAACTATTGCCCGCGAAAGCGATGGCGGCATCTACCAGCACGCAGGTCCCGAAATTGGGGTCGCGTCGACCAAGGCCTTTACCTCACAAATCATGATTTGTGCCATGCTGGCGCTCTACTTAGGTCGCTTGCGCGATTTGAGCTATGGTGACGGCATTGAAATCGTTAAAGCACTACAAAAAGTGCCGGAGCAAGTCGAAGAGATTCTCAAGCAGGACGCTAAGATCGCCGAGATCGCCAAGAAATATGCAAAGTATGAAGACTGCCTGTTTTTGGGGCGTCAACTCATGTTTCCCATCGCACTCGAAGGCGCGCTAAAACTAAAAGAGATTTCCTACATCCATGCTGAAGGCTACCCCGCAGCGGAAATGAAGCACGGCCCCATCGCTCTGATTTGCGAAGAGTGCCCGAGTGTCTTTTTGGCGGCGAGTGGCGAAATATTCCAGAAAAGCTTGGCCAACGTGCAAGAAGTCAAGGCGCGTAAAGGGAAGGTGATTTTCGTTGCCTCAGAAGAATGCGACATTCCTGAAGGTTTAGCCGACGACACCATCATCGTGCCCGAGTGCCATGAGATCGTTCAGCCGATCTTGATGTGCATTCCGATCCAGCTGTTCAGCTATTACGTGGCACTCGAGCGTGGATGCGATGTAGATAAGCCACGTAATCTAGCCAAATCGGTGACTGTAGAATAAGCGCCAATCACTGCACTCTTATTATTATGAAAGACATGTCCCCCCTAGAGGAACTCCGCCATTCTTGTTCGCACGTGCTCGCCACAGCGATTCTCCGACTTTTCCCGGAGACCCAACTTGACATCGGCCCTCCCACCGAAAACGGCTTTTACTACGATATCGATCTAGATAAAAAGCTGGATGCCTCCGACCTCGAAGCCATCGAGGCCGAGATGAAAAAGGTGATCAAGGAGAACCAAAAGTTTACCCGTATCGAATGCTCGCGCGAAGAAGCAGTGGCTAAGATCAAGGAAATCGGCCAAGAACGCTACAAGCTGGGCCGTTTGGATGATATCCCGGAAGGCGAAGCCATCAGCTTCTACCAGAACGGGGAGTTTATCGACCTTTGCGCAGGCTCACACGTGGGCTACACCAAGAAAATCAAGGCCTATAAATTGCTCTCGATTGCTGGTGCCTACCACCGTGGCGACGAAAAGAACAAACAGCTGCAACGCATCTACGGCACCGCGTTTCCAAGTAAGGAAGAACTGGCGGATTACCTAGAGCGCCTCGAACAAGCGAAGGCGCGCGATCACCGCAAGCTGGGCAAAGAGCTCAAGCTCTTCCACATCGACGAAGCGGTCGGTGCCGGCATGGTGCTCTGGACACCCAACGGCGCAGTCATCCGCCAGGAGCTGCAGAACTTCATCGCAGAAGAGCTGCGCATGGCCGATTACGACCAGGTATTCACGCCGCACATCGGCAAGCTCGGGCTCTACCGCACATCCGGGCACTTCCCTTACTACAAAGACTCGCAATTTCCACCGATCGTCGAACCGGGCACGGTGGATCGCCTTGCACAAGAGGGTTGCTCCTGCGCAGAGCTGTCCAATCAACTCGACAGCGGCGAAATCGACGGCTACTTGCTCAAGCCGATGAACTGCCCGATGCACATTAAAGTCTTCGACAGTCAACCTCACTCCTACCGTGACCTGCCCGTGCGCCTGGCAGAATTTGGCACCGTGTATCGCTGGGAGCAATCCGGCGAACTCAATGGTATGACACGTGTGCGCGGTTTCACCCAAGATGACGCGCACCTATTCTGCACCGAGGATCAGATCGGGCAGGAAATCAAAGGCTGCCTGGACTTGGTCAAACTAGTCTTCAACACACTGGGCATGTCTGACTACCGCGTGCGCATCGGCCTGCGCGACCCGGACTCCACGAAGTATGTGGGCGACGCGGCAAAATGGGACAAAGCTGAAGCTGCACTGCGCGAAGCCGCCAAAACGCTTGGCGTCGACTTCGTCGAAGAGCCAGGTGAAGCTGCATTCTACGGCCCCAAGATCGACTTTGTCGTCAAAGATGTGATTGGTCGCGAATGGCAACTCGGCACCGTTCAGGTTGATTATAATCTGCCTGAGCGCTTTGACCTAAACTACATCGGCGCCGACAATGAAAAGCACCGCCCCGTGATGATCCACCGCGCCCCCTTCGGCTCGATGGAACGCTTCTGCGGCGTGCTGATCGAGCACTTCGCTGGCAACTTCCCGATCTGGCTCGCACCGGAACAAGTCCGCATCCTCCCGATGAACGACGATCTGGTGCCACAAGCACGCGAAATCGAAAAGCTGCTTAAAGCCGCGAAGATCCGCGTTACGGTTGACGATATCGCCGACAAGCTCGGAGCCAAGATCCGCAAATGCCACGTCGACAAAGTGCCCACCTTCCTCGTGCTGGGACGCCAAGAGGCTGAGCAAGGTCTCGTCAAGGTCAACTCGCGCACCAATGCATCCCTCGAAGGCCTCAAAAAGCCCGAGGAGTTTATGAGCGAATTGTTGCAAAACATCGCGAACAAAACACTCCCCGAGAGCAAAGAGGACAAATAGTCTAATTCAGCCCCGCAACTGGTGCGTCATTGACTAGTTGCGGGCTTCTTTAGACTCCATTCGCCCCTCACTTTAAGTGAGGGCAACCCTCAGTCAGACAGTACCTAAGTCCTGACTCAAACACTCTGCACTTCAATCGTCACGTGCGGAAACTGCTGTGCATCCAAACGCTCCCGATAAACTTGGGCAGAGAGTGGACGCTCGGCGACAATTGCTGCGATCACGCTGTAACGATTCGGGCCAATCAACCAAACATGCAAGTCGCTTAACTGCCCTTGCCCATCGCCCTCTAGCGCATGCTTCACCTGCTGCATGACCGCCGTCGATGCTTGATAATCCAGCAAAACCTGACTGGTTTGTCGCAAAAGTCCCCAAGACCACTTAGCCACCAGTAAAGAGCCCACAATGCCCATCACCGGATCCATCCAGATCCATCCAAAATATTTCGCGGCTAAGAGCGCAATGATTGCCGTAACGGAGGTCAACGCATCCGCTAAGACGTGCAAATACGCTGAGCGTAAATTGTGATCATGATGATGCCCATGATCATGGTGGTGATGATCGCCATGGCTATGATCATGCTCGTGCTCGTGATGGTGCTCATGGCTGTGTGAATGAGAATGATCATGACCGTGATCATGGTCGGCCCCTAGGATAAAAACGGAGACACCATTCACGATTAATCCAATGATCGCCACGGCAATCGCCGAGTTAAATACGATCTCAGTTGGATTCAATAATCGCTCGACACTTTCCCAGGCCATCACCAGCGCAAAGATCGCAAGCAGCAAAGCCCCGGTGAATCCCCCCAAAGCATTCACTTTGCCAGTGCCGAAACTAAAACGTGTATCATGCGCATGTTTGCGCGCATAAATGTAGGCAAAGGCAGTGATACCCAGCGCAGCAGTGTGCGAGGCCATGTGCAAGCCATCCGCTAACAATGCCATCGAACCAAAAGCCACGCCAGCTGCGATCTCAATGACCATCATCAGCGCAGTAATAGCAATCACCCACAAAGTGCGCGACTCCCCCTCTTTACGGACTTCTTGTCCAAAACTATGACTATGCTGCCATTTCGTAATATCGATCTTCCCCATAACACTCCCCTATTTTAAATAGCTGTTAATGATCGCCTGCACCTCCTTCGAAGCTTCACGCACCGAATCCGGAGCACCCTCAGCATCGAGCAAGTGGTGCTCAATGTGCTCGTGAATCAACTCACGCGTCAACGAATTGAGCGCACCACGGCAGGCCGCCACGTTCTGTAGCACCGTATAACAATCTGCCTGCTCAGTCAGCATTCGTTCCACACTTTCCAACTGCCCCTTCAATCGACGCACTCGCGCCACGAGCTTTTTATTTTCTCCATGTAAATGTCCCATGACGGATATAGTATACCCCCCCTAGGTATATTCAAGTTGTAAATGACAATGATTACCAGCTTCTATAGTTTAGTAGCCATTCAAAGCTGAGTTCTTACGACTTGCTTCTAGCAGCATAAGTTCAATCATATGGATCGCTCCGCAAACCACTTAACTGGATACACCCCATGGAACTGATACTCCTGCTGTTCATCTTCGTGCTGGCTGCCTTTCTAGGCTTCGAGCTCATTGCAAAAGTGCCCTCACAACTACATACCCCGTTGATGTCGGGGTCCAACGCGATCTCTGGGATCACCGTGGTTGGCGCAATCCTCGCCGTGCACAACGACTCCAGCGGACTCTCGGTATGGCTTGGATTCGCCGCCATCGTGCTGGCAACGATCAACGTGGTGGGGGGCTACATGGTCACCGATCGCATGCTGGGAATGTTCAAAAAGAAGGGTAAGTAATGAGCGCCGAAACAATTGTTAATCTCTCTTACATCGTCGCAGCGATCCTCTTCGTGTTCGGCATCAAGATGCTGGGCAAAGCCGATACAGCTAAGCGCGGCAACCTACTCTCTTCGCTGGGCATGTTACTGGCGGTCGTAGTCACCTTGCTCAACAAAGGGCTCGATTTCCCACTCGTCATCGGAGCTTTGGCCCTCGGAGCGGGCATTGGATTCGTCGCGGCCAAACGTGTGCAAATGACGGGCATGCCTGAGTTGGTCGCACTCTTCAATGGTTTTGGGGGCCTAGCGTCGCTACTAGTGGGCTGGGCGGAATATCACCGCGCCATCCATCCTGCCAGCATCATCGAACAGGCTCTGCGCGCTGAAGTGCCGTCCTTTACGGCAGCGGTCACCGTGTTGGCGATTGTGATTGGTGGTATCACTTTTACAGGCTCAATGTATGCTTGGGGCAAACTTTCGGGTAAACTGGGCGGTCGCGCCTTAAGCTTCGCTGGCCAGAAAACACTGAACGCGTTACTCGCGCTGGGCATTGTAGCCTCAGGTGTCGTCTTTAGTATCTCGCCCACGGCGGAGCTCGCCTACTGCTTATTACTGACCGTGATCGTGCTGTCACTCTTACTCGGCATCTTTGCCGTCATGCCTATTGGTGGCGGCGACATGCCAGTCGTCATTTCGCTGCTCAACTCATGCTCGGGCCTGGCGGCCTGTGCCGCCGGTTTTGTGATCAACAATAATGTCTTGGTCGTCGCAGGCTGCCTGGTCGGGGCCTCCGGCCTCATCCTCACCGTGATCATGTGTAAGGCGATGAATCGCACACTCAAGAACGTGCTCTTTTCAGGCTTCGGCGCCACCACACAAGTCAGCAGCGGCGAAAGTTCCGGCGAACTCAAGCCCATCTCGCCGGAAGACGCCTACTACATATTGGAAGCCGCCAAGAACGTCATCATCATTCCTGGTTACGGCATGGCCGTGGCGCAGGCGCAGCATGCCGTCAAAGAGCTCGGCGAGTTACTGGAGGCCAACGACTGCGAGGTGCGCTACGCGATCCACCCCGTGGCTGGGCGCATGCCGGGCCACATGAACGTGCTACTGGCCGAAGCCGACGTGCCCTACGAGCAATTGGTCGAAATGGACGACGTGAACCCAACCATCGAAATGGTCGATGTTGCCATCGTCATCGGTGCCAACGACGTAGTCAACCCCGCCGCAGCCAACGACGAAAGCAGCCCCATTTACGGCATGCCAATCATCGAAGCGCACAAGGCTAAAACCACCTTCTGCCTCAAACGCGGCAAGGGCGCTGGCTTCTCCGGACTAGAAAATCAACTCTTCACGGCTCCCAACACTCGTATGCTCTACGGCGACGCCAAAGCGACCGTCACCAATCTAGTCGCGCAATTTAAGGAAAGTTAATATGAATATACGCTGGCGATGCGACGCATGCACGCTACCACTATTCATATGCAAGACGACCACATCTCCCTCGTTATCGATGGCTCAGGCAGCACGGTATTTGCTGGGCTGCTCAATAGTCAGGACCAATGGCTGGCTACGATCGATCGTACCGGCACGCCGCTGGAAGAACTTTTCCCAGCCATCGAAGAAGCCTTACAGCAAGCAAAGCTCAGCTTAGCTGACATCCGTAGCTACATTTATTGCGAAGGCCCGGGCTCTGTGCTGGGACTGCGGCTCTGCGCCATGGCGATCGAAATCTGGACGCGACTCTACCCGACATCCGCACAACTTTACAAATACAACAGCTTACAGCTGACGGCTCATACACTACTCCATTCAAAGCCCGAACTGCACGAGGCACTGATCGTGGCTGACTGGAAAAAAGGTGCTTGGAACGCCCTCTACATTCGAGAGGGTCAGGTTGGAGCCGCTGAAGTGATCGACGACGCGGCACTCGATGCCTGCCGCAGCCCCGTCTATCATTTGCCCCAGCGTAAAGGCTGGCAAAGCCCGCCCGCCAATGCACAGACGCTACAGTATGACCCGGCGGAGCTTAGCAAGGTGCGTAAGATGCCCACACTGTTACAAGCAACAGAAGGCGTAGAACTCTACAGTTCCGGCATCAATACATTTCAGAAATGGACACCTGCACGCCATCGCGCACAGGGATAAGTTCAAGCAAAACAGAGTGAATACAGGCACCACATCCACTCGTCGCTGCTGGGCAGAAATCGACCTCGCAGCATTCGAACGTAATTTAAAGCGTATACAAGCCGCGTTGCCAGCTCGCATGCGTTACCTCGCCGTGGTCAAAGCAGACGCCTATGGGCACGGCATGCCGCCCATCGTGCGTCGCCTCATGCAAAGCGGCGTGGACTGTTTCGCCGTAGCCAACGTAGCCGAGGCGGCCGACATTCGCCATATGGGTGCCGGCTGGCCCATACTGGTGCTCAGCCCACTACTCCCCGAAGAGGACCACTTGCTGCTCGAATATGATCTGACAGCAACCGTCAGCACATATGAAGAATGCCTACGCCTCAACGCATTGGGCCAATCGCACGCGACCTCAATTAAGGTCCACCTAAAAATCGACACAGGCATGGGGCGACTGGGCATCTGGCATCGTGATGCTCCGACGCTATTGGCCCAAATCCATGCATTGCCCGCCTTACAGCTGGAAGGTGTGTACACCCACTTCTCCAGTGCCGATAGTGACCCCGAGTTCACTCAAACACAACGCGAACGTTTTTTGGCCGCATTGAAGGCGGATGCACCGATCCCCGAAAACTTACTCATTCATGCAGATAACTCCGCCGGCATTGACACTCTAAGCGATGACAGCCCCTTCAATGCCGTGCGCATCGGACTCCTGCAGTTTGGAGTGCCTCCCTACCCCGATTCCGCCCTCGGCCGCGTCGTAGTCGAGCCCGTCTTCAGTTTCCACACACGTATCGGCCTGATTAAAGCCCTGCCCCGTGGCACCGACATCAGTTACGCACGCACCCACAAACTCACGCGGGATTCTCGTATCGCCCTACTCACGGCCGGCTATGGCGATGGCATCACACGCGAACTCAGCAATCGCGGCCAGGTGCTGATCCACGGTCAACGCTGCCCCATCTTAGGCCGCGTCACGATGGATCAAACGATCGTCGATGTCACTGACTGCCCCCAAGCACAAATCGGCGATGCAGTCGTATTGATCGGCAAAGATGGCTCACAAGAGATCACCACCACTGAATTTAGCGAAAAAGCGCACACCATTCCCTGGGAAACACTCTGTTCAGTGACCAAACGCGTGACCCGCGTCTATGTCGGCTCCCGCGAGCTATAAGTTTAGGAGTTAGAGAAGGCCTAAAAGCTTAACAGCACTCACAATCGGATCACCGGCGTCCGCTAACAGACACACTACGTTTGAGGAACACCTGATAAGCGATGCAGTAGATGACCTCATCCTGTTCGCGGCCAAACATAAGCCCACTCCAGAAGCCAGAAGCGCTTACAAGCGTTCTCTAGCCCTGAGGGGCAACTCGTAGTTCCGCGGCACTCCAGACTTGGTATTTGACCTCGAAGCCCTCAGGCACGATGACCACAATCGGCACTTTACTGTTGTAACGAATCGGCTCTAGCGGCGCACCGAGTTCAACAAAGCGCTCGACCTGCGGAGCTGCTGGATTGACCGCCATTAGAGTGCCGGCCATGTGGCCTTCCGACTCGAGCTGATAATAAGTGTAGCCCCAGCCTTCCACTGTGACGGCTTCAAGTGTGCCCAAAAGTCGGTAATTATTGACCGAATCCGTCAGTACGGTTTTACCGATCACCAATGTGACGAAGTGCGCGGCCTCATCCTCCAAAGCAGGTAAACGAATGACATGACGCTGATAATCAGGCTCGGGCAAAGGGAAAGCCTCTAAGTCCTCAGAAGCTGTAACTGTGGCAGACGGAGCCGTCACCTGAGCAACATCACCTGTGCTGACGCAGCCCGCGGTGAAAATCATCAGCAATAATAGATGAATACGAATCAATAGCATCATATAGAAATAGGTGTACGATATAAGACCGGAGGACAGCTAACTGTCCACAAGCCACTAGATCCAGTCTTCGCCCTTAGACTTCAGCGCGCGCGCAAGTTCACGCGCGAAAAATGGCCCGCGATAGACCCATCCCGTGTAAATTTGTACCATTGAGGCGCCTGCATCAATTTTCTCGCCTGCGGCTTCCACGGAATCGATTCCGCCCACCCCGATGATTGGCAGCTTCCCCTCTGTCGACTTATAGATGTAATTAATGACCTCGTTCGAACGGCGGCGGATAAAGTCTCCCCCACTCAAGCCACCAGTTTCCTTACTCTTAAAACCCTCTGGGCGCTGGATCGTCGTATTCGTGGCAATTATACCATCGTAGTCCAGTTCCAGTAACACGCCGACAATCTCGTCGATTTCCTTAAACGTGAGGTCGGGGGCGATTTTAAGCAGCAGCGGGTGTGGATCACGCCCGAGCTTCTTGGCATGCGACAAGTTCTCGTGACGAATCGTCTGTAATAATTCCCGTAAATAGGTCGCCCCCTGCAGATCACGCAAGCCCGCGGTGTTGGGACTACTGATATTAATGGTAAAGTAGTCAGCCTGATCCGCCAAGGTGCGAAAACTCGCGACATAGTCATCTACTGCTTGATCCAGCGGCGTGGTTTTAGCCTTACCGATATTGACCCCCACAGGAATGCCGCGCTTGCCCTTCGGGTAATTCTTTGAAAGGGCCTGCAACATCACTTCAGAGCCCTTGTTATTAAAGCCCATACGGTTGATCAGAGAATGTTGCTCCGGATAGCGAAACAGTCTGGGACGTGGATTGCCTGGCTGCCCCTCTGGCGTGACAGTGCCGACTTCAGCATGTCCGAAGCCCAAAGCTTCGATCGCACGTGGAAACTCGCCATCTTTGTCCATTCCGGCAGCCAGCCCCACACGATTTGGAAATTCCAAGCCAAAGAGCTTTACAGCTTTGTCTTCGCACACCTGATTGTAACGGCGCACCAGCTTACACAACGTAGGCAAAGCCCCCATTGTCATTAACGCGGTGCGACCGCGATCGTGTGCTTGCTCGGGCTCCATCTTGAATAAAGCCGGACGCACTAAGTTTTCGTAAATAAATCCCATAACGGTCTCTCTTATGCAGAATCTCAGAACGTAACACCCACTTTACGCAAAACAATGAAAAAGACACATTGAAAAAAATTCTGACTAAGCACTTTACAAAGGATAAAACGAGTCTTTAACCACCTAGTATGGATCGCTACTGAACTCACTGTAGCCCCATCTCTAAGAAATACACAAAGCGTCTTCAAACCGTATGTCGAAACCTACTACTAAACTCACTTGGTGCAAAGCCCGCTTGGGCGAAGATATGAACTGGTGGATCAACGAGATCAGCGACCCCGTCCACTGGGACGTCGATGGCCTCGGAATTATCGATCCTCGCCAATTCCAACACATCATTGATCTACTTGAACCATTGAGCGACTACGGCCTACAAAATGAGTTGGTCGACGATGCATTCTATTCTTTTGGCATTGAGAATGTAGAAGAAGACAAAACCATACTACTGAAACGCGTACAAGATAGCATCTTAGAGAGTGAAGAACCACTCTTCGCACTCCCCGACGTGCTGGATGAGGAAAAGGGGCCGTACGCAGACTTGCTCGATCACATCACTAAGCTACGCGTTAAAATGCTCAACGATCTAATCGACTTCTCTCAAAACCTCACGGTGGAAGAACTCGAAGAAGAGATCCGTGAAGCACAAAACGCGGATTTCATGGAAGGGCGAGCCTCGCACTTCTTCACCGAGCTCACTGCTATCCTCGAATATGTGCCCGACGGCTTCGAACTCGACGACGACGAAGATGCCAAGCCTAAGACTGAAGACGAAGAACTTGAAAAAGACCTCGCCGACGTCGACGCAGGCACTGAAGTCGACGAAAAGATCGAAGAGGACGATACCATGAAGTGGGACGAAGAAGAGGAAGATGAGGTCGAAGATTACGAAGAAACCACAGCTCCACCGGACGAAACCATCGACGAGGACGACGACGAGAGAAAGTAGTCACCAACCAGATTTTGACAAAAGCCCGACCACAATGGTCGGGCTTTTTTTTTGCGCGCACATTTTCCCGACTGAGAGCCTCATTCAGAAAAAAAGCGGATAATCCTAGAAAGGGTAGTCAGAACACAAATCTCAAAAGCCAGCTATGAATATCAAGAAGTTACAGCGCTTCCCATCTCACCCAAACAGCGCATGCCATGATTTCCATAACTAACTGATTAGAGTGGCAGGCTTCTAGTCTCTGCCCTCTGATCTCTGTCCTCTGGTCTCTGTCCTCTGTCCTCTGTCCTTAGCCAGATAGAGCGAGCACCCATTACATTTGACTCACATCCCGACTAGGCAACTCGCGCCTTCTTACGCTTCACCAAGTATAGGCCGGCACTCCCCATCAACATGGATACGGCCACACCCGGTAGAGGTTGCCCATTGGCCGATTGAGCGCTGCCACTCACACGGAATGCAAACTCAATTTTGCCCTTTTTACCATACTCACCGCCGAAGGTAAATGCAGCCTCACTGCCTTTCTTGCTTTTTTCATAGCCAATATAAGTCTTATTTTTCTTGGTGCCGATAGTTGTATTACCGTCGCTATCCGTCACAAAGAAAAGTAAGCTCGCACCCGCAGTGAACTCGCCAATATCTAATGAGAAAGTCCCTTCCTCCCATGAGCCTGCGATTTCAACATCCCGACTAGTCGTCTGACCGCTGGAATCCGTCGCTTGCACAGTCAGCGTCATCCAATCAGTAATGACGCCACCATCAGAGCCACAATGATCATCGCTGTCGACAAATGTAAGCGTAAGGCCGCCATCCTGAGCGACTGTTAAGGCGTCTTCTTTACCATTCTTGTCGTATGTAACAAATTCACTGTCAACATAGTCGCCGTATTGATAAGTGGCCATCAAAGAGGACGCGCACAGTGCAAGTGCAAGTATAGCGAGCGTAAGTGTTTTCTTAATCATATGTTGGGCCTTTTTTCGGTTTAAACAACTGTAGGTTTTGTTTTTTGCGGTTAATTAACACAGATAGCAACAAACATGCCTAGGGTAATCAGCCCGCTTCGGCACTGAAGGTAATAGTGCCATCGAATACGTGGGAATGCCTTCTATCAGTGCAACAAAAGACAATCGACTAATATCAAATTTTTCAAAAAAATATGTATATCGGAGGTCATCATGGCACGAGATTTGACAGTCGCCCGACAGATCCCGCCACAGTTACAGTAAATATTACAATGACAGAATATTTTACCGATCATAATGATGCTAAAAAAATAAGTGGCTGGCTGAATTAACGGTTTAAGAAATCACGCACATTTAGACTACTGATTTTATCGGACCACAAAGACTCCAACTGCGCAGTCTGCTGAGCTGGAATTAGCACAACTTATCTCAATTCGAAGACCCGCTCAAATCCATCGCGACTATGTATTTTCGTCGTGCAGGAACTTTACGTTCAGTTAGCAATAGAGCACTAGACCTAGTGCATGCCCTGCAAATAAACCACAATATATAGTAACCCCGACAAGCTCATGAAGAAAGAATCCTCAAAAACCCCACACAATTACCTCACGATCAAGCGTACATTCTCCTCTCAAACAGTCCATCCCTACGACGAAATCAACTGGAGCTATCGCAGCTCTGAGATTACAGACGACAAAGGCAAAGCCATATTTAAGCAGGATAACGTCGAAGTCCCCGCCGCATTTTCTGACTTGGCCACCAAAATCCTTTCCTCAAAATATTTCTATGGAGACATCGACAATGGCACCGATCCACACAAAGGCGGGCGTGAATCCTCCTTCAAGCAAGTGATCGATCGTGTCGCGGGTACCATTACTGAATGGGGGCAGGCGGACGGTTATTTCGCCGACGCGGCACAGGCCAAAGTTTTTGATGAAGAGCTCAAATGGCTACTCGCGAACCAATACGGCGCCTTCAACTCTCCGGTGTGGTTCAATCTCGGCCTTTACCAAGCCTATGGTGTGGGCAAAGAATCCGGCAAAGGTAATTTCTATTGGGACCAGGAACATGACGTAGTGATGCGAGCCAGCAGTCAGTATGAGTATCCCCAGTGCTCCGCCTGCTTCATACAACACGTCGACGACGACATGGACTCGATCATGGACCTCGCACGTGCCGAAGCCATGCTCTTTAAATTTGGGTCTGGCTCGGGCACCGACCTCTCCAGCATCCGTTCAACCCGTGAAAAACTATCCGGGGGGGGCAAACCTTCAGGCCCACTATCTTTTCTATCGGTCTACGATGCCGTAGCCGGAGTCGTCAAAAGTGGCGGCAAAACCCGTCGCGCCGCCAAAATGAACGTGCTCAAAGATTGGCACCCCGACATCGAAGAGTTTATCCACGCGAAGCAACTGGAAGAGCGCAAAGCTTGGGCATTGATCGAAGAAGGCTACGATCCTTCCTTTAATGGCGAAGCCTACGCCTCCATCAAATATCAGAACGAAAACCTTTCCGTGCGCGCATCCGACGAATTTATGCAAGCCGCGATCAACGGCAATACATTCTTCACCCGCCGCGTCACCGATGGGCAAGCCTGCGAAGAAAAGGACGCCTCTTACCTGCTAGACAAAATCGCCGAAGGCACTCACATCTGCGGCGACCCGGGCATGCAGTTCGACGACACCATCCACAAATGGCACACCTGCAAAGGCTCGGGACGGCAAAACTGCACCAATCCCTGCAGTGAGTATCTATTCCTCGACAATTCCGCCTGCAACCTGGCCTCGCTTAATTTAATGAAGTTCCGCACCGCGCACGGCCTCGACATCGAACGCTTCGCTGCCGCCGCGCGTATCTTCATTATCGCGCAGGAAATCATCGTCGACCGCTCCTCCTACCCCACCGAGGGGATCACTTACAATAGCCACTGGTTCCGCACCCTCGGGCTTGGCTACGCCAACCTCGGCGCTCTACTCATGTCCTATGGCTACGCCTATGCCTCCGACGAGGGCCTCGGATTAGCCAAAGCGATCACTGCCGCAATGACAGGTGTTGCCTATAAGACCTCCGCGGAGTTGGCTGCACTGAAAGGCCCTTTCGCAGGTTACCACGAAGCGGCACACTTCGGCGTGCCCAATCCACCTGAAAAAGACAACGTCGCCTCCATGCAAGCAGTCATCGACTTGCACAAGAGTCATGCCGAAGCGCTGGACCACAACTCTCCCAAGCCATTGGTTGATTATGCCGCGAAAATATGGAAAGAAGCCTCCGACCTCGGCAAACGCTATGGCTACCGCAATGCCCAAGTCACTGTGCTCGCACCAACCGGCACCATTGGTTTTCTGATGGACTGCGACACCACTGGCGTCGAGCCTGCCATCGGCCTGGTGGCCTACAAAACGCTTGCCGGCGGCGGTTGCATGACCTTACCCATCAAATCGATTCCGCTCGCGCTGGAAACCCTGGGCTACCAAGCAACAGCGATTGAGAAAATCTGCGCCCATGTTAAAGAATACGGAACCGTCGAGAACATTAAAGTATCCGGCAAGTCGATACTGTCTGGCCTGAAAGACGAACACATCCCCATATTTGACTCCGCCTTCCGCTCCGGGATGGGTGAGCGCTACCTGCCCTACACCGCCCACATCGACATGATGGCCGCCGTACAGCCCTTCCTCTCTGGCGCCATCTCCAAGACTGTGAACATGCCTGAAGAGGCCACCGTCAAAGAAATACGTGACACCTATATCCACGCGTGGAAAAAGGGCATCAAAGGCATCGCCATCTATCGTGACGGCTCTAAGCGCTCCGCCCCCATAAAAACGCGCAAAGACAAGGCCGAAGCAAAGAAAGTAGAGGTCCAAGTAGTAACCGAGCCCTATCGCCGCCGATTGGCCGACACGCGTGAGTCGATCACTCACAAATTCAGCATCGCAGGCTCCGAAGGCTACATCACCATTGGCAAATTCGACGACGGCCAACCAGGTGAAGTTTTCATTCAAATGGCCAAGGCGGGCTCTACCATCAACGGCCTAATGGATACCGTGGGCACACTGGTTTCACTCTGCCTACAATACGGCGTACCTCTGGAAACTTTAGTTAAAAAATTCAGCCACGTCCGCTTTGAACCGGAAGGCATGACGAAGAATCCACATATTCCATTCGCGAAGTCGGTGATTGATTACGTCGCCCGCGAGCTCGGCATGGAATTCATCCCTGGATACAAGGAGAGAATGAGTCCAGCGCTGCAAGAGGACGACGCGTTCGAAGACCGCAATCCTAGCAGCACCGTCATCCCGAAAGAAGACACGAAAATCGACACCAAGCAATTAGAGTTTCTCACCCAAAGTGAAGGCAACTTAACCTGCCCCGAATGCGGAAGCGGTAAAGTCAAAGTCACCGGCACCTGCGCCTGTTGCCTCAACTGCGGCACCAGTTTAGGCTGCAGCTAAGATCGAACAATCCAGTGAAGCACTATGATCGGAACACATCTGGCACCGATCATAGTGCATCATTGCCACAACTTAATCCGCAGAACTGCGCGCGAAAATACGCAGGATGTGCCGGTCAAACAAGTTCTCAGTCACGTTGCGTGCGATAATCGCTTCATTTGCTTTGAGCGCATCAGTGTAGCGATCTTTCATCTCCGCGGCCACCTTGAAGCCTACATGGATCAACTGACGAAAGTGTAGATTATAATCGGGGTTGCTTTGAACGTGACGCAGCGTGTTGACATACTTCTCGGAGTCCCAAACTCGAACCTCTTCAGGAGTGGGCAGTCTCGATTTATCGATATCGATGACAGTCGCATATGGCGCAGTGAGTTCGTCGAATCGGCCATACGCTCCTGCATACACATCCTTAGCAATCTGCAAGGCTTCGCCGCCGGCTTCAGCCAGCCCAATCACTTCCTCCAACCATGTGGTGCCGGCAGTCTTTACATGCAAACCAACATCGTGCTGATGAATCAGCTTTTTGATAATTGGGTAAATCGAAAACTTATCTGACCCCGAATGCACACTCAGCTTCAAAGTCGCGGGAAGACCAAACTCTTTAATCGCGTAGGCGATCACATAGAGATCTTCATCAAACTCCTTTTCAAATTGAACTAGGTCGCCGACGTAATCGACACCTTTGTTAAAACGCCCGGTAAATTTGGGTGCAATTGTTTGCACTGGAATCCCCTCAGCAGCGATCATCGACAAGATCAGGAATAGATCGATCGGCGTCTGTGGCAGATCCGTTTCATCGACCGAAACTTCTGTAATAAAGTTTTCCGCCCCCTTAGCCGCAACGATGTAGTCGTAAATAGCTTTAGCGCCCTTGATGGCGACGAGGTATTTATCAGCAACCTCACGCAAATCGGCTTCCGTCACTGAAAAAGGCAGCTCAATGCCAGGAATCTGTAATGCTCCGGTGTATTTCTGGTTCGCCGCCAGAAAGGCATCCACATCTGCAGCTTCAGGTGTTTCCCCCACAAAGTCAGCCACGTCCAATGTATAAAAATTACTCCCAGCAAGAAAGCCATCAACTGTCTTCAATCCAATGTGATCAGCATCGACATAGTAATCAGCAGTCCAACCAAGTGCCGCCACTGCGGCATCCGCTTCCGCCCGGAGGTCGTCCGGCTGGCTTTTTACGATACTATGCTCACGAAATGACTTATTCCATGTTGGATAGATCTCAATCCCCGCATTCTTCGCATTAACAACAGACTGCAGTTGTGCCTTCCCTTGATGGGCAAAACGATCCCCCATTCCTAAAGTATATTTTTGAATTTCCATGCCTTGTAATTTAGCAAAACAAACCCATTTCAGATATTGCAAAACCGCGCGGCACATAGGCAAAAACGCACATCGCATAGAGAATACCACTCACAGTAGCTTCACTGAACATTTTCAAATTGCAGAAGCCGCGCAGGCAGGCTTCTCTCCAGATCTGTGAAAAAAATTTGTATTATCGGTTCCGGGATCACCGCTCTAGCACGGGCTTGGCAGCTCCAACAGCGCGGCCAGGACTGCGTGGTATTGGAGTGCTCCGATCACATCGGCGGCGCAATCCAGAGCCATCGCGAAGGCGACTACCTAGCCGAAGAAGGCCCCAACTCGATTCAAGTGAATAGCCATGAGGTCGACGCATTTTTAAAAAGCGTGCCCGGGCTGGAGCAGCGTATAGTGGAGGCTTCCGCAGAGGCGAAAAAACGCTTTATACTACGCGATGGCCAAGCGCAAGCCGTGCCGATGGGGCCGCTCTCTGCCATGACAACCCCGCTCTGGAGCCTAGCGGGTAAGTTACGTGTCTTAAAAGAACCATTCATACCAGCAATAGACACCGAAACTGAAGAGAGCGCCGCAAATTTCGTACAACGCCGTCTGGGAGAAGAACTCTACCAATACGCCATCAACCCACTGATCGGTGGCATCTATGCGGGCGATCCAGAGCAACTCTCCTTACGCTACGCCTTTCCGAAGCTATACGCCCTGGAACAAAACCATGGCGGCATGATTCGTGGGGCGCTGGCTAAAATGCGTATGGCACGACAAAACGATGCCCCCAAAGTAAATAAACGCATCATATCCTTCAAAAATGGTCTGGCAGAATTGCCAGGACTACTAGCCAAAGCTTTGAACGGCTCGGTACACACATCCGTATCGATACAATCCATTCGACAGAATGAGCATGGTTGGCAGGTCATATGGAATGGCAACTCACAGCATTACGACCAAGTAATGCTAACCACGCCCGCGCACACCTTAGGCCAGCTACCAATATCAGAATCAATAAAAGCGGATCTGCGGCCCCTCAACAACATCGACTACCCTCCGGTATCAGTGCTGAGCTTGGCGTTTAAACGCGCTTCAATCTCCCACCCCTTGGATGGCTTCGGCGTATTGGTGCCCGAATGCGAAGGGCGAAAGATTCTGGGTGCACTCTTTCCTTCAAGTCTCTTTTCCGGGCGTGCCCCCGAAGACGAAGCTTTGTTGACAGTGTTCGTTGGCGGCGAGCGTCAACCCGAACTTGCCGTGCCACACACCAAGACACTCCTGACGAACGTGCTGCCGGAACTAGAAAGCATACTCGGTATATCAAGTGATCCGACCTTCGTGCATCACAAGCATTGGCCGCGGGCGATTCCACAATATAAGCTAGGCTATGGACAACAACTCGCACATATGAATGCCATTGAAGCCAATTACCCAGGCCTAAAACTGGCAGGAAATTATCGTGATGGAATTTCACTAAGCTACTGCATCGAATCCGCCGTCAAAGCCGACACTCACGACGAATGACCACCACTGCTCGCCACCTCCAGTAGCTGGCCGCCGGCACGTGCGCAATGCCTAGCGACGGTGGCCCACTCCTTGACAATAACAAAAAAATCCCCGCGTCCTGAGGATGCGGGGATTTGAAAAATGAATCTAAAAAATCGATTATTTGCCGGCGCAACATGCCATCTTTGGCATGGGTAATGCAGCTGGTTTGCTAGCTTTCTTCTCTGCGCATTCGGATTTTTCAGCACAATCCTTCATATCAGCACAGTCTTTTTTATCAGCACAGGCTGCAGGGGTGCCACAGTCTTTTTTAGTGTCGCAAGCGGCTTTCTCGGAGCAATCTTTCTTGTCCCCGCATGCAGTTTTCTCATCGCAATCCTTTTTCTCTGCACAGGCAGCAGCCTGCTTGTCGCAGTCTGCTTTCTTAGGAATATCGCATGCGAATGCCTTGGACTCGGACTTGGCAGGATGCGCCGCACCAGTGCCACACGAACCACAGTGCGCATGCGCTGTCATAGCAGCCGTTAAAAGTAGGAATGGAATCAGTAATTGTTTCATATTTATATTTGGATAGAGATGTGGAGTCATCGTAGTCATAAAACCACATTGGTTAGAACAGGTAATCAAAATATTATTCCGTACTATTTTGCAAGTTCGACACGTTGAAAACTTACACTCCGTCCAGTAGCCGCATCGACCTCGATCAAACAACCTGCAATGCGTACATCGTCTTCTGCCACAGGGAAGCGACGCTTCATTCCATCCAGGAAGGTGGCGACGACCTGCTCCACATCACGTCCGAGCACCGAAGCATACGGCCCGCACATGCCAGCATCACTCAGATACGCAGTGCCTGCCGGCAAAATACGACCATCGGCGGTGGGCACGTGTGTATGAGTGCCCACGACTGCCGCGACACGTCCGTCGAGGTGCCATCCCAGCGCGATCTTTTCAGAAGTCGCTTCCATATGTGCTTCCACAAAGACGGCATCGCACTGTGATGCTAACTCATTTAGTTTTGCATCCACCATGCGAAAAGGACAGCTGGACTTAAGCGCGAGATAATTGCGCCCCAACACTGTCAGAATGCCGAGACGGAATCCGTCTTTTTCTACAATCAGATGTGTGCGACCGGGATTCTGCTCCGGCAGGTTCGCGGGGCGGCAAACCTGCTCCAACTGATCAATCTCGTTTTCGAAATTTTTCTGATCCCACACATGATCCCCCAGCGTGATGGCATCCACGCCAGCTGCAGTCAACGAGTCGGCGATTTTTTTGGTGATCCCTGCCCCACCAGCGGAGTTTTCAGCATTCGCGATCACGATATCCGCCCCCAACTCTTCACGCAGCTTCGCCACACGCTCTATTACAAAATTTCGCCCAGGGCGCCCTACGATATCTCCTAAAAATAAAATCTTTGGCATAATGCGAAGTAATAGAGATGCGACGCGCGCGTGCAAGGCAGGATGATAGAACTTAATCAACACGACGCTGCCCTGCGCTTCAAATACCCCGCCCACCCATTAGCCAAACTACTTTAACAATCCTGCAAAACATCTCCTTATAGATAGTGAGACTCAGTTGCATTTTATTTGACCAATAAGGATACTGAGTCTCATTAGCTCGCATTGATTCGATTTTGATCCACAAATAACATGAAAATACAACAACTGAGAACACCACTCTACCTACTTGGCAGTTTCATAGCTGCGAATCTATCGGCACAAGACGCCATCAACCAGGAATCAATGCTTCTGGAAGAATCGGTCTTAACCGCAGAGCAAGAGCCGGGTAATTTCCTGGTCGACGAGCAAGAAATCGAACTGCTTCAAGCCAACGATCTCAGCGATCTGCTCTCGTATGAATCCACCGTTGCAATCGGTGGCGGAGCGGCAGTCGCTCAAAAAATATATGTGCGCGGCTTTGAGGATACGTTGCTCAATGTCACTGTAGATGGAGCGCAACAAGCAGGTGAACTCTATCACCACCAGGGCCGCGTGCAGCTGGAGCCCGAGTTCATAAAAACCGTAGAACTCGACGCTGGAGCTGGAGCCGCGACCAGCGGCGCGGGCGCCCTCACGGGGGCTCTGCGCGTGACCACCAAGAACGCATTTGATATGTTAGAGCCAGGTCAGGATGTCGGTGCCTTGATTAAAGGCACTGCAGGTCTGAACGGGGATGACAGTTACAAAGGCGTATTTTCAGCATATGCCCGCGTAAACGAAAACATTGGCATTTTAGCAGCCTTCACACGCAGCACAGGTAATGATTACGAAGACGGCAATGGCGACACGGTAGAACCGACAGGTTACGACTATGAGCGTGGATTTATCAAGGTGAACGGCGAATTCGGAGATCATGAAGTGAGCCTTTCCTACGAGAATCTGCATGATTACGGCACCTACTACCAGCGCCCGAACATGACCAACTTCACGGGCACCTACATACTGTCCGACCAGGAAATGAACCGTGAAACACTCAGCTATAATCATCATTTCGACGCAGGTAATGATCTCTTGGATCTGGAAGCGACGCTTTACTGGACCAGCAGCGACTACAACAATCACCTGAACACTACGGGTGCACTATACGGTGAAGGTGAATTAACGAGTCTAGGATATGACCTGCGTAACACGACGTCGCTCAGCGATCACACACTCACTTACGGCACAGATCTTCGCATGGACGATGGCCATGGTGCCCAACAAGCCAGAGGCTCTGGTTCCAGCGACCAAAGCGCCTCTGTGCTAGGCCTCTACGCGCAAGACAACTGGCAACTCAGCGATGCCCTACTCCTCTCCGCAGGCCTCCGTTATGACAGCTACCGGCACAAGGTCGATTCGGGGCTGGGCGATGGCATCGAAAACAACAGCGACGGCTTTAGCCCCAATGTCAGTATCGAATGGGAAGCGCTGGATGGACTGACATTGCGCACGGCCTACTCCATGGCCTACCGTGGCGTTACAATTCGTGAATCCTTCTTCAGTGGCCTCTATGAGCATAGCGAAGACATGGATGCAGAAGAAGCCGACAATTTTGAAGTGGGCATTGCCTACGAAAACAACGGCTTCTTTGCCCGTGCGACTTATTATGTCCAACATATCGACCATTACATCGATTTGGTCGACGTCGGGGGCACTTACTACTGGGGAGATTCAGGCGATGCCCGTGTCGAAGGTTACGAAATCGAAGTCGGTAAAGAGTGGGATGACTTACGCGTCAGCTTCGGCGTCTGGGAAGCCGACAATACGCTCAACGGTGACAAGCTCAACGACGGCAACCTGGGCCTCGGAACTTCAATCGGTCGCACATGGACCACAAAAGTCGATTATTCCATGCCTGAATATCGTCTCAATACTGGCCTCAGAGCTCGTCTAGTCGAAAGCGAATCAAACGACATCGCAGCCGATGCGCCCGACAAGAAAGGTTACTTTGTCACCGACCTGCACGCCAACTGGCAACCTTTTGAAGATACACCCATGACACTCTCTTTATCCGTGAATAATATCTTTGATAAATATTACTACGATCAAGCGACTTACGGCTACAGCTCGCGCACAGGCGACAACATCGGATTCCCGTCCAAGGGCCGTGAACTGGTGGTCTCCGTTGCCTACAAATTCTAAAGTATACGGAAATACCCAACACTCAAATGGAGGTGTGGTCGCAAATTTGGCGGCCACACCTTTTTTTATAGTACCAATAGAATTGAATCAAAAATTTCATCGCAGAGTCTAAGCAATCATGCCCTATGTAAACGATCCGAACCTCGATCAAAAAGATGCGCGATCAATTTGCAAGTGGCTGACAAAACGAGCAGCGATTCACCGAAACAATGAAAGAACCCAAACAAGTAAGCCCCTTACTATCCGTCCAATCACTCAAAGTCAGCCGCGCTGATGTCGATATCCTGAAGGGAATCAACTGGGAGATCCAGCCAGGCGAGAATTGGGCGATTTTAGGAGCCAATGGCTGTGGCAAGACCACCCTACTCTCCGCGATCACAGCCTATCGCGCGCCCTCTTCAGGCGAAATTCACGTCGGAGACGACACCTATGGTGAGAGTGACTGGAACGAAATCCGACAACAATTAGGCATCGTCAGCAGCGCCTTAACCCAGCGCGTGCCGGCAGATGAGTTTGGCATCGAAACAGGTACTCAGTGGCCAAAGCGCGCAGCTCGGCTATTGGACACGTGAAAAGAAAGTCGACACCCATAAAGCTCTACGCTGCCTAGGTAAAATGGGGGTCCGCTCACTCGCGAAAAGGCCTTGGGGCGTACTCAGCCAAGGCGAACGCCAGAAGGTATTTATCGCTCGCGCATTGATCAACGATCCCAGCCTGCTCATACTCGACGAGCCCTGCGCAGGGCTCGATCCGGTCGCACGTGAACGCTTTCTCAAGAGCTTACAGAAATTGGCTCGATTAAAAAAAGGCCCGGCCATCGTGCTGGTGACACACCACGTCGAAGAGATCATTCCGGAAATTACCCACGTGCTCTTATTAAAAAAGGGCAAAGTTTTCGCAGCCGGCCCCAAGCGCGAGGTGCTCTTAAACTCCGAAAAAATGAGCCTAGCCTTCGGTGCCAACTTACAAGTTCAGGAAGATACGGCCAACCAGCGCTTCCGAATGACATTTTAAGCACGCTTCCGTGCTTGATTCGAGCGCGATTTGCTGTCTTCTTCCTTGCCCTTTCGCATGGGCGCACTGCTCGAATACTCTAAATACAACGCAAAAACACCACACACACATGAAAACCGATAAAGCAATCGACTTCCCAGAACAGGACGAAATTGGCCCCGAAATGAAGGGTGCAGATGTCTTGGTCGCCTCTCTTGAGCGCGAGGGTGTGGATGTGGTGTATGCCTATCCAGGTGGCGCTTCCATGGAGTTGCACCAAGCCCTCACAAAAAGCTCGAAGATCCGCACCATTCTTCCACGTATGGAGCAAGGTGGCGGCTTCATGGCTCACGGCCACGCCCGCACCACTGGCAAAGCCAGTGTATGCATGGCCACTTCGGGCCCAGGAGCCACCAATTTGGTGACCTGTATCGCAGACGCGTTCATGGATAGCATCCCTCTGATCGCGATCACAGGTCAGGTGTATCAGCAATTTATCGGCAAAACCGCATTCCAAGAAACTGACTTTTTCGGAATGACACTACCGATCGTGAAGCACAGTTTCCTCGTGCTCAACAAAGAAGACCTCCCCCGCGTAGTGAAGGAAGCCTTCCACATCGCCACTTCGGGGCGTCCCGGCCCGGTGGTGATCGACATTCCCAAGGATGTGCAACAAGCCATCTTTAAGCCGACATTTCCAGGCAAGATCGACATTCCAGGCTACAAAATCGAGTCAACCAAGCCTAAGGCTAGCGACGAAGAACTACTGGAAGTGCTCGACCTCATCAGCGGTGCAGAACGTCCAGTGCTCTACATCGGCGGCGGCATCATCTCCGCCGAAGCACACCTTGAATTGCGCGAATTTGCCGAGCTCACTGGCGTGCCTGTCGCATCCACTCTGATGGGACTCGGCGCCTTTGACGCGGAGCACCCACAATCACTTTACTGGTTCGGCATGCACGGCACCGTTGCAGGCAATTGGGCTGTTTGCGATAGCGACATCCTGGTATGTGCCGGCGCACGTTTCGACGACCGCATCACCGGCGCAGTCAATAAATTCGCTCCGGATGCTGAGATCGTGCACATCGACATCGACGTATCCGAGCACAATAAAAACAAGCGCGTGCAGCACCCGATTCACTCAGACGTAAAATACGCGCTCAAGCGACTGACCGAACTGGCCAAAGAAACTAAGTTCAAGAAACCCGATCTCACAGCTTGGTTCAAAACGATCAACGCATGGAAGGCAGAATACCCCTTCTCTTACGACAAGAGCGGCCACATTACCCAACAAGAAGCGATTGAGACACTCTACGAAGTGACTCAAGGTGACGCCATCATCACAACAGGCGTAGGCCAGCACCAGATGTGGACTGCACAGTTTTTCAAGTTCCGCGAGCCACGCACCTACATCAGCTCGCTCGGCCTCGGAACCATGGGCTTCGGTCTGCCAGCTGCAATCGGCGCAAAAGTCGCCTTTCCCGACAAGTTGGTCGTCAACATCGACGGCGATGGCTGCTTCATGATGAACATCCAGGAACTCGCCACGGCCAAGATCGAAAAAATCAATGCCAAGACCATTATCCTGAATAACCAACACCTTGGCATGGTGGTGCAGTGGGAAGATCTCCTTTACGAGAGTGTTCGCGGACAAACGATTCTGTGCGACAAGGACAATATTGGCGGTCCGGATAATATCGATGCGATCTATCCCGACTTTGTAAAAATCTCCGAAGGATTCGGGGTGGCGGGCAAACGTGTCATCAAACGCGAAGACTTGCGTGGCGCGATCGAAGAAATGATCGCTCACGATGGTCCGTATGTCCTGGAAGTGATCGTGCCCTACACCGAACACGTGCTTCCAATGATCAAACAAGGCCTCTCTGCTAAAGAAATCTTAATTAAATCCGAATAAGGCTCAGGATTTGCTCTTTATCCGCGGACTCCCACAAGTGGGAGTCCGTATTTTTTTTGTTATGAAACCAACGACACTAGTCCTAATCTCCAGTATATTCATCAGCTCGATAGCCAACGCCGACGTCGTGCGCACAACTGACGGTGCGCAACTCATTGGCACCATCCAATTGATCGACAAAGGCGTCATCCACTTGGAGACCGCCTACGCAGGCGTCATCAAAATCAAGCAAGACCAAGTGGATAGCTTCCAATCGGATGCACCCCGTGTGGTTCGTCTCGCGAGCGGCACTGTAATGGCCGGAGCGATCGCGAGCAATGGTGGCGACAGCATCCGTATTCAATCCGAAGATGGCGTGCTTGAAACCAGCACCACCAAAGTAGCCGCAGCTTGGGCTCCCACCGCGGAAGATCCTGAAGTGGCACGCAACCGCCGCGAATGGCGCTACGAAGCAAGTGTCGACCTAACTGGTAAGAAAGGTAATAGCGACAAGTTTCGTCTCGGCACTAGCTTTGACGCAGAGCTAAAAGGCCCGAACGACACCTTGGCCTTCTTCTTCGACTATGAGCAAGCAGAAGACAATGGAGACAAAACAGAAGACCGCACAGCTGGCGGCGCGTCTTATGAGTCCTTCTTTAGCGAAGTGCTCGGTTGGTATATCCGCACCGAACTGGAAAACGACCCAATCGACAACATTAAGCTACGTTCCACCAATGCAGCTGGTATGTCTTATCGCCTGATCAACAAAGATCACCAAACACTGGTCGCCCGTTCTGGTCTCGGTTATCGCTACACCGCCTATGAGAACGATCAGGAAGACGAATCCAGCGCCACACTCGACTTCGGTCTCGCGCACACATACCGCTTCCAAAATCATTTCAAGATGAAGAACGACCTCACTTTCGTTCCATCGATCAATGACTTCAGCACCTACCGCGTCGTACACGATAGCGGCTTTGAAATCCCGGTCGGCAGCGGCGACAACTGGAAAGTTCGTATGGGCATCAAGAACGAATACGAAAGCGACACCACAGCCGAAGAAAAAATGGATACTACGTACTACACCAAAATGGTGTATTCTTGGGACTAATTGCCTGCGTTTAAGCAAGGCGATCAGCTAGTCATATAAGAAAGTTTTCAGTAGCCGAAGTCGCCAGACTTCGGCTACTTGCGTCTGTGCCTCCTCAGTACACTCACAACGGCGCTCGCCGTCATGCTAAACTGAACCGGTTAGCGATATGTAAATGCGAGTATCACCGGTGTTTCCCTCGCCCTAATAAACATCACGTAGATAACGTTTCTCCTTTTTAAGTGCTTCGACGTAAGCCTTCGCCTCCGTTTCACTTTTAGCTCCAGCGAGCTCGACGGCTTTATGGATCGCGGCATCCACATCCTTCGCCATACGACTCGCATCGCCGCAAATGTAGATGTAGCCTCCCTCCTCTAACCATGCGTAAAACTCCTCGGCATGCTCCACAATGCGGTTTTGCACATACACTTTCTCCGCTTGGTCGCGCGAAAACGCCGTGTCAAAACGAGTCAGCAGACCGCTCTTCATCCAAGTGGTAATTTGATCTTCATACAGAAAATCAGTTGCCTGGTGCTGATCCCCAAACAGAAGCCAATTCTTCCCCTTGGCCCCACGCATCTCACGCTCCTCCAGAAAGGCTCGAAACGGAGCGATACCAGTGCCCGGGCCAATCATAATAGCGGGTGCATCATTATTTTCCGTCAATCGAAAGGCCTTATTTGAGTGCATGTATACTTTGACTGGACGGTCTAATTTGTGATCCGCCAAATACGTCGAACACACCCCCAACCTTTTGCGACCATGCGTATCGTAGCTCACCTTACCCACGGTCAAATGCACCTCTCCGGGATGCGCCTTCGGACTAGAAGAGATAGAATAAAGCCGCGCATTCAGTGACTTCAGCGGAGCGACCAAATACTCAGTGGTTGGAAATTTCACATCAAAATCCACGATCGGATCGACCAAACCGCGCCCAACGATGTAAGCCTTGCTCTTGGCCTCATCTCCCGCGATTTCCCGCAGCTTTGGATGTGGACTCAAGCGTGCGCAAGCCATCAGAAATGGAATCGTTAACACGCTCACGTCGTAATGAAATCTTAAAGCATCGAAGAGTTGTTGATCCGGCCCCTGTGGCACTGGAGCCAATTCATCTGGTGTAAAACCAGCGGCTGTAATAATCTCATCCACCAACTTGGCGTTGTTTTCAGGCAGCACACCGAGTGCGTCCCCCACTTCATACTCGATACCTGAACCTTCCAGCGAGATCTCGACATGGTGCGTCGCTTTCGAAGAACCTGCTTTGTTCAAATTGACCGTTTTTAATAATTTGGCAGCAAAAGGATGTTTTTTACTGTATTTTGGCTGTTCCGAATCGGTGATCTCCTCGACTGGCGCAGTGTTCACAGCGCTGGCTTCGCCAATCACAGCTTGCACTGAACCGAGCCACTCGGAGAAAGGTTCATCCGGATCGCCATCCGCTTCAACCATCGGCGCCACACGTTTGGCTCCAAGTGCCTCCAAGCGTGCATCGAATTGCTTACTGCACTTGCAGAAATCAGCGTAAGAGGAATCTCCAAGACCAAAAACAGAATAATTCAAACCGGTAAGTTTCGGTGCATGATCGCTCATCAAAGCCGAATGAAAGCTCTGCGCATTATCCGGTGGCTCGCCCTCACCATAGGTACTGGTAATGAGCAATAGGTGCTGTATTGTTTTTAGGTCGTCAGGCGATACCTCGCTCATATCAAAAACTTTAGGTTCGCAATTGGCGGCTTTGAGTTGCTTCGCGAGCTTCTTAGTCAGTGTTTCTGCGGTGCCCGTTTGCGAGCCGAAGAGTATTGTCACTGGTGTCGCCGCAGTCGCAGACGAGCCGGCTTCGACAGGTGCGTTGCTATAAAGCCCCGCTAAAAAGCCATTGAGCCAAGAACGTTGCTCTTCGCTAAAAGGTGCGTTTTCAGGAATGAATGGTGCAGTAGTCATGAGAATTATGGATGAAGATAGAGTTAAATGTTATGGATCGTGACGGCGCATGCTTTATAGGATGGCTGTTTCGAATAAGGATCAAAGACGCTGGCAGTTAGCTGGTTCGTGATTCTATAATGCATCGGCATAAAAACCTGCCCCACTTGGACACTCGCTAAAATCACAGCGGTGGCTTCCACTTCACCACGCCGTGATCGAATACAAACCTTAGAGTTGGGCCGAATCTGTAATGCTTGTGCATCCACAGGATTGATTTCCACGTAAGGGTTCTTCGGATACAGTTTCTTTAAAACATCGGACTTCCCAGTACGTGTCTGCGTATGCCACTGCGAAGAAGTGCCGCGCCCTGTGAGTAGGATAAAAGGATAGGCTTCATTCACTGGTTCAGGCATCGCACGTGGTGCCTCGAAATAAAACTTCGCGCGCCCATTCGGGCGGTAAAACTTCCCATCCTCGAACAAGCGCCTCTGAGTCTGCAAGCGCGCTCCTCCCTCCGGTCGCTGATAAGGCCACTGGATGCCCCCGGCACGTTCGAGATCGGCGTAGCCTTGAATGCCTGTAATATCGCAAGGCATGCCCTGACTTAAACGAGTCAAAATACGAAAGACTGCTTCTGGCGAAGTCCATTCTTCAAAGAGCTCCGCACAGCCCCAATGATGCGCAATCAGTCGGAAAATATTGAAATCTGACAGTGCCTCCCCAGGCGCTTGACTCACTTTTCGAGTCAGACCGATACGACGCTCAGAATTAATAAAGACACCCTCTTTCTCTCCCCAACCCGCTGCCGGCAACACAAGATCCGCAATCTCAGCGGATTCGGTGCTATAGGACATATCCTGCACAACTAGAAAATCCAGCTTCTCACGCACACGCCGAAATCTCTTTTGGTTGATCCAGGAATGCGCGGTATTTGTCGCGATCAACCACAGCCCCTTAATCGTACCCGCCTCAATCGCATCTATAATTTCGTTATACGCGAGGCTCGGCTGATCGGGGATTTTTGCGACTGGAATACTTAAGATATCTGCAACAGCGTTGCGATCCTGCTCAGACTCAAAATTGCGCCCTCCTAACAAGCCCGTCGTGTTACTAAACAGTCGCGAGCCCATGGCATTACACTGCCCCGTAATTGAATTTGCTCCCGTCCCAGGCTTGCCGATGTTACCGGTCATGAGTGCGAGGTTAATCAGTGACTGCGCCAAGCGTGTACCTTCGTAGCTTTGATTCACCCCCATGGTCCACCAAAAGGAAACACGTTTGCCTGACGCAATTAATCGAGCTAATTGGCTCACTTGCGCATAGTCTAAGCCTGTGGCAGCTGTGGCTGTTTCTAAACTGTAGTCTTTCAAAAAGTCGACGAAAGCTTGGTAACCCTCCGTATGCGCATTTATAAAGTCCTGATCGACGGCATCCATTTGAACTAGATGCGCAGCGAGACCGTAAAAGAGCGCGAGGTCAGACTTGGGCTGTATCGCAAGGTGTTGCGTTGCAGCCATCGCGGTTTCCGTTTTGCGCGGGTCGACGACTATAACTTCAGGCTCCCGCTGATTCCGCATCACCCGTTGCCACATAATCGGGTGAGCAATACAAGGGTTTGCACCGACAAAAATCAACACATCGGACTCTTCAAAATCTTGATAGGTATAAGGTGGGGCATCGTAACCGAAAGATTGTTTGTAGGCGGTCGCCGCAGTCGCCATGCATTGACGTGTATTGCCATCGCCATGCACCACCCCCATGCCGAACTTGGCCAGTGATCCGAGAAAGGCCATTTCTTCAGTCACAATTTGACCGGTGCTCAAAAAGGCGACCGAGGCCTGACCGTGCTCCTCTTGTATGCTCTTAAAACGACCACAAAAGGCATCCATAGCATCTCCCCAGCTCACTGGTTCCAATTCATCATTGCGACCACGTAATAAAGGTATGGTCGCCCGATCCGAAGCCGCCAAAGGGGTCAAGGCTTCCCATCCTTTGGGGCAGGCCATTCCTAAATTCACGGGGTAATCGGTATGCGTGCTCAAATTGACCGCATGGCCCGATTTCAAATGCACTTTTAATGAACAGCCCGTCGCACAATAGCCACAAACAGAATGAACCGTGGCGTCTGGCTTGAAAGCATGAGGCAAACGCCCTAGCCCATGCGCTGCTGGGTCTTGCACTAAACGCTCAGTCAATACGCCATCAAAGGCACGTATCCGTAATTGCTCTTTAACAAAATCTATCGCTGCCATCATTGAACACCTCCTGGCATTTTGGGTGCGGCCACCGCACGGAAAAATAATGAACGCTCCAATAATTCTGCAGCGAACAAACAGATAAACGATACACTCGAGATCAGCAGAGGCGCCCCGCTCCACCAGAGCAAAGCCGCACAAAGCATGCCGAATAAACAAACTGCAAAGCGTAAAATTGTCGTTCGGCGTAAAGGGTAGAGCAGCAACATGGCCGTTTTTTTAGCGGGGCTCATTGTATCTGCTTGAGCCTGGCCTAACATCGTCAGCTCTAATACTAACTTGGAACAGAAGCCGATCAACATGAAGCACAAGGCT
The DNA here is from genome assembly GCF_033878955.1 of Coraliomargarita algicola. Lineage (NCBI taxonomy): Bacteria > Pseudomonadati > Verrucomicrobiota > Opitutia > Puniceicoccales > Coraliomargaritaceae > Coraliomargarita > Coraliomargarita algicola. Next base: position 570,831 of record NZ_CP138858.1, read on the forward strand.
GGAAGCGACAAGACTCCCTCAATCGCCGCAAAGAATACATACATAGCAGCCGACAAGCCGACAGTCGTGCCGAAAAACTTGAGTGCTGTGATTGGAAATGCCCAATAGGGTCTTTGCGTATCATGGTAAATCATGACTGAGGTGAACACCCCCAACAGACCGATGATAAAAGTCGCCCATGCAGAGTAATGCGCTAACGACCTTGGCAGAAAATCCACAAAGCCAGTGAAGGTGGTCAGCGCGGCAAGTCCTGAAAACAAACCAAATGTCAGAATCTCACGGCTCAACCAAGAACGGCGTAAACCAAGAAATGCACGCCAAGCGCCGAGTGGACGCCCCAAGTGCGAAGTCGACGCCGACAGCCCGATCGCCATACAAATAAAACCGGCCACGCGCAAAGAATGCTCAAATAAGGGAGCTGCAATAATAGAAGCCCCGTATAAGCCCACGCTCAACTGCGTCAGCACCAACATCAGAACCAAAGGAAAATGTCCATGTTCGGGCTCTAATGCATAGAGGTCTGCGGCCTCAACGGCGTCCGGAATAGAGCGCTGTGTCACATACTGAGTCGTGGGCGCAGTATACGCAGCCTCTGGAGCAGCTGGTAAGAATTCAGCTCCTGCCCGGGCCGCATTCAGTGTATCCAGCGTATTCACGATTGTGATACTGATTGCTTCCGTCGGACAAGCTTGCACGCAAGCCGGCGCCTCACCAGCAGCCAAACGACCATGGCACATGTCACACTTGCGAACGATACCAAGGCTCTTTGAATATTTTGGCACATCATAAGGGCATTTAAGCGCACAATATTGACACCCGATACATTGATCATCGAGGTGACGCACGATACCAGTTGCCGCATCTTTTTCATAAGCAAGCACCGGACAACCATTTAAACACGCAGGGTCCGCGCAATGATGACATGCACTTGTGACCGTCTGCGTATATGAGGCACCTCTCAAATCGACCCCATGGATGGTTCCGACATCTCGCCAAGTCTCGTGCGGATCAAGTCCATTTAAACTATGGCAGGCAGACACGCAGGATTTACACCCGGTGCACTGATCCAGATCTACTTTAAAGGCATATTGCTCACCGACACCAGGTTTTGTAAGCGGAAGCAGTTGCTTATAAAACTTCGCTTGCTCAGGCTCCACAGTTGCCGATGCATGTTGCGCTGAGAACATACCGACCGGAGTCTGCAAAGTCCCCTGCTCTTTAAGCAGCATCTCAAGTGGTGATTCTTCGACTGTAAGTGTAGTACTAATTGTATTATTTAGCTTTAGATTTTCGGAGCCGCAATGGCTGGTGAATAAGAAATTAGGCGGCTATGGAAAACATCGCCTGCAACTCCTCCACACTATGGCGACGTGAAAACTGCCAAAAAGTTTCCTGACCTTCACGTTTGGAAAGATAAGTTTGAAGCACCCGCATTAACAATGGCTTAAGATCTTCGAAGGCGGTGCCGGCAAATACCTCGTGAGCGATTGCTTGCCGTTCCTCAACTCCGCCACCTAGCACGACGGCATAGCCTTCAACACTCTCATCACCCACTTTTACTTTCGCACCTATCAGACCGATATCTCCAATATAGTGCTGCGCGCAAGAGTGATGACATCCAGTAAGGTGAATATTGATCGGCTGGTCTAATTGAATGTTTGCTTCTAAATAATCAGCCAATTGCACGGCATGGCTTTTCGTGTTGCTGGCTGCAAACTTACACCCCGCATTTCCAGTGCAAGCGATCAATCCACCGGAGATCGTTGTACTCTTATAATGAAACCCAATTTCAACAATGGCTGCTTTGACCGTATCCACATATTCCTTACGAATCCCTGGGATAATTAAGTTTTGCCATGCGGTCAGTCGAATATCGCCACGCCCGTATTGATCGGCAATCTTAGCGATGGCCTTCATTTGCTCAGGCAGCATACGCCCCACTGGAACCACAACTCCGATGTAATAATAATCCGCAGCACGCTCATCATAGACACCGATATGCCCGTGTTGCTGCGTGCCAGCACGTGGAGCGCATTGATCCAATGCTAAAGTCTCTAATGCAAACGTGAGCTTCTTCTTAGTTTCATCCAGAAACTTATCCACGCCCCAGTCATCCACTAGATATTTCAGACGTGCCTTTTTGCGGTTGGTACGATCTCCATTTTCAATAAAGACTCGAATCATCGCCGCTGCCAATGGCACCGCTTCCGAGGGCTTGATCAACAGACCGCAATCTTTAGCAAATTGTTTGTGTCCGGTGATACCGCAAAGCTGCACTCTGAAGTAGATGCCGGGCTCCACGCCCTGCCCCTCATCGACACGCACGGCATAGAATGCGATATCGTTGGTATCCGCACACACCGAGACACGGCCGCCGCTATCGAAAGCGATGTTAAACTTGCGTGGCAAACCGTAAAGATCGCGATTGTTTAGAATATAGTGATGCATCGCCTTCGCATACGGCAACACATCAAGCACCTCTTCCGGGTCGAAGCCGCTGGTCGGGCTCGCAGTCACATTGCGCAGGTTATCTGCCCCCGAGCCCTTGGAGGTAAGTCCAATTTCATCCAGCTTGATTAATGTCGAGATGGTATTCCTGGGCATAATTTCACGAATTTGAAAGTTACCACGCGTGGTGATGTCCGCATAGCCACCGCCAAAATCTTCCGCAATTTCAGCGAGCCCAGTCAATTGATACGACTTGAGCGCGCATCCCGCTACACGTGTGCGTAACATGAAGGAATCTTGTGCCGGCTTCACATGAAAGAGACCGTAAAACTTGTAGCGAAACATGTCGGCTGCTTCCGGAAACTGATCCAACTCAGAGTTCTTTACAATCGTGTCCCAGACATCCAGACCGTTTTGCTCGTGCTTAATTAATTCTTCCTTGCAGAGCTCATCCAGTGGTGTGCCGTAAACCGACTCTTCGGTGGCCTGTGCGGGATCATCAGTAAATTGCCCTTGAGCATTTTGCCCCAGAAAGGGCATGCCTACGCGCTGGTTCACCCCAGCAAAGAAACCTTCTAAATATTGTTTTTGATGACTAGCAAATGCGGTGTTCATGATAAACATCAAATAGCCCACCGCATGCCAACCTTGCCAATTGATCAAATTAGCTCACTTCAACAATTTAATCTTAAACATGAAATAAATTCATCATCCTACTTCACTAAAATTCGCAGCAAGAGCAAGAGCACAACAACAGCCAACGCACAAGAAAGTCCCCTCCAAAAGGCAAGTGGATTCCGTTGCATCAAAGGCAGTCCCTCACGATTCAAAAAGTCGAGGTTAGGCTGTTGCAAATCAGCAAGCATTTCAGAAAGCGCCTCATAGCGACTCTCCGGGTGCAAATGGACCGCCTTAGCCAAAGCACCGTCAATCCACTGTGGCACCAATGGATTACTCGCAGTGACTGAACGATACTTGAGCAATGAAAAATCCCGCACACTCTGAGCAGTTTCCATCGAATCGCCATATGGATGCACAGCACCGCCTCCAAATAGTTGATAAGCAATCACACCGATCGAGAACAGATCCGAACGTGTCGACGGACGTCGTCCCAGTACATACTCCGGCGCGGAATAACGCTTGGTCCCTAACTCCGCCTGGCGTGTAAAAGGCACAGCAGATTCCTTAAGTCCCGCAACCGCAACGGAACCATAGTCAATAATCTTAACGACTCCCTCGGTATTGATAAGAATGTTATCCGGCTTCAAATCCTGATGCAGGGTTTCCTTACGGTGGAGCGCACGTACTCCAGCCACGATTTGCTCAAGAATTCGAACGACCTGCCCCATCTCGGGCTGTGGATTGGCCCGCATCCAATCCACCAAGGTTACGCCCTCCACATGCTCCATCAAATAATAGAGAAATTTCGCGGGTTGATGCTTATCAATCACCTTAACCAAGTTTGGACTCTCAATTCGGCGCCCCACCCACTCTTCTACTAAAAACCGTTCAATGTAGGCAGGGTTATCACTGTAAAGCTCCGAAGGTGTCTTCATTACCAAAGTCCTCCCTGAGCCCGGTTCTTTGACTAAATACAACTGCGAACGTGGACTCTCATCTAAAATACGCTCCACGATATAGCCATCTAGACTCATCCCAGGTTCCAATGGCGGCGGAAAAGGCAAACGACCGAGCTCATCATAAACCTCTGCTGCCGACATGTCTTGCAGGCCTGTAATCTCCAGCAACTGGCAGCTCACATTGTCATGACTCCCTGCAGCCAAGGCTTGGGCATTGATCGCTTCACAGCATGCATCCAGTTCCTCGCGGCCGCGAATAATACAATCCGCAAGCTCGCGATCCGTGACAAATTCATGTACACCATCACTACAGGTCAAAATAACGTCACCGACCTCGACCTGTACACGGCGATAGTCCACGTCCAGATTCATCCCCAAGCCCATGGCGCGGGCGAGATAGCTGGTCTTGGGAGACACCCAAGCGCGATGATCCTGTGTCAGCTGCTCCAACTGCCCCGCCCGCCACAAATAGATACGCGTATCTCCTACGTGAAAATAGTGTAACGAGTGCGATTTGAGTACAAGCCCGCTCATGGCACAGACAAAGCCCTTGCGCGCTTCCGCAAAGGCTTGCCCCTTTCCATAGAGCCAACTGTTGATCGCTACAATCACCCGATGGCCCGCAGTTTTGACCTGCCAGGTATCGGGCGTGCTGTAGTAATCACTCAAAAAGCCCTGCACACATATTTCTGCCGCTTCGCGCCCAGCCTCCGCCGATGACACGCCATCGGCGATCACCATCGCCACCCCCTTGGTGCCCAAACTTGAATCGGAGGGAATTCGGACACCAAGGCAGTCATCATTCTGGGATTTCACTCCAGCTGATGTGGCCTGTCCATAGCGGACAGAAAGCTCAGGTACGATCTGCATACGAACACAATTAACCAACTTCAATCAGTTGAACAGTTCCATCTTCCAACACTTCAGCAGTATGTCCCTTCGGTTCACGTAGAAACATCGATCCTGCAAAAGCTGCTGCCGATGAAATGGCAATCACCATAAAGAAGGTCGAAGCGTCTACAAAAGAGTAGACAGTCAAAAAGCAAACTGCACCCACATTACCGTAGGCCCCGGTCATGCCCGCAATTTGCCCCGTCATCCGACGCTGAATCAATGGCACTAATGCAAAGACAGCCCCCTCGCCCGCTTGCACGAAAAAGGAACAACTCATCGTCGCAATGACCGCCAACGGCAAATACCACGTGGGCCCCACCATGGAGAGTGTAAAATAGCCAACTGCCAGCCCCAAAATCAGTAAAATCATCGTCCAACGACGACCAAATTTATCACTTAAAAGGCCCCCGGCCGGGCGTGCAATCAGGTTCATAAAGGCAAATCCCGATGCCAACATGCCTGCCAGAACGGCAGTCAGACCAAAGGTCTCCATAAAAAAGAATGGAAGCATCGAAACCACGGCCAGCTCCGAACCAAAAGTCACAAAATAGTTCACATTCAAAATCGCCACCTGGCTGAAACGATAACGGTGCATCTCGGGAATCGATTCCGGATCGGCCAACATCTCCTTATTCACACGGTAAATTTGACTGGCTTGAAAAAGGTACAAGGCAATCAGCCCAGCATAGATGACATACGCGAAAGAAGTCGTCAGCAAGCCCACTCCGCCATTAGACAAGCGCCATGTCAGCACTCCCAAAGCCAGATACATCGGCACATTCATAAGCAAGAGGAAATAAAAATCCCGGCGACATGTCACTTCAAGCCCCCCCGATTTCTTCGGTTTGAAATATGTGGCACCTTCAGGCGTATTCCTCACCGATTTATAATATATAATTCCGTATATAAAGGCCACAGCTGCCGTGACTAGAAGCGTGTAACGCCAGGCATTCTCACCACCAAAGGCCAAAGCCAATGTAGGTAAGCACATCGCCGCGGCCGCCGATCCAAAGTTGCCCCAGCCTCCGTAAATGCCTTCAGCCAACCCCACCTGACGTGCCGGGAACCATTCCCCGACCATACGAATACCAATCACGAAGCCTGCCCCCACGAAGCCCATCCCAAAACGGGCCAGCGCCAGTAATTGATAATTCGGAGCCAGCGCAAAGAGCGCACATAAGACACCGGAAGCAAGTAGCAGTAAACTGAAGGTTCTGCGCGGTCCGTAGCGATCGACTAACATACCAATCACGATTCGAGAAGGTATCGTTAGCGCGACATTCAAGATCAACAAGGCCTTCCACTGTAACTGTGTTAGATCAAAGGCCTCCTTAATCGCCATCACCATCGGCGCATGATTAAACCACACTACAAAAGTTATAAAAAACGCCACCCAGGTAAAGTGAAGCGTGCGTATGCTCGGATCTTTTAGATTGAGAATGTTGAATTTATTTTGGCTCATTATTTTTTAGCTTAGTTTGGTTGCATTGGTATAGGTAGGTGCTTGTAAAACCTGCGATATACCCAGCGCTCGCCATGCCAAGTAAGCCTAATGCACCCTAAATTGACCACGCATTCGGCTCATCCTATTTATGAATATTCTTAATGTATAATTTTAGATGTATGAATCGATAAGATTAAAATAAACGACAAACCAACACTTAGGGTAAGACCAGTAGTTTCAATGCCAGCAACGACAGCAGTGCAGTGGGAAGCCACAAACCCAAACCTAGCGCCAAAGGTCGCCAGCCGACTTGCTTCAGCATACTTGGCACCATGCCCAAACCAATCAGAAATAAGGCTGCTGCCAGCACACGTTGACTCCCAAAGAAAAGGCAATCTCCTACAGGCTTGATCTCTGGAAACAACCAAACCGCAGTGGCCATCCCCATAAAACCAAATATAAACCAAGGCATCGATAAATACGTCTGTCGCCCGCCTTTACTCGGCCGTGCCACCGAAGTAGGATTACAATAATAACCAGCCAAACACACGACTGGTAAAATCCACAGCGAACGGGCCAGCTTTACTGTCGTCGCAATCAACAGGGCATCTGGTCCATACGCCAAGCCCGCTCCCACCACCGAGCTGGTATCATGAATCGCCAGCGCAGCCCACCAGCCAAACTCCTGCTGGCTTAAACTAAAAAGGTGCCCCAACAGCGGAAATATAAGCAATGCCAACGCATTCAACGCAAACACAACCGCTAATGCCGTCGCACTATGCTGCGAGCGTGGCCGTAAAACTCCCGCCACTGCAGCAATTGCACTGCCACCGCAAATTGCCGTGCCGACGCAAATCAAAAGACCTGTTTCCGAAGGAACCCGGAGCAAACGGGTCAGCCAATGCCCACAAAACAATATCAGCCCGATACTGACAAAAGTAATTCCAAAACCGTCCAGCCCAGCCTGAGCGACCACTGGTAAATCAAGCCCCGCTCCCAACCCAATGATCGATATCTGTAAAAAGCGGTGTGACCAGTCACTCCAACGCTTGCAATCACGATTATAGCCCAGCAGGGCCATACCGATCCCCAGGCCCAATGCCACCGCACCGCTCACCTCAATGCATAGAATACATAATACCCATAGCGGAATGCTCCACTCACTGGTTATAATTTCCTTGCGCCTCAAAATCTGCATGCCGTCACTATACGATAAAGCCCCGCAAGCTGGTAATCGATAATTTCAATTTGCCATCAGCTTTATCTATACATAAGAGTGAAATTATGAAATCCACTCTGCCACGTCTGGACCCCGAATGGCTGTCCACCTTTCTGGCCATTGCTCAGCATGGAGGTGTATTAGCCGCATCACGGGCTTTGCACCTCTCTCAACCCACACTCTCCGCACGTATTCAACGCTTGGAAGATGCAGTCGGCCAAAGCTTATTTGACCGTTCCAGTCAGGGGATGCAACTGAACGAGGCGGGCAAGCGCCTGCTGCCTGTCGCGCAAAAGCTCCCCAACTTACTACGCGAAGCACTAGAAGCCGTAGATCCCCATACCACTCAATTGCTCAATAGCCCCATTCGACTCTCGGCCAGTTCCACCCTCTCCGATTTCGTTTTCCCCAAACTACTGGCTGAGTTTTTACAAACACATAGCAGCTCAGGCATAGAGCTACGCTCCGAGAACACAGACGAGGTGCTGGCAGCCGTCCGCAGTGGTCGCGTATCGCTCGGAGCAGTTGAAGGACTGACACGCGCCTCCGCAGGACTACACCTGGAGCCATTCGCGATTGATGAAATCATACCGATCTATGCCCCAGGCCAAGTAAACCGAGAGCTCAAGCAAATATTATCACAACCAGTCAGCCTGGAAATGTTGCCCCAGCTTCCCATCCTATGGCGAGAACCAGGCTCCGGCACACGAAGAGTGATAGAAGAGCATTTAACTCAACACGGCGTTCGGCTGCAATCATTGCAACCCAACTTCGTATTTGGAAGGACCATGGCGCTCAAGCATGCCACCTTAGCCGGCTTAGGCATTGCCTTCATGCCACGCAGGGTGCTGCAGCAAGAACTTGCCCTCAAACGGCTACGCCCCATCGAATCACTCGCGCTCTCAATCGAGCGGACATTCAGCTGGGTCATTCCGCCCGGCGAGCTACCACCAGGACTCTACGCCTTCTATCGCTGGGTAAACGCCTATTTCCAAACTTGAACAAGTAGCAATCCCCACCGAACAAACATAAAAACAGAATCTGTAGTTTGCAATTTTGATTCCACCCGTAAGATTGGGAGCTTATGAAAGCACTCTATATACTTACCTTCACATTCGTCTCTCTATTCTCGGCAGCATCGCTGAGCGCTCACTGCCAAGTACCATGCGGCATCTACGGCGACGAACTGAAATTCGGCGAGCTAGAACAACATGTCGAAACAATCGCAAAAGCAGCTAAGAGTATTCGCGAAATCGCAGGTAAAGAGACACTCAGTGCGCAGGACCAACAGCAATTGATCCGTTGGACCAATAACAAAGAAAGCCATGCGCAAAAGATCATTGATGAAACGGCCAATTACTTCCTAGCACAGCGCATCAAGCCCGGCGCAGACCACTACGCTGAAAAATTGGAAGTGCTGCACCACATCATCGTCTACTCAATGAAATCCAAGCAAAGTGTAGAGGCCGAACCGGTTGAAACACTCTCCGCCAAGCTCGCCGCCTTTAAGGGGCTCTACCTCGACCACAGCCACGAGCATCACACACACTAATGCTCTTCGCTGGCACAGGAATTAACTAAATATATAAAGATCAGCCATACACACGATCTGATCTTTCGATCAGATTCACCTAGCTTGTGACTTCTGGCACCAATCTCGCTACTCGGTGAAAAACAATTTCACATGAGTCGCGCTTACACATCCCTGCTTCAGTCTATCGTTTCAGTTCTCACGCTTTGCATTGGCTTCAGTGCTGAACTTCAGGCGGTCGCAATGGAGTGGCCAGAATCAATCACCTATCCTGCCGACATCACCGTTCACATCATCCGGGAAGCTCCCACAACGGAAGGCAGCCTTTATCACAGCAATCACTTTGAACTGATCTCAGACCACCCCCTCTCGCGCAAAGCACTGTGCGATGTGCTACGGGTGTTAGAAGCCAGTTATGCCAGCCTCCTAGCACTCCCCTTAGGCTTTGAATACCTGCCATCAAAACAGCGACGTGTGGTCAAGCTAGTAGATAGCCAACAGCACTATATAGATAGCGGCGGTATTTTAGGCTCGGGAGGTGTTTACCTATCCGAAAGTCGAGAAGCTGTTGTCAGATTCGAGACCCTAGGTGCAAAACGCTCTAAAGAGGGACGCATTACTTCCATCCAAAACCTCGGACTCATCGCCCACGAAGTCACCCATCAAATCCAGCACGACTGGTTGGATGTGCTGCCCATTTGGCTCATCGAAGGCATGGCAGTTTATCTAGAATCAGTGCCCTTCCAACAGGGCACTCTACTTTTTAAAAATATGCACTTTCGGTCGGAAAAACACATCCGCCGTTGCAGCGAAAATCAATACTGGATCACGGACATCCAGAAACTCATGACCCTCGACCGCGACGAGTGGAATCAACACTTTCAAAATCATCCCTCCGCACACAACCAACATTACGTCTCCGCCTTTCTGCTCACTTACTACTTTTTACACATGTCAGGGGATGAACCCGGGAGCCATCTCCGCACCTACATCCAAGCCATGAAAGTAGCCGATCATCCCGAAGCGCAGCAAAGCGCACTCACTCAACTCATGAGCGGACGCACCTACCAGATGCTCGAAAACGATCTCATTACAGCCTACGCACAAGCAGGCCTGCAAATTCAAGCACTCATCGACGCCTCATTCTAGCAAGTGATCTCCCATTAAAGAGCTGCCGCATCGGGCGACATTCAAATCTTGTCCCCAAGCGCACGATGCGCTCTACTCTTAGCATGCGTCTTACCAGCCAAGAACGTAAAAGCCTATCGGTGATCTTGCTGATCTTATTGATTGCCACCATCGGTTGGTGGATTTTTTGAGTTTTTACTCTAAATTTGCTTCGTATAGTAGTCATCACTGACTAAGCATCTAAACATGCAATTACTATTCATCGGAGGCACAGGAAACATCAGCGCAGCCAGCGTCCGTCTGGCCTTGCAACAGGGGCACACAGTGACCCTACTCAATCGTGGCACACGTTCACTTGCCGACTATGACATCCATGGTGCCGAATCGATCATAACAGATATTAATGACGAAGCCGCCACGCGCGCCGCACTCGGCAAGCGCAGCTTTGATGTGGTCGCCAATTTCATCGCGTTCAAACCATCTGATATCCTGCGCGACATCCGACTATTTTCAGGGCGCTGTGCACAGTACATTTTCATCAGCTCCGCCAGCGCCTATCAAAAGCCACTGGCTCAACCGATCATCACCGAATCGACACCACTCAAGAACCCGTACTGGGATTACTCTCGGGATAAAATTGCCTGCGAAAATGCCTGCACAACCGCCTACCGTGAGAGCGACTTCCCCATTACCATAGTCCGCCCTTCTCTCACCTACGAAACCGTGATTCCCACTGCCATTGGCGGGTGGAATGATTACACGATCGTCGAACGCATGCGTCAACGACGTCCTGTTGTCGTGCATGGAGATGGCAACAATTTATGGACAATCACCCACGCCACTGATTTCGCCAAAGGCTTCGTTGGCCTACTCGGCAACCAACAGGCGCTTGGTGAAGCCTTCCATATTACCTCGGACGAATTACTGACTTGGAACCAAATCTACGACGCAGTGGGGATTGCCGCAGGAACTGGTCCGGTCGAAAAGATACATATTCCCTCCAGTTTTATCGCCAAACTAGAGCCGCGCATGGAGGGCAGCCTACTCGGCGACAAAGCTGTCAGCACTCTCTTTGATAACACAAAAATCAAACGTGTAGTGCCTGGCTTTCAAGCCACCACCTCCTTCCAAACCGGCATCCGACGCACCCTCGAGTGGTTCGAAGAGCAACCAGAACGCATGCAAACCAATCAAGCCTGCCACGATCGACTCGACAAAATCATCGCGGCCTACCAGCCGACATTCGACGCTCTAAAGCCAATCTAATCACGCCCAGTCACCGCACACGCTGCGCTTGAATCGCTGGGCGCACATAGCCACCATGCGTCGCAAGTAGTTGCTGTGCGCATTTGGCATCGATGCCAGTACGCGCCATCACGATGGCGACTTTCATATTCCCTTCCGCCTGCTCCAAAAGTTGTGTCGCCGCAGCCTCACTATTCAAAGCACCAGCTTGCATCACGATGCGTCGCGCGCGTAATTTAAGTTTCTGATTCGAGGCAATCATATCCACCATGTGGCCTGCATACACCTTTCCCATTCGAATCATAACTGTGGTTGTGAGCATATTGAGAACAATCTTTTGTGCCGTCCCGGCTTTCATTCGGGTCGAGCCAGCAATAATCTCGGCACCGGTAGCCACCTCGATGGGAAACTCTGCCCAATCACTCAAAGCAGCTGCTTGATTACAGGACAATGAGACAGTCAATGCCCCCACTTTTCGGGCCACCTGAAGCGCTCCGATACAATAGGGAGTACGTCCACTCGCAGCAATCGCCACGACGACATCCCGGTCGGTTAATCCTCGAAGCAGTAGATCGCGTCCTCCTTGAGCAGCATCATCTTCAGCCCCCTCCGCCGGATACATGAGCGCAGAGTCTCCCCCGGCGATCACGCCTTGCACTGTCTCAAACGGCACACCGAATGTTGGCGGACACTCGGAAGCATCTAACACCCCGAGCCGTCCACTCGTACCAGCACCAACATAAAAGAGACGCCCCCCCGCAACTAAACGCGGAAAGATTCCTTCAATCGCCGCAGCGATACTCTCGGCCGCCATAGAAACCGCAATGACAGCTTGCTGATTGGACTTGGCTATCAATTGAACGATTTCCAACGAATCCATGGTATCCAACTCATTCAACGCCGGGTCCCCCGCCTCGGTGCCAAGAATTGCAAGATTCAATCCTGGTGGTGCTGCGTTTGGCACTGACTTGGATACAGACTGCGCGCTGCTGTCGACCTCTGTCAATCGTGTCGATTCGATAAAGGTCTGCTCAAAACGAAGCCCGAATGCAACTTCGTCCTGCCGTCCCAATTGACGCATCAAAAAACGGGCTCCGCCATAAACCGGCGGAAGCTTTGGGAAAATGCAATTCACTGCATCGTCTAAATCCTGATCCAACAACTGCGCCTTAAATGCTCGGCGAATCTCAGGCGAACGCCACATTCCGCCGACCAGAACCACTGAGATCGGCCCACTTGCTGTGGCTCCTTTAGATACAATCGAATAGGCATCACCCAGCAACTGCGCAAGGGCCGCGGCAACATCAGAAACAATTTGAATCGCAACAGGATCTCCTTCACTCGCTGCCACACAGACCAGTGGCGCCAATCTAGAGATACATTTTTTACCTTCGCGATAGACCTGTGGAATTAAGTCAGGAGCCGACTCTACACCGCATAATTGGAAAACCCGTTCCGTCAGACTCGTCGCCTCCCCAACACCATCATGGGCAGCCATCACCGCTTGCAAAGCACGTCGACCTATATCATAGCCCCCGCCCGCATCACCAATCAGGTATCCCCAACCGCCGACTCTCAATTCTCGCCCTTGAGCATCCATACCGTAAACAACTGTGCCGGTGCCTGCGATTAATACCAAAGCAGGCATTTCAACGCCTCCACTCCAAAGCGCTCCAAGCGCATCGTGCATGACCTGCACACGCTGCGAGCAGTGAAAAACCCTCGTGACCAGCGACTCAAATCGAGCCGTGATTTCTGGATTCGATCCCCCGGCCAGCCCCACGAAAATCCCAGCCACAGAGTCCATAGAAATGTGAGCATGTAACTCATCATAAACCTGTTGTAAAACCTGCAGCGCAGCCACCTCCGCCCCGTTTGGGTTGAGCGAACGATTCAACAAAACGTGCGCCACCACTTGCCCATTCGCTCGGAATGCGACGGCCTCAGTCTTACTACCACCACCATCGATCGAAAGATAAAGCGCCTCCGATGCTTCAGTTCCGGACGAATTTATATCTGTTTTTAAATGATTCATAACATTTTGCCAAATGCATCCTAGCGGGTTCTCCAACTCACAGTAGTAGACGAGTCAGGCATAAAAAAAGCTTCACGCACAAAACGTGAAGCTTGAAAACATCGCCCGAGCGATGTTTAAAGTTTAGCTGCAATTGATGGCGACGCCTTGAAAGAGATCTTCTTCTTAGCTTTCACATTGACCGAAGATCCATCCAGTGGATTACGCCCTTTACGAGGCGCAGAGGCACCCAAGTAAAAATTACCCACTCCTGGCAATGGAGCCACTACCGATGGCTTCACAGCGGCTTCGCCCTTCTTAGGTTTTTTCACGGCTTTAGCGGCCTTTTTGAGCACCTTCAGGTATACCGCTCCGACGGCATCCAATGTGCGTGTTGCCTCCGCTTTACTTTCTAGACCAAGCTCCTTCTGGAGCGCTTCGACAAGTTCAATCTTTGACATAGTTTTTTTATTGTTTGGGTTAAAAGTCGCCGCACCAGCGACAACAGAAAACAACAACATAAGCATATCTTGTTTAAAAACCAAGCATTTATAACACCCTTGTAACATGCCCGTCCTCACATGAGCTCAGCCTCTGTTAAAGTTTGAATTCAGCCACCAAATTTCTTTTTCTCTCCGTTAGATATGAATATAATACCGAGCTTTAGCGGGCAACACTCTTGGAATTTCACACGCCGAGGCGGCATTTTCCAAGTGCAACTCGATACCGTCGAAGACCTGCGCGCACTCAGCACACTGGACCCGAAGCTCTGGGTGGCCCTCAGCTGCCCGGTGAACGATCTCGAAATCGATCGCCGCACACTCACGCTCATCGACCACGATGCCGATGGACGCGTGCGCATTGAAGAAATGCTAACCGCAGTGCAATGGACACTCGCACGTTTATCTAACCCGGAGTCCCTCTTCCAAGGAGGCGAACTACCGCTAGCCGCCATCAACTGCGACGATCCCGAAGGCGAAAAATTGCTGGCATCTGCCAAGCGTATACTAGCCAATATGGGCGTCCCCGATGCGCCGACAATCTCCGTCGACCAAGCCGCCAACACCGAACAAATTTATGGTAAGTCGCGGCTCAACGGTGACGGCGTCATCGCCAAAGACGCCAGCAACGATCCTGAAATCCAAACTCTCATCGCAGAGATCATGGATTGCCTGGGCGCAGAAATCGACCGCAGTGGTGAGCCCGGCATCACCAAAGCCAAGCTGGACGCCTTCTTTGAACAAATGAACAGCTACGAAATTTGGTGGCGGCAAGGTGAAGTCGACACCGCACAAGGGGAAGATGTGTTTCCACTCGGCGACGCCACCCCCGATGCATTCAAGCACTTCATCGCAGTAGAAAAAAAGATCGATGACTTCTTTGCCCGTTGCCAACTCGCTGCCTTTGATCAGCGCGCGGAAACACCACTCAACCCCGGAGTCTCGCTTTATACGGAGATCGCAAATACAGACTTCTCACTACCCCGTAAGGACATTGAAGCCTTACCGCTGGCACGTGTATCGCCCAGCTCAACGGTCCCCATCCTGCAGGGGATTAACCCAGAGTGGCGCACACGTATGCGCACCCTCTGCGACAAGGTCATCCGTCCACTCGGCATCGGCCCTGGAGACACACTGGAAATCGAAGAATGGCAAGCTGTCAAAACACGCTTCGAAGCCTACCGGCTATGGCGACAATCCAAACCAGAAACTGGCATCGAAAAGCTAAAAATCAAACGTGTGCGCGCTCTATTGGCCTCCAACTTACGCGAAAAAATCTATGCTCTACTAGAAGAAGACGCCCGACTGGCCCCCGAAATGAAAGCGATTGATAGCGTTGAAAAACTGGCACGTTATCACCGCGACTTGATTCAACTGCTCAGGAATTTCGTTAATTTTTCCGAATTCTACGACGAACAAGTCTCCGCCATTTTTCAGGCCGGTGAGCTCTACCTGGACGGTCGTGAGTGCCGCCTTTGTCTGCGGGTCGACGACCCAACCAAGCATGCCGTATTAGCCACACTCTCGCGCGCATTTGTCGCCTACTGTGAATGCCGCCGCAAAGACTCGCCCACTAAATTCCACATCGCCGCCGTCTTCTCTGCAGGCGACTCTTCCAATTTAATCGTTGGACGCAACGGTGTCTTTCGCGATCGCAAAGGCCTGCTTTGGGATACAACTATCGTCCGCTTAATTGAAAACCCAATCAGTATTCACGAAGCCTTCCTCATGCCCTATGTCAGGGTCGGTCGCTTTATCGGCGAAAAAATCGAGAAATGGGCCGTGACACGGGACAAGGCGATGCAAAAACAAATGGAAACAGGCGTCGACTCCATTGCAAGCGAGCCCAACAACACGGAGTCCAAAAACACACCAGCCATCGGCGGTGTCGCCACCATGCTCGCCGCCGGAGGTATCGCACTCGGCGCGTTTGGCGCAGGACTCGCCTCACTCTTTAATACCATGAAAGCATTGACCTGGTGGGAGCTCCCCCTGGTCATCCTGGGAGTCATTCTCATGATCTCGCTGCCTTCAATGGTGATCGCGTGGCTCAAAATTCGCAAACGCACACTCGCTCCCCTACTCGACGCTTCGGGCTGGGCCGTCAATGGACGCACCTTAATTTCTGCCAAGCTCGGACGCGTCTTAACGAAACGCGCCACGCTGCCGATCAGCTCGCAATGCCAATTCGATGAACGCAGCGGCGCACGCAGCGGACTCTGGGCCGCACTAGGACTCACCCTGACCATAAGTCTTATCGTCTGGCTCTATATACTTATTTGAGAAAAATTCACTCAATCTGGAACATATAGACAACTTCGTATTAGCATTTTTCATGCTAGATCAACAAATCCGCTTGCGAAATCAGATTTTTCAGCATTAGATGCGCGAAGTGAGTCACATTAAACACATATTCAATGAGCTACATTTCAAACTCGTGCGAGTCATCGCCGAAGGCGGTATGGGCATTGTCTATGAAGCAGAACAAAAAGGTGCGGGCAAGTTTGTAAAGCGCGTCGCGGTCAAATTAATCCGCGAAGAATACTCAAAAATTGAAGAATTTCGCAGCAATTTTGTAGGTGAAGCTCGCCTGGTGGCAGACTTGATCCACACCAACATCGTACAAACCTACCATTTAGGCGAAATCAGTGGCCAATACTTCATGACGATGGAGTACGTCGACGGGATCACACTCGAAGACTTTATCGTACGCCATCGCGAAACCAATCAGTTGGTCCCGACGGACCTGGCTGCTTTTATTGTTTCTCGCATCTGCCGCGGACTTTCACACGCCCATCAACGCTGCGATAAATCAGGCCGAAACCTCGGGATCGTGCATCGCGACGTCAATCCGCGCAACATCATGCTGGCACGTGAAGGCGACGTCAAGCTAACCGACTTTGGAATCGCCAAAGCTTTCGATTTGATGTACAATGAAGAAGGCGAAGTCATTGCTGGTAAGGATGAATATCTCTCGCCCGAACAAGCTCGCCGCGAGATTACCGACGCACGCGCCGATCTATTTAGCTGCGCCATTCTCCTCTCCGAACTTCTACTAGGAGAGAATATTTTTGAGGCCAATCGCGAGGAAGCCACCCGCAAGAATATACTGGAGCTCAGCATTCCCGATTTCACGGAATTACGCAGCGAGATCGACCCACGCTTGGATGATATTCTCCAGCGCGCCTTTAAGCGCGACCGCGAGAAGCGCTACCAAAGCGCCCAAGCAATGCTCACAGCCTTAGAAATGTTTTTATACGGCGACGGCTACGGCCCCACAAACGAAAAGCTGGCCGCCTACATGCTAGACCTCTTCAATGAGGATGGCGAAACCGCATCAGAGAGATGGAAAACAGGCACGACCCCCGGCCTAGAACAAAACGAATCTGATTAACGCAATCAATCGCTCACACTATGAGTTCACAGGGGTTTCAACAAGTACAGAAGCAAACGCAATCACTCGTCTTAGCGCCACAACTGCGCAATTCGTTGAAGATTCTGCAGGCACCCGCTGTCGAGCTACGCACTTCGATTCTGGAAGAGCTACAAGCCAACCCGCTACTTGAAGAACTACCGATCGACAGCATTAGTGTCGAAGAACATCGAGAGTCAAATAACGAAAACGAACGTGAAGCCGATGAAGAACTCGACTTCAACGCAGAGGATTTCAGCGCCCTCGAAAAAATGAGCGAGGAAATGCGCGAGCATTATTCTCAGGAAAACAACGCCCAATCCCACACTTCAGAAGACGACGAGCGACGCGATTTTTTCTTAAATTCGTTGACCGAAAACGTTTCACTCCAACAGCACTTAATTGGCCAAGCCGAGCTCACGGACTGCAGCGAGCAAGAACTCGAAGCGCTACTCTATCTGATCGGCAGCTTGGATGACAATGGCTACCTAACCGAAACCATTTCAAATATCGCGCTCACGACACGTATCCCCTACGGCACAGTAACCAGCGCAGCTGCCACCCTCAAAACCTTCGACCCACCCGGCATCGGAACCGAAAACCTGGAAGACTGCCTCGCCACTCAACTCGAACTACGCGGCCGTGGTGACTCATTGGCAGCGAAAATTCTACGCGAACATTTCGACCTCCTGGTTCGCCGTCGCGTGCCAGAGCTCAAGCGCAAGACCGGCGCCAATCCCGAAGACATTCAAGATGCGATCGAAGAGATCTCGACACTTGAACCCGCCCCGGGCAAACGCTTCAGTCCCGATAGCAACAGCGTCATTCAGCCCGACGTAACCGTCTACCAAGACGAATACGACGAATGGCAAGTCGTCCTCAATAGCGACTACATCCCACGTCTGCGCATTAGCAATACCTACAAGGAAATGCTAGCCAAAGGCACGCTCAGCAAACAGGAAAAAGAATTCATGCTCGAACGTATGCGCTCCGGCAAGTTCCTGATCAATTCAATCGAACAACGCCAGCAAACCATCGAACGCATCACCCGTGAAATACTCAAATTTCAAAACGAGTTTTTCGAGGTCGGCGTCTCTAAATTG
Source organism: Coraliomargarita algicola (assembly GCF_033878955.1). Taxonomy (NCBI): domain Bacteria; kingdom Pseudomonadati; phylum Verrucomicrobiota; class Opitutia; order Puniceicoccales; family Coraliomargaritaceae; genus Coraliomargarita; species Coraliomargarita algicola. Next base: position 589,349 of record NZ_CP138858.1, read on the forward strand.
CGCCCACTCACAATGAACACAATCGCGGAAACCGTGGGCGTACACGAAACCACCGTGAGTCGCGCCATCGCGAATAAATACATTCGCACGCCCCACGGCGTCTTCGCTTTCAAATATTTCTTCACTCCTGGCTACAAGGCTGGCAACGGCGAATCTGTCTCCAATAAGACCATTAAAGATATGATCAGCCAAATCATCGAAGAAGAAAGCCCGGCCAAACCTTTCAGCGACCAAAAGATCGTAGATAAGCTCAAAGCCAAAGACATTAAAATCGCCCGCCGCACCGTCGCTAAATACCGAGAGGAACTCGGCATTTTACCCACCAATTTGCGCCGCCGCTACGACTAAGCGCAAGATTGAGAGAAAAGCTGAGAAACACCTCTTACAGCTACAGCCTCATATTCTCAACTAGCGATGTGACGCCAGTCACGCCTACTGATCGACACTCGATGGGCCCCAATCACACATCGACCGCGCTCGCGCAAATTTGTCAGGTTGAAACAGAAATCCAGGAGTGATTCGCCACAACAAAGTCTCAGCAAACTGCTAAACATTGCCAAAGCGCCCACTACACTTCCAGCAAGGCACTACCAATGGCATCACAGACAAGACGCCCACGGTGAGTCAGAGCATAATGACTGCCCTGCGACCGTAACAGCCCTTCACCTTCGAAAGACTTCAGTTTCGCTTCCAAGTCCAAACGATTGCTCGCATGATCAAATCGCTCACTAATCAGCTGCAAATCGACACCTTGATTCATGCGTAGACCAAAGATAACCGCATCGGCCATCAGCAGATCGTGATCGAGCTCGACACGCTCATTTTTCGGCCACTGCCTGGACTCCATAGCACGACACCACTCATCAAGATTGGCCGGACGTTGATAGCGCTCTCCCCCATATTGACTAGCCGCCGAAGGACCACAGCCGACCCACTCGTGCATGCGCCACGTATTCATATTATGGAGACACTCCGCGCCCTGCTGTGCAAAATTAGAGATCTCATACTGCTGGTAACCAAGCTCAGCTAGCAACTCCCACCCACGCTCATAGAAGCGCAGCTCTTTATCCTCATCGATTGATACCTTGCCCTGCGAAAGTTTCACATAGAGAGCGGTATCCTCCTCGAAAGTCAGGCAATAGGTGGAAAGATGTGAAGGGCCAAGTCGAGCTGCTTCGCGTATGTCCGCCTCCCATTGCTCAATACTCTGATTCGGAATCGCAAACATCAGATCAAGATTTGCCTGCGCAAACCCTGCGGCCTGCACGCGCTCCCAGGCTGTGTAAATTTGCTTTGGATTGTGCAGACGTCCCAACGATTCGAGCAACTTGGGGTCAAAGCTTTGCACGCCCATCGAAATGCGCGTCACCCCGAGATCACGCAGCACCTCCAGCTTATCCGCCTTCACCGTCGATGGAGCCATTTCAATTGTCCACTCTACAGGCGGCTGTCCCAGACGCTCTAATAGGGAGCGTCCGAGCCGCTCCAGATCTTTAGCCGCCAATAAGCCTGGCGTGCCACCGCCCCAAAATATCGTATCAACTGCACGATCCTGAGGCAGCTGCGCAAACTCCAGCTCCATTGCTGCAAGGTAACGATCCAAATCCCCACGACGTGGCTTCTCTTGGTAAAATGCACAAAAATCACAAGTCGAGGCACAAAAAGGCACATGGCAGTAAATGCCGATAGCTTGCGCAGTTTGACTGGGAATCATCAAGAAATAATCTACTCTGCGATCACCCCACGGCGATACTGGGTGTAGCCATTCTTCATCGAACTATATGGGTCAATGGCACTGCCCTTAAATTGCTTGTAACGCTGCATAATCTCAGGACTCTTCGCAATAAACTCGGTGCCCGAAAGCGCTAAACGCCACTCCCAGTTCCAATCGTCAATCAAGCTGAAGGGCTCCTTCAAAGGATTGACTGAACGGTCACCAATCAAACCACCTAGGTCACGCAAGTTCGAAGGCCCCAGCAAAGGCAAGACCAAGTATGGCCCTTCAGCGATGCCCCATGCGCCCAAAGCTTGCCCCACATCCTCGGGCTTGATCGGCTCAAAGCCGTTCACTGAATCTGCGGGTGTCATAATCCCCCCGATCCCCATGGTGGAATTAATCGCAAAACGCCCGGTTTCCACCCAAGCACCCTTCAATCGGCCCTGCAGTAAGTTGCCCGCCAGACGCACCGGATACTTTAAATTATCGAAAAAATTGCTCGCCCCCCGCTCAATCGGATCGGGTGTGATCGCAGTGTAGCCATCCACCACCGGCTGCAGCACATTCATGTAAACGAAGTCATTAAACTCGAAGGTGTAACGATTCACCGCCTCCAGTGGATCATAGATACTGGAGCTCGTGGTGACATCTTCATTGTAGAAGTCTTCGTCAGACAACTTGCCCTGTGCCGAGAGCGTGTGCACACATACCAGGCCTAGCAATGTAGCCCCAACCAAGCAGGATTTAGATTTTGGTGTCTTCATTGATCTCATCTTTTTGGAGTAGTTCTTTAAGTCGAGTAATCAGTTCTGCGCCGCTGCCCTTACGGAAATGATCATCTAATTGCTCCCGATAATTCGAAACAACGCTCACGTTCTCTGCGACAATGTCGTAAATCTGCCAACCGGAGTCCATTTCACGCAGACGGTAAAGCACATATAAAGTCTTATCATCCAATACGATCGTCGACTGAATCTCCATCCGCGTCGACGAGGTCGAAGTAACCTCTCCCAAGGTCACTTTAGGCCGTTTTTTACCATTTAAACCTTTAACATAAGCCTTAAGCACCAACTGCTTAATCAAATCCAGAACCTGAGCTTGCTCGCCCGCAGTCATCAAATTCCAATTACGGCCGATCGCGCGCCGGATGATCACATCCAGATCATAACTCGCCTCAATCACTTGACGCACTTTGGCCTGTTTCGCTTCGTCAGATAGACTCGCACAACAGTCCGCATAAATCACATCCAGCGCCGCATCAATGGTCCCTTGTAGCTTGGCACGCTGCGCTTCTTCAGCCGAGACAGGCGCGCTCGCCATTCCCAAAATCAGACCCAGCAGTAAAATTGCCTTATATAAATAATGTCGCATAAGAGTGTGGGTAAGTCTAATCTGACTGCTCGTCAATACCTCCGAGCGCAAATCGGCTAATCAAGCTTTCGATATCAAGGGCCGACTCCGTATCGACAATCTCGTAGCCAGGCTCCATCGGCATGCCCCCGCCCGGCGATAAGTTAATGTAGCGGTCCCCAATCAGGCCTGCGGTTTTGATCGAAGCAATGGTGTCTTCGTCCAACTCCAGCGAATTAGGTAACTCGATCGTCACAATCGCATCGAAGCGCTCATTCAAGACCACCTGTTTAACAGTGCCCACGCGCACCCCGGCGATCTCAACACGGCTGCCCGCATTCACACCACTCGCACTGCTGAAACGAGCGGTGATCGTGTAACTATCACTGCCAAAAAAACGAGCGCCACCCACCTGAATCGCTAAGTAAAGCACTGCGATCAGCCCCAGGAGCACAAAACAGCCCACGAAAAATTCAATGGTTCGATTATTCATAAATTACTGCGCACCTCCATGCGATGCAGATGATTTTCGGCCATAATTAGCCTTGCTAAGAAATCCGGAAAGCGCCAACGTCGCATCCGAATTCAAATCCTCTGGTTGACCAAAAAATTGTATCTTCCCCCCGTCCAGCCAAGCCACCCGGTCGCTAATCTCAAATACCTCGGGAATATCATGACTCACCAATAAAGCCGTAAATCCAAAACGCTCACGATAGTCCGCAATCATCTCAAACACACTGAACTTACGCTCCGGGTCCAGCCCAGTCGTAGGCTCATCGAAGAGCACAAGCTGTGGCTTGGTGATCAAGGCTCGTCCCAAAGCCACCCGCTTCTTCATCCCCCCGGAAAGTTCCCCGGGAAAACGGTCCGCCGAATCACTCAGCTCCAGATGCCCCAACATTTCATCCACTCGCTGCTTCACCTCAGCTCGCCCCAGTCGGCTCGCCTCCCGCAAGGGCAAGGCCACATTATCAAAGGCAGTCAACGAATCAAACAACGCATTGTTCTGAAACATATAACTAAACGATACGCCCCCATCACTATTCGCACGTCGACGACTGTGCGCAATCGCTTTGCCCTCCAGCTCAATCGTACCTGCATCTGCCCTCAGCAAGTTCGCAATACACTTTAAGAGCACCGACTTACCGATACCACTCTTGCCTATGATCGTCGTCACCGATGCCGCTGCGACGTCCAAATCGACCCCGTCCAGCACATGCTTATCGCCAAAGTGCTTCTTAAGACCGCGAATTTTTAGAAAGGCATCCATACTAGAGAAGAAAAGAAGTAATTAAATAGTCCGCAGCCAACACTGTCACACTGGACCAAACCACCGCACGTGTCGCCGATTCACTAACACCCCGCACCCCGGGATAGGACGCCTTACGGTGCGTATTAAATCCCCGATAGGCACAAATCGATATCGTTAACAGCCCAAAAACCAGCGCCTTGATATAACCACCCTGCACGTCGGCCCAAGTCACACTTTCAAAGACACGATTCCAATACACGCCCGCATCCAAATGCAACAGCACCGAGCCCGTCAAATAGCCCCCGAAGATCCCGATTAAATCAAAAACTGCAGTCAAAATCGGGAAACAAATCAAAGTCGCCACCAAACGCGGCCCCACCAAAAATCCCAAAGGATCGATACTCATAGTCTGCAAAGCATCAATCTGCTCATCATTACGCTGTATTCCCAGCTCCGAAGCCATGGCAGAACCCGCCTGCCCCACCACCATCAAGGCAGTTAATACCGGCCCCAACTCACGTATCAGGGAAAGCGCCACCGCAGTGCCCAGCGCCGACTCCGCACCAAATTTCACCAAGGTGTAATAAAGCTGCAGCCCCATCACCAAGCCCGTAAACAAGCCCACCGTCGCGACAATCGGCAAGCAACGCACCCCGATTTCATGAATCGCCAGCGTCAACTTAGCCAAACGCCCACGCTGCACGAAAAAACCACGCAGAGCCCCCAAGCCAAAGAGAGAGATTTCTCCCATCTCAAAGACTACACCAAGTGCCAAGCGTCCAAGCGTGCGTATCATGATAAAAGGTTTTACAAGTAGAAAAGCTGCATCCAAACAACGAACGAAGACTTATGACACAAGTTTCCCAGTCATTGGAAGCCGAACTTTATAAAATATTCAAATCCACTGCGGCCCAAGTCCAGCAGCACATTAAAACGTAGCCGGGTTGCCCCCTCGCTCGGCCCACTCCGCGCGCAGCGCTGACCGATACACAAAACAGCTCATAAGATGCAGAGCACCACGCTGGGCGCCCCCGTCCGTCGCCAGTTCCGCGACGCGGCAAGTGCTTGCTCTACAAGTGGTACGGGCGCTGGGATTCGAACCCAGGACCGTCGGTTTAGAAAACCGATGCTCTATCCAACTGAGCTACACCCGCATCTACCTGACAAGCAGCGACTTCAACAACGAAAAAGGCAAGTAAAAATTAGCATTTGTCACCCATTTTTATAACCCGCGAAATTAAGAGCATGTCTAAAGCATCAAATTCAGCAGTTTTTCAAAATGTGGCAGAATGCCAGTATCGTAATGAGTCATCGGGCGGCTACTATGTTTTGGTAAAGAGGTCAGGCAAGCAAATCCGTCGATCATTGAAGACAAAAGATCCTCCCCCACACCATTTAATCTTAACCGCGCTCATATTCGAACCACCAGAGTCCACAAGCACCCCGCGGGTATAAGCGGACACACCACATTTCACGCTCAGTCAGCTCCGCAATGCCCAGTATAGATAAGAAAAAATCATTTTGCTCTACAATCATTCTGCAATTAAATCCCAGAATACGCCCCCCAAAAAAACGGCAAACGTCATGCGATGACTCTCCCCCCAAAAACAGCCTCTCCACCGCTACCACAAACGCTTTGCCAAGTCGGCTTCGATAACGGCTTCCACCGAGTCGTCGAGCGCAGATAAAAAATCCATACCAGTAGCAGCTTCCACAGCATCGATTGTCACCAAAGACGCGGCTAACTTTCCTTCAGGATCCATGCCCTGCTCCATAATGACGGCCAATGCACGCAGACCATCCGGCTCCACCACGTCCACGATAATTTTGAAGAACGCCGCCGGAATCACCACACCACTACTCAACTGCCGGCTTGAAGCATCATAGATTGGCCCGGTGAGCACCCAGACCTCTCCGTAGTCTCGCAGATAACGTTTAGCCACCATTTGCTCCAACTCCTTCCAGGGCCCTTGATTGAGTTCAGGCCGCTGAGGTACGATATTGCTCATCAAAAAAGTCTCTTTCTGTGCACGCTCCCCAAAGACCATGTCGATCGCATAATTCGGAGCCATGTGCCCGCGATCATAACCTGAATTACTATAGGCATAATGATCCACCCGCGCGCGCGTGCGTCGATCAACATCAAAACTCTCAGGCCTCTCCGACGTATTTACGTTTTCATTACGCTGCAGACGATAGGCGACCCAATCCGGATTTCGCAATGACTCATTGTAACCGACCAGGTAGCCCTCGTTCTTTAAAATTTTGACCGGCCGATCACTCACAGGCACCCCCGCAAAAGTATAACAATCCGCCCCCTCGATATCACCCACAGACACCACATTGCCTAAAGAAGCTGGCATTTGCGAAATTACCCAGTTCAAGATTTCATCCACATCACCATTCGTCTGTTTCAGTTCGATCAGAAAGTCTAAGCCTGCAATTGCAATCTCCTGCGAACGCCGCTGCACCCCCTCATCTTGCTTCGAATACCAGAAACCAAAAATAACGGTCGCCACTACAAAAAGTAAGAGCATCAGTTTACATTTGCGCCAAAGTCGCCCCAGCAGCCCCAGCTGCCGAACCCGTCGTTTAATGGTTCCTCCTCGTGTCATAATCAAAAAAACACGACACAAAAAGCCATAAACTGACGAACGCAATCAACGAACTCTGGAAAATCCACCGACTCCCTCCTCAGGCTCACACACCATCTGTAGTGATGGCATATAACTTGACCGACTCAAACGGGGCATCCGCTTCGCTCAGCAGGCTGCAACAAGGCGGCAGGTTTATTTCCAATCAATGCTCGCGGACCAGGTGTCCAAGTCGACAAAGACCGAAGCGTGCACGAAGTCACGTGTATACTTCCAGCCATTACGCTGCGCATCCCCCATCGGGGGCCCCAAGGGTTTATCAAATTCCGGATACGTGACAAAGGTGCCGGTATCATTCCCCTGATAGCTCCATGTATAACAGAAATATGAATATGGTTCCGCGACCAGTAGATAGCAGGCCAACGGGAATGTGATAGCTGCGCGAGCCATTTGCACACGTTCCTCGCGCGATTTCTGCATAATTTCTTGATCCCGCCAATCAAAGCCAGGCCATGCTTTGATCGCTAACAGCTTACCAGACTTGGCAATGGCCTGTAGCACCTCAATATCCTCGGCCAGTGCCTCTTTCTTGCCAGGTTTGGCGCTGACAAAATGCTCTTTCATGGCGCCATCCGTCACCTGTAAGAGTCTGGCACCGACATTCTCAGGGTCCATTGAAACACCGTTCTGAATGAGAATGCTAGATGAGCCAACTTGGCGACGCGTCTCCTCAACCATCGCGCAGAGCCCATTGTTCAACGCTTCGATCTTTTCGGGCGTCAACACCTTGCGCCGACTATGATTACTAAACTTGCCGATGGCATCGATAAACACACCGTCAGCCCCCAATTCGTGAACGGCTCTGCTGGCTGTGTCCGACCACCAACGCTGGACCTCCGGCTGTGACAGATCACTGAACGTGCTGTTGAAAATACGCAGAAGTTCCCCGTCCTTACTGAGCAGTTCGCCGCCCGGCGGAAAATCATCGATCGCATCATACCCGCCGATCTTTATGGTGGAATTCCAGTAGAACAGCACCTTCGCCTCCGGGTTGCGCTTTTTTATTTCTTCCACGGCAAGCGCGAACCCCTTTTCTGTGCTGCCGTGCTTCCGCTTGGCGTGACCTTTTTCAATCGTGATTAAATCGAAATTTTCAGCGAGAAAATCCAGTTGTTCCGGAGTAAAATCATCCGACATATTTGCCAAATGGGCATAGACAGGAACGGTATCCCAATCAAACGGAACATTGTGCGCAGCACTCACGAGCACAGTAGACGGCAAAAGCAAAGCTAAGGAGATCTTCAACAATTTCTTCATAAATCAACTTTCTATGGGGTGTTCGTTCCTAGATTCACTTTGATCTCATAATTAAAAGCGAGCACATCCTATCCTTTATGCAACGCGTCCTGACATTCATAATTGGACGTTGGATGTTGGACGTTGGACGTTCGATGTTGGACGTTCGATGTTCCCATCCCCACCGCTGGTTTGCTTCGTATAAATCGGTGTTTCGATGAAAAGCATGCGCTTAAACTACGTCCTTGGCACAGCTCGTCGAGGACTAAGTCAATGACACACCACAAAGGTAATGACATGCCTCGTGTTTAGCCTCCTGCCTGCCATAACTAGGCTAACAATGCCCCAGCTCACCCAAAGCGCAAAGTTGGTCGGCTCCGGAATTACCGTTGCGGTTATTGCCCTTAGACCATCAGAAATCTGATCATCATATTTAATCATAAAAATGTAATCATCCACCGTTAGCGTGGATCCATTACTAACATTATCAAAAGTATGCCCATCCCACATCCCGTACTCAATTAGGACAAACGTATCTCCCTTCGACAGCGCGGTTCCTTCATCTAAAAGAATAGATAGTGTCACAGTTCCCAGTGTCTCAGTAAAGGCCTCCGTATACGAGTTATAAACGGTGCCTAGGCCTAAGTTTGGCGTTGAAATGGTTCCTGAATCCACAACGCCAGCACCGTTGTCGCCAATCGTAAAGCTGATGTTAGCAACATCGTATTGCTCTAGTGCGAAGGAAATCCCCAAACCAGTCTCATCAATCTCGATACGACCACCACGCCCTAAATTAATGTTCCCGACTGCACCTTCGTCCTCAACGCCCCACCCGACGATAATAGAATTAGACACGCCAACCACCGTATTCACACCGTCCACACTGAGTGTCCCCACTCCGCCTTCATAGCCCAAATTCACAGAATCGAATTGCCCCGTCCCTCCAGAGAAGAACGAGAGGCTCCCCTCCTCAAACAAGCCAATATACGCTCCCTGCGACACATTCAAAGTAGCGTTGTCTGAAACATGCACTTCGCCATATCCCTCATCACCGACAATAAAATACCCACTACTCACACTCGCGTTGTCACTAATAGTAGCCACACCTCTGGAACCGGAATTCCGCCCCAATGTGATATCATCGCCAGCGGTAACAATCGCCGAGCCGGTCACATTCCATTCTCCCTCGCCAGAATAACCTATATAAACATCATCTGTAGCATCGATCTTTACATTATCTGATAGGTTCATAACTGCTGAACCATTGACCCCAATTTTAACATCCTCGCGCGCTGTTACAGTTACATTTTCACTCAAGTTTACGACCCCAGTGCCGCTATTGCCTGATGCGATCGTAAACTGCTCAGAAATAAAACTAGCATATCCATCAGCTTCCAGCGTCCCACTCCCATTAGGACCAATAAAGATAGACGCGGTGGCTTCAGCTTGACTGTTATCACCCATGATTAAACTGCCTTTGCTCGCGTTACCGATGATCAAATTATAACTGGCGCTCACGCTCGCTGCTTCCAAGAGCGTAATTGTACCCTCCGATCCGGTTTCATACGCAACATATATATCTACAGCACTAATTGACGACTGCCCCAAAGCCGTAAGTTCCCCCTCACCAAATTCATTTTGTCCGACAAAAAACTTATCTGATACAAATTGCGCCTCATCGTCCATAAACGCCTCACCAAATCCATTCTGACCGATTACAATACGGTCAGTGGTGCTTATACTTGATTCTCCATCAATAGAGAGAGAACCGATATCTGATACTTCAGGAGCAATCGCAACTTTGGCTGTAGAGTCGGTATAATCGCCGAGATACAGCACCGCGGCATCTGCAAACACGCTACTCAACAACACAGCAACACTCCCAAGGATCATACGCTTAGCGTATGATTCAATTGATAAACAATGAATTATGTACATTTTCTGATACATCTTTTACGGTAATGATGAAAGCCGTGAAAACCGCCAATCTGGTCTCACAACCCAATGAAAGAGGCGGAACAATAACACTCTCCAACTGAATGGAAGATGAACCTTAACAAAAAATGCCTCAAAAAATACTGACGGAAGTTCGAAAGATGTCATGTCATTCCCCTTGTGCTGAGATTCTCACGATGCTCGCTGAGTTTGTAACGCGTGCAGGTCATGAATCGTAACGATCGCAGCATCTTTGATGAAGCGAAGTGGACGGCTATCGAATGCCAGCAGAGCTGCCCGAATTTCCTACGATTGGCTTTCCCTCCTCGCCTCTTGTTCCGCTAAAAATCGCTCTTTGAATTGACAAACTAGACGACTGGTCTAATTAGTGCATTCAAATGAGCGAACAAGACACCAGAGAGCGTATTCTAGATGCGGGGGTTGAGATCATGCTGGAACGGAGTTTTCACTCAGTGGGGCTGAATCAATTACTCTCTGCGGTGAATGTGCCCAAGGGCTCGTTTTACCACTATTTCAAGTCCAAGGAACAGTTTGGTGTCGAGGTGCTACGCCACTACTCCAAGCAAGCGAACAGCAAGCGCCATCAAATCCTCGCGAATCTTGAGATCTCAGAAAACCCGGTCGAACGCCTGGTTTTCATGCTCAACGCAGGGATCGAAGACATTCACGATGGAGGTTGCAAGTGCCCTTGCTTGCTGCAAAAGGTGGCCATCGAAGTTGTCAACACCAGCGAGAGCATGCGCGAGGCGCTGGCCGATGGCTTTGGCGAAATGATTGCGATCTTCAAAGAAGTCGTAGACGAAGCAGTCTCCAAACAATACCTATCCCAAGAACTGAATACAGAATCTGAAGCACAGTTCATCCTCGATCTCTGGGCAGGCGCACAGCAGCGCACTGCCATCATCCGCGATGTCGCTCCCCTGCGCCATGCAGTCGCTATCATCCGCGAGCGTTTAGCACGAAAAATATAGATTCCCTCTTTTTACGGAATAAGTAGACGACTGGTCTACTCGTATTCATTCAAATCAACATTCTTAATCACCAAAAACGAAAACATACAAAATAATGAACAATATCACACTACATACACTTGAGACTGCACCTGAAGCTAGCAAAGCGCTACTCGAAGGATCCATCAAAGCCTTCGGAATGATTCCGAACCTACATGCCGTCATGGCAGAGGCCCCGGGGCTATTGGAAGGCTACCAAGTGCTACACAAGTTGTTTCAAAATTCGTCCTTCGACAAGGATGAGCTCACGGTTGTATGGCAGACGATCAACGTGGAGCACGAGTGCCACTACTGCGTGCCGGCTCACAGCTTCATTGCGAATTCGATGGGCGTGGATTCCGCAATAACAGAAGCACTCAGAAACCGCACCGCAATGCCCAATGAAAAGCTTCAAGTCTTGCACGACACGACGCTCGCCATGGTGCGAGGTCGCGGACAGATCACTGAGGAAGAAACCCAGCGATTCTATGATGCGGGCTATGCACAACGTCAGTTGTTCGAAATCGTGCTAGGTCTTTCACAAAAAGTGATGAGCAACTACGTGAATCACATTGCGGCAACTCCAGTGGACGCGCCCTTCCAAAAATTTGCATGGGAGAAATAGTCGTCGTAGAAGCTAGAGCATAGCAGCGGGTTACCCCGCAAAAACTGAAGAGGATGCGGCGAAGGCCTCTGAACGTTTGATAAATCTGCACGCTACGACACTTCACAAATCAGTGGCGTCAAACGCCTCACAGCGTTCAAAACGGGGCAGCTCATTACATTTGTGGTCTACTTGCGATCGATGGTGGCCCCGCCAGTTGAACGCATCTAACTCCTTTGCGCCCTCCGCGAACTCGAGTGAGCGCAGGGAACGGGCGGTTAAAATACATTTTTCATCGTTTGGCATTGAACGTGGTCCTACTCGCGTTGCGCCCGGTCTTGTTGCTTCGCTCCGAACGACGTTCCCATGCCCACCGCTGGCTTGCTTCGTATAAATCGGTGTTTCGATGAGAAGCATTTAGCAAAACTACGTCAATAGCGCAGCCCATCAAGAACTAAGTCAATAACCCACCACAAAGGTAATTACATGACCTGTTTTTCAGCCCCTCATTCTTGCTCCGTGAGAGGTTAAACTCAGACGCGACACGCTGCCTCTCAAACCATGGATTGACTCATTCAATCGATAAGTTTTTCGTTTACACCGTTCGCTAATATTTAGGGTTCGATATGATTCAATCTTTCGCAGACGCCGACACACAAGTGCTTTTCCAGACGGAGAAGAATCGAAGGTTTGCTGCGATCGGTCGCATTGCCCTGCGGAAGCTCATTCAAATGAACCGAGCCAGTGACCTCGCGGATCTATCGGTGCCGCCAGGGAACCGTCTGGAGGCACTCAAAGGTAGTTTAATTGGATTTCATTCCATTCGAATTAACAGGCTATGGCGCATTGTCTTTCGCTGGACAGAACAAGGACCTGCAGACGTCCAAATTCAAGACTATCATTGACAATGCCCCTATAACGTCATACGTTACACCCCATGAATCCGCCGATCACACCGGGAGAAATCTTACTTGAAGAATACCTAGAACCAATGGGCATTTCACAAAACGCTATGGCACGCGCAATTGGAGTTGCCCCACGGGCAATCAATGAAATTGTGCACGGTAAACGCTCAATCACGCCGCAAATGTCGATCCGCTTCGGGGCGTTTTTCAAACAGTCAGAAGACTTCTGGCACGGCATCCAAGTCGAGTGCGATTTCCGCGCCTTACGCAAAGAAGCGCCCCGCCTCACAAAATATGTCCAAACCGCCGAATCGCTAATGGTCTGCCAAGATTGAAAGCTATTTTGGCACAGCGACACTAGAGGATAAAATCAGAGGCTCCCAACGAGATCATCGTTTTAACATCCACAAACAAAACACTCGACCGTTACACTCAGACGCGGCAAGCTGCCATTTTAATGATGAATCGCCCTTCTATTATCACTAATTCCTCAACAACAGCTTCGGTGCTGCACCGCACGCAACCACAAAGGTAATGACATGACCCGTTTCTCCGCTGAGAATCAAGCCGTGCCCGCTGCGGTCTTCACAAGTGAAGCCCCTACATAGGATCAGTAGCCAGCGCGATGTAACTCGCACGACGCGGGCGTGCACCCGAGGGCATAAAAAACAAGTCCGCCCCTACTTACGACTGACGAACCACCTCCTCGGCAAGCCGAGACTCCTCCTTAACCAAGGAGGAGAGTTTATACCCTTTCAATATACGACGTTCGATGTTCGATGTTCGAAGTTCAACGTGGTCCGGTTCGCGTTGCGCCCGGTCTCGTCGCTGCGCTCGGAACGATGTTCCCTACCCTTCATCGATCAGCTTCTTGAGCAACTGATCCAGCATGGCGGGATTGGCGAGGGCTTCAATCTCGCCAATGTCATTGCTCTGCTTGAGAGCTTCTTAACGAACCTCGACGACTCGCTGCTCTTGTGAGAATGCGTTTTCGATGTCGCTCCATCTTTGATTGAGCATTGTGAGCAAATCGCGAGTGCGACAGTTACCTAGACGAAGCCAAAGTAGACGACCTGTATCTTTGGGGCGCATGGCGAGGATAAAAAAGTCCTCGTCCTTGCTGATCATGATTCGTTATTCTTCGATGGCGAGATTCCACAAAGTCAAATCGTCGACTCGTCCCAAATCACGCTCTAAGGCGTGAACCGCATCATAATCTCGGCCTCGTAACCAACGCGCGAGTGTCCCCGGCAATTGGACATCTATAAGAAACTTCATGCAGCTCCGGCGATGACTACGCGATCGGTTTGACGTGCCGCATACGTAAGGGCAGCCACAATATCATCAGCCTCAAGGAATGGATAATCTTCGAGAATTTCCTCATTACTTGCACCGGCAGCAATCAAGGCGAGTATGTCACTGACACGCAAGCGGTAGCCACGGATGCAAGGGCGTCCTCCACACTTCCCAGACTCGATTGTAATGCGCTCAATTAATTCCATAAGCTATAAATGTAGGTTAAATCAGAAATCCTGCAAGTGGTAAGTCTCAAGCAAGAAATCATCAGACATAGGGGCGTCACTTGTCTGAGGTCATGAGCTTGCCGAATGGTGACGCAGGCCGCAGTAAGTGAAGCCCGGACGCTCCATCAATCAGCTTCTTGACTAGCTCGTGCAGTTCTTTGAATTGGATGAGCCCTAACTCTGCGTTTTTGCGCCTTTGCGTGAGCCGATTTCTGAGCCTGACTGACGTCCATACACACCCTGCTCTTCCGCGCATTCTAATACTTGCTCGGGGTATTTCGTCGCGACGCGCATCAAGACCTTCGCACTCGGTGGCGGTTGACGACGCCCCTGCTCCCAACCGCGGACGGTCCCAACGGGTGTATCGAGTAACTTCGCGAAGGCTTCCTGTGTCAGTCCGAGTTTAATACGCGCATGCGCCACTTCGTTCTCAGGGTTCACCACACGCACACGCGCCGGTGCCAGGTCGCCCTTCTCAATCGCCTTCATCTGACAGATCGAATCTTTCAGTTCTTTAAATAGTTCTGTGTCCATGGTCGTGCTCCTTTTTTAGTCTTCAATCAGCTCTCTAAGTATCTTGATCTCGGCCTTGCTTAAATTGTCCTGTTTGTTTTTCGGGTAAGCCAATAGGAAGAAAATAACCTCCGGCGTGCTTCGATAGTAAATGACTCGAAAGCCTCCACTCTTCCCGCCACCTTTCCGAGCTAAACGAATCTTCCGAAGTCCCCCACTACCTGCAATCAGATCACCCTTATTCGAATTCTCCAAAAGTTCGGCTTGTAACTGTTTCAGCTCATCATCTTCAAAAAGCCCACCGCTGGCTTGCTTTGTAAAGATCGGTGTTTCGATGAAAAGCATTCACCCAAACTACGTCATTGGCGCAGAAAGTCAACAGCTAAGTCAATGACGCACCACAAAAGTAATGACATGACCCGTTTTCAACCCATGACCCGTTTTCAACCCACATCCCGTTGGTCGTGTGGGCCGTCCAGAAGACGTCGCGGCATCGGTCGATCTATTGCTGAGCGATGATTCATCGTGGGTCACTGGCGCGATCTGGGATGTCGACGGTGGTGTCATGGCGGGCCGCTGTTAGATCTCGAAGTGCGGGGAGTGAGCTCTCTGAACAAACCGAGTGCCCGTTGCTTAGCAGCTCGGGCACTCGTTCCTTTAGAAAGTAAGTAACTTAGCAAAGGCCTCCTGCGTGAGCCCAAGCTCCTGATGCGCCTTCGTCACCTCATTTTCCGGATTGACCACACGCACACGCGTTGGCGCCAGATCACCCTGCTCAATCGCCTTCATCTGACGGATCGCATCCATAGCAGGGTCCATCCATAGCAGGGTCAGTCCACGTTTTCTTGATACATTAACTGTTCCCAGAGCATCCATAGCAGGGTCAGTCCACGTTTTCTTGATACATTAACTGTTCCCAGAGAGGCAGATAAAAGATGACCTTTTGTTTTCGGGTCGTGACAAATCACGGCCGAACTAGCTCTTTGCCCGAGGTGGAACCAGTTCATCCGCCTGAGATTGCTCCGAAACCTCAACCTTTGGCATCTCCTTAATCGGATATGGCAGTAAGCAAGTGCGCGTAAATTCGCACAATCGCTTCCATTTGAATTCAGTAAACTCGCCTCTGGCTTGCGGTAGAAAATCCGTATCGAAAAGCCCCAGAACCGTTTCCGAGCTCGTCCCCGTCGGAGAAGTATACGTCTCCTCCCACTGCTGCACCTCGCCCTCATTGGACTGCAGATGAAACTCTAACCAGAAGAGCATCATCAAGAGAGAATATTCACCTTCAGGATAATGGGACTCTGTTGGGCCATCGGCGATTTCTTTCGGTTTCAACTTATTCGGGTAAAGCGCCTTCAACAGTCTATAAGTGTTTCGCAGGCGCACCAACTGCCGTGGATTCGAAAAATTAAAGCAGCTGCTCAACTGAATAAACGCAGCCACCTCCTCATCACTCTCTCGCATGTGTTCGCGCTGCAAGCGGTTCCACTCCTCAAGCTCAGCTTGCTTCCGAGCCTCCTGCTCCGCCTGAGCTTGCTTCTGCTTTTCCAGTTCCGCCGCAGCCTTTTCATTCTCAGCCAACCGCTGCGCTTCATCCAACTGCTCATCCAGATCTGGCACTTCTTCACGCATCAGATCACCAAAAGGCGCCATCCCCTCTTGAAACGCATCTGGGTCGAATCCACTCGGCCCCATCCCGCCCTCGAGCGGCTCAGTCACAACAGGCGGACTCGCCTTCTGCACCCGTTGCTCTTTTGGAAACAACTTGTCATCGATAAAAGTCTCCAAGCCCTTAGACGAAGGCGTGTCCAAACGAATCGGAATCTGTATAATTTTACCTAAATAATCACGAGCAACATCCTCTTTAGTGCGACCATGCGCCACATCCGCGTAATCTTTGTAAGCCTCGCCCATCGCCTTGAAAGCAATCCGTTCATCGATCCCCACGATCACGATCACCCCATCCAAATCTGCAATCAGCCGAATCGCATCAAAAGTCTCGGAAATGGTCTTCGTATGGCAGCGATCTAAATCATCCACGAACATGATCAAACGTCTGGCCCTCCGATCAGGCTTAAGAAGTTCAACGCCTCGTTTCTTCGGCACCGCCGAAGTCGCTTTCTCAGCCGCCTTCGACTCATCGACAGATTGAGCCACGGCCTTCGACAGCCGAATATTGCAAAGCCCTTCCAACTGCTCACGAATCACCGGAATCTGCCCCAACTCCTGGCGATAGGACGGCAACTTAAAAAACGTCGCCAGCTCCGTCGCAATCGGGTGCGACCAAAGCGCTTGGCCTTCCTTAAAAAGCTGAATCGCAAAATAACAGCCCAAGCCAATCACCCCCGTTCCCAAAATCCCAGTTTCGGTAACATCTTCTTGAATGCCCCAAATGCCCGCTAAAAAAACGATCAAAACACCGAACAATTTCACCAACAGCCAAACCGTTTCGCGCCGCTTCGTCCCCCACAGAAAATTTAGCTGAATCCGAACCTTTTCGAGCCCCTTCACAGGCTTCGTCAAACGCGGCGACTCAGGCCGATAACTCCCATCGCTCAACAAACCATTAACCACCTCCTGCGCCAACCCCGCCCGAATGTCCTTCGTATGCTCATACTCCCAAGCATTGAACCAGCCAAAAAGAAACTCGTATGCCGCATAACTGCCTCGGGTCTCCTCAGAGCTCAGCTCTTTCTGCAAAAGCTGCATCACCGAACTTTTCCCAGACCCCCAATGCCCGAAAAGCCCAACCGTAATCGGCGTGCCCTGCTCCGGCATCGACAACATGTTGGCCAACCCTTTCACCAACCCATCACGATTCAACTTATCCTCTTCGGCTGGACGTTCCGCCGAGGTCGTCGCAGCCCCCGTTGGAATCGTAGGCAAAACCGAATCGGGCGCCTCAGAGCTGGATTCATCCGTTTCAGCAGACTCCGCCTTCCGTTTATACTTCGACTTGGACTTGGAAACGCCTTCTTTATTTCCAACCTCTTGATTCTGAGCGAGCCAATCGTCCAACCAAATCTCACAAGCATCTTTCGAAGGCGAACCATGTAAAAACTCCATCCACATGCGCAGCAACTCAGCCCCACCCCTGACCGATTCAAAAGCCTTGCCGATCTCAGAAGTCACCACTTGCTCCAGATCAACCGACTGTCCCTCAAACAAAGGACGCTGAAAAAAGGACCAATCAAGCGTCTCCGACGAACGTTTCAGCAACCAGCCATAGTCATTTCCCATCGCTGAAACGAAAGCAGGCCAGGCAGAAGAAGAGGCAGTTTTTGCGGCTCTAGCGCTGTCACTAGCGGCAGTGTATAGCGCGTCGCCAGCGTAGGCGGCGTCGCCGGCAGCTTTTGCAGCGTAGGCGGGACAGGGAGGATCAGTGTCGCCAATTGCGCTGGAAGCAGCGTAGGCAGCAGTGTAAACGACAGCGGAGGTGGCTCCAGCACCGCTGCTACCCAAGCTAGCCGCCAAAGCAGCTGCCCAAACAGATCTCACTGACCTCGCAGCATCTTCACCCCAAAAGTTAAAATGCCCGGCACTCCCCACCAAAGGAAAAACCCGGATTGCACAGCGTGCCGCAAAAGCAACCTGTGCCTCGTGCGGTAACTGCTCGAGTTCTTTCCGACTAGGAACCTGCTCTTCAGATTGTGACATTATGACTAATCCGTTAGCATGCTTTCAGGGCTTCAAAAGATGTCATGTCATTACCTTTGTGGTTGTCCGGGGAGCGGCAATGGGGTTGGCATCTAAATTTAATAATTTAGTTGTTCTATGCATGGTTCGAGGCCATCTTGACGAGTCTGAGAGTAACGGTCGAGCGTTTTTGATAATTTGCCGGAGAAGTTTGAAAGGATCAAAAAGAGGGCATTCCGTAGGTTTCTATATTCTAGCTGGGGACCTCAAATTGGAGCCATGTCGTTATGTTTGCAATCCTTCCAGAGACCGGGCGCCCATCGGAGTCGAAATGATTACCGTCGTCGATCAAAGGTTCACTTCATAGCGGGTGCTGCGTCCGCCTCCGATCGAGGTGAGCACTCCCTGTTGCAAGAGCTCCTGCAGGTCGCGGGTCGCGGTTGGTTTCGAGACACCTGTGAGTCGCTGATACTTACTTGCGTTGACGCCACTTTCGAAACTACTTGGTCCTGCATCCAGCATCCGCCGAACGACTTTAAGTTGACGCTCCGAAAGTGCTTCGCGGTATCGGTCAAAGAATCGGGCCTTCTTCAGCACAAAGTCGATGCGCGCCTGCGATTCGTCTAAGGCTCGCAACAGCAGATCAACAAAGTAACGTAGCCAGTCGGTCACCTCGTTGCTGCGTTGTGCGCGTTGCAATGCCGCATAATAACTCGTTTTGTCGGCTTCAATTGCCTGAGAAAGACTCATTAACAACGGACGCCCCGCTCCCTGAAACAAGGCCTTTTCTGCCACTGCGCGCCCGACCCGACCATTGCCATCCTCGAAAGGATGGATCGACTCAAAATATAGGTGAGCCAGCCCCGCGCGTATCGGTGCATGACGGATTTGATCGCGACTTGTATTAAACCATTCAACAAAGCCTTTGATTTCAGCGGGCACTAAGTCTGAAGGGGGCGCTTCGTAGAGCACTATCGGCTCATGTAAACTGCAATAATGAGCCAAATATACACGCTAATCGGCTCATTAGAACCAAGCCGATAGGCACAAGCGATGAATTTCTGTCTTAGCCACTTCCGAATTTTGCCTACTAGCCGCATCTCATTTTCCGAAGTTCAAAGCCCAGACGCCACTATCCAAACCCAGAAAAATCGTCATCGCCTCGATTTCTGTTTCCAGTTCACGGCGAAATTTCAATGAGCTTGTCGGTTCACTGACGAATTCGATCTCTACCTGGAGCCGCTCATCGATCACCTTGGCATTTGCCCAACCGATTACCTGTTCCACGCGTTTATAAATTTCCATGAACCATTCCCTTGTGTTTGCGTAAGTAATGCCCTCAACTATTGGCTCTACCGAACTTTCATCCTTTCCTGAATCTCAGAGAGCGCAATCAACTGGGCTATTTCATGAGCAAGGTGCGTGCTGAAATACAGTCCAGGTGAGCTAAAGCGTGGCAGAGAAACTTCAGCTGTCGCACTTCCATACAAATGATTCTCAACAGTGCACTTCACACAATCGACTATTTCCTTATTTATGCTAGGATCATTTCCGTAATAATAACTGAATCCTCCTGATTTCGTTTCTCGCATCAACTGTCCTACTTTACGGACAATTGGATTCGTCTCGAAATCTGATTCAATCGATATATTATCAAACCAGGCTTGGATAATCTCACGCTTCTCATGCTCAGACAGAGTATCAAACTCGTCTACCGAAAAACCACATTCCACAGGGTTAAACCCCTCTGCAACTCTTCCTTGAGTCTTCTTCTGAGAAATCACATCGCCAATAATAGCATCTACAATTGTCAGGTAAATCGAACCAGACAGGCCTTTAAAATACTTTGAACCAAGAACGATAAAAGGAAAACCACAACCATGTGCAACGCGTAATTTAAGCTCTAGCTTTGACTTCCTCAATTCGTTATTCTTTTTGCCAGAACCAACTTGATAATTCGCCCCGAGGTTAACCCCTTGGTATAAACCATCAAATTCAATAGCCAGTATAGGCTCATCAGCCTTATTACATATAACGTAGTCTACGCTTGTCTTCTTCAGGTGTTCATACTGCTCATCCGTGAGTTTAAAAGTAGTATAGTCAGGGCCCAGAAATTCCCCCCGCCCATTAATCAAGTTCAGGAATGGTAGGTTGTGGTAGATATGATAAGAATCCCCCCAAGTCTTCTCCAGCTTCTGGAAAAACTTCCTCTCTTCTTTACTCCCGAAAACTGATTTCTTAACGGACATACTATAGCCTACCCCTCATCAATCAGCTTCTTGAGCAGCTGATCCAGCATGGCGGGATTGGCTTTGCCTTTGGTGGCTTTCATGACGGGGCCCTTCAAAGCGTTGAGTGCCTTTTCGTTGCCGTCCTTAAACTGGCCGACGGCTTTGGCGTTACCGGCGATGGCTTCGCGGCAGAGGGCTTCGATCTCGCCGGTGTCGTTGCTTTGCTTGAGGCCTTTCTTCTCGACGATGGCGTCGGGCATCTCGCCGGTCTGGAACATTTCAGTGAAGACTTCTTTGCCGATCTGTTTGGAAATCACACCTTCGTCGATGATCTTGGCGAGGGTGGCGATATGTGCCGGTGTGAGCTTTGACTGACTGACGGAGTGCGCGGATTCACCATGCTCGGAAACGGCGGACAGCTCGCGGAGCAAGTCGTTGGTGATGTAGTTGGCGATTTGCTTGGGCGCGTTATGCGTCTTGAGGGCTTCTTCAAAGAATTCGCTCAGTTCGCGGTCCACACAGAGCACGGAGGTAATGGTGAACGGCAAGCCAAGCTCTTCTTGGTAGCGGCGTTGTTTGTCTAATGGACGCTCGGGCAGCTCGGCTTCGAGCTCGGCCACGCGGGCGCGGTCCATTTGCACGGGCATCAAATCGGGGTCTGGGAAATAGCGGTAGTCGTGGGCCTCTTCTTTGCTGCGCAGGGAGAAGCTGGTGCCGCTCTCGACATCCCAACGGCGGGTTTCTTGGGTGATGCTACCGCCCTCTTCCAGAATCTCGGTCTGGCGCTCGATCTCGTATTCGATGGCGGCTTTGACGTTGGAGATGGAGTTGAGGTTTTTCATCTCGGTGCGGGTGCCGAGCTTGTCGGAACCGACGGGACGTAGGGAGACGTTGGCATCGCAACGCATTTGGCCCTTCTCCATGTCGCAGTCAGAGATACCAGCATAGACGATCATGTTGCGCAAGCAGTTGAGGAAGGCGACGGCCTCGGCGGAGGAGCTCATGTCGGGCTCGGTCACGATCTCGGCCAGAGGCACGCCCGCGCGGTTAAAATCAATCACGGTTTCGAAGGCTTCGTGGGTGAGCTTGCCGGGGTCTTCTTCGAGGTGGATACGGTTGAGCGCAACCCAGCGGTGCTCGCCTTCGACATTGCGCGACGGGCCGGGGAGTTCGATCTCGACCTTACCGCCGATGCAGAGGGGCTCTTCGTTTTGCGTGAGCTGGTAGTTCTTGGGCGAGTCGGGATAGAAATAGTTTTTACGATCCCACTTGCAGACCTCCGCGATCTCGCAGCCAAGCATCAGGCCGAGCTTGGCACACTTCTCGATCGCGGTGTGGTTGAGCACCGGCAAGGTGCCTGGGAGGCCAAGCACGACGGCGTCGGTCAGTGTGTTCGGCGCGGCGCCATATTCGTAAGGTGCCGCGGTGAACATTTTCGTGCGGGTTTTGATTTGAACGTGAATTTCAAGTCCGATGACTGCTTCGTATTGCATGATAATAAATAACTGATGAGTGATGACTGATGAATAATCATTCTGTCAGCACTCATACTTTTGAATTATAAAGTTGGTGTTTGCTGCGCGTAGTCGTGGGCTTTTTCGAAGGCGTTGGCGACGGCGAACATGTCGGCTTCGCCGAAGGCTTTGCCGATGACTTGCAGGCCGATCGGCAGGCCGCTTTCAGTGAATCCGCTGGGCACGGAAATCGCAGGCAGGCCGGCGAGATTGACCGAGATGGTGTAGACATCGCTCAAATACATGGCGAGTGGATCGTCGGCGCGCTCGCCGCGTTTGAAGGCGGGCGTCGGCGAGGTGGGCGTGAGAATGGCGTCGACTTGTTCGAAGGCTTTTTCGAAATCGCCGAGGATCAAACGACGCACTTTCTGCGCGCGCAAATAATAGGCGTCGTAGTAACCGGAGCTAAGCACGTAGGTGCCGAGAATGATGCGGCGCTTGACTTCGTCGCCGAAGCCTTCGCCACGGCTCTTGGTGAACAGTGTCATGGCGTCCTTGGCCTCTTCGCTGCGGTGGCTGTAGCGCACACCGTCGAATCGGGCCAAGTTGGAGGAGGCTTCCGCAGTCGCGACGATGTAGTAAACCGGCACCGCTAGCTCAGAGTGCGGCAAAGAAATGTCTACGATTTCACAGCCTTGGCTCTTATACCAGTCGATGGCTTTTTCGATGTTGGCCTTCACTTCGGGGTCGATGCCTTCGCCGAAGAATTCCTGCGGCACGCCGAGTTTCCAAGGGCCCTTCTTGGTTTTGAGGGCTTCTGAGTAATTGGTTTCCCCCTGCGGTGCGATCGAAGTGGAATCGAGATCGTCCTTGCCGAGCATCGCTTCCATCAGGATGGCGGCGTCTTCAACCGTGCGAGCAAAGGGGCCGACTTGATCGAGCGAGGACGCGAAAGCGACCAGGCCGTAGCGCGAAATGAGTCCGTAAGTAGGCTTCATGCCGACCACACCACAGAGCGCGGCGGGTTGACGAATGGAGCCACCGGTATCGGTGCCGAGAGTGGCGATCGCCTCCCCTGCTGCCATCGCGGCAGCGCTGCCACCAGAGGAACCGCCGGGGATGGTTTCCAGGTCCCAGGGATTGGCGGTGGTTTGATAGGCCGAGTTCTCGGTCGAGGAACCCATGGCAAACTCGTCCATATTCAAGCGCCCCCAGATCACGGCACCTGCTTCACGCAGCTTGACGATGCAAGTCGCATCGTAGGGAGACACGTAGTTCTCCAGCATCTTGGAGGCGCAGCGTAGGGGCTGGTCTTTGACCGCCAGCGTGTCTTTGATACCGATCGGAATGCCATCGAGCGGGCCAAGAGCCTTGCCCGCCGCACGACGCTCGTCGGACGCCTTCGCCTGGGCCAGTGCGTCCTCCGTGTCGGTGGATAGAAAGGCTTTCACCTGTGCGTCGACCGCAGCGGTGCGATCGATCACCGCTTGGGTGATTTCGACGGATGTAGTTTCACCAGCTGCCAACATGGCAGCAAGTTCGGAAATGGTTTTGAAATGAAGGTCGGACATTCTATGGATGAATAATGACTAATAAATAATGGCGAAGAATACCTGCATTTATTCGACGACTTTGGGCACGACGACTTGGTTGTCGCGCGACTCGGGAGCCATTTTAGTCAGCACCTCGGGCGCGTAGGTTTCGCCGGGCTCATCGCCTTCGCGCCAGACATTAAAGACGCGGTGCGCGTGGGCCATCGGCTCGACGCCATCGACGTCGACTGCATTGAGCTTATCAAAGTAGCCCAGGATGTCATCCAGCTGAGTTCCCAGCTTGGCTTTCTCTGCGTCGGTCATATCCAGACGCGCTAAGTTGGCAACGTAATCGATATCGATATGTGGTGTTTCGGACATAATGCCTATCTTTGAAACGGAACGCACGCGCACAGGCAAGGGCACAAAGTAAAAAAATACGAAGAAGCGATTTAGCGGGATGCAGGCTTGCCCAATAGGCACTAGGTCCACATTATAGGCTAACGAATAATGAGTTCTACCCACAATCAATATCAAAGTCTAAGCCCCTGTCACCTACTGATATGCGAAGACAATGAAGAAAACCTACTTCTAATAGAGGCGCTGGCCGCCTCCTTTGGCTGCAATACCACGGCTGCGATCAATGGGCAGGAAGCCATCGAACGTTGTAGCGAGGCTCAATATGATGCCATTTTAATGGACTTAGCGATGCCCATCATCAGTGGACTGGAAGCGTCCAAACGAATTCGTACCAGTGATAATTTAAATAAAAATACCCCGATCATCGCGGTCACTGCGGAAGTCAGCCCACTCGCACAAAGCGCGAGCGTAAGCTTTGGCATCAATAAATACATCAGCAAACCAATAGACGCAGGCCTCCTACACCAAACGATCCAAAACTTAATTAGGTAGCACGGCAAAGCGCAATGCGAATGATGCCGTCCCCCTAAGAACGCTAAGCTTTAACCCACTTTTCGACGCGGCAATCAAAACCACCGAGGTCGACTAAATGACGCGCTTCGAGTGTTAAAGAACCGTCAGGGCTATCTAATTTGAGCGGATTAATAAAGACGAGACGCCCACCGGGCCGCAGGGTCTTCGCTGCAATTTGGTAAAATTCGGAGATGAGGCCTTTTAAATCTTCAATCCGCACACGGCGCCCCAAGGGCGGGTTTGCAATAATCAAACTGATGCTGCCGGAAGCGATATTTGCGACTTTGGCATAATTACGGAAATCTCCACGATGTAGGGTGAGCACTTCATCGGGGACGCCGGCAGCTTCGAAATTCTGACGTGCGATCTCGATAGCGCTCTCATCCAAGTCGGTGGCTATAATCGCATTAACCGCGCCTAAGCGAGCACGCTCGATGAGCTCCAGACCTGATCCACAAAACGGGTCCCAGATAAACTCGTCTGCTTGAATACCTGCCATTTGAGCCATCGCCGCAGCCAGCGGAGGATGGGTAGACGCCGGCACATCACCAACACGATAAGTGAAGCGTGGATCCGGCAAGACACGAGGTCGAAGCTCAACCGATTGCCCCACTTTTTCTGGATAAACCTCGATCGCCCATGGAGATTTACGCGGATCATTGAGCAAGTCCGGGCAAAGCGCAAAGGCGGCATTTACGATCGCCTGCACTTTACGCGGCGGCACTTTGGCGCGCATGAATTGCAAACGATAGCGAGCTTGTCCTTGGGTCAATTGACGACACAGCATTTGCGATCGTTCGGATGCAATCATCTCAGCCATGGTCTCGGTATGCTTGGCTTCGTCGCCCGCGACGACACCGAGCACGAAATTTATCGAGCCGAAGGTGCGCAGTTCATAAAGCTCCGATAAAGTGAAGGGACGCAATGCCGAAACCGCCACACAACCGGGACTGGTGCGAACGATCTTAAAACGACGCTTCAGCTTCGGATGCGCAAGGAGTTCATCGCGCACAAAGAGCTCCATGCCACGGCGGGTGCGCAAATGGATACGAAGCTTACGTGTATCTTTAATTTTCGCATCCAGGCGAATGCTCGCGGGTGCTTCTTTGCGAGCAAGTTGCGCTTTGACCTTTTGCTCTGCGAGGTGTAGAGCGTCGTGTTCGTCATGCAGGGCTTCGAGCTTCTTCAGAGTGGCTTCACCGCCGATTTTGCTCAAAGTTTGGCTGAGAGTTTTGACTTCACGCTCCCCGCTAGGCTGATCCAATAGTTCTAAAACGGCTTGCTCGCTCTTATGGCGCTCACCAAGCTTCGGCAGCGCATTGATCGCATAGCGTCGTATTTTCTCTTCGGGATCATGCAAGAGACTCGTCAGCCAGTCACGCGTCTGTTGTCTTTGAGTTTGGGTCGCTTTCTCAAGCGCCACCACGCCCAGCGCTCGAACCAATCCCACACGTGCACGCCGCAACTCCGCGCTGCCCGCGTTAAAGAGCGGCACTTCACGCTCCCACAAAGTCTCCCAGGATTCGGTGCGTAATTGCTTGTAAACTTCTTTGGCGGGATTGGCGGATGGCTTCATAAGAAAAAATAGTGAGTCGGCAACATGGGGCTCAAGTCAACAAGGTCAATAGGCGTTCACACTGAAAACATTCCAACCACCGCGAGACGCTCATCCACAGACGTAGATATCGAAGCGATTACTTTTGCCTTCTAAAGTATAACTGGGCGGCGTATTCGCCAGCTGTGGCGCAATGCGTGGGCGCTTCACCACGACACGTTTCCGTGCGCAGGAACATGCCAGGTCCAGCAGCTCATCAGCATCTGGATCGCTACCCACGAGTTGATGAAAAACATGCATCTCCTTTTTGACCTGAGCACTTTTGCTGCGAACCGGGAACATAGGATCTAAATATACAACATCAGGTCGATTCAACTCATCAAGCGCTTGCAGATGTGTCGCCGCATCTGAATCAACGAGCAGCATGCGCGCCAAGATGTCTAACAATGAATCGTCATGTTCAGCGCCCCACTCCTGAGCCACACGCAGCCCATCCTCCAGCAAGGCGCGGACTTCGGGCACGCGCTCGGTCATACGCAAGCGGCAGCCCAAACTCGCGAGCACAAAAGCATCGCCTCCCAGACCTGCGGTGGCATCGAACACCGTCGGCGTTGGACCAGAGTGAAGCCCCACGGCTTTGGCGATCATCTGCCCTTTACCCCCTCCTTTATGACGGCGGTAGCTAACTGTGGGACTGTAAAAATCTGCTCGAATACTAAGCAAACTCGCCTCATTGAGTTGCAACAAGGAAAGACCTTGGTCCGAAAAAAGAAAAAGATAGCTGGGCTGCTCCGCATGCGGCTCGATCTGCGAGCGAAGATACCGTTCAAGCATTCGTGCCTTCGCATTGGCCAGCTCAGAAGCATCCAAGCAAGGGATCGAAAATCGCTCTGCCAGTGCGCCCGCACGAGCGACTTGAGCAGAGCTGAGTGATATGATTTTAGAAACTTTCATTCGTTAACAACAGGCACGAGTCGTATCACCAGGTCGGGACCATTGAGAACAACATAGAGAAAACCATCCGGACCAGTGGCCACATCGCGCACCCGACCTTCGCCTTTAAGAATGACTTCATCACGGATGACTTGATCCCCCGCCAAGACTAAACGGTGTAGTTCTTGCGAGGCCAAGCCACCCACAAAGAGGTCATTTTTCCAATCGGGAAACTGATCGCCCTCGTAGAAATCAATCCCGCACACGGCGATCGACGGCGTCCAATAATGGAGCGGTTGTTCCATACCCGGTAAGGCAGTCTTTCCGGTGATAGGCTTACCGTTATAATTCATACCATAGGTAATCACTGGCCAACCATAATTACGACCACGCCGAATACGGTTGATCTCATCCCCCCCGCGTGGGCCATGCTCAGACTCAAATATAGCGCCCGTCACCGGGTGCGCATCCAAGCCCTGTGGATTGCGATTACCATAGGTCCAGATCGATGGATACGCATCGGCAATTTCAACAAAGGGGTTATCCGCAGGCACACGGCCGTCGTCGTGAATCCGGTGAATCTTGCCGTTGGGACGCGTCAGGTCCTGAGCCTGATCCTGGGCACCACGATCTCCGATACTGAAGTAAAGATAGCCATCTTGAAAAACAAAGCGTGTGCCAAAGTGAACACCCGAGCTGCGGTGAAACTCCGCCGGCACCTCAAAGATCAGCTCCTCATCCTGCCAACGCTCCTCGACGATACGGCCACGCACGATTTGAGTCATACAGTTTTTAGGATGATCAGCATCACGCGCAGATGCCGAAAAAGCGAGATAGACCCAGCCATTCTTTGAATAATCTGGATGTGCCGCCACCTCCAACAAACCGCCCTGCCCCTGCGTCACGACCTCGGGCGTGCCGACAATCGGTGCCCCCAGTTCGCCATCTTTCCAGACACGCAGCTGACCTGAGCGCTCCGTAATAAGCGCTTCCCTGGCTGAAAGAAAATAAATCGACCACGGAAGCTGAAGCCCCTCGATCACTGGCTCAACACGAAACTGATAACCGCCGGCACTATAAACCTCTCCCTCTTTAACCACTGGCGAGATACCAGCAGCCTCCACAGAGCGTTGCCTCATCTCATCGATGTAGATCTGCAAGGAACGAATTTCGGGCACCGAGAGACTCGAACCAAATCCAGGCATACCTGTAATCTCATCACCAGTTTGCACATACTCGATAAAATCACGTCCCTGGCCGACCACCTGCCACTCGTCGGCATCCAGTAACGAGCGGCCCAAGCCCCCGCGTAAATTTTCGCCATGACAACTCATACAATGTTGTCGGTAGAGCGTTTCCACCGCGCCTGTCCCGATACGGTTTTGCCCCCAAATAGAACACGGGAGAAATAGAAATAGTAATGAGAGTCGTCGCATAATTCCGAAGCTTGCGCGTCTTGGCAAAATTTGCAAAAAGATTGCGAGGGCGCAGATTGAAAGCCTATATACTAAGAATGAATACGATGAATCAAATGGGCAACTGGTTATTGCCAGCGGGGCAATTCGAGCCCACCGATCTATGGCAACTGGCCATAGTCGGGCTTTCACTCCTGATTTTTTCACGCATCTTCGATGTCGATGCAGAAGCGTATTCAGGGAATAAAAAATGGGGCCCCATTTTTTGGATGAGAACGAATGTAGGCTTCATCGCGACATGGCTCCTCCCTCATCTGCTGTATCGCGCTCCTTTCCACCGATCACACAGCGGCCTATTTTCGATTTTTAACGCTACTAGGAGGCAGCTGGATCGTAATTGGCTTACTTGCGAGTTTCATCAAGGATTCATTTCTAGCCCGATCTGTCGCAATGGTCGGTTATTTAATCACAGCCATCTACGCCATGGCGCAATTAGATGGACTGAGTGAGAACTTACAGGATTTTCACATCGAAATGGGAACACTCTCAGTTTCTGCCTGGGGCATCGTCACGGGATTAATTGCATTCGGCATTACGATGTGGATTAGCTTGGGACTGACACGGCTGCTCGAAACACGAATCCAAACAGTGCCCCGCCTCAGCGCGTCACTGCGCGTGCTGATCGTGAAAATGATCCGCATCCTATTTATCTTCATCGCGACCATGATTGCGCTGAGTTCAATGGGCGTGAATCTATCCTCGCTCACAGTCTTGGGTGGCGCTGTCGGCTTAGGCTTAGGCTTCGGACTACAAAAAGTAGTCTCCAATTTTGTCAGCGGCATCATTTTGCTCTTGGATAATTCCATCAAACCAGGCGACGTAATTGAAATCGAAGGCACCTATGGCTGGATCAATAACCTACGCGCACGCTACGCATCCGTCATCACTCGCGATGGCACAGAGCATTTAATTCCCAACGAAGATTTAATTACACAACGCGTAATCAATTGGTCATTCACCGACGAGCTGGTACGCATGCGTGTGCCCGTCGGAGTATCCTACAACGCAGACCCACACGAATGCATTGCGCTGATGCTGGAAGCCGCCAAGGGACATGAGCGCGTGCTGGAAGACCCCAAGCCCGTCTGCCTGCTTAAAGAGTTTGGAGATAGCTCGTTGAACCTAGAGCTTCGCTTTTGGCTCAGCGATCCGGCCAACGGAGTCGGCAGTGTAAAGAGCCAAGTGCTACTCAAGATATGGGACCTTTTTAAAGAAAACAATATTGAGATTCCATTTCCGCAGCGCGACTTACACATACGCTCAAGTGATGTCGACTTGGTTCCGCGCAACGCCCCCAATCCTGATTAAATATGGCAAAAATTTCCAAACTCCGACTCGACGAACTCTTAGTCGTCAAAGGTCTGGCCGACTCCCGCTCACAGGCCAAAGCACTCATTCTGGCCGGAAAAGTCAAAATTGGCACCGAACGCCTCGATAAGCCCGGACGTAGTTTACCTGAAGACAGTCAAGTCTGGGTGGAAACCCCACCCCGCTTTGTCAGCCGAGGCGGAGAGAAACTGGAAGGCTTTCTCGACAAATTCGAGATTTCCATGGAGGGGCTACGCTTCCTCGACGTAGGCGCTTCAACTGGCGGCTTTACTGATTGCTCGCTACAGCGCGGTGCCATAAGTGCCACCTGTGTCGACGTCGGGCGTGCACAAATGCATAATAAATTAATCCAAGACGAGCGCGTCACCAATCTGGAAAAGACCAATGCCCGCCACCTACAAATCGGCGACCTCCCCTACGACAGCTACCCACGCATCGTAATGGACCTCTCATTCATTTCGCTGACGAAGGTCTTACCGGCAGTCTGGCAATTTTTAGCAGCAGGTGGCTACCTGATCGCACTGGTGAAACCACAATTCGAAGCAGAAAAGCACGAAGTCGATGCAGGACGTGGAATCATCCGCGATGAAGCGATCCACCAGCGAGTCTTATCACAGATCAAAGATTTTGCCCTGCGTGAACTCCCCGGTGCAGAACTCATTGGCAGTATGGATTCGCCCATCAAAGGGACCGACGGCAACCGGGAGTTCCTACTCGGTCTCCGGCGCAGCGGCGAATAAGCCCCTCGGCAGCCCCTCTGTCCCCACACTAAAAACAGCCAAGCAATCAATTTTAAGCAACTTTCGCTTTGACAGCAGCCGCTGGTCGAATTGTTTCTTAGATCAAATGGAAAACGCTCCTTATCAAAAACTGCTCTCACCTATGCATATCATCATCGGATTAGTGCTTACACTCTTGGTGTACATTATGATGTCTTGCTTGCTGGTTCCTTTCACCTTCTCACCGGACGCAACCATCGCGCAGCTACAAGCTTGCCTCACTGCAGTTCCCATCGCAGCGGTATTCTGGTTCTCCTACCACATGTTCATGGTTGTTTTGATGGATCAAAAGAAACAAAAAGCCGAAGCCACTAAATAAGCGCATTCTACTTTTTTAACATTCTTTAGTTCTCAACTCTTTCTTAAAGCCGTCCATTATGGACGGCTTTTTTTTGCTGAATGATTATGCCGCTTCGAAAAATCTTCAAACGATTGGAACGCGCATTACTAGAAAGAGTAGTCATACCCATTCGAAAAATGTTTGGTCCTAATAGATATGTCTTTTGTAACCTCGGTTC
Source organism: Coraliomargarita algicola (assembly GCF_033878955.1). NCBI lineage: Bacteria > Pseudomonadati > Verrucomicrobiota > Opitutia > Puniceicoccales > Coraliomargaritaceae > Coraliomargarita > Coraliomargarita algicola. Next base: position 620,423 of record NZ_CP138858.1, read on the forward strand.
TCGGAACCGGGGCGATGCCGCCCCCCCCCGACTGTGTCCTGCATAGCCGAAGGCGACGCACGGAAACAAAGTTTCGAGGCTACGCAAAGGCCAATCTTATAGATCATATATTCTTAGAAGTGGTATCAGAAGACAGAGGCCAGAGATGAATATCAATCAGTTATGGCACTTCCTGTCTCGCCAAAATGGCGCATACCGTGATTTTCATAACGAAGGGATTCACAGTGACTCGCTTCTGTTTTCTGAACTCCGACTTCTGAATTAAGAATTACACATCGTCCAATTCAGCGAGCGCATTCTCGCGCTTCTTTTTCTCCACGCGCGCGCCCACCCAGATGGCCATCTCATAGAGACCATACATAAAGCCCGTAGTGAGCGGCAAGGAGACGAAGTCGCCACCAGGCGTCAAGAAAGCCGAAAAGACCATTAAGGCAACAAAGACCACACGGCGCGCCGACTTCAGCTTCTCGACCGGGATCACGCCCAAATAAACAAGGATCACTATAATCAGCGGGAATTGAAAAAAGGCCCCCGTCGCCAACGAAAACCAAACCACCATACTATAATATTCGGAAGCCGCCCATAGCAGGTCGAAACCAAAATATAAATTCAGACGAACCGAAAACGCCAGCGTCAAAGGGAGGATCAAATAGAATGCGAAAGCCACCCCGGATATAAAAAGCAAGAAGGCAGCAAAACATGCAGGGCGTAATACAGTTCGTTCCTGATCCGTAAGCCCCGGCGCGACAAATGCCGCCAAGAAATATAAAACAAAGGGCATCGAGAGAGTCAGACCTGATAACAGAGCGATTTGGATAAAAACCGAAATCACTCCCATCGGACGATAAGTAATTAAATTAGCATTGGCTAATTCCACCGAACCATAGGCACGCACAATCGGGAATTTCAAAATTTCTGCAATGTCGCCGATAAACAAAGTCGCCAACACAACACCCAATACAAATGCCAAAAGACTACGCGCTACAGTCCAGCGAAAGTCCTCCAAGTGCTCCAGAAAGCTCATACCTTCGCCTTCGAAAGCATCGGCTTCTTCCTCTTCATGATTATCGTCATCTAAATATTGAGTCATCTAGTTCAAATTCCTAATCGGCATACTGCATATCGGGCAAACTCCAATCTGATAATTTTAAATAAATCTTAATAGAGTACGTAAGCTGTTAGCATCACTGAGCAATCTTTATCGAGTAAGATGCTAATCCATTGACAGGCAGCGCGAAATGTCTTTTCTACGAATTTTTCTCTAACTCCGTTGCCTACGGCAATGGAATTATCACAACTCGGTCCACAAAAAGATCGTAATCTTATGCCAGCTAAAAAAGCAAAAAAAGCCACCAAGAAGGCCGCAAAGCGCAAGAGCGCATCCGCGGTAAAATACAGCTACGACTTCGGTCAGAAGACCGATGGTAGCTCAAAACTCCGAGAGCTCCTCGGCGGTAAGGGTGCCAATCTCGCAGAGATGGCTCGTATCGGCCTCCCGGTTCCCCCCGGTTTCACGATCACGACAGAAGTCTGCACTTACTTCTACGACAATGGTCGCCAATACCCCAAAACCCTCGAGAAGGAAGTCAAAGCTTCCGTAGCACAAATCGAAAAAGAAGTCGGCAAAAAATTAGGAGCCGACAAAAACCCCCTACTTCTATCTGTCCGTTCCGGTGCTCGCGAATCGATGCCAGGAATGATGGATACCATCCTTAACTTGGGATTGAACGATAAGACCGTGAAGGCACTCGCCAGCGAGTCCGGCAACGAAGCTTTCGCTTACGATTGCTATCGTCGTTTCATCCAAATGTATGGTGACGTCGTCATGGGCGTGCAGGCCGTGAATGAAAACGATCACTGCCCCTTCGAAAGCTGCCTCGAAAAGCTACGCGAAGAAGCAGGTGTCAAACTCGACAACGAACTCACAGCAGAAGACCTCAAGGAACTGATCAAGCGCTACAAGGCGATTATCAAAAAACGCACAGGCACTGCATTTCCTCAAGATGCTTATGAGCAACTCTGGGGTTCCATCGGTGCGGTCTTCAACTCATGGCAGAATGAGCGCGCGATCCTATACCGTCAAAAATACGGTATCCCAGCAGCATGGGGCACAGCGGTGAACGTTCAAGCCATGGTCTTCGGCAACATGGGCGACAATTGCGCCACTGGTGTTGCCTTCACACGCGACCCAGCTAACGGTGAGAAAGTCTTCTACGGCGAATACCTCATCAACGCTCAAGGTGAAGACGTGGTGGCCGGTATCCGCACCCCCAACGCGATTGCTCAACTCAAGGAAGAAATGCCCAAGGCACACGCAGACCTCGAAGCGGTTCGCAAGAAACTTGAGAAGCACTTCAAGGACATGCAAGACTTCGAGTTCACCGTTGAAAACGGCAAGCTGTGGATGCTGCAAACACGTAACGGTAAACGCACGGGCCTCGCAGCTGTGCGTATCGCCGTGGAACTGGTTAAGGAAAAACTGATCGATCAAAAGACCGCTCTTAAGAAGATCCCTGCCGATTCCATCTCCTCTCTACTGGTTGCGGTTTTTGACCCAGCAGCCGTGAAGAAAGCCAAGGTGCTCACAACAGGTCTTCCAGCTGGCCCAGGTGCCGCTGCCGGTAAGATCTGCTTCACAGCTCCCGACGCAGAAGCAGTTGCCGCCAAGGGTGGCCACGCAATCCTCTGCCGTGTGGAAACCACACCGGAAGACCTTCGTGGAATGATCGCTGCCGACGGCATCCTCACTTCTCGTGGTGGTGTCTCCTCACACGCAGCTCTGGTCGCGCGTCAGATGAACAAGGTCTGCGTCTGTGGTGCTTCTGAAGTAGTGATCAACTACGCCAACGAAACACTCACCATCGGCGACAAGACCTTCAAAAATGGTGACGACATCTCCATCGACGGCACAACTGGTGAAATCTTCGCCGGTGCAGTTGACACCGCTCCCTCCGAAGTGGATCAAGTCCTCAACGGTAAGCTCAAAGCTGAAGACAGTTATACATTCCAAATGTATGACCAAGTCATGAAGTGGGCTGACAAGCATCGCAAGCTTGGCGTTCGCACCAATGCGGACTCACCGGATCAAGCCGCTTCGGCGATCGCTTACGGTGCCGAAGGTATCGGCCTTTGCCGCACTGAGCACATGTTCTTCGAAGGTGATCGTATCACTTTCATGCGCCAAATGATCCTCGCTTCTGACGAAGCAGAGCGTCGTAAAGCTCTCAAGAAGCTTCTCCCATTCCAACGTAAGGACTTCAACGGTCTCTTCAAAGCAATGGGCGGTCTTCCTGTAACTGTGCGCCTATTGGACCCACCTCTTCACGAGTTCTTGCCACATGACGAATCCTCCAAGCGTGAGCTTGCGAACTCGCTTGGCGTCGACATCGATGTGATCTCCAACCGTGTGCACGCGCTCCACGAATCCAACCCAATGCTGGGTCACCGTGGTTGCCGTCTGGGTATCTCCTATCCTGAAATCACAGAGATGCAAGCACGTGCCATCTTCGAGGCCGCCGCCGCTTGCTACAAGCTCAAGAAGCCTATCAAGGTAATTCCTGAAGTGATGATTCCTCTCGTCGGTTTTGCTGATGAGCTCAAGAATCAAGTCGCAGTGGTACACCGCGTGGCCGCCGAAGTCATGGAAAAGAAGAAGGTTCAATTCAAGTACCTCGTCGGCACTATGATCGAAGTGCCTCGTGGCGCATTGACCGCAGACGAAGTGGCTGAAACAGCGGAGTTCTTCTCCTTTGGCACCAATGACCTCACACAAACGGGTCTCGGAATGAGCCGTGATGATGCAGGCACATTCCTTGGTAAATACAAGGACCTGGACATCCTGCCACAAAATCCATTCGCATCGATCGATGCAGCGGGTGTGGGCCAACTGGTTGAAATCGGAGCCAAGAAGGGTCGCAGCACCAAGAAGGACCTTAAGCTCGGCATCTGTGGCGAGCACGGCGGCGATCCAGCCTCCATCGAGTTCTTCCACAGCGTTGGCCTCGACTACGTCAGCTGCTCTCCCCCACGCGTGCCCGTCGCACGCTTGGCGGCCGCACAAGCTGCGCTCAAGTAGTCTGAACTAAGTTCACTTACAAACAAAAGCCCTTCCGTTCAATCGGAAGGGCCTTTTTTTTAATCGCGCATGCCGCGATTAGAGCAGTCCTCAGAAGTTTACTGAGATATTAACGGATGATTTTTCGTTTAAATGTAGCGGACCCACGAAGCGATTTCGAGTTGCGGCAGCGCTGTAACTGTCGGTCGAAACGGCTTCGCCGATCCGCTACACACGTAGAAGTTATACCAATTCGAAAAAAGTTTGGTCCTAATATATATATTTTTTTTGTAACCTCGGTTCTAGGAACCGGGGCGATGCCGATCGCTCCCCGAAACAAAGTTTCGAGGCTACGCAAAGGCCAAGCTTATAGATCATATATTCTTAGAAGTGGTATTATATCAGCTTTTCTTTCAACATGGCTCTACCATAACTAACTGATTAACAATGGATAGCTTCTGTCCATCGAGCTCTGAATTCTGAATACAATTCAGATTAAAAAGAAAAACTAACGCGTGAAATAAACCTCCGCAGATACTTGCCCTGGTATACTATAACTGCCGACCAAGACCCGAGACTGCGGAAGGTATTGCATATAATTAAACGATCACACGGAGTTCGAAGCAGCTACGAAAAATCAACCACCGGCACGAACTGCTTGATACCCACGCGCAATGAGTTCAGCGCAAACTCGATCACACACATCACCTTGCAACTCGACTACGCGCCCCTTCAAAGTGCCCCCACAGGCGCATATCTTTTTCAGCTCAAAAGTCATTGCCTCAAGAGTGCTCAAAGGAATGTGTGAGGGAAACTCTTTTAGGGTGGTCACGGTTTTCCCACCACGTCCCGCTTTTTCCCGCCGCACTTCAACTCGGCCCTTAGACTTTTTCTTACTGGAGTTCTTTTTAGACAATGAAGGTTGAGGCTTCAACTCACCTGCGGGCAGACCAGTCGCAGTAAGCTCTGCAAAAGGATTCGCACCAAATGAATCGTCAGCTTCAGTGGAAATTTTTCCTTTTTTATGTGCACTCATAATTGATGCGGGATTGTTGGATCTGCGAGCCATGCGAGTGCTTTCACATAGCTTCGTTGGGATAGATAATGTTTAAGCTTGATCGGTGTGTCCGAGGCATTTGCGACGCGATCCAGACGGGCCAAGACGAGAACCATCGTCTCCCCCGCATCAATCGCCCGCTGCCCAGTGATGCCCTCTAGGTCTAATTGTAATTGCTCCGTATCCATAGGATATAAGCAATGCTCTGAAGCGAGAAGCGCAAGAATGTTTAACCCACTTCTTCTTTGAGCAGGTCACTTAATTCTTTTAACAACTCAGGGTCTTGCGGCGTCGTCAAACTCTTGAGTTCCTCATCGATTTTCGCTTCCTGAGGCGGACGGAAGATGCCAAGCGTCAAATGAATTAACCAATGCAAGACCCCCTCACTCTGTGGATCATTCAGATACATCAGTTCGCGGCAAAGATAAGCAGAGTCATGCAAACGAATCAGCAAACGAGGTTGATGATTACAAAAATAGTGCAAGCACTTGATCACTTCTGGTATCAGGCGAGTTTCTACCACACTCGGCATTTCCATTCGCTTGCTCGATAAACGACTCCGCTTACGACGCCGCTCGTGATACTCTTGCACCGAATTCAACTCATGTTGCTTGATGCGATTGAGTGTAAATGAAAGTGCTTCGGGTAAATGAAAACCGCGATGCCCGAGGCGATATGGAAAATATCGAGTTAATCCCTTCTCGTCACCATGGGCAAAAACGTTTTGCAGACTTCTATAGCAGCCCCCGATCCACGCTTTGTCAGAAAGGCGATCTAGAAACTCCATCAGATCGACAAAGGTAAGAATCTCCTCTGCCTCACATAGTTCCCGTAGATCGTTGTCCAAATTGGCCAAGGCGACAGGATAGTCCTGATACAAACCGAACTCCTCGACGAAGCGCATACGCTGATGATATGCCTGCTTATCAATGCCATCAAACGAGCCCAGCTCATTGCACTCTTCTTCGAAGAGAAAAGTCGCTTCGCAAATCTCCAAGAGTTGAGTGGCGCATCTCAAATCCAGCTTCTCGACCTCGATGAGCTCCTCAAAACTGAGGTAAATGTAACGGGCAATGGTGTCTCCTTTAACAGAACCCGGCCTAGACCATGCTTTAGTTCCAGTATTACGAGCGAGTGCGGAAACACTTAAATCCTCAAAAGGAGAACCTTGAGCACGATAAGCGGCCTTATCCCAACGAGCCGCCAACTTTTCAATCGGGCTTAACGCGCCTCCATGCTCTATCTGATCCTTCTTCATGAGCCCCATAGTAAGGCATCCTAACCCTAAAGACTAGAACAAATTACGTCGCACTGGCTAAATCAGCCCCCGCGTTACGATTGGTCTGCGCCATCGCATTCACATTATGAGCCAACATTTCTTCCGCCAAGTCATTATAGTCCTTACCGACCCCTTCAGCGACTTCGCGACTCTCGACCAAGCAGACCGGCAATCCTAATGTAACGGCACGTCGAACAATAGTGGCGTCGCGGATACAAGCATCGTAAATCTTCGCCTCATTAGAGACCAGTCGCTGCTTCTTAAATTGATTAAGTCGCAGTTGCATACGCATCTTAGGCACACCAATATCAACGTTCGCTTTAATCGAATTGAAGATCACTCCAGAGACACGAGCAAAATTACCCATTTCAGGCACACGGAAACCTGCTGAACGGCGGTAGAACAGAAGTAACTTTTCGATCATCAAGGTAAACCCTATCAACGACAGCGCATCTGGATTAGCAGGTACATAGAGTTCATCCGCGCTGAAGATTCCGAGTTGCGATGCGTTCAGAATATTGGGAGGGCAATCGTAAAGTATAAAATCATAGTCATCTTCGACCTCACGAATCTGCTCATTGAAGATTAAATAATGCGGATTCTGAGGGTCGATCTTATACTCGTTCTCAATATCGATCAGGTTAAAAGTGGTAGGTAATAAATCCAAACCGGGCAATTGCGCATTCCCCTGATTATCACGCACCACGTCTTTCACGATAATGTCCTTAATACGATCATCACCCGGATCGAAAATCGAAAAGACCGATCCACGCTTCTCCATGTTAATACGGTTCCAGCGTTCGATACGCAATAGCCAGATACTGGAGTTCGACTGCGTGTCGAGGTCACACAGTAAAACACGCTTGCCACGCTGAGCAAGGCATGAGGCTACGTTGACTATGAGCGAAGTCTTCCCGACCCCACCTTTGTAGTTAATGAATGCTAACTTACGTGCCATAATTTGAACTTTCCAGTATGTGTAAAAATCGTGATGTGAAACGGATATAAAGTATCTTAAAACTTAGAATCAAACTCGTCCATTGTGGGCAATTCTTCAGAGAAACCCACTGCAAAATCGCCAAATTCCTGATCTCCATCAGTGCCGGTGCGCAAGGCTGGCTCTTTCTGATTCGATAAAATTCTCTCTGAGATTGCGTTATCGATATAAATTTCGGCCCAATAGCCATTCTCAACCTCATAGTCATCCGGCACGTAACCATACTTATCTAGAATCTCAAGTATCAGCGACGAATCTGGAGTTGCAGAGAATCCGCTCAACATACCACGCTCTTCATGTGCATTGACGGCTTCGTCTACAATAAATGGAGGTACAATCCCATCGTATGAAGGATGAATATTGTGTTGCGATGCCCACTGAATCCAACGATCGCGATCAACCGAACGCTCAGTCTTGGAGAGCGCCTCGTAATAGTAAACTTTGCGACGCGTGAGACGGCGGACCAGTGCACAAGCCTTGACATCCCCATGTTCAATTTCGAGCCAATCGCCACGACGTGGTTCTTCGATAGGATTACGAGTTTGTGAGATATCCTCGGGCGCTTCAACAAAGTCTTTACCGCCAGTGAAACAATATTTCACATCAGTTTCACCGTGACGCATCACGTCCAACTTCCCCTTTTTAATTAGCTCCTCTTGAAACTTCTCCGCATCACTACGGGAAGAAGCCCACATATATTGAGTGATAGTGGTGGTGACCTTAAATTTACGTTGAATGGACATGTTGTTTATTTAGAGTGATTGATATTGTTATGATATAGATTAAAAGCGTCTTTCTTAACTGGCCGCTTGTTCAGAAGCCGTGGAATCATCGGCCTCATCGCCTGAATCGAGTCCGGGGATTGCATGAAGCATATCGGACGCGGATTGAAAACGGTCTTCAGTGTCGTAGGCCAGTGCCTGCTTCACCCAAGCATCCCAACGGGGATTGATCCCATTGACTGCCTGAGTCGGCAAGTCCAGCGATAGACTATGACGGCCGGTGAGCATACGGTAAGTGATTAAACCCACTGTATAAAGATTACTTGCGATGTCAGGCTGCTTGCCTGCCCGCTGTTCTGGACTGTAATACTCAAACGAGTTTAGCAGCGAAGGTAATGCACGACTAAAGCCTGGAAGTGGATCAAAAGGAGTCGGCTCCAGACGCACATCGTTACGAAGGAGATGAAAATCATCCCAAGCATGCCCAATCAGGTCCGTAACTCCGAGTTCAGAAATCTTCACGCCTTCGTCAGTGATCAAAACATTCGCAGGCTTCAGATCCGCATGTATAATACCTTCGTTGTGGGCATGATCCAAGCCCAGCAACAGATAATACAAGTAATAATTGACCTCTTCTTCACTGAGCGGCCCTTTATTATTACGCATGAGATCCTCAAGAGTGCGAATGGTCACTTTATCCGCAGTGAGCTCCCCCTCGATATATTCCATACGCAACCAATAAAACATGTCCTCTTCACCGAGATCATCGATGCGCAAAATATTCGGATGATCCAACCGAGTCTGAATACGTGCCGCCTGTTTAAAGACAGTCGCTCCATCTTCACCATTAAAGCCTTTAGGAATCACCTTAACCGCAAACTGCTTCCCAAGCATCTCGTGCTGAGCGAGATATACCTCTCCAATCGCACCTTTACCAATAAACTTTGCAATCTGCAAATTACCCAAGCTCATGCCCGGTTGAAGCGAGCTTAGCTCGTCGGTGAATCCCATACCTGAAATATCCATAATCATTGGGGCAAAATATTAAGTTAGAGTAGTTAAGTAGACTAGTAGATTTTTTAATTAAAAACGTTTCTTAGGCTTTGAAGGTGCCTTGAGTCGAGATGGCGCATTCGGAGCTTTTGCAGCAGGAGATGAGCCAGGTTTCTTCGGTGGCGTAATCCCTGGACGACCGGGCTTACGCGGCGGCATCGGCCGCGATGGCGCAGGCTTTGAAACTGGGGCAGGCTTCTCGGGAATCGCAGCGGGTTCCTCATCATCAATCTCTCCATTCAAGAATTGAATAATTGGGTCGTCTGGATTCCCAGTCTTAAGTTTCTCAGGGCGAGCGGGTTTGGCCGGCATTTCCTGAACTGGCGCTAGAGTTGACTCTGTCACAGGCTCTGGATGCTCCGCCACAGGCATGGGCTGCTCTGCGGCGAGCTCAGCCTCAGCCGTATGTTCAACCGCAACAGGCACTTCCTCGGCAGCATCTTGGGACTCTTCCACCTCTGGTAAAAACTCATCCGCAGATGCAATCAGCGATAAACTCACAACCAAAACAAAGTCAAACGTAATAAAGTTAATGAGGAAAAGCGTCACCGCATCACTTAAGCCGCAAACATTTGCAAAAGCTAGAATAGGCAATAGTGCTGGAATTAACAGCAAGCCATAAATCAAAATCTTATCCGAAGTTTGATTTAATTCTTGATGACGCGCCTTTGCCAGACCAAACGCTGTCATAGAACGCGCAATCGGGACGATCATTAAGAATCCCGCCAAAATAGATGAGAGTAAAGCAGCATTGGTCTTAATCCCAGAACTCACTCCACAGGCAGTCAGAAAAAAGATAAGCCCGTAAATCCCAGCATCAATCAAAGCCGCCTTCGTATTAGGCTGATCGCCACGTGCTAGCAAATTGCGAGTGATAAAGCCCACAGCCGGGCCCACCAGCACCCAAACGGCCATAGTCAAAAAGAGCGGCGCAGTGCTGACCGAATTATTAATGTGCGATGCGTAGAGGTAAGTCGCAAAAAATCCATGCAACATGATGACGACGCCCGCAATTGCCATCGTCTTAGCACTCACGACAAAGCGCTCTTCGGCCAGTTTCATTGCCTTTTTAAACAAGATGACAGCAACGGCCCCCGCCAGCAGGAAGTTCAGAACAAAAGACGCATACGTCACCATCTGAAAGCTTGTAATCGGGCCAGACTCGGACACAGGTTCCACCTCAACGGGCTGCAACAGAGCTGACTTTACTGGCTCACCCGCAGTCGACTTCAGAACTGGAGCTACTGCCTTTGGCTGCGCAGGCGGAGGGGTAACATCCCGGGTCTGCGAAAGCAGTGAGACTTTACCAGTTGTTTTCTTCGGTTCAACCTTCAGCTGCGCCTGCTTCGTTTGAGCCTTAGCTTTCGCCTTCGCTTTGACTTCAACTTTCGGCTCCACCTTAGCCTTAGCTTCCGCGACGGTTTCAACTTTTGACAGAACTGGAGTCGGCGCAAGAAGTGGTTGGCGGCCATCATTCGACTCCGAAGTTTTAACTGGTGGAATTGAAGTGAGTAATGTTGCTTTCTCAGACATAATAGTTGCGGAGGAACCGCTGACACATAGGGGATGCTGCAGTATGGCCCTGACAACTAGGCCTCGTAAAGTCACAATATCGTCAAGATGAGGTTTTTACACTTTCTTAAATCACTTATCCAACACAAAACGTAATTTCCCCTTAAAAAATAGTTAATAATCCGAGAATTTATAAGCGATATACCCCATCAATACGCATCTAACACGACAAATCATAAGCTACTTACAGACATAAATTACGTATACAATAAGGCGAAAGTTGATAAAACTAACAACTAAAATACGTAATCAAAGCATCGACCTACATCCATTCACGTCCTATATTTAGCACAAATCGGCCCCTAATCGGCCTCTGGCGACTCCATTCACCCCATCTTCAGACAGCGTACAACTCAGGCAAACAGCCTAGCCGACCGAACTGCATCAACTAGGTCGTCGATAAAACGTAATTCACTCTCAAATGTATGAAATTCGCTTCAGGCTCGAAAAGTAACTCGACGCGGCGCAAGGCATCAGCAACGTTGAAACGATGTCCTCTGGTCTGGAAGCAATTGCAAATGAATTAAGACGCTTACAACGCGATGGTGTCAATCGGGTCTTTGTTGAAGACGACACCATGCGCCTGATTACGTCCCGAGCCACCGAACAGGCCCGAGACACATCCGCCGCCGGCAACTCGCGAAGCCAGAGAGGCCCCGCATCTACCCAACACAGCGATCTAAAAGAACTGATCAACAACGCGCCACCGCCTCCTCCCCAAAGGGCCACCGAGGCTCCCAAGGCTCCACCGCTACCCGAGCCCCCCGAAATCACACTGCCCCCCGGCGATGCCACCACGCAACTCGCCTGGCTCAAGGAACAAGTGCTGGCCTGCGAAGTGTGTCAAAAGCACCTAAGCCCAGAAGGCAAAGTCGTCTTTGGCGCAGGGTCTCCCGAAGCAGATATCTTTTTCTGCGGCGAGGCCCCCGGCACCGAAGAAGAACGCACAGGGGAACCGGCCGTCGGCAAAGCAGGGCAACTACTCTGCAAAATAATCAGCGCCATGGGACTGTCACGGCAGCAGGTCTACATTACCAACATCTTAAAATGGCGCCCTGAGCACGACAAACCCTACGGCAACCGCCCCCCCACACCCGAGGAGATGCACTTCTCACTCCCCTACCTGAGAGCTCAAATAGAGATCATCAAACCCAAAGTGATTATTGCGCTGGGTAATGCAGCCGTGACGGGCCTACTCGGGCCCGATCCCGAGCGTAAGCTAGGATCCGTGCGAGGCACGTGGGCCTCTTTCGACAATATTCCAGTCATGATCACCTTTCACCCCTCCTACTTATTGCGTAACGGCACCCTCAAAACAAAACGAATGGCCTGGGAGGACATGCTCCAAGTCATGGTAAAATGCGAGCTGGATATCAGCGACAAACAACGAAGCTTTTTCCTCCCCAAAGCATAGTCGCGTAGAATAAATTTCTGACATGGCGCAAACTAAGATACAACGACACTACCCGATCGCGGGACTCGAATTTCGGGATTTTTGGGATATTTGTAGCCGCTTCCAAACCGTACATTCAGAGTATAAATACGTCTATTTCACAGTCGACGGCTTCGAATCTTTCATCGTGTTGGACGAACCTGAAGTTTCCAAAGTTCTTCAACGGCTAAAAGGCAAAGAAGAACGCGTGCGTAAATACTCTGCCCGCTTCTACACCAGTCGCACCCAGCACAGCGAAGGCTACGGAGTCTCCGAATTACAATATCGCCCCGTATCCTATGATCGCTACCGACAAGGCTTAAGCTTCTACAGCGACTCTGTAGCCAAAGCGAACTACTACCAATTCGAAGAAGAAGTCTACACAAACTACCCCTTCATTGAAGACAACGAGCCCGAAGTCGAATTCGGTAAGCCCTGCGAAGTACTCGCCCTGGTGATCGATATTCGCGGCTTCAGCATCTTTTGTGAAAAACCAGAAATCGAATCGCCCTATATTTGCGGGCTCATGTCGGCATTCTACCACATGGTCAATCGCGCCCTTCAACGCTTTCCACCGGAAATGACCAAATTCCTAGGCGACGGAGTGCTCGCAATCTGGGAGACCAGCCCAGCCGACCGCGAGATCGCAGTGCGCGAAGCACTCAACGCAGCGCTCAACCTCCGCCACACCTGGTCCATCGTCAAGGACAGTCCCCACTTCACCCACGGCGCGCCCCAGGATATCGGAGCCGGAATCTGCTTCGGCCTCGCGAGTCACCTCGAAGTGGGCAACGACTATATCGGACGCCCCATCAACATCGCCAGCCGCCTCTGCAGCGCCTGTCCCGGCGATCGCGTCTACGTGGATCGCGCAGTGCCCAACCTTCCGCTGGAAATCAAAAAACAAGAATACGTCACTCACATCAAACCATATGGGCGTCACAACGTATGGGCTTACTCCACCAAACCACAATAGCTGTCAGTTTTCAGTGACAAACATCGACTCATTTGCTAATCAAATTAATTTCATCTAATTACTATGCTTAACGGAATCTCTCCTCTCATCAGTCCCGAACTCTTGAACGCCCTGTATCGCATGGGCCACGGCGACGAAATTTTACTCGCAGACGCCCACTTCCCAGGCGACAGCTTTGGACAGCGCGTAATTCGCGCGGATGGCTTGAGCATCCCGCAACTACTAGAAGCCATCCTGCCGCTCATGCCGCTCGACCCTTATGTCGATGCCCCCCTCGCCATGATGGCCGCCGTCCCCGGTGACTCACTAGACCCCACCGTCGAGGAAGCCTATCGCAAAGCCATCGGCAAAGCCGGCGTCGACCTCAAGGTAAACATCGAACGCGTCGAACGCTTCGCCTTTTACGACCGCGCAAAAACAAACTACGCCGTCGTCATGACAGGCGAAATGGCCAAATACGGCAACCTGATCCTAAAAAAGGGCCTAGCCAATATCTAGGCCCAGCTCGTTCATCCTAGAGGACAGAGGACAGAGGACAGAGGACAGAGGACAGAGGACAGAGGCATTATAAGGCCAGCTCTGAATCTGCAAGCAGTCATGGCAGTTCTCGTCTCGCCAAAATGGCACATGCATCGACCCTCACAACTAATTATCAGTGAACGGCTTCTAATCCCTAACCACTAAATTCAGACATCTGAATTTTGAATTAAGGTTAATTCACCTGAGTTTCGAGGTATTGCTTAACCTCCTCAGTCGCATCCAAATACTCGGCCAATACTTGTATTAGGTCCACAGTGTCCCCCCGCCCCTGCCGCCTTCGAAACCAAGCTCAACAAAGCCCGCTAAAGCAAACAAGGCATGATGCAGGAGTTACTGACGGGTAAAACCCGTCTAGTAACTCCTGCATCAAATGGATAATTGAGAGTTGATAATTGATAATTACTTACGACGAAAGTGCACATCATCCCACACCTTATGAAATTATACATTATCAACTATCCATTCTCAATTAACAACAGGGTGGATAATTGATAATTAGCTGACGCACTGAACACATGGAGAACTGAAATTGATGAAAGAGAATGTAATCAAAAACAAGAGCTTCGCCTTCGCGCTGCGAGTGGTGAAGTTGGCGCAGTATTTGCAAAAGGAAAAGCAGGAGTATGTGTTATCCAAGCAAGTGCTACGTTCGGGCACAGCGGTGGGAGCACTCGTTCGTGAAGCTGAACACGCTCAGAGCAAAGCTGACTTCATTAACAAGATGAGCATTGCCCTCAAAGAAGCTAACGAAACCGAATACTGGATCGACCTACTCCACCAATCCGATTATATCGACGACAGTAATTACCATTCAATCCAGCCAGATATAGAAGAACTGCTCAAATTGCTGATCAGTATCGTGAAAACGAGCAGAGCCAAATAATTATCCATTCTCAACTATCCATTATCAATTTGCGTAGCATGACATTATCCATTCTCAATTCTCCACTATCAATTATCAACTCTCCACTATCCATTAATACTGCCGGAAAGACGAGGTTGGTGTGAGTGTCGCTCAACTTGACCTGACAACCGCAAGAACACCAAGTGAATACATCGCTTGGTTTAGTCCCATTTTGGAGCAAATCAGCGAAAGGGAAGACAATCGCGAAGCTGCACTGCTACATGAGAACGAATATAAGTTCTTTTATGAGGAACTTTTCCCACTCTACTGCCTGCTCAAGCTCAAAGAACAGGATTGGAGCGAAGCAAGGTTTCAGCCGATCAAGGGCAACCAGAGCTACGATGTCAAAGTAGAGGGACTCCCGATTGAATTCCTAGAGATTACGACAACGAATTTTGATGGTGATGAGCGCTTTCGAATGCAGCAGTTAATGACTGAAGGCTCTGTCGATGCGCTCAACCCAATTTGCCACGACGAGCGAGGCAGACCTGTCGGGATTCAGAACGAAGGTGAAATGCGGGATCATCAACAACTCATAGTCGAAGAAACTCAAAAAATTCACGAGAGAATTACCCGTAAAAACTCAAGAACCTACCCTTCCAAAACAGCGCTGCTCGTTTACTACAATGATTACAAGTGCTACCCCAGCGAAACGGACAGGTCAGCCTTTGAAGCGCTCGTTAATGAACTTCATCCGCAGTGGAGCGAAAATTTCACTGCCCTCTTTCTCGTTGGTGCAAAAGGCGAGCAGACCTTCGAGTGGCTGACTCAAGATATTAGATAAATGAAAAAAATTCCATTCACCCCCCAAAAAGACTTTCTAGCCAGACTATCAAACGCAGGCTCTCTGCAAGCACTTTCAGAGCTCATTTGGAATGGTTTGGATGCGGGTTCCGATACCATTGAAGTTGAACTAGAGCGGAACGGGATGGAGGGCCTCGAAGAGTTGCGAGTCATCGACAGAGGAACTGGCATCTACTATCCACATCTGGATTCCCTGTTTGGCGATCTCGGTGATTCTTGGAAAAAGAATAAGACACGCGAGAACGGCCGAGCCATCCATGGCAAAAAAGGGCAAGGCCGACTCAAAGCTTTCGCACTCGGGAATGAAGTCCGCTGGAGAAGCACTTACCTTGAAGACTCAAAGAAACGGGCATACACGATCCATGGACGAGACGGCGAGCTGCAGGCATCCGATCCTGTTACGGTCGATGAGAACAAACCTGTGGGCACAGAGGTGATTGTTAGTTCAATCGTAAAAAGCCACGGAGCCTTGCTTGACGAAAGCGCCCCTTCCGAAATCGCTAAGATATTTGCGCCCTACCTAAGCCAGTATCCAAATGTCAGTATCGTATACGATGGAGCAACAGTAGATCCATCTGCTCATCAAATTTGCACAAAAGACATATACCTCGACCCCATACAGCTAAGCGATGGTAAGACGGTCAACGTATCTGTATCGGTGGTCGAATGGAACATTGAGACGAAGCGCGAAATTCATCTCTGTGATGCAAATGGAGTCTCACTCTACGAGACAAGTGCATTGGGTCGGATCAGGGCACCTGGCTTCCATTTTACGGCTTACATCAAATCGGACTATTTCGTTGAACTCGACCAAGAAGGTAAGCTGATTCTGGACGATTTACTGCCGGATGTGGACTTAGTGCTAAAGAATTCAAAAAAGGCCATTAGTAAGTATTTCCGTCGCCGTCTAGCCGAACGTCAAAGTGGTGCAGTCGAAAGATGGAAAGCTGAGGAAATTTACCCTTTCGAAGAGAAGGAGCAAATCGACCCAGTCGAAGAGGCTGAGCGTCAAGTTTTCGACATCCTAGCCATCAATGTTGAGTCATACTTACCTTCGTTCGACGACGCAGACAAGAAGACGAGGAAGTTCACATTTAAACTTATTGCTCAGGCGCTGAAGCAGAATCCTGAGTCCGTCCAAGAAATTATCAGCGGCGTCCTCAACCTAAAAAAGGAAGACCAAGAAGACCTCGCAGAGCTGATGCGTCAGACGTCTCTAACTTCGATCATAAGCACTGCAAAGACAGTGGCTAATCGACTCAATTTCCTAATCGGCCTTGAGGATCTACTTTTCGACAAAGAATCGAAAAAAAATTACTGGAGAGGGATCAACTGCACAAAATCTTGGAGAATGAAGCTTGGATCTTTGATGAAGAGTTCGCGCTATCAGGCAGTGAAAAGCGACTCGACGAAGTCTTGGAAATACACATCGGAGAGCTTGGAGATCGTGGTGAACCCGTCCTTCGAGAGGGTGACAGAGAGGGACGCGTGGATCTAATGCTAAGCAGAGTCATTCAACCGCGCCACGAAGAACGCGATCACTTGGTGGTAGAGCTAAAACGCCCAAAACAAAAAATAACATCAACTGTCCTTAATCAGGTCGAAAGTTATGCGATCGCGGTAGCTCACGACGAGCGCTTCCATACCGCAAAAACGAAGTGGCGCTTTATCGCAGTCTCCAATCAATTTGATGAACATGCCCGGCGAAAAGCCCGGCAACGTAATAAACCCGAGGGGCTCGTTTTCGATGACGCTGACTTAAATATAGAAGTCTGGGCATTTGAATGGACTGAGATCATTGCCAATGCACGTGCGCGCTTACAGTTCATCAATCAAACACTTAACTACGAAGCAGACCGAGAAAGTTCGAAAGCATATCTAAAGAAGGCGCATTCGAGGTTCATCCCTGAACTCACTGAAGATGATATTAATGAACAAGAAGAGGTCACTGTGGTAGGCACTGAAAGTATATTTTAAACGTATTCTACTATTTTTAATTGGTAAGAGCATAATGTCCGTAAAAATACAAACGAAAGCAAAGGACTTCCCTACAGGTAACTCATTTAGAGTATCTAATATAACTACAGATTTAAGCTATACTTTGGTTGAACTTGCTCATGCAGCAATCACAGTCGGTCACGGTCATAACTGGAATCTAATCCTAGGTAATTCAATTGGCGGGCAGATGGAGCTAATGTGGAAATTAACTGCATTTCTAACTGCCGTTGAAGAGCGACGTCATCACGACTGGGGAGGACCAACTAGTAGGCTCACACAAACAGAACGAATGGCACGGATGGACCCCTCTGAACGTCGCGCATTGAACTACCACTTAGGCATGACTCTGTCATGCGCTTGGTCTAGGAAGCAACTAGGAACTCCTTGGCTACAACATTTAGATATCTACGGAGAACAATATGACACGGTGCTACTTGACGGACGTTCACGCCCCGATCTCATTGGGCGAACATCATCAGGGGATTGGGTAGTCATAGAAAGCAAAGGATACTCAAGTAAACCCAGTAGCAGCACCGATCCATTAAAGTGCACCATCAGTAAAGCTAAAGCTCAGGCGCAACGGGTCGTAACTATCGGAAGAGACACTCCAAGTATACTGATAGCATCATTTGCCTACTTTTATAAGGGTCGTCGAGGACACAGATTCACACACCCTGCGATAGCGATGGAAGTGTATGATCCCCCGACATTTGAGGACGACGGCGAAAAGAATACAGAAGTAGTAAATCCGATATATTTACCTAAATGGTCATCAGGACAGTTTCTGACTGACTATTACTCTAAATGGTCACCATTCTTCTCAAATAAGGACCAACTATCTGAAGACGGAAATTTGCTGCTTCGCAAGTTCGAGAACTTTGGAATCACGATCGGGATTAATAGTGAGCTGTTATGGCTTCTCCAATCATCGGAAAGACAGGAAAATTACTCCGATAAAATTGCTCAAATTCTGTCAAACTCAAACGATTTGAATAGCAAAGACACATACTCTCCTGGTGATGGAATTAGCCTTACGATGGAAAGTGAATGGCTAGAACGCTTCTCAAAAAAATAAAACTAAATAATGACGGTTCAACTACTCATTCCCGCGGCTACTGCTAAACCCACACACACATGAACATGTCAAGCGATTCTCCTTCAACCTTTGAATCGATCTTTTTTAAAGATAAGGTTGCGGTCAAAATGAGTGTTCCCGACTATCAACGCGCCTTCTCATGGGAGGAAAAGCAGATTGAATTGTTCGTGTTAGATCTCAGTAAAAACATGAACGACAGTAATGGGTATTACTTCGGGCACTTCATTGCAGAAGATCTAGGACAGCACTGGGAAATCGTCGATGGACAACAACGCATAACCACCTTTGTGCTATTTCTAATGGTGTGCCAAGAGCTTTCACCAGAAGGTTCACATGCATCCGTCTATTCGTTAATCGACCGTTTCTCAACAGTCAGCTACGATGTTGAAGCACTGAAAGCGATTCGCGCCAACTTGGGGAGTTTCCTTAAGGCTAATCAACAGTTTGATGGAAAAAATCCGCCGTCTGACGAATTTATCATTAAAGGCCTTTCATTGCAGGATACTTTCATCCGTTCCAAGAGTGCCTTTACCCGTTCTCAAAGAAGGATGGTGCTAGCGTTATTACAGTTCACAAAGGCATTCATAAATAAGAAACTGAATCGAGACATGATCTCGAATTACATCGATGTGATCATGAAGGCGCACTGCTCGTATCACCGAACAACTGACAAGTCGGTAGCCGTCAATATTTTTGAAATGCACAATACTCGTGGCATGCCCTTAACCACTCTCGAAATCCTGAAAGCTACTCTGATGAAATTTGTCTTTGATCATGGTGGCGTGGATAGCAAAGCAGATGTAGAGAAAATCCAGAGTGAGTTTGGAGCTATCTACGGAATGGAAGAAGCATTAGCGACTAAAAGCTTCCGTGGAGAGATGACAATAGAACAGCTTCTCCGCCTACATCTCAGAGTTGTGGACGATGGCACAAAAAAGGCGGCAGATGACTTTCAGTATCCTCCGCCGAATGCCAATTCTGAGGCACTTATCAACTATGTAAATACAAAGCTGCGCTACAGCGACCGCAACAACGGCCATCCTAGGACATCTGAAGAAGGCACTAAGTATGCGCATAATCTAGCAAAAGAGTTAAGGAAGTCGGTGCATATTATGAGTGAGCGCTTACCCGCCTGGGACCATGATGGGGATTTGGTTGGCGACGTATTGATTCTAGAGCGAGAGTTGAGCTGTCAGTTCTTCCTTATAATCTGCCGTAGTTTAGCAAGTCATCCAGAAGGCACCGATGGGAAGGTGGAAGAGTCGACATTGTTGCTCTGGGAGAAACTACTGTTCACTCGAGATTTCCACGGGAAGTATTACAATCTAAAAGGCAGCAGAGATAATTTCCCTGTCTTGTTTACGTCACTGATATCAGGCGAGAAAGAGGTAGCAGAAGTCATTAAAGGTTACTTGAATGAGGGCTTCCGTTCAGATCGAACAAGTAACCTTCAAAGCATTGTCACCACCTATATAAAAGAGCATAAAGACCGCATATTGAACAACGCTTTCTACACTTGGAAATCAAAGATGATTTATGCCATCTACAAGTACGAAATAAGCAAGGGGTCGAACATTCGTGAAGTAATGAAAGGCACAATCTCTGTGGAACACATTCTACCTCAAGATTGGCAATGGGCTTGGATTGACGGTGTCGAAGACCCCGTCAATCTATCACAGGATCAGAAAGACTCCCTTCTCAAAGAAGTAGGAAGCTATATAAATGGCTTGGGCAACTTATTGCTACTTACACCCAACGAAAATACCTCAGTAGGAAACAACCATCCAGCAGACAAAACTTACAAATGCGACGGAGGGTCATATGAAAGCCATAACAGCAATCGAGAGGCATGGAGATCGTCAGAGAACTGGAAGAACCTAATCGATATACGCGGCGATGAAATATTCAATTTCATGCTCCAAAATCTAATTGGCGACTCTAGAGCACCAGAGCCCTCAACAACGCCATCTACAACTGCTATGAGTATCATGCCCATCAAAAGCTAGTCACATTCTCAATTATCCACTATCCATTCTCCATTAATCCCCATGGCCGAATCTCAACAAACCGAATACAAGCAGACCTGGCGGGACGAGTATCTGAAATGGATCTCGGGCTTCGCCAATGCGGAAGGCGGCGTGCTAGTGATCGGGCGCGATGACGCGGGCAAAGTGGTCGGTCTGAAGGATGCCAAGAAATTACTGGAAGACATCCCCAACAAAGTGCGTGATCTGCTGGGGATTCTGGTCGCAGTCAACTTGCGCACGGAGGGGAAGCTGGAGTATCTTGAAATCGAAGTAGAGCCCTACCCCAACCCGATCAGCCACAAGGGGAAATACTACCTGCCCAGCGGCAGCACCTTGCAAGAACTCAAGGGTGCGGCGTTGGATCGCTTCATCCTACGCGCACAGGGCAAGACCTGGGATGGTGTGCCCGTGCCCCATGTCGGGGTGGCGGATCTCTCCAGCGCGGCCATCGCGAGCTTTCGCAAACTGGCGACTGCCAGCGGACGTCTGGAACGTAAGCTCTTGGACGAGCCCGCCCCGATCTTGATTGAGAAGCTAAAACTCACGGAGGGTGACTACCTGAAGCGTGCGGCGGTTTTGCTGTTCCATGAAGACCCGGAACGCTTTGTCACTGGGGCCTTTGTCAAAGTCGGCTTTTTTCGTTCGGAGTCGGATCTCGTCTACCATGATGAAATCCACGGTGATCTGTTCACGCAGACAGCACAGACTGTTGACCTGATACGCACCAAATACCTAAAAGCAGCGATACACTACGAAGGCTTGCAGCGCATCGAGACCTACCCGATTCCCTACGATGCCCTCCGCGAGGCCGTCCTCAACGCTCTGATTCACAGGGACTACGCCATCACAGCACCCATCCAGATCAAAGTCTTCGCGGACCGTCTAAAAATCTGGAATCCGGCCGTCCTCCCCTATGGCTGGGATCTCGCCAAACTGCTTGGCGACCACGCCTCTCACCCCTTCAATCCCGATATTGCTAACGCCTTTTTTAGAGCTGGTGAAATCGAATCCTGGGGACGCGGCATCCAACGAATTTTCGAAGCCTGCCGGCAGGGCTACGCGCCAGCACCCGTCATCAGGCTCTCAGGCCACGATCTTTGGACAGAGTTCCCCTTCTCCCCAAAGTATCTCAAGTTGATTGATGCAAGTTCAGGAGAAAAGGTGGGTGAAAAGGTGGGTGAAAAATTATCCGAAAACCGCCAAAAGATACTCGAATCAATTCAACTGGACCCAAAAGTGTCACAAAAGAAGTTAGCCGAGATTCTAGGTATCGCGACCAAAAATATAGAAACCAACATCAGCTACCTAAAACAACATGGATACCTCAGGCGAGTCGGCCCAGCGAAGGGCGGCCACTGGGAGCTATTAAAATGAAGTCACCTCAATTATCCATTTCCCATTATCAATTCTTCATTTCTCACCATGCCAGAACAACCAAGATCTGAACGTCGCCCCCATGAGCGGGTCATCAAGCTTTTCACCGACACGAGTCATCCGGATTGCCTCGGTTACCGTTTTCTTGGCGACTGGCACCAGAAGGAGAATAACCGCGATATCGAGACTGAGCGACTTCAGGCAAATTTGATGTTTCTATTATGAATCCGAAACACAGCAGGCGGTCAATCAATGCCTTGGCATGGCCATTGGTATCCGATAAACCCAATGAGTCCAAACGCACAGAATAAAGATTAACAATGAACGACACAGAATCGAAGCATCTGTCAAAGACGCACCAGTGCCCCAATTTCCCAGCGCAGGGCGTCAGCCTTTATTTGGACGACTGTTCTACCCTATTCCGAGAATTCCCCACCTGGCGTTTGGAAATTCAGCGTGAAGCAACGCAGGCCGACTTGGAGACGAATCACCATCTGGAAGAAATTGGAGAAGCCCTTTGGACAACCATGCTGGAAGTCAGCCATTGTCCCTATTGCGGGCTTGAATTACCCCAGCATTGGGACCAGCGACCCGAAGATTTAGGTCGCTCAGTGCACTTTGACGAATCCGGCTGGCACTGTCGGAAGATGTAAGCAGTTAACCATCAGTAGCGAGGCTCTGTAGACCCCGTTTGCGCCTTCAAAAGTCAAAGGTAATATCTTTCCTTGAGTTAAACTGTGTCCGACAGGGAAACTTCGAAAAGAAACGGATGGCAAAGCTCTACGGAGTCTCTGTCCCCGCGACCAGCCTCTGCGAAAAAGCGCTCACTCATACCTAGACAGTGAAAATTCTGCGCTTTACCCCGAGTGAACCTTTGTTCACTTTAAAATTCATGGACAATTCATCCACAAATGACGAGGAAAACGAAGCCATTGAGCGCGTTCTACATATTGCTCAATTACGGGCCGAGGTCGAGAATGTTGCAGGCAGCCCGATCGTCGGGGAAGGTGGCGTCGGCGGGAATCTGAAAACTCAAGAGGCCTTTTGGGAGCACATTCACGCCTTTGAAACGGCACCCGAGATGTCGCTCAACGATGCGCTACTGGAGCGGCGCGGTTTTCGTGCACCGCCGCTCGAACAACTCTTGACGGACGAGGCTCTGCATACGGCCCTCTGGAAATTGCTACATACCTTAGCTTCCATGCGCGTATTTTTTCATTGCAGCGATCACCTGTCCGACCGCGCGTTCTATTGTCTACTACTCAACGAAGTGCTCACAGCAGAGACTCAAATCATGCCCGATGGCTCAGAATGGAACTGCCGCTACGACATGACCGAATTCGCAAGCGAGGACGTGCCTGAGGCCAACGAAATCTACCTCAAATATTACGCCGACGATGCCGAGCGTGAATACTGGAACCACCAATTCCCCGACGACACGATGCCGGGCAAGGCCGAACGACCTTACGACCGTGACCGCTTCTTACCGATCCCTCCGGAAGAACAGGAATCGCATACTTAAACAAACCCACGCTCTAATCCCCGATCGCAACCAACGCATGATTCAAGGAATAACCACATTCATATAGCAGGAACTTCTGAAGCTCAAAACTGAGAATGCGCAACGAGAACGAGCGATCACTTGCCCAAACGACCGAGACTCCGTGGCTCAACCTCCGTCGGAGGTCTTTAGGATCTTGATAAAGGCATCCTGCGGAATCGATACGCTACCGATGTTTTTCATGCGCTTCTTGCCCTCTTTTTGTTTCTCGAGGAGCTTACGCTTACGGGAAATATCACCACCGTAACACTTTGCAGTCACGTCTTTGCGATAGGCGCTAATGGTTTCGCGGGCCACAATGTTACTGCCAATACCGGCTTGGATTGCGATCTTGAACATCTGCTTGGGCAGGATCTCTTTCAAACGCTTACATAGTACGCGCCCGCGTCCCTCGGCTTTGTCCAAGTGCACGATCGACGAGAAGGCGTCGACTGGCTCTCCATTGACCCGAATATCGAGTCGGCAGAGCTTCGCTTGCTCATAGCCCGCCATTTCGTAATCCATCGAGCCGTAGCCGTGAGTGATGCTCTTGAGACGATCATTGAAGTCGACCAAGATTTCATTCAGCGGCAAGCGACAAACCAACATCACGCGCTGCCCATCGATGGTCTCGGTGTGTTCGCAAATGCCACGCTTCTCGGAGACCAAGGCCAGCACATCACCAATGGAGCCAGACGGAATGTGAATGGAAGCATTGATCATCGGCTCTTCGATAAATTCGATTTCACCGGGGTCTGGTAAATTCACTGGATTATGAACTTCAATCTGAACACCGTCCGTTTTAGTCACCAAATACACGACACTCGGATAGGTCGAGATCACATCAAGATCATACTCACGGCGAATGCGCTCTTGGATAATCTCCATGTGCAGCAAACCAAGGAAGCCACAGCGGAAGCCAAAACCGAGAGCGACCGAGTTTTCCGACTGATACACAAAGGCGGCGTCGTTCAGGCGAAGTTTCCCCATACCTGCCTTCAATTTATTGTAGTCGTTGGTGTCGATCGGATAAATACCACTGAAGACCATCGGGCTGACTTCCTTATAGCCGGGCAACATCTCCTTAGTGGGATTGGCGCTATGCGTAATCGTATCCCCCAGCTTGAGGTCGGCGACGTCACGCAGATTTGTCACCACATAGCCGACATCACCAGCCTTGAGCATGTCCTGCTTAGTCATCGCAGGCGAAAACTTGCCCACTTCCTTCACCAGCATTTTACGCTCATCACTCATGGTGATGATCGAATCGTTCATCTTCACCTCACCGGAAAACACACGAACATAGCAAATCACCCCCTTATACGCATCATAAATGCAGTCGAAAATAAGCATGCGCAAGCCATCGACCTCGGCCCAACGAGGCTGAGGCACACGAGCGACGGCCGCTTCCAACAGATCTTCGATGCCGATTCCGGTTTTACCACTGGTCAAAACCGCCTCATCAGCTGGAATCGCTAAAACATCCTCTAACTGCACCATGATCGAGGGCACATCCGCACTCGGCAGGTCCACTTTATTGATCACGGGAATAATCTCCAAGCCTTGCTCCAGCGCCAAGTGAGCATTCGCGACGGTCTGTGCTTCGATACCTTGCGCGGCATCGATCAGAAGCATCGCCCCTTCACACGCGGCCAAACTGCGGGAAACTTCATAAGAGAAATCCACGTGCCCGGGGGTATCAATCAAATTAAACGCGTAGTCCTGCCCGTCCTTAGCACGATAGACCATTGAGACCGGGTGGCTCTTAATTGTTATTCCACGCTCACGCTCAAGGTCCATAGAATCGAGCAGTTGCGCCTTCATGTCACGCATTTCGACCGTGCGCGTCTTTTCGAGAATACGGTCCGACAAGGTCGTTTTACCGTGGTCGACGTGGGCGATGATGCAGAAGTTGCGAGTATGGTTGAGATCAGTCATAAGATGGGAACGGGCTAAAATCACGTTCTAATAGAAAAGTTCAACCTTCTTTCTCGAAAACAAACTTTACCTGCACGGTCGATTCTGGAAACGTCGCCCCATATGTCAGAAATATCTAAGCTTAATATCCTGGTGGTCGGCTCCGGTGGCCGCGAGCACGCCCTTGTCCAAAAATGCCTGCAAAGCCCTCTAGCAGGTAAAGTGATCGCCGCCCCCGGTAACGGCGGCATGGCTTCGGAAGTCGAATGCTTCAATCTCTGCGTCGAAGACATCCCAGCGCTGGTCGAATTGGCACAAGAGCAAAACATCGGGCTGGTCGTAGTCGGCCCCGAAGTGCCGCTCAGCCTCGGCCTCGTGGATGCCCTGGCCGCCGTCGGCATCCCTGCCTACGGCCCCAACAAGGACGGCGCCCAACTCGAATCGAGCAAAGCCTTTTGCAAAGACTTTTTCGCACGTCACAACATCCCCACCGCCGCCTACGGCACCTTTACCGAAGTTGAGCCCGCCCTAGCCTACTTGGAAGAGCACCCGGCTCCCATCGTGATTAAGGCCAGTGGCCTGGCAGCGGGCAAAGGCGTCATCATGGCAGAAACCCAAGAGGAAGCTGTCGCCGCGGTCAAAGACATGTTGGAAGGCGATGCCTTCGGCAGCAGTGGCAAGGAGATCGTGATCGAGGAAACACTCTACGGCGAAGAAGCATCGATCCACGTGATCGCATCGGGTGAACATTTTGTGTGTCTGCCCCCCAGCCAAGACCACAAACGTGTGGGCGAAGGCGACACAGGACTCAACACCGGGGGTATGGGAGCCTACACCCCGACCAGTAAAGTCACCCCTGAAATGCAGGCCGAAATCGAAGAGCAGGTGATTAAGCCCACGCTGGCAGGACTTAAAGCCGATGGCATCGACTATCGCGGCACTCTCTACGCGGGCCTAATGCTAACAGATAAGGGCGTCAAAGTGCTGGAATACAATGTTCGCTTCGGCGATCCAGAGACTCAAGTGCTACTGCCCATGGTGGCCGACGATCTCGTACCAGTGCTGCTAGCCTCGGCCAAGGGCGAGGCACTGCCCGCAAAATTACAATATCACGAAGGCGCTGCCATCGTCATCGTGCTAGCTGCCGGCGGCTATCCTGGCAGTTATGCCAAGGGACAGGAAATCACTTTCCCCGCGACACTTCCGGCTAGCAGTGCCATCGTCCATGCAGGCACCAGCCGCGATATCGACGGCACCATCCGCACCGCGGGCGGTCGCGTACTCGGTGTCAGCGGGCAGGCGCCCACCCTGCAAGCCGCCGTCGATTTAGCCTACTCGGTTTGCGATCAAGTCGAGTTCCAAGATAAATATCTGCGCCGTGACATCGGGCACCGCGAGCTCAACCGATAGCTTTACAAAGCGTCAAAAGCATACAGTCTCTACACAGCACGCTCTTGATGGCACTTGCCATCAAGAGCGTCCTTCACCTCGACTCGACCTCAACCACCAACGGATATGGCTGATAAACGTAATTTGATTCTGACGATTTGCACCGGCAACATATGCCGCAGTCCGATGGCAGAAAAACTCCTGCAACATGCCCTCGCCGCGGAAGGTGCGCCCCTCGACCAACTCGAAGTCGCCTCCGCAGGCGTCGCCGCAGGCTATGGCGACCCAGCGTCGGCCAACTCAGTAGCAGCAGTCAAAAAGGTTCAGCTCGACCTGAGCAATCATAAGAGCCAGCCCGTGACTCAAGATTTAATCGACCGCGCCTTCCTCATCCTGGGGATGACTCAATCGCACATCGACATCCTGCAGCACTACCACAGCCAGCTTCCAGAGCGAGTACACCTGTTCCGCGAATTCATGGGAGAAGACGAAGATCCCGAAATACCGGACCCTTACGGTCAAAACTTCGCAGCCTACGCGGCCTGCTTCGATTCAATGGCCGAAGCCATCCCATCGTTGATCACGTATTTAAAACAGGAATATAAAGGCTGAGCGACGCGAGGATTAGGCTAGCTGTGATGCCCCGATAAAGGGCAAGCAGCACAGCTCACTGCGATACCGCAATCGGCATCGCAGCGAGCAAGTAATTCAAAGCATTATGACGTCGCGGTCGAATCGTCTTCGGCGTCAACGACCGGTGTCGCCTCCGCTGGCTGCTCTTCGACTGGCGTTACGACCTTAGATTCTGGCGCGACCTTAGGAGCCTTCGGCTTGCGGGCTTTAAGTTCTTTAGGCTTCGCCTCTGGCATGGGGGGAGCCGCAAACAGACGCCCATCACCATATTCAGTGACGTAGCCTTCAGTAATCAACCAACGCAGGTCGAGCATCAATTGCCCGAGTTTCCTCTCATCCTCCTGGCTCAGCGCCGCCTTAGGTGTCGCCTCCGTGGAAGCTGTGGCTCCTTCAGCCAATACTGGAGCTTCTGGAGCGTCTGCACTAGACGCAGTCTCCGCGCCCTCTGCAGTTACCTCCTCTTCGGACGACTCAGTTTTTGCCTCGGCCTCCGCCTTTGCTTTCGCCTGGGCCTCCGCCTTTGCTTTCGCTTCCGCCTCCGCTTTAGCCTTCGCAGCCGCTTCAACTTCAGCCTCAGTCATTTTTAGCGCTTCAGGCTTCTGCTTCTCCGTATCGATGCCGATATACTCTTTCGGCAACTTCGACGCGGGCATGTCTGGATGCTGCTCGATAAACTCGATCAAATCACGAATCGAATCAGTGAACGATGTTTTGCTATCGCGGAATTTACGCTTCACCGCGCACACATAAGAGACCCCCTTGGAGCCCTTCTTATATACCGCAAACTTGTGACGACGTAGGCGCCCGCGAATATTATTGGCCGAATCCAATGGAAAGTGGTTTTGGCTCTCCACATAGGCTTCCACCGAGCGACGGATGTCCCCTTGCGGCAAACGCTCAATATCACGCCCGGCAAAACGAATCGAATCTCCCGAGCCGACGACCTTATCTTTGCGATGTTGCAGTAGAAAATGACGCGCCGCCTCTAAACTCTCAAAAGATTCGGGTTCGCCCTCTTGACGATCTTTCACCGTATAGCGCGCCCCCTTCTTCATCGACTCGAGCCATGCCTCAATTTGCTCGGGGTCCTTCACGCCTTCAAGCTTCGATGTAAAGCGTTCGAAAGACATGCCTGTGATACGAGCAGCATAGTGACGTTGGAGAAACTCCTGATAGCGATGGTAATTGGGCGGTCCAATCAGCTCACCAGTGATGGTGCAACGACTGACCATCTGAAAATTCCCCTTAGGCGGATCAATTTCAATCTCTTCAATATCAAAAAACTGATCCAAGTGATTCGAAATTACATAATTGATCGCATCCTCTTCAGTTTCGAAAGGCAAATGCCCCGGCACAGAATAGTAGAGCTGCTTCACTTCACCACCTTTAGCAGGCTTAGGCGAAACCACTACGATGTAACGATCTGGCTTTTCAAGTAACAGGTGCGCGATATCGAACAACTGGTATGTGCGCGCGCTGGAGCGCAAACGGTTAATCAAAGCTTCAAAAGCCTCATCCTGGGGATAGAGATCCACCTTAACAGTGGGCTGAAAATATGCAGCTGCCGCAGGACGTCCACGACCGCCTTCGCGACTATCACGTCCGTCACGTCCGTCACGACGCCCACGGCCAGCGTTTTGGTTCCCACGACGATCTACCTGACCGTCCCGCTCTCCGGCACCGCCGGGCCCCCCACGACGTGCGCCGCCGGAACGGCGATCACGGGCAGCACCGCCTCCGCGCTTGCCCTTGCCTCCCTTGCTTGGCGAATCGTAATTCTTCAGGCGTGCAGGTTTAGCGTTTTCGTCCGCCCAATTAGGACCGAAGTCGAGGCCGGAGAGTGCGTTAAGGTCGAGAGCTTGTTTCGAAGCCTCAGATTTGTTTTTTACTGGTTTTTCAGCCATGACGGTCTGGGATAAACGCGACCAATGAAAGCTTGGGCACGTGAGTTAGTTTGATGAATGTTGAGTTGATAGGGGAAAATATTTGAAGATACAAGCATGTGAACTGCCTTTTTTATAAGAAAATTTCATTTTTTTGAAATTTGTGATTGATCTACGAAAATACACACGTATCACCTTCGAACTTCGCTACGAAAAACGTAGTCCATCGGTCGAGTGGTGGAATTGGCAGACACGCATGATTAAGGGTCATGTGCCGCGAGGCGTGAGGGTTCAAGTCCCTCCTCGACCACCAGGCTTCGTCTGGAACTTGTTCCAGCAAACGAAGCCTGTCGCGGCGTAACGAAGTGTAGCCGGACAACGAAGCCCCATGAAGACTACGCCCGGGCAAGCCAGTTAGCTTCGTCTGGAACTTGTTCCAGCAAACGAAGCCTGTCGCGGCGTAACGAAGTGTAGCCGGACAACGAAGCCCCATGAAGACTACGCCCGGGCAAGCCAGTTAGCTTCGTCTGGAACTTGTTCCAGCAAACGAAGCCTGTCGCGGCGTAACGAAGTGTAGCCGGACCACGAAGCCCCATGAAGACTACGTCTGGGCAAGCCAATTAGCTTCGTCTGGAACTTGTTCCAGCAAACGAAGCCTGTCGCGGCGTAACGAAGTGTAGCCGGACCACGAAGCCCCATGAAGACTACGCCTGGGCAAGCCAATTAGCTTCGTCTGGAACTTGTTCCAGCAAACGAAGCCTGTCGCGGCGTAACGAAGTGTAGCCGGACCACGAAGCTCCAAGGAGACTACGCCCAGGCAAGCCAGATATTAAGGAGAGACTTGACAGACCTGCTAAGCTTTCAACCGATGAAGCACCAAAAAACGAAGACCTCCCCAAAATCGGAAGTAAAGACACAGAAAGTAGAGCCTTGGAAGAAGCGCTATCCGTCTCGTCAGGAAGTCATCGCAGACATGGTGCGGCGCCGTAGCCAACCCACCGCCGAGAAGTAGAGGATTTGGTAGGCTCAGACCACGAAAGCGATTTGAGACGAGCGATCAGCTCCCCTGCCATTGGATAACCGTCAGTTCGGACCGAAAAGACCTCTGAGCGAACCGAAAATAGCAGTGCAATGCCCGGATCCAAAGCTGTATTGGCTTACATGTAATCGGCGCACAACAGCATGCGATTACTTCACTTCAGAGAACTTCCAGCACCCAGCTCAACTCTTTAAAGACAGGCGTGCCACCTTTCCAGTTTTGAGAACCTAATCTTAAACGATCGGTTTTAGTAATCCCATTATCATTGAACTTCGATGATATTGAGATCGCAGGCGCTAATTCCAATTGTTGAAGACCATTCCAGTTTTCCAATGGATCTCCGGACGCGTTCTTGAAATCACTGGGCTGGAAGGTGAAGGTTTCGAGTTGATTATGCCCAGCCAGTTTGACCGATGTGGCATGTGAATCGATTCGAATGACCATTGTATTCGGCTCAGCAGATTGAACCTTCAAAGCCAGTTTAACAGTTGGTGTATCACTTTCAGGTGCCTGCCACATAGGATGATACAGCTTATTGGTTTTAAGTGCCCAATTCGTAGGATCGTAAGTAAACCACTCTTGTTTCCAATCACCTGTAAAGTCTTCAATCACCGTGCTTTCTTTCAGGGTGGCGTTGACCTTTGCCTCTTGTAAGTCTTCAGCGGTGACCATTTCAACCAATGATGAGATATTCATCGTATCCACGGTGAAGGAGCTGTAATAATAATTGGTCGCAGACTCTGGTGCATCCAGTTTGTAGGTCACATTGGCATAGGCCCAGAGAGGCATTTCTGTCGAATAGAGCGGTAGCTTGCCGCTCCAAAAACTACCATGGTCTTTGGCAGTCGCATGGT
Organism: Coraliomargarita algicola; assembly: GCF_033878955.1. Taxonomy (NCBI): domain Bacteria; kingdom Pseudomonadati; phylum Verrucomicrobiota; class Opitutia; order Puniceicoccales; family Coraliomargaritaceae; genus Coraliomargarita; species Coraliomargarita algicola. The sequence goes on from NZ_CP138858.1 coordinate 651,563, forward strand.
GCCAAAATTTATACCTCGGATTTAAGTCTTCATCCTTCGAGCGCGAGGGGCCGCCTTGCTGTGTGTAGTAAATATCAACAGAAGCGATTTCCTGAGAGTCGTCGACCTTCACACTGAATTCCGGAATACCGCCCTTCGCATTCAAATTAAGAATGGTTTGCGGCATTGCAGGCGGCTTGGTGGTCCCTTGGAGGTAGTGATCAATAAACCTAAAGCCTGAAATAATATATTGCCCACTATCCTGGTGATTATGCTGGGGTCCGGAGCTGATGCCGTAATCTTCGCTCTTAATTAAAGATACTGCTTCTGGCAGGTCATACAATTCACCGTGAAAATCATTGGATGGGCTGATGAAAAAGGTCGGACAAGTGATGTGACTGAGATTCACACAGTCGCCGAGCGTCGCGTTATAAATTTCGCTACTGTTCTGATAATCACTGATCCCTCCACAGGTGGGTACCGCGACTTTCAGGCGATCATCGGCTGCAGCAGTCAGCACAGTAATCTTCCCTCCCATGGAGTGTCCGTAGATCCCGATCCGATCTGGGTCGACATTGGGTTGTTCTTCCAGGAACGTGATGGCGCGTCGCGCGGCGACGGTAGCCAGAAACCAAAGGCTATTTCTGGGTGAATCAATCGCATCTAAAGTGAGCTCATGCGGGGCAATTTTCGAGGACGCACTATCAGGGTGGCGACAGGGAGCGTGGTAGCCATCGACAGCACCCCAGTCTGTAGTGAGTTTATAATCGGGGTGGTCTGTTTGATTATCCCAGAAAAGTTTCACCGTGCCGGGATTTACTTTATACTGAGAAGACGACAAGCGTCCGGCCCAAGAGATCGAGATCGTTGCGTAGCCGCGCTTAGCATTCGAAATACTTGCCCTGGCATCGGCATACTGACCACCACCATGCACATTGACAAGTGCCGGCAAATTAGTCCCGCCGACAGGATAGCCAAAGATCGCGGCGACCATCGCCTTCTGGCCCTTAAAGGTGCCGGCGCAATAACGCACAACCTTGAGCACTGTCCCCTCCTCTTCCCATGCTGCGAGTATCTCGATGTCCAATGGATCTTTACGCGGGTCAAAATCCTGCCACAGCTCTTCAAAGGTGCTGGGAGCGCGAGCACCGGGTTGCAATGAAGTGAGTGTATTAGCTGAAAGCGATACAGTAAAACTGATAAAGGCTAGATATATAATTCGGAGGTTCATTTTATTCTTGGGAGCAAATACAATACGAACTGTGTTGACTTGCGGGTCTTGAAATTTTGAAGGCGCGGCTTGTGAGCAAAAAGTTAAGCGAATGAAACTGGCTAGCGACTATTCAACATAAACGTGCTTCTGCTTAATCTCACCAACCGCAAAGGATTCAACATGGCCATCCACAAAAGCGACATTCCCTCGACCATTGTGACGATCACTGAACCCAGTCAAAGAGCTCTCAGAAATATAATCGTCGGCAGTAGAGGGAGTATATACCTTACTACCGACCGATACAAAATAATCGTTTCCCCACCCCTTACGTGAGTCTTTTTGAATCGTATCCGCGATCAACATCGTTTCATTAGGACGTTGCATAGTAATTGATCTTATTGGCGATGCTCTGATGCCATCCCCATCCAAATCTCTGGCATCCGGAACTAAAGCTGGATTCCAACCGTATGAATAGGTCGATTTCCGGACCCCATCAAACTCCATAATGTAATCCGCCGAAGGGCAATTCACCACCTCATAGATACGGTTTTGCCCTTCCCCGCCCACATAGGGAGCGATTTGATCCACCCAAGTAAGCGTAGGATCGTCGCCACCGCCAGAATACAGACTCACAAAATTTCCGTTATGATCGGAAGCATAAGCCGTCGCCCCTAAGGCTAATTGGCGCAAATGAGTGACGCATTTAGCAACCTGAGAAGCTTCGCGCACTTTGCCCACAGAGGGGATGATAATTGCTGCCAGGATGCCGACAATCGCAATCACGGTGAGTAGTTCAATCAATGTAAAGGCAGCGACTCTTTGCTGCTTAATTCTAGGATATTTAAAGGAGTATGAGGTCATTATTATTGTTGGGGTTTTAAAATTTATAGTCCGCTTGAAAGCAGAGGTCCGCGCTTACATATTCATTACGGTGAATCTAATATTCATAGTCATTTTAATAGAGTTTTAGTCTCTTAGGCCTTCTTCCCATGCGATATATTTGGAAAGAAGCGTTTGATATTTCTCAGGTTCTTCGGTGCTTAGATCTGTGATTTCAGTCTCTTCTGCTGAAAGCTTATAGAGGCTCCAATGCTTGGCATCGTCCGTGACGAGTTTGTAGCCCTCGTCGATAATATATCGATGCGAACCGCGCTGCATAAAGATAGGGTCACGCTTCTTTAAGGCTTGATCCTGCAGCACATCGACAAAGCTATCCCCGTAGAGTTTACGTTCGGACTTGCTCTCAAAGGTTTCCGGATAGCTCGCGCCGGCCAGTTCGATCAATGTCGGCATGACATCGGACAAATGAGAAAACTTATCGGTAAATCGACCGGGATTCTTGATTCCCTTGGGCCAGTGCACGATCATTGGGGTTCGAGAACCACCATTGTAGGCACTTAATTTAAACAAACGATAGGGGGTATTAGAAACGTTGGCCCAGTCACTGCCCGGTGAGACGTAGGTGCCGACGCCCCCAATATTATCCACCATTTGTCGCGAGCCTACTTTTTCGCATCCGTTGTCTGAGCAAAACATTATCAGCGTATTTTCATAAACACCCGCTGACTTCAGCTTTTCGATCACTTCACCCACTTTTTGATCCACGCGATCGATCATTGCGGCATAGGTCTGCATGACGGCGATCTGTTGCGCTTTCTCGGACTCACTCAATTGATCCCAGTCATTATGCGTGGCTGGTGAAAGCGGTGACGTCTCCGGATCAAGAAGCCCGATCTCTTGTTGTTTTTCATAGCGGGCCTTACGAATTGCACCGTAGCCAGCATCATACACACCGTCGTATTTAGCGATATCCTCAGGCCAGGCGAGCAATGGATCGTGCGGGGCACTGTAGGGAAGATACAGAAAGAACGGCCGACCGCTTTTTTCTTTTTCCCACTCATCCAGATACTCGAGCGCCTTGCTAGTAAAAGCATCGGTGGTATAAAAGCCTTTCGGAAAGTAATGCTGATAGTTCGGATCTCTAGTATTAAAAGTTAAGTCATCATCACACCAAAAACGATCACGTCCTTTACTCGCGGGCTCGGGTTCTCCCTCACGCTTGAGGCCCGGATTGAAATGGTTACTCATACCATCCCGCAGACCGTAGTAGTGATCGAATCCGCGATCAAATAGACTGATCGTGGAATGGTGCTTTCCCGAAGCGTAAGTATGGTAGCCTGCTGCGCCTAAAACATGGCCTAAAGTCGGGTTACTATAATTATGTAAGGCTTTGTAATTCGAAGCCCCCATCAGCAAGCTGACGCGGCTGGCACCACACTTAGCATCATTATAGAACCGCCGAAAGCGTATGCCTTGCTCCGCCAGTTTATCGAGATTGGGAGTCTTCACTTCCCCCCCATACGCACCGATGTCCGAGAAACCCAGATCATCCACCATGATCAAGACGATATTAGGCTTCGCCTGCCCAGCAACGACATTTAGCCAGGCGACGAATATAATCAGAATACTATAAAGAACTTTATACATTATCTACTAGCGGTAAGGTGTGAGTGTAATGCGCTTAACGCCAAATCCTCGGCCCATCAGTTTGCGGGGAGCCAGCTCCAAATGATTCACACCCACTTTAGTTATGTCCAAAACTCCCAAGGTGGCCACAAAATTGCGCTGACGCGGAGGGCCCGGTTGAAATGATTTATTCGAATCAAAACCGGATTCAAAACTCACAAAAGTGATGCTTTCATCGCCACAGGAGAGCACCCACTCGGAGTCAGCTGCATCATTTCCAGCCGAATACTCGATACTCACCAAATACTCACCGGCTGCCAAAACATTGAGCTCCCAGACCGCTTTTGCGTCTTCAGAATTCCACTCCTCCACATAATAATCATGCTTCCACTCTCCAAACTTCTCCATCCAGCGTGATTCCTCAATAGCGCAATCCTCGACGGTGGACATTTCAGCGAGCAAGGTCGCCGTTGTGATACCATCGATTTGAGTCGCTTGATTGCTGACTTGCACCGGGCCATCGAATGTCAATTTAACGACGGGAATTAAAGGCATCTCACGACCGACCTGCGATTCTAGATTCACTTCCAAAACAGTGCCTTTTTGCTGATAAGCGACTGTAGATGAATCATGCAGTAGACTCGCTCCGGTGACATTGGCCCTTAAATCTGCCAGACGGAGTATCCCCTCAACGGGCCAGTCAAACACGTGTAGATAGAGCTCATTTCCTTTTGTGGTGATATCCCCCCAACTAAAGCCCTGGTCAAAAGGTGACGCGCTCGCTCCATAGATCGCCTCCCCATTCTCAGCGAGCCACTCCCCCGAAGCCGTGAGTGCTTCAACCACCGGGGCTGGAATCGTGCCATCGCCCTTGGGGCCGACGTTCAGCATATAAGAACCGCCACGAGCGACCACCTGAACGAGACGCTCACAAATCAATTTGGGTGACTTCCAGTTTTGATCATACCAGGCGTAGGACCAGGAGTCATTGGTCGTATCCACCGTTTCCCAAACGCCCACATCCGGACGCACAGGAGGGATGTGCATATCGCCAAGCGATACGTAGTCACCATATCCACCGCCGATTCGGCTGTTGATCAGGCAATCGGGTTGCAAATCAGTTACGAGCTCTACCAGCTTCGCACTGTATTTTTTGGGCATCGAGCCTGGAGTATCAAACCAAATAACTGCAATGTCTCCATAGTTTGTGAGTAACTCCGTGACCTGCGGCACGACCTTTTCGTTGAAATAAATATCAAAGTCTTCCGGCGTATATCCGGCGGGGCGCTCCCCCTTATAATTACCTCCGTAGGGCTCTGTCCAATCCTGATTCTGTGAATAATAGAAACCGAATCGTATCCCTTCCTCCGCACAAGCATCCGCCAATTGCTTCATCAAATCCCGTTTATAGGGAGTCGCCTTGGTCACGGTAAAATCACTCGCAGCGGAATCAAAGAGTGCAAAACCATCATGATGCTTCGATGTAATCACAATGGTCTTCATACCCGCCGCCTTTGCGAGCTGGACCATCGCTTTGGCATCAAACTTTTGGGGATTAAACTGACTCGCATACGCCTTATAATCATCTACGGGGATCTCCGCCATGTGCATGATCCATTCCCCAATCCCGTAGTAAGTCTTGCCATTCCAGATACCGCCCATGTCGGAATAGAGGCCCCAATGAATGAACATCGCGTATTTGTCTTCAACAAACCACTTCAGACTAGGGTGACCGGCATTGATTGCGACCGTATCCTCACCCCACATTTCCTCCATTCCTTTTTCTTTGTCTGCGGCGTTAAGCAGTGGATAGCTGCTCAAGAGGAGCGCGAATGCAGTCGCGCAGGACTTCCATGAGATCGTCGATGTTTTCATTAATATAAATTGTGTTCAGGCTATTTTGTGAGTTGAAGCGTTTCCAATACGTCCCCGTTCTCATTAATGAGCCGAAATACAGTTTTCAGCCCCTGCCCGTCCGGGCTAAAAGTTAATTCGCCAAAGGCCCAGGAGCGGCTCTCCAAGCCAAACAGTTGATCCTCTGTATTTTTACCAAAGGCTCCCGGTCCGGGGACTCCACCCATGGTCGCAACTTCAAGCTCGTAAATCTTCTGACCATTCGGCCGCGGAATCTCAAACCCGCGCGCACCATGACGATCGCCTGATAAAAGTAGCACCAGTGAATCTGATTTGGCATCGATCCATTGGAAGATTTCTTCACGACCTTCAGTATCCCAAGTGCCCCAACTGTCTTTGCCGTCTGAAATATAATCACTCCACATCGTGCCACCACTAATGACAATGCAAGGAGAGGTGGACTCTGCCAGTTGCTGCTTCAGCCATTGTGTTTGAGTCTCCCCCAGAAAAGAATGCAACTGTCCACGTTGGGCATTTACCCGGCAGGAACGCGTGTCGAGAGCGATGTAATGAACAGGGCCGATCTTGGTCTGAAAATAGATCCCTTCCCGCTCAACATCCCGTTGAGGATTGTTCCACTGCATTCTCCAGGATTTACGCAGACCCGCGACATCAATCGGCTTCTTCTGATTGTTGAACGCTCCAGAGGTATCGTTCCCCCAATAATCATGATCATCCCAAGTCGCAGTAATCGGGACAGTCGCCGACAACTGTTGCCACGGAGCGGACAGATCGCGCAAGAGATAGTCGACATTGATCATCTGCAGATCATCCTTACGCCCGTCGACAGCCGAGTCTCCCAATATCCACATGGCACGATTTCCGCGCTCATGGATGAGTTGCATCAACTCAGGCCGATACATACCCACCTTATGAAAACAGGTGCCAAAAGCCATGCGAAACGGCTGCTCCAAGCGCTCAGTCGGCGCAGTGACAAAGCGCCCCTCCCCTAAGCGAACACCATCGGAAGCTATCACTTGATAGCGGTAAGCGGTATCCGGTGAAAGGCCCTCGCAACGCACAGAATGTACCCTCGCGGCCTCACTCGCGATATAAGTGATCGATGTATCAGAATCGACAGCTGTCAGCAGCACTTTGACAACATCAGGCTCCGGCAGGTGCATCCACACCGCCACACCCGAAGCGCTTAGATCCCCAAGCAGCGGGCCACCGATCTTCCGACGGTTGAATTGCCGACAAACCTGCGCCACCGCTTGCTCGGGTGAATCTCCAATCATCGCCGTGCGGCAGGCTGTATAAAAATCCTGCACAACCCTCGGCTGCTTCATGTATTGATTCATGATCCGTAGATCAATCTCCAGAGTGCCAATGTGCGCGTCCTTTAAAGAGACAATACGCGGTGGCGCAGTGATTTGACTGCCATAGCCCACGAGTGTGCCACCTATTGCTGTGGCGGCTAAAGCAAGGAACTCTCGTCTCGGAAGAGAATGGTAATGATTCATACAAATACAGGGGTAATTAAACAAGGCACTGAAGTATGAATCATATACGAAAAGCAAAAAAATCCTATCGCGCATTTAAGCGAGATTTCCCCCTTAAGTGTATCCAAGACAAACTTATCTTGATACATCCTTTAGCCATGCATGCGCATACATAAGAAAGGCGCAGTGCCGAAGCACTACGCCTTAACTTCATCAACCCCGTATAAAAACTATACGCTTATTTTACGGCGACGAACCATCGCCACCGACAAAACCAACGCACCAGAGAGAAGTGCAAAAGATGAAGGCTCTGGAATCGCAGCGAGATCAAATCCATTCATTGCTAAGAAAGTGCTATTAACAGCTGTGTATGTAATCTGCGCCATACCCGTGGCATCTGAGGTCAGCAAGAAATCAAACTGGAAGTCAGAAACATTAGTCATTCCCACGTTAACTGTGCTGCTTCTTCCCTGAGTAAAAATAGTCGACCCAGAGGCATCTGTCGTAAAAAGGAAAGAATTGTTCCCCCCATCCACATGGTAAGATGTTAGGGTAAAATCTTGATTCGCCTCTAGGCCAGTCAAGGTCAGCGTCATACGACTCCCCGCACCGATACCGCCGTTCTCAGGGCGAACGTCCATGCCAATATTATCATTATAGAAGTCATTCAAATTGGAATCCGTACGACCGTATGCTTGCTTCGTATCATCAGGATCCGCAGTGCCACCATTGTCATTCGCATCCGGCCAGGTAATCTCGACACCGACATTGTAAGTGCCCCCTAAACCACCTTCGGAGAAACTGATCCCATTGAAAGTTTGAAGATTCCCGGTCGTCGGAGATTCGTGATCAGAGAAAAAGTCGAGGTAACTTGAGTCAGCTCCTGTGGGGCCCTGACCTGTAGCCGAATCAGAACGACCGAAGTTTACGTTCATTTCCGCCTGCGCCAATGCAGGAAAGAGAATCGAAGCTGTGAGGGGAATCAGCATTTTTACTTGAGATTTCATGATAAGGGTAATGTGAATTGTGATACTAAGTTAGCAGAATTTCTCCGAACTACCCCAATCATACAGTAATAAAAAAATAAAACTATCGCGCATCTTCGCGAGAAATCGCATTCTGATCATTACCAGTCAGAAGCAATCGACTAGATCAGCCCCCAAATAGGCACAGTAGACTCCCCCCAGAGCGTGGCCATGGAATCAGCGCGAGCCACACGAGCCAGTAAATCAGGCACTTTATTACCTCCAATTCCAGCACCAATGACCTGAATATTTTGTTGAGGAAAGGCTGTGGCCACAGCATTCGAAACAAGGCTAACATACCCACCCGGATCGGCTCCAAATCTCGTAATCGAATCACCAAAAAATACGAGTATTTCATTGTTTTTCAATCCTGGCTCTTTGCCGCAAACTTGCGCGCAAAATGCAGCGAGCAGCATGCTAAATACAAATAGAGAAGTCCTAATCATTATAAAAAAATAGAGCGCTGGAAAATCCCAGCGCTCTTTGTTGAAATGGACATAAGTCCTTGTTAAGACTGACTAACGGCGACGCTTCGTCAGTCTTAGAGCCAAGACCCCTAATCCACCGAAAAGAGCAAAGCTGGAAGGCTCGGGAATCTGCACAACATCAAGCGCAATATTATGCGTCAAAGAATGCAAACGAACCCGATCATCAGGACCCGCGGTCACAGTCTCCGAAACAGCATCACCCACATTGATTGTAAAGCTCGACGCCGTGATATTTAACCCCAAATCACTAAAGCTATAACCACCAGTCGTAGTTGGTTGGCCAAAGTATGTATTCGTGCCATCGGTGATTGTAAGCTGTGTGTCATTGGCAGCTACACTTGACAACGTAAGCGTCGAGAACCCCACTGTCGCGGCATTCAGCGTTGGATCCGTCACTCCAGTGATACTCCCAGAAATGTAGTTCGTAAAATCGACATTCAAATTTGAGATGGCGATAGTTAATCCTTCGAACTGATCCGCATCAAATCTTTGTGTATCCAACCATCCAGTATCCGTAGCGTCTTCGCCTGCGGGTATATAACCTACGCCAAAACCACCAGAATTAGGTTCCGGATTAAGAAAGCCATCCGTAGCGGTATATGTGACAATATATGAAAAATCAATGCCGGTAGACGCATCTGAAAACGAATAAGTGACCGCATCAACGGAACTGGAGCCGTCATCAACGATCCCTGAATCCAGACTATTGCCACTTGGGTTATAAGCGGTACTGCCACTCGTATTCGTGTCCGAGCTGAGATCAAAATTAGGATTAAAGGTCACAACTTCCGCATGGCTCAGGGACACACAGGAAAGTAGTACAATTGGGATATAGGTATGTTTCATAGTAATAGAATTATGAGAAGGTTAAAACAAAGCATTATACATTAAATGTAATAATCAGAGCATCATAACACGTATGAAGAAACATTTGCTATCGCGCATTTACGCGCACGAACGAACGAGTCAGAATTATTTAATCTGCTGATAATTCGAACTGGCGATTAGATCATGACTCTTTACATTAATAAACCACGCAGTGCTTCCCCTCGGCAAAGTAGCAGTCACTGTCCACTTCGTATCTGACTTCGAAATCGAAGCACTCGATTCTACCCACGAGCGCTGCCCGGTACCCCCCGTATCGGTAGTCGAAACCAATACTGCACTGTCCAGTGTTTTCGTAGAGCTAAAGGTCACCTTCACGAGGTCTGCTTGCAAGGATGCCTCTATTTCCACACACCACGGACCGACTCCACCAACTACACTCTCCGCAAAGGCATAGCCCTCCGATCGCCTTTGCGGCGCCCGATGACCATGCCCCATCTCAGGCACAAGCGCCACCATGTGCTCACCAGAGACCCTGCCATAACACGCAGCAAAATGATTCATGGGGAAATGTTGGTCCTCCGGCCAAGATAGCCATAGTGTCGGCATAGCAACTTTGTGCATGTGCAACATCGGATCCCAAACCTCATGATACGTTTCGTTTTCAATCAAGGCCCGACCATACTGATTCGCAGCTTCCGCCAAGTCACCGCATCCATAGGTCGGGATGGCAAAGGCAAAACGATTGTCGATACCAATCACCGTGCTAGTGATCACCCCACCCCAGGAAATCCCCATCAAACCAACACGTTCGGGGTCTACACCTTTCACTGAACGAATCAATGAATTCGCTAAAATCGTATCCGCCACGGCATGATACATCCATTGGTTCTCCAAGGGCTCATCTGAGTCACGATAAATTCCATTTCTCGCTGGCCCAGCCCATTCGTGTCGTTCCCATCGCTTATCGCGACGTTGGTCCGTCTGCCCTTCAACTGCAATACTGATCGTAGCATAGCCCCGCATTGTCCACTCTTTGACCCAGTCCTTAAAGGCAGTGCCACCACCACCACCACCACCACCATGCACTAATACCATCGCAGGCACATCTTCGGTCACATTCTCAGGCATACCAATCCATGCAAACACCTTAGTGGGCTTTCCCTTCCAATCCAAGGCGTCATAATATATTGCGGCTAATGGGTCTGTCGAATCAAAGCCTTCAGCTCGATACATCTCTGGAGCGCTGGATAAATCAGCTAGGGCAGCTACTTTAGTGCGCTGCGCCTCAAAATCAATTTGTCTTGTCTCGATTAAACTTAGCTCCTCATCAAGCTTAACCAAGCGATCTTTCGAATTAACGGAGCAAGTCATCAAAAAAAGCCCGAAGCAAAGTATCACGATTCTTTTCATTTTAGATTTATAATGACAATACGTTCAGAACGAAAAAGGGCGCTGGGGAAACCCAGCGCCCTTACAGGTAAATGAGACTTTTGCTAATAACTATTTACGGCGGCGCAGTAATACAGCACCTAGAGCAAATGCACTTGCAATAAGTGAATAGCTGGAAGACTCCGGAATCGCGACCCCATCAACAATAATACCAAATGCTCGTGCACGAGAACCATCTAAATCGGTGTTGATAAAGCGAAAGTCGAACGTCGCATCCGCAAAACTGTCACCAACATTATCAAAAGTAAACGAGGTGATTGCCGTCCCGCTCGCTCCAAGCGATGTCCCAGAAAAATCATAGGAAGTGCCTGTAGTATCAAAGGCGTCTCCCGTGTCTTCCGCTCCAAGAAAACCACCAACTACCTCCTGATTTGAATCACCAAGCTGAACCTGTGCATAATCAGCCGCAGTCGCGAAAATGAAATAAATAGTCCCAGAATTGTATCCAGCGGTATTAATAGTTCCGGAAAGATCTGACGCACGAATGCCAGTATTTGTGTCAAAGTTTGTGGTGCCATCAGGTAGCGTTAAATCAACCTGAGCAAGAGTAGATGAAGACACTGTATCTGCAGGGAAGGTCGGAGTGGAAATTGAAGAGCCAGCAGAGGCATACACATTCGCAGAGCCAGAAGCAGTTGTCGTCACACCAATTCCATTAAAAAATTTATACTCCGATACCGTACCATCTCCTAGTGTAATCGGACCGACAGTGGAGCTATTCACATTAGTGCCACTCGCACTGGCACTGCCAGCAGTGAGATCAATAATCACAGAACCAGCTAAGTTTTGCTGGTCTGAGAGACGTAAAGAAGAGCCATGTGCAATATCAGCCGCAGTCACAACTGAAGCACTAAGTAGTGTAAATGATGTTATGAATAGAATTTCTTTTTTCATAATGGGGTTTTGATTTTAATGAAGGTGAGGTTAGAGTAGAATTGTTTCCAATTTACTTATTTAGAATACAGAATAATGCACAATTAGGCTATCGCGAATTCGCGCGACATGCCGTAATCAGCGTCCATTCATGATCTTTCTCTGATACGCAGCATTGGTCTCCGGCATAGAGGCGATGGCTTTCTTGAGCGCTTCGTAAGTCTGCTGTTGTTCAGCCGTGAGTTGATTCAATGGAATCGGACTGAGTTCTTCGCGATCTTTAGCGATATCATAAAAGAGTCCGTTTCCATATAGCTTATAATGCTGATTCTGCACCCCGATGAGTTCTTCATTGCCGAGTTCATCAGGAATCCAGCTCCAGGACTTTGGCCAATAATATTGAAAGATCCAGTCACGGGGCGCGCGCGCGCCAGCTTCCCCGATGCACTGCGGCCAAAAACTACGCCCATCGAGCTGAACTTCGGGCAGATCCGCGCCAGCAATTTCGGCGAGCGTCGGCAAGACATCGGAAAAATCGATCATATCGCTAGACCGTGCACCAGCCGCGATATATTTCGGGTTCCAAACAATCAATGGAGAGTGTGTGCCACGGTCATGAGGCACGCCTTTCTTACCAGACACGGTTTCCCCGAATGATTCATACTGAAGCACTCGATTGGTGCCATTGTCGGTGCAGAAAAGCACGATCGTATTGTCGGCCACTCCCGCTTGCTTCAGCCCATCGACCACTCGCCCAACACACTTATCCATGTATTGGATCATGTCTTTGAAGTTCTCCTGCTGGTTCGTATTCTCGCGATTGACGCTATCAGGTGTGGGCTTAAACGGACCGTGAACCAGCAGCATCGGATAATACACAAAGAACGGGCCTTCCCTATTCTGATCTACGAAATCTAAAATGGATTCGACGCACAGATCGGGACCGTAGTCATCATCAGCAAAGGTGACATGTTCCCCATTCACATCAAAATTAGGTTTCCAATAGCGGGAGCCATGGCCAAATTGCGTATTCCACAGGATCCACGAATCAAAGCCAGCCTCGCTGGTCGGCGTGCCACCCTTGCCGTCAAGTTGCCACTTCCCTGCAGCATGAGTGGCATACCCGGCTCGCTGCAGCATGTGCGCAAAGGTAGTTTCTGTCGACGGTAGGACTCCAAATGCTTCGTAATTACGAATACCACTGCGCCCAGTCATAATCTTCACACGGCTGGGCGTGCATTTGGGAGTCGAATACGCATGCTCAAAGGTAATGCCTTCGTCCGCCAGTTGATCCAGCCGTGGCGTCCATGACTCGCGCGCACCATAGGCCCCAAAATTGTTATCATAGGCGACATCATCGGCCATGATCAGCACAATATTGGGACGCTCTGCAGCCTGCAGACTAAACGCGCTGAACAAAGCGGCTACGACAAATATTTTCTGAATGATTAAACGCATCGCTAGCCAATTATTTGAGTTGAATATTTAACTTCAGACTATCTCCCTGAGCCAACTTCACCGTGCGATAGCGACTGCCATACTTGGACTCGGAAACGGCCTCGGGTTGGCTGGAGTTTAACTCCGCGAGCTCCGCGGGGAATTTCAGATCGAAGAGCGCATCACGCACCGCGTTCAACTCTAGTTCAATCGTCTGATCCTGCAGATTCCAATTGGCGGATGTGCGCACACCTGAGCGTGTCAACATATCGCGAAAGGAGCCCTCGCCCCACGCTTCAGGCACGGCTGGCAAAATACGCAACATATCAGAAGTCGAACCGCACAGCATCTCCATCACCGCCGCTGGTATCCCAAAGTTGGCATCCATCTGAAAGGGCGCAGAGCGTCCATACTTATGATCGAGCGTCACGCCCATCTTGCGCCAGTCATTATGATAGGTAAACAAGTTTTGGCCCAGGCAACTGCGCGCCAGAATATTGAGCGCTTCCAAAGCGCCCGCTCCATCGCCCAAGCGAGCATAGACATTCGCCATGTGAGCCAGCGACCAACCGGTCTGGGACTGGAGTCCGATCACCAGGCGCTTCTCAATCGCCACACGGCAGGCTTCGTAAATTTCCGGATTAGTCTCTTCAGTCACTTCAGTGCCCGGGAATAAGGGGTAGATGTGCGACTGATGCCGGTGCTCATAATTATCATCGAAATCAGGATGCATCCATTCACGGATGGCGCCATCTTCGTTCACTTGATACTCGGGCATATCTGCGAGCATTTCTTTCCAACGCTGCACACCGGCCGCTTCCACATTCAGATGTTCACATGCTTCGACCAGGTTATGGAAAACTTCCTTGGCAACCGCGACCGCGATGGTGGAATTGATCTGAACCTTGATCTTATAAACGTGCCCGGTTTTCGGATCTTCGATCATTTTATCTGCAGGCTGATTCTCAGGAGACTGTGCCGGCAGAAACATGTTTTTACCCTGCTCATCTTTGACGATGTAATCCTCATAGAACAAGGCGACCTCCTTCATAAACGGAATCGCACGCTCTCGCAGGAACTGCTCATCCCCAGTGAAAAGATAATAATCATAGTAAAACGAAGCCAACCAACCCGCGGCATCCGTCCAATAAATCACGTGGGGGCCAGTATGCCGTAACACCCCTGACTCCGGCGACATGAACGGTGGAATAAAAATCCCCCGACAGCCGTAAAGCTGCTGTGCATTGTGGCGAAACTCATCCAGGTGCGCATCAAAGTAATCAAAAAAGCCCATCATCGATTCCTTCAAATTACCCGGTAAAGCCTGCCAATACGCCATCTGCAGGTTCTCATTATTTCCGAGAAAAGCACTCCATGGTGGCCGGTAGTCCCCGTTCCAAATGCCTTGCAGGTTGGCAGGATACCCGCCCGATCGACTGCTGGAAATCAACAAATAGCGCCCATAGTCGAAGAGTTTCTGCACCAACTCAGGCGATGCCGGATTCTGATACGCATCCAGCAGCAGGTATTCATTCGGAGTGTCCTGTGGCCCGGCTGGGTTCAGGTTGACCTCCATCACATCAAACTTCTCACGGTGTAAGGGCGCATGACGCGCAAACAAGGTATCGTAATCCCCCTCAAGGGCCGCCAACTGTCTCTTTAAACGTGACACCGCAGCGCTCGCGGGCTCATTAGCAAAGAGTGCAACGATCAAAACGACCTCATCCGCGCCGGCGAAGCGGATCTTTTGACCATCCACTTCCGTGCTTCCCTCTCGCGTCAATACACGCAAAACCCCACCAAACTCACCGCCGTCGGAGCCATCTGCACGAAATTCGACAAATTCACCCGACACCTGCGTCTGGTAAGTGAAGCCCGGATCAAAATCTTTGCCCTGCTGATCAATCGCATCTTTCAGATCATGGATATTCAGCGTCACGCTCCCATCCACAGCACCCGCTTGATCCGCGGTAATCGACATCACCGAAACATCATCGGGAATCGATACAAACAGTTTTCGAGAGAAGCGAGTCTCACCATCCCGCCATGTCACCTCCACTTCACCGGTCTCAAAGTCTACAGTGCGCAGATATTCTTCAAACATCTGATTGGTCTCCGTGATGAGATCCATGTCAAAGGCCGGATGGTAACGCGCATTTGTCAGATTGAAGCCCACATCCTTCAGCTGACTGCGGTAGTGCTCATTCGCTTCGCGATATTTCCCCTCCAACAGCAACTGTCTGACCACTGGCAGCTCGGCCGAGACATCGGGCAATTCGCCCACGCGCCCCTGATACCACAGCTTATTGTGATTAAACAAAACACGCTCCTGATGCACGGATCCATAAACCAAGGCACCAATCGTCCCATTGCCTGAGGGCAGCGCCTCACGCCACTGTTCAGCCGGCTGGATCATGCTCATGCCACGTCCAGATGAAGCGGCACTCACCGAAGTGATCATAGCCATTATAATTAGGCCTGAAGTTATTGTCTTTTTTAGCATAGATTTTTCCTGACTCGCAATGTCCTCAATCAACAATGCGCTTAAGCAGAGCTACAAGCCCGGCGCTGGTTTATATTATTTAAGATTACACGTGGATTGATCACTCTTCAGCAAGGACCAGCTGGTCCCAAAAACACCTGCCGCTGAAGTCTTTTGATGTGCTGATTTGCAGAGTGATTTTCCGATTCTCCCCGCTATTAAAATAGGTGCTTAGCTGAACCCATTCGCCGCCCCGCGCGTCGGCGCTCAATGCCAGCTTACAGTTCTCATTAAAAGGCTCCAAAGCATCTACGATCACTTGCCCCTCTGAATCTGGGCTTAGTTTCATCCAAGCACTCAAATGGTAGCGTTTATGTGGCTCCAGAGCGATACTTTGTGTAAGCGGTCGCATCGCTTTATCTGCCTGATACCACAGAGCATAATAACCGTCAGCAGGATCCTCTAGGCTGCGATTTAAATGACTAATATGCCGTCCTTGCCACCAGGATATGGTCTGTTCCACGCCTTGTTCAAAAGAGCCATTGATGACCAAATTATCTGATGGGCCGCTGCGTGTGACTTTTATAGAGGAAATAGCATTGTCGCAGCCAAGAACACTCAAATCGATACAGTCATTTTCAAAGCGCCAGACATTGCCTAAGAAATTGTCTTCTTCAAAACACTCCACCACGGTGCCGGGAGCGACTTCAAGTGATGAAATCGCATCATTCTCGATCCCCTGTTTAGCTAAACCTGCCGTGGTATAAGCGCCAAGATCAAGCGTCCCCAGCATCCGGTTGAAATGGATATCCCGATGAAAGGTAGGCAACGGAACACCTCGCGATTGTTCCACCTTCCGGATGGTCCCATCCTCGTTAAAGTAAATCGGATCGAAACAAATAGACCGGTTATGTTCGATTCCGCCCGACAGAGCCCCACTGTGGTAAAACAAATACCACTGACCTTTGTATTCTACGCAAGAACCGTGAGTCGTTAATACACTGGTTTTATCCAACAGGACGCCTTTACTCTCCCAAGGGCCCAAAGGGTGCTCACTCATGGCATAATTCATTCGATGTCCACCGCTCGAATTGTCCGGGTAGATTAAATAATAAATCGCATTCCGCTTAAAGACATAGGGACCTTCGCGTAAGTCGTGCAGTCCTTCCTGCGCAAGCATCGCCCCTTCAATTTCCATCATATTATCCTTGAGCTTACCAGCGTAGACAGGAGCCGGGCCGCCATGGTAGAGGTAGGCCTGTCCGTCATCATCGATGAATACACATGGATCAATCTGCGGAGTCAGCCCTTCGATATAACCCTGCACCTCAAAGCCTGAAGCTGGGTCTTGACTGGTGGCGACCCCGATCTTCCAGGTTTTACGATGATCATTGCCGCTGGGATGCGGAAAGTAGAAGTAATAGGTGCCATCTTTATACGCACAGTCAGGAGCCCACATATAGCCGCCCCGCTCGCGTCCCCACGGGACATCATCCGAATGAAGAATTTCGCCATGATCCACCCATGTAATCAAATCATCCGTGGAAAACACATGATACCCGTCCATCGTGGCATAGCCCGCCGGCGGTGATGTATCAGTGGAAGGATACACGTAAAGTCGCCCATCTTTCCAAACATGGGCAGATGGATCCGCCGTAAACATATGACTCACGATCGGATTGGAACGCCGCGGCGGATCTGCCATCAAGCTGCCCACGCCCGCCAGCAGCAAAACAAGTATATGTTTTGTATATTTCATACATTCAATCGATCTGAACTAACATAATTCAAAACCCGACTGGCTTAGTGCAGTTGGACTCCTTCGACATCGACCATCACGATTTTCTCCCGTGCATCGGGCGAACGGGTCGTCATTGTCACATTCTTAAATTCTACATTTTTAGCGTGACGGATGTAGGCCCCCCATGCGGGCAGCACGCCAAAGAAGAATTGCTCCGGATAGCGCGCAATATCTTCAGCCACTTCACGCTGCGCATCCTGTTCGCTACCGTGACCGGGGTATGAAATTTCGATATTTTCCAAGTGCACATTTTCAATCAAGTGCTCGGGAATACCGGTAATCATAATCGGTCCGGCTTTGGACTTTTCTTCGTCCGTAATGCCAGGCGTCCGATTCAACTTCAGGTTCTTATAGGGAGCTGCGATGGTTTTGGCGCGATCCTCGATCGTGACCTCTGCATACACATCGCGAATCCGAACATTTCTAAATTGTCCCACCGGCACACCTTCCGGTTCGACATCGGCGCCCTGTCCTCGATCGCTGTTATTATCCTTGGTAAAATCCCGTCCACGATTCCCCAACCGGAGAAAGATCGGATTGCCAACGTTCTTCATCACTATCCGCGAAATATCTACATTTTCCAGAATACCGCCGTCCACCACTTGCAATTTGATCGCGCCCATCGGGCTATCGTAAAAATAACAATTGCTCACATTCACGTCGATAAATCCGCCACGCGAAGAGGTGCCAAATTTCAAAGCTGCCGTATTGCTGGAGACCGAACAGTTGCGAATCGTAATATTGCGGCATGGGTTCAAACTACTCTTCAAGCAGATGGCGTCATCACCGGCGATTATGTCAGAATTTTCGATCAGCACATTTTCACAACCATCGAGATCCAGACCGTCGTTATTATAATTGTTGTTCCGCATCCGCAGCGTCACACCATTGAAATGCACCTCTTTACAATCCACTAGGTGCAAGCCCCAGAAAGCGGGATTCTTGTAGGTGACACCAGAAAACTTCAGGTATTTACAATTCTCGAACCGCATCAGGCGGGGACGTGGCAGGCGTCCATTCTTCAGGCTCCCGTCCTTTGCCCGTGGAAAAGCCAGGTGTGTTCCGCGGCCATCAATGACACCAAGCCCCTCGATCGTGATATTAGAAGCGTCTTCTGCATATAACAAACAGTGAGGCCCGCCCTCCCGGGCTTCGCGTAGTTTGCCGACCGGGTAATCCGCCAGGTCCTGGCTTCCCAGAATGGAAGCCCCATAGTCCAATGACAGGACGATGTCACTTTTCAGGTGAAGCGTCCCCGTCTGGTAGTCGCCGGGTGGCAGCCAAACTGTGCCGCCGCCAGCAGCACTGCAAGCATCGATCGCAGCTTGCAGTGCCTCTGTTTCCATCGCGATACCATCCCCCACTGCCCCGAAATCCTTGACGTTATATACCGCCGCCGACGAAGCAGAGAAGCCAGCAAGTAGCACATAAAAAATGAAGTATAATGTTTTCACAATCGGGGCAGCAATGGATGGATTAATCTGACTTACAGTTCGTCGCTCACGAAGTTTTCGACATTGACCTGAACAAACTTTTGCCGCGCATCCGGAGCGCGGGTGCTCATATTCACGTTCTTAAACTCGACGTTCTTGGCATGACGGATGTAGAGGCCCCAGGATGGTAACACTCCAAAGAAAAACTGCTCCGGATAGCGAGCAATGTCCTCAGCCACTTCAACTTGAGCCTGCTCGGCAGTGCCACCACCGGGATAGCTGATCTCGATATTTTCCAATAACACATCCTCAATCATGTGGCCGGGAATTCCGGAAATCATCATGCCTTGGCGATCCAATTTGTCACCGCTCACGGTCGCCTTGATATCGCTGATATGGATCCCCTTAATGTAGCCGACAGGTGCGCCTTCCGGCTCCACATCTTTCGCCTGAATCTGTTCGGTTGGCTTTTCGTAGGTGCGCCCACGGTTCGCCAATCGAATGAAGATAGGTCCTTCCACATCATCCATCACGATGTTGGAAATTCTAACATCTTCAATGAATCCACCATCTACAGCGAGGAGCTTAATGGCTCCCATACGAGTTCCGGAGAAATCACAATCGGTCACCAGGATATTCTTAAAGCCACCACGCGATGAAGTGCCGAGTTTGAAAGCAGAAGTATGACTGATGGCACGGGTGTTGCGAACGACTACATTTTCAACGACTCGTGTTGTCGTGCTCTTTGGGCAAATACTATCATCTCCGGTGCGAATGTCGCAGTCTTCAATGAGAACATTCTTACAACCATCCAAGTCGAAGCCATCATTATTACGGTTAACGACGCTATCGATCGTGACATTACGTGCGACGATGTTGTCGCAATCGACCAAGTGAGTGCACCATGAGGCCGCATTTTTAAATGTCACATCCTCAAAATGCACCCCGACGCAATCGACAAAACGAATCAACATAGGACGATCATGATAGGCAGTGCGTTCACCGACCGGGAAATTTTCTCGGTGACCACGGCCGTTAATAGTGCCACCGCCAGTGATACGAATATTCTTAGCATTTTCAGCATAGACGAGGCATTCATCAAATGCAGGGGCTTCAATCGCGCCCTGAATATCGCGCGCGTAATCATCGAGCGATAAACTACCAAGCAGCTCGGCCTCGGGCTCTAGGCGCAGCTCGATATTACTCTTTAATTTAATCGTTCCAGTTACGTATTGTCCGGCGGGAACGAGCACAACACCTCCTCCAGTGTCAGCACAGGCATCGATCGTGGCTTGCAAGGCCTTCGTGTTTAACGCGACACCATCACCGATGGCTCCGTAGTCCTTCACATTATAAATCGACGTTGTTCTGGTAGCGCAACCAGTCGCAAGCCCGGCTGCCAGTAGCAACAATGATACTATTAGTTTTTTCATCATGATATTTTGTTTATTTAAATTCTACGTTGTTAAGTTTTACGACCACCGTGTTCGGCCAGGAGCGATTATTATAGATCCGCTGCGCACGCATTACTGAGACCTCCAAACCGTTTTCGGTTTGCTGGAAAGTAGACTGCGGTTCTGCGTCCGGCTGATACTCCAGGAACTGGCTATTCTGCCCCAAAACGGATATTTCCGTCGTCGAGGTTGCTCTCAAATCTTTCAACAGGATATGCTTACGTTCGCCGTATTTCCACCGATTTTTCCCATTTGAAAATTGAGTCATAAAGGCGTAAACCGAGCTCCCGTCCTTTGACTGTGTATAATAAATGCCGTCATCGCCAATAATCTCACAGGGACGGACATCATGAATCGATTCACCATTGATAAACATCCAAAGCGCCAACTCCCGGAATCGGCGATCCTGCTCAAAGGGAATCACCCCCAAGGGATCCGGTCCGACGTTGATCAATAAATTGCCCCCCTTGGCACGCGTTTCGATCAACATATTGATCAGTTGCCCACCAGATTTATAATTCTCGTTGGTTGGTTTAAACTGCCATTGATTCCCTAAGGTAAAGCATGATTCCCACGGCCCGGGCAGTGGCTCTTTAGGCAGCTTTTGCTCTGGCGTCTCCATCTCACCACGAGTCACTAAACACTCCGGTTGCAACTGATGAATATACTGCGTGAGTTCTTCCATCCCTCTTCCGTCGAAGAACACCACATCAATGTCACCGTAGTTCGTAAATAACTCATCCAACTGCTGCTTGTTATAATCGCCCAACTCAGTCAGACCATCGCTCATACGGCCCGCCGAACGACGAATATCCAAACCATTATTATACTGGAAAATAAAATCCTCTGGCGAAAAATAGAAACCGACTTTGATACCGTGGCGGCGGCAAGCGTCCACATAGGCCCGGACAATATCCTGCGCATATGGGGTGTTCATAATATTAAAATCAGTGGTCTTGGTATCCCACATGCAAAAGCCATTGTGATGCTTCGTCGTGAAAACCATGTATTTCACCCCCGCAAGCTTGGCGATTTCCATCCATGCATCTGGATCGTAATTTCTCGGATTAAAGGTCTTCGGCAGCTCATTGACATAGCGATTCACATAATCATCCGAGGCCCCCACCATCGAATGGCTGATCACCGAGCCTAATTGCGAATCCAATGACCAATGCACAAACATACCCAGCCCCCAGTCCATGAAAGCTTCTTCGCGCTGTGGGTCATTGAGCAAGGGCCCACGACTATACACTTGCAAAGCAAGGGCATCGTTCGCCGTCGTCCCGAGGATAGCAGCCAACGCGAGCAGTTTAATTAGTATTTTTTTCATCGAGGTATCCAACTGTATCCAAAACAAACAACAGTATCGGTGAAGAGAGGGTAAGCAGAGTATCCCATCATACTAACACCGACAGCCATTGACCACCATCGCGCGTTTGCTCGATAAATGCTGATAATTACGCATGAACGAGGTTTTCGCTCATCTGCGTAAAGAACTACCCCATCAGCCTAACTAAAATTTAGAGATCTAACACCCCCGTCAGACTTGCACTCCAAAATACTATTTTAAACTCAGCCCGAGGCCTTCCAACCACACGCGACACTCCGGCATCCAATTGACATCCTTCAGCCCATGTCCGCCTGTTTCTGAAACGATGAGGTAAGTGGAAACACCTGCGGCCTTCAGCCCTTGCTCATAGGCAATCCCACCGGGATAAAAGCTATGGTCATCCTTGGCATAAACGAGAAAAGTCGGCGCGATATCGGCCGTCATGGGAAACTCTTCGACCAATACAGGCTCCTGCTGTGCCCCTTGACCTTTGTAGAAATAGGCTCCGGAAAAGATCACGACGAACTGGGGTTCACAACTTTCGCGATCGGCGGCATCCACAGCTACATACGCAGGTGTAGCATAGTGCTGACTCAAACGAGCCACCAAGTGACCGCCCGCAGAAGAACCCACCACACCCAGTTGGTCCGGATCCACGTTCCAACGCTTTGCATTGTGGCGCACTAAGCGCATCGCACGTTGCACATCTTTAAAGGCGGCTTCACGATCGCCTGGAACAGTGTAACGCAGCATAAAAACCGAGATCCCTTGGGCATTTAACCATTCAATAATCTCTGGCCGCGGTGTCAGGTGTTTATAGCTCCCCCCAGGGCTATAAACCACCGCCGGCGTGGGCGCATGACTCTCCGCGAGATACACGACCAGATTGGCATCTTTGACATTCTCATAGCGAATTTTGCCGCGTCGTGTAATATCCAAGCGGGGTTGAATCGCCGAATAATCGCCCGTATCGTCTGGCCAGAGACGAAGCACTTCATGAGTGCCGACAATAGGATCCTCAACGGCATCGGCCTTCCTGGCTGAATCTGGCGCGTTCGCTTCAATCAATTCAATCGATTTATTGGCAAACTCTGTCCCTAAGGTTTCATAGCCTTCAACGGAGTAATGCAGGTCATTCACGATAACTTCACCTCGAGCGTTCAACCCATCGTTCAAACTGTCCGTATCAACCAAAGCCGCACGTGGGTTCGCTTTGACGACAGCAGCTTGCGCATCGCGCACCAGCATCCAATCCGGATACTTCTCACCTTTCAGGTCAAAATCGCTGAGACGACCTATCACGACATTGATATCGTCACGGCCTAAGTCCCCTGACAATTGCTCAATCAAGCCCTGCAAACTCGCGGCATAGACAGACCCGTATTGCTCGCGGGCATCGCGCTCCCCTTGCATCCAGACGAAGGTGATGCTGGCAAGCTCCTGCCCCTCCGTCGCCTCTTTGACCATCGTCATTAACTGGTCGTAAAGATCCCCCGTAGCTTTCGGTTCATCCCCTTGCGCTGGCTTCCAATTTTTATACCACCGGCGAATCGGCAGTCCACCCTGAGCGTGCTTCACTACAATGACATTATCTTTGCCCAAAGCAGCCTCCACCGCCGGAGTGAATGAAATCGCAGGATCAAGCCGCGCCATATTGGACTGCCCTGACAGGATAAAAAGATGCTTCTGCGCATTAGCGGCACTGACCGCAAGCAGAGCGATGAATAGGATTTGTATAATTTTTTTCATTGATTGTTCATTCGGGCTAAGGCCCTTTCTTTCCAAAGCACTATATCCACATCGTTATTCATACGAACTCCTGCCGTGCTACGACCGCGTGCAACATCAGACTCTAGTTGTTGAAGCAAACGGTTGGCAATTTCCGGATGGGAATTATATAGATTGATCGTTTCGCCGGGATCACGCTCCATGTCATAAAGCTGCGCCATTGGAGCACCTGCCTGAATCGCCTGTGCTTCCTTTGGGGCAGTCCACCCTCCGGAGCCCCTGGCTAACAGTAATTTCCACTTACCGGCACGATATGCAAAGTAACCGTCGATAGAGTGATGCACCACACCGGCACGCGTCGACACAATCGATCGTCCAGTCAAGGCAGGCAGAAAACTGATACTATCTTCGCCCGCCCCTGCTGGGATCGTCGCTCCCGACAGCTCGGCGGCAGTCGCCATCAAATCCGTCAAACAAAGCAATTCATCACTCTTAGCCCCTGCTGACACAACTGCTGGCCAACGCACGATAAATGGCACACGATGGCCCCCATCCCAAAGATCTGCCTTGGACCCTCGAAATTGGGCACTGACAAAATGCCCGGCCTTTTCAAGCGCTCGGTAATTGGCTCGATTTGCGGAACACCCATTATCACTGGTGACGATAACAATCGTATTTTGCCCCAATCCTGCCTGATCAATCGCCTCGGTAATTTGCCCTATGACAGCATCCGTCTGCATCACAAAATCAGCGTAGGCCCCGAGCTGGCTACGTCCCTGCCAGTCCTCGGCAGGAAGGATCGGCGTATGCGGTGAAGTCAATGCGATATACATAAAGAAGGGCTCCGTCACAGTTTGCTGCTGAATATATTGAACCGATTTTTGAGCAATATCTGGCAATACATTCACTGCTTCAAAGTCCGCCTCTGCTGGCCCCGGCCGATGAAATTGCTTTACTGTAGTGCACTCCCCCACGAAGCGATTGTTTTCAATATAAATATACGGCGGCATATCCAGTGAGGCTGAGATTCCATAAAAATAGTCAAAGCCATGATCCACCGGTCCGTCGGTAATCACCCCCTGCCAGTCGACATTATTACCGTTGCCGCTCGCGACTTTATCATTGGTCGTTGGAATTCCAAGCCCGAGGTGCCACTTCCCGATGGCAGCTGTATGATAGCCCTGTGCTTTCAATAATTCCGCAACGGTCAAGCGATCATCCGCAAGCAAGGGTGCGCTAAAACCATACAACACATGCTTCTGCAAGCGAGTGCGCCAATTGTAACGCCCAGTCAAAATACCGTAACGCGTGGGCGTGCACACTGAAGAACTGCTATGCACATCGGTAAAGATCATACCGTCTGCCGCCAATTGATCCATGTGTGGTGTCGGAATCTGACTTCGCTCCGGGTTCATACACTGCACGTCACCGTAACCAAGATCATCGGCAAGAATGTAAACGATGTTCGGCCGGGTTGCCCCTTGAGCTATCGTGCCGAAGCAAAGCAATAGAACTGCAATATAGAATTGTTTCACCGTTTTAATGATACAGTTATTCTAGTTCGAATAAGTGGAATATTCATCAATTCCTCTGGGTCTTTATGATATTTCTTGGTGCATACATGCCTGCTGACGCAGCTCTAAGGTGTGGAGCTGGATACATCCTGTATAAAGTCGACATTCTCAAAACGTAGGACAATCGCGTTTGGCCAGTTCCGCCAGTTATACAGGCGTTGCTGCCGTGGCACGTCCATACTGAGGCCCTCCGCGCTGTTCTCGAAGTGAATCGTCAAATCGATCCTGTCGCTGTAGCGCTCTTGGCGATGATCCTGACCGAGAATAGTGACCTTGGTCTCTGCATTGGCGATCAAATCAGGCAGCACAAATTGCTTACGTGTCGAACGTGGCCAAATCCGATTGTTGGGATCGGGTTGTGCTTCCGTAAATTGAGTGATGATCGCGTAGGTGTATTTTCCGTCCTTAGATTGCGTATAATACGCGTCCTTACTACCAGCGACCACACACGGACGAATGTTATGAATCGCTTCATCGTTCACAAACATCCACAGAGCTAGCTCACGAAAACGCTCCTCTTGCTCAATCGGAATCGTTCCGTCTGGTTTGGGCCCCACATTAATCAACAGATTGCCGCCTTTGGCCCGCGTTTCGACCAGCATGTTAATCAGTGTGCTGCCCGACTTTAAATTGTCATTGGTCGGTTTATACTGCCATTGATTGCCAAGCGTGAAGCAGGTCTCCCATGGTCCGGGGATCGGATCCTTGGGCAGTCGTTGCTCCGGCGTCACCATCTCCCCACGCGTGACGAGCACGTTCGGATCCAGTTCGTGACAATACTCCGCAAGCTCTGCCTTATGCCCGCCGTCAAGGAACAAGGCATCGATCGGGCCATAGTTGGTGAGTAGTTCTTTAATTTGAACTTTGGTGAATTCGATCAGCTCTTTGCGTTTCTCACTGGGCATCTTCCCACCGCGAGCAGGATAGCCCTCCCGATAATTCCATGCAAAATCTTCGGGAGAATAGTAAAAACCGACCTTGATTCCATAGCGGCGACAGGCATCGACATAGGCTTTCACGATGTCCTTTTGATACGGCGTATTTGCAATATCAAAGTCTGTGACCGCCGAGTCCCACAGGCAAAAACCGCTGTGGTGCTTCGTTGTGAGCACCATGTATTTCACCCCAGCGAGCTTGGCGAGCTGCATCCACTCGTCCGGATCATAGCGTTTCGGGTTAAAGGTCTGGGGCAGTTCGTGAATCACGCGCTCCAGATGCTTATCGGAGGCCATGTCCATGTGGTGACTAATCACCGAGCCCAACTGCGAGTCATGCGCCCAGTGCACAAAGAGCCCGAGCCCCCAATCCATAAATTCTGCTTCCCGCTCGGGCAGATTTCGCAGCTCGCCCGCCATCTTCGGCTTGCTGTAGCCCTGGGCACTAGCCGTCGAGCTGAGGCCGATCATCGCAAAGCCAACCAATAGAAAAAGGTAGACTCTACGGCGAAGTTGTTGGGGCAATATCATCATTAGTTATGAATTATAAATAAGTTAAGGTTGGCTCGTTAATTCCTCTGTATCCTGAGGCGCATTCATAAAGTGAGCATTCTCAACATCAGTTGCTTTTAATTGCTTGGTCTCTACTGGCAGCCACAAGGAAACTGCGGGCACATAGGTGATGACTAAGAGTGCGACAATCATTGAGGCAAAGAACGGCAGCATGGTTTTGGTGACTTTTGCAATTGTGGTCTGCCCCACTCCGCAGCCGATAAAGAGGCAGGTGCCGACTGGCGGCGTGCACAGTCCGATACAGAGGTTGGCAATCATCATGATACCGAAGTGCACCTCATGCATACCAAGCGCCGAGACGACTGGCAGAAAGATCGGAGTAAAGATCAGCACCGCCGGCGTCATATCCATAAAAGTGCCCACGCAGAGCAGCAGCAGATTTATGGTCAGCAAAATTAAGATTGGATTATCCGAGAGCCCGAGCAGAACCGCACTCACAGTCTGCGGGATGTTTGCCATGGTCATAATCCAGCTCATCCCGGAACTGGCCCCAATCAATAACATGACGACCGCGGTGGTAATACCTGTCTGTAGCAGCAACTCCGGAAGTTCTCTGAGCTTGATTTCGCGGTAGTAGAGCACCGTCAAAAGGAAGGCATAGACGACAGCGATCGCGGCGGCTTCCGTCGCGGTAAAGATGCCCGCGAGAATGCCACCGATCACCACAACAATCAGAAAGAGGCTGAGAAAGGCGCGCTTAAAACCGATCAACATCTGCCGGATCGTTGAACGCGGCTCTCGTGGATACTTTTTAGTGTAAGCAAACGCACCACAGACGAGCATGATGAAAAGGCCTGAAATAATTCCCGGTAGAATCCCCGCCATGAACATGGCTGCAATCGACACTGAGCCCGCGGCGACTGAGTAAACAATCATGATGTTACTCGGCGGAATCAGCAGCCCGGTCGTCGCGGCTGTGGTGGTGACGGATACATTGAACTCGCGGTTGTAACCCTTGCGATTCATCTCGGGAATCATGAAGCCGCCGACCGATGAGACCGCAGCCGCGGCCGAGCCCGAAATAGAGCCAAAGAGCATGCAGGTGAGCGTATTGACATAAGCTAAGCCACCGGGCAAAAAGCCAACCAAGGTAGCGGCAAAATCAATGAGTCGCCGCGCCATGCCGCCGCGCCCCATCAGGTGCCCCGAAAGAATGAAAAAGGGGATGGCCAATAGCGCGAAGCTATTCACGCCGTTCACCATATTAGCGGCCACCACAATGGTCGGATCGGCGCCCTCGGCGAGAATCGCCACAAAGGTCGCCAGTGCAATCGACACAGCGATTGGCACGTTCATGGCCAAGAGTAGCAGGAAGATCGCAATTAAGATCAATGCAGTTGTGCCCATTACTCAGCCCCTCCTTCAGCACTTACCTGGTTCCGATAAGCCGTAGGCGCACCCAGAACTTCGATAATATTCTCTAGCGTGAACAAGGCCATAAACACCCCCGCGATCGGCAATGCCAGATAGACATGGCCCATCTTGATGCCTAAGGCCGGAGTGGTTTGCTCCAAAATCAAGGCGTCGGAGACGACCTGCCAGCCACCGATCAAAAAGATCGAGACCGCAAAAAACAGCACCAATAAATGTGCGACCACTGCCATCAATTTTCGTATTTCGGGATGTAACTTTTCCACGAAATAATCCACTCCGAGGTGACTCTTCTGCCCGAAGGCCACCGCACCGCCCAGCAGGGACACCCAAACCAACAGGAATCGAGCCAGCTCCTCAGTCCAGTTGGCCTGCTCGCCCATCACGTAGCGTGTAAACACCCCCCAGACGACGTCCAGGACCAGTAGCGCAACCGCCAGGATCAGCAGCCCGTTGAGCGCAGTAGTCATCCACTGCTTAAATTTTAATAGAGCTTGTCGCATTAGTTCACTTGGGAAATTTGTTGAAGTAGCATGCGCACATCCGGGTGTTCGACTGCGTTGAGCATCGGCTGCACTTTTGCCTGAAAAAGTGCGGTATCGACTTCGTAAATATGCACGCCTTCAGCAGCCGCCTGCTCCATCGCCAGCTTGGTTTTCTGATTCCAGAGTTCGCGTTGATAGTCCGAGGACTCTTGCGCCACCTGCTGCACCCATCCCTGCACCTGCGGCGAAAGTTGCTTCCAGACCTTTGAACTCATCAGCAGCATATCGGGAATACGGGTATGCCCATCGAGTGAGAAATGCTTACACACTTCATAGTGCTTGTTGGAGTAGAAACTTGGGACGTTGTTCTCCGCACCATCGACGGTGCCTTGAGCCAGCGCGGAGTAGAGCTCGCCCCATGCAATCGGTGTCGGCGAGCCTCCCAGCGCTTTGACCATATCAATGGCGGTGGCACTGTTCATGACCCGGATCTTCATTCCGGTTAAGTCATCCGGAGTGCGGATGGGCTTATCCTTGGTGTAAAAATTACGACTGCCGGCATCATAATAGCAGAGTCCGCGTAGATATTTGGCCTCGCCCTTTTCCATCAGCTCATGACCGATTTCACCGTTCAGCACTTGCCAGTAATGCTCGGAATCGCGAAAGACATAAGGCAGGCTGAATGCAGCCATCGATGGGATGAAGTTTTCCAGTGCCGCGACAGACTGACAAGTCATGGCAAGCGAGCCGTTCTGAAGTTGTTCTATGCTCTGCACTTCAGCTCCCAGAACTGCACTCGGATAGATATCGATCGTGACTGAACCACCGGAAAGCTCCTCCAATCGCTCCTTCATAAAGACCAATGATTGATGCACTGGATGTGCCGTATCAAGCCCGTGCCCTAGCTTGAGCACGGTTTGTGACGCAACTCCCCCACCGCTCTTTTGAGCACGTAGAAAGAGCGCAAAGCCACTCGTGGCCAATAAAGCACCGATGAAGATGCCTGCGATCAGGGTCGATAAAGTTTTATTCATAGTCGGGGAGACTTATTCGGGGTAGCTGCCATTCTCTAACACATCGAGTCCACGGCCAGTATGTTTATAGAAATAGGGATATACGCCTTCGGCATTGTTCATATAGTCTTGCGCCGAGCCCCAGAATGAACCGTTCATAATGCCGCGATACTTCGAGGTGTAAGGGCGGCCTTCGATGCGTGCAATCGTCTCCTTTAACATCAGACGGGTGCGCCACATATCCATCAGGCGCACATGCATGAACATCGTGTCCCAAATCCCATATTCCGCTTTATGCGCTTCGCTCAGGATCTTTTCCAGTTCGGCCAGTGCGAGCTTTAGATGATTGGCAAACACTTGAGGGTTCTGATCGACGAGGTATGCATCCACGCCCTGAACGACTTGATCCAGCATACGGCTGCCATACATGTGCACCGCGACCTGATAGGTGAAGTGCGCCTGGTAAAAATTCCGGCGGTCGACAGGAATGCGCGACTCCAGCGCCTTGGTTTCACGCCAGAGCGCGGGAAAGAATTCAGCGGTCTCGGTGAGGGGTCCTTTGGTCTGCTTCATTTGGTTCGCAAAGCCCGACACATTGCGAATGTCTTCGCCGTTCTCGATGGCGCTGCTGTATTTCTTCAGCACTTCCTGAGTCAGGTATTGAAGCAGATGCTCCCCCCGGGCCCCTCTCCAACGGGTTGGATCAGGCATATTCTCACGCAGGTAAGGAATGTCATAGTAATGCAGGCGCAAGGCTGCTAAATCGGCTGCCAATTCAGGTGAAAACTGCTTCGCATACCATTGCTGCAAGTATGCGTGCATCGCTTTATCGGCAGGTTGACTCAAATAAGGCTCTGCATCCCAAAGGAAATCATTGATCGCCTGCACAGACATCGCTGCGGGGCGAATACCGCTCACATTAATGATCGCATACTTAGTGGCACCACGCTCCACATAACGACGCAATTCATTATAAATACGGGCTGGCGGCACGGCCTCCGTGGTGCGGTTTTGCGTATTCATCATCATCATGACATGATAATAAAGCCCGTCACCTGGCGATAAATCGGAGCCATCGCCCTTGTCGCGCATATACCCACGACCATCATCGGCGAACATCTTGCAGACACCGTCTGGTATTTGCAGGATCCCATCATTGTAAAAGCGGCCCAGCTCATTCCACAGCGCAGCCACAATGGTGGCATCGGGATCAAACTCGCGCACGATTTCCGTCTGCTTCTGCATGGCAGCTGCAATCACATCCGCGCGGCCCTGATCATCTTTTGGCGCAGCAGGATCGCTGTGCCAGAAGGCCCCATCCGATTCGCCGCGAAAGCCGACGATCCATGCCACCTTCTTATCAGCCAATGCTTGCGCCGATTTCCGCCAGGCATCTTCCAGGATATCCTTGTGGGTGACATAGGAAAACGGCAGGCCCTTCGGCCAATCCATCATGTTCAATCCCAAGGGAGAAATATGGTGAAAGGTGATAATGACGTCGCGGCGTTTGCAAAGATCATAGACCGTGGCATCTGAATACGAAGACGACTCAGGGATCAGCATGTTTCCCTTGGTGCGGAGCAAGGTTTCGATAATTTTATCCATCCACTCCATGGAGATCACGTTGCCGCCGAGCGGATCGCGGTGCATTCCGTCGTGCAATTCTTCATCGTTGATGAACCAACCGCGGTTCTCAAAAGTCGGTTTCTTCGAAATATATTCATCCGCCGAAGTAAAGCTCACCTCAGTGCGTTTTTCAGGAATGCTATCGGTAAAGACATACATGGGGTCGATGCCGAGCACCTCTTCGCAAAAAGTATAGATGGCAAAGATCGTGCCACGTGTGTCGCCACCGATCGCAGCAATTCCCGGGTTGTTCTTCACCTGAGCCAAGCGCAACACGTGTTGCTCCGCTCCCGCGGGAACTTGAGCATCCACCAGCGAGCTGGTATTTTCCACGGAACCAAAAATGATGACCGGCCCCGTCCAACTGCTGCGTGTGTTATTCTTAAAAATCACCGGCGGATAGCCAAACACCTTATACCAATCGCGCTCCGCATCACGGATGGCTTCTTGAATCGCAGGATTTTCGAAATCGGCCGCCGTAACCACCCACGGAGTATCACCGTTGATGGTCAGACCATCCATCGATTTAGCAGTCAGATTCGTGGTGACCAGCACGCACATTAAAAAGTGAATCCATTTCATGATATAATTCTCAAATGATTAAAAGGCTCCGCTTTGGCGGAAGAGGTTTAGGTAATAATTATCTGCCTGCGGAATGACGCCGTGCCGATCACGGATGGCTTTTCTGAGTCCACGAATGCTGGCGTAGTATTGTTCATCTGTGCCCTCGCCTGCCGCATACAATGCTTCCGCTTGAGCCAAGGCCTCGGACAAATCCGGAGCAGGCTTTTGCAGCTGTTTAAGCGCCGCCGAGGCTTCATGCCCCAACTGGATCAAGGCATAGAGACCTGGCCGGAAGGGATAGGCATGCTTGAGATACGATGAATCGGCATGACTGGACGACACCTCCCGATAAGACGGCAGTTTCTCAGACATCACTAGAAAGCCCTCGCTGTCGGTCATGCAAAAAACCGCATGAGAGGTGCCCGGCGGCACCCGCCCCTCAATACGACCGCCAGTAATCTCAGCGGGTGCTTCAAACCACATTTCACGACGTCCGCGTGAAAGCTCAAACTCGCCGCCGTTCACTGTGTAAAGCAGTTTAGCATCCACAATGCTCGATGTATCCTTGCCTGTTTCAACTTCGACCCAGATACGGTCACGGTCTTCACCGCGCGCGAGAACTTCGGGGATTTTGTCCTGATGTTCGTGGCTCTCAATCGTCGGATTTTTATAAGGGTAGCTCACCCCAGCCGCATCCAGAAAGGCATCCAGTTCACTCAATAATTCTTGAGTCAATTCCGGCATGGCATCGGCCAGGTTATTCGCCTCCCCCACATCCGCCATTGAGCCATCCTCATGATACAGCCGATAGAGCGAAACCATGGGGTCTTTATTATTCCCCGGCCCAAGATTACGATACACCTTCCAGGGGCCCTTGCGCATTGCAGCGCCAGAGGACAATTCGATCGGAAAATAGAAATAGATGCTCTCACGTGTGGTGCCATCCGCAAAACGAGCCACTGTGTCTGTGCCTTCAAATAATGGGCGAATATTACATCCATCCAGTTTTGGATTATCCGACTCAGGCAATCCAACCAGATCGACAAAAGTAGGATATAAATCGATTAAAGAAATCGGAGTATCGCAAACAGAGCCTTCGGGAACATTAGGACCACTGACAATGAATGGAATGCGCACGCCCCCTTCATGTATGTCCTGTTTCCCTTCACGCAGCGGGAAATTATCAGTGACAGTGCCCCCCGCGCGGCGCACGAGTCCCCCATTGTCCGAACTCACGATGATATAGGTATTATCAATGAGCTTGTGTCCGGGGTTACGGGGATCCTCCGTATCTTCCAAATAGCTAATTACCTCGCCAATCATCCAGTCGAGTTCATCCACCATCGTGGCATAATACGGATCTGTTTTGCCGCCCAGCCCCACATTAATCGTTCCCGGATCCGTCGGAAAATCCAGGCCCATTTTCTTGCAATAATACTCCAGACGTTCGCGGTCCCGGGTTTGGATCGGCCCATGCACGTAATAGGTGCAGTAATTCAGGAAAAAAGGCTCTGCGTGATGCTTCTCGAGCCACTTGAGCGCGACATCGAGCGTCTTGTCAAAAGGCCGCCCATCGTCACCTAATTGAAAGGGATCATCGGGGTCTTCAGTCGCCCAGCCTGTGATACGGTCAGGCTTCATCGTTTTCGCCAAACCGTTGTGCTGATTACGCAGCTGATTCCTAGGGCCCCAAATATCCGGATCCGGATAGTAAGTGCCCCCTTTTCCCAAGTCATCGACATAGCCAAGATCAAACCCATAGTCACCTGGAAACGGATACCCGTTACTACGCCCACCCAAATGCCATTTCCCGACATGGCCCGTCGTATAACCCGCCCGTTTCAGCTCTTTGGGAATGGTCATTTCCGTCAGCGGTAAGCGATAACGATAGAATGGATTTATATAGGTAAAATTGGGTGAATACGCCCGCGGCAACTTGCCCCCCATCACATGATAAATCCCCGTTTGGGCTGGATATTGTCCCGAGATATAGGCCGCCCGCGAAGGAGCACAAGTCGGCGATGGCGAATATGCCTGCATAAATTTACGCCCCCGCTGCGCCAACTTATCTAAATTAGGCGTCTCAAAAGGAGTCTCACCATCCACATCCATGCAGACAGGATCCTGCCAACCAAAATCATCAGTTAAGATGTGCACAATATTCGGTTTAGGCCGCTCGCTATCTCCAATTGCAGCCCGTCCCTCCGCTGCGTATAAATCTGCACACAGGGCAGCACATAGCGAAAAAATAAAAAGACAAAAACACTGGGGATTGTTACGGGGGTATAGCATAATTCCAAAGAGTGATACTACCCCATTACCCGCTCCTCAACAATCGCGCATTCGCTGGATAATACCAAGTATTTATTTTCCCTACGGGCTCGCGACAAACAGAGAAGAGCTTGCAAGTCGCAGGCTTGCGCTTCAATGTAAACAGACCCACTACACACTGGATCTATAGTAGTATTTGTATCTCCGCCCCTAGCGATCCACGACCAACATCGGTTCCTGCTTGAAGAACTTACACCCAATAAAAGCCATCTGCACATGCATCCTTTTGCTTGTACTTATACAAGCAAGTGGCGCAGAGTCCTCACAACCGTTCACGGAACTCTGGCTGCATGAACTGGAGGCACTAAAGCAACAAACTGAAGCCGAATTGAACGGACTGGCCCATCCCAGCCTCAATAGTGGCGTGGGTGCGGTCGGGGACCGATCCAAAGCTTATGCAGACGACGGAAACCATTATGAGTGGGTACAAATCGATCTAGAAGGCAGCTACATAATAGATACGATATTTATTATACCCACCTTGTGGCGCGATACGCGCTTCGGATTTGTCAATGACGCCTTTCCTCAGGAATTTCGTATTCTAATCGGTAATGCAGCCCATCCAGAGGGTAAGGTCATCTTTACCTACAATGCAGACGAAGCTCCCTTCACAGGGATCACGCCAATGCAAATCCCTGTGGATTCTGAAAGCGCCTCATGGGTGAGAGTGGAAACAAATCACCTCACACAGCGCGCCCTCGATGGCATGTATATCTTTCAGCTATCTGAAATCATGGTCTTCGAGGGCAACGAAGACCGCGCGCTGCGTAAACCCGTGTTGGCATCGTCTCCAGTCTATGAGAGCGCGACACGTAATGCGGGAACACTTGTCGACGGGATCTTGCCTTACCTAATTAATTCTGCGGCAGAAGAGCACAGCCGCGCTTATGTCAGTAGTATCGATGTTGGCGAAAAGCCGTCTCTTACGATCGACCTATTGGAAACCACTGAAATAACAGGTATCCGACTCCATGCAACCGATCAAGCAGACACAGTCCCAACTGCACACGCGGGTGAATTTGGCCTCCCACCGCATTTCATTGTCGAAACCGCCAATCAGGAAGATTTCAGCGATGCCGAAATAGTCTTAGATGTAAAACTGAACTCTATCTTTGAGATGGGCCCCGTGCTCAGCTGGAACTTCGCCAAACCGTCAAACGCTCGCTACATTCGACTAACCGCACTCACGCCCTATTATCATGGAAGGGAAAACCAAGACTCGCGTGTTAGTTTTGCCGAGATCGAAGTGCTTCAGCAGGGGCTCAACATTGCGCGGAATAAGCCCATCAGTACTAACTACGTCAGTGAGACCAGTGACTCCACGCTCAGCGCACTCGTCGATGGCATGAATATCTATGGCCATATTCTGCCACAGAAACAATGGTTAGAGGAATTAGCACGCCGCCATGAACTCTCTACCCTTCTCCAAGAGTTACAAGTAGAGCTACAAAAACGCTATACACAGCAGAAGTTATTTCTCAGATGGGCCATCATAGCAGCGATCTTTATGGCACTCGCGATTGTATTCACAATCCCCTACTACAAGATGCTCAGCTACCGAAAGGAAGTTCACATCCGCCAGCGTATTGCGGCCAATCTACACGATGAATTGGGGGCTAACCTGCATGCCATCGGAATGTTAGGCGATGTTGCAGAACGTTCCATAAGCACTCCCGAACGCCTCGTCGAAGCGGTCCGTCGCATTCGCGCATTGACCGAGCGCACAGGAGAAGCCGCACGCCACTGCACCAACATGCTAGAGGCAGACAATATCTGTCAAGACATCGTATTTGAAATCCAGCAAGATACACAACGCCTCCTAGGCGACCACGAAACTCACTTAAGAATCTATGGTGAAGAAGAACTTGAAACTCTGCCCCGCCGTGCTCGTATCGACCTATATCTTTTTTTTAAAGAGAGCCTTACAAATATTAACCGACATGCACAGGCCACCAAAGTATATATACGCATTGCAGCGAATCACAACAGCGTAAGACTCTCCGTTATAGATAATGGCTGTGGCATGAATGCTCCCCCAAAATCCCTACTACGTAGAGCCCGCTTAATGCGAGCCGCCATTCAAACCAAGCCCGTAAACCCTCACGGCACTCATATTCGACTCATAATAAAATTCAAAAGAACCAAACTCTTCCTATGACCAAAAAACATCAAATCATGCTGATCGAAGACAACCAGGAATTCCGTTCTGTATTGGAATTCTCGTTATCTGGAGAGTCGGATATGGAAATCGGACGTCAATGTAGCTCGGCCGAATTTGCGCTCCGTGTGCTGGAAAATGACTCCGCGGCAAAAGCACCTACCCTCATCTTGTTAGATCTAAATTTGACCGGTATGACTGGCCTCGAAGCACTGCCTGCGTTGAAGGAAATGGCACCACAGACTCCTATCATTATTTTGAGTCAATCCAACAGAGAGACAGACGTCTTAACCGCGATCGCTAAAGGTGCTTCGGGATATCTGCTCAAATCTTCCACCGTCGATCAAATTATTGATGCCATTCGCGAAGTCATCGCAGGCGGCTCATCACTCGATCCTAAAGTCGCCTCTTACTTGCTCAAGCAAATCAGAGCGCATGCCCCGGACGATGATGTAAACACCATACTCACCACCCGCGAACGCGAAGTTCTCGAACAACTCGCAGAAGGCTACGTTAAGAAAGAAATTTCAGATAAACTCGGCATTTCCTACCGAACAGTAGACACCCACATCCGTCATATTTACGAAAAGCTGCATGTAAACAATGGCCCGGCAGCAGTCAACGTCGCCCACAAGCTCGGCCTATTTCAATAGCCCGAACGGGTTTGTCACAGCCGTTCGAGGCTCGACTCACTTACTCTGCCAGAGACACCCGAAGGTCTTTCACGACCTCAGTAATAATACGCACACCTAAGCGCCCCTTACCGCGGCGACCATCGTAATTCCTCAGAAAAACCAGGTCACGCACCTCGGGCTCGCTGTACCATTTTTTACTGTAGAGTAAATCCCCTGCGGCATCTCGAAAAACCACCGAAACAAAACCTGCTTCGGCTAGTTCCGGCTTAATCGTCAAACGCTCTCCAGGCTCGATCTTCTGAGGCTGGCGATCTTCAATTTGAAAATACAAAGTTTCGTTGGCAAAGCTCACCAGTCGAAATGAATTCCGCGGAAACTCACTCAAGGAATCCTCCAAAGTATAAATTCGATAATCAAAATCACTCGACTCATCAGTTTCGGGTGAGATGACCACCAAGACACGCCCACCATTTTGCTGGATCACCGTTTCGCCACAGACTTGATACTGTGCCTCCTCGGAAACTCCGGGCTCAAGGCTGGCTACTTTCTTAAATAGCTGAAAGCGTTCCGGTCCCGAATAAACATAGGGCTTGGTGCGGCTAAGATTACGCATTTCAATCAGCTCGTATTGATCGCCATTCCGATAGGTACACCTCCTCGACGCCGCGCTTGGCCCAATCGTAGCAAGTGAAGACAACACGAACCTGATCAGCATCGCTCTGAGCAGAGACTTTCAGGGCCGAAGCCATGGTTATACAGAAAAAGAGGAGTATAGATCGAATCAACATCACGGGGTAGAATTTAGAGCCATTTAAAACTGACTATTTTGAAACGACGACCAAACAAATTGTTCGTTACGCTTAAATCTTCGGGGGCTGTGAATGCATCATTAGCTTCATCGACGTATGCAGGCAGACGTTGTACCACAACCTCGCAACTAGCCTGACTGGCGATTTCCCCATTGAGATTTCGACTCTCCCCATAAGCACGTATCCGGAATGTATCCGAGCGAGGAACCAATTTGGGAGCGATCACTTGTAAAATATCGGCTTGCTCGATGAATCCGTTAATGCCGCCCGCGGTAAAGCCAGTTCCCCCATCTGCATTCTGATAATACGTGGAATAATCTGCCGGCACACCCTCATTGCTCTCGATATCTTCATTCAAGACAGTGGCTTTGATGGCTGCCTGTAGCGCCCCCAGACGCCCCGTTTCACCAGTATCCAAGCGCCGATTCACAAAATCACTCAAGCTCATGAATGGCCCACGTAAGCGCACCTGTTTTACAATCTCAGCCGCTAAACCAGTGTCATCAGATTCATCGTCTGGCGTGCCTTGATCGTCCCAAATCAAGTTCGGATTCACTCGAGCAAATCCAGCCCATGCATCACTGGCATCTCCATTCGGACGTTGCGACTTAAGAAAGGGCACGCCCGCCCCCGAATCCGTTGCTTCAGATAAACTATCAGCCGCGAAATAATCGACCGGCAGATCTCGATTACCATCCAATATAGCTGCCCATGCAGCCACTGATGTAGAGTTCACATTGAACCCACCCTGCATCAGTATCGATGCAGCGATTTCCTTATAGCCCTCACCGTCAGCAAGCTCGCCCGCGAGACTATTGGAAGTCGCTCCCGACGCGATGTTAGGGAGTAAATTGGCATTTCCATATCGATCCGAATCTTGATCAAAAAAGCGAGTCAGTGCGTCTTCTAAATCCTCACTGGCAGTATAAGCCCCTGAATTATAACTGTAGGCTGGTGCAATCCCCGAGAAATAATATTTATCCCATAGTGCGTCGTTCAGCAACCAGGTTGAATCATAGCGCTCAACTGTCTGAGGCCCCAGCATGTCCCCATACAATTCATCCTGTGGTAAGCGAGGATTTGCATAGGAATTTCCCACCGCACGTGGATTTTCAAAAATATAGGGCGTCAACATGCCATTCCTCAACTGCGCCAAAGACGTCATCGGATCCGATGGCAGCGAAAATGCAGGAATGTAGTTACTACCAGCAGAACTATACTCATAGCCCCAAAAGCCAGAATCGCCAAATGACTCAGGTAACATGACATTCAGAGAGGGCTCGGAAATTAGATGTAAGTAACGATTCCGCTGTGGAAAGACACGGATGTCACCGATTGAACTGACTGACAGTGGATTGAAAGCCGCCATAATCTCCGTGGGCTCGGCAGTCGTATTAGTTGGCTTCATCAAATAATCCAAATAGCCTAACCAAGATTTTCTGGATGATAAACTGGCCCCATCAAAAGTAAGCTCAACCACATCGACTTGCTCTCCTGCAGAGGCCGCCGAGTTTGTCTGAATAGAGACAAATTGAGTTTTCAAGTGAGTTGAACGTTGGGTGCCAGTGCGTGCATTCGCGAGGTCGTCGTCATCAACAAGATAAGAAGTCGACCTGAAACGTCCGTTCTGAGCATCAGTCCCTGCCGTCTTTGTAGTGATCCCTAAGTTTACTTTGATAGTCGCAGCGCTCACTCCATCCACTAGAATCTCTCCTGCTTCGGGGTGTAGCCTTAAAATATTGCCACTCGTCGCGGTAATATTAGTCACGCCGGGGTAGCAATCTCCATTCGTGCCAGAAGCAGAGAACAAGCGTACTTCGCCAGGCGCAAGCACTACATCACCCGCTGGATCCATCAAAAATGAATACAATTTATCCGATGAGCCATCCCAACCGTTTTCGATTAAATAATCCGTAAGTAGCACCTCGCCGATGGCTCGTGGCCCATTATTATCAGTCACCTCGAACTCAATTGTGACTGGAATTTCCTCATTATATTCAACTTTATAGTTCTCAAACCGAATGCTCTTATCATAAGGATTCCAGAGATAATAGACTGGGTCGAAAGCGAAAGCGATCTTAGCAGTGTCGGCGACAGAGTCATACTCATAGGACGCCACCGAAAAAATTAAACGATACCCCAACATCACGGGTGTATAATTTCCACGGCTCAAATGATACAAATAGCGGCCCCCAGAATCTGTAAACTCCTGAAC
Organism: Coraliomargarita algicola; assembly: GCF_033878955.1. Taxonomy (NCBI): domain Bacteria; kingdom Pseudomonadati; phylum Verrucomicrobiota; class Opitutia; order Puniceicoccales; family Coraliomargaritaceae; genus Coraliomargarita; species Coraliomargarita algicola. The sequence goes on from NZ_CP138858.1 coordinate 691,194, forward strand.
AAACGGATCGCCCCCCTTTGCAAATCTCCCTTCGAGAAAATCATATGCATTGCTTGCACTCTGCACCTCTGGATTATTGGGATAGAAAGGCTGTGCATTCAGGGTGAGGTTGCCTGAACTCTGCTCTAAACGCTTATATAAATTATAGTAATCCCGCAATAAATGCCAAGTCGGACCACGCGCTTTATTGACCGTAGAAGCTGTGCCATACGGAAAATGCGCATACACATAGCGACTATAAAAATCATGTCCCGGCGCCTGGCTGATCGCACCAGTGAGTGTATTTTCCACTTCCCGATTTCCACTATCACCGACAAAATCTGAATTATTGAAATAGCTCAGCCCGTTGGGACCTTGCAGCGCACCATCCATTTCAAATGCCAACGACAAGTCTTGTTTGAAGCCCCCATTGCGGACATCAGTCATCAGGCTGTGGGAATAAATCGTGAAGTCGTGGCGATTTGCATTCACCCAAGCATCATCCTCCGAGGCGGGGAACTCCAGATCCTCATCACTTTGCACCTTCTGCATGGCTCGAAACAAGTCATCATTCGCAGCCGATGAAATTGGATATGTAATTGCAGATGCCATCCCATCCCCCATCAGCCCTAAATCAGCACCGTAATTGGAACCAAATACCAAAGGATTCGAATAGGTCCCACTATTGACGACGAGATCCGATGCTGCTGGCAAGGGCTTCACCGAGGCTTTGACGCCTTCATCTTCAATCCAGTAAGCATAAGCGACATCCTCACCCGAGCTTTCCACTAGCGGAACCCGCACATCCTCGCGGTCCTCTTCCATATCAAAGAGAATGATACTCTCATTGGCATTCAAGGCTGTGCTCACATATCCAACTTGATCACTCACTCCATCGCTGTTTCCCGAAACGAGCCATTCAATAAAACCATCAGCACTTGAGCCGCTCGGTTCATCATGTGATGCCGTAGGATTCATGTGATCCGTCGCCGAATTATTCCAAACCCCCAACCAACGGCGATTGCCATCAGCAGCCTCAAGCCCGGCACTGCCAGTGCTGGAAAGAATCGAAGCAGTCGCAGTAATGCGCTGATCGGCACCAGCGGCCAACTGCAACTTCCCTAGAGCGACTTGCATAGCAAGAAGTGCTGTTTGCTCCGCTTTGATCTTCTCGCTTGAGATGACAGAACCTTGTTGTTCCACCTGAACTAATGTCGTAATGGACAATAATAGCAAAAGGATAAAAGCCATTAGGCTCAAAGCGATCACCAAGGCGAAGCCATCGTTTCTGTTCGGCACTTCACGCAAATTGACTATCTTTGAATACATTTTCGCGCTTTTGGGGGTATAAATAATAGGAGAAGCAGAAGCTAAACTTTCAAGGCTGATAATCTAGCAGAATACATATATTTGTCTATCGCGAGTTCTCGCGACGATTCAAATAGAAGCTATATATAGAGCGAATCTGAGAGCAATGACGCATCCATTCCTATCGATATTATAGAAAGGACACGCACTCTCACATCGCATCTATTCTAAGCTATCACGCAGCTCGGAAAATACATCTCCCGTCGGCTCTGCAGGCAGTGTTGCCAGCCACGCAGTCAGCTTTTGCTGCAACTGTAGAACTGTTTCCGGGTGTGCCTCCGCCAAGTTTTCGGACTCTAAAGGATCTGCAACAATATCGTAGAGCTCCATATTGGAGGGGTCACCATTCGTCAGGAATTTCCAATGGTCTGAAACAACGACATAATTCGCCCAATGAGAGGATGCTTCCGGCTTAGTGCGGCGAGTTTCAGATTTCCAAAACAAATCTTTCTCCCGTCCCGTTGTGGATTCTCCCAACAAGGTCGCAACCTGGTTGATGCCATCCGGCTCATATCCTTCGGCTAAGTCAGCACCTGCGATACTACAAAATGTTGGCAACAAATCGACCGCAGAAATCATTGACTGATCATCAATCGCCCCTTCAGGGATCTTCCCGGGCCAGCGTGCGATAAACGGAACATTGATCCCACCTTGATATAATGCGGCCTTATAGCCCTTGCGGCCTCCAGTGAGTCCCTTGGAAGCGGCGATACCGAAGCCGACTCCAGTTGCAGAATCATAGCTCATTGTTAATTCCTGCCCCTCACGTGCCCGTGCGGGCCCATTATCCGAACTAAAGATCACCAGCGTGTCGTCCGCTAGATCCAGCGCATCCAAAGCATCCAACACCTCGCCGATACGCTCATCAGCATACGCAAGCGTAGCCGCATAGATACTGTCGCCATCGTCCTCAAGCTCGGGAAACATTTGACGGTATTTAGGAATGACGTGGAACGGTGTGTGCGGCTCATGAATCCATAAGTTTATGAAAAAGGGCCGCTCTTCTGCTTTGGCCTTTTCCATAAATGCGATTGCCCGCCGAGCATCGTGATCATAGGGCATTTGTTCGCCCGATGCGTTAAAAGTGCCGTATTCATCATAACCATATTCTGAAGCCGGAGGCGAATCAGGGATCATATTGTTGGAAACATGCCACTTGCCGAAGTGAGCTGTTCGATAGCCCGCGGATTGCAGCATACGGGGAAGCATCGGTGCCGCTGGGTCCACCCAATCCGGCATGCCTCTTCGCGCATTATCCTTCACCCAGGCAAAGTGACCATCGACATTATATCGAGCAGGAAAGTGTCCGGTCATCACCGCCGTGCGACTCGGTGAACACACACCACTCGCGACGGTAAAACGATGGAAGTCAGTCCCCCCGACTGCAAGGCGATCAATATTGGGCGTCCTCACATACGGATGTCCATGACAACTCAGGTCTTCCCAGCCCCAATCATCGGCAAAAATAAACAAAATATTCGGTCGACTCGCGACAGCCTCGGAAGCTTCGACATGCGAGTATGGGAGGCTGGTGGACACCAAACTCGCAATCAGGGTGATAATCATGGGGATTTTTTTCATAAAAATTATAATAAGTTTTAAACAAATGAAGACAGTCAGTTATAGCGTTATAGCGTCCTAACGACCTCCACATCTAAGTGGTAAAAACAACGGGGTATCGTGCTCTAGATAAATACGTTCTGCAAAATTGTAAACTCTCTATCGGAGGTGAATGGTCATGCTTACACTTTGATTTTCATCCAAATTCAGCACTCGATATTGATCACCCAATTCTGACGATTGCACCTGACCGAGCTGATCACTCTCAATCGACTGAATCGCGCGGGGCAATTTTAGCGTAAACTCGGTGGCGCGCCCTGCAGTGAGTTGCAAACGGATCTCCTTCTTCGACAGATCCCACTGCGCCGAGGTAGTCACTCCCACCCGGGTCTGCAGGTCTTTAAATTGACCGGCCTCCCATTTTGTTGGCAATGCGGGTAATATACGGAGCATATCGACAGTCGAGCCACAAAGCATTTCAGTAATCGCGGCTGTAATACCAAAATTGGCATCCATTTGAAAAGGTGCTGACTGCCCCCATTTGAACGGCAAAGTCACGCCCATACTGCGCCAGTCGTTGTGGTAAGTGAAGAAATTCTTCCCCAGGCAACTGCGGGTTAAGATATCCAACGCTTCGAGTGCTTTATCGCCATCACCCAGGCGCGCATAAACATTGGCCATGTGGGCCAAGGACCAACCGGTTTGAGACTGAAGACCAATCACCAGACGTTTTTCAATCGCCACGCGTGCGGCCTCGTAGATCTCAGGATCCGATTCTTCTGTCACCTCATTACCTGGAAAGACCGGATAGATATGAGATTGATGGCGGTGCTCATAGTTGTCTGTAAAATCCGGATGCATCCACTCACGCAGCGCCCCGTCTTCGTTGATCTGATATTCGGGCATCAGAGCTAGCATTTTCTTCCAGCGAGCCACACCCTCCGCTTCGACATTTAGTATTTCGCACGAGCGGATCAGATTAGTCAGCACTTCTTTGCAAATTGCCACCGCGATCGTGGAATTCATCTGCACCTTAATCTTGGTCACACGCCCGGTTTTCGGATCCTCGATCATCATATCTGCGGGTTGATTCTCCGGAGACTGGGAAGGAAAAAACACATAGGTTCCATCCTCGCCTAGGACCGCATAATCTTCATAGAACAAGGCGACTTCCTTCATGAAAGGAATCGCACGCTCTTCCAGAAATTCGGCATCTCCAGTGAAAAGATAATAATCGTAGTAGAAGGATGCCAACCACCCAGCCGCATCTGTCCAGTGCACCACGTGCGGGGCCGTCATCCGCATCACGCCGGACTCCGGAGACATAAAAGGAGGAATGTAAATACCCTCAGTGCCCCATAATTGTTTAGCATTATAGCGAAACTCATCCAAATGCGCATCGAAATAGTCATAAAAGGCCATCATCGACTCCTGTAAATTCCCTGGTAAAGCCTGCCAATAGTTCATCTGCAAATTTTCGTTAATGCCATACAAGCCGCTCCAAGGCGCGCGGTAATCACCATTCCAAATACCTTGCAATCCGGGAGGATAACCACCCGCGGTGCTACTGGAAATCAACAGATAGCGCCCGTAATCAAAGAGTTTTTCCAAAAGCTCTGTCGAGGCCGCATTGCCTGAATAGGCATCCAGGAGCAAGTGTTCGTTTGAAGTAGAACGATCCTCAGTAGTGTTGATATCAATACCGATCGAATTGAATTTAGCTCGATGCATTTCCGCATGACGCTCAAATAGGGCCGCGTAATTAGGCTTTAAGTTAGCCAGTTGATCTTTCAAACGCGGAACCGCGGTCTCACTCGCTTCATTTGCATAGATGGCTATTAATAAAACCACCTCATCTACATTGTTAAAGTGCAAGTGTGTCTCATCAGTCACATTAAGCACAGCCTTCGCCTTGCCATCTTTAAATGCAACCGCACGCAGCACTCCGCCAAATTCACCCCCATCGGAGCCATCAGCCATAAACTCAACAAATCCATCCTCCGCGACTGTCTTGTATTTAAAACCCGGATCGAAGTAATCACCGTTCTGCTGAATCGCATCTTTGAGGTCGTGAATATCCAAAGTCACATCCCCACTCACCGAGCCTGCTTGATTGGCACGAATCTGCATGACCGATATCCCATCTGGAATAGAAACAAACAAGCTGCGTGCATATTCCGTATCCCCATCACGCCAATTAACAACAACCTCGCCCGTCTCAAAATCCACTGTCCGTGAATAGTCTTTGAAAATCTGCTGCGTTTCGGTGGTGAGCAACACATCAAAAGCCGGATGATACATCGCGTTTCTGGCAGAGAAGCCCTTCTCACCCAGCTTCTTCCGATAATAATCGTTCGCTTCAAGGTATTCGCCATCCAACATCAGCTGACGCACCACAGGCAGCTCTGCCGACATATCAGGCACTTCGTCGATCTTTCCTCCATACCAGAGCTCGTTATGGTTAAAGAGCACTCGCTCAGCATTCACCGCCCCATAAACCAACGCGCCCACGGTTCCATTTCCCGAGGGTAAAGCCTCCCGCCACTGGTCTGCCGGTGTGAGTAGCGTCATGCCACGTCGATAAGAGACCTCAGCTTGTCCAATCGAAAGTAAAGATGTTGAGAAGAGAGCAGTTCCAGCTAGTATTTTGGAGATACGATTGAGCATGTTAATTATGGGGTATAAATTTCAATATCCACGCATGGAGCGGATAGGGTAAGCTCAGTTTACACCCACAGTAACAATCGCACAATCGAGCAAATACGCGAGATAAGTGAAAAACCTACTGTCACTATCATTACTGTATCCAAAAAATAATGACGTAACAAATACACCCCAGTCCTGCTGGTAATTAGCTCACAGACATTAAGCACTTTATCTCTAACTCTCAGCTAGGAGTTTCACATCCAACACTGTGTCGGTTGCGAGGGTGATTAGCTGTTCCAATTCGATGATGCACTGGTCGTTGACCTGTTTTAAAACCGCCGCGATTGCTCCCCCCCGATAACTAACTTCAACCTTTTGAGGTCTCAGCCCCCGTGGCACCAATTGCAGTGTTTTCATCGAAAGGCTGCCCCAGTTCAGCTTGAGTTGCGCATGCATCGTGTCGGCACTAAGCTGCTGACGATACGTCCCCCAACCTTCGGCGGCAGTAAATGGAGCCTTAAAATTCTCCGGATGGATCTTTGGATTAAAACCGATGGCTCCCTTCGGCCCATGATAGGTAAAACCGCATACCGTGAGAAAGATACCATAAGATGCCATTGAGCGTGCATAGTGGTCGCCACATTCGATCTCATTATACGGATTGCGCTTCGCCGCACCATAGCGATCGTGGACCGCCTTCATGATCGCGAGACCTTTTTCCAGCAACGAACTATCGGGAGCGGCTTCGGCCACCATGTGCCAAGCGACTTGATATTCAAAGCCGTTCATACACTCGTTGAAATAGCCCCCCGGACCTGTCCACATTTCGGGGTTCTCCACACTACGCAGCGTATCGCCGGGGATGGCGTCTTTCGCACCTCCTTTTGGCCATGTCGTCATCAGGAGGCCCGCTTCGCCCTCCATTGCATACCAGCGAAAAGCTTCTTCAATTTCCCGATGTTTGAGCGCATAGCTACCCGCATCAGGGGCAAAGTTGTATTTCCAAATGCTCTCGAGCGCAGAAACCGTTTCTTTCTTCGGAATCACACGTCCCAATCCCACCTGATGCATCCAGGACTGGCCGAGCACTTGATCGATATGACAACCGACATTCGTATTAAACCCTTTACCGACAGGCGGCCCCGGCTTGTGGATGAAGTATTCACCATCAAACAAATCGCTCACAATATTTTGGTAACCTTGGTCCAGAATCTTGCGGCATTTATTCGCGAAAGCATCGTCACCGACTTCGATCGCCATTGCCTCCCCGGCAGCTAAAGCCCCCAGATACATACTACTCATCCACGCAAATTTACCGGTCCACGCCGCATCGAGTGTATTTTCCTGTGCACCGGTCATGATCCCGTCCTCGTCCGGATCTTTCGTCATCAGGTATTCAATCGACTGCTTCACACGCGGCCACAGGCGCTTCAAAAAGGCATCATCAGCGGACATCTGGTGCTCGCGATAGACGCGTAGGATCGTGCCCGCCTGACCATCTTCCGCAACCTTCTGTCTGGAATGGCCCCGATAGCCAATGCCGCCCGTTTCTTCGATAAAGGCCTGCCCGTAATCTGTCTTTTCCCGCAGACTGCGCTCCAATTCCGGGAAGATGCGCCCCATCGCTTGAGCGTAGTGAAACACATGCGTGCAGGTGCCTTCACAGCAATCCACACCTTCCCATGCCCAGGGACGCCCGTCATCAAACCAGTGAAAAGTTTGTGTGGCTAAACAATCCAGCGCAATCATGCTGCGATCGAGCAACCAATAAGGCAGTGAACTGTCATACCAGGTTCGATTCCAAAGCAAGGTGCCATCAATCAGTTCTTCACTTTTCCCGGCAATATACTCTGCCACTTCGCCAGCAGACTTGAACCAAGGCAGATAATGTCGATTGCCGAACGTTTGCCCGACGTGCCCTTCCCGCCTTTGATGGTAAGGAAAATACCAAGTGACCAGACAGGTGATGACTTGGCTTTCACCGGGCGCGAGCTCTATCGATGCCATCATACCGCCAACCAGCAATTCATCTAATGGTCGAGTCACTGCAGCCGTATCGGCTTGATCGAGTTCAGTAAATAATTGCTTCGCATCCTGCGGCTTGCCGATCGACGGCGCAGCGCTCACCCGAACGTTCGCGTCCGACAAAATGGTGAGTGCGCTTGAGCCGTAGCCATGCTCTTTGGTTATGGCTTGCGAACCTGCTACAGTGCTCAACACGGAAGTGCGCAGTGGGCTCTGTTGCAATTGGTTCCTGCGCTGACCGAATGCAGCCTCTACAGTGTATGGGCAGACGGCATTTTGCAAATAGCCCCCCAGATCCACCTTCAACTTCGCATCCGAAGTATTCGTTACGGTGTAGCGCATGGTGGTAGCCGGCAGCGCGGAGTCCTTAGTCCTTAAAGGAATAAAGGGACTGAAGGCTTCGAGCTGCACTTTCGCAGGAAAATCCGAATCCCGGTAAGTCACGCGCCCGACAGGATACTCCCCTCGAAAAGTCACTCCGGGGAATCCTTTACCATCCAGTGACCGCACGAATGATTGCTCGCCCGACTGCACCCGGATCGCAAAACCTTGAGCCACTTGTTCACCATTTTGATGTGTGTATTCCTCCCCCACAGCCACTGGATGCGGGTAGTGCCCTCCCATAGTCATGGCACTCATCTTCATCTCATGCTTTTCGCGCTTGTAGTTGGATTTAAAAATATCCCAATGCCAGAGCCGTCCATCTCCCGCCAGATACAATTGACCACAGCCGATACCACCAATCGGCATACCAATATATTTCAATTCCTCGCCTGAAAAAACCTCAGCGGCCCCGCGCTTGGTGAGCGCAGCAATCCAATTAGCGCTCAGTTTTTTATCGGCTGGTATCAGTTGTTCAAAGTCTTTCGCAGTAAAAGGCCCTGCCATTACAGGCAAACGACCAATCAACAGAAGAGCGGAGCTCAGTCCGCCCGCTTGAATAAATTTTCGGCGACTGATTGCAGTCATCGAACTGCTTTGTGCAGAGCTGTCGCCAGTAGTTTTTAGGGGGTAATGATCTACACTCATAAATAATGGGGCTCTTTAGAGCACCTACAAGCTACGTTCTTTCTTCGCTAATTCTTCTAAGATAACCGCAGCCACCCGTTCGGCAATCGCCTGCGAACCCTTCGGTTTAAAATGCACGTTCTTTGGCTGTTGCCACTCCGCCAGATTCGGCAGGCAATAAGCATGCAGGTCGTTTACTCGAATCTGGTATTCCGCCATAATTTTCACCGCGATGGCATTATATTCAACCGGTGCGTCTGGTGTGCGTAAAGGATTGAGCGTCCCTGGCACCACGGGAGTCGTGGTCGCAAAGATCAATTGAGCATCACTCTTAACTAGCTCTCTGACAATTTCCCGCAAATTTCGCTCATACTCCTGTGGTGTCGACTGTTGAGGGTCCTGCGGGTCGTTCGACTTCTCGTTCGTATGTGCACGTTTCACATGCTTCAAATCGTGCAAGCCCCAATTGAAGTGAATCACGTCCCATTGATGTGACTGCAACATTGGTTGACTGACCTTCAGTCCTACGACAGTGCCATTACAGTTGCGCGGACGCGTACCATCTGCACTCATCGGACGGTATACGTTGGCTTTACCTTGCAATAACTCGCGCACCTGACGCGTATAGCCGATCGAAATTGAATCCCCCAGAATCAATACATTCGGAAGCGCTGCATCTGGCATAAACACCCAATCGGTGTTTCGGTCGAGCTCTGCATCCGAGCCTGCCTCAGGCATCGCATGTAAACTGAGGGTGCAAGTACAAAGAAATACAACTAGACCTATCGAGAATCGTTCAATTACGTTTTTCATAATATCAGGGAAAAAGAAAAAAGCACGCTGTGTAAACAGCGTGCTCGAGAGTATCTCAATCAATGAAAAGCATTCGGCTATCGACGACGAGCTAGTCCAAGAAGCGCCATTCCAACCACGCCGAAAAGTAGCGCGGAAGTCGCAGGCTCTGGAATCGATGTCACCTCAAATACAATCGAACTGCCCAGATCACTTAGACGAATCGCTCCATTCGCATCATGCGTTGCCGTAAAGTTAATTAGATTATCCGTAACACCCGCCAAGAAGATATCTTGATTCTCTGCTGCTAACTCAATCCCTGAAGGCGATGTTCCACTGGTCTCACCAGCAGTGTAGTAAACGATATCCGATGAACCGTTGTTTACAGTCAGAATAGAATCTGTGAAACTTTCAGCTAGAAAATAGGTGAATCCAGCAGATGTGACGCTGGCGTTAACAGGCCCCGTGATGCCTCCAATCGTTCCATCGAGGTACCCACTGGTATCTATAGTGATACTACCAAAGGCAATCGTCATAGACTCGCCTGGGTTGAGTTGAAGTCGATTATTGGAACCCTCTTGGTCGACAACACCACTGTAGTTCAGGTCAAAGCTAAATGCGAGCCCTGTAGTTGCGTCCGAGAACGAATAGCTGGTAGATGCCGTGCCATCGCTGATTGCTGACTCAACTGGAGTGGCCGTGTTCGCTGAAATCGCGTATGGATTCGAGACTGCATCATCATCAAGATTGAATTCCGGATTGTAAGTGATACTCGTAGCAGACGATACGAGGGGGGCAGCTAGGGTAACGACAAAAGCGCCGACTAATGGTTTAGTTATCATAGTTTTCATGGGGTTTTATTGGGTCGTATGTTCTTTGATCGATTGATCACGAAAAAACTTTGCTAGAACTGATAATAAGCAAACTAAGTGCTTTTGAACATCGCGCAATCACACGAGACATGGAACATTTCCAGAGCGCCTTCGCGCGGACGAAAGACTCTCTTGAATTCGTGCCACATTGAGAAACATTAAACGACAACGGTTTCCAAAGTCTCTCCACGCTCATTGATTAAATGGAAGGTCGCCTGAGGGACATCATTTACCGTTTTAAATACAAACTCACCAAAGGCCCAGGAACCACTGCGAAGACCGAATAATTGTGCCGACCGATCCTTACCGAAGGGCCCTGGCCCCGGCACTCCGCCCAGTGTGGCCGCCTCGAACTCGTAGATCTTCTTATTGCCCGGTCTTGGTATCGCGAAACCGCGTGCCCCGTGACGATCGCCGGAAAGGAGGATTACTTTACTGTCTTCTTTAGCATCAATCAGCTGAAAAATTTCTTCCCGTCCCTCAGTGTCCCAAGTCCCCCAACTGTCCTTACCGGCGGAAATATAATCGGTCCACATGGTGCCGCTACTGAGCAAAATATAAGACGCAGTCGATTCTTGGAGCGTTTGCTTCAACCAATTCATCTGTTCTTCGCCGAGGAAGGAGTTCAGTTTCCCCCGCTCTTCAATGATCCGGCAGGACCGAGTATCCAGCGCAATAAAATGCACCGGGCCGATGTGTGTATCGTAGTAGATGCCCTTGCGCTCGACCTCCCGATCCGGATTGTTCCATTGGGTTTGCCACATTTGACGCAAGCCTTCGACATCAATCGACTGGCCTCTGGTTTCAGTGCCACTCGCGTCGTCGTGCCAATAGTCATGATCATCCCATGATGTGAATACAGGAACATTGGCCACCATCTGCTGCCATGGTGGCGACAGGTCGCGTAATACATAATCCACATTGATTAGATCGTAATCACACTTGCGGTCGTCGACAGCACAATCCCCTAGCACCAGCATCGCACGATTGCCTCGCTCTTGCACTAGTTGCATCAGTTCCGGACGATATAAACCGACTTTATGAAAACAGGTGCCGAAAGCGATCTGGAAGCTCTCCTCTGAGAAGTCCTCTGGAACGGTCATAAAATCGCCACTACCGAGCCGGCGTCCCTTGGAGTCAGTCACGACGTAGCTATAGCCTGTATCCGCCTGCAGGCCCTCACAACGCACCCAGTGAAAGCGCTCGCCAGGCTCCGAAGTAAACTTTTTAGACGGTCCACCCGCACGTGGACTCACCGAAACTTCTACCCCCAAGGGTTCCGGCAAGTGCATCCACACGGCGACACTGGTCGCGGTCAAATCGCCCAACATGGGGCCACCGACTTTGACTCGCTTATCACTACGACAGAGCTCAGCAAGCGTCGCCACAGGATTGGGCCCTGTCAGCGCCGCCCGTGCCTTGGTATAGAAATCCTGCACTGCCTGCGGTTGTGTGCGGTATTGATTCATGATCCGCAAATCGATCTCCAAGGTTCCTTTGTGCGCATCCCGTAATGAAACGATTCGAGAGTTTTCTTCAGCCCAAACAGGCCGTGCCACCAAGCCCGCCGCCGCCATGCCGGCATAGGCCAGAAAGTTTCTACGACCAATCACTGGGCCGGACGCAGCTAATATGTTGTCATACGATTTCTGATTCACGCTTTGCATTGATTTCTTCATTTGATTTATAATTTAAGATAATTGCGCTTGGTTCACTAGGAGCTGTGTCACTTAAAATTCTTAGTTTAATATTACCTGCTTAGCTCAGCTTGATTTCGATTTGCTGCCCGGCCTGCAAGTTCTGAGCGTCCTTGAAAGTAATCTGTATATCCCCGTCTATCATCTCAAAATCAGATGACACAGTTGCCCCCGCCAGACTCACATTGACAACTGCTGGAGGCTGCTCTGATGGCGCAAGCAAAACCAATTGTTTTAGGCTCAACTGCCCCTCGCGCAGGTCGATGGTAGCCGTCATTTTTTGCTGCTTCTTTACCTGCGTAAAGACGCCATAGCCCTCAGCTACAGTAAAGAAACTGGCGTGATCTTCAACTTGCCAGCGTGGTTTAAAGCCAATCACCCCGGCAGGGCCATCATAGTTAAAGCCCTGCAAGGCGAGTAGCGCCGACCAGACACTCAAGGAACGGCCATAGAATTTACCACACTCATCATCACCGAATGGGTTACCTGTGTAACCACAAGGCCCCCCACTGTTTGTGATTCCTTCGGTTCTTAATTGGCCATCATAGCGGTCATAGATCGCCTTGATCACCATCAGCCCTTCACGCTGCAGGCCATTATGAATCATCGACACGCCTGCCCCGTATTCAAAGCCAGTCATCACCTCATCTGCATAGCGCATACTCGGCACTGGCTGCGGTTCCTTGGGCCAGGTAAGAATCTTCAGACCGGCATCATCCAAGGTCGCAAATTGTCGTGGTTTGAGCGAGATGCCGTGAAAGTTCGAACAAAAGTTGTATTTGAGCAAAGAGGCCATCGCTTTGGTTCTGCGCTCCTGCGGATAGTTCGAGTCGATCCCGATTTGATCCGCCCACCACTCACCAAGAAGCTGGTCGATATGACAGCCATCAAAATAGTCACCGCTCCGCTGTTTGCCACGAGCCTGAATATAATATTCCCCATTCCACAGGCGTTCATTCTGTAGTTGTTTTCCGGATGCGCGTATCGCTCGCAGTGCTTTGGCTTTTGCTGTTGCTCCTTGAATATCAGCCATACGAGCCACTGCTTCGAGACTGCTCAGATACATACTGCCAATCCACGAAGAACAGCCAAACATATGTCCATCCAGTGTATTGTCCTGCCGCCCTTCCATGAAGCCATCTTTATCTGGATCCCACTGCTCAATGGCCCAATCGATGGCCTTTTCAATCTTCGGCCACTGCTGTGCTAACCAACTGTTATCCGGACTGCACAAATGTTCGCGATAGGCATTCAGCAAGGTGCCAAAGTGCCCGTCCGTGGCCCGGCCACTCAGAGAACTATGACGCATCACAATGCGCCCCTCTGGAGACATGACTGCAAAATCTTCTTCCCGCATCTTACGTCCCAACTCCGGGAACAAGCGCGCATGCCCCTGCGCGTAGTGCCAGACATGTGTGCAGTTTCCAGCGCAACAACCCACACCTTCATACGCACCGAAATAACCGTCCGCCGCCCACCAGCAGGTTTGACTCCGTAAGACTGCCAACTGCGAACCCATACGATCGAGCAGCCATACAGGTAGATTTGATGCGTAAAATGCGTCGTGAAAACGTTTTGTTCTGCGGGTTAGATCATCCAGATTTTCCCATAGATAATCAGCCACATCGACGGCATTGGACCACCAGTTTTGATACATATTACCAGAATGCGTCCAGGACTCCTTCTCCCCTTGCTTCGCCTTCGGCATATACCAAGTCAGTGTAAACCTAAGCGACTTGGATTCCCCCGGTGCCAGCTTCAGTGGCGCTGACAGTGCACCGCTGAGTGTTTGATTTGCCGCCGATGGCTTCGCAGTCAATCCCCCCTTCAATTGCCCCTCTTTCGCAAAGGTATCATAAAGCGATTTTTCAGATTCCCATGCGGCCTGTCCGGTAGCGTCAACTGCCTCGGTCTTTAGGACCATATCCGAATCCGAACCCGTTTGCGTCATGTGCAGCCACGCCGCTTTTCCGTTCTGCTCTATGCGATTCTGATTCTGCCCGTATGCCTCTTTCGATCCACGCATTCCGGTGCTGTAACCAACCATATTCTTCTGAACGGCCAGAATATCCACTGTCACAGGAGACGCGGATGGATTACTCACTTTTACCGTATAAATCGCACAGGGAATCGCCGAGCTCTTGGCATCCATTGGCGTCAATGGATTAAATACTTCCAGTTCCACCTCCACAGGTAGAGCAGAATCCTCAAACTGATAGTTTGCGAAGGGATATTCACCGATAAAGCGAAGCGACGACATAGCTGCAAACGGTCCCACCGGCTGAGTCTGCAGAGCGCGAAGAATCGGTTCTCCACCTTTTGACTGCACCCGCACTGCAATAAACGCTTCCGTCTTACGATGCTCGCTGGTATTGCAGGCAATCTGCCAAATCGCGGGTTCAGCCGAACCATTAAACTGAATCCCCCCGGCGCCGATCCCACCGACCGTAAAAGAGATGGCCTCCAACATCTTGTCCCGATAGACTTTGCTGCTGCCCCGGGCGGTCAGCGCCGGGTCGTTCAACAACTTCTGCTCCCCCGACTCACGGGCTTGCTCCAATCCAGCTAAATACTGACTCGCCTCACGCCCCACCTCATTAAGTCGAGCACCCCAGCCCGCCGCAATTAGATGGCTACGGATCTCATCAATGCCTAAGCCAATATCGTAATAGGCCACTTCATCCAACTCCACCAATGCCTCGCGACGCTCCTTCTTTGCAATCGCGCCGAAAGTCATCGGCACCATCTCTTTAGAATCATCGTAATACTTAAAATGAAAAGCTCCCCCAGTGAGGGCACATTCATGCCCATCCACATAGATTCGAAGATCCAGGTGTTCGCTCATCACCACTAGATGATACCAACGTCCTAGCTCCACCGGCTTACCTGTTGGGAGGTTCACAACCGTATTCACACGCCCGTTGTGCGTATACGTCAACGCAGAGAGATCGCGCTGAACACCCACCACATAATTGATCAAACCTTCTGATGCTCTGGAAATAATGACTGGATCATACTCACCGTCAGGTAATGCATTCACTCTAAAGAACAACTCAAGCGTAGCGGCGCCACGACCAACCGGCTTCAAGTTCGGAACCGTGACATGCATACCAGGTGCCAAACTCAAGGCCTGGCCATCCATCGCACCTTTAACAAACTGTAACTTCGAAGGGCTCTTGGCCGCAAAATTACCTAAGACATCTGAAAGATCACCATCAAAGCGCCAGTAGGCACGAATTGATTGATGTCCGGAAACGAGATCAGCGTAATTTTTGCGCTCCCCCACCATAGCCAGAGCGGGCCCTGCGGCCATGCCAGCAGCTGCAGTGCTCGCAGCGACGAGAAAGCGTCGGCGCGACATACATGCCATTGAATTCAAAGTAATATTATTTGCAGGAGTAGAATTTCGATGAGTCGATTTCATGTAACAGCGTAATAGCTCAAAATACTCACCAAACAGTGAGAACAGGGGGAGGGATAAAGCGATCAATCACTATAGACTACCTACCGCAAATTGAACATCGCGTATCCTCGCGAGAATATGGCCTCCGACGACTGATTTCCACCGATTTGCTTCTACGAAACATCAGAGCTCTCAGGTCTACAATAGTATAAAAACCAAAGACTAAAACCCCAATAACTCATTGACTTAGAATTTTTTACGAAAATTAAAATCAAAAACATCGCGTGATTGCGCGATCATTTAAAGCTTCCATGAGTTCGAGCTAAGCTTTCTTCTATTTATAATAATTCACCTAATGTTGCTAGAAGCAACTACCACAAAACTCTATAACTACGGCCGTATAAGTAATCTTGCTATGAGTCATAGAGAACCAACTACCCCCGACTGAGACAATCATAGTCTAATTATTTATATCATCCCCGTTAACGTCCATCCGCATCACCCCCTATATAGCGGAGACAGACTTTCATGCACTGCAATTGTAATAACTCAAACGAATCATGAAACCATTCATTTACATATTAGCTGCTTCAATTTCGACCATAGCTTGCACTGCAACCACAGATTCAAACAACTCAAACGACGAAGCCCAAAGACTCGAAGAAGGTTATATAGATCTGTTTGCTCGAGGTGATTTCTCAGAATGGACGACGGTCAAAGGCGAGCCCGTAAAAGGATGGTTCATTGAAGAAGGTAGGATACATCGTCCTGAAATCACTAATGGCCAAAAGCGACCCGACAGTATCATAAGTAAGCAGCATTACACCAACTTCGAACTCAGATTCGACTGGAATATAAGTAAAGGTGGTAATTCTGGCATCAAGTATCGTAGCCAAGGCGACCTCGGCCTAGAGTATCAGGTGCTCGACGATGGTGTCCATCAAGACCCCCAACTCTCTGCCGGTATTTATGCGCTAGTGCCTGCGGCCAAAGACAAACCATTTAATCCAGGCGGCCAGTGGAATTCCGGTCGAATTATCGCCAACGGAAACCACATCGAGCATTGGATCAATGATGTAAAAGTCGCAGAAATCGAGATTGGGAGCACTGCTTGGAAGCAAGCTTTTGAGAACAGTAAATACAAGAAACATACCGGCTTCGGGACCTGGACAGGTCCCATCTATCTCCAAGACCATAATGATGCAGTCTCCTTCCGAAACGTCCGTATCCGAGAACTGTAAATCACCCAACTTTATTCCGAACCTACTATCGCAGTGACACAGCCAACTGATACCCAAACGACATTTTCAGCCATAATCCGTAGCCTCAATATGCAGAAACTCACCTCACCACTTCTAGCGAGCTTCCTTCTTCTAGCAGCTTGCTCCAAAGATTCCAAGCAGGCACGCCCAGCACCTGAGCCTCTTCCTTCCGCTGCGACGCATACTGAAACAAACCACGCTGAGACAGGCACTCAGCCCACGGCAGTTCTAGTCTCCGATGACAATTCAGTGATCAACCCACGTGCCTACAGCTACGGGTATTGGATGAATGGCTTCCGCAAGAATCCAGACGATCATTCCGCTGACCAGCTCGCACTTGAAACCGGTTATTTTGGCCTCTTACTGGATCTGAATAATTTAACCGATGCCCGATTCGGCCCAATGCAAGGGCAGGACTATACCTCTGGACTGGCCAGCGACCCAGCTAACATTATAGCACTTCCAGAGGCTGAACTTTTATTACAAATCGCCAGCGAAGGACGCGTCTTCACTGCCACGCACAGTTTGACCGGACCACACAGTGACGCGCGGCGCCTACAGCGCACCATGCTGTGGGAATCGGGCCGCTATTTACAAAACTGGGAAATTCAACATCTCATTTTTGAGGACGAAGAAGGCAATACATTGAGCAGCGATGCGAGCCTGCAGGTCGTTGCTTGGCCCGACTCACTCAGTTTAACTGCGAAAATCACTCCGAAACAACCGTTCGTCGATGGCCCCAACTTTGGTATCGTCGATAATGGCTACAGCATCGTGGAAAAAGCCTACGAACTGGACAGTGCCAGCAGACGGGATTCTGAAAACTTCACACTCGAGGGCTGGGTCAAGGTTCCAAGTAACCCTCAAAAAACAAGCCGTGGATGGTTGATCAGTAAGAACGGCGGACGAGATGAAGACGGGCAAATGGGCTTCTACTTTGATGGTCGCCGCATTCAGGCTGGAATGAACATTGGCGGTGGCGCCCGCAACAGGCACCTGCTCCCCGAGTCCAGATCCAGACGCTTCGACTTGGACAACTGGCACTATCTTGCCCTTAGCTACGATGGCGAAATGATGCACTTCTACGTCGACGGGCATCTTCAAAACAGCAAGGTCATCAAGCAGGAACGTAAACCTGGAAACGCCCCGATTCGACTGGGAAGCTCAGACGAACAATCCGAGGAAATCGCCTACGGAATCTTCGATCAAATCCGCCTCTGGGATCGCGCACTTCCTCACTCCGAAATTAAAGCGCATAGCGCTCAACCGGAAGCCCTAGCTAGCAAAGATGGTCTTGAATACGAGAAAACCTTCGACAGCTCGTTTGACCCAAAGCCCATTCAATACCTGTGGAAGAACATCACCACACGTATCAAATTAAGCACTACAGATGACTCATGGGAAGCACGCTCGCCTGCGATAGAACAATGGAAAATCGAACAAACAAAAAAACTGACACTGACCTGTGATTTAACACCAGACACAAACATCGAGGACTATGCACCCGTCATCGTCCACACAGATGATGATCAGCAAATCACTTCGGTATTCAACACAGAGTTCAACTGCCAAGTCGCTGAAATTAAAACACTGAAGCGTAGTTGGGAAACAGGCTACACCGACATTCGTAACTACGACGAATTTATCCTTGAGGTTGACAATAGCAGCGAAGACGCACGTGAGACTCCTTTTATGCTCTACCTCCGTAGCGTTGCCAACATCACCGGACTGATGCCAATACTCTGCTACGAAGATGGCACTCCCACTGGAATCCCTGTCCAGCTCAGCAAAAACTGGCACGAGCGCGAACTCGGCTCCTACCTGCGTGCCTACACTCAGCTCCCCAACTTGCCGGGTAAACAAACTTACAAGCTGCGGATCGCTTATGGATTCTACGGCACCCTCCCCTCCGCATCACATGCACAGCTCTCGCTCGTCGGCTATGGTGGCAATAATCGCTGGGATCAACTCGCCATCGGTTGCTGGGGTGAAACCATTTGCTTCGATGTCGACCGCAGCTGTGTAGATGTTGCCGTCACCGACGTGCGCATGCTGATGGCACGCACCGGTGCTGATGGCCGCAAATGGGCATGGACCACTGCCGGCTGGGGCGGCGATTGGCTCTATACCCAAGATAATAACGGCAATCGCCATCACCCGGCCGCTCTCAAGACAGCCTATCTCGCCCACGGTCCATCCCTTACCGATGTGCGCTATGATGGATACTACGGCCAGCAGCATGAAATCGCGTTTGAGGCAAAAGTGCAGACCCTCCGAACCGACGACTACGCTCGCACCTTTCAAAAATTCAGCTACTCCTTTGACCAGCAAGTTTCAGCCCAGGAAGCATGGCTCTTCAAAATGGGTCGCACAGGTAATTACGCCCACCCCAAGGTCGCCTATGGCAATGCCGCAGGACTCATCTCAGAAATCGAAGCGCCTACAACACTTAAGAGCAATGATAAGCTCTTAACGAACACCCAGTTCACTGGAGAAGCCCCCTGGTGGGTCAGCTTTCCGGGCGGAGTGCAAACAAGAGATGATGGTAAAGGCAATGGCTATCGAGCACTCGTCATCCGCGACTACAAAGCAAGCTTCGGCGGAAAGGTCTACACCCGACCAAACTTCAGCATCCCCGTCCATCAGATCAATCAAGACGGCAGCGCCAATCTTGATTTCCTTCTCAAGGCGCCCGAGGGCGTCGAAAACTTCCAACCGGGCGACCGCATCGAAATGAACCTCGAATGGATTACCCTCCACCGAGAGGCAGACGATTACTACGGCTCCAACGAAGCCTACCGCAAACATCTCATCGAGAACCCCAGCTCCTGGAAGACCACCTACCGGGAAGCCATCGGCAACGATCTGGAAGTGGCTGTCACTGGCGGCACATTGCTCAATCAGTATCCGATTCAAATCCAGGCAAATGCCGAGCGAATCGACCTTGAGATCAAAGGCGGCGTCGGCTACGTTCCGATTCGATTCCAAGGCCTCAGCAGCGCAAGCGGCTACAAACTCTATCAGATCGTCGATGGCAAAGCCACCCCACTTGATCAATCCGTACACGGAAACGACTTTTGGCAAACCGATTACGATACTAAAAGCAACAGCTACAGTCGCGTCTACAACCTCCCTCTGGACGGATTAGAACGCTCAACCTGGCAACTCAGACAAGACTAGCCTTCGCACAGCTTGAAACTACATAAATCATCATTTGCAGCACACCGATTTTGTATTAAGTCTCCTAAGGATACGTAAGGTGGAAGATTCACTCAGCACGGTACAATGCACTGAAAAGTAGATCCCCGCAGTGCCCATCACGATGTATCTCACAAAACTTCGTAGTTTGCAGCGCCTGCTCAAAGTCGGGCAGTGCACGCGCACTTAAGCCTGCCGAGAACGCAAAGAATTGATACAACACTTTGAGCCACAACTTAGCGCGCAGTCGACGCCAACCAGCGCTAGGCAGACAAAAATCTGATAACAACCAATACGCCTGTTCACTGGCACAAGCATTGAGTTTCGATACCGATGCCCGCATCAAACTGTCCTCAAAATTGTCCAGGAAAAATAAAGTCACAATCAAATCATAAGATGCCTCAACGAGTGCCGCATCCATTAAAGGCTCCACTTTAAACACAATCCGCTCTGAAAACAGCCCTGCTTGGCGCAGGCGTGTTTGCGCCCGAAGCACCATGGCTTGGCTCGGCTCCACGACTGTGATACTTGCCTCGGGAAACAATTGTACAAATTGCAGCAAAAACGAGCCATCCCCCTCTCCCGCAATCAAAACACGTTGTGGCTCCATCAATCCTGCCAAGCGCATCAGCTGCCCCGTGCGCGCACGCTGCAAGGCGGTCCCCATAGGTACAGCTTTCAATGCACTGATAAAACGGAGCGATGCGCGAGTAATTCATACTGGCGTAGCAATCTGAAGATAATCGACAGAAAGCAAGCTCGGCCGACTCGCCTGCGTGCAGTCTGTTGACTCAAATGGATCTAATTTACTCAAAACGGATTCTCGACATCTAGAGGTGAAGGCCTAATTTCGGGCTCTTTTCAACCATGAAACCAAGCACTAAGCCTAATCGCCCATTCTTCTCATCTGGACCTTGCAGCAAGCGTCCTGGTTGGTCGCTCGACGCGCTCAACGACGCGCTGGTCGGCCGCTCGCACCGCGCAAAGCCTGCCAAGGCACGCATCGAGGAAGTGATCGACAAATCCGCTTCGATCCTAGGCCTCCCCGAGGGCTATGTCTGTGGCATCGTGCCCGCATCCGACACAGGCGCAGTGGAAATGGCGATGTGGTCGCTGCTAGGCGAGCGCGGCGTGGAAATGTGCGCCTGGGAGTCGTTCGGCTCCGGTTGGGTGAGCGACGTCCTCAAACAACTCAAGCTCGATAATGTCACTAAACACGAGGCTGACTACGGCCTACTGCCCGATTTTTCGAAGGTAAACTGCGATAACGACGTCGTCTTTACCTACAATGGCACCACCTCCGGGGTGAAAGTCCCCAACCTCAATTGGATTCCTGCGGACCGCAAAGGTTTGACGATTTGCGACGCCACTTCCGCCGTCTTTGCGATGGACCTCGACTATAGCAAATTGGATGTAGTGACCTGGTCCTGGCAAAAAGTCATGGGCGGGGAAGGTGCACACGGCATGATCGTATTGAGCCCACGCGCCATCGAACGTTTAGAAAGCTACACTCCAGCTTGGCCCATGCCCAAAATTTTCCGTATGACCAAAGGAGGCAAATTGATCAGCGGCATCTTTAGCGGTGCCACGATCAATACAGTCTCCATGCTCTGTATCGAAGACGCAGTCGACGGCCTGCGCTGGGCAGAAAGTATTGGTGGCTTGCCCACTCTCATCGCGCGCTCAGAAGCCAATCTCAAAGCAATCGCCGACTGGGTGGCTAAGACCGATTGGATCGATTTCCTCGCTCAAGACCCAAGCACGATATCCAATACATCGATCTGCTTGAAGATCACCGCCGATTGGTATCAAGCGCTGCCAGCCGATGAACAAGCTGCCAAGGCGAAGCAACTGGTCAACTTACTGGATCAAGAAGGCGTCGGATATGATTTCGGCAGCTATCGGGACGCCCCCGCAGGCCTCCGCATCTGGGGCGGTGCAACCGTCGACACCGCCGATATAGAAGCCCTGCTACCATGGCTCGACTGGGCATTTGCTGAGATTCAAAAATAAACAACAAATTACAGCCGATACTGTTTTATGACGGCGACTGCGGATTGTGCAATCGCTCGATACAGTTTTTGCGACAACGAGATCGGTGCGAAGTCTTATACTTCGCACCGATTCAAGGTGAGACGGCTCGACAATGCCTGTCCGCAGATCTGCGAACAACACTCTCGACTGTCATCTATCAACGGCCAAGCCCCAATGGGCAGCCTAAGATCTTACTCCGTTCGGAAGCGGTCCTATGCGCGCTGATTGACACTCAAAGCTCTTGGAGCTGGCTAGCCATCTGTGTGCGATGCCTCCCCTGCACTTGGCGTGATGCCACTTATCATTGGATCGCGACGAACCGACATCGTTTCGGAGGCAAGCCAAGCTGCCCTCTACCCACGCCCAGAGAACACAGCCATTTTTTACCCTAGTAACAAAAACATGGCGCAGACACGCCACAATTGTGCGATTCTAACCGACCCAATCGAAGGACGCATGGGATTCGAGCTCTTCCACCGTTGTGAAGCCCAAAAGCACCTTCTTGAGACCATCATAGCGGAGTGGACGATAGCCCACTTTCTTAGCGGCAATCGCCAACTCGGCATCACTGGCCCCCGCTAATATGAGGCCACGCATCTCTTCGGTGATGAGTGCCATCTCGTGAAAGGCAATCCGACCGCGGTAACCGGAATTGCGACAATGTTGGCAGCCCTGTCCTTCGTAGAAGATGGGTGATTCAACTTCTTTGTAATCGTAGAAAAACTTGCGCAGCACTTCTTCGTCGGGCGTATAAGCGCGCTTACAGTGCTCACAGATACGGGCCGAAAGACGCTGAGCCAGCACCGCCAGCAGCGAAGGTGCGACCATATAGGGCTCAATCCCGAGCTCGACTAAGCGCACCACGGCTTGGATCGCGTTATTCGTGTGAAGTGTGGAAAAAACCAAGTGCCCGGTGAGCGCCGCTTCAGTCGCGATTTTAGCGGTCTCCAAGTCGCGTGTTTCCCCCACCAGAATCACGTCAGGGTCTTGACGCAATAAAGAGCGCAAGAGCGAGGCAAAGTTCAGATCAATCTGAGTGTTGATCTGCGACTGAATAATGCCCTCCATCTGAGTCTCGACGGGGTCCTCAATGGTGCAGATGTTGATCTCCGGCGTATTGATCTCATGCAGTGCCGCATAGAGCGTGCTCGACTTGCCAGAGCCCGTCGGGCCGGTCACATAAATCATGCCGTTGGGGTTACGAATCACTTGCTTAAAGGGCTCGAGAATCGACTGCGAAATCAGCATCTGATCCAGCGAGCGAAAGTCCTTTTTACCCGTCAACGCGAGGATACGTAACACCAGCTTTTCGCCATAAATCGTGGGAATGACCGACACCCGAAAGTTCACCTGTTCGGTGCCAAGTGGCACCGAAAAACGTCCATCCTGCGGGAAGCGTGACTCCGCAATATTTAGATGACTGAGAATTTTAATGCGCGACTTGAGCGGGGCGTGCAATGCAGCCGCAATCGTAAAAGCATGCTGCAGGCGACCATCGATCCGAAAGCGGATATTGGTAGAATCTTCACGCGGCTCCATGTGGATATCCGATGCACGCTCTTTAATCGCTAAATACAGGAGTGCATCGCAGAGACCGATGATAGACTTCGACTCTCCCATGCCCTCCAGCTCTTCAGGGTTGAGCTTTGCTAGAATCGCGCCCTGACTCTGCTCCAGCAGTTCGATCAGCTCCTCAACACTTTTATCGGTGCTGTAATGCAGATCGATCGCAGCATGCACCTCCGAGCTCAGACAAAATACGGGGCTAATCTCCTTGCCGGTAATCGCCGCCAAGCGATCGATCAAAGGCTGATTGTGAGGATCCGGCATCGCCACAGTCAGCGCCGACTCGATCTCATACAGCGGCATGACGTTTCCCTTGCGCGCGATTTCGACGGGTATACTAAAAATCGCTTCTTCACTAATTATCGTGGAGAGCGGATCTACGTATGCGGATTCGATACGGTTACTCCACAGGCGGCAGCCAACTTCCTTACTGATGAGCTCTTCCTCGATCAAGTATTCGACCAAGTCCAGAGTGTTCTCATCCGCACTGAGCAGTGCGCGATCATACGCCTCATTCGAGAGCGTAACATGGTAATTTTGCAGCAACTGTTCGCGAATCGTCATACAGATTTCTTTTTCTTCTTTCGCATTTGCTTACCAAACATTTTATCAATTTCAGTCGCATCCACCAACTCACGACCAAAGACAGAATCCCTACGGTCAGTAGCCACTTCCTCCATGATTTCTTTAAGAGAATAACGCACCCCCTGTGGCACGTTTCGATGTGGCTGCTCTGTCTCTTCACTCATATACGATCACTCAAGCCAGGGCTTATTCGCCCCAAATCTCCTCGATTAAATGGTTAATCGTCTCCACGACAATTTCCTTCTTCATATCCTTGCGCAGGTAGTACGAAGCCCCGTATTCCACACTGGTTTCCACCGCTTGCCGGGAAGCGACTGATGAGGCCATCACAACAATGGCTTCTTCATCGAATTCGACAATTTCTTTCAAAGCTTCTAAGCCTTCTTTCACCGGCATATTCACATCCATCAGGACAAATTCCGGCTTCCAACGTTTATAAAGATCAATCCCTTCCTGCCCATTGGCGGCTTCGTAAATGCGCTCGAAACCGAGTTGTTTCAAGATCAGCTTAAGATATGCACGCAAATGAGCTTCGTCATCTACAATCAAGGCTGTAATAGGTCGGCTCATATTTACATCAGTTATTTAAAAGTGCTACACACTGTCGAGCATGAATCTGGGTAAAATCCCCTAGCTGATATCCTGGATTAATATAAAGGAGGTGCCTTTACCCAGTTCGCTCTTAACTTGAATCTGCATACCAAGGCGATCACACATTTGCTTCACGATATAGAGGCCGAGCCCCAAGGAGGGTTCATTGTCAGTCGGCTTCGAGGACAAGCGGACGAATTTACCAAATAACTTGGCCTGATCCTCATTTTTAATACCACAGCCGGTATCCTTGATTTCGAGCTCTAGCCGCGAGTCGACCCGGCGCGTATGGATCGTAACCTGACCGAACTTCGGCGTATACTTCACGGCATTGCTGATCAAATTACTGACACAGACATCGAGCCAATCGCGGTGGCTCTGCAGATGTAAGCCATCACTACTCGCCAAGTCCAAGCTGATACTAATATTCTTTTGCCTGGCCTGCCGCATAAATTGCTCTGCCACCGCCTCCACCACCTCGTTCAGAACTAGGTCCTCTGTTTTTACTGGGCCGTGAAAGCTCTCCATGCGCGACACATCCAGCAAGCGTTCCGTCAAATCCAACATTCGCACACCACACTTCTTAATATCGCCGACAAACTCATCCTGCGAAAAATCATCGAAGCTGTCTTCGGCCAAATCACACAAGCCAATGACCGTATTCAGTGGATTGCGTAAATCATGCGCAAGAACACCGATAAAGTCGTCTTTCTCTTTATTCAGCCCTTCCAACAATCGATTGGCCATCGCCAACTCTTCAGCCGTCGCGAGTAGTTTAAACTTCTGCGTTTCGATCAAGGAGTTGGTCTCGCTCAATGCTTTATTCTGCTCCTCGAGTCGTCGCTGCTGTCGCTTGATCGCCGCGATGCAAATGTAAGCAACGATACTGGTCACCACCAGCGCCAGCACGATATTAATCAACAACTGCTCTTTGATTGGTGCCAGCATGGCCGACTCGCTTTGCTCGACGATCAGATACCAATGAAGCTCTGGGACGTAGCGACAGTGTAATAAACGGTTCTCACCGTCACGCGAATAGCTCAACTGGCTCCCTTCATCATTCAGCAGGGTCGACACATGGCCCTGCAGCCCCTCGATGTCATTCAGATGCTTATACTTAAGCAACGGACTGTTCATCGGCCGCAGCACAATATTGCCCTCTGCATCGGTGAAATAGATCTGCCGCTCGTATTTCGCTTCGTAGCGGCTGATCAAATTATTAACGCTATTGACGGTGAGCCCCACACCTGTGGCTCCGATAAAATTGCCATCATAATCAAAGGTCCGATAGTTGATAAAGATCGTCATCTCATCGGCATTGGCCAGGTCGGCATCTACATTAATCTCGTAGGGCGCCTCCATGTCACGCACACGGTAATACCACGCATCCCGTGGCTCGTCTTCGCGGACCGTTTTTAATAAACCATAGGCATGGTAATACTTCTGCGTCTGCTCGGATACGAAGAACGACGTCACAGTGGCATACTTGATTTTGATCTCATGCAAATATCGGGTGATCGCATCGTCCTCCAATTCTCCGTTCATCGCCCAATCCCGCAGAAAGGTATCGTGCGCCATTAACGAAGCGATAAATACCGGCCGCAAGAGATCGCGTTGTATTTCTGAATACACATTGTCCGAGGTCAGGGGCAAGGTGCTCTCCGAGATCGTCTCACGTATATTTCCGCGAGTGACGAGATAGCTGCTAATACTGATCAACAAAAAGCCGGAGAGTAGAAGCAGGCTGACAAACCACGCCCAGCCAAAGCGCTTTGAAAAAATATTACCGGCCATTTAAAAAGGTTGCTGATTTTCGTCCGCGCTCATCTCGGGACGCTTGCCGTCTTTGTTAAAACGCATAGAAAGGAGCGTAGAAACGCCCTTTTCCGGCATGGTGACGCCAAAGACTGTATCCGCGTTAGAGATGGTGCGTTTGTTGTGTGTGATAATCAAGAACTGAGATTTATCCGTGAAACCATGCAGCGTATCACAGAAACGACCAATGTTAGCATCATCCAGCGCGGCGTCAATCTCATCGAGCACACAGAACGGGCTGGGCTTTACCATGTAGATGGCAAACAGCAGCGCGACCGCAGCCATGGTGCGCTGCCCACCTGATAGGAGTGTCACACTCTTTAGACGCGTGCCCGGGGGACGGGCGATGATGTCGATGCCAGACTCCAAGGGGTCTTCGGAATCGACCAACAAGAGATCGGAATCTCCACCACCCGAAATTTTACCATATGTGAATGCGAAGTTTTTCTTAACCTGCTCGAATGTCTCACGGAAAAGAGCCTGCGAGGTATCGTTAATTTGGTCGATGGTCTCGACCAGTTTGTTCTTCGAATTATTCAGGTCTTCACTTTGCCCCTGTAGGAAATCATGCCGCTCTTTCAAATCGGCATACTCACTAATCGCATCGAGGTTCACCGGCCCCATGTTGGAAATACGTCCCTTTAACTCGCCGACTTCTGCCTCGATAGTGGACCAATCAGTCTGGTCCATCTCGGCCAGCTCTTCTTCGCTAGGATCGCGGCGCTCTTGCTTCGGTTGCGCTGCAATCTTATCCGGGTCATCCATTTCGTCGAGATTGACACGCTTTTCAAACTCAACGTTACCCTCCCACAGTTCTGCTTTCCAATCGACTTGCGAGAGATCGACCTGATATTCATCCAAGGCAGTATTCTGAATAAAACCAAGCTGAGAACGCTCTTCGGCAAGACGAATTTCTAGCTTGGTCAACTCTTTATCAAAGCTACGACTCTCATTGCGTCGCCCCGAAAGGCCTTCGTCGATTTCATTGATAATCGCATCAATGCCTTGTAACTGTTCGCGATCCTTATCCAGCTCATCGTTGGCGATCTCCAGAGTCTTGGCCAGCTCTTCACTCTTGTTGGCGTGGTGTTCGCTGGACTGCTTCAACTGCGCGATCTGCTCGTTGATGGTATCGATCTCTTGATTACGACGCAAAATACGATGCTCCAAACTGGCAGTCTCACGCTGTACCTCGCTCAATGCGCGGTCGACCGACTCCAGTCGTTGCTTCTTCTCCGCGAGCTCGAGTCGCACATCGGAGAGCGCCTCACGCTTGGCATCTCGCTCTTGCCGGGCCTGATCGATGGCCACTTCCAAATCACTGCCTCCCTGGCGCTCGTCTTTGAGAGTTTGCTCCGCACCAGCAAGCTCCTCTTTGGCCGCTTCCAATTCAGCAATGGAATCACCATGTTTCTCATCCAGACGGAAAAGTTCATCTTCGGCCTGGCTGCGCGTGCGTGCGTTGTGTTCGATCTTCTGCGTTTGATTGCGCTCTTCGGCCACCAAGCCAGACACCTCGCTCGCCAGATCGCCCAGTCGTTTGCGCTGCGCTTCCACAGTCGCCTCGGCCACATTACGACGTTCATCAAGCGTATCCGCCTGCTCACGCAGCTCTTCGAGTGCTGCTCGCTCCGTCCCAATCTCTTGGCGCAGACTCCGAATTTCAGACTCCCGCTCCAACACACTGGAAGATTTTTTCCCCGTGGTGCGTCCACCGTGTATCAGCCCACGACAATCGACGATCTCGCCATCGCGGGTAGCCACCAATAGAAAATTGAAGTCAGGATGCGTCTTCCAATACTCAACAAATGAATCCAGACGATCCGCAAAGTAGCACCCCGTCAGCAAACGATCGACCGCATTTTGCAGATTCGGATCACGCACGGTGACTACGGCTTGCGCCGCAACCAAGCCCGCAGGTAATTCAACTGCCTTCGCTTCGGTGGCGGCAGGCAGATCAATCTGCAAGCAAGCCCGCCCCATAAAGTCAGCATCCAACTTACCGATCACCGACAGTGCTTTGTTAGAATCCCCGACGTAAAGCGCATCCGCAGCAGAGCCGAGCAGTGTCTTCAATGCGGTCGTATATGTGCTATCAACTTTCAGCTCCTTGGAGATGATCGAGACACTGTTTTTAGAGACCACATCACTGAGCTTATCCCCCAGAATGGCCTTGGCTCCCTCGCCGAAGCCCTCGAACTTGGCTTGCAAGCTTTCGAGCACATTTAACTGGGCCGTCTTACGCGCAATGCCGCGGTCTTGCTCCTGAATACGCTCCTGCAGGCTGCGATACTGCGTTAATATTTCGCGTGAATCAGCACGGGCTTCCTCCACCGCTTGCTCGCAGCTGGCTTGCTCCGCACGACGCTTTTCGAGCAGACGCTGGATCTCAGCCAGTCCCTGTTCCAGCGCCACCACTTCTTCTTTCAAATTCATCGCACTCTCAGTGAGTGAGGCGTGCTTGACCTGGTATGTCTTAAGGTTGACTTCAAGCGTAGTGCAACGCGAGCGTGCACGATTGATACGATTCTCCGCAGTCAACAGGTCCTGCCGGCGCTTTTGTAGCTCCCCCTCCATCGCGCCGAGTTGCTCCTGAGCCACTGCCAACTCTTGATTGCGCTCGCGAAAGATACGGTCGGAATCGTCGACCACTTCCAAGTGCATTTGCTTGTTTTCACTCTCGTCTTTGGCACGGGTAGCCAGCTCTGCCTTTTGCTTTTCCAGATCGGCAATCTCCTTCTGATACTCGGCAATACGCGCCACCATGTCCTTAGAACGAATGGTGGAAAACTCGGCCTGATTCTCGGCATTTTCTTTTTCAGAGCGCAGATTATACACCCGTTGCTGCAACTCTTCCATTTTCTGAGAGAGCCCCGCACGCTGCGCTTTCTTTTCCATCAAGATCGACTCATCGCGCTCTAGCGAAGTGGTGTGCGCCTCGACCTTCTTACGTAGCTCGGTGGCACGTTCCGCCACCTGCGTGATCGACTGACTTAAGTCAGAATGCCGATATGCGCTGTTAGCGAGATCCAGATGCGTCAACCGATGCTTGATGCGTTGATAACGGAGCGCCTTACTGGCTTGGCGTTTGAGCGAACCGATCTGGCGCGCGACCTCCTCAATCACGTCCGTTACACGGGCGAGATTGGCATCCACCAGCGCCAGCTTACTCAGAGCCTCCTTGCGCTGCGCTTTATAGAGAGTGATCCCTGCCGCTTCTTCGAAAATAGTACGTCGCTCGGCCGGATTGGTAGACAGGATCTGGTCGATCTGCCCCTGCAACATAAATGAATAAGACACACGCCCCACCCCGGTATTCGCAAACAGACGTTGAATATCCTTCAGGCGGGAGACCTTGCCATTGATATAATAATCACTGCCACCGTCGCGACTCACACGCCGTGAAATAGCGACTTCATTGAACTGTGTGCCCAGCTCCGCCTCACAGTCGGTAAACGTCAATTTAACTTCGCAGGTCGGCAAGCCCTTGCGCTTATCCGTGCCCTCGAAAATCACGTCCTGCATCGAGGCACCACGCAAAGCCTTGGCACTTTGCTCTCCAAGCACCCAACGAATCGCGTCCACGATATTACTTTTACCACAACCATTCGGGCCAACCACTGCGGTCACACCTTGGCGCAAGTCCAGGCGAGTGCGGTCGGCAAAACTCTTAAAGCCACTAATGACAATCTCTTTAAGATACATATTCTATTTTTGGATGCGGTTGCGGGGGGAGAAAAGCCGTTAACAACAAAGTGCCAAAGATCGCCCCGCAACTCTAAAAGCCTGTCTATGCATGCTTTACTGCATGACACAGAAATCAATATTCGCGCTCACCATAGAGTGCGGTGCCCACTCGGATCTGCGTCGAACCAGCTGCAATCGCGACTTCGAGGTCGCCCGTCATCCCCATCGAGAGCTCCGGCAGCGCCACATCAAAGCGCTCAGACAATGCATCCCGTAGCATGCGCAAGCGTTCAAAAGCGACACGCGCCACCTCAAGATCCTCACTCAGCGGCGCAATCGTCATCAGACCGTCCACTCGCAAATGCTCCAAGCCCAATGCCACTTCTAACACCGAGTCAGCCTCAGCCACCTTAAAGCCGTGCTTATTAGGGTCTTCCCCGGTATTACACTGCAACATGATCGCCAGCGACTTCCCCTGCTCTTCCGCAAAACGATCCAAACGGCGCAACAGCTTCAGCGAATCCACCGACTGGATTCGATCAAAAATAGCCACCGCATTTTGAGCTTTATTACTCTGCAAATGACCAATTAGCTCCCATTGGACCCGCGCCTCGCATGAGCCGCGCTTATCCGCTGCTTCTTGCACTCGATTCTCACCCACAGCACACATACCACTGCGCACCGCATACTCAACCGCAGCAAGCGGGTGATTCTTCGTTACAGGCAAGAGAGTAACGGAATCTAAAGGGCGACCACTACACTCACATGCACGCACGATTCGAGCTCGCACTGCCGATAAGTTTTTCTCAAAACTGGAGTAATCAATCATTAGTAAATCAGAAAACTTGTTAATAAAAATAGACTCATTAGTATTGCTTAATTTATTGTTGCATTCCGATAAGTCCTAATTATACAACTATCTCATGCACGTCGAAAATTTCAAAATATTCTCAGATTTAGTTGAGAGCGAGAGCTTTTCTCGCGCCGCCAAACTCAATGGTATCACCCAATCCGCGGTGAGCCAGCAATTGCGGGCGATGGAAAAACATTTCAGCATACTAATCGTCGATCGTAGTCAAAAGCAATTCCGACTGACACGCGAGGGGCAAAAACTTTACGAGTCCGCCAAGGAAATTCTCTATCTCTACGACAAGCTCAACAGCGAACTCCAAGAGATGAAGAAAGTCATTAGTGGCACCATTCACATTTCGACAGTTTATAGTATCGGCCTGCACGAGCTGCCTCCGTATGTGAAAGCATTTCTATCCAAATACCCGGAAGTCAATATCCGGGTGGAATACCGCCGCGCCAACAACGTTTACGAGGACATCCTCACCAACTCCATCGACCTCGGTCTGGTTGCCTATCCCCAAAAACATAAGCAGCTGGAAGTACTTCCCTTCCACGACGATATTTTAGTGCTCGTCGTCAGCCCGGATCACCCCTTGGCGAGCAAGAAGAACGTAACACTTGAAGAAATCGCTGAGCAAAAATTCATTGGCTTTGAGCCCGACATCCCCACCCGCAAGGCGACCGACCAGATCTTTCGCGAGGCCAACCTCGAGATGGAGCCCGTCATGGAGTTTGACAACGTCGAAACCGTCAAACGCGCTGTCGAGATCAATGCAGGTATCGCCATCCTTCCGCAGACCACAGTCAGCCGCGAAGAAGCACAAGGCCTGCTCAAGGTAATCAAATTCAAAAATAAGGTCTATAAACGCCCACTGGCACTGATCCACCGCAAGGGCCGCGTCCTGACTCCAGCGATGAAGAAGTTGATCGATCTACTCACATCGAAAGATCTGAATAGTCTGGAAAACGACACCGAAGAGGTTTAAGCAGACACGGCAGACCGCGCAACAGCTCGGGCTTCAGCGATGGAGACGCAACACCGAGTTTCGCACTCTGTGCCCCATACGCTTAAAGGGACTCCACAAGCGCCCGTGAAGCGAAACAGGCACGCGCTCCATCCCGGGAAACCCGAGCGTATCGGGCTGCTGCGTGGGGCGCTCCTCTAAGCTCGGCCAATAAGCGGTGCGAAACAGCCAATCCCACACGCTCAAGGAAATGCCAAAATTCACCCCCTGCCGACGTGCCTCCGGCAAATCATGCATGTGATGCCATATATGCATACGCGAGGAATTGAGCAAATAGCGCAAAGGCCCCCAGCTCAGATCAAGATTACTATGGTTCAAGTGCCCGATCAGCGTATTGAGCACCGCAATAATCAAAAGCACCGTGGGATCGACCCCCAAGACCACCAAGGGAAAGTAAGTGATCGATTGGTAGACCACGATTTCCATCCAGTGAAAGCGGAAATTCCCGATCCAATCCATTTCCGTAATACTATGATGAATCTTGTGAAACTCCCATAGCGCCGGCACGCGGTGCAGCAGGTTGTGCACGCACCAGTCCAGCCAGTCTTTCAGCACAAAATAAAAAAGCCCCTGCGCCCAAAGAGGCCAGGCAGCCAACAGGTTCCAAGCCTGCGCCGACTCCATGGCCGGCAACCACCAGCGAGTCAACCACACGCTGACATAGGCGAACAGGATTGAGAAATAATGCCCATTGAAAAACAACCAAAACAAATCTTGAAAGAACTCGGCTCGCAAAAAGCGCTGTCCCTGCCGCCAGGGCCGCATGCGCTCCGCCAAGGCACAAAACAGTGAGACGACCATCAGCCAGAAAAAATAGCTGCGCGTATTCCAAATAACGTCCCACATCAGCTGTAATAATGAATAAAAATGCGCCTCAGGCTGGAGCCATTACTCAAGAATCAGCTCGGGACTGGGAATCCCAAGGTCAAAGCTCGCACGGGGCACAAATTTCACACCACTCACTTCAGTGAAACGCATTTGCTCACCAATTTGCCCATCCTGCATCGCAAAAGTGCGATGCCCGGATGCCAGCAGCACACCATCAACATCAACTAAATTATCCAAACTTAGAAACTTTTCAGGCCCCGGACCATTAGGTGCCACCAAAGGATTCGTCACAATGTAATACCCTCCCCGTGTAAGTTTGGTCTCCGGATCGATTAAGAGCACATAATAATCGTCCGGTGAATCGCCCGCGTCCTGCGTGTAGGTAATTTTGACCTGAGCATAGTCCTGGCCCTCAAAGGCTATGCTTTCAGGAAGTCGCTCAAAGATCGCATTCTCATCATTGAAGACAAAAGGAATACCGATGAAGTAGTAAGG
Organism: Coraliomargarita algicola; assembly: GCF_033878955.1. NCBI lineage: Bacteria > Pseudomonadati > Verrucomicrobiota > Opitutia > Puniceicoccales > Coraliomargaritaceae > Coraliomargarita > Coraliomargarita algicola. The sequence continues at coordinate 724,482 of NZ_CP138858.1, forward strand.
CGTCAGCGACCAAAACTGCACTGGCGGCGCAAACTGACTGCCCTTAGGAGCGATCCAGTATTGGCCTTCATACATGCCGAAACGAATATCCTTCCCCGGCACCTCGTGCATCACATTTAAATTCGTAGGATCCACAGTTTGCACCGTATCTACAATCGCCTGCGGGCCCTTATCGCTCATATGGTACGTCCAACGAAATTGCAGTAAACCATTATTATACCAGCGTTCCGTGCCACCATGCGCCTGGATCGAGTCCATCACCAACTCACGCCCCGGATTTCCTGCGGCCACGTGGCTAGACGCCTTGTCCTTAGTTTCATTGCAGCCCAACAGCCAAAGGCTGCACAAGGCGGTTGTCGTCAGTGTTAAAAGCTTTTTCATAATAGATCAGTGCTCCCTTAGACGTTTCAACAAGCCATCTATTCCCAGAATATTCAAAGTCTCCCAAAGAGTTCAAGCACATGGACCTGACGTTGCCAGATGCAGCCTCCAACGCAGCCCGTGCCCTTGGAGCTCATCTCATTTGTAACCTACGCCAGCGCTCGCTGAGCAGTTCGAAATAGGCCTGCTGGCTCGCTTTCGAGAGACCACTGCCAAGAATTCGTGGCTCCCATGGCACCGCCTCGAGTTGATGCAGCACGCGGTCTATCATTCGTAGATTCAGCCCGCAAACTTCCTTCCCCAAATACTCCAACAAGCTGTCGCGATCCCAGCCTGCGCGCCGCCCAGCTAGCGATAAGGCGCTCTCGCTAGCGTCCTTTCGGGTAATCGCGTGATTCATCATGCCATAAGCAGGTGATAACTCGATGAGGTTCCCATTCTGTAAAAGTGCCCATTTCTTTAAGTGGAGGCCGCGATTCCCCGACAGCCAGCCAAACAACACACGATGGAAGAAGCGCATCAACTGAATCTTAGGATTTGTGCAGTATTGGCGTATCAATTCAGCAATCGCCTCCAGCGAACCCTCATATTTAGCCGTGCGAGCTTTCCCCAGCAGTTGGCAGGCAGATTCCACTCGTAAACGCTGACTATTAGAGGCGCCCGTGCGGTCGAAACGCTCGGCCCACAGAACGGCCCGTCCATCCGTCGTCCGCAGCCGCCCCACCGAAGCCACCGCCAGCCCCGCGTCCTGCGCCAATTGAGTGGTCAACAGCTGATTTTCTACCTGCCCGACAGTGTCCGGAGACTCCGGTGTCAGTCGATAGCTACCATTAAGCTTCACCAGCTTAAACGCCGATTGCTTGCGCGAATACACCGCACTCGCACTGGCTCCAGAACTCGCCAGTGAATGGGGGAAACCCGCCGCCGAATTAAACTCAGCCAGTTCACTCTCGCGGTATGGCAAGGCGTCTAATTCAGGCTGTATCCGTGCCCGGTTCAAGGATTTGAGGCCCTCAGCGGTACGCCCCAAGGGCAGCGACTCAGAGCCACTCGGCAAGACTGAAATCAGCCCTGGCACATCCGCCCCCACCGCAGCCAGCAGCCCCCATTCACTCGAATCCGTAACGGGCGCAGCACGCCATTGCTCCAGCTGCATACCTTCAGGTAGTAAGCAACTCAACTCGGGCGGCAAGGTCTCCCAAGAAAGCCCCTCACACGCCACCGGCCAATTCAGGAATACTGGAGCCCCCTGGTAGCCATCCGCATAAAAAAAACGGATGCCGACTGCATCACGCTGCAACTCTCCCGCATAGACCTGCCCGACAAATAATCGCAAACTATCCATTCAGCTGCACCTCGACGCCTAAGGGACTTTTTGCCTGCAACTGAATCCTCAGGGCATCCAAAACCGCCACCAGATTACGCAAGCTGAAATCGTCGCGACCTGATTCTATTTTATAAATCACAGATGCGCTCACACCGCACAAATCCTGCAATTCGAGCTGCGTCAAACCCTGCGCCTTACGCGCCGCCGACACCATCTTTCCAAAATTAGTATTTTTCATTGTTATAAAAAGGATTATCACCGATCCATCGATTCATCATGCAAGCAAGATGATTAGATACTAATTATTCATTTTAAAAGAACAGATTTTTAATATCTCAACCCAGCGAAGATGCAATTAAGTGATAAAAATCCTACAACCATTTCAATTAAACCGATTATTGTTAATCTAAGAGGGCATTCAACTTAAATAAAGCCTCTCAAAACCCCTTATTTGTATTCACACAAGGTGAAATACTCGCCGCTGTGTAGGTGTAGTTTACGATCGTCTTTAACAAAGCGCTCAAGCAGCGCATCCCGCCCTGCCAGTGACTTTAATTCGCAATCATGCTGCTGAATGAAATCGGCCATTCGTTCGCTATCGATGCTCCATGCGATTGGCTCTCCAATCAGCTTTAAGTGATAATACAACAAACTTGGGATGGTATTTCTCTGGCTATTTCTCGGCTCCAGGGTCGAGAATAGAAACAGACTGCCCGCTCCGGTCAGCGCTCGGATGGACTTAAACAGAACATGCACCGCCTGCTCGGGCAAATACATCATCACCCCTTCGCAGATAAATAAGGTCTTACGCTCTGGCTCAAATCCGGCGAAATGACTCAGTTCGTGCTGCAGGGTCTGGTGCGCGAAGTCGACACTCAGAAAGTGCATATTAGACGCGCCCCCCGGATTCAGCCCCGCGACTTTGGCCTTCTGAGTGGCAGGATGGTCGATTTCAATGAAATTGACATGTGGATACCTTTTGTGAAATCGCCACGACAAGGTATCGAAGCCTGCGCCAAGCATGACCACTTGGGTGACGCTATCCTCTTCAATCGCCTGTTGGCTAATCGCTTCCACGTGCCGTTTGCGCAAAATATAATGCAGCGTAATGCCTGGCAAAACCAAGCGCTCACGAAACTTGACCGACCATGTAAACATCGGCGTAGCCAACTGTTTCAGGCGCTTGCGGCCCTCTTCAGTGCCCTGCAAGATTTGTTGCCCCAGCTCGACCACCTCATCTTCAACTAAATAGCTATAAGGCGAGGCTTGGGCCACGTGTAAAATGCCCTGTAGCACGGTATATGCGGTGGAACTGGCTTGATCATTCTTCACTGTGTCTGTTCTCCATAAAAGGTGATGCTTGTATCCGTATACTTGAGCTGACCTTCAAGCTGTAATTGATCCAAAAATGCAACCGTCTCCTCCAGCCGGGTGCTGGCCATATAAGCAAATGCAGTGGTCCTTATTTTTGCCTTAGAATCTTGTGGGGATTTATTCAAAGGCAGCGCATGTGCTTTAACTTTATTAAGGAAAAAATTGAGCCGATAATCAGTGGACCCATGGGCATAGGCAAAGGCGCGGTCATCGACATCACGCAGACGTTTACTTAAGATCGAAAGCAAGCTGCGCAGGTATTCCGGATCATCGTGGGCCTTATCCCAAAAGGTCTTACGGTTGAGCACCACCAGTTCTGTATTCTTCGCGGCCGTGGCATCCGCCGATCTGGCTTGCTCATCTATCAAGGACAATTCACCAAACAGAGAGCCCGTGCTCAATGTAGCCAGGTTCAGCTGATCGTCCCCTTCCTTGCGGGAAATATCCACCGCACCTGCGCTGACAATATAAGCTTCGTCCCCCTGATCACCTTCACAAAAAATTGAATCTCCGGCGCTGAAGAGTAGGTCCTGAAAACAGCCACTGAATCGTTCCAGCAAGTCGCTTTTGCCCACCATACCGCCGAAGGCCCATTGATAAATTCGCTCCAGCTCGCTGACCATCGGCACGATGTGCGCGCCTGCCGGCTCATACCAAAGCTCATCTTCGAGCGCTTCAAAGCCCATACGCCGGTACATACTCTGCGCCTCACTCCTTGCGGTTACAATAATATGGCTCACGCCCCACGAATGCCCGACATCACAACTTAGCTTAAACAAAGCTCGAAACAGATCCCTACGGTTACGCCACTTTTTAGCGATCGCCAGCATACCAGAACAGCCCAACAAGGCCCGCTCGAGTCCCTGCGCCTGAGCTTGCTCGTTCGCACGTTCACGGTATTCACTAAAGTCGTAACTTTCGTCCGCCGGCAACAACACCTCGCTATCAAAGTTCGTACGCATAGTGCCCACAGGGGTCGCCCCCTCGTAAGCAATAATATTAGCGGTATTCGGCAGGGCATCAAATTGATCAATAATGATGTCTCCACTCACACTGCCATAAAGCCCTTCTTCGACCACATAAACCTGATAGCGCAGGCGATAGACATCACTGAGTTCTTTGGCAGTAGTCGCCACTTTGATTCGAATAGACATAGGCCATTAATAACGCAGACGAATCGTGACTATTACGAGTGCTGCGGACTGAGGGTGAAAGGTAGGTAGACAAGACTATTGAAGAATGAGTCGATAAAAGTAAAAGATGAAACGCAAAAAAAATAGATCCCGAATCGCCTCGGTAGGACTAAGCGGCAGTATCATGAATGGACCACAGCATACATCATTACCCGCATGCATAAATAAAGCCGCAGGTATCTCAGCTAAGCCTCGATGTCCTGCCTGGCTTGTAAAGTGAGCGCCACAAAGGCCTCGACTGCCGGTTGAGGCGCCTCCGCCCGGTAGTGTAGTTCAGTCGCAATGGACAAGTTTTGCGGACGCAGTGGGATAAAAACACAGCCTGCGGTAAACAGGCGTCGCACACAGCTCGGCACGATCGAGACTCCAAGCCCGGCAGCCATCATCGCAGCCGTGATGGGCATCTTGCTCAAAGTTTACCTACCAGCAAGCACGCCCACCGCCCAAATGAGGTATCCGCAACTGATCGGATCCATGTTTAGCTTATTTCAGCAGCATCGCTCCTTGCGGGATTCTGCCATCACGGGCGCGCTTTGGTTTGCCGCACTCAATGCCATGCGGACGACACTGGCGATTCACGTCATGGACGCACCGATGGCTTACACGGTGCAACAAGCAGACTTGTTTGGCCTAGTCGGTCTAGCTGGCATCTTCGGCGCGAGATTGTCGGGTCGCTTCGTGCACACACTGGGCTCGCGCAACTTAATCACCAGCGGCCTAGTCCTCATCCTGTTCGCCTTCGCCGTGCGAGTGCTCTGGGGAAATACCTTAATCGGCGAGGCATGGCACTCTTTGGCAGCGCCCTAATTGCCGCCGCATTAGTGCAACATTTGCTCAGCTATAAACACCATGCCCGCAGATACTAGCTTGGTGCGACCAATCAGTATAAGCGTACAACTGCATACTTGTGGAAGCTGACAGTTACATTACAACCTTCGAGGCGATTGACGACATCTATCAAAACATCTAAAAAAAACGGCACCTTCTTGCGATAAGCATGCAATGAAGTCCACTTAACCAGCGTTAATCAGTTTCAGCGAACCTGAATTCCACTCATCACAATATTCAAAACAGTATAAGACCATGATAGCAGCCAACATATCCCCGATCGGATGTGATTGAGCCGACAAGCGAACGCCATGGTGTTCCTGAATTGACAAAGCTCCATTGAACGAAAACCCACCATCCTCCTTGCGATAATTACTGAGCAGCACTGAAGCCAAACGATTCCCAGCGGCAACGATTTCTACATGCCTATAGCGGCCTTCCAATTGTAAATCAAGTTCTCGTAGAACCCACAATGAATCCCAATTAAAACACATATTGCTCATGGCCCCAAATTCTCCATTCTCATTCTGTAGCAGTAGTGTAGAATCAATGGCTTTTTCTGCGTGCGGAACAACACGTCCGGCGTCCAAATACCCAAACATCAGCTTAAATAAACCCGCCATCCCGACCGATGCATCCTTACAGCCTAAACGCAGTGGAAAGCCCGTCTCGGGGTCTAACAAATGTTGTTCCACCGCTTGAAACATCCCATCTAAAGCGGCTCGATCCGCTTCACTTTTTTCGAGATTCGCCGTCTTGAGAAATGCGGAAATGGCACGCGACCAACTCTCACCATGCATCCAAGGATTACTCCAATCCAAAGATAGGGTCCACGCGTAGGTGTCCACCTCTCTCAAATTGACAAACTGGGCTTTAACTTCAGGAAAATCCGGACGAGAATGTAGGTATTCAATCGCCTCCAAAGCGACTCCATTGCGCTGCCCCCAAATCGATTCCCAACTATGGCTGCCTATGCGATCTGCTTCCAACTCTAGCGGGTCGCGGAAAAGACCGTCGCTCGAATCCTGACAACTTTTAAAATATTCAACTGCTTCGCGGCGCTGTGCCGCGGAGATTTGATCCAGTAGCCCTAAGCGGTGCAGAATCTTTATCGCAATTCCAGAAGCATTCAGCGCATACGGGCGCTCCATCATCGAATGATACTTCCACCGCCCCCAGCCAGCTTCCTCATAACGAACCGATTCCATCCAATCGAGCAACCCACCTCGAATCTCACTAATATAGCTTTGCATCATTCTAAGATTCGCCTATATCTCGGACATCAAGAAAGTCTCAGTATCGAGAGCTCCATCGTAAATCTTGAAGCCGGCAATACTACCTGAGAAAGGACTACTTTTTCCGTGTGGGTTGATTCCGACAGCAGTCCCCTGCCATTGAATAACAAGATCGCCATTGAGTGCTCTGGGTTTCGCCCCAATCAATACCGCATCACTTTGCCGCGCTGGCACACGCACAAGTTGAACATTCCCATCATGAATTGAGAGCATGGCATGCTGCCAAACACCCGCTTCCACTCGCCCCGGCGTATCCACATAAACCCAACGCTCGCGATCACCGCTGCGCACCCGAACCATCGAGTAGAGCTTCCCTTTTTCTTTGAGTCCCAAAATCAAACCAGACGCATTCCCAACGATAAATTGCTCTTTTCCTCCTGTGCCATCCCATTTAAACCAAAACTCCAATGCCAAGTCTGGGCTTGCGTCCAGCACCTGGCAGGGAATCTCAAGCCAATGACTCCTGCTTCCATCGAAACGCAATGGATGCCGCACCGAACCGATTGCATCGGGTAAAAACTCAGGCACCTCTCTCGACTCTAAATACACTAATTTAGCATCGCCCCCCATTCCCGTTCGATCTGAAAATTTGCCGCGTGAATAAGCTCCTTCATCAAAGTGCCAATCGCCAACGAGATCTGCGGCATACGTATTCTCCGACACAGAAGATATCAAAATCGCCGCTAGAAAAAGCGGGGTTCGCAGACTAAGCATTAAGCTGTTTAATTTCATATTAATCTAGTAGTTTAAAGTCATCCGGATCGAGCACATTTGCGGTTACAGATAACCCCGCGAGATCCCCCCGATAGAAGTGAGAAAATTGTAAATACTCCATATGCTTACACCCAATCACAGGGATAGAATTAATCGATCGGAGCGTTACGCGAAGGGCCTTCTCTCCCACGAACTCGCCATTCACATATAAGCGCATGGTTGAACCATCATACACGGCAGCGACATGGCTCCATGCATCGATTGCGAGCGGTTCACTCGAATAGCACCTGAATAAGCCTCGTTGACTAAACAACTTACCATCGGCAGAGACTCCAAAATCGAACCCTCGATTTTGATCAGATAGAATATAGCCTGCAGACGTTTGTTGCTCAGGACGCACCCAAGCCTCTACCGTCACCACACCATGCGGGAAGCCTCGAACCTGAAGAAGTACTCGATCATCCTCTCCATCAAAGTGGTAGTAGCGCTCGTGCCCACGTGGAAGTGCTGCATCAGTTAATACGGAAGGAACCGCCTCAGGAACAGAAACGCCCCACTTGCGACCTCCACCTAGCGTCGCAATATTCCACCCCGCAATGTCGCGGGGATAAACCGCGTTCTCGTCATCCATCGGCAGATTGAATCCATAGATTTCTTCTTCAGGAACTTGCAGGGTCTTAACCTCCGCGGTGAACATCGCCTTCCCCCAGCTTTCATCAAAATCGCCCTCTCGTAAAAGTCCTGGCAGTGTCACCAGCTCATCTTCATCGGACTCAGCAAGACGAGTCGATTTAATCGCGAGCGGCTGCGACCAAAGATATCGACCGTCAGCCCGAGTCAGCCGCAAGACATACAGATCTATTGGCTGATCAGCCGGTCGCGGATCTAAAGTGAAATCAATGGCCACCTTCGTCTCCTTGAAACTTACGATCTCTTTTGCAGAAACAACACGTCCATTACAAAGCAACTCTGCCTTACCGACCCAACTCCAAGTATCAAAACTACTCGAAAACTTCAATTCACTCCCCGACGACTCCACTCGTAAGGATAATGGATCTAACAGGTCCCCTAAATCGACACGCACCGTGCGGTAATCGCACATGACACCCGGACGCACCACTACGGGGTATAACTCTCGCCATTCCAGACTCTCCAACGACTCCCCAGTCGCTTCATCCGCAACAGCGGTCCAGATCCGCATGTAACGCGGGGAATCCAAACCAGGATGCGTCAGACGATATGTCATCACAGTGTGTTCCTGCGATGACAGCTCCAGCGGTGAAAAAGCTTTAATTAAATTACCATCTAAATCAGTGATCTTCGTATAACAAACCTGCGCAGGAGTCGTATATGGAAAAGCTTGAAGCTCAATTGTCCAATCGTCACCCAGACGAACCTCATTCTTATAGCTTGCAAACACTTGCGGCGGACGTGGCGGCGCAACTTCCCCACGCCAGAGACGAATATATTCGCGATTAATTTTTAAGAGCGCACCTGGATCCCATTCGGAAGGTTCAAAATGCGTGTTCTCAATATAATCGTTCCAAGTAGTTAGGCATACCCAATCGGCCTCTTCCGCGATGGCAGACTCCCAGTTATCCCGAAGCGTGCCTGTGCCAAAAAATGGACGATAAAAAGCATTGTGTGAGCCGTTGTAACCTTGGGTAATACCGGCGACAAGCAGACCACTATCAGAACGTCCAGCTCGCGCTAGCGCCTCACGCCCATTCGACAAGCGTAGATCCATATTCTCCCGTGAGATTCCGTTACTACCAAAATCATATAAGCCGTCAAATGCAGTTAAATAGCGATCAATCAAATCGCGATCATCCCATAAAGTGCCTTCGCGTTGCGGTTGAACCAGCCAGTAGGCCTCATGTCCCTTCGCCTTCAATTGCTGCACGATTTCTTCACAATCCTCCGGGGAACGCCGCGGGTGGTAGATAAAAACTACTGGCTTTCCATCAATGTAACTATTGTTGGGGTGCGTCCCCCACTTTTCGAAATACTGTGCCATATGCTCCACCACTTCTTCAACAGGAAGACGCGCACCAAAACCATCCACGCACAGTGAGATTTTAAAGGGCAAGCCCTCGGCCGCCCGATACATGCGATTCATTGACCCCGCATATGCATTGGGATGCATAATATTCACCGTAAAACCATCGATGCCATACTGCATCGCAGAGAGGATTTGAGTGCGTGTCGTGCTCGTCAGCCCCTCATTTGCACTCGTTAACGGGCTCCCCAAGTTGGATCGGTCATCCAGGCGACGCCAACCCACATTGAAATTGTCTCGATAGTCAGTAAAGTTAAACCCCCACGCAATGTAATGGGCCCATACCATTTTAGCCGATCGTCCATCACCACCAAAGGATGCCTCCTCATTGGCATGCAGAAAAGTTCCGCCTCCAAGTAGCATCGCTCCGAACAGGAAGCACCATTTTATACAATTCATTCTTTTCATTTTAAATTTCACTTATTTTTCCACATGCCACAGGTCACGTGGCCCCCAGTCGCGATACTGCAAATCCTGCAACTGCGCTGTATCTTCAAACCACTCGAGATGCCCATCGGCATAGATAATATTGGCGGCACCATCCCCGTGAGTGCCTGCACTGTTTCCACCTCCTGACGTCCGGTCGCGAATCGAACCAGGCACCATATCAAACTGTATATTTTGAAAAGGATACCGGCCGGACTCAGACCAAACTCCATCGGCGATTAGGATAGTTCGCGCAGGGTGTGTCACATTGATGGGAGACACGGGCGGTTTATTCGTCCACGGCGCAATCCCAGCAAAGTAGTTACTGAAGCCATAACTGGCTGCCTTTCTAGCCTCAGGCGCATCTGGGAATTGACGAACACGTGCGGGACAGATAAAAACGCTCTTCCCATCATAAGCACCCCCATATGGTAAGCCTTCGTTGATCGGCAAAAATCCATCCAACTTTTTCGCCCAAACACCCGAAGGCTGACTGCCCGCCGTTGCATTCATATTCGGATAGCTGCCATATTGCTGAGTGAATAACTCGACACCAATATAAATTTGCCGCAGGTTGGAAGCACATGAAGTTTTCTCTGCAGACATACGAACCCCAGAGACCACTGGAATCAGTATTCCAGCTAAGACTCCAATTACAGCAATCACTACAAGTAACTCGATAAGAGTGAAAGCACTCGACACATCTTGGCGACGAGGAACACAAATAGAATAAAACCTCATACTTTAATATAGATCGTCAAATAGAATGCCTGAAAGCGCCCCGATAGGCACAATCAATCAGACGTCAGGAAAAACACCGACGCAAACTTAGCCGCAGCGAATCTAAGCAGGCTGCCCCTATTTCAAGAAGCGAGAGCGCCCCCCGAGACAATACACGATAGCCATCGCTCCCAGAATTAAAGAAGCACTATTCGGCTCTGGAACTGCTGCGACATTGATGGCCCACTGCGTCCCCACACTGCCACTACCATCCATAGTGATAGTTAAGTCACTCAAACCTGAAATATCGAAGATCGAATACGGATCATTCTCATTGGTCCCTTCTCCGGTAAACAATCCACTAATCGTATTATATGTGCCATAGCCGGCATCGAGCGCTTCATTCGTGTCATCATCAGCTGTACCCAAATAACTAATGGAGCTGATTCCACTCGTCGAAGAGAATGTCCACGTTTCGAAGCTTTCAACATCTCGCAACATCAGCAGCACCTGATTCTGAGCTCCCGGATCGGAGAATGTCAGCGTCCACGCCTGATCTGTTGTGGCTGAAATACGATCAACAGTATCATCACCGCCCAAAACACTAATCAACTGAGGATTTAACAAGGTCTCCGTGGTAAATGGAGTTAGCAAACCACTTGTGATATTGATTGTAACACCTTCTTCAACTGCAGATCCAGATGAAAGATTTACATTGGCAGCATTTACAGAACTACAGGCGAGTGAAAGGCCCAAAGTAGCTGCGAAAAGTGTAGTGGTAACATTTAGTTTGTTCATAATCATTTTATTATTTGGTTGGGGTTAGTAATAACTCAGACAGTGGCACTAAAGTCATGCATGCGTAAAGATTTTGCAGATGCGTGATCCATGCAAAAACATGTCATTATTCCGCAAGCAAGGACTAAATACTTGCCCAATATATGCATCGACCTAGTTATAGATTCAATGCCGCTACCACTTAGTCAGGAAATACCCATCGCAGACTGGAGAAACTTACGCAGCCAGCTAATGTGGGCCTATGAATCAGCACCTCCAGACAAAACCACGACTAATTCAACCAATTTGGAGTGGTCAGTTTGGATATTTCTAAGCGGCGGTGTCCAGTTGACAACTCAAGCAGGTGAATTTCATGCCACAAAAAACGACTGCTTGATTTTACCGCCCGGCGTCGACACCCGGCAATTCGACCCCAACACCTTAATCCGCTCCGTGCATTTCTCACTGCGCTGGCCGACCAATAAGCAATTTATAAAACTGAAGCATCCTATCGTATTGAGTGGTATCAATATAGATGAATTTAATGAGAAGACCAAAGATTTACTAAATATCGTCAACCAAGTCGCCCCCAACGCGGGCAATTTAATGTCCAAAAGGAGCATCTCTATCCGTAAATTTCTACGTATTGAAAGTGTATATGCAACATGGTTAGGCGCCCTCATTGGGCTACTCTTCGACGCACCAGGCGAAATCAGCATTCTAACATCGAGCGATGAACGAGCAGTCGCGGCACGAAACATACTAGATTCTGAAGAATTCGCCGAAGGTTTTCCCGCTGAAAAGCTAATCAAAGTATCCGGATTGAGCCGAAGCCAACTAGATCGCATTTTTAGTATACAGTTCGGCGTCACACCCAAAAATTACTTCGAGAAACGCAAACATACTTGCGCCTGCCGCGTGCTTCGCAGTTCCGAGGCTTCCATAAAAGAGATTGCGTTTCAATTCGGGTTTAAATCATCCTCACACTTTTCGCATTGGTTCAACCGCCACAGCGGTCAATTCCCCAACAACTATCGCCAAACAAATTTGCTCCCAAGCCACGAACTGGGCTAGCGATTTCAACCGGGACAGAATACCGGGCAAAACAAATCGCACTAAACCTCGATTGTAATCCCGTCGGATATTTATCCCAAAATTGCAATTTAAGCGTTTGATTTAGACCAGCCCATGCCCCCGGCCTGCTTCATTAAGACTGGTGGCCACCTAAGCGCGATCAATTCCCATCAAAAAGCTATCACGTTGTTTACTACATCGAAAAACTGGTATCTTGCTAATTCCTAATCGGGAACCTTTAACTGCATTCTGAATATCAAACCAATTCAGTGAACAGTTTGCCCCGAGGATGACCGCTTTAAGTGATTGTTTTGGAATTTCATAAAAATAGTGTGTGCCTCTCATTTTTTTACCACTAAGAGAGGGGAAAATTCTTACCTCACCTTCGTACTCCCAACTTTCAGCCTTATGGCAAAATTTTGCAATTATCGATTTCGTGAGATTTCCTTTAATATAATGCTCATCGTTGATCATGTTATCTTTAACACTAGGCCTTATATTTGTGTATTCAATCCGCTCAGTAATATCAGGTAAAAAATCTGAATGAAACTTTAAGGCAATACCTCTATGGCAGTCTGCATAATGACTCCAAATAACTGGATCATTATCTTTTGTGCTGAATGAGATAACTCCATGACGTTCTTGCAGAATACTCGTTTCCAATGCCCCATATGATTTTTCATTTTCAATATAAGGCATACAATCATGGGGATCATTCAATTCACTGATTCTACCGATTTTAAGTCTTCCAGTTTGTAAAGCTTGCAAGCCGAATTCAGCAGGCAGATAGCGATATAAGAAGCCATTTGTGCTGTTTTTGTTGATTTCTTCCATAGTTTTATCGTTATCGTTAGCGTCTGAAGATGATTTACAAAAAATGAAATTCCGAGTAATAGACGCAAGCCTCCTTCTGCTTGTATTATTTTGGGCAACTGCATCTGCTAGTGTTAGTTTTAGCAGTAGTGGAGGTGTCTTTGATTCCCTTAAAATTAATGATGAAATTAATTTTACAGTGACTTCAGCACTTGAAGACACTTCATTCTTACTAGTCTTAAACGATCTCTTCACGAGTCATACATTTTCACCAGACGAAGATTTTTTGCCAACCTTTGTCAATCAGCCTACGGCACTCATTAACGGATCGGTAGAATCATCATTAACTTTAGCTTGGTTGGTTCAAGAATCACAATGGGATGATGAATACTTTCCATTTACATCAGGCTACGACCCGCTGGACCTATCGGTAGCCTATATTTTTGATGATAGCATATCACTGACTCCTGGTGACACCATCACCCTAAATGTTGGAATGATTATCAAACAGTCTGGATTCGATATTCCTGAACCCGACAGTTTAAGTAGCTCGTTAGTCGCGCACCTCATCGCAGCTAGTTTTGATCAGCGAATCTCTGACGATCAGTTGATCTCTATTATTCCAGAAGCCTCTTTTGCGATTCCAATCGGGATGCTTTGTTTAGCCACCTGCACAGCACGCATGAGATCAAAGAGGCATCACGCAAACTGCTCCAAGCAACTGGCCTGCAATACCATGGCTGAATTCGAAGCTAAATGAGAAAAGCGATCTTGCCACGATTGATGCCCTGAGGGTGGAGGCGTAGCCCTACATGAGTCCACTACTGAAGCACTCGCGAGCACTCTACTGTGATTTCGATTCAGCTTTTAGTGTATAGTGCTGTATTTGTTGCGTATTTTACTCCACGAGAACACACTTAACAATTTATTAACTAATTTAAGGATTGAAACTAACTAACCATATAAATTAGCTAAATAAGAACACGAAGTAATAGACCGATTACCTAAGTTTTCCACCCCCCCAAACATACATTTGCATAAAAGAGCTCCCATCGCGATCAACCATCGCATGAAGCGCTTGATGATAACAGTTACGCCAGCAAGCAATGAAAACTATTATAACTGGTTTCTTAATTTCATCCATGAGCGGATTAACTGCTTTGGCATGCGCGAACCCCCTTGTTTATAAAAAGTATTTCACCATCCCGACCTGCGTCGCCTCTCTGGGCTGTCTGATCGGCTTCAACTTGTTTCTGTTCAATTTCACACACCACAATGTAACTCAAGCGATCAGGTGGGAGATGAATATGCTGGTGTCCGGCGCCAGTATTTACCTGTATTTTTTGCTACATGTGCATCGACTGATTCCAGTTCGAAAGAAAAAACTAGCACCCAAAGAGTAGAGCGGGCTCTGAGCTGAGATGCTCGGAGTATTTCCGAATGGTAAATTGCCCTGGCGGGGCGCGAAACGAGACTGAATTCTGCGGAATGAAGGGTGCTGAAAAAAAATGCCCGAAGAGGTCGATTTTGTTAGTCATCTGCCAATCAAATCGTTGTCTTCGTTGACATGAAAATAGCAATTTTAGGAATTGGTCTACGTTTCCCCCCGAACTGCAACAACCTTGATTCCTTGTGGCGCCTACTGGAATCAGGTGGCGACGCAATCGTCCCGGTCCCCAAGGATCGCTGGGACCCACGTCGTTTCACAGACACAGATCTGGAGCGTCCGAGCAAAAACTACGTGGCTAAAGGTGGCTATTTACGCGATAATCCACGCCTCTTCGACCCTGCGGTCTTCGGAATGTCTCCGCGTGAAGCACACGGGCTGGATCCTCAGCAGCGAGTGCTGTTAGAGACGACTTGGGAAGCCTTCGAAGATGCCGGCATCCCAATCGAACGGCAAGATGGTGCACGCACTGGAGTATTTGTCGGCGGCTTTTGTCTCGATCATTTACTACAGATCAATCATCCGGCGAATCGTCTGCTAGCATCATCGCACTCAGCCACCAGCGCGACGATGACAATTCTGGCGAACCGCCTATCCTATGTATTTAACCTCAGAGGCCCGAGCTTCACACTGGATACAGCCTGCTCCTCATCGCTCGTCGCACTACACTGCGCCTGCCAATCGCTAATCAGTGGAGAAACGACCATGGCTCTGGCAGGTGGGGTCAATATTATGATGCGGCCGGAGTTCCCACTGATGATGAGCAAGGGACGCTTCCTCTCGGACCATGCAAATTGTCGCGCCTTTGATGCTTCGGCTGCGGGCTATGTACGCGGCGAAGGCGCTGGCATGCTGCTGCTAAAACCACTGGATGCCGCACTCGCCGATGGCGATAGCATACATGCAGTGATCGAAGGCACGGGGGTGAACCAAGATGGACGCACGCCTGGCATCTCACTGCCCAATAGCGAAGCACAGGAAGAGTTGATGCGCGAAGTGTATGGGCGTGCAGGTGTTGCTCCTGCAGAGGTCGATTATGTCGAAGCTCACGGCACTGGCACCCAAGCGGGAGATCCGCTGGAAGCGCGCGCCTTGGATGCAGTCTTTCGCGAGGGCCGTGCAACGGAACAAAAGCTATTGGTGGGCTCGATCAAAACTAATTTCGGCCACACCGAGGCCGCGGCTGGTATCGCGGGCGTAATCAAGGCTGTGCTCGTGCTACAAAAACGCCAGGTACCGCCCACCCTGCACTTCAATACCCCGAATCCGAAAATACCCTTTTCGCAATATCTTTTCCGAGTGGTGGATGCCAACGAAACACTCCCAACCGCAGCCGAGAAGCCTGTCTTGCATGTGGGGGTCAACTCTTTTGGCTACGGCGGCACCAATGGCCACGTCGTGTTGGCCTCCGCCCCACAAGCACTCGCCACAAGGCCTGCTGACGCCCCGAGCAAAGAGCCTGACTTCACCCTATTCCCTCTCTCTGCCCGTAGTCCGGAAGCCTTACGTGAGAGCGCCAGTCGACTCGCGTTCTACGTGCGCCGCAACAAAACCGCCTCGCTGCGTGATTTATATTACAGCTTAGCGTATCGCAAGTCGCTGCTCAACTACCGGATAGGCATCGTCGCGTCCGACACCCAAGACTTGCGCCAGAAGCTCATGCTAGCCTCTAATGGTGATGAGCAAGACGGCATACGCATCGGCTCAGAACCCGTCGAAGCCACTGGACCGGTCTTTGTCTACACAGGCATGGGACCGCAATGGTGGGCGATGGGACGCGAACTGTTTGCAAGTAAACCGGTCTGCGCCCAAGTGCTGGACGAAGTAGAAGCGATCTTCCGCCCGTTGAGCGGTTGGTCGCTTAAGGAAGCGATGCTGGCAGATGAAGCCGACTCGCCGATGATGAAGACGGAGGTGGCACAACCCGCCAATTTAGTCATACAACTCGCACTCACCCGACTATGGCAACAATGGGGCATCGAACCCGCTGCCGTGATCGGCCACAGCGTGGGAGAAGTGACATCGGCACTAGTGGCGGGCGTTTATACCTTGGAAGAAGCCGTCCTGATCAGCTACCACCGCAGTCGCTTGCAAGCTAAAGAAGCCGGAAAAGGAGGCATGCTTGCCGTCGGTCTGCCGGAAGCGGAAGTAAATGACTTACTGAAAGGTCGCCCGGGAGTCTCCATCGCTGCAGTCAACAGTTTCTCATCGGTCACCCTGTCTGGTGATCATGATGAATTGAAGGCCATCGCAGCTGAGTTGGAAAAAGAAGAAATCTTCCACCGCAGCTTGCGAGTAGAAGTCGCCTACCACAGTCCACAAATGGACCCGATCGAGGCTCCCATCTTGGAAGCGCTCGCGAGTTTATCCCCGAAGCCAGCCCGCATCCCGCTCATTTCTACAGTCAGCGCAGGTCAGAGCTCTGGCACCGAGTGGACAGCCGATTATTGGTGGCGCAACGTCCGCCAACCAGTGCGTTTTGCCAGTGGCATTCAAGCACTGATCGAGCAAGGACACTCTCTATTTCTGGAAGTGGGGCCCCATCCCGTATTAGGAAATTCGATACAAGAGGTGGCCGCAGATTCTGGCAGCCGAAGTCGCACAGTATTTTCGCTCCGCCGCAAAGAGCCTGAGCGTAGCACGCTCCGAAACAACTTGGCCGCACTCTTCACATTAGGGGTCACCCCAGACTGGAGCGCGGTCGGCCCTGAGGGCGGTGCATTCGTGCGACTGCCAAACTACCCTTGGCAGCGCCAACTTTATTGGCAAGAGACCGCGGATTCGGAAATGGACCGTATCGGGCTCCCCGGCCCCGTCTATCAAAATACACGCATCCACGCCGCCCAGCCGACTTGGGAGGTGGAGATCAACGACGCCTTCTTCCCCTTTGTGAAAGATCACGGCGTGCAAGGGCAAACAGTCTTCCCAGGCATGGGCTACATCGAGAGCGCTCTCTTTTTACAAGATACCGTATTGGGTGAACCGGCAAGCTGCCTGCGCGATGTAGACTTCGAAGCAGTGCTGATTATGGATCGCAGCAAATTGCAGCATCTAGTCAGTTCCATCAACGCGCAAACGGGTGAATTTACCATCAGTAGTCGCGTCGAAGGGGATCCGGAAAGCACTCGTCGCCACGCCCGTGGGCGACTCTCACCACGCCCTTTGGAAAGTGATCCCAACTATTTCCCGGCAATAGATGACTGGCGGGCACGCTGCCAGCACGAAGTGCCGAGTTCTAGTTTCTACGATCGTCTGCGTCGACGTGGTTTGGAATACGGCCCCCACTTCCGTCCAGTGCAAACTGTCCAAACAGATGGCGTCCACTTCTTGGCCGAAATCGCAGGCATGCCGGGAACAGCGGATTCCACCCATCTCATACACCCGACACTTCTCGACGGGGCCCTGCAACCAGTGCTCTACGTCGCCAGAGGAGAACGCATGGTGCCGGTATCCATCGCATGCCTACGCTTCCACGCCTCTCCTAGCGCACATAAAATTATCGCCTTCGGTCGCCTGAATCACGAGACCGACACCAGCCTAAATGCTGATGTGTTTGTTTGCGACGAATCCGGTAAACCTCTGATCACCATCGAGGGTATCACCTGTCAATCGATCGGCGACTCAGGCAATGCACAATCTCTACCGCCCATCTACTTGCCTGAATGGCGAATCTCTGAAGCGCTGCCTGAGCCAGCCGCCTCCTTCGACTGGCACGCGTGGCAAATTATTCAGGACACCTCCGCAAGCACAGCAACAGAACGCGAGCAAGCATTGTGCGCAGCAGGCGCCCAAAAACTGCCCTGGTCCCCCGATGCCGAAGACTCCGAAAATCCCGTGGACACACAGTTGAAGGCGGCTCACCAGCTTCTGTATTTGCTTCCTTCTAACGACTGCGAGCAAGCGAGCCACTCCTACATTTGCGAGACCAACTTACGTTTCCTGGCCCTGCTGCAAGCATTGAAACGAAACGCCTACCAGGGCGATCTCATCATCGTCACCGATGCCTCGCCCGCGAATGCCAGCCCAACGAGCAACGCACTCGCGGCACTAGGCGCACTCGGGCAAAATGAAATCGATGGTCTACGCACTCGCTGCATTTATCTAGAGCCCAGCGAAAGCGAGCAACAGCTCAAATTACTGGAATCGGAACTGACCAGCCAAGCCAGTGGCGAAGTTTGGCTGCGGGCCGATGAACGCCGCACGGCCGGTCTCTCAAAACAAGTCCCGCAAGCTGCCGTCATCGCCCCCGAAGATGTGCCGCTATCGGAGGCGGTTCACCTGGTTACCGGAGACGGCAAAAAGCTAAGCGATCTCAACTACCAACGCTGCCAGCGTCCAAGCCCGCAAGCCGGGGAAGTGGAACTAAGAATCCACACATCGGCGCTCAACTACAAGGATCTCTTAAAAATCTACGGAAAGCTGCACCCGCTGGTCCTACGCGATACATTTTTTGGTGAAACCCTAGGCATGGAGGTCTACGCCGAGGTGCTGGCACTAGGCCCCGACACTTCAGGCGAACTCGCAGTCGGCGACCGTGTGATCGCCCTACTGCCCGATGCCTTTCGTTCATTCGCCACAATTCCGGAAACTTTCGTAGTCAAAGCGCCGAAGGGATGGGGTGCACGGGCTGCCTCGATTCCCGTGGTCTATTTGACCGCGGTGCACGGACTAGAGAAGCTCGCCCAGCTACAACCGGGCGAGCGCGTGCTAATACACCAAGCGACTGGAGGGCTCGGCCTAGCCGCCATAGACGTGGCACGCAAGGCTGGCGCAGAAATTTTTGCCACTGCAGGTAGCGAAGCAAAGCGTGAATGGCTGCAACAGGCAGGCATTGAGCAAGTCTTTCCTTCTCGCGACCTATCCTTTGTCGAGAGCATTCTGGCAGCAACTGATGGCGAAGGAGTCGATGTCGTGCTCAGCGCGCAAACTGGTTTGGCTCAAAAAGAAAGCCTCAACTTACTTAAAGCGGGCGGACGCTACATCGATGTCGGGAAGAAAGACATCATCGACGACAGTGGACTACCACTGCGTGCCTTCAACCGCAATCTGTTGTTTGCAGCGATCGACATCGACCGTCTCTTGGTAGAGCGACCAGCTTACATCCGCAGCCTGATGCAGGGCATCGTCGCGGACTTCGAAGCCGGCACTTATAAGGGCGTCGACACCGAACTTTTCCCAGCCGCAGAGATCGAAGACGCGCTGAACAAAATGGCGCAGAGCAAGCATCAGGGGAAGCTATTGATCGACTTCCAAAACGGCTCTGTCGAAACCCGTCCGCGCGAAGCAAATCGCTCTGTAGCCCGTAAGACAGGTGCCTATCTGATTACTGGCGGCACATCCGGCTTTGGATTGGAAACTGCAAAATGGCTCTCCCGCAAAGGTGCAGGCCGTGTGGTACTACTCAGTCGGCGCGGCGATGCCGTGCCCGGGCTGGATGAGAAGCGCGCGACCATCGAAGAAGAAGGCGCCGAAGTCGTGGTGCTCAAAGGTGACGCCACCAGCGTGGCCGACCTCCAGCGAGCCTATGAAGCAATGACTGCCGGCGGCTTAGAAGCAGCCGGAGTGATCCACGGCGCCATGGTGCTGGAAGATGCCTTTCTAGAGGAGATGGACGCCACACGCTTCACCACAGGCTTTCAGCCCAAAGTTGCCGGTGCCATCGCGCTAGCGGAGGTCTTCCGCGACGCCTCGCTGGACTTCTTGGTATTCTACTCCTCGATCTCAGCTTTGATAGGCAACCGCGGCCAGGCAAATTACGTCGCTGCCAATGCCTTCCTGGATGCCTACGCACTGCGCCTACGCCGAAGCGGCATGCCCGCGTATTCGATTAATTGGGGTGCGCTCAAGGAGTCTGGAGTGGTGGCACGTTCTTCAAATCTTGCGGGCGCGCTGGAAGCTGCTGGGGTCAAAGGGCTGGGCAACGAAGAAGCCTTGGCAGCTCTGGAAGTCGTCCTACGAGCCGATGCCCCGCGCGCCGCGGCAATCGAGCTCGACTGGCAAGTGTGGAAACAAGCCCACCCCAAGTTGGCACAAGACCCACGCTTCCTCGAACACGCCGAAGCCCGATCCCACGGCTTGGAAAACGAAACTGCCCAGAAATTACTTGCGGAAGTTATAGAGCTGAAACAGGATGAAAAATCCGTGCGACTCGAGCAGGAAATCGCCGAAGTTCTTTCCAACGTGCTCAAAGTATCCGCCGACAGCGTCAAGCCGGAAGCCAGACTGACCGACATGGGCGTCGACTCGCTGCTGATGCTAGAGCTCAGCCTAGGCCTCAAGGAAAGGACTGGCATTCCATTTACCGCGATGGAGCTCCTAAAAGGCCCCAGTGTCCGGGAGTTGGCCCAGCTATTGCTGGCTCGACTCAACGGTCAAGACGCGTGATCTACCCCTGTGATTAATTAACTCTCTAAATCTCGGTTTTTCCGACATCCAATACTCATCCCTCTCTCTAATATCGTGGAACAGTCTATATCAGGCATCGACAGTATCGTCTCTTTCTCCAATAATCAGGGTGCAAAAGGTCGCGGCACCCTAGTGCACGTCTCTCGGTCAATGGCGGTGTTCGAAGTTTATAACCCTTTCTCAATCGTACAGTTGAGTGAGGTTTTAAAAGAGATCGTGATCATGCGGGGCGAACGCATCATCTACCGCGGCAAAGGTGTGGTCACCAGTATCGTCACCACTGGTTTGATGACCATTGTTTCGGCCACCTTTACCGATAGCTGGAAAGATCCCGGTGCCCTACGACCGAACAAGACCCTGGAGGACGAAATCGAAAACTTCATCCAGGGCTGGGAAAAGGGACACGACCTCTCGGCGTCCTACCAGTTAGTGGTGAACAAAATGTCGAATTTCTTCGCGGAAATCAGTCGCTGGCTGGAGGAAGTAGAAGTCGCATTACTTGAGGATTTTGATAGGAATGACAGTGAAAGCATCCAGTTCAAAAATAGTGTCGAAAAGCCTGTGATCGAGAAAATGGCGGAGTTCTATCGACTCTTCGAAATCGAAGCTTCGAAGATACCGCAGGAAGAAGTCACTTTATATAAGGCCTTTGCCCGGCGCGAGCTACACCCATTTATCCTCTGCGCCCCATTCGCCCACCGTTCGTTTACCAAACCACTCGGATACGCCGGAGACTACGAGATGGTCAACATGATGCTCAAGGAATCTCCCAGCATCGGCAATAACGCCTACGCGCAGATCGTCAATGACCTGCACGTCAACGTTCCGGCCTGCATCGCCCACTGCAATCGGATCGACTTCCTCGTGGCATCATTGGGCGATGTCGTAGAACGCGTGCAGGAAGAAATGCGCGTCTGCAATATCCTCAATGTCGGTTGCGGGCCAGCGGTCGAAGTGCAACGCTTCATTCGTGACAACGAATTGTCGGAAGAATGCGTGTTCACCTTGATGGACTTTAGTGAGGAAACCCTCAACTACACCGATGGCCGGATCAAAGATGCCATGGCCCAATCAGGCCACAAACCTGTCGTCAATATGGTGAAACGCTCGATCGACGAACTACTAAAGGACGTCCACGACAGCAACGAAGAGATCGTGCCGACCTATGACCTGGTCTACTGCGCAGGTTTATTTGACTACTTCCCAGACAACGTCTGCCGCAATTTGATCAGCCTCTACTACCGCTGGGTCAAACCAGGTGGTCGTCTGATCGCAACCAACGTAACGCCAAGCAATCCAGAACGCTACACACAAGAACACCTCCTGGAATGGTATCTCATTTACCGAGACGAAGAAACAATGGCTTCGCTCGCCCCTCACGGCACCCAACCAGTCATCGAACTGGACGAAACAGGCGTCAACGTATTCCTGACGATTCATAAAGAAAACTAATGTCGACCGTTCACTCAGAAAGCTTGATGAAGGGACGACTTTCTGTTGGCAACATTCTCAACTGGTTCTCGCAACTACTAGGCCCTTCGGAGCCAGCAGACCCGGAGCTCATGGCCGCGTATCGAGAAACGGATACACAGCGCAGAGCCATGCGTCTGCACATCGGCATCTGGATTTCAGCGATCGGCATGATGGCTGGGGTCACGCTCGATTACTTTGTTTACCCCGAGCACCTCGGCGTGCTATTTACCATTCGCTTAGTTGCGACAGCGGCCCTGTTCCTACTGCTATTCATACTCTTCAAGGCCACGAATAACCGCTCACTGGTTAAGAACTTGGGGATCGGCATGGCGCTCGTGGATAATCTCGCGTTTATCTCGATGGTCTTTTACCTCGGGGGTGCAACCTCTCCCTACTACGCAGGCGTCAACCTAGTGCTACTGGGTATGTCGGTACTACTGCCTTGGACGCTCAAAGAAACTTTCTGGGTTTGCCTAGGCTCAATTGCCCTCTATGCGATCGCCTGTGCCATCGAAGGCAATCTCTTTGATACAGGAGTCTTCTCGATATTTTTTAACAACACCTACTTCCTCACCATTACCAGTGTGATCTGCGTCATATCAGCGCACCTACAGACTCGTGCCCGCTTTAGTGATTTCCAACTACGCCACAGCCTTGATAAGCGCAACCACGAGTTGCAAACACTTGACCGTTTAAAAACCAACTTCTTTTCAAACGTTACTCACGAATTACGCACCCCACTGGCGCTCATTCTGGGGCCCATCGACAACGTCTTAAAAGGTCGGGAAAAACTGACGGACCGACAGCATGAAAATTTACTCGTAGCACAGCGAAACTCACTGCGCTTGCTAAAACTAATTAACGACCTGCTGGACCTGACGCGCATGGAACAGGGAGACAACGTGCTCTCCAAGAAAACGATCAAACTACAAGCCTACTTGATAGAGATCATTGATTCCGTGCGCCACTTGGCGACAGCCAAAGGAGTCTCTCTGCGGGTAGAGCCTTCGACCGAATCCATCTACCTCGAAGCTGATCCAGCGCGCTTGGAGAAAGTCATTCTGAACCTACTGACCAATGCCATTAAGTTCACCAGTCGCGGCGGCTCCATCAAAGTGGGGCACAAACCGCTGCCCGATGAGAAGATCGCCATTTATGTCGAAGACAACGGAGCTGGCATCCATCAAGAAGACCTGAAAAGAATCTTCGATCGCTTTTATCAGGTTTCCGGAAAAGGTGGCTCCAGTGAACAGGGAGTCGGTATCGGCTTGGCCTTGGCTAAGGAACTGGTCGAACAACACGGCGGCCAATTAGAAGTCGAAAGCGAACCTCAAAAAGGCTCCTGCTTTACCATGATCCTTCCAGGCGCACTACCTTTGAGCAGTCGTTCGCCTGAAGTCTTACCGCACGCTCCCCTCAACGAGCCTCAACCAGCGGCCCCAGCGAAGGACCGCGAGGACCTCGACCAGCCGCTGCTACAGGCCTTCCGCTCCGCCGACCGTACGCTAGTGAATCGCAACACTGAAACCGATGAAATTTCCGTCTCAGGCAGCGGCGACCAAGTCGTATTGGTCATCGAAGACGAGCCTGACATGATGCGCTACATCACCGGTCTCTTAACCGAACATTTCAAACTGGTCAGTGCACGCGATGGACGCAATCTTGAGTATCTAATCGAGACCTACGACCCGCAGCTCATCCTGCTCGACTGGATGCTACCAGGCCGTGACGGGCTCACCCTCTGTCGCGAAATTCGCAACAATCGTAGCAACGATGCTCGAAAAGTCGTCATGCTCACCGCACGTGTCGACGAGGAATCTAAAGTCCATGCACTGGAAGCAGGCGCCGATGATTTCCTACTCAAGCCATTTAGCAGCATAGAGCTCATCACACGGATCGATAATTTAATCCGCAATGCGACTCTCCAGATCCGCCTCAAGCAGTCCAACCATGAGCTGAAGCAAACCCTGCAAAAACTGCAAGAAACTGAAGCACACTTAGTGCAAAGCGAAAAAATGAATGCGCTCGGTTCGCTATCTGCAGGATTGCTACACGAGATCAATAACCCATTGAACTACGTTTTTTCGGGAATTCAGATTCTGGAAATGGAGAGCGAAAGCTTTGATCCTGAGACACGTGAGATGATCGCAGACATCAAGGAAGGTCTGGTGCGTGTGAACGATGTGATGAAGGACCTCACCACCTTCGCCTACCCCGAAAAGCCAGGCCAGATCTCCGATTTCTCACTATTGGAAGCATTCAAATCCGCGCAAAAAATCACCTCCAAGGAAACAATGGGCGTGCATGTCGAAGTCCATTTGCCCAAGGAGTTTATCATCAAAGGACAAAAGACCCAATGGATGCATGTTTTCATTAATTTACTCACGAATGCCGGCAAAGCACTCATAGAGCATCCAACTGAAAGAGAAAAAGAAATTCAAGTCAGCGCAGAGCTCAAAGACGGCAAGATCGAATTAACTTTTCGCGACAACGGCATCGGCATTCCAGAAGCCGTTCGCAAACGCATCTTTGAGCCCTTCTTCACCACACGTGATGTCGGCAAAGGCATGGGCATGGGCTTATCAATTTGCCGCACCATTATCGAAAACCACGGCGGATCAATTTCAGTCGACTCAGAAGTTGACCACTTTACCATCTTCACTATCCATATTCCAGCAACGGAGACAAACGATCCAAAATGAGCAACACCGACTCCCCTACACTCCCCGGCATCCTATACGTGGATGACGAGACCCAAGCCCTCAAGTACTTTGCGATGGCTTTCAAAAAGAACTACCGCGTCTTCACGGCCGACAACGGCAAGACCGGACTCGAAATACTGGACGCGCATCATTCCGAAATTTCGATCATCGTATCCGACCAGCGCATGCCTGAAATGACAGGTGTCGACTTTCTCTCGCAAGTTCGCGCTCGTCACCCGAGCAAAGTGCGAATTCTCACCACCGCCTACTCGGACCTGGAAAGTGCCATCCGCTCGGTCAATGAAGGTAAGATTTACCAATACGTCACGAAGCCCTGGGATTTGCAGGACTTCAAGATGGTGCTGAAACGAGCCTACGACTACCACAGTATCCTCTCTGAGCGCGATCAGCTCATGGGGCTCAAGATGAGCACCCTGCAACGCATCATTTTAGCCGATCGCTTAAAGACCCTCACCGGTGTCGCTCATTCCGGCTGCATCAAAGAATC
This sequence comes from Coraliomargarita algicola, assembly GCF_033878955.1. Lineage (NCBI taxonomy): Bacteria > Pseudomonadati > Verrucomicrobiota > Opitutia > Puniceicoccales > Coraliomargaritaceae > Coraliomargarita > Coraliomargarita algicola. Next base: position 749,998 of record NZ_CP138858.1, read on the forward strand.
GGCGCTCTTTATCGACACACTTTTGGGGATAATTCAGGGCTTACCCCACAGCTTCGATCTGAACCCCGCATCCGGAGGCGCTGCCATGCTGCAACACGGGCTGGCCAAGTTCATGAAACAAGAGCGTAGCGCCAACGCCCAGATCCTGAAATCCTGGCAGTCTGCCGACTTCGAACTCGAGGCATGCATCGCAGCGCTGAGCACGCCAGCAACGGATGCAGATACCAGCGAAACGATACAACTGACCGTAGAACAAACCGGCGATTCTCTGACGATCCAGTGCTCCATAGGTACCGATAAACCGCAGCAAGTGCTCAACCAGTGTCTGGGCATCCTCTGCGAAGCGGAGCCCTCTCCGCTCGCGCTCAATTTCTTTCAACTGCTGGCAGCCGCACGACATGCTGGCAAATCTGTTACACTATGCCCGAAGGCTGGCGCAGAGGACAGCGATTTGCTCTCGATTTCCGCTCAAAGCAACGAAGATGCGGAACATTTGGAAGAAATACTTGCCAAACTCTATGATCGTTGGGATTCTGCAAGCTTGGGATTCTAATTTTCCCACGGCAACTCACAAGCCGATCTAGTTCATTTTTTCCGAACCGCTCGCGCGGACCAACCATGGTAGACGTAATTAAAAATCGCCCAGGCGTCCTTTTTGTGGACGACGAGGCAAACGCACTCAAGGTGTTTCGCAGAGCCTTTGAGCGGGATTTTCTAGTATTCACAGCCTCGTCTGTCGATGCGGGGTTGGAGCTACTCGAGTCGGAGACGCAAAAAATCAGTGTGGTGATTACCGACCAACGCATGCCACAGCGCAGCGGTATCGCCATGCTGTCAGAAGTCCGTCGGCTCTACCCCGAAAAAATACGCTTGCTGACCACCGCCTATACGCAAGTTGACACACTGGTCGACGCCATCAACGAAGGAGCAGTTTATAGCTTTATCTCTAAGCCCTGGGACCTCAACAAGCTGCGCCAGGAAATCCTCTCCGCGATTGAATCTTACTCCACCGCAAACGAGCAGCGCAGCCTACTCTCGGGACGTATCGAAGAGCTCAAACAAGCGGTACTCGATGAAAAAATCATGGAGATCGGCAATGTCGCGGTCAACCTCAGCCACTACGTCGATAACGCACTCTGCCCGATCGAATTACTCATATCCAAGATCGAGGCTGATTTGCATGATAGCTCGAATACACTGGCCAAAGCCGAAGACCGCGCGACCTACCTGGATTTTCTCAAACGCATCCGAATCCACATCCGCTCCACCAGTAGCCAGATTGCACGATTACACCAGGCCAACAGTCGCTTGAATCCCGAGAGCCTCACCAAAATAGAGCTCAACACCATCTTCCAGCAGGCCATGGCTTCGAATCAAGTATTGATGAATGGCAAAAATATCCGTATCGAACGTCTTCCAGGCCCTGCGGAATGCCATATATGGGGCGACCGCGAACGCTTGGTCGACCTCTTCAACTTCCTGCTCGCCGAAGAAGTCGTGTCGCTCCCAGAATCCTCCTGTGCCAGCATCGGCATTTCCCAGCTGCCAGAGCAGAACGCGATCCGGATCACAATGGAAGACCGGGGGCCCATTCCCAACGATGTATCTCCCTCTCACCTACTCTACCCCTTCAATGTTCGCAGCGGCGACCCACGCCAAATGGGCGTGTTTCTGATCTGCGCCTACTTCATCGTGCGCAGTCATGGTGGCCGCATGGAGACTCACCGACGCGAAGGCGGCGGAGTGCAATTCTTCTTCGACCTACCAATCAACCCTATGGACTCTACAAAAATCGATTTTCATAATTGAATTGTAGATTGACTATTTAACCATGAAATAGCATATTTTACATCTCTCTTACGCAACCAACTTTCATACCAAGCATTAGTTCATGTTATTAAAAAACGTTCTTGTCGTAGACGACGAACCACTGATGCGCGAAGCTCTAGACTTGAGCCTTCGGAGTGAATTTAAGGTGGTTAAAGCTAGTTCTGGAGCCGAAGCGCTCGAGTTGAGCGAACAACAAGACTTCCCTGTTGTCGTGCTGGACCTGCGCATGGAGGGGCTCGATGGAATCGCCACCCTGAAAAAGTTGCGTCAAAAGAATGCGCACCAGAAAATCATCATTTTGACCGCGCACCAGTCCATGGACTCTGCGATTCAAGCGATCAATCTTGGTGCACACGGCTACATGACGAAGCCCTGCAACTTTCACGAACTTAAATCCCTGCTGTCAAAAGCGCATGATCGCTACTACGAAGAACAAATGCGTACAGAAGAGTTGCGCAAACGTCTGTTGGAGATGCATGACGACCTCTTCTCCTTACTCTGCCACGAGTTTAATACACCCTTAAACGGAATCATCGGCTTTTCATCCATTCTCAAAGAAGAGCTTCAAGATGAAGAGAATAAGCGGATGGCCGGCTTTATTGAGGATTCAGCAGAGAATCTGCACAGCGTATTCGTCGAAATCCTCGATCATGTGCAAAGCAAACTACCAGCTCCAGCTGAAGCCAAGGACTCCTTTGCACTAGTCGATCTCAGCAACTACCTCGATTCAAAACGCGAGGACTGGAAACGCGAATTCGAACTTATTGGCAAAATCTGGCTAAGTGAACAACTGCTGCACGGCTCCTTTCATTCGATGACTGCGATCCTTTCAAAGCTGATCCTTGCCAGTTGCCCGGTGACCGCACCTTTACAGATTAAAGCGGAGAAGCTCTCCAATCAAATTGTGTTTCACTTCACCAACCTCGATCTAGAATCCCGTTTTGGATTTCTGGACGATGCCAATACCGTATTTTCCCCCTACAGCACGTCTAAATTTGCACGTCGCAGTTTCGACTCGGGCGTGGGCCTACACTTGGCGACCGCGAAGAATCTAGCCGAAACCGCGGGTATGAAATTAGTCGCTAAGAAAAACGAGAGCGGGCTCATCGATATCGACTTGTTGGCCGATTTTGCCGACAGCTAATTAGCGGGCAATCATCCCAATCACCACGGATATTCGACCCTGTTTAAACGCCCTCTTTGCCCGGCTCTGCCGTGTCGTCTTCCTCTTCGCCGTATTTCTCAAGCGTGTAGATAAAGAGATCCTCCAGTTTTTTACGAGCCCACGGGGTCTTACGCAAAAACTTGAGACTCGATTTGATCGAAGGATCATACATGAAGCAACGCACGGGCAGACGCTCTGCCAGCCCCTCCCAACCATAAAATCCCTGCAAACTCACCAGGATTTTTTCAAGGCTGAGTCCATGTAGTGGGTTGTTAATTTGCTGCATACCGGGAGAAGGTCCAAAGTCAGCCACGAAGTCAAGCGAAGGCGATTTCCTCCATGCCTGACAGCGTCCACTCAGTCACCGAGTAATGCATCCAAAGCGACGGAGACTGGCATTTGACCATCTTTGACTGCGGTGGCCATGCGTTGGATTTGCTGCCCATGCTCTGCCCGGTAGCGCTCCATAACGATGGATTGCAGCAGTGAATCGAACCAATCGACATTCTGCTCACGGCGACGTGCTTCAAAGACACCGCTCTCTGTGAGTTGATCGCGAAAGCCTTCGATCAATTGCCAAACTCTTTCGATGCCTTCGCAGTTCAGCGCGGAACAAGTCAGCGCTTTGGGCTTCCAACCCGGCGTAAATGGGTGCAGGAAGTGTAGGACCTTGGTGTATTCGACCTTCGCCAGCTTGGCGCGCATCTTATTATCGCCGTCGGCTTTGTTGACCACGATCGCATCTGCGAGCTCAATCACCCCTTTCTTAATCCCCTGTAGCTCATCACCTGCACCGGCGATTTGCAGTAAAAGAAAGAAGTCTGTCATCGTGCGCACCGCTGTTTCACTTTGGCCCACGCCTACGGTTTCGACTAAAATCACATCGTAGCCAGCCGCTTCGCACAGCAGGAGTGCCTCACGCGTGCGTGCAGCCACTCCACCGAGTGAATTGCCGGATGGCGAAGGCCGGATGAAGGCGTTTTCGTGTCGCGCGAGATCCTCCATGCGTGTCTTATCACCGAGAATACTGCCGCCCGTACGCGAGCTGCTAGGATCGACCGCGAGCACAGCTACCTTTTTACCACGGCCACAGAGCATCATCCCCAAGGCTTCAATAAAGGTGCTCTTCCCCGCCCCGGGCGTGCCCGTCAAGCCGACACGCAGCGCCCCACCGGTATTCGGAAGGATGGCCTGCATCAGTTCACGTGCGGGCGCACGGTGCTTGGGTGCTCGGCTTTCCACCAAAGTGATGGCTTGAGCAAGCGACGCTCGATCACTGGCACGAATGCCAGCGATGAGCTTCGGAAGGTCGGGCGGTTTACGCATAATCAGATTAGAGAAGGTCGAACGCTCAAGGTCCAACATCGAATATCGATTCGTTGAAACGAATGCCAAAGGGCAGATCGATTCAGCGTGGGACGTTGAAACTTGGACGTTCCTTACTTGCTATACTTCGAACTCCAATCCACTCCGCGCATGTCTTTCTTCTCCATGAAGGCTTCATGCATAGCGAAAGCGGTACGGAGCGTCTGTGGCGTATGGCCATCTTTGACATCGTCGAAATAGGCATGCAATTGATCATGATAATCCGGGTGAGCGCACTTATCCACGATTTCACGCGCACGCTCGGCGGGATCTTTACCACGCAAGTCCGCAATACCTTGATCGGTGATCAGCACTTGCACACTGTGCTCACTGTGGTCGAGGTGAGCGACCATGGGCACGATAGTGCTAATGGCGCCTCCCTTGGCGACCGAGGGACAAGTGAAGATAGAAATATACGCATTACGGGTAAAGTCGCCAGAGCCACCGATCCCGTTCATGAGGTTGTTCCCCATCACGTGTGTGGAGTTAATATTCCCCCATATGTCGGCTTCGATCGCTGTGTTGATCGAAATCACACCGATACGGCGCACCACTTCAGGGTGATTGGAAATTTCCTGCGGACGCAGCACCATGCGTTGCTTAAAGAACTCTAGGTCTTCATACACCTCCTTCAATACAGGTGGCGATACGGTCAATGAAGTGGCACTACCAAACTTAATATCACCACTCCGCATCAGGCCGATGACGCTATCCTGAATGACTTCGGAATACATCTCGAAGGGAGGAATATTCGGATTGGCCCCCAGCGCGCCAAGCACCGCGTTGGCAATATTACCTACGCCCGACTGAATCGGTAAAAACTCTTTAGGAATACGGCCGGCCTTTAGTTCGTCTGCGAGGAAGGTCGCCACGTTTTCACCGATTTTCTTAGTCACCTCATCGGTTTCCTTAAAGCCACCGACTTCATCCGGGCGGTTGGTTTTGACGATACCAACGATCTTTGCAGGGTCGACTTTCAACACGGGGCTACCACAGCGATCGGAGCAGCTATAGATCGGCACCTCACGACGATGCGGTGGATCCAATGGCTCATAAATATCGTGCAAGCCCTCAAGCCCAGCAGGGTGCGCTTCGTTGAGCTCGATCAGAATCTTGTCCGCCACATTACAGAATGTATTGGAAGCACCCACACTGGTGGTGAGCACAATCTCGCCCTCATCGCTAACCGCAGCCGCTTCAACCACGGCAAACTTAATCTTTCCAAGGAAACCATAGCGTGCGGCTTGTGGCAGCATCGAAAGGTGCATGTCGTAGAAGCAAGTTTCCCCCTTGTTAATCTGCGCCCGCAGGTCCTTGCAGCTTTGATAAGGTGTGCGAAAGAGCACCGCATTGGCACGTGCCAACTCGCCATCCAAGCTATCGCCGGTCGAGGCACCAGTCACCACGCCGATCTTAAAATCGCGTCCCGCTTCGTGCTCCTGTTTGGCACGAGCTGCAATGGCAGTCGGAATGTCCTTGGCAGCACCGGCTGGAGTGAATCCACTGAAACCGATGATGTCGCGGTTGTTAATAAGATCAGCTGCCTCTGCGGCAGTGATGATTGGATAGGTGCTTACTGTTGGCATGACTAATTAACTAATTGAGTGCTAAAGAATAGAAGTGAAAATGAAATGATGATTAATGAGTGCCGCCAAACATGGTCAGGAAGAATCCGGCGACAAGTGCCGTTCCGATCACCCCAGCAACATTAGGGCCCATCGCATGCATGAGCAGGAAGTTGCCTGGATCCGCTTTTTGGCCTTCCACTTGACTGACACGGGCGGCCATCGGCACGGCGCTCACACCTGCAGAACCGATGAGCGGATTGATCTTATTTTTGGAAAATAGATTCATAAACTTCGCCATAAGAATGCCGGACGCAGTGGCCACTGCAAACGCGCCCACACCGAGCACCAGAATACCGAGTGTTTCTGTGCGTAGGAAACGGTCACCAGTCATGGTAATCCCCACACTGGAACCGAGGAAAATGGTAATGATATTAATCAGCTCGTTCTGAGCGGCTTTATTGAGGCGTTCAGTCACCTTACACTCGCGCAGGAAGTTACCAAACATCAACATACCGATCAAAGGCGAGGCAGGTGGCACCAATAGAATACAAGCGATAGTCACGATCACACCGAATACAAGCTTCTCCAAGCGACTGACTGGACGCAGGCTCTTCATGCGAATTTTACGTTCCTTCTCAGTGGTGAGACCACGCATGATCGGCGGTTGAATGACTGGCACCAATGCCATGTAGCTGTAAGCTGCCACTGCAATGGGAGCGAGCAATTCAGGCGCCAGTGAATTGGCCAAGAAAATAGAAGTCGGCCCGTCGGCCCCCCCAATGATACCGATCGCTCCGGAGGCCTCAGTGGAAAAACCGAGTAACTGCGCCCCCATAAAGGTGCCGAAAACACCGAACTGTGCCGCAGCGCCGAGCAGCAATACACGTGGATTCGCGATGAGTGGCCCGAAGTCGGTCAAAGCACCGACCCCTAGGAAAATAAGTGGAGGAAAGATCTCCAGCAAGATCCCCATCTGAATGTAGTGAAAGAGTCCACCGGTGTGATCACTGTGCAGCTCACCCATGGCCTGTCCTTTCACCACATGCTCCCCCGCTTGAACAGAGTTTTCGACCACACGGCCCGAGGATTCTGCCCAAACAAGTGTATCACTCAAACGAAAGCTGTGCTCATTGAACTTAAGTTCTATCGGCTTCTTCTCGCTGACGACACTTTCTTGAGTGCGCAAAATGTAAAGTAAAGTGCCCTCGCCAAAGCCTTCGACGACTTCACCATCCAGAATCAACTGCAGTGTATCAGGATCCAAATCACCCACTGTTGTGGGCATGACTTTCTCCACCGCATTTAAATAAACACTCTGCCCTGCTTGCGCAGCGACATAGACGATCTCCCCGGCATCGGGGCTACGCACAATTGCCGCCGGCTTATTGATAATGCCCTGGGTCGGCAAATTGGCCAGAATGGCACCGAAGGCGATCGGCACCAGTAAAAGTGGCTCGAACTTTTTGTAGACAGCCAAGTAAAGGAGCACGCAAACGACTGCCCACATGACGAACATGCGCCAGTCGAGGTAGCCGAAGCCAGTGTTTCCGTAAAGTCGATGAAGGAGATCGATCATTGTAATGGGGATGTGGTGGAGAAGTAAAAATATAGGGAAAAGGGGGAATTGCCGTGGTGACCTGCGCCACCACGGCAATCAAAACGACAAAAGCACTCAGGCGACTTCGACTAATGCTTGACCTTCTTCGACGCCGTCGCCGGCCTTCGCAAGAATGGCAGTGACCTTGCCAGCGGCAGGGGCGACAACGATGGTGTTCATTTTCATCGCTTCGAGTGTAACCAGCTTTTGGCCTTCTTCGACGGCATCGCCGACGTTGACATCGATGGAGACTACGACCGCCGCCAATGGACTGGTCACCGCACCTCCAGCACCTGCAGCGACAGGTGCGGCTTTAGGCGCGGGCTTAGGCGCAGCTACCGGGGCCGCCACACGTGAGCTGCCTCCCGAACTGGCTCTACGTGGCGCGGGTGCAGCGACGGCTCCACCTTCGTCTAGAATTTCGACTTCAACTTCGTAGGTCTTGCCTTCGACTGTTATATTTAAGCGTTTCATGATAATTTAATGGTGTTTAATTTTAGTAAGTATTTAGCGAACTCTGTGTGAGGAGAAGATTTGACGACGCCCCTCTTGAGCCCAACCGGGCCCCGTCGAGCGAACCGAAACGACCCGGTGTGGACGATCCCCGATCACGGTGTGGACCGCCGCAGCGATCACCGCGAGCAGTGCCGGATCTTCAGAATCATCAGCCTCCACGGCTGCGGGAGCCGCGGCGGGGGCAGAGGTCGTGCTTACAGACGAATTCGCTGCTGGCTTCGAATTAGCCTCACTTGCTTTTTGGGCCGCCTCGGCAGCCTTGGCAGCATCACGTGCGGCTTGTTTAATAAAAAAAGCGCCGATGCACGATGTCACCGCAGCTAATAGCGCGAGGACGATCATCACAAAGAGGAAGCCAACAACGACGACGTTTGCCGTCGAAGGGCTCTCCACTGGCGCTGCAGCACTGACTTGTGCGAGCGTTGAATACATTGCAAACATGAGTATATACCTTTGGTTGAGTGCTAGAAGAGACGGTTTATAGCGGGATGTTACCGTGCTTCTTAGGTGGACGTGTATCACGCTTGTTTAGAGTATTACGCAGAGCCAGCGCGATTGCCGGACGTGTTTGCGAAGGCTCGATCACATCGGTAATCATCGCATTTGAAGCGGCTTGATACGGAGAGGAAAACTCGTTGCGATAGGCTTCACACAACTCGGCGGCCTTGGCCTTGGGATCGTCGGCCTCTTTGATTTCCTTGCGGAAGAGGATACGGGCAGCGCCCTCGCCCCCCATCACAGCGATTTCCGCAGTGGGCCATGCAAAGACCATATCGGCCCCAAGGTCAGCAGAGCACATCGCGAGATAAGCACCTCCATAGGCTTTGCGCATGATCAATGTGATCTTTGGCACAGTTGAAGCCGCGTATGCGAACAACATTTTGGCACCGTGACGGATGATGCCGCCCTGCTCTTGCGCAAGACCAGGCATAAAGCCGGGCACGTCGACCAACGTCACGATCGGGATGTTATAAATATTACATGTACGGATGAAACGAGCACCCTTGTCGGAACTGTCGATGTCGAGTGTGCCCGCTTTTACCATTGGATTATTGGCAACGATACCGACGACTAAACCTTCGATCCGAGCATAGCCCACTACGATATTGCGAGCAAAATCAGGCATGATCTCGAAGAAGTCACCGTCGTCGACCAAGCGGTCGATCACCGCCATCACATCCAGCGCTTCTTTGCCCGAAGCTGGCACGATCTCGTTCATCTGCGGATCTTCGCTCATGTCGAGATCAGGAAATTCGTGAGGGGGATCGCTGATGTTATTGCTAGGAAGGAAGGACAACAACTTGGCTGTCAGCTCCATGGCGTGCGAGTCATCGTCAGCGACCAGGTGAATGTTACCCGAGATGCTGGCATGAGCAGCAGCCGAAGCGAATTGCTCCAGTTGGGCAGTTTCCCCAGTGGCCGATTTAATGACGTCGGGACCACAGATAAACATGTTGGAATTTTCCTTAGTCATAATAAGGAAATCCGTAAGTGCGGGCGAATACGCCGCCCCACCTGCGCAAGGGCCGGCGATGACAGCAATTTGCGGCACCACACCGGAAAGCAACACATTCTTAAAGAAGACTTGCCCATAGCCGCTGAGCGAATCAACGCCCTCTTGGATACGTGCCCCCCCGGAGTCATTCACCCCAACCACAGGCATGCCTGCTTCGTGCGCGAAGTCCATCAGATCGCATATTTTCTTGGCGTGAATCCGGCCCAAAGAACCACCACTCACGGTAAAGTCCTGCGCATAGGCCGCAACCGCACGACCGTCGACCAGCCCCGAGCCACAGACGACACCGTCATATGGCAATTGCTTTTTTTCCATGCCAAAACGATGGCAGGAGTGCTGAGCATGCATGCCAAACTCTTGAAATGTGCCCGGTTCAAAAAACATTTCCAGGCGCTCGCGAGCTCCCATCAGTCCTTTTTCCTTACGCTTTGCTAGCTTATCTGCGCCCCCCGCATTGCGGGCAATTTGACGACGCTCTCTCAGTTCCTCGAGAAGTTTTGGATCAATAGCCATAATCTGTCTTTGTTAGTGTTGATGTTAAAATTTAGGTTTGTGCCGCCCGATCTCTATTTAGGTTGGCAAAATTCAGTTAGAACGCCATGAGTTGATTTAGGATGGAGAAACGCGACCAACTTGTTAGCAGCGCCATCGATCGGCACCTCATGGATCAAGCGCAAACCTGCATCCGAGGCTTTCTTCAGCTGCGCCTCGATGCCATCTGTCGCAAAAGCGACGTGGTGAATGCCCTCGCCGTTCTTCTCCAGAAACTTGGCGATCGGACTGTCCGGCGAAGTCGGCTCCAGCAACTCAATATGCACCTCGCCCGCCTCAAAGAAAGCCGTCTTCACTTTTTGAGACTCAACCTCCTCTTGCCCGTGACAATGCAGACCAAGCGCTTCTTCATAATACTTAATGGATTCTTCGAGGCTGTTAACCGCGATTCCGAGGTGATCAATTTTTGTAATCATAAGTTTTCCTTTTGGTTTATGCGCCTAGAATTACAAATTAGTAGAACTTACGTCAACATATTTTTATATTAAATTAGCTTATTGACAAAATTTAACTAATTCTATCAACTTCTAGTATCACATTTATTAATCACCATGAAAACGGATAAACAAGCCAACCAACCACTCCTCTCAGAGTTTCCTGCTACCAGCGCTGAAGAATGGCGCGACGCCGCCGAGAAACTATTAAAGGGCAAGCCTTTCGATAAGGTGATGACTCGTCAAACGCCCGAAGGCATTCGCCTGGAGCCCATTTTCCGCAAGGAAGTGCTCGCCGGACTCCCCGCAGCGGAGACCTTACCGGGCTTCGACGGATATCTGCGCGGAACCTCTGCAACAGGCTACCGCAACGAGCCTTGGGAAATCGCCCAAGAGCTCCCCTACGGCACACCGAGCGAGTTTAACGATGCAGCCCGAGCCGACTTAATGCGTGGCCAAAATGCGCTCAACGTGCTACTCGACATCGCCACACTGAAAGGCATGGACCCGGACACAGCAAAGTCTGGTGAAGTCGGTGCATGCGGCCTCTCAATCGCATGCCTCAAGGACATCGAAACCGCCTTCAATGAAATCATGCCCGAAGCTGTCAGCTTCCACATCCGCACCGGTTGTGCGGGTCTGACCGTCGGCGCGCTCTTCTTTGCGTGGCTTAAAAAGCAAGGTGCTGACCTAAAAAAGATCAAAGGCAGCCTGGGAATGGACCCGATCGCGGTCAAAGCGGCCTCGGGCCAATTACCTGCCAATATATCTGAACTGTTGAGCGAACAAGCCATCATGGCCAACTTCTGCTCTAAGGAGGCGCCTGGCATCCGCGCCGTCGGCATCTCCTCGCTCCCCTATCACCAAGCGGGCGCCTCTTCCGTCGAAGAACTCGCAATCTGCCTGGCGACCGGAGCCACTTATTTAAACGAAATGATCGAACGCGGGATGTCGGTCGACGACGCTGCACAGCAAATCCGCTTCAGTTTCTGCATCGGCCCGAACTTCTTTATGGAGATTGCCAAGCTGCGTGCGGCACGCGCACTGTGGGCACAGCTGGTCAAAGCCTTTGGCGGCAACGCCGAATCACAGAAGATCGTCATGCACGCTCGCACAGGGCTCTACAACAAGACCCAAAAAGACCCCTACGTCAATATGCTACGCACCACCACCGAGGCCCTCAGCGGCGCAATCGGAGGCGTCGACAGCATGTGCGTTGGCAACTTCGACGAAGTCACCCGTGAGCCTGACACCTTCAGCCGCCGTATCTCGCGCAACACCCAAATCATACTGCAAGAAGAGTGTGAACTGACCGCAGTAGTCGACCCCGCTGGTGGCTCATGGGCCGTCGAATGGTTGACCAATGAAGTCAGCGAGAAGACATGGGAACTATTCCAAGCCATCGAAGCCGAAGGCGGCATGGACCAAGCACTCAAGAGCGGCTTCATCGCAAAAACAATTGGCGCCACAGCCAAGCAGAACGAAGCCTTACTGGGCGCACGTCGCACCAGCTTAGTCGGCACCAACGTATATCCTAACTTGGAAGAAAAAGCGCTGGAATCCCGCATTCCCGACTATGCAGAAGTGCGCAAGCAACGTGCTCGCGAAATCGCAGCTGCACGTATGGAGCTGGACGAAGCCTCCGACGCCGCCGTGATGGAAGCACTCGGCAAGATTGTCGACTCCAGCGGCGACGATCTCATGCCGATCTTAATTCAGGCAGTCGAAGCCGGTGCCACCATTGGCGAAATCAGCAAAACCATCCGCGCCAGCGTCGCCCCCGGCGAAGCGATCACACCGCTGCCTACCACCCGCTTGGCCAGCAAATACGAGGCTCTGCGTAGCGCCTCCGCCCGTTTCGCGGAAAAGACAGGTCGCGCGCCAGCCATCTTCCTTACGAACTTGGGACCACTTCGCCGCCACAAGGCACGCGCCGACTTCATCAAAGGCTTTTTCCAAGCGGGCGGTTTCGAAGTCATCTCACCCGCGGGCTTTGACACACCAGCAGACGCCGTGTCCGCACTCACCGAGTCCGAAGCCGGCATCACAGTAGTCTGTGGCACCGACGACGACTATGTCGAAAAGTTTGCCGACTATGCCAAGGCGATCAAAGCCGCACTGCCCGAAATGCAAGTGCTACTGGCAGGCTTCCCAGGCGACAATGAGGCCGCCTATAAGGAAGCGGGCATGGATGACTACATCTTCATCAAGTCCGATAACTACGAACTAAACCGCCGCTACCTCACGGGGCTGGGCGTGCTCTAGAGATCATTAGTCATAAGTGATCATTCATCATTCATCAATTATCAGCCATCAATTACTATGAAACCTGATTTCAAAAACATCAGCTACGAAGCACCCAAGCCAGCCGCCACACGGGAAGAATGGAGTGCTCAGGTAGAAAAAGAAACCGGCAAGTCCGTCAAAGAGCTCGTGACCGAAACCATGGAGCAAATCGACGTCGACCCGCTCTACGGTAAGGATGCCTATCAAGGCATGGAGCACCTCGACTACACAGCCGGGGTAGCCCCCTTCCTACGTGGCCCCTACGCCACCATGTATGCCTTCCGCCCCTGGACCGTACGTCAATACGCCGGCTTCTCCACTGCGGAAGAGTCCAATGCCTTCTACCGCCGTAATATCGCCGCGGGGCAACAAGGCCTCTCGGTCGCCTTCGACCTCGCCACACACCGTGGCTACGACTCCGACCACCCACGTGTGACTGGGGATGTTGGTAAGGCCGGTGTTGCCATCGACTCGATCCTGGACATGAATGTGCTCTTCGATCAAATCGACCTCAGCAAGGTATCTGTTTCCATGACTATGAACGGCGCGGTGCTGCCCGTGCTGGCCTTCTACATCCTGGCTGGTCTGGAACAAGGCTGCAAACTGGAAGAGCTCGCCGGCACCATTCAGAACGACATCCTGAAGGAGTTCATGGTGCGCAACACCTACATTTATCCGCCCACACCATCGATGCGGATCATTGGCGACATCTTCGAGTTCACCTCGCAAAAGATGCCCAAGTTCAACTCGATCTCCATCTCTGGCTACCACATGCAAGAAGCCGGCGCCACCGCCGACCTCGAGATTGGTTACACCTTGGCAGACGGTCTGGAATACCTTCGCACCGGCACCGAGGCGGGCCTCGACATCGACGCCTTCGCACCACGTCTCTCCTTCTTCTGGGCCATCGGTAAGAACTACTTCATGGAAATCGCCAAGATGCGCGCCGCGCGTTGCCTCTGGGCGAAACTGGTCAAGCAGTTCAACCCCAAGAACCCGAAGTCACTGGCGCTACGCACACACTCCCAAACTTCCGGTTGGTCACTCACCGAGCAAGATCCGTTCAACAACGTGACACGGACTTGCATCGAGGCCATGGCCGCTGCTTGTGGACACACTCAATCGCTCCACACCAATGCCTTGGACGAAGCCATCGCTCTGCCGACCGACTTCTCTGCACGTATTGCGCGTAACACCCAGCTCTTCCTACAAGAAGAGACTGGCATGACTAGCTTCATCGACCCATGGGGCGGCAGCTACTATGTCGAAGCGCTCACTAAGGAGCTCATGGACAAAGCCTGGGCACACATCCAAGAGTGTGAGCAATACGGCGGCATGACCAAAGCGATCGAAGAAGGCATTCCAAAACTTCGGATCGAAGAAGCCGCCGCACGTCGCCAAGCACGGATCGACTCCGGCAAGGAAACCATCGTGGGCCTCAACAAGTATCGCCTCGAAAAAGAAGACCCACTGGAGATCCTCGACATCGACAACACCGCCGTGCGCGATTCACAAATTGAGCGCCTGAAAAAGCTCAAGGCCGAACGCGATAACGACGCTTGCCAAGCCGCCCTCAAAGCGATTACCCATAGCATGGAAACCGGCGAAGGTAACTTGCTGGAGCTGGCAGTGGAAGCCGCACGTTGCCGTGCCTCACTGGGAGAAATCTCCGACGCCGTCGAAAACGTAGTCGGCCGCTACAAGGCCAAGATCCGCTCCATCAGCGGCGTCTACGCCAAGGAATTCGGAACCACAACGATTATGGAAGAAGTTAAAGAACTCATCGAAAAGTTTGAAACGGAAGAAGGCCGCCGCCCTCGTATCATGATTGCGAAAATGGGCCAAGACGGTCACGACCGTGGTGCCAAAGTGGTGGCCACCGGCTATGCCGACTTAGGCTTCGATGTGGATATCGGCCCACTCTTCCAAACACCGGAAGAGACCGCGCGCCAAGCCGTGGAAAACGATTGCCACCTGGTCGCCATGTCCTCGCTGGCCGCAGGTCACAAGACCCTACTGCCCGAGCTGATCGCCGAACTTAAAAAGCTCGGCCGTGAAGACATCATGGTGGTCTGCGGTGGTGTCATTCCCGCGCAGGACTACGACTATCTCTACGAGCAAGGCGCCAAAGCCATCTTCGGCCCCGGCACCGTCATCCCTGACTCCGCCAAGAAAATGTTGGATCTGCTACTTGCAGAATAGTTCAACAAAAATTCAATTCCCCTAGCAAAGCTCCCGACTGCAGTCGGGAGCTTTTTTTGTGACCTAGGGGCATAAACGAGCACGCGACAGAAACTACAATACAAGTCCGAAAAGTTACCTCCCCCGGAGCTAATCACGTAATATGTAATGACATTGGCGTAAAAGCGGCCCGTATAGAGCCACGTCCCCCGAGGACTGTACACTTGAAATATCCGAAACAAGCGACATGTTCGCCACATTTTATGCCCGCGCTCACCCAACAACGTACGGATGGCTATAAGCCATTCTTGTTTCTTTTTTGCCTCTTTGCTCTCGCTTGGATCACACTACTACTGTTCGCGGGTGGCATGACGACGAGTATCCAGGCAGGCATGGCCTTTCTCGACTGGCCGCTCTCGAACGGCTCCATCAACCCGGATGGCTGGTTAAGCGAATCCGACAAAATGGCGGAGCACAGCCACCGTCTGCTGGGCATGAAGATCGGCCTACTCTCGCTCGGCTTGCTGCTATGGACTTATCTGCGCGAGTCGCGTAAATGGGTGCGCACCTTGGCACGCATTCTAGTATGGGTCGTCATATTACAAGGCGTGCTCGGGGGCTCGCGGGTGCGCTTCGACCAGCTCAATATCATGAGCGATCACAATATGCTCGCTCAGAGTTTTGCTGTCATGCATGCCTGCGGCGCGATGGTCGTATTAGGCCTCTTAGTGGCACTGACACTCGCCAACACGCGCCGCTGGATTGAAGGCCGCGCGGGCCTCGACGTAGTGCTACCTACAGGCGTGAAGCGATGGGGCATCGCCGCCACCATCACCCTATTTTTGCAAATACTCGTTGGTGCTATTATGCGACACGCAGGTGCCGGATTGGCGATTGCCACCTTTCCGCTGGCCTCCAGCAACAGTCTAATACCTGCCTACTGGAACTTTGGCGTCAGCATCCATTTCGCCCACCGCGTGGGGGCGGTCATTGTAACAGCGGTACTGCTGATCTTTCTGGGAAAGGTATGGGGCTCGCCCGCAGCCAAGCGCGCCTTGGGCTACGGCGCCTTAGTGTTGGCACTCATCCTTGGACTGCAAATTTTCCTAGGGGCACTGACGATTTGGACGGTCAAAAACCCCTACGCCGCCACCTTACACCAATTAGTAGGCGCTTTTCTCCTTGCCAGCACGTGGGGGCTAACTTTTCTAGCACACCACTCAGGGCGAGCTACCAACTCTCCCCACTCTAACTAGCGCCCCCTTTACAACTACCTTGAGCCTACCGAATACACATACCAAAGACATTGCCTCCGATTCTTCCGAAACGGCGTTCTCTTTGCGCTCAAGAGTCAATGGTTATTACGAACTCACCAAACCACGCCTGAGTTTTATGTCCGTGATCACGGCGGTCATTGGCTACCTATCCGCCGATCCCACTCGTGATTTTGGAGTCTTGGCTAGTTTACTCATAGGCACCTCACTCGCAGCAGGCGGTGCTGCAGTGCTCAATCAATGGCTGGAACGCGAGGCGGACGCGCAAATGGTGCGCACTAAAGATCGCCCCATCCCATCAGGACAAATCGCTCCTTATAATGCATTGATGTTTGGTACTGGTCTCAGCGTTTTTGGGACTTACTTACTCTACGCAGGCGCCAATCCGCTGGCGGGCCTGCTCACCGCGGCTACAATTGCCTCATATGTCCTGCTTTATACACCGCTAAAAAGGTTAACCACCTGGAATACCTTAGTCGGTGCCATCCCTGGCGCGCTGCCCCCACTCATCGGCTGGGCCGCTGCGGAAAACACAATCTCCACGCTCGGTTGGATACTATTCGCGATCCTCTTTCTCTGGCAAATGCCACACTTTTTTGCCATCGCATGGACCTACCGTAAGGACTACCAGCAAGGCGGCTTCATCATGCTGTCCAACTCAGACGAAAACGGCACACGGGTCGCCCGCCAGGCGTTTGCCTTTGCCATCGCTTTAGTGATTAGCACTCTCTTACCCACTTTACTAGGCTACGCGAGCTGGGGCTATGGTGCCGTAGCCATTATCGCAGGCTGCTATATCTTACGCCCGGCATGGAGATTTCTCAAAGCAGAAGTGCGCGACAGCGCCGCCCGCCGCTTGTTTATCGCATCAATTTTCTACCTACCGGCCTTACTAATCCCATTAGTGTTAGATCTTTGGTTAATCTAGCTTGCTCTTCGACAATCAAAATTCCTAACTAGGAAATGAAATTTCTAGTATTCATTCTAATTATCGCAGCAGGCGTTGGCTTTTGCTGGAAAAACGACCTGTATTCGCTGGACGACATCCAAGCGTATTTCAAGCAAGAGCAAGCTCCGCCTCCAGTGGAGAAAAAAGCAAGTCCAACGTATCACGATGCGGAGTCCGCATTTAAGCAGGACCAATTATTTGCGGTGTTATCGAAAGACTTCATTCCTTCAAAGACTTTTGATAAAACGTTTCAGAAAACGGCACTCGGCGGCCAAGCAAAAGGCAGCTACCCACCAGTCTATACGATCAAGTGTCTCGGACGTGAAACGAGGGAGACGTACATCTTCGTAGTGGGCTACCGATTCTACAATAAACTAATGATCAATGAAAAGTTGCAACCGAGCCAATTGGGTTCTTATAGAAAGTACCTTTCCGAAGAGGATTTTCGCAACGATCTCTTTAACGAGCGCTATCAATTTAAAATGATCGATTAGCCATCAGTCTGACCACCTTCTATGTCATTTACCGAATCCTTACCGACTCTAAACGCCTGCCTCAATGGCACGGCCACTGTGCTGCTGACTGCAGGCTTTATCTGCATCAAGTCCGGTCGCGAAAAAGCGCACCGCGCCTGCATGCTCAGCGCGTTTTCGATGTCTGTCATTTTTCTGTTTTTCTACGTGCTGCACAAATGGTTGGTGCAAGGAGTCCACACCCCCTTCGAGGGCGAAGGCGCCTGGCGTAGCTTCTATTATGTAATGCTGGCCAGCCACATTTTCTTAGCGATGTTGATTGTGCCCTTGATATTGACTACACTGACACTTGCAATCCGGGGTCAGAGAGAGCGGCACCGCGCATGGGCGCGCTGGACCTTCCCGATCTGGTATTACGTTTCCGTCACGGGCGTGTTGGTCTATTGCTTTCTTTACCTCTGGTGGTAATTAAGGCGACTCCACAGTCATCACACCGCGCATGCCAGCATACATGTGAGCGGGAAAAGAACAGAGATACTCATAGTCGCCGGGCTCTTCGGGAGCGGTGAACTCGATGGTATCGCTTTCACCCGGGCCTAGCAGTTGAGTATGCGCCACAATTTGCTGCGAAAAATCTGCTGGAATGTAATCTTGATCCCGGGCTGCGGCGGCCGCGGTGGCAAAAGCGGCTGCATCAGCCTCGGCTGTTAGAAAGACAACATTATGCCCCATCGCGGCCTTGGGCATGCGGCCCACATTGGTGAACGTCAAACGAACGGGACTGCCCGCCGGCACGGTGAAAGACTCTAAGTTAAATTTCATCCGATCATTCCCTGTCATTTCAATAACGGTCACCCCATCCACAACAGAAACGGGATTCGCCGGATCCGTCACGCCTGCTGGCACAGCTCCGGCGGCATTGTGATCATGCTGCGTATGCTCCGAATGATCGGATGTGGCATCACCACAACCCGTAAAAATAAGCGGAAGGACCAATAAGCTGAATGTAAGTCTCATAGCCTTCTAGTTAGCTCAAGTTATCGAATCGTCCAGCCCGAGATGTTAAAAATTTGGACACTCAAAGCAGCCCACTTACCTGCGCAGTCCAGTATAAGTATAACTGATCGTAAAAGTAGAGTGAAGAAATACTTGTCAGGCTCCATTACGACGCTTAATCCATGAGACTTGGCTTTCTTATAGCCCCCCTACCGACTATTCAATAACCTAAGAACTCACCTCACTTGTGAAGACCATTTCAAGCGGATTCTGCCGTTTCATTCAGTATTTTAGCGCACTCATCGTGGTCGCCTTTTTAGGTGGCTGCAATTTGGACACTCGCATGTCCACTTTCGTGACCAAGGGTCCGATCGCTGAGGAGCAGCTCAATCTATTCATGCTCACCGTGTGGGTGACAGGTATTATCTTCGTGATCGTCGGGGGTGTATTCGTCTATGCCGTCATTAAATTCCGCGAGCGCCCGAACGATGACCGCCCGATGCCCTCACAAGGCCACGGCAACCCGCTGGTGGAAATCGGCCTCATCGGTGCATCGATCTTGCTGCTCGCGATCATCGCGGTGCCCACACTTCGAGCCATCTGGTTCACGCAGGAAACACCGGACGATCCAGAAAGTCGCTTGGGCGCCTGGTATCAGGGCGACGATCTAGCGGAGGAAGAGGCAGAAAATCCTCTCATTATTAAAGTGATCGGCTATCAGTGGTGGTGGGCTTTTGAATATCCACAACTCGGCATTACGACTGCCAATGAAATGATCATCCCCGCAGGTAAAGTCGTGCACCTAGAGCTGCGCTCGATCGACGTGATTCACTCATTCTGGTTGCCACGCATCGCGGGTAAGGTCGACCTGATCCCCGGGCGCACCAACTCCATGTGGATCCAAGCAGGCGATAATTTTGCCAAGTGGAAAGAAAAACAAGGACTGGAAGGCGAAGGTCCGGAACTGCGTCAAGACTACGCGAAATACCTCGAAGAGGAGATCCACGATTATTACTACGGCCAATGCGCAGAATATTGCGGCGAGTCGCATGCGCGCATGTTGTTCCGCACCACAGCGGTCGACGATCAAGCATTTGCTGAATGGGTGGCCGACGAAAAGGCAGGCCATGGCACCCCCGACGGCAAGAGCTGGGATGAGTGGTATACCGCTTACGAAGAAAATCCTGAAGAGTTAACGGGGGATCTCAATGAAGGCCTGAAACTGTTTATGGGCCGCGCGAAGTGCGCGACCTGCCACACCGTGAATGGCAACCCGCGCGCGCTCGGCGTCGCAGGGCCCAACCTGACCAATATCGGCTCGCGCCAGTCGATTGCAGCCGGCTGGCTCAATCACCGTGCCGAAGATGGCAGCATCGATGTCGAAAAACAATACGACAATCTTTACAAATGGATCCACGAGCCCGAAGTCGTTAAGCCCGGCAACCTGATGTGGAAAGCCAATGGCGGTGGCATCGGCGAGTTGATCGATGAACACGGCGAGCCCGCGCTACTGACCGACGAAGAAGTCAGCAAGCTTTCACTTTACCTTCAATCTCTCAAGTAGGCCTTTCAGATGAGTCAAACGGAAACCGCAACACCCGCCCCTAAAACCAGCCACGGTCACCAACCGCACGTGCTCAAACCTGAGCGCAGTCGCTTGGGCCTAATGCGCCCGGACCATAGCAAGAGCGTCTTCATCGACTGGTTGACCACAGTGGACCACAAGAAGATCGGCATCATGTATGGTGCCATCGCACTATTCTTCCTGTTTATCGGCGGCATTGAAGCCTTGATCATTCGCACTCAGCTGATCGTGCCGGAGAACGACTTGATCTCGGCAGAGCGCTACAATCAGCTCTTTACTATGCACGGCACCACCATGATTTTCCTCGCGGTGATGCCCTTGAACTCGGCCTTCTTCAATTTCCTGATCCCCTTGCAGATCGGTGCGCGCGACGTCGCCTTCCCGCGCATCAACGCACTCAGCCTGTGGTCATTCGTGGCCGGCGCCCTGGTCATCAATTTTGGCTGGTTGTTGGAAGCGTTGCAATTGATGGGCCTCTTCTCCGCATCAGGCCCGACTGCGGGCATGACCGACTTGGCACCTTCGGGGGGCTGGTTTGGCTACGCTCCCTTGAGCAGTAAAGAATATTCAGGCGTCGGCACCGACTTCTGGATTATGGGCCTCCAGATTCTTGGGGTGGCCTCACTCACTGCATCCATGAATTTCATCGTCACCATCCTCAACATGCGCGCACCGGGCATGAAGATGATGCGCATGCCGGTCTTCACTTGGATGAGTTTGGTGGTGGCATTTTTGATCATCTTTGCCTTCCCAGCGATTACCATCGCCCTGGGACAACTGATGTTTGACCGCACTTTTGGCACCAACTTCTTTAATGTCGCCGGGGGCGGACAACCCATCCTGTGGCAGCACTTGTTCTGGATTTTTGGTCACCCGGAAGTTTACATTCTGGTGCTGCCTGCCATGGGCATCATTTCGGAAGTGCTGCCGACTTTCTCGAAGAAACCACTTTTCGGCTATTCCATCGTCATTTTCTCGGGCGCGGTGATCGGCTTCCTCGGCTTCGCAGTGTGGTCGCACCACATGTTCACCACAGGACTGGGCAAGGTGGCCACGGCGGCCTTCTCACTCTTAACCATGGCGATCGCGGTGCCCACCGGCGTTAAGATTTTCAACTGGGTCGGCACCATCTGGGGCGGTCGTATTCGTTTCACCGCTCCGATGATCTTCTCCTTGGGCTTCGTCTGGATGTTTATGATGGGGGGCTTCTCCGGCATCATGCACGCCGCAGCCCCGGCCGATGCGCAGCAGCAAGACAGCTATTTCGTGATTGCCCACTTCCACTACGTGATCATGGGCGGCATTTTCCTCGCACTCGTGTCGGGCATTTACTACTGGGTGCCCAAGGTATTCGGCAAAATGTGGACCGGCTCACTCAGCACATGGGTGGCAGTTCTCATCGTAGTCGGCCTGAATGTGACTTTCTTCCCGATGCACTTCCTCGG
Source organism: Coraliomargarita algicola (assembly GCF_033878955.1). Taxonomy (NCBI): domain Bacteria; kingdom Pseudomonadati; phylum Verrucomicrobiota; class Opitutia; order Puniceicoccales; family Coraliomargaritaceae; genus Coraliomargarita; species Coraliomargarita algicola. Next base: position 771,730 of record NZ_CP138858.1, read on the forward strand.
CCTGCTCGGCATGCCGCGCCGCACCCACACTTACCTGGAAGGCTTCGGCTGGTCCTCTTATAATTTGGTTTGCACCCTCGGCTCCTATATCCTCGCCATCGGCATCTTGCTACTGCTCGTCGACTTGATCCGCTGCCTGCGTCGTGGCGAACCGGCTGGCAACGATCCTTGGGACGCACGCACTCTGGAGTGGGCGACGACCTCACCTCCTCAGGTTTACAACTTTGCCAAGACTCCAGTCATCCCAGCACGTGACGCACTCTGGTCGCACAAACATGGCCCCGAAGGTAAAAAGATCACCTACGAGGACGATCATGGTCATGGCATTCACATGCCGAGTAATTCATGGATGCCTCTGATCGCATCGATTGGCTTCGTGCCACTCGGATTGGGCATGACTCTGAAACAAGCCGGCGTCCCTTACATGGGCTCGTTTGCCATCTTCGGCCTCTTCGTGATCACACTGGGCCTCGCGCTCTGGGCACTCGAAGGCCCTGGTGGCTTCCACCTACACCCTGATGAAGACGATGCATAGCGTCGGCATTTCCCAATTTTCAATTTCAAATTCTTAATTCTCTAAATGTCTGACACAGCTACAGCACATCACGACGACCACGCCAGTCTGAATATCGACAACAAGAAGCTACTCATGTGGCTCTTCCTCGGCTCGGACTGCATGTTTTTCGGCACGCTCATCTCGACTCACTTGATCTATCGCAAGATCTACCCCGAGTCCTTTGACCCCACGAGCCTCTTCAGTTTGGAGCTCACCTCGTTCTCGACCTTCATCCTGCTGATGAGCTCCTTCTTGATGGCGCTGGCAGTTTCGGCCATGCACAAAGGCGAGCTCAAGAGCTTCCGCCGCAATGTGCTGGGCGTCATCTTCTTCGGCCTCATCTTCCTCGGCTGCCAAGTCTATGAGTTCGCGCACTTCGTGCACGAGGGGCTTACCCTCTCGACGAATACTTTCGGATCCACCTTCTACATGATGACCGGCACCCACGGCGTGCACGTGGCGATCGGCGTATTTTGGCTCATCTGCATGTATTTCTACTCCCACACGGGCAAGATGGATGCACACGAGAGCGCTGTGGACGTCGAGATCGCAGGCCTTTACTGGCACTTTGTCGACATCGTCTGGATCGTCATTTTCACAGCCGTTTATCTGATCGAGTTCATTTGATCGATCCATTCGCACCTGATATTCTATTAAAAAATTTTGACCATGTCTGACGTACACTACGCTCCACTTCCTGTCTCTGAGAAATCGCACAAGGACAGCGAAACCGACAAGTATCATACCTTCGTCAACCTAGCGCTCGGCCTCGCCGCCATCACCGGAGTCGAACTGGTATTGGTTTACTTGCCCTTTAATTCGACCTTCATCTTCACGGTCCTATTGACGCTCTCCTTGTTTAAATTCGTAGCTGTGATCGCATGGTTCATGCACCTGCTCTACGACAAATTGCTGCTCACACTCGCATTCGGCACTGGCATGGCAATTGCCACCGGCACTTTTATCGCGCTCGGCTCCCTCATCTCCCGTAGCGACGTCGACTTAGATGCGATTACGGGATTTTAGTATCCAATTGAAGCGACAATCGGGACGATCCATTCGCCCGATTACGTTTGATGACAGTTTTCGAGGCTCAAGGCCAAGCGTCTGACTGATTCGAAGAGCGAAAACAAACTCGTATCTCACGATTTTTTTCATTCGCAACTGAGTCGCTCGGTCACATTCTCCGCTCGATGCAATTGCACTGGCACACTGAACCGCTCCTGTTAATCACCTTACTCGGTGTGGGCTGGTTATACGCGCTCGCAATCGGTCCCCTGCGCCTACGAATCGCATCCGATGCTCGCTTTTCACTACGGCAGTGCATCCTGTTCTATCTTGGGCTGGGGCTGACCTATCTGGCAGTCGGCTCCCCACTCGATCAAATTGGCGAACAATTCTTATTCTGCGCCCATATGGTGCAGCACATGTTACTAATCTATTGTAGCACCACACTGTTCATCTATGGCACCCCGGCCTGGTTGATCGATTGGATGCTCAAACCGGAGCCCTTGCGTAAACTAATGAGCCTGCTCACACACCCCGCATGCGGTGGCCTGCTCTTTACATTCGTCTATACCATCTGGCACGTGCCCACACTCTACGAGGCGGCACTTCACGACAAGCGCATTCACATTCTAGAGCACTGGACGATGTTTGCCCTCGGGTTAATCATGCTCTGGCCCTATTTAACCAACTCCACTCGCGTGCCACGCAGGAGCTACGGCGTATGCATGCTCGCAATCTTCCTTCTGATGGTCGGCCAGTTGCCCGTATTCGGCTTTCTCTCATTTGCCAACGAGGCTATTTACCCCACCTACGCATGGGCACCTCGTATCATTGATCTGGACCCGCTCAACGATCAAATTCTAGGCGGAATCATCATGAAAGTCGTGAATATGGGATTTTCACTTACAATTCTAGGAATATCCTTTTATCATTGGGCCAAAAGTGAGGAGGAAGACGCCCCAGCGGGTGCCCACTCCCTAGAACTCTAACTTTGCAACTTTCTAAATGACCTGGGAAATTTTATTCGTCTTCGCACTGCTTGGCTTTGCGATCATAAGCTTTGTTTGGGAGCGTATCTCAGCGGATTTAACGGCATTAACCGTGTTCGGTGTCTTGTTATTTGTCAGCGTACTGACCAATAGCGAAGCCCTCCCCACACTGGATCAACTACTGAGCGTATTTGGCAATTCGGCACCACTCACGATTGCAGGCATGTTCATTGTAAGTGCAGCGCTGGAACGTACTGGCGCAATCGACTTAATCACCGCCTACCTACGCAAACTGGTCAAATTCCCCTACCGCAGCTTTTTATTTATCATGATCCTGGGAGTTGGCGGCGTATCCGCCTTCGTCAATAACACCCCCGTGGTCATCGTGCTCATGCCAGTGATTCTATCACTCTCGCGGGACATGGGCGTCGCCTCCTCGAAGCTGTTAATTCCGCTTTCCTACGCATCGATATTTGGCGGCACCTGCACCCTGCTCGGCACCAGCACCAATCTGCTCGCTAGCGGCATATTGCTCGATGCCGGCCATGCACCGATTGGCATGTTCGAATTAGCCGCCGTAGGCCTCCCGATTTTAATGATCGGCACCATTTATTTGGTGCTCTTCGGGAACAAATTACTACCGCACCGCGAGACTCTCACCTCCATCCTAAGTGACGAAGAACGCAAGGAATTTATTACCGAAGCCTTCGTCCGTGCGGGCTCCGACCTACACGGCAAAACACCACTGGACAGCGGCATGTTAAAGGGACGTGGTATCCGCCTGCTCGAAATTGTGCGACATGGTGTCGCCGTCCAAGGTGACCCTAAAAAACAAATTCTACAATACGGGGATCGACTGGTCCTCGCCTGTCGTCCATCCGGTGTAGCCGAAGCACACTCCATGAAAGGCATCACCATTCAGACGGAACTCGCGGAAGGTCTGGAAACGATTGCCACCGATGAAGGGGCACTGGTTGAGGGGGTCATCTCCCCCCACGCTTCTATCGCGGGCCTGACTTTGGGTGAAATCAATTTCCGGCAGCGCTTTCGGATGGTCGTGGTAGCCGTGCACCGTAAAGGCACCAATCAACGGGAACGCCTATTTAGCCTACGTCTCAAGGCCGGTGACACCCTACTGATGATGGGCTCCACCAAGGCAATCGACTCGCTGGCCAACAGTGACGAAATCATTATTCTCGACCGTCCACGCGTGCCCGCCCGCAGCCTACGCGCCAAAATGCCCATCGCGATTGGAACGACCGCCTCAATTGTGACCCTCGCCACCTTTAACTTGGTGCCAATCGTCGCAGCAGTTTGCCTGGGTGTCGCCATCCTACTACTATCAGGCTGCATGAAGGCCAAGGATGCCTATGCATCAGTCGAATGGAGCATTCTAATCATAATTTTTGGCATGCTCGCGCTCGGGCAAGCAATGGACTCCACTGGAGCCAGTCTAATGATCGCGCAAAACATGACCGGATTAGTCTCTAGTTTCGCGCCAGAGCACTACCAAAACGTAATCATGCTAGCCTTGATTTACATTATCACATCCACTTTTACCGAATTCCTATCCAATAATGCAGCTGTCGCGCTGATGGTCCCAATCGCCCTGGGAATCGCCGCGACACTCGGCATCGACCCGCGCCCCTTTGTCGTCGCCAGCTGCATCGCTGCGTCCGCCAGCTTCGCGACTCCTATCGGCTATCAAACCAATACCTACGTATACGGCGTCGGCGGTTACCGCTTCTTCGACTTCACCAAGGTGGGATTGCCCCTAAATTTGATTTGCTTTGTCGTCACGCTCACAGTCGTGCCCATTTTCTGGAGCTTTTAAGCCACCGCGGCTCCCATCGAGCATCAAATATAATACATCTCCGCATCCGCGTCCTTTACGATAAAATCGTCGAGCGTGTATTCGCGCATCTTTGATTCAAAGCATTCGCCAATCTCGCTCCAGATCCCTGCCACGCGCTCGCCAGAGTGCCCCGCATCTTCGAAGCTGCGCTCAAGCAACTCACCGTCGACCGCTTCAACAATCTCGATTAACGTCACCTTCTTCGGATCGCGGGACAAAGCATAGCCTCCCTGCTTGCCACGTTTGCTGACAATCAAGCCGGCATTTCGCAATTCATTGAGAATTTGCACCAGATAATTCGCCGGAATCGCTTCCGCCGTCGCCAACGTCTCGATGTGCGCAAGTTTATCCTGACCGTGGGAACGACCAAGTTGAGCCAATACACGGCAGGCATATTCAAGTTTATGAGAGAGCTTCACACGGCTTAAGTTAGGCTCATGACTAAAGAAGTAAACTTAAAAGCAAAACAGTCTGAATCCATCTACCTTTTTCTGAATCGCGCGCTCCAAGTCGAGAGAAAAGCGACAGCTTAATTTTAAGCTCTTTTTGTAGGTATAAGCACCTACTAAATAAGCACTTAACGAAGCTCAAAAAAAACTCAAAATACGGCACTTTTTAGTAGCCAGTCACCGGCTCGATCCATATAAATTTACAGCTTATGCCAGAAGATACAACGCCCGAAAATTCAGAAACCAAAGACGCTGCTGCAGCGGCTAAAAATGAGGTCTACGACTCGTCGAAAATCCAGAAGCTCGAAGGTCTCGAAGGTGTGCGCAAGCGCCCCGATATGTATATCGGCGACACCAATGAACGCGGCCTCCACCACTGTGTGTTTGAGATCGTCGACAACTCGATCGACGAGGCGCTCGCCGGCTACTGCAGCAATATCACCGTCAGCATTCACAGCGACGGCTCCTGCTCCGTCGAAGATGACGGTCGTGGCATCCCGGTCGACATCCACCCGAAATACAACATCCCATCGCTGGAGCTAGTGATGACCAATCTCCACGCAGGGGGCAAATTCGGTAAAGGCGCCTATCAGGTCTCAGGCGGTCTACACGGCGTCGGTGCCAAGTGTGTGAACGCGGTTTCGGAATGGTTCGAAGTCGAAGTTCGCCGCGACGGCAAAGTCCACAAGATGGAATTTTCCCGCGGAAAAACGACTTCTAAAATGAAGATCATCGGCGATACCAAGCGCACCGGCACGCGAATCGCCTTCTCACCGGACCCGGAAATCTTCGAAACGACCCGAGAATTTAAGTTCGAATTGCTAGGTAAGCGTCTACGTGAGCTCGCCTTCCTGAACCCCGGCATCCAAATCACTTTTGTCGATGAACGTATCAACAAGACCGAGACCTTCATTTTCAAAGACGGCATCGCGGAATACGTCACCTACCTCAACGAAAACAAAAACGTACTCCACGCCGAGCCGATCAGCTTTCACGGTGAAGCCCCCACGCCCAACCCGGATCTGGATGCCAACATCGTCGTCGATATCGCCTTCCAATATAACGATAGCTACAACGACCAAATCTACGCCTACGCCAACTCGATCCACAATATCGAAGGCGGCACCCACCTCTCAGGCTTCCGCACCGCTCTCACGCGTGTGATCAACGCCTACGGTAAGGCCAATAACCTAATCAAGGACAAGGAGCCCAACCTCTCTGGTGAAGATGCCCGCGAAGGCCTCACAGCCATCGTTTCGGTCAAAGTTCCCGAGCCGCGCTTCGAAGGTCAAACCAAAACCAAACTTTCCAATGGTGAGGTCGACGGCATCGTGCAAAAGATCACAGGCGAGGAGCTTAAATACTATTTCGAAACGAATCCTCAGGTCGCTAAAAAGTTGATCGACAAGTGTCTCAACGCCGCCCGTGCCCGCGAGGCCGCCCGCAAAGCCCGCGAAACGGTGCGCAAGGGTGCCCTCTCCTCCGGTGGCCTGCCAGGCAAACTGGCGGACTGCTCCTCCAAGGACCCCGCCATGTCGGAACTCTATATTGTGGAGGGTGACTCTGCGGGTGGTTCGGCCAAGCAAGGCCGTGACCGCGCCACACAAGCCATCCTACCGATTCGTGGTAAGCTACTCAATGTGGAAAAAGCCCGCCTCGACAAGGTGCTGGGTAATAATGAAATTCGCACCCTCATCACTGCCGTCGGCACTGGTATCGGTGATCACGAGGGCGACGGCGCCTTCGATGCCACCAAGGCGCGTTATCACAAAATCATTTTGATGACCGATGCCGACGTGGACGGTGCCCACATTCGCACCCTCCTGCTTACTTTCATCTTCCGCCAAATGAAGGGTCTCATCGAAGCGGGCTATGTCTACATCGCACAACCGCCGCTGTATAAGATTAAGCGCAAGCGCCGTGAGCAATATGTCGACAATGACGCACAGCTCAACCGCATCCTATTGGAACTCGGTTCGGAAGACGTCACCTTGGATCGTCTGCGTGATAACACCGAACTCAGTGGCGATACCATCGACCGCTTAGTGGAATGTATGTCACGCCTGGAAATGATTGGCCGCGGCGTCACTCGCTATGGTTGCGACTTTGCCCAATACCTCGATCAACACGACGGCGTAGATTATAAACTACCACGCTACATCGTCCGTATCCGCACGGGTAATGACGAAGAATTCCGCTTCCTGAAAAACGATGACGATCGCATCGCCTTCCACACAGAATTTCAACTGACCGACGAAGACGGCACAGGAACCGTGATTCGCGAGATCCTCAGCGATGAAGGCATCAAGATTCAGCAACGTATTTCCCTACACGAGATCTACGAGTCCACAGAGATGGCCAAACTCATCCGCGAAATCGCCGATGCAGGTATGGACATCAAACAGTTCAGCAAATCCGAAGAAGCTCGCTACCAAATCATCGAAAACAAGGGTGATGAGAAAAAGGAGAACATTATCGAACTCCACTCCATCATCGAGTTGATCGAAAACATACGCACCATCGGACGCCGTGGCCTCAGTATTCAGCGCTACAAAGGTCTTGGTGAGATGAACCCGAAACAACTCTACGAAACCACGATGGATCCGAAAAAACGCCGTCTGCTCAAAGTCAATATCGCCGACGCCGCCGTCGCGGACGGCATCTTCTCCATGCTCATGGGTGAAGATGTTCCAAGCCGCCGCGCCTTCATCGAAGATAATGCGCTCAATGTAGCGCACCTCGACGTCTAACCATGGCGAATAGCTAAGAACCCATAGCGAAACGCACGATTGGCGACTCATCAGCCATCCGTCATTCGCGATCCATTATTATTTTAAACGAAGTTTAAAAATCTCATGTCCGAAGAACTCACACCACACAACCCCGAGCACACACGCCCCGAGGGCACGTCGATTATCGACATCATGCAGACGGCTTACATCGACTACTCGATGTCTGTCATCGTCAGTCGCGCGCTCCCCGACGCCCGCGACGGCCTCAAGCCCGTGCAACGACGTATCCTCTACGCAATGTTGCGTGAAGGCCTGCTACACAACCGCCCCTTCGATAAGTGCGCCGGTGTCGTCGGGGAAGTCCTGAAGAACTATCACCCCCACGGTGATAGCTCAGTTTACGACACACTCGTTCGCCTCGCCCAACACTGGGTCATGCGCTACCCACTCATCATCCCACAAGGTAACTTCGGCTCCATCGACGGTGACTCCGCCGCGGCCTATCGTTATACTGAGTGTAAACTCGAAGGCATCGCCGAAGATCTGCTCAAAGACATCGACGAAGACACCGTCGACTTCGTGCCGAACTATAAGGAAAGCTCCACCGAGCCCTCGGTGCTTCCTGCCGCATTGCCCAATCTCCTGATGAATGGCTCCACGGGGATTGCGGTCGGTATGACCACGAATATTCCGCCGCATAACTTAAACGAAGTCATTGATGCCACAGTCGCCATCATCGATAATCCCAAGATCGAACTCGATGAGTTGATCAAAATCATCCCCGGCCCCGACTTCCCTGGTGGCGGATTCATTCACGGAAAATCGGGTATCGAAAGCTACCTCAAAACTGGCCGCGGCATCGTCCGCACCCGTGGTATCGCCGAAGTCGTCGAGAATAAAGGCAAAGAAGAAATCATCATCTCGGCCATCCCTTATAACGTCAACCGCGCCTCCCTAGTCATCCGTATCGCCGACTTGATTAAGGAAAAAGCAATCGACGGCATCTCCGATCTGCGCGACGAGTCGACCGAGACGACACGCATCGTCATCGAACTCAAACGCGGCGCCATCCCACGCGTCATCATCAATCAACTCTACAAGAGCACACCACTGGAAAGCTCTTTCGGCGTCATTCTACTCGCGCTCGACAACCGTCGCCCCAAGCAGATGAACATCAAAGAGATGCTCACCTGCTACATCGACCACCGCCGCGATGTCATCTACCGCCGCACCGCCTTCCGTCTGCGCAAGGCCGAAGCACGCGCCCACATACTCGAAGGCTACAAGATCGCCCTCGATAACTTGGACGACTTTGTCAAAATCATCCGCGCCTCCAAGAATCGTGAAGAAGCCAAGCAAGAGCTGATGGCCAAGTATCCTCTCTCGGAGATTCAGACCACCGCCATCCTCGAACTGCGCCTCTATCAACTCACCGGCATGGAACGCGGTAAGATCGAAGAAGAGTACCTCGCTCTGATGGCGGTCATCGAAGAGCTGCGCTCCATCCTTGAAAGTGAGCAAAAGTTGCTCATGGTCATCAAGGAAGAGCTTGGCCAGATGAAAGAGAAATACGGCAACCCACGCCGCTCGACCATCCTCTCGATTGATGGCGACCTTTCCATGGAAGACATCATTCCAAACGAAGGCTGCATGATCACCATCACCCACAAGGGCTTCATGAAGCGCACTTCGCTGGATGAATACCGCTCACAGAAACGCGGCGGCAAGGGCGTGATTGGCTCCGGGCAATATGAAGATGACTTTGTCGAACACCTCTTCACCGCGTCGACTCACGATTACATAATGTTCTTCATGAATAACGGTCGAGTCTACGTAGAAAAGGTCTATCACATCCCTGAAGGCAGCCGCACTGCCAAAGGACGCGCCATCGCCAACATCATCGAACTACAAGCAGGCGAAAAGATTGCTGCGATGATTTGCGTCAAAGACTTCAACGAATCCGATCAACGCATCGTACTCGCCACCGAGCGGGGGGTCACTAAGAAGACCCTACTCTCCGACTACAAGAACCACCGCAAAGGCGGCCTGATCGGTATCAATATCGACGAAGGCGATAACCTGATCGGCGCACGCCTCACCAGCGGCAACGACGACATCCTGCTAGTCACCAGCAACGCTCAGTCGATCCGATTCCCAGAGACCGACCTGCGCGACCAAGGCCGTGCCACACGTGGCGTGCGCGGCATCAAGCTCAAGACTGAGGCCGACAAGGTGGTTGCGATCGAAATCGTCAATCCAAGCCCAACAGGCGAGCCAGCCGAAGGTGAAGAAACCGAGCCCAAGAAGCTACTGCTAATCGCAGGTGCCAACGGCCTCGGCAAGCGCACCGAGTTCAGCGACTACCGCGTCCAATCACGCGGCGGCTCCGGTATCATTGCCATCAAGTCCGACAAAGTCGCAGGCGCACTCAGCGTCACCGAAACGGACGAGATCATGATGTTCACCAAGAAGGGCCAAGCCGTCCGCAGTCCGATCAATACCGTTCGCGTGACCGGTCGTGCTGCCAGCGGCGTCAAACTAGTCAACCTAGCTGACAAGGATGAGTTAATCGGTATCAGCAAAGTCATCGCCACTGAGGAAGACCAATCCGGCGAAGACGCAGAAGGTGGCGAAGTCACCGACGTCGAGACTAGCGATGTGGTAGAGACCACGGACGACAGTTCCGCACAGCAGGACACAAACGAAGAGTCCTAAACCACTCGTGTATATGCCTCTCCAAAGCCGCCTCCAACGAGGCGGCTTTTTTATTTACCACCAAGCAAGTAATCATCCACACTAGGTCCGCGCTCTAAATCAAATTGTTAAAGATGAATGAACCACACAAAGCCCCACTCTTTGATCGCATTGGCGGTCGAGACGGACTCCTCAAATTACTGCGGTATTTCTACGCGGATGTACGGCAACATACAGTCATAGGCCCGATCTTCAAGGCCCACATACAAGACTGGCCAGCGCATATCGAAAACATTGCAGACTTTTGGTCAGGCATCACAGGAGGCCAGGCCAAATATCGTGGTGGCATGCCAATCAAACACCTATCCCTCGGTTTGGGCGAAGAACACTTTCAAGCTTGGCTTGGACTATGGAAACGCAATTGCAGCACCCATTTAGCACAAGCAGAAGCCACAGAGATGGCCGCCATTGCTGACAAAATTGGCCTCCGCCTAAAAGCTATCATTGCAAATCACAACAAACCGACACTCGATTTGTTTTCCTAAGGTCCAGTTCGGTGTCGATCAAGCGTCCCCCAAGGTCGCAACCTCCAACTGTCCGTACAAGCCTAACGCATAGGATAACGTCACACGGTAATCGCTACGCTGCAGGCCTTCGCCCCCTTTGTTGGATTGCGAACATCCGCCGAGAAAGCCCTGTGGAGTCAAATAGGTGCGAGCAGTCTCGCGGCAACGTAAGGCGCGCTCCAAATACTCTTCGGGTAAGAAGCCGTGCTTCGCAGCTAGAGCCATCGCAGCGGCCACCCCCACAGATCCAGAGGTATCGGCCGCGACTTCAGGTTCGTCAACAAAGCAAGCCCACATGCCATTCTCGAGTTGATATTGAGCCGCAAACTCAGCCAATGTGGTCAACTGTTGTTTCAAAATCTCCGAAGGCTTCGCCTGCAATTTTAACACCTGAACATGCCCGAGCATCTGCCAGCAGAGGCCACGCACCCAATTACGGTGCGTACGTCGCCCATCCGTATAATGGCGTAAATAAATACCCTCTTTTTGCACTAAACGGTTAAAAGTCTCAACCAACAGATTTTCTGCGATGGCCTCCCACTTTGGCTCATTGCGAAGTTGCGCGATCAAGACCATCGGATAAGCCACAGTATAGGCCCCTTCACTGGAAATCATCTCCTCATCCTGCACCTGACCATTTTTAGCAATCAATTGTCGCCAAAAATCCATAGCTAAATCCACCCAGGGATGCTGCGGGTCAATACGAGCGGCATGTGCGAAAGGTAGAGTCGTTTCAATAGTATCCAGCTCATTGGCCACCCGCATACTGCGTGGAGTCTCGTATTCAAGCACTCCGGATGAAAAGCCAAAATAGTCTAAATGTTGACGAATCGCAGCAGCAGCTCGCGAGTCCTCACCGAGATCCGCATAGGCCTGCAGGGCATCCAGCACGCAACCTTCCTTCCAGCTAAAAGTCTGTATCGAAGCCAATGAAGCTAGCGCATCCATAAAAGCATCCGCCGGTCCGGAGGCATCAATCAAGTGTGGCACATGCCACTCTAGACCGTCTCGTGCACTGGCATCGGGCGCAAATAACCATAAATATCCCTCGTTAGCTAATTTTAACTGAAGCGTAAGCGTACCGTCTTCTCCAAATGCCTCCTGCGGAATTGCAATTGCAATACGTTGATAGGGGTCGGAGCAAATGACCTCACACTCAGCTATAATCCGATCCTTGCTCTCATGATAAACTAAAATACGGTTCGAACCAGAGGTTGCCGGCTCGACGACAAAGACCAAAATCAACTCTACTGTGTCAATGGCAGCGGGTGCGGACTGCCATGTCAAACGCGTGAAGCCGTCATGCTCCAAAGCCATCAAAGGACGTTGCTTTGGGCCAGTGCGCCCTTGTAGCACTGAGACTGGAGTCGAATATTCTGAATCCGATGTAAAATATAGAGAGCGTTTAGTCATGATGTAGAAGTATATCGTGATTATTTAGAAGTTTCTGAAACCTGAGCCTTCAACCAGTCAGCGAGCAGGTCTGGCCAATGATGGACCGGTAGTGAACGCTGCTTTTGAAAGCCGAAGCCATGCCCACCCTGTTTAAATATATGCAATTCCGCTGGCACCTGGTTTGCTCGTAGAGCCAGATAAAAGCGAATGCTGTTTTCTGCTTTCACACCACGATCATCATCCGCATGCACAATAAATGTGGGCGGCGTTTCGGACGTCACTTGTAGTTCATTCGACATCAGTTCGACTAAGTCTGGCGAGGGCTCCTTACCCAGTAGATTGTTGCGCGAGCCTCGATGCGTAATGGCCGCATCCATACTGACTACCGGGTACAACATCACCAAGAAATCAGGGCGGCTCGACACCTGAACCACGGGATCCTCCGCGTCGGAATCGGCCGCGAGAAAGTGCGTCGCTGCCGTCGCAGCAAGATGCCCGCCCGCGGAAGAACCAAAGACCCCGATACGCTCGGGATCGAGTTGCCACTCTTCAGTTCGCGCACGTAAGGTCTGTATCGCGCGTTGCACATCTTGCATGGGTGCCGGATGCGGATAGCCTTTAGCGGGCAAACGATACTTCAAAACAGCAGCCGCATAGCCCTGCGCATTAAACCATTTCGCGATTGCATGGCCTTCATGATTCATGGCCAACCCACCGTAGCCTCCTCCGGGGCAAATCACAACCGCGCCACCATTAGAACTGCCCTCTTCGGGCAGACTGATAGTTAAGGTCGGAATATCTTGGGACTCAGTCCCCAGTGCGCCGGGTGCGCCCTCCGGCCAAAGCGGTAGTTCATGTGCGAGTAATAAAGCCGGCACAGATGAGAGGATGAGCAATAGAATCTTTAGCATAATTAGACAATTGTTGTTAACTTTTTAAGGTATAGGTTGAAGAATAAGGTGCTCACGAAATGCTCAAAACCTGGCGCTGTCCTATCCATGCGCGAATTTCTTGCACCACATTCTCCACAAAGAATAAAGCTCCATAGTAAATACGGTCATAGTCGAAATGATTGATCGCCTCAATAATCTCCGGCAACCACTTCTCAATGAGCGCATCGTCCTGAGACATCATAACAATCCAAGCGGCAGGAATCGCATGTAACAAGGTGCCCTTCTCTGCTTTAATCGCGGGTGAAGCCTCCGCCCATAATGCGAGCTCTCGCATCGCCACAACTTCAGCCTCGGCACTAGATGCCTGAGGCTCCCAACACTCCAACATACAACGCCAATCAGGTGTAAAAGTATACTCCTGCGATGTATCAAATGCCTGATAGCGCAACACACCGACTGCTGCCAGATTCCCCATACGCTGCAAGGCTTGCAGATACAGCGCTTTATGTGTCTGATTCTGCTCTAAGCGGTAGAGCAAACGCACGGCAAATTGAGCATGCGAAGAGAACCAAGATAAGCGACTATCCCATTCGATCGAAGTAAAACCTTCAGCAATCAACTGACGTCGCGTCTGCCCGCCCTCCTGCGGTGTATCCATACAATCAATATGTAACTGCTCACTGTCGTCTCCGTCTAGAAGTGCCAGAAGCTTAGTCACCAATGCAAGATGCACAGATGAAAGACACCCTTCCAACCCATCGAAATAGAGAAAGCTACCACGTTCGAAACCTGCCTGATCTCCGGGCAAAATCCAGCCATGATCACGAATCGCCTCTATATGTTTCTGAATACGCAAGCGACAGTCCTGACGTTCAGGTTCTGAAGGAATTTCAGACGATTGATATTCCCACAAAGCTAAAATCCACGGGATGCACTGATCATTGGAAGATGCCGGATAATGGCACTGTCCGTCCGCCCCCACTCCGCGTGCAATGACACCAGGCGTGCGACACACATCCTGAAGATGATATAAGCCAGCAACCAAACGCCGTATCTCGGCCCGCGTCGTATCGTTCGGTCGAGCATGGAAGCCTTGCAGCAAGCCCAAAAGATAGTCGCCAGTAAAAAATGCCCCATCTTCAATAGGCGACCACCATGCAAGCGCATTCGGCTTAAGCTCTGCGCATTCTTGGGGAGTCGGTAACATGACCTCACCATTCAGCCCAACATAGTCATAGAGAACCCCCTCTGCACTAATAAATCGCCGCCAAATATTATCATGCACATCAGCAGACACAGAATCTGCAATTCTAAGATACGACTCATACTCAATGTTCACTTGATGTGCCATGTCTGTTCCTTCGTGTGTGAATACTTTCGATCTTAAGAAATGCCTAGTCAGCTACGAATGCTAAGGAAAAACAGAAACTATTTCTTTAATGTGTCGATAAGGAATTGCTCCATCGATGCATAACGGGGGGCTTGGCTGCCCGCATGGACGAATTCATAGTCCATCCCTAACGCCTCTAACTTCTCAGAGAGAATGGCGCCGTAGTTCGCGCTGTGCGTCGCATCTTTGATAGCCTTCCCCTTCTCAGGTGTATTGCGGTAAAAAAGATACACAGGCGGATCGTCCGGAGTCAGTAACTCATAGGGCGAATACTCTGCGATCCAGTCCTTTACATTTTCACGATCAGCGAGAAAACTACGCATTTCGGAGGTCGGGTCGCTACGGTCCCAAATATAACCGAAGGCATGTCCACCGTAAATCCCATTAGGAATCCATTCAAGAATTTGCACAGGGTCCAGTGTCGTCTGTGCCCCTTCAACCGCCGCACACCAGACGCGAGTGGATTCGCGAAGCACAGAATCACTGGCATCAGGATCGGCCAAATCATCGTGAAATGCTAACCAGAGCGAGGTGCAAGCCCCAGCCGAGCCGCCAGTCAGGCCAATACGATTCTTATCAAGATTCCAAGCATTTGCTTGGCTGCGCACAAACTGCAAAGCACGAGCCGAGTCATAGTTGGGCACATCAACTGGAGGCTCTGGATAATCACCGCGCGGCTGAATCGGCCCAGTGCCGCGCTCACTGCCCGTGTCAATAATCGTCTGTGGGAGAAAACGGTAATTGATCGCAATATAGGAAATTCCAGCATCTAGATAAGGCTGAGGATTGGCGACTTTTGACTTATCCCCCCCAAGCCAGCCACCGCCATGAATGTGTAATACACAAGGGACGGGCTTCTCTGAATCCGCCAACCAAACATCCATTACATTACGCTCATCCGGGCCGTAAGGCACGTTGGCAAAGGTGGGTTGAGGACGCTTGGAAACGTCCAATTCATTGTCATCTGTAGTGCTCATAAAAACATCACCAGCCACATCCAATGGGGCCATAGCCAAAGACAAGTTGTGACCACCAGCCCCAGCTGCCACCTTAATCTCTATAATATTCTGGCCCGCTTTTAACGCGGTCGGCACATAGACAAAGCTCTTCGGATTGCCATGTCCGTAATCAATAACCGATATCAACTCCCCATTGAGCCAAACCTTCGCAAAATAATCAACTTGAACACCCAATAAGACCGATGCGCTTTCTTCACTCTCAACGACACCACGCACATAGGCAACCGTCGGCCGATCCAACTCAAAAAGCTCACGAAAGTCAAAAGACTGCCGCGGCACAAGATCCCCTTGCCATGCGACGGATTCCGTATCGAGCTCCGGCGCAAAGGAAACATCCAGCAGTGGAAGCGCATCCTTAGCCTCAGTCTCTAAAGTGTATGGCCCCGCCCACTTCCAGGCATCTAACGCCAGCGTTTTAAATTGCAGACGAGACAACATTTCGGGTCGTACCCCCCCTGCTCTGCCAAACTCCGATCAGCATGGCTCTCTCCAGCAAGCAGCAGGTAGCCCAGGTGAATCGGTCCATTCATCCGCGTTTCCGGATCCGATTCATTGGGCAGAACCACTGTCAATCGATGCTCCTGTGCGCTCAAATCCTGCGCAAGCGTTTTATAGAGATAACCTCCCCGCGTATTAGTAAAGATATGCGCGGGTGCGCCACCGTCCACATTCGCGTAAAAGGAGCCATAGGATGTATCCATCGCCGCATACAATCCCACGTGGGTGCCTCGAAAAGGAATAGTCAAGACTGCCCCCGGCGTATTGCTGTAGAGAACCCCATTGAAAAAACGATTCCACCATTTCGGCAACGAATTTTGAGTGCTCCAACCATCTACGTAGCTGTAACTTGTCAAGGGCACCATACGCCCATCCAACAACAATGATTTCGGGCTGAGCGGCTTCGGCAGATCATCTGAAAAAACCGCCTCCGGCTGATCCAAATAAGGCTCTAATGTATCAATTATCACCTCTGCGTACAATGTATTACCGGCCGCATTCGGGTGCACGTTATCTCCGAAAAATTGGCTCCAGTCCGCTCCCGTTTTTTCAAGTTCATGCTCCACCGCCTCTTGCAGATCGACCTCTAATAAGTGATAATGCCTGGCAACCTTACGGTGACGTTTCAAATTCACACCACCTTTAGCGGCCGCCTCCAAAACGATAATAGCCGGTGGATGCGGTAAACTTCTCAAGCGAACAATCAGGCTTTCCATATTGCGAATGGCATCCTCATCGCTCAATCCGGCGTCATTCACACAAAACTCCAGCACCACCAGATCAGGTTGATGCGCTATAACATCGCGTTCCAATCTAAAAACACCTAATTCGCTCCCAGTCGCACTCATCCCAGAGTTAACCACCGACACATCACTGGCAGGAAACTGCTGCTGCAGCCAAGGCCCAATCCATCCCTTGCCCGACTGTGTGATGGAGCCCCCCAAAGCCACATAACGTAGAGGAGCCCCGTCCTTCGCGCGTTGAAAGACCGCAGCCACATCCTCTCCAACAGCAAATGCCATCAGGTTTGAAAACAGAGCCACACTAGGCAGCATAAAAAACAGAATACGAGCAAAGGGAAGCATTCGACTGAAACGTTGGAGGTAATTACAGAGCAAGACTACGTCACGCTAGATCACTTTTACCAACAACCGCAACCCAAATTGATATACATTAATCAATCGTCAATAAAACTCATGGATGCCAGCCTCGCCCGCTCGTCGCTGCTGGATCAAACAGAATAGAATATGCCCCCAAACTCGCCTCCTCTATCATTCGGGCCTGGGGAATGACCTCAAGGTGCCCGTCCACAAAAACACAATAATGCTCACCAGCTATTCGAGTATACTTCTCAGCCTGAGTCGCGTCACCATAATTAATGTTACGAATCCGCATCCCCCCAGCATACTCATCTCCATACATAGCAGCTAAGCCCGAGGTTAATGCCAGCATTTTGGCAGGCAACTCAATCGTATTTATGTTACGATCATGCAAGCCCCAAGATCCAGATGAATAACCATTAATAGCAATGTTACGAGTTGGCCGCGCCTCGCCCACTTGCTTCAACGACAGATCCGTTGGGTCCCTAAAAACCGAAGCATAAATCCGCTCCGAATTAGACCAGCCATCCACATCTTCCCCTACGTAAGGCGCGACCACCTGCTGCCAACTCAGGGACGGGCTTCCAGGGACATCAGGATCGTAGCCATTTTTACTTGTTAATGGAAACTGATTATTATGATCCTGAACATAACTGATTAATCCGGTATGGACTTGGCGAAGATTGGATGCCAACTGAGCGCTACGAGCCGCATTCAACACTTTGCCAATGCCCGCATAAACCAAGGCAGCCAGAATTGCAATCACCGCAATGGATGCAAGCAACTCAATTAAAGTAAAGCCTCGACGAGAACAACTAGTGGGGACAGTCAGCATGTAATATGAGGTAATAATATGATATACGATGAACAACTAAGCGCCCCAACTATGGCAGCAACGATTCAAATCGCTCTGAGCGTTGCGCCAGAGTCGAGGCGCAATCCCCGTCAAGAAACTGAGCGGGCAATCGAACTTCTCCAGAAAAAGAATCTACAATATCAATCGACTCGGACGATCTAGGCAAATCCGCAGCGATATGACCAAAAGCGACGACCGACTCGAGCTTGTGTGCCTTCCCGCGCAGCAAAAAACCTGAACCGCGGTTATGATGACAGAGAACATTTGTATATTTCGTAACAGCATCATTGATATCCACAACTCCTGCCGATTGCGATCCATTGAAAGCAACCTCCGACTGATACACATGGACCTCACACTGCCCATGCGAACTAATCCCCTGATCGCCGTTAAAGAGCGCACGCACTCCTTCTAATTTAAAATTCGTACACCTATTATGAAAATTAAAGCCATCATTACCGGCAAAGGCTGTAGTCAAATTCCGAATAATGACATACTGCCCACCGGACGCATGAACAGCTGGTGATCTATCAGGCCCCGTGATGACAACGCGGGCGTTTTCAGGAGTGAGCCCCTCAGGAAAACGCACAATCATTTGACCAAGCTCATTATACTTCAATGAACCGCCATGCCAAGCAGGCTTCCCCCGCCCTTCCGGATGCTCCGCCCATACCGGAAGACCGTTCACAAACAATGGCGAAGTGACATAGTGGCGACTAAACTCGGGAATCTCCAAATTCAAACGATAAGCATCCCCCACGACCTCCCAAGGCCCCGAAGTGACGTCTCGTCCTAAATTGATAACAGCACCGTTTCCTTCAATAACAAGTGGAGTCACCTCAGTCCCCCCTTTGCGAATGACAACCTCTTCCCGATAAGTCATCCCTGCCTGCAAATGAATCGTGCCCCCGGGACCATCAACTTCCCGCATCGCGCGCTCGATCGTAGCAAACGGATACATCTTACTGCCGATAGCGCCATCATCACCAAGCGAAACATCTACATAGAAATCCGCAGAATTAGCCAGAGAATACACACTAGCCCAAGCTAGAAACAACATTAAGTGGGGTCGCAATTTCATATTAGACAGCTCAAGCGACATAACGCAGGAGATAAAAATTAAAGTAACAGCAAAAACTCTATAGTATTAATTTTATTGTCAACTCTTATTCTATTGTAATCCTATGATCGAAATGAAAAGCGCAAAAGATACTAAATATCGTCAGATCGCTGAGCAACTGATCCAAGAAATCCGCGATACGATGGGCCCAGGCGATAAGCTTCCGACTGAAGTGCAATTAGCCGAACGCTTTGGCGTACATTTCATGACCGTCCGAGGGGCGCTCAAACTCCTTCAAGAGGGCGGCGTGATCCAACGCCAACGGGCAATCGGGACGACCGTCCTCAATCCACTAGGCGGCAACTGGGTTGGAATCCTTTGCGAAATGAATGTCTTTTCCCCTCATAGCCACAGCCTCTTTCACCGAAGCGTGATCTATTACTTACGCAAATATCTGCGTGAACAAAAAATTCCGTCCCGAGTATCCATTGGCGAAACTGAACCGGGGTCCAAAGCCGAAAGCAACCTAACTTCGCTTGACTTCGTTGCAGACGTGGAAGCCAATCGCTTAGCAGGCGTCATTGCCCTATCCGTTAACCCCAATGAGGCTTGGCTACAAAAACTACACAAGCAGGGCATCCCAGTCATCGGTTCCAATCAAAGATTCCTTCACAATGTATCAACTGGAGGTGAAGCCGACACACAACGCGCAGTGCGAACCTTGTTAGACTACGGACGCACCCGAATTGCCTACATGGGATGGGTGGAATCAGCTAAGGCCGACGAGCTGCCACCGCACTTAGAAGAACTCAAACAGTGCTACCCAGAGAACCTACGTAAAGACTGGATCAAATACGACATTCACCCAGAAACCCCACTGGCAGGTGCTACCGAATTCCGAAAAATTTGGACATCATCGAAAGAAAAGCCAAACGGGTTAATCGTCAACGACGAGCACATGATGCCAGACCTTGAGCGCACCCTCAAAGAATTTGAAATTCGTGTCCCAGAAGACCTGCTAATTATACGCCATCGAACCCGCGGCAATACCACCCCCTGCAACTTACCTACAATCATAATGGAGACCGACCCACAACTCTATGCCTTCCGCATGGCGGATCTATTCATCCGACTCTACGCAGGTAAGAAACTCACAAGTGTCGATACCAACGTCAGTCGCACATTTATCGATGACGAGATCCGACGCCACCCTGCCGTAATGGCACCAGGATGGAACTCTGCCGACATGAGCCAGCACTCCACCTTTTAGACCTACGCAATCGCCACAAGAACCTAAAAAGCTCAAGCAAATGATTTAAAATTTTCTTCAAACTTGCATCGAAGGGGCAACCTTGACATTTACTCTAGATTAATAGGACTCAAAAGGACCATTCTATTATTCTTTATAACTTTTGCACAATGCCCATACAAACTCCAGTCCCATACGATGCACTGAAAGCAAGCCCTCAAGCTACCCCAAAAACACAATATTCGGATCGTGTTCTAGGCCAACAAGGTCTTTCTCTCAATTTTGGCAATAATCGCTTCGGATTCCAAAACTTCGGCATCGAACTGAGCTTCGAAGACAATACATGGCTACGCTGCGAGTGGGAAGTCATGGCAGCGGGCAACCGGGGCCTAGCCAAGCTCGACCACAACATCCAGCTCTCTCTATCACAAACTGAACTGGGCCCGAAGCAACACAGAATCGACCTACAAATCCTCAACAACGGCCATGAAACGAAGCGACTACGAGGCATTCGCTTCGGTCAACTTGGAGACCATGCAAACTTCCTCCAAGGCGGCGGGCATGCCCTTGGATGGGGCATGCGCTACGCGCATACTGGTAATCTACGCACCGAACGCTACCCCTTTTGTGCGGCCGACTACCCCTTCCTGCGTCAATTGCCACCTGAGGAACGCGTGCTAGGCGACACCGAAGACCAACCCTTCCCGGCACTCTTCCTCAGCAACGATATTTCCAAGGAAAGCCTAGTCTTTGCCTTCCTCTCGCAAGAACGCGCGGTCCCAGTTTTCAACTTCAAACGTAAGTATCATTTTACTACTGGAGTGTTCGATAAGTTCGAAATTCACTGGCACTTCCCACAGTCACAAGGCTATACGATCCCCGCCGGTGAAAGCTTCAGCCCCGAATCGCTTTATCTACAATTGAGCAAAAACGTCGAAGTCGACAAAGCCTTCGAAGATTACTTAAACTACCTGGAAACGCTTAAACCTAAGCAGGCACCACTCAGCCCGGTTTACAACTCCGCACTTCATTGCACCTGGAACTACGGAGTCTTTGAAGATCAACGCGAAGCGAGCTTAATAGATACCGCTCGCTTCATCGCTGAACAGCTCCCCGAGATCCAGTTTTTTCTAATCGACGACGGCTACCTACAACATGAAGAGAAATCGTCACGCGTACACCTCGATCGCTTCTACCCCACCCCCGAGGATGCAGTCCTGCTCCCCGAGAGCTGGCCACAAGGCATTCGCGGCTTTACCGACGAACTTCGCAACATGGGCCTACGCCCCGGTATCTGGTGGACACCTATGATCCAGTTGCCCTGCCGTCTACACGACGAGCACCCAGAATGGTTTCTACGTAAGCCTGACGGAGAACTCTTTCTAATCGGCAATAATCTCGCATACCTAGATTACTCAAACCCTGATGCACTCGCCTTCCTCGACCGCACACTCGCACATATACAAGGGCAATGGAATGTCGACGCGGTCAAAATCGACTTCTGGAGTCAAAATTTCGAAACCAACTTAGCCCAGCTGCAAAACCCCGAGTGCTCGGGAATCGACCTGCGGCGAAAGTTCTTTGAAATCGTACGCAAGGACCTGCCTGATGATGGCATCATTATGAGCTGTATCGCGATGGGAATGGGGAATCCTTTCCTCTCCGAATCCGTTGACACTTTCCGTTGCTCAATGGACATCCACGATGGCTACTGGGAAGATCAGATCAACAATAGCAACTGGATGCTGCCCACTCTAAGTTTCGGTGGTCGGCGCACGGGATGCCTACTAAACACAGACAGCATCGGCTTTAACCCGGAACTCCCGACTAACGAGACAAACTTTCGGCTCACATGGAGCTATATTACCATGGGCTTAATTGAAACTGGAGGCCGTCTCGAAAAACTGGATACGGAACAACTTAGCGCACTCAAAAAGCTACTAAAACGCTGCGATCGAGGATACCCCGTCCGCTGCCCCGACCTACGCACTTACACTGGCGACCACATCCGGAATCACTCTATGTCGATTTCCCAAGAGACAGCCCAACTGGACAAAAGGGAATCCGACAATCGATCGCCTTTTTCAACTGGCACGAACACCCACGCGCTGTCTCCATCGACCGCCGCTCAATCGGCCAAAGCGCTCAAGTAGTCGCCAAAGACTTTTGGAGCAATGAATCCACAGTATGGATCAACGACTTCATAACAATCATATTAGAGCCGCACTGCGCCCGCCTGTTCGACATTTACGAGGATGTTTAAGTATTTCGAAGGGACGACGGTACCAGCTTCTGCATGATAAACCAAGCTTAGAGTATATAGCTTCATATCGGTATTTAATGCTGTTCGTTGCTATGCCATGGATATCCCCCGTGATCCAGAACAAAACTAAAAAGGCTCCAGTCGCTGATCACAACTGGAGCCTTCCGTATTTAGAGCCTTAAACTAAAGATGAATCGCTTACTCACGAGACTTCAAACGGCGGCCACCAATCACAACCCACAAAGCTGCCATTCCCATAAAGATGGAAGCCAAACGAGCTTCAGGAATCGCTGTGATCTGGAGCAAGACATCCTTATTCCCCTCATCTACGAAAATATTGTATACCCATCCGTCAGGGCCGGAACCCAAGACAAGTCCATTGTCTGTTAAATTACCAGAATAGCTGACAATCGTGTAATCACCGATCGCATCCAAGCCGAGATCATTAAGATTTAAAATACCATCCAGAATCAAATCACCACCAACGTTGATCAAATCGACAGCGCCGCCCACACCAATATCAAAGGCAAGTATCGAATCACTCGCCAAAGTTAATCCGCGGCCACCATTAATCGTCAAAGTGCCAACTTCGCCAATCAAGCCAGGATTCAGCACACCGCCTCCGCTTGTGCCAGAAGTAAAGACCACATCACGTCCAATACTGCCAGTGCCGCCCAATACAGCCGCATCCGTGACAATTACATCTGGAGAGGATTGCGCAGTAAATGATCCGTTCACCAAAAGCGTACCTTCATTCACATAGGTATGCCCCGTATGTCCAATCGATGCACCCGACAAGACCAATACACCAGTGCCCTCTTTAATGATTTGGTTACCACCAGTCGTGCTACCACCAAACTCAAGCTGCAGTCCCGCATCGACCTCAAAACTGGCACTACGATTAAGCTGCAATGTTCCAGTAAATGTGAGATCGTGATCACCTGTTAAATTGAAAAGCGAGACATTAGAGTTCTCCCAACCGCCGTTCGTGGTGAAATTGTTACTATAGGAACGATCCGAATCAACAGCCTCAAGTTTCACGACGGAACCACCCTCGTTACTGTGATTAATATATAGCGCCCCGGTTCCCAACGCATCATCATGAGCCAACCTCAGCGTGATATCACCCGCAAAACCAGTATTAATATGAGTCTCCACATCGACTGAACTAGCACCAGCAAGTGTCAGCGTAGAGTTAGCGGTTCTCCAGTTAAATGAGGATATATCCGTTAATGAGCCGATAGTTACATTCACCCCCGCATCACCAACAAGCTTACTCGCCGTCCGAAGCGTGAAGGTGGGATCAGAGGAATTCCCCTTAATGCCTCCAGCAAAATCAAAAGTTCCATACGAATTTACATCAAAATTAATATGCTCATTGTTCGCCCCACCAGAAACATCAAAGACCACAGCATTATTAAATGTCACATCTACAGGATTATAAACGCTAAAGGGACGCGTGCCACTTGCTGCTGGAGCCCCCGTCACCGTCAGGTCGGAACCATTGAATGTCCATGCCCCAGAACCACTGAACTCAACAGATGTTATACTTGTAGGGCTGCCGAGATCCACGACCTCAGTCGAGGTTAAATCAAACAAAGCTTCGCCAGTCGGCACAGTGTCGCCCGACCAATTAGCGCCTTCGCTCCAGTCATCAGACGTGGAACCATCCCAAGTTGCATCCTGAGCGCACACAAAGGTCAGGGGAGTTAGAGTGACGAACAGCGGGTAGAGTAGGTATTTTTTCATATTCAATCATTACTATAGAGTAATATAGCCTTGATCAAGACAAAAAATGCTGATCACCTATATTTCCAACCATAAATCGCCCAAAATTAGCATCGAGAGAATCACTGATCCCTCCCCCAATTTTCTCCCAATCCCCATAGACATGCGAAAACTATTGATCCACATAATTTCACTCACAACATTCATCACGTTAAATGCTGAAGTTAAGGAACTTAACAACCTAACCAGCGTAGAGTATTGGACTAGCCACGAAGGACAAAGCGCTCAGGCAACAATCACTCAGTGGCCCGATCGTGTGGCCGTCACCTTCGAGGGGGAAAAAGACGAAAGTTTTCGAATTCTGCTAACTAAACCTCTAGATTTACCCGAATGGGCCACCGATTGGACCTTCATAATGGGCAATGATGGCGGCGTTGGACGCATCAATGTCTGGGCGCTCATTACAGACGCGACGGGGCAAGAGTTTCGCTATCGCCTGATTGATCCGACTCCCGAAATGAGCGCAGGCTACCCGGTCTTCAAACAAGGTTTCCGCAAAGTCCCCATCCGCTTACACACATTCGGCTTGAAACGCCCCCAAATTGGCAACAGCGAATCTGCCACCATCCGTGCATCCAATGGACATAAACTCCCCGTCGCCCCGCTACAGCTGAAAGGCCTGGAATTAGTCGCAGGCAGCCAAGAGTCCAAAGGCACACTTTCATTCGGTGAATTTAAACTCAGTGGTGTCATTGCCAAAGAGTCATCGCTCTACTACGCATTAGAAGGCACGGAGCACTTCGGCGAAGTCGACCCGATCCCCTACATCACATTAGCAGACTTCGGACATTTCTTTGGCGAGATCTATGACGTCGAGTGGGAAATGCGTGATCAATACGACGGCCAAGCCATCCTCAGCGGCCACAAGACTTTCCGCCTCACCGAGGACGACCCCACCAGCCCCTACGCGGTGCAATTGGAGCAACGCATCGAATTCCCCGTAAAGAAAAAAGGCACTTACTGGATCCGCTCCAAGCTGCGCTGGGCTAAATCTGCAAAGAAATTTCCAGATGAAATCATTGAGAAAGACTTTCGTCTGGATGTGATTCATAGCCAGTATGACAGCAATCCTAGCTTCGAAGTCGCAATGAATCGCCCGATCCGCCTTGCTCCGGAGCGCAGCAATTTCACTTATGAAGCCAACGAAGCCTTACAGCTTCCTGTCGTATTCCACCCGGCAAATGACTCCATGAGCCAAGCGGATAGCTATCGCGTCACCATTCAAGCCTTTGCTGGCACTGGCCCGATCACTGTATTCTCAGGCCCACTAAATACTAGCGATGCGACCACGGTTCTAGCCGACCTCGCCGAAAAAACGGAAGGGGCCTGGACCCTCAAAGCGGATCTCTTACAAGACGGACGCGTGGTCGATTCGAAAACTCAATTGTTTGGCCTCAAAGCGGGCAACCAGCACTTGGTCAAAGTTCCACAAACAGATGCACTGTCGCAGTCCACAGACCCCAGCGATGGCGAGTCTCTGATTATGCTCTATGCGCAACTCCCCGACAACATGCGCGAAAAAGCCACGGACCGGTGGGAAGCGATCGAACCTTATTTAAACCGTGTCCCTGAAGTGACCGACTTACTGGAAGTGCCAATCCGCTGGCGTCACTTGGAACCCCTTCCCGGCATTATCAACTGGACCTGGATCGACACCCTGATGGATGCGGCAGCCAAGCGCAGAATTAAGATCGTGTTAGCCCCCTCATTCGTCAGTAACGAGCCCGACTGGATACCACCGGCCTTCAAACAAAATGAAGAAGGTGCCGTCTTTGGGCACCGGCGCTACTTATATAAAGGGATGCGTTCAAACCTTTGGAATGCCGATGTGTTAAGAGCCAACGTAATGCGAGTGGTCTCTGCAATGGCGAAACGCTACGCGAATCATCCTGCGATGGGGGGGTATTTAGTGCTCACCGAACACCCCGGCGATCATCCTTACACCAACTGGATCGAAGGCTACGCTCCGGAAACTTTACAAGACTACCACCGCTACCTCCAAGCAAACTGGTCAGATCTCGACACGATCAACCAGCGCTGGAACACTCACTATGATTCATGGAAAGCCATCGGCGTGCCCACGAAAGAAGCCTCGCCCCGCCAGCATCTCGACTGGCTGACTTTTCGCTATGATAGTATTTCCGACTTACTCATGAATCAAGTCCGAGCCATTCGCCAAGCGGACCCCAAACACCTGCTTGAAGTTTACGGCGATGGACTCACACCCAAACAATATCAAGAACTCAAAAAGCATCGCGTCATTCGCGCCAACGGCGGCGCCCACACGCCGGAACTGAGCGGACTCACTAAGGCGGCCCTCGCCGTATATGACATGCAGGAACGAGCCGAAGAACATAGCGTCGGGCATTGGACTGCTTATGGCCCCTACCAATTGGATGCCACTGTTTTTAATATGCTCTTAGGCGGTGGTCAAAACGCACACATGAAAATGTTTACCCGCACCAATGTACCCTTTGAGGAACTACAAGGACCAAAATTCTCAATGGGTCGCTTTAAACAGTTTATACCGATTCTGAAAGAATTACGACAAGTCGGCAAACCGCCCATCGAAGCCTACGTTCTCAACAATATTAAAGCACGCTTGGAAAAAGCTCAAAGCACGACCTTTATCAGCTTCGCAACATCATCGGTAACACGAAGCATGCTGGAATCACACCTCATTGCACCTCTGGTCGAGCTCTCGACCGCAACTCAGGGGAAACTCATCTTTGCACTGTCAGACTTCGGCGACTCATATGAAGCGCCAGTCATTGATACACTCGTTCAATATGTAGAGAACGGTGGCACATTAGTCATGACAGCTGATGCCGGACGTCGCAGTGCCGACCTCCCCGACGAGGAATGGATCCTACTGCAACGCTTCGGATGGGAGGCTCCAAAAAAGAATGGACGATACGGCCGCAAAGAACGCGTCACAACGCTAGAAAATGACATTTTCAAAACAGCGGGACAGTCTTTTGAACTCAGCGGACAACGTTGGCTCACGCATGCAACAGACGCGGATATCGCCCGCTATCAAGACGGCAGTCCAGCACTCTCCCAGAAAACGTTTGGACAAGGTCGTGTCATTGTCCTCTGGTCCAATGGCTTAGTGCCTCCAGCCGATACAAAAAATGGCGTTAATTTTATTGGACAAATTGCAGACTCAATTGGAGTTCCCCGCCCTAGCTCAGCCAGCCACCCACGCATCTTTACTAATTTGCTCAAGCACAATACGGGGCCTTCCTATTACGGACTGGCTTACCATAGTGGTAGCCACATGCCCTGGGGCCAAGAAGGCCCCGCTCTAGACGCCCAAACCAAATGGACAGTACCAACTGGCAATTACCAAATTTCCGAACTCATTTCAGATCGCGACCTCGGCATTTTTTCCGCCAGTGAGCTAGAACACCATGGGATTCCATGTGAACTCGTTCGCCATGCTGTCGCCATCTATCGCATGACCCCTCAACCTTAATTTTCAATATCTCTATGTATTCCCTCAAATCCCACACCTCACTCAGACTAAGCCTTGGCGTCCTCTCCTGTCTGGCCCACAGCTTAACCGCAGCTCCAACTGCCCCAGCATCAGCAATCATAGTCCCCAACAGCAACTCGACTGCCGCCTGGACGATTCAGGCCGACCAGCAGGATACAATTAGCATGGAGGAAAAAGATGGAGTGCTGCAAATCGACTACTCCGTCGCGATCGAAGAGCCTTCGGTTGTCTATGAAAAAACTCGTTACAAAAAGTCATTCTACCTGAATCTGAAAAATCCAGTCCCGGCGGTCGAACGCAAGGGGCGCGTCGTTTTTGAAGCTCGCGGACAAGACGGTAGCACTCAGGACCGTCGCGGCACCGTCTTCATCCACCCCGTATTAGAAGACGCACATGGTGAACGTTTCTCATACGAACCCTATCGTGTAGGACTACTTGAGCGTGGCGAGAAAGATGACTGGGCCCAATGGACCACGCGCCCATTCTTAGCAGGTGAAGCCGGAGGCGCTGTCAGCGCGGTCTACACAGCGTCAGGTGGCGATAAAAATCGATGGCCCGATGGTGAACTCCAGCTGGTTGGCTTCGAGATCCAGCTCCAGAACAACAGCAGTGCCAACCAGCCTGGCACCAAAAATGGCACCATATATCTGGGGCGCATTCAGTTAGAAACCGAACAGGTCACCGAGTCCGCCCCTTGGACATATCTAGACACCCTACTCGACCAATCTGGAGACTTCGAGTTGGCATGGGAAGTCAGCCCGGCGTTCCAAGCACTCCCAGTCAGCGAACAAAGCATCCATGTGAATTTTGATGCCGAAGATGAAGCGAGTCGAAAACAAGTCATCCGCATGCCAGAAGCTGGCAAATGGTCCAACAGCTGGATTCGTTATCAAATACGCCAATCCAAGAGCCATAACTTAGTCCACTCGGGCGCATTTCGTTGGGAAGTCAATCAACCAGTCGATGCCAATCCCCCGATAACTCCCGCAGATCCGACTCAAGCACCCGTCATTGGCTACACTCGAATCAATCCAGACAAGAACGGCTCTGGTGTTTATACATCCGATGAAGCCTTTCAGGCTCACTTCCGTATTTTCTCTGATACAAACACAGCCACCCAATTGCAGTGGACTCTGAACACCTATGCTTACAAGGAAATCATCGAAAAAGGTGACGTTTCCTTAAAGGCAGAGTCCAATGACTATCAAGACATTTGGGTCGACCTTCCCCGACCGGCAGGACACAACGCCTTCCGTCTCGAATACGCCCTCCTCAATGCCGCAGGCAATATTGTAGACAGTGGCAGCCATGTTCTCGGCATCCAACTGCCCAAGGACGATAAACTCATTCGTGCTGGTGTCATCCCACATCGAGATAAAATCAAACAGCGTCCCTACAACCGAATCACTTTCCATGATGGTCATTCCAAAAAAGGAACCGCGGATATATTGGAACGCTTTCGCCACACACTGGAAGAGGCCGGCACATTGACTCGACACATTACATTCATGATCGACCTGGCCGAGTTTCAGATTCTACCGGGTGTCTATGATTTCAATCTACCCGACCAAATCTTAAATACCGCCGCCGACTACGGTTATGGCGTCACCATACGTCTAGCACATGCAGAGAGTAAGACCCCCTACCTCTGGCTTCCTTATACACGAGTGCGTGATTTCGATGGCAGTGTCATTGAAGGACACTACGTCTACCATGCCTTCTCGATGGCTGATGGCAGCTACAAGCAAAACTGGATCGACTCCTTCCGAGCCCTCTATGACCGCTACCAAGACCATTCTGGATTTGAAGGCTACTACCTAATGAAACCCAATGGCGAATGGGTGCTACCGGAAGAAATCTGGTATGGAAAAGTCGCCGACTACTCTTGGCGCGCGGAACGAGCCTTTAAAGATTATCTGCGCAAGACACTGGCTCTCTCGCTCGAAGATTTAAATCAACGCTGGGACACGGACTATGACAGCTGGGAAGCGGTGCAACAACCCAAACCAATGTGGGAATTAGGCAGCACACCAGACCTGCGTGCCGCATGGAAAGACTTCTCTGAATTCAAACAAGATCTCCAAGAACAATGGTGCATTGAACTCGGCCTCGGCATCCGCGAATTCGACCAGAATCGCATCATCATCTCTTACGGTGCTCCCTCCAGTTTAATCGCCAAAGACGGCAGCAAACCAATCGATTATGGGCATAACGGCGGCAACAATTACCTTAAAAATGAAGGTAAATTTATCAAGGCTTGGGATCAAGGCAAGGGCACGGGATGGGTCACAGAGCCCCACCATCCGCACCGCTGGGCAGCCTATGGTGATCCCGGAGATATGGGCTGGATTCTCGATTGGTCCGTCTTCGTCATGTCGGCCCAGGCTGGCGGCGGTGGAGCCAACCTTCACGTTTACTACCATCCGAATCCCAGCTATGATTTAGCCGCACATTTCGGAGGGGAATATGCCTACGATCGCATGCTCCACTACAAGCACATCCTCGCGGAACTGCACGGTTTGAAAATTGTCGAACCGATCAAGCAAGTCGCCACATTTTACGATCCCTTCACCATCATGACGAAGCATCGCACCACCTTCCATGGGCGCGAAGCCGACATGACCCGCTGGTTCGA
The DNA here is from genome assembly GCF_033878955.1 of Coraliomargarita algicola. Classification (NCBI taxonomy): domain Bacteria; kingdom Pseudomonadati; phylum Verrucomicrobiota; class Opitutia; order Puniceicoccales; family Coraliomargaritaceae; genus Coraliomargarita; species Coraliomargarita algicola. The sequence continues at coordinate 802,224 of NZ_CP138858.1, forward strand.
ACTACTGACGCAAGACTCCGTCCCCTCAGAGTCCTTTCGCGAAGACAAAGTCGACAACTATAAGGTCATCCTAAGCAACCCTCTGGACCAAGTGCTGAGCGACCAATCCGTCGACACCTTAACCGCAGCTGTTCGCAATGGAGCCACACTCATCACCGGTGCCACCACCGGGCGCTATAGCGCCAGCGGCGAAGGCAAAGACTACCCACTGCTTCGAAGCCTCGGCATTCCCCTCCCTGCCGGTGATTACACCATCCGAGGCGAATCCATTCGCGCTGACGTTCTACCTGCCTTTCAAGAAGCCCTGGGGCGTGAGAACATTGCCTTCTACACGCAAGACGATATGCGCCGCGAACTCGAAAGCGACGAGATCGCCGCACACTTCACCCAATGGCCCTATCGTTGGATTCCGGAAAGTGACTATTTCGGATACTTCGCGCATAACGACATAAAAGCAGGCGAAATCCTCGCCCACTTCCCCGATGGCGGCGTCGCGCTTTCAAAGCATCAGGTAGGCAAAGGTAATGTGCTAGTCTTCTGGGGAACTCCAGATACAACACCCAAACGTAACGATAACCTACTCGGAAAACTAAGCTCATGGCTGGGAGTGACCAACCCACAGGCTGACAACCCAATTCCCTATATGCTCGAAGGCGAGCACTTGGAGATGGATCGCAACTACGCCCTGCTGTATCAACCGGAGCCTGGCACCTATCAACAAAACTTGCCCAACCTTCCCGACGGCAAATGGTTCGTCGATGAACTCAACTCCGGTGATCGTCTCGGCTACTTCGATGGAGCCACACTTCGCCAAAGTGGCATTGAACTCGACTTCGAGCCCAAAGAGTCTCCTTTAAAGATTCTTCGCTTTATTCCAGCTGAAAAAATGGGATCATCCAATTGGTTAAAGAGATACCCCGACTACACGAAATAACATGCCAATGCACGCACCAGACTTCTCCAATCGAACGCCGCTCCCCGTCCCCTATTTGGCCGACATCCCAGCGGTGCTCTCCCTGCAACCGGGGCGCCAGCTCTTCGTGGATGATTACTTGATCGACCCACAGCATACCACGATGACGCGTGCATGGCATCAGCCGGTCAAACACACGGGCAATCCAGTCATGTCCGCTGAAAGCGAATGGGAAACCAAGGCTCCCTTCCCGCCTGGAGTGGTGGCTAAGTGTGGTGGCATCTGGTTCGATGATGCCGACCACTTATTCAAGATGTGGTATATGGCCGGCTATCTAGGCTCCATGTGCCTTGCCACCAGCAAGGACGGCCTTCATTGGGAGCGCCCAGAGTATGATGTCGTTCCAGGCTCCAACTTAATCTTGCCACCCGACATCCATCCGGATTCAGGAAGCGTCCTCATCGACCAAAACGCAAAAGGAGATGAGCCACGCTATAAGATGTTGCTCCGCCAGCCGGACATGCCCGATGTAGATAATTCGAAGGCACTACTCTACGGCTCTCAAGACGGTATCCACTGGGATCGTCTGGGCCAATCGGGCTCCATGCACGACCGCAGCACGGCCTACTACGATCCACTCCAAAAGAAATGGATTCAGAGCATCCGCTTGAATCATCCGACCGCCCATCGCACACGCTACTATCATGATGGTGAAAATTTCATTGAAAGCGCCCAATGGGCCCCCGATGAAACCGTTCCTTGGCTACGCACCGATTCGCTCGACCAAGGTAAATACAATCCTGCGCAACTGTATAATTTCGATGCGATCGCCTACGAAAGCCTCCTGATCGGCTTTCATCAAATCTTGCATGGGCCGGACAATCACGTCTGCGAACAAAGTGGCATGCCCAAATTAACCGAGCTCTACCTCAGCACCAGCCGCGACGGCCAACACTGGGACCGCACAAACCGCAGCCCACTCATCCCCGCCCATCGTGAATACGGCTCATGGGAATACGGTTACGTCGAGTCCAGCGCAGGCATGTGTTGCATCGTCGGCGACGAACTATGGCTCTACTACAGCGCCTACGCAGGCGATCCCAATCGAGTCACCAAAGATTGGCGCATCAGCGGAGTCTATGCCAACAGTGCAATCGGCCTAGCCAAGCTGCGTAGAGATGGATTCGCTTCCATGCGCCCCGGTGCCCCCAAAGGCATTCTACAGACCCGAGCATTTAAGCTCAATGGCAGTCATTTATTCGTAAATGCCAGCACTGCCGGCTCAAATATGACCGTCCAAGTCATCGATTCGCAGGGCAATCCGATGCCCGGCCTCAGCCACGAAGATTGCCTCGGCTTTCAAGGCAACAGCTGCTGCACCCAGATTCGTTGGAAGAACCAATCACTCAAAGAGCTGGAATCTCAACCCATCCGCCTCCAGTTCAAAATGGATCGAGGCGACCTCTACGCGTTCTGGCTAACCTATTCCGAATTAGGTAAAAGCGGAGGTTTTACCGCCGCCGGCGGCCCAGGACTTCATGGCGAAGTCGATCAGTGAACGAAGTTTTCAAGGCACATGAACTCGGATGCGAATGGTGTTCTCAACTTGGAGTTCACCCCAGGTTATTTTATCACCTTTAATCAAATCACCATTCAGACGAATTTCCGTTTCTTCAGTTCCCGATGTCCGCTCAATATCAATTCGTTTCCCGCGAAGAACCAAATTATTCAACTGAAAACACTTTGGAGAAAGTAATGGATTTAAACTAAAGCCATCCGTAAATACGCGCAGCCCCAAGTTGAGCTCAATCGCATCACAAAACCAGGCTTTGGCCGTAAAGGCTTGTTTACACCCGGGACTATCCGATGTCGGATCTGCGTTCAGTGTATTATGCGTCAATCCCTCGGGATAAGTGTGCTCATTCCAGTAACTGCTCACAATCGATTCAAATTCATCCGCAGCATCACTCTCCTGGCACTGATTCATGATATTCCAATAATATCGATCCACGGCTGGGTAATAGGCCCCAAACTGATTCCCGTCTGCCATGAATCCCGGCATCGTCGGTGGATACATGTAAAGCCCGCGTGCGAAACGAAAGTGCTCACGCATAAAACGACCAATCCGCGCAACGGAATCAGAACGCGGCTCCGTGCCAAAGGGCGAGACATAGAGTTGCCCAAAAAGCGGATAATAATGACGAGGCGACAAATCGCTTTCGGCAACTGAATCAAGCCAGTATCCTTGCACATCATCCCAGAGCACCTCTTCCAGATCCGCACAGACCCGGTCGCATTGATCTTGGTAATCTCCACACAACGCTTGAAGCGCCCGCAATGCCTGCAAATAGAGCGAATTGTTAATCAAGCTAATATCATCTTTGGTTTGCTCCAACAGTTTTGGATAATCCGGGAAAAACCCAATTCCCGCGCTCAGACTATTGTGTTGCGAACATGCTTCGCCTGCTTGGGTGACGATTTCACGGGCAAAGGACAAATGTCGGTCTAGAGTTTGCTGATCCCCTGTCGCCGCAAAATAATTGTAGAGCATCACTACGTATAAACACTGAGCACTGGGCGCCATCGGCAATAGTAATTTAAACTGACTGTCAAAACCATGAATGATGCCTCGCTCCGGATCTGCTGTCTCCCGATAGAAGTCGAGCATCTCGCGAACGACGTCCGTTTGACCACTCCATAGCAGCGCTTCGGCATGCACCATACTGTCCCAACCCCAGACCCAATAATGCTCTGAAGCGCGAATCGCCCCGGGGCAACCTTCCACGACGAGCGACATAACAGTGGGCACACTGTTGTTTAAAGCAGAGTCCAAGATAGGGTTTCCAGTGTCAAAGCACACCCCATTCTTCATGATCCGCTCATAATTCCGCAATGCTTGATCGATGCGGGAAGCGTAATGCTTTGGTTGCGGCTCACAATTGAATGCAACAAAAAATACGATCTCGTCGGCATGCTGTGTGCATTCCTGACAGTACATGAAATCATAATGCAAAGCATAGGTTTTCAACGGCTGATCGGCTCCCATGATGATCGAGGTCTCCGCAGAAGCATCGTTCACAACATCCACCACCGAACGTCGTAGCCAAGCGTCACTTCCGATTTCCCACGGACTGATTTGCCGGCCATCCATTTGCACAGCCAAGTGCCCGTGCAACAACTGACGCGCACGCACCGTACGGTCCTGCGGGTTCTCTAAAACGCGCACACGTTGGAAGAGACAACCCTGATCCAGCACCAGCTCATGCTGCAAGCAGACATCCCCCAATTGGCACTCCGAGACATAACCGAATGGTAGGTGCTTAGTTTGATTGAACTCTAGGTAATAAATACCTTCATCAATGATCACCTGAACACGTGCCAACTTATCAAAAGCGGCAATATTTGAAGCACGAAAGAAAGCCCCGCGATAAATATCCTGCTCCCCTTGAAAAGACAGCTCCGCCAGACCACCATGAGATGCCACACTCGCCCACACACGCCCCGATGCGTAGTGATTTAAAACTAAACCAAAGCTGCTTTCCGACTCTGGAACTCCATCATTAAATTTTGTGATCATCGGGTATTCTATCAGTTCTTTGAGGGCACCTCGTGAAGTTGCATATCCGTGTAGAAAAATTTCACAGCGCCTTGTACCTCTTTCGTCGAAAGCGTAAGCCGCAGCCCCATGGCAACGGCCTCTTCCGGCGCTTGGAACATTAAGCGATAACTCCCCCACTCGCCGGTCGGCTCTGATTGGGCAATACGCTCCCACTTCAACCACTTCCCCTTTGCATCCAGAAAAAACACTCCAGCCCCACCGGGCGCCCATTTACATTCACCATCGAGCACTCCTTTCATTTGAAAAGAAGCTTCAAGAGCAGCTCCACCCGCCACAGGCATCACCTGATTCCACTGGCCCGCGCCTCGATCCGGATGCGTGGATTCAATCCATAACGCCGTTTTTCCATCTTCGACCGTGACACCCCCTTGGATATTCCCGTCTGGATTCTTAGAAGGGTTCCGAAAAAGCCATGCCTCGATCCTACCTTCCTCATTGCTTTCTAAAGTGGGGTTCAAGAGCAAGTTCTTCGACTCATGCACGCCTTCTCCCATCAGGTAATAGCGCCCAAATTCAGATGAATCCAAATTATTACGGGAGGAGCCGTGTAAGGCCATCTGCACCCTGCGCGTCATTTCATCCACCTTGGCATCGTCAAACACGAAATCCATTCCAATACGAGTCCCCGCCTGTAGTTGGAATGCGGCCTCTTGCGTAGGCCGTATCCGCCCTTCCAAGACATAGCCATACTCGGTCTGCTTTCCCACAGCATCGATGTTGATGATCGGATCGAAACGCCCAAAGCGTTGCACATGTGCCGGTGCCAGCTCGCCACTTCGCACTGGAACGATCGCATTTTGCTCAACGCCAGGCGAATACACAGGTGTTTGCTCCGCAAGTGCACGTCCATCGAAGAAAAACTCTAATGCATCTTGCAGGTAGGCACGATGAACGTCCCCTTCCGCCACAGGTTTGAAATGATCGTCCTGCACCTCGATGTAGAAATAGATTCCGTCGTTTTCCCTCCATGCTGTCTTTACAGCAAACGATAAATCACTCGGCCCTTGCCAGGAGTTAGGATCGTAATACCCAACCGGCGGGCGACCGATGTAAACCTTATCAGCAGTGTCCGCCACTTCAGCAGCCAGCGACGTCCACTCTGCTCCATCACCATCAAGTTCGATCTCATACTCGACAAGAGGAATACCACGCGCCACTCCTTCGGAAGCAAAAGTAAGTTCGCTCGATGCCAACTCAGTCTCTTCACGATCTAAACTGGCTCGAACCATGTGCTCCCCACGCGCCAAGGCACCTGCCGTCAAAGTAAATGGAATTAATTCTTCAGCTCCAGCTGGGATTTTTACCGTTGGATCGTAGCTAAATTCCGAACCTGCCGAAACCAGGCTCAGCCTAGCGTTCAATTCCTCTGACAACAAATTGCGCACTCGAACAAAACCAGACTCCTGCTCACCTGGACTCAAGAGCGAGGGGAATTCCTCAAATGCTAGAAATGGCGCCTCACGAAATTCGGAAGTAATATCAAAAACGTAGACGGGTTCTCGCCCCAAATTAATGGTCAAGATATTGCCTTCCGATTTCCACGTCAGTGGGTTTCCGAGATAATCCATTCCATGATACAAACCTTCGCGTGCCACAATAAAGGAACGCGAGGAAGGCCCGTTTGCAAAGAGAGCGGCCGTCTGTGAGCCGTCCAGATCTGTCACTCTCACTGCCGCTGCCGTCGAGACAGACAATGGAATTAACTCAACCGACTCCTGCGTCGTCAGCACACTCGCCAATGCCGCATATGCAATGCCTTTCAGGCTAGGCGCTCCCGCCGATCCCCCAGGGTGCGGGTAAAAGACTGAAGACCCCATCAACATAAACCACTTCTCCACCCCCAACGCACAATCCAATAAAATCGCCTGTGTTTGCCATGCCGCTCCCACTGCTTCCGTGGTCAGAGCAATGGCATCGGCAGAAACAATCACCACACCATCTGAGAGTTGTCGCGCACGTGGATAGCGCGCTAATAAGTCCTCTTCAGTCAGCGGTCTACCATCAATACGACGTGGCTGGTGGATTCCGCACTCAGTGTTCCAAAGCGGCGGCACCTCATCTAAGTATTCCTTCAAGATTGTTTTGGTGCGCTCAATTTTACGATATTTCTGCCATTCAGCAACCGGAGCCCTCCCAATATAATTATGAAAGGATAAAATGTCGAAATAGCCAGCGCCACCGGCCGCTAACACGTCCTCCGTCCATTCGGGATAAGTCGTCACACCGCACAATCCTACGATTTTCGCTTCAGGGTCCAATTCGCGAATAATATCATGCGCGGTCACCAAAACATCGACATAGTCCGATGGGGGCATTCCATGCGCGTTCGGCTCGTTGAGGATTTCCCAGTATTTCACCCGCCCCTTATAGCGATCGACGATCGCGCGCAGCCAATGATTCCACTGAGGCTTCTCAGTAGGCGTCACATGCGGTGGGTCGTAAAAGGGACCGACCGTCAACATCATGTCCAAACCAACCTTCAGCGCTTTGTCCACACGAGCATCTAAGTGGTTATCAAAATTCGGTAACATAGTACCTTTCGCCTTCGGCAAATAAGGTATGTGACGCTCGATGCGACCACCGATGGCTAAGTCTTCGATGTGACGGGTAAAGATCTCGTGCCCGCCCAATGGAGAACTGGCAGGACGTTCCTCCATCGGAGCGACTGGGACAGTCACGCCCAGGGGAAATACTTCACGCGCGACAAGGGAGTCCTTGTCATCGGAAATGCTCACGAAGAGTTGATACACGTCATGCACCTCAGGAAAAGATACCAGCACGGTAGTCGCGCGAATGCCGGACTCCATCATAAGTTGTGTATCGAGCACAGTCTCCTCCCCCGCTCGGACGAGGCGGGTGTGCACATAGTGTGCACTTTGCTCGGCGATCTCGTTTGGCAAAGTGATCGTCACCGGAAGTTCGGAACCAGCCTCGAAATAACCATACGAATCACGCGGAATCTCAATTTCAATTTGATCGCGTAGACTTTTTTCAGTCAAAAATGCAAGATGTCGCACAGCTTGCTGAGCGGGGCCAAGAGCAGGTCTTCCTTGCTCATAATGCGCCCGAATTTCATCTGCTGAGAGTGGAGAATCATAGATCGCGAGTTCATCCAAATCAAAGAACAAGGTATTGTTACGATATGCCTGTGCACCAATCTTCAGCCCTTCACGTGATTCCTCCGGATGTAAGGCCGTGCGCCCACGGGGCGGTTCAGGCTGGCTATAGGCACCCTCGAATTTTTGTTCACCAGCCAATTCACCATCGCAGTATAGTCGAAGTGTCTGCCCGTCTAGAACCATAACCAAATGATGCCATACATTCATCACCAAGGGAGGCGCGACTAAGTTCACATCTCCGCCAAGCTCCTGACTACGGCCCAGCCTGGCATACACACCCGCTTCATCCGCAGAAATCGCCCACCCGGACCGAAAACCATTGCCCACAGAAAACAAATTCGCACGTCCTCGATCCCCCTCTTGGGGTGAATGAATCCGTACCCAAGACTCCACGACAAGTGCATCTGTATCCGTACGAAAGAAGAGCGACTCCATCACACTATTGCCAGTGCTCCTGAAGGTCAGCGCAGGCTTGCCCTGCCAACGGCCTTCCGTCCATTTAGGAAAATCAATTGCCACTTCCCCTTGCAATACATCATCATGATAGGGAGATGCATGGGTGATCACTAAGCCCGTGCTGTCTTGTCCAGTAAGGTCCGGAACAACATCGCTGATACGTTCGAACGTGTAATGCCGAACGGATGAATCAAGTGAGCCGACTTCTAACAACGATTGCGCATGTCCGTCAGACAAAACGAAATAAAAAGCAATCGCTAACAAGCGAAATATAGGAGTATTCATACAGGCATTCATAAAGTTCGGCTGGCGATGTATAGGCACAAATGCCCCCAACGCCTTCAGCGGAAAACCAAGGCAACAACAGTAGATAAAATGAGCACGGACTAGCGCGCCGCTAATCCGTGCCAGATCAAAATCAGTCGATCGATCTACTTCATGCGCTGCTTACGAGCACCGAAAACAAATAACGAGGCGACTCCTGAAAGCAGTAAGGCATAGCTGCCGGGCTCTGGAATTGCTGAGAAGTGATTCTGAATCTCGGTGCTGGTGAGTGCATCATCATACCAAGCGACGGAATCTAGGTCACCACTCCATGGACTATTTGCATTATAAACAAATGCACCGATTTTGAGCCCACTAACAAAACCATCAATAGAGTCATCTGAATCAAATTCGGCTCCAGTTAAAGCCTGAGAAATAGTTCCTGTTGATTGATTCCCAACCCACGCATCAATCGTGTATTTTGCATCATCTCCACTCCCTAGAGTGGGATCCGTATACACAATGTTGATCGCGACGTAATACGCACTGTCAGTAGAAATACTGCTCAAAGTTTCGATACTAGAACCATTTCCAAAACGAGCCTTCAAATCGCTGCCATCTTGGTAAACATAGAAGCGATCATTATTGTTACCACTGAAAATGTGCGCTTCAGAAGAACTCGCTTCAGACGGACGCATCAGAAATTCGAGCGTATAAGAATTACCAGTTGTGATCGATACAGACATTCCGGTCAAATAGTTACCAGAACCGGGGAGAGTTGCTGTCTCATCGGCAAAACTTACACTCCCTGTGGTCGTCAAATTATTACTACCTTCCTTATCATCGGTAGCCGTCGCAGCAAATGTGTATTGATTCACGAGGTTCGCATCTAATTGCTGCATCGCTTCCAAACCACTAGCACCCGAAATCGCATCTGCATGCGCGATGCTGGAGAAAAAGCACCCAGCGAGTATAGCTGTAAATGTGGTGCTTTGAATTGTATTCTTTTGTAGTATTTTCATATGTATTATGGGGGGTTAGTGTTTTGCTCTTTTGATTATGAGCAGGTGATGAATCAAAACTTTAAACAGAACTTAAATTATTCATTCCATTTCCGGCAAACTAGGATTGTAGATACGAATGGCAGCTAAAGACTCTGCCGAGTCACTATCGCGAGCCACCAAGGTCAGGGTATGCTTGCCTGGCTCAAATCCTTGAGCTGCCACCACTAAAGTTTCCGACACATAGTCGCTCACGGCAGGCGCTTGAAAAAGATCCGCGCAGTGTGCAACGGCTTTCCAAGTAATTCGGAAATCTTCTGGCGGCGCTTCCTTTGTCATCGAACGGGCACGGGCCAATTTCGACCAATCCTCTGGCTCAATCACCACACGACCGGATTTGGAAACAAAGCGCTCACCACTACTACCAATACCATCTGCACCCGTGACTGAACCAGTGACTTCGAACTTAAAATCAGTGAGTTCCTCATTGTAATCAAATATCCTCAACGACCAATCCTCCACTACAGGGGGTGTTTCGGATGACACACGCAAAACAGCCGGCCACCAGGTCCCAGGGTAAGCGGATGCTCGTGTGAAGGCCGTTGTTCCCAACAGCTCCGAAGGTTTGCGCCCATCTATATATATTTCAATGCCAGAGGTGTTTCCTTCGTTAATCCCTGCGACTAAGTCGATCTTATTACCCTCAAATTCCAGTTCTAAGCGATCCCCCTGCCATGCAAGATCCTGCCCAAGTTTGTAGGTTTTTACTTTCTCATTCCATACACTGGGATCAGCAAAATCTGGCTGATACTGAAGGTAGTCTTGTATCAAGTGCCTCATGACAAAGATCCCCCAATCATTCAGGTGAACAACATCACGAAGTAATGCCTGCGGCTCGATTTGATTGCGATGCAAGTATTGCTTCCAAGGGCTTAAAATATCAGCGAATTCGATTTGATAGCGCTCACAAAGATCCGGAAGAAAAACGCGATTATGCTGTAAAATTCTGGCAAACCTTTTGCTCTGCATCTGGGTCTCCTCATCCTCAAGCTGCGCGGGCAAAGTCGGATGATCATTTGTCAGTAAAATATCCGTCGTCGTATTTTCTAAAGCTTGGCGAATAATCGCTTCATATGGCTCTGGCACCCGAGTATAGTCATGAAAGATCATCAAGTCCGGATAAAAACTATTGATGTCAGTCGGAGCTGTTCTAACCAAGTATTCAGCACCGAAGCCCCCAATTGCACGATGCGCAAAGACAAAATCAACGTCTGGATAGCTGCGCTTTAAGTATTCCTGCACTGGCCAGGACCACTGTGCAGTGATTGATTGTCCATAAAACAAAACGCGAACTGTGTTCCGCTGCTGCGGCGAACTTTCAGTAATCAACGCCATGGATCGTGTTAAATAACGTCCGGGGTGGACTAACGCAGGATTTTCGGGCACCGGCCACTCGGGTGATTCTTCAGCACATACCGAGTGTGCTAGACTTAGCACAAGGCTAAAACCTAAAAGTAGTTTTTTCATCAATTTGGGGTTTCTCATAAGATTGGGGTTCACGGGGCAATGCGCCCTATTCAGCGCTAGAGCAAATTGACAAAAACTCAGGGTAACACATCGGGTAAACTGACTGCTTGATTCGCACTAAGACGCTCGAACGGGTTGAATATAATAAGGTTCACGGACTTTGCCTGCGATCAGGTCGTCCAACATTTCAAAGATCGCTTCAGCCATGGCCTTCGGGTCCAATTCCATTCGAAGTATCGCTCCCTCCCATTCAGAAAGTAGAAACGAGCCCGTATTCGCATGCGAACATACCGTAATATCCCTACCAGGTTCAATTCCGTTACGGGAGAAATAGGATAAGACGCCGCGACACATCACATCGTCCGAGATGAGCAATCCATCTGGACGCTGATCCGGATGAGTCCACCAACCAACGGAATCTAACCACTGTTCCGCATACGCACGCCCCAGTCCTTCGCGTGTCGTGTCGGGAGAATCCTCCCCTCGCATCGGTCGAACAACCCGATCAACAACATAGTCCAGCCCCTTGGCTTCAATGAATTTTTGAAATTTCTTATAATCATACTTTCGCGGTGTGATGAAGCCCACACGCGCACAGCCTGATTCGATCAAACTATCCAAGCCCATCGAAATAAGCGCATCGTAGTCTAAGACCACGGTGTGGGCAGATACTGATGTACTCTGACCGTCATCAGACGTCCCGATCACAGGAATATTCTGGCTACGCAACCAGGCTTCCTGCTCCTCGCTATTGCGCCCCATTAGAATAATTCCATCGATCTTATCATCCTGTAGAGCTTCAAGCAGATCTTTGTGCACCTGTGCCTCTCCAGCAACTTTTTGATCCGACATTTCAGGCACATCTAAAAAACACGAAAGACGCTTATCACTTCGATTCGCCAGGCGCGAACTTTGCTGCAGAAACATACGTCCGAATTCCGACCCCGAGGGAGAAAAAATATTTCCGCCGAAAACCAGTGCGATCCGCTGCTGAGCCAGTGTATCTGAAACATAAATCCCACTGCCCTGCACACAGCGCAATACTCCTTTGTTCTGCAAATGCACCAAACTTTTCGACAAAGTCGCTTTCGTCACCCCCAGCGATTCCATTAAAACACGCCCCGTCGGAAGCCTCCCCCCCGGCCCAAGCTCGTGAGCAAGATTCGTCAATGCAGCAATCACATGCGGTTGCTTATTGGGACCGCGAACAGAAATGGGCGAAAGTGATTTCATGACCAAACAAGATTAAGGAGCAATAGAGATAGGGAAATTTGCCTATACTAATTCATACGTCAACACAAAATTCGGAATCACTCAGGGAGAACAATAAACTCAGCCCATTCGAGACGTCCCTCCACTTCCGGGGGCACAAACTCGACCACATTAACATCGTCCAGCAAGACAGAATGCGGCACTTCATAGTGAGACAACAAACAGACCGCTTCCGGCAACTCTGGCCGATCTTGCCCAGGAAAAGCCCAATGGCGGCAATCCTCATAAACAGGGGCTTCCACAGAATCTACCAGCACGGCATTCACACGCATCGACATCCCTGCCAGGTGCCCATCAGACACTTCCTCGGAAAAACCAAGCCGCAAGACATAGCGCGACCGACTTGAAAGGCGTCCGATTGAGAGGCGCAAAGTCACATTCTCCGCCCAACGCCCGGGGTCCCACCCGATACTTGAATTTATCAATGGAATCGGCAAGACACGGCGCTGAGGCTCCCCCGGAGCTTGCACCTGTGGGTACGTAACTGGATGGCGTCGCACGACACGCTCCAAGGTATCAGCAGCACCCAAATGATTTAGCATTTCCAACATCAAACGCCGTTCGCCTGCTTCCCCCGCCTCACGATAACATTCGTTAAACAAATACACGCCATCAGCCCCTCGCTCCAAGGCCGCACTCGCCGCCCCATACAGGACATGATAATTCCCAAAAGAAGATCCCGGATAGGCCGCCACTCCACTCTCGACCATTGCAATAATTTTCACTCGATCCCCGACCAGACGTCGCCAGATCTCAATCGGGTAATCCAAATTAGCACAGGCTCCAAAATCCGAAAGAATGACCTGATCCACCAAGCCCAGCTCCGACCATCGAGCCACATCAAACCCCAGCGCTAGAGCGCTTTGAGGCTCTGCCGGCACACGATGCCGCAGCAGAATCGGATGCTCATAACGCAACTCAGCCCGCTTCCTCAAACGATCCACCTCGCCAATAAACTCGGTCAACACACTACGCCCAGCCGCCTCAGATCCAGGCGCAAACATGAATATCCAACGCATCCAATCCAACTCAAGCCCATCCATATCATAGCGATCAAAAAGCTCCTCAACCAGCGCAAGGTGATGCGCGCGCACTTGCTCGTGCGAATAATCAAAGGCTCCCTCAAAACTACGCTCAAATCGATACGGCGCACGGCGCAGTTGCGGGTTATCCTTCCAGAATCGAGTTGCGTGCGAATTAAAATGATCCTGATCAGGTTGCTCCACACCCTCCTGAGCAAAGCCACCATGACTCTGCAGACCGTGACAGTCATTCATCCGCATTGTTAAAAACGCCTCGACCCCATGGAAGCGCGTGCGATCCAGCCACACTTGCAAATGATCTACCCCCGCAGCCACCAAAGCCGCCATACCCGCCGCCTCCTGACAACGCTCGAAAAGCGGTTGATCCAGCCCAAGATTAGGATCCGCATCGTCAATCAAGGTTTCCCAAACTCGACTAGAAAACAAAGCGCGCTGCATATTCACGCAAAAAGCCAAGCCCGCCAGTTGACACCCCTGCGCATAAAAATCAACCACACGCTCCAAGCCCTCAACCGTCATATCCTCAATCGGATGACAACGAGTAAATGCCGAGTCATCCTGATTCACATAAACCCTTCGGCTGCTCATTTCAGACACCTTTCAAACACCGAGCAACAACCCAACATCCCAGCACCCTCTGGCGTCACTAGCCCTCCAACAGATGCGCACTCTCGCAAAATAATTTGACTCATCAATGAAAACTTCCCTATACCTATTATCATGTCAAATTCTTTTCAGTTAGCTTTTAACATTCAGAGATAGTCGCCCCCTCAGAACGATGCACAGTCGGACAAAAGCACTCACAAACACACGACACCTGCTCTTATACTCGCCCTTCGTCTAAATAGAGCCAAGCTGCGTCAAAATACAGCTCACCGTTGCCAATAAAGAAAACGAATGATCGCCCCTATCGACCTCCCCACCAAAGCTTCCCCACACCCCCATGCTCAGGCTCGCTCTAAACCACAAGCACTGGCTTCTTCTGGTTTCGCCCTAGTCATCGCGCTCTCACTGATGGCGTTTGTCGTCCTGCTAATGCTCACTCTCAGCACAATGCTACAAGTGGAGAGCCAGAGCAGCCACATTTCCAAACAGCAAACACTCGCGGAACAAAACGCATTACTGGCACTAAATGTCGCCATTGGTTCCTTACAAAAGCATGTAGGCGTCGACTCAATCAGCACAGCCAGCAGCAGCATGCTCGACACGGATCCAACCACGGCAGAGATTGAAGGACAAAACGAATGGCACTGGACGGGCGTCTGGGGCGCGGACGGCTCCGAGACTGCTTGGCTCGTCAGTGGCAACGAAGGCCGCGCGATCAGTGACACAAATTACTTAACTCCGGCATCAAACAACGAAAACTTTGTAAAGCTGACTAGCGACCGCACAGTCAGCGTGCCAACCGTAGAACTCGCAAATGGCCAATACGCCTACTGGGTGGGAGACGAGAGCACTAAAGCAAAAATCACACACCCTAGCGTACAAAGCGGCAGTAATGCACTCCAAACCGCAGGAAAAATAGACATCAGCCAACAAAGTGAGTTAGCATGGACCCAAGCACTATCGAACAACTTACGCAGCACCGCACTCAACCTCAACACTCTCTCAATCGGAGCTAGCAACGAGACCGAATCGACTTCCTTGATCACTCGTCAGCACGATTTAACAGCCCACAGCTACGGCCTACTAACAAATTCAAAAAGCGGAGGCCTCAAGCAGGATCTTACACTCAGCCTCTTCGCCCCTGCGACTCCACCAAGCGGACAAATATTTCCGCCACTCCTAGGCACATCAGCCACCGATGCAGACCCAGGCGGCCCGCCATGGGAGCAACTAGCAAGCTGGGTCGCATCATCACCCGCATCGGGTAGCGACCTGCCAGTGCGCCCACAGACAAACACACAGACGGGAATCTTCCCCGTGGTGACTCAATTACAATATTATTGGCTCCCACAACTCGGCCCTGGTCCAGACTACAAGATCTACATTCAAATCATGCCAGCAGTCACACTCTGGAACCCCTACGACCGAGCCCTCGAAAGCACCGACTATCGCTTGGATATCGGACAGAGCTTCCGCAACGCCACCGTCGCCAACGACTTTCGCGCCCATCGCTTTTTGTTTCACGGAACGGAACTGGAACTCGATCCACAAGACTACTACACCCCCGACCACATCGATTCCTCCGTATCTGGCAACCGGCGTCTGACTTCCCTCGGAAAGCAAGCACTGGGAATGCGCTTCAATATTCCAAACGTTCGCCTCGAGCCCGGCCAGGCGATCACCTTTTCGCCGGTCGGCAATCAAGAACTGCAAACTTTTGGTGACGCCTACGATGCCGCCAGCAATAGTAAGAAAGACTTCGTCCCCGCTCCGAGCGAAAATCAACTGGCTCCCGGATACCGATCCGAGGCGAGCTTTTACATCGACAGCGGACGACAACTCTCGCAAGCGCCGAATCCTACACTCGGCGATCCGCGCTTCTATATCGCAGCCCACCTATCCCCCAACCGTAGCTACCGTCTACTCAAACAAGACGATGATGAAGGAACAGTCCTGACTGAGGCCTTCGGCTTGTCTGGCAACAAACCTGAAGCAGCCCCGTTCGAAGATTTTCAAACATTTGTCGCGGGCAATCCAGTCATCGATAAAACAGGCAGCACCGGCTTCAAAAGCAGTTTAAACCTAGTTCAAGCAGGCTACGACGAATCCGTCAGTTGGCTGGCGCACTTAAACCCACGCGCCGCAGCCTTAGGCCCGGTCCCATTCCTATATCATGACCGTGACCTGCTCGACATTAAATATGATAGACTCAACAATCCCTCCGTTTTCCACACAGTCTATGTGGACGGCAACGAACAAGACACCGGAATGCCCATATTAAACAACGAAGCAGGCATCGGCTATAGCCACAACGAGCAAACCACAAACCGCGCCATTCTCTTTGAAAGTCCTCCCGCCCGCGATGCATTATTCAGTATCGGGCAACTCATGCACGCCCCACTCTACAATCGTAGTATCCCTGCGGATACAATTGAAGAAATTGCCCGCTATCGACTCAGTTGGGCACGCTTCGACAACTTTCTACCCGCCTACGCAATCGGAAGCAGCAAAGCAGATCCCTATATCCCACTGGATTCACTTTCTGTCGATTGGGCCGATTACCCACCACGTAGCGGTACCGATTTTGATTCCAGCGTCGTTACCTATTCCGGGCAACATGTTGACTACGCCTACCTACTAAACCAAGCACTTTGGGATGCGTATTTCTTTTCCAGCCTACCATCTAGCGTCAGCCGCCAGCCCAGCAACAAACGCATCATAGCACTGGACCCGTATCAAACAGACACACTCGCCAGTAATGACGTCGCCGCGCATTTCGTGATTGATGGTGCTTTTAACATCAACTCGACTTCAGAAGATGCGTGGCGCTCACAACTAGCCACATTCTTTGGCGAAAGTTTGCACCTTGATCAGCCCGAAGGCTCTCCATTTCTTCGTGTACATGACAATCCCGGCGAGCCCTTCCACGCTGATTCGGATGACGAATACGATGACGCGGCCTACCACGGCTACCGAACGCTCAACAGCGATCAAATCGCCAACCTCGCGCATCAAATCGTCAAACAAATCAAATGGCGCGGCCCCTTCACATCACTTGCGCAATTCATCAACCGGTCTCCAGATCGGGACGCGCCCACCACCTTGGACGTGGACGCCTTTCGACTCAGTGGTGCTCTCGACGCGGCCTTGAGCGAGGCAGATGCCATCACCGCGACCGAAGCAACAGAGCTGGGCATAGACATCAATCAAGCGACCATCAACAAAGCACTGATCAGTAGTTCGGTCGAGACGACACCGCAGACCGCTGCCGGATTCATTGAAAAAGCACAGGAAGGCTGGCGCACAGAGTCCATTCCTGGTTGGCTCTCTCAGCCTGACTTACTCGCTCGCTTAGGCGCAATTTTCACCACACGCTCCGACACCTTTAAGATTCGAGTCATGGGACAGTCCGACAATCAAGTTACAGGCGAAAGCGTCACCGTCTACGCCGAGGCAATCATCCAGCGACTCCCCGAATTTATCAATACAATTGACTCAGCCGATACCCCGCTCGACTCCCTCAGTGCGCAAGAAAATGCACGCTTTGGGCGACGCCTGGCACTGGTCGATTTCAAATGGATCCCACAGCCCTAGCACACCCCCTCCGCCCCAAGCACGTATGCACTTCTTCAATAGATACCTTTTTAAGCTACTCGTCGGCTTCACACTCTGTAGCCAAACACTCCACGCCCAAGAGTATCCGGTTATAAACTTCAAAGTCTACCTATGGCCAACAGATCGCCCTACGCCCTCAAAGGTAGAGCGCACAAAAGGTTCCGATGCGCAAGAGATCATGCGTGCCTATACACCGCCTAAGGTCGCCTACAGTCCCAACGGCGCCGACGAAGTGTCCTTCATTCAAATAGCCAAGAAACGGATATCCCCCAGCTACCGCTACCAAGGCCCCCAACCCTTGACTTTCTTCAACGTAGTCGAGAACGCACGCCAACCACTCGGCTCCACTCGCATCGCGGACGGTATGCGCGAAGTATTACTCTTACTCTTCCCAAACTCCGATGAGAGCCCAGGCTACCAAATACTCCCACTAGACATATCGAACGACACCATTCCCGACGGACAGGCTTTGATCTATAATCTCTCAGAGCAGCCCGTGGCCTGCTTATTTAACAAACAAAAAATTGCCTTACTCCCCAACACATCAGAATTAGCCAAACTAGGCCCCGAGCACGACTACGCAGCCATCATTCGCATCGGCGCTCAAGATCACAATGGCGAATGGAGCGAACAATACGCGCAACGCCTTTTCATCGACCCACAAGGCAGTGCCCTACTCATGATCTATAAACAGCCCGACCGCGGCAATGTCTTCCGAATCATGCAAATCAAGAATAACCGGTAGTCCACTGAAAGCCAATATATCTACAATCATAGATAATACAAAGCCCTCCCCCTGATGGGACTAAAAACCCCGTCAAAATACGAAGCACGTCAGCCCAAACTCGGATAGTCTCACACAAACTTACGCCAAAGGAAAATCACTCGCACACCAAACAAATTTAAGGCGATTGAACGGCGCTCAGCGTAAAGAAGCCAGAACAGGCTGGACGGGACGCCCCGCCACTAAAAGACCTGAATCATCCACAAATCCTTCCTCGCGGCCCATCAATTCCTCTACCATTGCGGCACGCCAATAGGCGAGACGCTTCTGACTCCCCGGATCATCAGATGCCGCAAGATCGTGAAGTTCATTAGGGTCCGACTTCAAATCAAACAATTGCTCTTCTCCGCCCGCACTATGCCAAATATACTTCTCACGGCCATCAGTGAGCCACTGCATACTTCCATCAAACATTGTATGCTCTCCGTGTATCCACGCCCGTAGCGGCGCATCCGAACGCTGCTCCGCTTGAGCGAGAAAACTCTTACCGTCAATATTCTCTGGTATTTCCAGTCCAGCACAGTCCAAAAGTGTGGGCATGATATCACGTAGTTCCAACGTCGTATCACAAACCTGCCCGCGAGGAAAATCGCGAGCACTCGGTGCTTTAAGAATCATAGGCAGCCGTGCGGATCCTTCATAAGGAAATCCCTTTCGAAACAAGTGATGGTCTCCCATCATTTCCCCGTGATCCGAGGTAAAAATAATCCATGTATCCTGACCAAAACCATATTCGTTCAGCGATTCTACAATACGGTTTATTTGGTGATCAATATGCGTCATATGCCCGTAATACCCCGCGCGGGCACGTTGCATGACATCTGGGCGAAAACGCGCACGAAAGGCATCTACATTATGACTGGATTCCTCCTTCAGGAATAGATCTGCCCAATCGCCAACAGGCGGATCCGGCATCTCCATATTGAGGTACTGCTCAAATGCCCAGGCCGGTGGGTCATAAGGCGGATGGGGACGATGAAAAGAAAGATAAAGAAAAAATGGATCTTCAGAATCATGCTTCGATAAAAAATCAATGCCACGCGTAGCCACCCAATTTGTTGGATGCAAGCGCTCCTCAAGAGGCCATGGACGAGCCACGACGGAATTACAACTCACTCCATGTTCAAAATAGTCCGCATCCTGACGTCCAGTTTGCTCACGCAACCATACCACGTAATCATCATCTAAATCCGGATTGTCTTTACGCTTACGAGCAAAATGAAGAAATCCATCATGCAGCTCGACCGATTGAAACCCCAATGGATTACGCTCAGGATACACATGCATTTTCCCCACAGCATGCGTGCGATAGCCCTGCTGGCTAAACTCTCCCGCCAGAGTGGTCTCATACTCCCAGGCAATTCCGTCGCAGTAGCCAACTCGCCCATGATTCACTGGCGTCAAGCCTGTCATCAAAGAGGCTCTGGCCGGAACGCATGTCGGACAAGCCGCATAAGCGCTGGAAAAACGCACACCTTGAAGTGCCAATTGATCTAAGGTCGGGGTATGTACCACTGCATGCCCATCGATCGAGAGACAGTCCGCTCGCCATTGATCCACATGTATAATAACAATGTTTGGAGAAGTTTTAGCCATTGAATCAAAAATGCACTGATATCCCTAAGAATCCAGATAAAATCATAACACTGAATGACCTGAATCCTCAAAATATTCGATCACTAATTAAGACCAGTAGGCTTGAAGACGAAAAACTCCAAACCTTGAAAAGAATCGAAGGCAATAGTATGACTCCACTTGAAGCCCCTCACACAAACTCTCGCCAGCCAAATCGGCGGTCCTCCCAGTTGTCGCTGGCGGCGCTGGATTGCTTGAGCAAGAGCAGCAAGAGTTCTTGTTTCTTCTCGGCATAATCCGGATGGTTCCAGAGGTTGTAGAGTTCATCGGGGTCGTTCTTCAGGTCGAAGAGTAAGCCGGTTTCGCCCCGCAAGTCGTAGGTCATGGCCCACTCTTGCGAGCGTATCTGGCGCTGCGAGGTGTAGGCGGGGTTGTCGAATTCAACGTAAGCCCATTCGCGGTGTCCGGCTTCGCCATCGCTCAGCACGGGGCGATAGGAACGCCTCTGCACACAACCGGGCGCTGCGACGCCAGCAAAGTCCAGTAAGGTGGGACACAGATCGACCGAAGAAAGAACAGCCGACGACGACTCGCCCCCGCGGATCTGCTGGGGGCAACGCCAGATCGTCGGCACTTTGACCAGTGACTCAAAGAGATAAGGGCCTTTCTGATTGAGCCCATGGTCGGCTAATAAATCGCCATGATCACTGAGAAAGACGACGATGGTATCTTCAGCCAAGCCCGTCTGCTCCAGCTGTGTCATGATCCGACCAATACAGTCATCCACAAAGCTGATCATCCCATAGGTGTAGGCGAACATCGTGCGAAAGTTCTCTTCACTATCCTGATACGACCAGGGCATGACTTCACTGCTTCCCTCCACCATTTCACGCATATAAGGCGGCAGGTCATCCAGTTCTCCATCACGTATCTTGGGCGCGTAATGTATCTTTGCCGGATCATACATACGGCTATAGGGATCCGGCGTGGTATAGGGATGATGCGGGTCGGGAAAGGAACACCAAAGAAAGAAGGGCTTCTCTGAGTCTCGATTTTCTAGATAATCAATCGTCTTATCCGCGATCACTGTGTTATAGTGATGCTCTACCGGGATGGACTGCTCCCAACAGCCATGCTTAAAGTCCTGAAGGTCTTCCGCAGGGGTATAGCTGGCATTTTCTGGCAACAGTTTTTCAGACATGCCCGGATATTCGCGATCCAGCTCATTTTTGTAATGACCATACGCATAGTCTCCATGTCCATCCACCAGGTAGACATGTTCTAATCCATAATACGGCAAGGGCATCGAATCATTTTCCTGCGAGTATTGTTTTTTCTCATACAGTTGGATCGGATCTTTCAGCTCGGGATTGGAAATCTCATGCGGGCCTGCAGAAATATGGATCTTCCCGATCGATGCGGTCTGATAACCATTCTGGCGCAGCACTTCGGGAAGCGTCACGCGGGAAGGCGGCAGTGTGAATCCGTTGTAGCGCAAGCCGTGTGCTTGTGGATACTGCCCGGTAAACATGGAGGCGCGGTTTGGCATGCAAACAGGATTCGCAACGAAGGATTGATCACAGCGCACTCCTTCCCTGGCGAGCCGGTCGATGTTCGGCGTCTTCACATCGGGATTGCCATAGCAAGCCAGATGATCTGCCCGCAACTGATCCATGACAAAACAAAGGATATTGGGAGCTTTCATACGATCTAGAATGTCAGGGTGACTAAAGAGACAGGCATACGGAAATTTCAGACAGGTCCGGCCCTTCCCATACAGCGCGCTGGGCTTGCTGCGATGAACGGGGTGGCTGACAATCCTGCACAAGCTCTGGCTGAGAAAGCAATATATCGGACAACCAAGGCAATTCGACTTGAGCTCCGGCAGGCAAAGTGTTCATGCGACATCTCACTTGCAGCGTCGCTTGCGCCTGATCTGCAATGAAACATACATTCGCCCCCTGGCAGCCGAAACGAAAACTCGTTTCAATGACCTTCTCCGAGGATGATTTAGCACGCGAATTGACAAAAGTTCGCCCCACGTGCTTCCCCGCCTCTTCCAAACCACCAACTCTAAAAGTCGCAAGTGTCTGTGGAGCCGTCAGTAGGTTTCTCCCCTCTTTTGTGAACACCGCGCGTAGCATGAATGCCTGTGGATCCACCACCAAGCGAAGCGCTCCGACTGCGATGATAAATGCGCCCTCCGTGGCACCATCTGGCTGAAGAGGCGCCGAAACAGAACTGGACCAATATGCCTCCGTGTCTTGCAATTCTTGCTGTAAACACTCGATCGAGTTTTGTATGTTGACACCAAACTGAAACACATTGCGGGCATCCGGGTCCGGCGCCTCCAATCCGTCATATTCAGCGGCATAGGTCGCTGCCATCGGCTGTGCGATTTTCAAATAGGCCTTGGCGGCATTCTTGAAGGATTCCTGTCCCTTTTGATAGAAAGCCAACCAGGCAAAAAATGCAGCCATATATTCGCGGCGCAGATCGCATTCATCAATGGCGCGCTGCAAACCGCTGCGAAATGCGATGTAGTCCGCCTCTTTAAAGTTCTCCTGATTCGAGTCCAACACTTGTAAGGCCTGTCGGTAAAGGGCTACGGCTTCGTTCTTCTCTGCGATGATGCGTTCGATCCAACGTGCGTCTGGATGAAGTGCTCGATCTTGATTGGCATAATCCATCGGCGAAAAACTCCATCGCACCACATGATCTTTCCGTAAGGCAATTAAATGACTCTGAGGGTTGAGTGGCGCTCCGCTCGGTGTTCGACAGGCCAAGGTGCCTTGTTCGTAGTAAGTTTTACATCCAGCTTCATAGAGATCTTTGTAAATCTCAACCGCGGCTTCCATCGCTGCCGAACCAAAGCGCTCCTTACAAAAGTCCTGAAAAATACTTGCGACTGGCAGGCCAGGCTCGTTGATCAAGCGGCAAAATGCATACACATTAATCTCGGTAAAATTGTCCAGACAGCTCCAGGTATCAATGGTCCGGTGTTGCGACATATGCCAATCAATCCGTGCCACAGCTCCCTGACAGCCGATCTCACGTGCTTTAAGTATTCGCATCTTGATATCTTCCACCATGGGAAAGGGAGTCCGCCCCACCGCATTATACTCCATCGGCAAAGAAAACTCGATATAGGTCGGCTGTTGTTGCGCCATCGGGCCAAGCACCCCATTGAAAGGGTAACTCGCCTGGTAATCTGGCTCCACTGCTTTGGCCATCAAGGTGGTGTCGGCCCCCAAGGCCCTCGCCGCTTTGAGATAGTGCCACATGTAGGTATTTTCATCATACACGAGTGGTATCCCTTCTTCACCCACACCATGATTTCGAAAAACCACTTCGCGGTCCAGTTCATCACAAACTTCGCGCACCGTGAGAAACATTTTCTCAAAGCGTTGCCAGAGTGGAAGGTGCCCACCGACCCCATTGGCGGTAATCCACTCACCGGGCTTTTGCTCTCCGGTACAGGAAAGGAAAATACCCTTGGTCTGAGGAAAGAGTTTAAACAGCTCCCGTGTATTCCAACGCAGCAATTCCCACAGTTCGGAGTTTTCGAAATTCACCCAATCGACACCATACTTCTCAACAAAGCCAAGCGGTAGTCGCAACTCCCGCCGCCATAGATAAAAATCGAGCCCATGCGAGCTCACCTGTTCGGAGGCCGCACGTATCGTGCCTTGATATTCTTCCATGAAGGCACGCGCCGCTTCGTCCACCGGTGGTACGCCCCACTCCGTGTGATCTACGAACTGATAGCGCTGCCACTCGGCCCCCATATAGGCAATCGAGCGAACATTAAAGCGCTTGGCATAGCGGCAAACACGTTCGACATTCTCAGGTGTGAGGCTGTTCACCTCGAGACAAGTAAAGGGAAAAGACATTGTATTGATTTCGTATATGCATTTATTATGTAAATCAATCATTTTTACCGACAAGATGTGAAATCACATACTAGTCTAGGCCACACATCATAAAGATCATGACTCAACCAACCAGACGCAGAGGACGCCCCGCAGACCGCCGCGAGGCGATTTATCAGGAACTTGTCCATCGAATCGTGCAAGGACACTATCCGCCGATGCAGCAGTTGCCGACTTTACGCGATATCGCATCAGAATTCAACGCCAGCTCCCGGACAGTCCAGGCGGTCTTTAAGGACCTGGCTGAATCTGGATTCACAGACCCACAAGGCGCACGTGGCACCTTTGTCCATGAAGATCC
Source organism: Coraliomargarita algicola (assembly GCF_033878955.1). NCBI lineage: Bacteria > Pseudomonadati > Verrucomicrobiota > Opitutia > Puniceicoccales > Coraliomargaritaceae > Coraliomargarita > Coraliomargarita algicola. The sequence goes on from NZ_CP138858.1 coordinate 826,251, forward strand.
GCCTCACCTGCACCGTCACTTACTCATACACGATGGCACCGAACAAAAAAACAGATTTCGCACTGCCCTATTAGCCGAGGCCGACAAACTGAATCAAGCGGGCTGGTCGATTGAAATCGTCCACTTACCAGTCGACTCACAACGCTCAAGCTTGATTCAAGAATTGAGCCACCGAGTCGAGCGTCAACAGTATGCTGGAATCGCCTTCACGAGCGACATTAAAGAACTGATCCACACGCCGCTCTACACCACTCCTAGCGTGCCACGCGTGGTTCTCTCTCCACACATGCAAACCTTTAGCGGCCCCTATCAACCGGATTTCAAAAGCTCCCCCCTATTTAATCAGACACTTCATAAACTTCAACAACTAGGAGCACGCCGTGTCGGTGCCTTTCTGCATGCGACAAAGCACAAGAACATCACCCAATTACACAAGGGCCTGATCGCTCATCAATTTGAAACCAAAAATGCCTGGCTGCATTCGATTCACCATAGCATGGACTGGGAAGCCTATGCGGTCATGGAACTGTTGCTCTCACAGCCCCCAAGCAAACGCCCTGACACGCTCCTGATTTATGACGACCACCTAACTGAGATGGTGACCAAGGGCCTACATGATTTTGGTTCCAAGTTAAAGCCAATCACCGTTATTTCGCATTGCAACTTCCCAATGAAACCGAAAACGCACACACCGGTGATCTGGTTTGGTTACAACGCAAATGAAATTCTGCTACGAGCCTTTCAGCTCATAGAACAGGAACGCCGGCAACCATCACAACAAAGTCGCCAAATCAGACTCACGCCGTACTTCGAGGATGAGCGATAAGCTCGGCCCGCTGCATCAATCCAACACGCGATCTAACCAACGCCAGGCCATACGATCAAATTCAGGTGACCAGTCGTGACCGAGACCTGGCAATGGGACCATCGCCTTGTTCTCGCTGCCCAATTTCTCATAGATAGCCCACACTCCGGACACATATGAGACTGGATCGACCAAACCTCCATTCATCAGCACTGGACAGGTAATTTCGGGTGCAAAATTGACAGGGTCGAAATAAGGTAAGCAACGTCCCTCTGCAGTCGCAGGCATCGCTGGCGGCGCAGCGCGGTCCATGCCATCCCGAGCCCCAGCAAACGGCTCATTCAGATCATTGGCGCTCTTAAACCATTTCAAATAAGCCACATCCCCGCTATGCGGAATCGCAGGCACTGCGGCGGCAACACGTGGGTCTAAAGCGGCGGCCACGATCGAGAGGCGCCCCCCTTGGCTGCCCCCCACCACTACAATACGATCGGGATCTACATCGGGACGCGACAGCAGATAATTGATCGCCTGAACAACGTTGAGGTAGACATCGTAATAATAAAAATCCTCCACCGGCTCATAAACTTGCCCGTCATAATACCCCGGCAGACGTGGATACTCCTCTAGATCTACCTCCTGACCGTGCACTTGAATATCCATGGCAAGATAACCATGACGTGCATGTTCCAAAGGCCGCGGCCGGGCATTGAAACCTGCACCGGGCAGAACGAGCATGGCAGGAAATGGCCCCTCGCCTTCCGGCTTGGCCAACCAACCATGGATACGTTTGTCCCCTATACCATCGAAGCTCACCTTGCAGGATTCCACGACCTCCACGCGATGGCCTTGAGGATCGTAGTCGGCGGGAATAGCCGCATGGTCTAAATTGTATTGATTGATCGCGGCAGAGTTAAAGGTCTCCATCTCTCCAAGTTCTGCATTCAGAGACACAGACTGAAGCGCGGCCAAGCCCTTCGACCAAAATTCCATAAAGTCATTCGGGCGCGTATCTGTGATCGGCATTGAGCCCACCGCAAAACCAAAAGAGCAAATCCCAGGCACAGGATCCCCCAAGCCGGAATCCAAGCGCACGCGCAGGTCATAAAAACCGGGCGTCAATAACTTAGTAGGGATACGAATAATAAACCGATTTCCCGCAATGGCTTCAGCCTGCCCCTCGGCAAACGACGTCTTAAACTGATTGCGGTTCAGCGTCCAATCCAGCGCAACGGAGCGCAAGCCCGCACGACAGTGAATGACAATCTCATCGCTTGCCTGATCAAAAAGTAAATCTTCCGATTGGCTCGACCAAAAGGCCAGGCGACTATCATGAGGCGGTGATGGCTTATCGCCATATGGGCGGGCTAAATTTGATTCCATAGCATTTAGGTTAAGAGTGAAGCAAGCAGCTAACAATAAAGTTGTAATTGTGTTTTTCATGATTCCATTGATTCGATATCAGTTTCAGGTATTCGTTAAAGCTCTCCCAAAGCATCCGGTAGAACACGTTGCCCCGAAGGGCGAATGCTCACTGGCGGAGCAATCGTAGGTGCCCGCCCTTCGACCGATTCGATCTGGCACAAGAGGCGTTGACGCAGGCGCCCCGCAATGCCGCGATAGCCCTCTAAGTCGATCAAATTCTCAAGTTCCCATGGGTCGGCTTCAAGATCGTAGAGAAAGGCTTCGCGGTACGATTCCGCACAAGCATAACTCGGCAGTGTGCGCGCATCAGTTTGCACCGCATACTTCCAGCGCGGGGTTCGAATCGCCCGACCGGTGCCATTCATATTCTCGTATTCAACGTAAGCCTCGCGGTGCCGCTCATTCGGCTCGCGACGTAGCGCCGGTAAGATCGAAGCTCCTTGCATACTTTGTGGTATTTCTAGATTTGCAGCGTCTAGTAAAGTAGCAGGCAAGTCCACTAGGCTGACAGTCTCTTCACGCTCACCGCCAGCCATAAATCCGGGCCCATGAATCAACGCGGGGATACGAATCGAACTCTCGTGCGGCGTATGCTTGTATTCGTGCGCACGGGTACGAAAGTGACAACCGTGGTCACTGGCATAAACAATCACGGTATTCTCCAGTTGGCCTGTACTTTTCAAGGCGTCAACCAAACGCCCCAGCGCTTCATCCAAGCGTTTCACCATCCCACAATAGCCCGCCATTTGCTGATCGGCGCTGCCCTTCAGTGCGGCCAAATCCGGTGGCATCCAGCGAGAGGCATACTGCTCTCGATATCCATCTGGTGCGGGATAGGCATCCTGTGGATTCTGTTGATGCGGCTCGAGAAAGGATAAGAATAAAAAGTAAGGATTCTCACGCTTTTGGCTAATATAGCGAATCGCTGCATCGGTTTGCGCGTCGACCCGATAGCCAGGCAAGGAAACGGGCTCGCCCTGCTGATTAAAGAGCCGGCAGTCATAGGCATCAGATCCAATTTCCGGAGTATTCGCCGCCAGCCAATAAGCGTAGTCTCCCTGCTTAACCGTCGGCACCGGCTCAGCGCCGCCCAAGTGCCACTTACCGATATAAGCAGTATCATAGCCCGCGCGCTTAAAATGAGTCGCCAGCGTTTCGGCATCATCCGGCAGTGCCCCGCCGTCGAGGCCAAGCTGAGAGGCGTAGCGTCCGGTTTGCAAGGACGCACGGGCGGGAGTGCATACAGGCTGACAGGTGAAACAATTTTTCAAGAATGTTCCCGCACGTGCCAGCCGATCGAAATTAGGCGTTAAGCCCAAGGGATTGCCATGCAGCCCAACGGTATCGTAGCGCTGCTGATCCGTGAAAAAGACGACGACATTCATAATGGCACCCCAAGGCTGGATTAGTCCTCGAACTCGATGCGAAGCGTGTTGTCCTCGCTCAAGCGTTCCCAAGGGATTAACTCACTTTCAAGCAATTGCCCGTTGAGGCGAATCCGTGCCTGCGCGCCATTCCCAAGAGATTCAAAGTGAATCCGCTTTCCACGCAGCACGAAGTTGTGCAATCGAAACGGACGCTCACCTGCCAGCGGATTCAAGCTAAAGCCATTCAGATAAACCCGCAGTCCGAGGTGCAGTTCAATCGCATCACAAAACCAAGCCTTGGCGGCAAAGGCCTGCTTCCCGCCGGGATTGTCGGTGGCCGGGTCGGCATTAACAGTTTCGTGGGTAAGGCCCTCCGGATAGCTATGCTCCTTCCAGAAATAAGTCACGATTTGCTCAAAATCTTCGATCGCATCACGACAGCCCGACTGGTTCATCAGATTCCAGTAGTAGCGGTCTACAGACGGATAATAGGCGCCCAACTGATTGCCATCCGCCATAAATCCTGGCATCGTGGGCGGGAACATGTAGATGCCCTGCTCGAAGAGGAAATGCTCCCGCAAGAAACGACTCATACGCGGAATTTCAGTCGCCTTCGGCACTGCTCCAAAAGGAGACACATACAACTGCCCATACAGCGGGTAATATTTTCTAGGATCTTGATCCGCTTCCCCAACGGAATCGAGCCAGTAACCGACCTCGTCATCCCAGAGAATCGTTTCCATATCGCCCTGCACTTGCGCACACAGCTCGGTGTACTCACCAGTCAACGACTCCAAGGCCTGCAGCGCTTGTAAATAGAGCGAATTATTGATCATGCTGACATCTTCCGGCGTATGCCCCAGCATTTGTGGGTGATCCGGATAGAAGCCCAGTCCCGTGCTCAGGCGACTGTGTTTCGAGCAGGCCTCCCCTGCTCTGGCAACGATCTCCTTGGCAAAAGGCAGGTGCTTGTTCAGCGTCGCCTCATCCCCGGTTGCCGCAAAGTAATTATACAGCATCACTGTGTAGAGACACTGCGCGCTCGGTGCCATCGAATGCTTTAAACTAAAATCCGACTCCATCGCATGCGCGACACCATGAACCGGGTCCGCTGTATCGCGATAGAAATCAAGCATGTCACGAACGATCTGCGTATGCCCACTCCATAGATAAGCCTCCGCATGCACCATACTATCCCAGCCCCAGACCCAGTAGCTCTGCGAAGCCTTGATCGCTCCTGGGCGATCACCGATACACAAGGCCTTCACCATCGGCGCACAATTGTTCAGAGCCGAATCCAGCGTAGGGTTCCCGGTATCGAAACGTATCCCCTCCGCCAATTCCTGCGCATACTCCGACAGCTTGGCGTCCATGCGCGCTTCACAGTCTGCATCGACTGCTACACTAGGATTGAAGGCCACGTAAAAGACGGTCGACTCAGCTGCCTCCAGACTCTCCATGTAATTCATGAAAGTGCCATGCCGCGACTCGCTACGCACCGCTCGGCTCGATCCGACCACGATCCGTGTTTCCACCGCCTCTCCACTAGCCTGATCCGTCACGATCGATTGAAAACGTCCCGCCGAATCGATTTCCCATGTCGTGTGCGAACGTCCTGCAACCGGAGCCCAAAGATGATCGTGAAACAAAAGGCGCGCCCGCACAGAAAGCTTCTCCGGATTGGACAATACAGTCACCCGCTGAAACAAGACATTTTCATCCAGCACTAAATCATGCCGTAGACGCACGCCCGCCAACTCGCACTCCGACTGATAACCAAAGGGTAAGTGTCGTGTGCGCTTAAACTCAGGAAAATACGCCAGCCCATCCAGCACCACTTGAATCCGGAACAGCTTGTTAAAGGCCGAAGTTTCCGACCCCTTGAAAAAGTCGCGATCTTCGATGCGTTGCTGCCCGTAGTAATTCAAAGCACAGATGCCTCCATGCCCAGCCAGCGCAGCCGAAATACGTCCAGAATTGTAATGATTGATCGTCAGCCCGAATCCTTCGCGGACTTCGGGTACGGATGAAATATAGTGTGTAATCATATGTTAATCTTAAGATCCTTTACCTCAAGTTTATGGCGTTCACGCCAAACTAGTTAGCATTATTATGTCAATTAGGAGAATTGCCGAGGCTACTTGTGTTATTATTTTTATCTATTTAGTAAATCATAATAATCAAGAACAAAACTGAACGGTGAACTCTTGATAAATCGGAGCCACATAAACCAGAACCACTGAACCGCGAACGCTCTCAATATACCATCGGAAGAAAGCATAACCGAAATGCTCTAACCCGAGCACTGCAGACTGCACCGTGGGTCGGAGCAATAGATTTCGCGGGCGCTCATCGGTGCCACCGCTCCACCATCAATCGACTAACATCGCAGGACTATTCACAGCCTTTCTCATGACCGCCGTATTGATATAGCCATGAACCTGAACCAAGTCACCAGCCTTCAGGGCCTCAATTTTTGTGCGGTCCACTTGGCCTTGGAAATAGACATCTAGAAAGGTTCAAATATTAGGCCTGCAGTTGTCTAAATTTTATAAAGTCGCCTTGCGCTGCAACAAGCTCCACCGGAACCTCCTATTTAATAATTTCACCGCGAATCGCCTCGACCTCAGCGTCCGGCCGAGCATCTGCGCCCTTGGAACCGATCTTCAACATTGATTAATTGGTTAGGATACTACCACAGCACAGGACAGACCGCAATGGACGTCGAGCATTGCGATCGATAATTTAAACCGCTCCAGAACAAAAGAACTCCGCAACTTAATATATATTACAAAAAGCGAATTAAAATTATGTAATATAAAACTTGACCAAATAAATGCTTATCCTGCAGTATAGAGAATCGATGATCCCGAATTAGACTGATTAAACTCATCATGCCCTACCCCATTCCTCAGATACAACGGACGCCGACTGGCACCGCACAATTAATCGTTGATGGAAAACCACATCTTATTCTTGGGGGGGAACTACATAACTCCAGCGCCTCATCGCTAGATCACCTAGACGAGCACACCTGGGAACGCGCGCAGATGCACAACTGTAATACTTTGTTTGTTCCCGTCTATTGGGAGCTACTCGAGCCGAGCGAGGGACAATTTAATTTCAGTCTAGTTGAAGGCCTCATCCAAAGAGCCCGCACACACAAATTACGCCTAGTGCTGCTTTGGTTTGCCACTTGGAAGAACGGTCGATCCCACTACGCTCCGGCATGGGTAAAGACTGACACTGAGCGCTTCTTTCGAATGCAAGTCGCCCCCAACAAGACCTGCAGCTCCATTTCCCCTATGTGTGCCGACGCGTGCCAAGCCGATTCACGTGCTTTCTCGGCGCTAATGCAGCACCTTGCCCACTTCGACGCGGAAGATCACACAGTGATCATGGTGCAAGTCCAAAACGAGCCAGGCTTGCTAGGAGCGCCAAGAGATTTCTCTCCAGCGGCAAGCGCTGCATTCCAAACATTGGTCCCGTCGGAGTTATCTGCGGCTCTGCAAGAACGCAAAGAAAACGGCAACATCCGCCCCGAAATCTTGCGCGCACTCGCTGACGCCCAATCGCAACGCTCCGATCCACAGCAAGAAAATCTAACTTGGCCAGAACTATTTGGAGATGCGGCCTGCGAAGTATTCATGGCTTGGCACATCGCTAAGTATGTCAATCAGGTGGCTCAGGCCGGCCGAGCTCAATACGACCTCCCCTGTTATGCAAACTGCTGGCTAGTGCAGCACCCCAATCAACACCCGGGCGAGTATCCCAGTGGTGGCCCCGTCTCTCGCATGATGGATATTTGGCAAATCGCGGCACCGCATCTCGATGCCTTAGCGCCAGACATCTATCTCGACAACTTCGCATCCATATGCGCCGACTATACAACGCTTAGCAACCCTCTCATTATCCCAGAGGCAGCGGACACACACGGCGAAGCATCTGCTCATGCGGTTTACGCATTTGGACAACACAATGCGATCGGCTTCGCTCCTTTCGGAATCGACAGTCTAGACGATCCACGACTAGCCGAGACCTATCAACTTCTGTCGGATTTACACCCACTAATAACAGCTCATCATAACTCAGAAAAGATGACAGCCGTCCTCCAAGGAGGCTACAGCAATTCTGGTCTGGGTCCAGAGCCTGGAATCAATCGCTCTGACAGGGTAGTCATTACACTTGAGAATTATTATGCTGAGGTTTGCTACCACGAGCCACTGCAGCCTGGCTGCCCTCCTGCAGTCGCATTAATAATCGAAGAGACAGCTGACCAACTAATTGTGGCTGGCATGGGGAACGTCGATGTGAATTTTTCGGCCCGCCATTTAGCACAAACAGATCAAAAATTAAACGTTGATTACCTCAGTATCGAGGAGGGCAATTATCGTGATGGGACTTGGATCCCGGGACGGCGTCTCAATGGCGATGAATACGTCGTCCGACTGGGGGAAAAACCCACAGTTAGACGCGTCAGCCTATATCGCTACAGATAGTCGCCGCAAGAAGACCCAGAACGAAGTAGAGACGATTCAAATAGATTGAGGTACCTAAAGTGAAAATGAAAACTCAAAATCCAACAGCAATGGAAGCGCCCCAGTCCGAGTCACTCAATCCTGCATTGGATATTTCACTCACCCCAAAACGCTCTGTTCCCGAACAGCTAGCGGAACGGCTTCGTGAAAAAATACTCAGCGGCGAGATGCCAGCGGGCTTACGCTTGCCGACGACACAGCAACTGGCAAAACAATGGGGCACCTACGTCCCAGCAGTCCACGCCGCACTGTCTCAATTAGCAAAAGAAGGATTACTGGATCGCAGGCACCGCAAAGGGACATTCGTCAAAGAGTCCGAAAGCAAGCTATCTCGCATTGGAATTATGGCGTCCAATCAACTTTGGCATGATCAAGGAGAACTGCTCTTCAGCCGAGAACTCTTTTTAACCTTAGAGAAATACTTAATCAGTAAGAATATTCGAGCAACAGTTTGGTTTGAAAACAGGAAAGGCAAAAAATCGGGCACACCGCCGCCAGCCCTTAAAAAGGCGATCCAGAAAAATGAAGTGCAGGCAATCATCACTCTAAATGCGGGACAATACAATGCGGGGTGGCTAAACGAACTTCCCTTACCTGTCGCAGGAATCAACGCACAGCTCAAACATCACGTTTCATTTAGCGAAACCAGTTTTTACGAAAAGGCGCTCACTGCACTCAAAAAGGAAGGTTGCCAGACTGCAGCCTGCATATGCGCAATTCCACCCGAAAGCCCTGATCTAGAAAAGCACAGACAAGCATTTCAACTCGCGCTCGAAAAGCATCAAATCACAACTCGTCCCGAGTGGAACAGCAATACATATGAACATCCAAAGCATCATGATGAATATGGCTTTGAAAAATTCACACAATTATGGGGCAATCAGGAAAAGCCTGACGGCTTGATCGTTTACCCGGATACAACAGCCAAGGGAGTCATGCTCGGGTTGTCGACGCATGGGGTAGAAATCCCAAACGAACTATCTGTAGCTTTTCACAAAAACGCGGAAATACCATTCCTCTGCCCTTTTCCAATTAATATGGTCGAAAACTCATGCCTCGACTGCGTCGAAGCGCTAGTGAACCAACTGATACAAATTCATAATGGAGAAAGCCCCAACAATACAGAGCTAGAATACAAAGTCTCCCCCCAGTATACATATTAAAAATTCTCAAATGCTTCTAATCTATTAACACATAATAGGTTAACCACAAAACCGAAACCCAAGAAATAGGAACATAATCCCATGACAAAAAATACAACTAAATCCCCCTATATAAAATACTCAACTCTGCTTGCGTTCGCGATTGCGGCATGCTCTCAAGCTCATGCCGATACACTATTTAGCGATGGCAACTTCAGCAGCTTCCCAACAGGTTGGACCACATCCACACCGACAGATACCTCAATCACAGTGGTCGCCGAAGCTCCCGCCACTGGCAGCAACACCAACAGTCTGCATTTTGCTGATGACTCCACCTCAGGCAGAGCGACCGCTTCAGTCGACATCGACGGCGGCATTACATTAACAAGTGCGATGACTCTGGAATTCGATATTAACATGACAATGGTCATGCAAGACTCCACGCACACTGAATACAATCAACTGTTCATGCGTGTTTACGATAGCTCAGGCACAACAAATAGCGCACATGCTGCAACAGCTTTATTGTTTTCCCGTGCTAATGGTGCAGGTAGTGCAACATCCAGATTTGGTTTTGCGAATGGCAGCGGGATTACAAGTGGCTACTTCGACCCTGAATCATGGTATCACCTGTCGATTGCCTTTTCAGAAATTGGTGGCGCCGGCACAGTGGCGACATTGACTGGAAAAGATGGAGCAAAAGTCTACAATACTTCAAACTCGGAGGTGGCGTCGTTGAAAATCACCCAAGCCTTCGGCGGAAGCGTCAGCGACTTCAAATCCCTCTTTCTCGCTAGCGCGACCGACAATTCCTATTTCCTAGATGCTAATATCACCAACATGGCGACTAGCACAATTCCTGAACCGGCATCAGCCACACTGCTAACGAGCATGCTAGTCGGCATCTTCATGATCCATCGTCGCGCGAAGAGAGACTAAACGTTTCCATTTTATCCGAAGCGCTGCGCTTCCCCCAAGTGCCTCCGCTTTTCGACGTCCGCCAGAGTGCACGTCGAAAAGCTCAAGGATCTGCAAACCGTATCAGATTCACTCATTAAGTGTGCCCAAGCATCTATGACTCAAGCATTAGATCACGCACATGCCAACTAACTGGAAATAATAAACTTACCTACAAAACCGAGCCCATGTATATTCGCTACCACAGCCTAAAAATGACACCGACACTGATCATTTCTATTCTACTAACTGGCCTGATCACTTTCATAACATGCGGATGCCAATGCAATACGGATACAAGCGATGAACCTCAACGAGCAAAATGGCATGGAGAATCACTCGGCTATCCTGATTATCGGTTTCCCGTAAATACCTTTTTCAAAAAAGATACGCGCTTTCAGCCTGGAAGAAAAGTTTATGCTTGGTACATGCCAACGACCTCCGTGCTCCCCTCATGGGATGATGCCAGCGTTGAGATACGCGAGAATAACTTTATGTGTGAAATCCAAATGGCGCAATCAATGGGAATTGATGGCTTTAGCTTGGACATCATGCGAGCCAATGAGAACTACCATCGCTCGATTGAAGCGATGTTTCGTGCCGCCGAACGACTCAATACTGGCTTTAAACTCTTCTTCGAATTCGATTATGGAAAGCCGACTATGGAGGAACGTGCCACCGACATGCAGATGCTCATCCGAAAATACTCACAGCACCAAGCCTATGAGACAGTCGATGGCCGCCCCTTGGTTGCTGCCTATGCCCCTGATGGATGGCTTACCAAAGATGGCCAAGCGGATTATGCCGCAAGTAGTCAATGGTGGCAGGATAATGTCACATCTCCATTGCACAACAGCGGCATTGATATTTACTTCGTGCCAACCACATTCCGTCAAATTTGGAGCGGAGGAGTCGATGAAGAGACTAGCCGTGCGGAATTAATGGAATGGGGAGATACCATCGATGGACTATCGTTGTGGCAAATTCAACTATCTCCGATTGGAGGAGGCATACAGAATCTAGAGCAACTAGGGCAAGCAGTCCAAGCCGCTGATAAATCATGGATGAGTACCGTTTCCATGCAGTATTGGGTTGGAGCGGGCAAGAGCATTCCAAGTTGGTATTGGAGACCCGATGACCCCGAGACCGAGAAGACAAAGAACGGTCGCTATTACGAACACGCCGGCGGCAAAGGTCTCGACGCACAATGGAATTCAATTATAAACATCCAAAAGCCAGAATGGGTCATGATGCTAACATGGAACGATTATAATGAATCGTATTTCATGCCAGTCGACGACTTGCGTAAATATCGTAATGGCACAGGTCAGGCACCCTTTGGTTGGTACAAGTCCATGGCTGGATTGGGCGAACTGAATCGTTACTACATCCAATGGTACAAAACCGGATTACAGCCGGAAATAACGGAAGATACCCTCTTCTACTCTTATCGTACCAGTAGCCACAAATTAATCGCCGAGCGAGACCCACGCCCTCCCGTCGCCTTTGGCAATGGGCCAATCAGCGACGATATTTATATGACTACAATGCTAAAAACTCCCGCAGAAGTTCGGATCTATTCTGGAGAAGAAACAATGCAATATGAAGTGCCTGCAGGTGTTCACCACCTCGTGGTGCCCTTTCAGGCGGGACGGCAATTTTTTGCACTATGGCGGGATGGAGAGCAAATCGCCGCCGGTGAAGGGACTCCAGTAAATACAACGATCCAGTATTATGATTATTGGCCGACCACGGGATTTATTCAGGCAGGACTTATAAACTCAAAATGAATTTAAAGCCTCCAGGAATACTTGATAAAAACCCGGAGGCGGTGAACCGCCACCGAAGTCAGTCTTTCCACGGCAAGTCCTCGCTCGGCTTCACACTGATCGAGTTACTGGCAGTGATTGCCATAATTGGCATTCTGTCGTCCATACTGATGGTGGTCCTCTCGAAAGCCAGAAGCTCAGCTGAAGGAGTCAAATGCGTCAGCAACCTAAGACAGCTAGGAATCATCACAAGTCTCTACATGTCGGACCATCAGCAGATGTACCCCGAGGCAAACAATTGGGGCTATCAGCTACTTCCTTACCTGTCTCCTGGTGATCCTGGAACTCTTGAGTCTGGAATTGAGTATTATTCAACAGCCATACCGGAAGACAGCATCTTATTCTGCCCCAGCGTAGCCCCTGACACTCTTGATGGAAATACAATCAAATACAGGTATGGCAGTGGCATTATCGCCTACGGAATCAATGCAACTATAGTCGCATCCTACACAAATAGCCGAAAAACTCCAATGAGCCTAGAGGCATCCAACTCAAAGCTTAAGCCATCTAAATTGATGCTCTATGGCGAGGCCAACTTACTCAATCTCTTTTGGGGATCCGATGAGCGTTGTGCCACAGGAAGGCACGGAGCTGGGATGAATGTAATATTCTGCGACTTCCACGTGGAGCGAATCACTGATTCAGTCAGTGATCCACGGTTTCAAAACCTCTATTTCGGCTACGACAGATTTTAGTCAATGCGCCCAAAAGTTTAATGCCAGGCATTAACGCACAACCCCCTCAAGAATATGAAACAAAAATATCGCTCGTTCTTTGCATTGCTCTGTCTGACGATCGGCAACTTACCAGCTGCTCCACAACTTAACATCAGCACGGTGCCAACTGTTGGCGCCATCGGAAACTCGATCTCTCGCAATCAATATTCACCGATGAAATGGGGCGGACTGGTTGGTTTCAATCGACAATGGACTTCTTTCGGTGCCTTCGTCTTTTTCGCTTGTGGGGAAATCGCAATTCCCGACATCTATTCGTTCGAAGGATTCTCAGGCAAGACCGCCAGTGAAATTGACAGCCTATTACAGTCAGAAAACGCCACTGAGCCCTGGGCGTGGGACAAACGATTTCGATCGGAATAGCTGCCCGCAGACCAGACATCACAATTATAATCTCTTCCACCAACGATCTGCTATTGACATCACCAGCAGATATCAAATCGGGTCAAGCACTTGAGAACGCACTAAAAGGCATCAGGCTCAATATGATCCAACTACTCCCACACCTAAACGAGTTGCTGGTTTACGACAATTCAAAGTCCGTCAAGAAAGACGCTAGCCCCATTCCCGAATGCCTAATAAAAATCACCGAAGGTAAAATCGAAGGTGGCAACAGTAGTCTCCTACGTAAAGACTTCCCTGACTGGGCACAACCCATTGCCATGGAAGCCATCAACACATTCGTCGGGTAACTACTCTCCCCCCAAAAAAAGGTTCATATCGAGCTCAGCGATGGCATCCGAATTGGACCTTCGTAGTTGACGAACGAATCAACTAAAGCGAAGCCATCACACCACTGCTTTCTCGCCAGGCGATATCATATCCGACCTCAATCTTACCCATTTTGCTCAAATTGGAGCCTAGCATTGCCTCCACGACACGGCGCCCAGCCTCTTCGCCTCGTAAATTCACCGTGCTGAGACTAGGCTCCATCAGCTCACCAAAGTCGCGCCCACCAAAACCAACCACACTTAAATCTTGCGGCAGATGCAGCCCTAGATTTTTAGCAGCTCGGATAGCCTGAATTGCCAATACGTTGTCAAAACCAATGATCGCTGTAGGGCGATTGCCTGACCGAAGGATGTCTTGGCTGATCTCGTAAGCCAGCCCTGCATCGTAATTGGTGCAATAATCCGGACAGCTTTTGAAATCGATTCCTGCTTTCAATAATGCTCCCCCGATGCCACGTTTCTTATAACGATCCGAGTGCTCAAAGTGCCCACTAAGTAGAGCGATTCGCCGATGTCCCAATTGAAGGAGTCCATCGGCCAAAGCATAAGCAGCCTCCTCAATGTGATCCACCACGCTCGGGCCAGTTAGATCCGATTCCATCGCCATACAATAAGGCACAGCTCGTTGCCGCAACACAAGCAAGTCGCTGTCCACCAATAAGCGCGGCAGCACCATGACGCCTGCGATCGAGTTACAAAATTCGGCCGACCATTCCCCGGGTGTCTGACTACTGATAATCACATTCGCCCCCGCGGCAGCGGCGGCCACCTGCATGCCTCGCAATAGCTCTGCATTGTGAAAATGACTCACCTTCCACGGTTCGCGAATCAAAAAGACAACAGGCTTGGGGCGCGACTCAGCACGCGTTCGCACAAAAGTGCCCTTGCCCTTAATACGATAAATCAAATCTCGATTTTCAAGCTCTGCCAAAGCTTGTCGAATCGTGCCACGACTGACACCTAAGCGTTGCTGTAAGGCAGCTTCACTAGGCAGAACTTCTCCAGCGACGTACTTCGCTTTCTTCATTTCAAGGCTCAGTGCCTCGATCACTTTCAACCTCTGAGCAGGTGGTTTTGGTTCCATAATGTCATAAACTGTATATACAAGATATTCATCTGTAAACTTCTTTATTATTGCGATAAAAAGTGAACTATCAAAGATTCAGTAAAGCACGCGCACCTTTTCCTATATATACAAGTGGATAATGATGGCTCAAAACTAGGTGCCCCAGCTAAGCCTCCCCACACATCAAATCTCCCAAAAAATGAACTCTGTAAAAGTCAGCGTCGATTCGGTATCACTGCCCACTTATCCCGAAGCCTCCGCCGAGAAGCTACCCATGTTTGCCGAAAACCGTGTGCATCAACGCACCAGCGGTAAGCCCTACCCCAACCGTGTGGTGCTAAAAACACGCCGTGCCGCATGCTGCGAGCAAGCATATCAAATGATTCGCCTGGAAAACGAATTCCTAGCCATCGAGATCCTGCCTGAGCTGGGAGGGCGCATTTATTCCGCCAAGGATAAGACCACTGGCTATGACTTCTTTTACAAACAGAGTGTCATCAAACCTGCGCTCATCGGCGCGCTCGGCTCTTGGGTCTCTGGCGGCTTGGAGTTCAATTGGCCCTACCACCATCGCCCTTCCACTTTTATGCCGGTCGACTATGAAATCGAGAATGAGTCCGACGGCGCGATCACGGTCTGGCTCTCGGAACATGATCCGATCGAGCGCATGAAAGGCATGGTCGGCATCCGCCTACGCCCCGGACATGCGATCTTCGAGACTAGGATGCAGCTCACCAATCGCACCGCAGTTCCGCGCTCATTCCTATGGTGGGAAAACGCCGCCGTGCCAGTCAACAAAGACTACCAAATCTTCTTCCCGACTGATGTTTCGTATGTAAATTTCCACTACCATCGTTCCGTCACTACCTGGCCCAAGGCATCGGGTGTTTATAATGGCATTCGACTCGGGGAAGACATCGACATCCGCCAGCATGCGAATACCAAGAGCCCCACCTCCTACTTCTCAGCGGCTTCGAAATACGACTTCTTTGGTGGCTACGATCATGGTAAAGAATGCGGCGTTGTCCACGTAGCCGACCACCACGTCTCCCCGGGGAAGAAGCTCTTCACCTGGGCTTACAACCAACTGTCTAAAACTTGGGAACGCGCGCTAACCGACACCGACGGCGAATACGCCGAACTAATGGCAGGTAGCTACACCGACAATCAACCAGATTTTGCTTGGCTGGAACCTTATGAAACTAAGAAGTTCTCACAATTCTGGTATCCGATCCACAAAATAGGTGCCCCAATTTATGCCAATACGCGCTGTGCGCTCAATTTAGATAGTGAGCGAGCCACCCTTTCAATCCTGACGACTGCGAGCTATCCCGCAGCAAAAGTCCGAGTCAGCTCTGAAGGTAAGCCGCGACTCGATACAGTTTGCGAGCTCTCACCTGCTGCGGCGATTACACTGCCAATCCAGGGACAACTCAATGGAAATGCCCTCCGCATTGAAGTTTTCGCACAAGACGGAAAAAGCATCGCCCGCTACCAGAGTGTCGCAAAAGTCGCCGAAGAAATCCCAGCACCATGGACTGACATCCCAGGCCCATCACATTTCCATGGAGCTCAAGAACTGCACCTCGCAGGCTGTCACGTCGACCAATATCGTAGCCCCAAGGATTTACCGCACGTTTATTGGGAGGCAGCCTTGCAACGGGATCCTGACTATGCGCCCGCGTTGATTGACCTTGGAACGCTTCACTACAAGCAAGGTCAATACGCCCAAGCGCGCGAGCGTCTGGAGCAGGCAAAGGCTGTGCTCACGCGGCACAATGGCAATCCACGTAGTGGTGAAGTATTCTACATGTTAGGCTTGGTGCTCAAAGCACAAGGTGAAATCGATGCCGCCTACGATGCGTTCTATAAAGCGAGCTGGAATGAAGCCATGCGCTCAAAGGCGATGACTCAGATCGCCTGCATCGATGGTATACGCAGTGAATACACAAGCATGCTAGAACATGCCGAAGCCGCACTGGAACATGCAGCGGACAATCCGCTGGCCACTTCGCTAACGATCTTGGCCGAGCTCAAGCTAGGCAACAAGACGAGCGCACTTCACCGCATCGTAAGCGCCCGAAGTAGAGACCCCTTACAGCTCATGCTAGGCTACCTCGATCACTTAGCAAACGACTTAAGCCTTGCTGAATTTATAGAGGGTCTAAAGACAGCCCACTCTCAAAACGCACTCGATCTAGCCTTCGAGTTAATCGGAGCCGGCTTCCAAGCAGAAGCCACAGAATTACTAGCCAGCCTAAACAAGCCTGCAGATCCGATGGTGCACTACACGCTCGCCAGCTTATATCTCGAAGCCGGCGACAGCAGCGAGACACAAGCAGCCATCGCCCGAGGAGAAGCCATTAATGTGCCTCACACCTACCCCGCGCGACTGGAAGAAATGGCAGTATTACGGACCATCATCGCGCATTCCCCGGAGCACACAGCCAAAGCGCAATATTATTTAGCCTGTCTGCTGTATGATAAATCACAATACATTGAGGCGGCCAAACTCTGGCAACAATCCTTGGCACTCGATGCCAGCTTTGCCCCCAATTACCGTAATTTGGCCATCGCCTACTACAGCCATCTCGACCGCAAGAGCGAAGTGCTCCACTTGCTCCACGCCGCACTCAAGCTCAGCCCCACAGACGAGCAATTAATCTACGAGACTTGCTATGTGATGAGCAAGCTGGCGACAGCACCGGAAGAACGGCTTGCCCTGCTCAAAGCACACTGTGATCCAACCACGACCGAACGTGACGACATCATATTGGAATGGGCGCGCGCACTGACTCAATCAAACCAGCCCGCGGCCGCCCTCGAATTACTCAATAACTACCATTTCACCCCCTGCGAAGGCGGCGAACACGCGGTAGTAGAGCAATATATGTTTGCTCACCACCTACATGGCCGTAAGGCCTTTGCTCAGGGCAATTACGCAGAAGCACTGCAACATTTCCGCGATGCACAACAGCTCCCACAAAGCTTAGAAGCCGGCCTCTGGAGCGAAACATGGCTGGTGCCGCATCAACTTTTTGAGGCCAACTGTCTGGATGCACTCAAGCGACACGATGAAGCGCGGCCGCTCTACCAGCACATTTTGCAACTGGAGATTGATTACTTCTCTAATATGCATCTACCCGAACTCCCCGTTTATCAAGCGCGCGCGCTACAGGCTCTCGGAAAATTCGCTCGTGCGGAACAGATTCTACGCAACTGCTTACGCGAATGGAATCAGGCACTCAAGAACAGCGATGGCGGCTACTTCGGCACCACCCCATTCTTCATTAGCTACATCGAACAAGCCGAACAAGCCCGCAGTGCGCACTTCAAATATCTAATCGCCAAAGCAAAAGCAGCACTCGGCGATCGCAGCAGCGCACAGACCGATTTAACTCTAAGCCAAGCCAACGACCCCGCCCGACTCCATGCCTGGATCGACCTAAAAGAACTTAACGCTTAAAGCAAAAACACAAACTAAACATGACACATACAATCCAAACCAAACTAAACAATAAGCTACTTTGCCTCCTATGTTATAGCTTTTATTGCCTACTCTTATCTTCTCTGAATGCAGCAGCAGAAAATAGCATGACCACCGAAAACATTGAACACACCGATACACTGAAAATTGTTCGTAACATTCAATACAGCGAGGCCGCTGGAGAAAAAGGTTACGGCGATCTCTTCCTGCCGCAGGATGTTGAAAGCCCCCGCACAGTGCTACTCATCCACGGCGGTGCCTGGAAGCACATGACTCGCCAGCGCGTACAACAAGTCGCCGCCTTCATCGCCGAGCAAGGATACGCTGTCTTCAACGTCAGCTACCGCCTCTTGCCCCAAGCCCCCTACCCAGCCTGTGAAGTCGACTGTATTGACGCCGCTAAATTCCTATTGGAAGGCGAGCATCCCGCGATTCAAGCCCTCGACCGTAGCCAAATAGTCGTCGGAGGCTTATCCGCAGGAGGTCACCTCGCACTCGTCACCGGTCTCAAACTTCCGACCGAACAAATCGCGGGCATTCTTGATATCTGCGGCCCCACGGAACTCCATGCTCCCGAGCTAGAAGGACTCATGCGATCTTCGGGGCTCGCCAAAGATGAGCCCAATAAAATGGAAATATTCAAAGCAGCCTCCCCCACACTCTTGGCTGCCGAGAAAGAATCCCTCCCTCCACTCTTAGTCCTCCATTGCCAACAAGACGGCATCGTAAACATCAAACAAGCCTACCGCATCATGGATGTATGGAACCAGGCAGGAGCCAACCTACAGGCTTTTCTCTACGAAGGAAATCCGAAGGGCGGCCACAACATCTGGCGCACTGGCAAATCCGAGCCAGATCTGCATTACAAGCTAGAGCATCAAATCATCAGCTTTTTGAATAGCTTCTTTCAAAAGTAACAGGACGATAGAGCAATATTCAGAGAGAATCAGGGAAAGACCTTTTACTGCTACAGATTCATATTCTCTGGTAGCGATGTGACACCAGTCACGTCGGCAGTCGACAGGCCCCCCAGCACAGATCGACCTTGCTCGCGCAAGGGCGCTACAGATTCATATTCTCCGGTAGAGATGTGACGCCAGTCACGTCGGCAGTCGACAGACCCCAGCACAGATCGACCTTGCTCGCGCAAGGGCGCTACAGATTCATATTCTCTGGTAGCGATGTGACGCCAGTCACGTCGGCAGTCGACGAGGCCCCTACGTATGACCAACGCATACACGCACTTACTTTTGAGAAACGCTATAACGCTCGAAAAGTTTATCGGTCGATTCTTATCGAAGTATACGTTCCAAACTCAGTCACTCACCCCGATCGGACGGCACCACGGCCCAGCGCACCCCTGCCCCGTTCACGCTGAGTTCGTTGCCATCGGCTTCGATGCTTGCGATCGTGCCAGCAAAAAGTTCGATCCGCTGGCCGGCATAATCGATGATGCCTTGGAGTTGCCGTTCGCGGCGGGCCGCCAGCAGCAATTTGCTACGCCCATCTGCCTTACGGTAAAGTCTCCAGAGAATGGCGTCCGAATAGCATTTCACCTCTGGCTGCAGCCATGCCTCGATGTGATCAATCAGTTGAGAACCGGGCTCTAGGTCTGACAAATACAAGACATTGCCAGCGGTATTTCTGGCCCCATGCGCCTCTCCTTCGATGGAAACAAGCAAGCGTTCCGCTGGTCCGCGCAAGGGATACGACACTTCGATTTGCAAGGTGCGAAATTCAGGTAGTTGGCACTGCGCATCAATCCCTGACAAATACTGCGACAAGGTGGGCATCGGCAAGCCCATCATATCCGAGAACGCGGCGTTCAACGATTTACCAGAGCTGGTAAGTGCCGGAGGTGGTCCGACAAAAACCAAACGGCCACCGTGCTGAGCAAAATCCTGAAGAACCGCCCACGCCTGGTCGGGTAGCACCGAAGCATAGGGCAAAATCAGTATACGATAGCGCCCGAGACCGGTCTGCAAAGCCTCTCCATCCACTGTAGCATCGGCCAACAAACGACAGTCGACCCAATCAAAGGCGATACTACGCTCGACAAAACGGGACGACTGGTTGAGGCAAAATGCCTTATGAGCACTTGCGATATCCGGCCGATTGATGCCGCAAACAGTTTCCCAACCATGTAAAATCCCGACCTCGACGACAGGATCAAAGCCCTTCAAATCACGCAATTGCGCCCGATTGCGCTTGGTTTCCTGGACGGTCAGATCCCAAGTGTAATGCGCGGGGTAGCGTGTCACTTCCGAGCTCTCTCCGTAGAAAATATTAAACCAGCTGATCTTAAATAAGGAAATCAAGCGGGCATTATAGTCGACCATGGCATTGGTCGCTTTCCAGTGCCAGGTGTTGACCTCCGCCTCGCCGGAAGGCGTCAGCCGCCCCAAAGAGCTGCCCAAGGTGTAGGCATAGGCCACCGACTGAGGGTCCCACCAGCAGCAATCGGTGTAACCGGCATCCATTTGATCATTCAGGCGAAAGTAATCCACCGCGCCACAGCGATAATCATTGATCCCGCCCTCGCCCTGCCAGGTATGGTGGCTGCCGAGTATCAGGTCTTCACCAAACAGCGCACGAGCCTTAGCGATCAAATTCTGCTGGGCATGGAAAACGCCCTCGTTGAGCACTTCGTAATAGTCCAGTCGCACACGTACCGCCTCGGGCTCGCAGCCTCCCTCATCCAGCAGGTAGAGTTTGTCCCGCAGCGAATACCCTTTCTTCGACTCAAAGGCTTGTGCAAAAGCATCGCCATAGAGATAAGTGCCCCAATCCCCCTCGACGGCCGGCTCATCCCAGCCAACGCCGTCCAAATGTGAGTCGCGGTGCAATTCGAGGATGTGATCGTAGTAACGCCGACAGCCCTCCGACCAAAAATCGACACAGGCTCGCTCGGTAAATCGCGCATACACCACCAGCTCACCTTGGTTAAAATCCGTAAGCTGACCACTCAAGTGCGTGTGCATCCGGCGATCTGCAGGCTTCCCTTCGATGTAAAAATGCTGACGAAACGCATAACCATTCCGGTATATTTCCCCTTCCCCATCGACCTGACTGTCTGAGATGACCACAGCATGATACTGGCCATCACTGCTGCGCACCCATGCGGCCTCTACATCCAGATAATCTGATTTAACGCCATTGGTTTTCGGGTTTTCGAAGTGTAGTCGATAGCGCCCTTCGACCAGTTTTGTTTTAGCACGCACCAAGCGCGTGGCTTGAACACCTGCAAACATCCGCCCCATTTCCTGTGCCGCCTTCAAGTGAGGCTCGCAATCAATCACCACCTTGGCACCCAGTGCATGCGCGGCATCCGTCAACACGCGGACCGCCTGCACGACTTCTGGGTCACCAAAATTAAACGAGGTCAAGCGTAGGAAGGGGCGTAGCACTTCAAAGCCGCTATTGACCAAGTCCACGGCGACCTGCTTAAGCACTTCCGGATTGCGAATCATCGGGTCGCTAAGCGTCACCCCCATGCTTTGTTCGAAATTTCTCATAATTTATTCAGTCCCCACGGACGATGCAACCACACAGGACGCATCCTGTAGGATTGAGCGGAGCTGCGTTTCACCCAGCTCTAAGACAGCCCAAGTGCCACCGCACAATTGAAAGTCCCCACCCTCGTAGACAAAGTGTTCGTTCAACTCTGCATACAACGGGGCCATACAAACCAGCACGACAGAATCAGTATCAGCGCCTGAAAAGAGACGAAACGAGGCACGCCCAAAATGTTGTAGATCGGGGCGTGAGCTTGGCACAGACTGCAGGTGACGGAAGAACTGCTCGCGGGGGTCCAAGGCATTAAACCAAGTCACCGCCCCACGGCGCACCGCGATGATTTCGCCATCCGTATCCAAACACGTTTCACTGTCCTCGCGCTTAGCTACTGGAAAACGGAAGTCGGCCTGTTCCGGTTCCCAGTCAGCATAGCCGGGCACCGGCTTGTGGGAGGTCAGCCAACTATCGTAATCCGCAAAGTCCACCGGCTCAATCCCACACAGTTCGGCAAAGCGATCCGCAAGCGACACTCCGGTTTCCAAAATTCGAGATGGCGGCGTACCTATAAACACCACTTCCACCCCAGCCTGAATACAGGCTTCAACCGTGTGCCAAACTCCTGCCGGAATCAACGACGCATGCGGAAGGGCCAACCTTGGGTAGCGACGACCACCGAGAATAAGACAGCCATCCTCAACTTGCGCGGACTCGAGTGCCTCGCTGCTCACATAATCAAAGAAACGGCTATGTTTGAGTGCTTGCTCCGACAGGTTATAGTTACAAGTCATCCACAGGCGCACGTAGTGGTATTTTGAATACTCGTGATAGGCCTGACTTTCCCATGACAGCCAAACCGCCATTTCAGACTCCGGCAGCAGATCTGCAGGCAGGGCATCGCTCAAGGCCTGCAATTGTTGCGCGTTGCGCCCGAGATCTTTCCAATGGGAATCCCATGGAAAGGTGGGAAATCCTTCTGAATAGCGACCGAGAAAAATGCTGAACCAATCGATCCGATAAAGCATTTTCATTCTGGTATAATAGTCATACCAGGTTCGACGCTGAGACTCACTCCAGTCATTCAAATAGCTGGCGGGCTTATTCAGCTCCTTACGCAAGCTATCAGCCAAAGTGTAATTATAAACCGTTTCGGAATGACTGCTCATATCCCAGCCCGTATCCGTGAACGCCGCAGTCAGCAGTTTACCCAGTTTGAAATAATCGGCACAACCACAACGAATATCCATCGCCATTCCGGAATAGGTGTGATGGGTGCCAAGAAAACAATCCTCTCCAAATTGCTGCTTCGCTTGTTCATTAAAAGCAGCTTGCGCATTAAAATTCACCGCGCCTAGACTGGTATAATAATCACGACGGGTCTGTATCGCCTCTACTGATTCCCCCTGGTCAAGATCCAGCAAACGCTCTCTCAGATCGTACCCGTTTTCCTGCTGGAAAAAATCCATAAACCCGGCCCCAGCCTTGTAACCGCGCAATGAACCACCCTTGCCCGGTTCATCCCAGGCCACGCCGTCCAAAGGTACCGCAGCATAGCGCTCAAGCAAGTGCTGCTGCGCTTCCAGATAACTCGCAGACGCCACATCAGGATACTGAAAGGTCCGCATCGCCACATAGACACGAACTTTAGTGAACGCACCTTTTTGAATACGCCCACGAATTTTGACATAGGAAGTGCGTTGTCGTGGACGATACACACTGACCGTCGCATCGTCATCTAAAGAAGGATAGGCATACTGCGAGGTAAACGAATCCTGTTGATCCAGCACATAGTCTTCTTGCGGGATTCGGTGCACCTGTCCCGTCGCATCCCATCCGTAGACGGCAGAAATCTCTTCGACCGCGAAGGGCTCTCCCCCTTCATAGGCCGGACTGACCTCGAACTGACCACGGTAACAATCACTGTCCTTCGCGACGATTTGCCACATGGCCATATCAGGGCACTCTTCCGCGCTGCGCCCGCCCCAGTGTGCCCAATCCATATCCAGCACAAATTGGAGACCGCAGCGATGGGAGGCCTCTGCAGCCGCTTGAACAGCTGCAAGCACACGTGGCTCATGCAGGTTGTGGTGCATGTGCCGGGCAAAGCAAATGATGATGCCAAAGCCGTTATCAGCCGCGGACTGAATCGCAGATGCCATGTCTTCAAAGTCATGCAGCCATTCAGGAGAGAGGAAGAGGCCCATGGCCTGTTTCGAATGTTTCATAGAAATATTTCAATCAGACACGAACAGCCGAGTCTGGGTGGCGAAAGCCGTTTCAATCATTTGCCACTTCGGGCAAAAAGAGCACTTCAGCCCAAACCAGATCTCCCGGCACGGCAGGTGCGAGGCATTCCACTAAGTTACTACCGACCTGAATCCAGTCACTTGGGATGGTATAAAAACGAATCGAATCCACAAAAGCATTGTTCCAACCATGCTGTTGGTGCCCTTGAGTCTTGGAAATACTCGTGTAGTCGGGTGCTTCGCATAACTCAATCACTTGAGTATTCCAACGCAATTCCAGTTCATCCAGCGCGGACTCTGACACGCCCTTAAATCCGAGAATCAAGGTAGCCACAGCGCTGGTCGGCTTGGGACCAGTGAAAATACGCAGGCTGATCGACTGCTCCATGCGGGCGAAGTTGGCACCAATTTCCGGCACCGTGAGTGGCACTGGCAGCACGTTGTGCATGGGCCCGCCTGGTGCATTGATACTTGGATACGTCACCGCATGACGACGCTGGCACAGTTCCAAAGTATCCAATGAACCGACATGGGCCAACAGATGTTTCAATAAATCGGGCTCACCGGTTTCGCGGTAATTTTGGTTAAAAAAGTAAACGCCGTCTGCCCCCGCTTCGAGTGCGTTCGCAGCGGCACCGCATAGAAATTCATACTCGTGCATCGAAACACTCGGACAGGCATGAGCGAGTTCTCCGACATGCGAGATAATCTTCACACCATCGCCAAGCATCGCCCGCCAAATAGGCACTGGCAGTTCATACAGATTACTTCCAGTGAAGCTGGAAAGCGTCAGTAAATCGAGACAACCATCGCGCTTCCAAGTTAAGGGATCAAAGCCCAGCGCAAAGCAGGATTCCGGATGTGCCGGCACGCGATGCGCCAATTTGATCGGATGCCCCCAACGTTTCTCAGCGGCATCGGCTAAACGGCGAACTTCCCGGATAAATTCATTGAGCAATTGCATGCCCGACTGCTCGTGTCCGGGCGCAAAGTGCATCCCCCAACGCATCCAATCCAGCTCCAGCCCATACATATCGTAACGTTCGAAAAGCTCTTTGATCAGCGCCATGTGGTGTGCACGCACTTCTGGCTTCCCATAATCAAAAGCCCCTTCCCAACTGCGCTCCAAGCGATACGGAGCCCGACGCAGTTCAGGATGTTGACGCCAGAATTCACTAGACCAATGCAAGGCCCATTCAGCCTCTCCACCGTCAACAGCTTGGTTCTGCATATGCAGAAAGGTTTCCTTTAAGCCGTGGCAGTCATTCATCCGCATGCTCAGCCAACCTTCGACTTCGTGGTGACGACAACGTTGCAACCAGATCTCAAACTGATCCAAGCCTCGCTCTCGCAGCAACAGGTGATTATGGATACCATGACCTCGCTTGAGTGCCGGTTGATCTTCTCCCAGTGCCGGATCATAATCGCCCCAAAACGTTTCCCACACCTTTGATGGGAAAAGTGCGCGTTGCACATTCACACAAAACATAATGCCCGCCACTTGCGTGTCTTCGACATAAAAATCGACCAGACGGTTCAGGCCTGCCACACTCATATCCTCAGGCGGATGTTTACCGTAGAAGTGATGATTGTCTTCGTTGAAATAGATCGTTCGTTCCATCGTCCTTACACGCGTCACTTAGTTCGCGTAGTCCTCCATATAATAGCGCCCATCCGATACACCGCGAAAGTCATCGCTACGAAAAGGAGACGCTGGTAAGCCTGCATCATCGTAGAGATTACATACCGGATTTTCGGCCCAGGCATAACGCACCGCCACGGGGTCCGTCACCTGCGGCGACCAAACCACCACAGTATCTCCTTCGATTCGAGCATGGGCCCAATGCCACTTTTGATCTTTACCACAAATGGCAAAGCCCTGCACTTCGCTCTCGGGCAGCGGAAGCACTACAGGAATAGTTTTTGCCTTAGTGAATCGCTCAAAATAACGAACGTCTACTTCCTCAGGCAATGGTTTTGCCACTAAGCCCCCGGCCATGCCATCAAATAGAACACGAATGCGATCATGCTCAATCTCTATGCCTTGGTAAACTGGGCCAGAATAAGCGATATCTTGCTTGTAGGTTTTTGCCAGTGCCGCACGAGCCAAGCGCTCACCTTGATCTTTGCGGTTCAGCGGATGAATGTCCTCCGCCAATCCTGTATCAATCAGAACTGCTTGCCCGGTATTCGGCAGTTCCAGTGCCTTGGCTTGAGCCTCACGAAACTCAGCCCAAGAACTCTCACCGGGCTGGTCTTTGGAATGTTGATAATTCGCCAACTGGCAGAAATAAAAAGGAAAGTCCCCCATCCCCCATTGCGAACGCCAATCTTCGATCATAAGTGGAAAGGTCTTTTGATATTGCATGGCTCGGCCGGCATTACTCTCGCCTTGATACCAGATAGCGCCACGCATCGCATACGGCACTAAGGGAGCGATCATTCCATTGTATAATCGGCTCGCGACATAATGCACGCTGGGAGGCTTTGAGGGTGCTTTCGGAAGTGCAGCGCGTGCCTCTCCCGCGACCGGAGCTAATTCAAATTCAACCTTAGCATCCCATTCGCCACTCAGCAGCAGCTTGCGGGGCCCCATGGACATCTCCGACGGCTTGGCAACCACACCCCCGCGGTCAGCGTGACTGAACATGCGCACAACAAGACTGTGTTTGCCTGGCGCAATTTCGCTTTGCTTACGCAGCCAGAAGGATGCCTGCTGAAATGGCATATCTTCGCCCGGTTTAGTTTCTGCCTTGAGTTCGCCATCCCAATAAACCTGATGAAAGTCACCGACTCGGCCCAGTTTGACTTCGGCCCAACCATCGGCTGAGGGCCCCTCATCCAATTCGACAGTCTTACGAAACCACACCGCGCCATTGGCCGGCATTCCCTGTGGCTGCAGCATACCGGGTAAAGTTATGGTCGACCAATCCGAGGTATCTAACTCGCTATCTACCCATGCAGGGCGCTCATTGGCAGCGCGATCGGCTCTGCCATACGCTTGCTGCCATGCGAGATAGTCTGCAAAAAATGCTTTTTCAGCTGCTGGATAGCCATCGAAGCGCTGCCAGGCGGTCTCTTTTCCTTGCTTAAGATCGGGGTCTGTATCCAAAGCCTCGGAGCGCGTCCAACTCTCTACCATGGAGCCACCCCAAGCCGAACGAATCAGGCCGACGGGCACGCCCAGGCGATGCTGCACGGACTTACCAAAGTAGTAAGCAACTCCCCCGAAATTCTCAATCGTCTTTGGCGAAGCCACCAGCCATTGACCTTCCACATCTTCCATCGGATTCGCAGAGGCCTGCTTCTTGACCTTGAACTCACGTAACATCTCATTGCTCGGCAACGCTTTTTCTGCATCGACATTCAACGAATAAAATAAGCGCAATTCCATATTGGACTGCCCGCTACACAACCAAACTTCCCCCAACAATACATCTTCAATAGTCACGGTATTTTGACCAGAAACTTCGACCGTATGTGGGCCATGGTCTAAGCTGCTCAAATCCAAGTCTAAAGCCCATTTCCCCTGCTGATTGGCAGTGGTCTGCTCGACTCGTTCTCCGATCTGCACACGCACTTCCTCGCCCGCATCGGCCCAGCCCCAGATAGGCACGGCTGCGGCACGTTGTAGCACCATGTGATCGGAAAAAATGGCGGGCATCCTGACTTCAGCCCAGCTGCCTGCCGCTAGCGCGCAGCTAGCGAGGGCAATTGTGAATAGTTTGCACTTCATGGATAAACCTCTGCTTGGTAAAATTTGAGTTCAATTGATTTCACGTCGCCATTGCCAGCGGACTTCATGGTCGAGATTTCAATCGTATTGTTTTCACCGAAGCGAATCCATGGAGTCAGATTAATATCCCAAGCTTCTCCGATATTGTGATGATGACGACGCACCCAATTTCCATTAATGATCACACCAATCATTCCAGTTTGTGCATCCATCGAGAACATAACCTGCTTACCTTCTAAGTCTTTAGGAATAAAAACCTCACGACGTAGATTCAATGCATTGGTATAAGCACCAGGCAGCTCGACTGGTGCCTGATCGCGCAGGACGTCCGCACTCGGAATCCACTGCCCGGCCAAGTCGATAGTCGTTTCGGCATCTGGCACATAAGTGAGCCATGCGTTGCCACGCACACCATTCAGCGTGCCTTCACCGCGCCCCTCAATCACAAGTGTATGTGTCGTGCCAGCTTGCAGCACTTCCGGAAACAACTCACCACGCAGGCCACGATTACTCCAATCATGAATCAGCTCACCATCCAACCAGATGCGTGCTTCATCCACAAAAGTGGTACGGTACCAACTATGTAACCACAGCTCAATACGCCCGGCAGTCCAGTCGGCAGGCACGGTAAACTGCTTACGATACACCGCGTGTTTCACATCCGCATGTGCTGGTGTGTTCCAAACACGTAGCCCCATCTTTTCCCAATCGCTGTCGTCAAAAGATTTCGTTGACCACTCAGCTGGCATTTCAGTGCCTTCAACTGCACGCCACGCCCAGTCTTCTCCCATGGCCAAGGTATTCGGAAACTCAGGTGTTTTAAAATCCACCCCGGTATCTGCACCGCCTCCGCGCCACCAATGACACTGCAAGTCAAACCACGCCAAGGGGGCGTCCACAAGATCCTTGCGAGGTGTCAAATAAGCACGTGTCTCCAGTGGATTGAATTTTAGATTCGGCACCACAGCTCCCTCCAACGCGAGCTTTTCACCTGTCATCAAATCGATCACATAGCTAGGCGCTTCCCCGTCCGCGAATTGCAACTGCACTTCCGCAGCATGGTCTTCGCTGCGATTCCACATCGTCCACACATCGTAAAGGCCGTTGTTACTCACAAACTGACGCATGAAAACATTGCTATCATCTGTCTGCTGCAACTGAGCTGCAATCGAACGCACGCCCTCATGTTCCAACAGGTTGCTGATAAAAGCACTCATTGCGCGTATTTGGCTAGTGCTCTGCGCCAAAGGTGTGCTGATACGATCATTTAGCTTAGCGCCGTGCCACTTGGTGCCTACGTGGATGATCTTTCCTTTACCAAGTGGACGCAAACCGACAGCAACGGAGCCATCCTCCCACATCACAAGATTTTGCACGTCGTCAGCAACTGGCTTGAGGTGTAAGCCGTTGGCCGTGCGTTCGAGCCACTCACCCTGTTCAAATACAGTTTGCCCTGCTGCGAGCTGCACGTTCTGCCAGGAATCTTGTGTGATCTTACCTTCGTCATCATACTTTTCAGTTGCGATCACTTCGTAGCCAGTGAGTTCACTGATCGACCACACATTAGGCTCACGTAAGCTGTGACGGCCCGTATGCCCGAAGGTCACGAATGTGCCCCCAGCACGCACATAGGCTTCGATATCCTCTAGCATGTCTGGCGACATCACGGAAGTGTTGGCATCGATAATCATCTTGTAGCGTGCCGCATGGCCACGGTCAAAATCACCATCGGTAATGGCATCGTGATCATAATGCTCGATCAATCCGACCATCGAATTCGCACTCCAATAGCCCGTGCTTAGGTTGACATTCGGATCCAAGGTCCATGGGCCACGCCAGTAGAGGGGAATATTAGACGAGTGTAGCAAAGCAACGTCTGCGGGCTCGCTATGGTATTGCCCGAAGAGTTGGATCAGTGGCGCGTCGCGCTCAAACTCAGCACGAATATCATCGTGCCACATGACGGCGCCCACGTGAATAAAGTAGTCGATCCCCTGCACCCCCTCGGTGTGCCAACGGCCAATCAATTGCTTAAACTTCGTTAAATTGTAAGCGGGGCTGCCTGGTTCGAGGGAAAACGGTAAGCGCGAACTACGCGATAAGGCCGGCAAAAATTGAGAGAAGAAAGCCGACATGTAACCTGTGTTATGGAAACTAGCCCCCATGGGCTCCATGACTCCCTTCAAATGATCGACAAAATCGTCCGGATGCATAATCGCAATGTGGCGATTAGGATCTTCTTCCCGAATCATTTCCAAGCCCATCCTGACCGACTCTGTACGTGTCCATTGACGCCACTCCCAGAAATCAGCCCACTGCGCATTCAACGACTCTCCCAGCTCTGGATAATTTGCAGGCGGAGTGGATGACAAATACACACGATAGCCCAAGTAACCACTCGGCAACTCCAAGCTAATCTGATTCGTGCCTGCCTGCAATAAGCCCTCCATCGGGATCACCGCACGATGCGGTACACCATTGGCTAATCCTTCACGCAAAACTTCTTGCCCATTCACATGCGCCGCCACATCCAGCTTACTGCTGTAGCTCATATCCCACAGGTAGAGCCACGATTTTTCATTCGCCTCCAACCATGCTTGTGGCACTTCAAAGTCACGGCGATACACAGCCAGTTCTTTCGTAGGCAAAAATAGATTACGATCCGTGCCAGGCGCTTCGATCCCCGCCCAGTCCGAGTCATCATAGTCGACTTGCACCCAATCCGATTCGACGGCTTGATCCTTGCCAGGGAATTTCACTTTCCAAGTGCCGGTTAAATCAATTGCATCCTTACCCCAACCTGCAAAAGAAGCGACTTCGGGCACATGGATATCTTCCCAAGACGCAAATTCCTTAAGCCAGCTGGCATTCACCGCATTCAAATCGCTGGCATACTTTTCCTGAAGAAAGGCACGATAGGTGCGATCCGCAGCCGGCCCGTATTCCAAAAAGTAATCGTGCCCTGCATGCGCCAATTCCAGATGAGGCTCCATCCAAGCCACCAGATTTTCGTCATTCGCATATTTCGCGACAGCATCCTGTAAAATACTCAGCAGCCCACGCCGGCCTGCATTGTCCCCCCAAGCCAAGACACCGATCGCCCCACGGAATGGGTCACCGACTGCTTTAACCGTTCCAAGAAATTGAGGCATTTTCTGAACGGTATCTTCGCGCCAGCGATCCATCGCCCAATTAGTCATCCCCATGGTGGCCAGCGATGGGTGGATACTTGTCGCCACATTCTTTTCCTTTGCCCAAGCACGTGACCAATCCCACCAACCTTCATTTAATTGGCCATCCGCAGAGTCCAACTCCATCATACTAGACCAAAGGGCGACGCCGACTTCTTGCTCCGCCATGTAATCAAACTCCTTGGTAATATCATAATCCTTTAGATCGACTCCCTCGGGCGTCGTCCATGGACGATAGTAAAACTGAAAACCATGCTGATCCCAACGGTCCAGCCACATCGGCACTTTGGCATTAGAACTGGATGCGTAGCGCCCCAGGTCCGAGCCGAAGGCCTGCGTCAACAAATGACGCATCGTGCTCGCATCGGGAGCTGAGAACACATACAAGCGATTTCCCTCGCGCAGCGCAGAAACCGTAAGCAGGTCCGCTAACTGATAGCCCGAGACTGCAACGTCTTCGATCTCCCAGTCGACTGCCAGTAGCCCCGGCAGCGTTTGTAAATCTGATAAATACTTCGCATGTGTCAGTTCAGCCTTGGCCTCATCCTCACAAATGATCTCAACAACACGTCCTTGTCCATCAACCCATTGGCGCGCGGAAACGTTCCCATAACCACGCAACGACTGCGTATCGACAACAGCGGCTTCAGAAAAATTGCGAGCGCTCAAATCAAGCGCGCTCTTTTGATTCTCTTCGAGGCACGCAGTTTGTGCGAGCGACATGAGCCCCGCGAACAAAAGGCTGGAGCAGCGAACGATGGAAGAGCGTTGAATCTTAGCAGTAAGTAATTTTTCGAGGAATGAAGACATGGTAATAAAAGTAAACTGGCACAGCAAGGCCATGCCTCCCAATCCATGAGGATTGGGAGGCCGACAAAAATGAGGAAAAAGGGAGTCAGTCCTTACTTGTTAGACTCCCGGCGTGCACGGCGCATCATAGCAAGCATGCCCACCAGTCCAGCAGCAGCTAAACCACTGACAGAGGGTTCTGGAATCGCAGCAAATTGAACAGTCAAAGAGTTACCTGCTGCATCCCAAATATAACCATCGCCGCTGCCGTATGAGCTATCGAGCTCATAGCCCGCAGGACCGTTGAAGACAAAGCTGGCACCGTTATCGGTCCATGTGCCGTCGCCTTCAAAGAGTGAGTAGACCACGCCCGTTTCCACCGTGCTCAAGTTACTGAAATCAAAGGTCAGGACGCCGTTAATAGCCACTGCCGCAGAACCGAAGTCGATCACATCCACCGACGTACCACTGATATCATGGGCGAAGGTTGCACCGCTATTCGCAGTGAAGCCACCACTCATAGTGAAGGTGCCAACAGCACCTGTATCGCCGGCAGCGAAACGGCTGCCGGCTGCATCGGCCGTGACGGATCCAGTTACAAAACCTGTGCCCCCGAGCGTAGCACCCGCTGCAACACTCACTGCTCCAGTGCCAGTTGCGGAATTACTAGTATTCATCGCTAAGAGCGTTCCTGCACTTACAGTGGTGCCTCCATCGTAATCGTTACCCGTAGCGCGAGTGAAGCGAACCACCCCGGCACCAATTTTTTCGACGGCACCAGATGTTCCACCATCGTCAGAAATCTGACCACTGAAATCAACACGTCCACCACTGGCAGCCGTGACTTGGACATTATGCTGATACGTGGCATTGATGTAGAGGTCAATCTTACCAGAAAACTCTGAATTATCAGCACTGCCGCCACCGACCACTTTGGTCGAACCGGTATTACCAGCCATTTGGATTGTATTATCTACGGCAATCGCGGCATTCGTCAGCAATTGTACGGTATCGCTAGCAGCAGAGCTGTTTCCTAGTCGAACTGTTCCGATGCCTAGCGCCGTAGCATGTTCTACATAGACATTTCCACGAGTTAGGTCGGCACTATTCCCTCCCCCTAAACCAGAATTATCACCTGTGATATAGTAATTAGCTCCATTGACACCAGCATAGCCGACACGAAGTGCAGTCGTTTCCGTACCACTTGTTGTCGTCGAACCGCTATAAATAATACTCCCTCCGACATTCTGTTGAGAGAAACCAAGCCATTTTGCTTGCGTCCTATTCGATGCACTAAAATCAAAGTCACCACTCAATTCCAAAGTATTATCCGTGCTGTTGTTTACAGTGAGCTCACCATTCCCATTGGTACGAATACTATAATCAAGTATAAAGTCTGAGCCGATGACGACGTCATCAGAACCTGCTGAGAAATCGATAACAGGAACAGAGCTATTATTAAAATCGGCCGTATAAGCAATCGTCCCACCGATAAGTGTATAACCTCCCGATGTGAAAGATAAACCATCTTTTCCAGATCGTCCCCCAACAGCCACAGTACCGTCAACCGTCACGCTACCACCAGTCCCACCAAAGACAGCGTAATCGCCCGCCGTCCAAGTGCTCGTGGCATTCGTACCTCCGCTGGCATCATTCCAGTTGGCAGTAGTGCCCGGGTCCCAAGTTCCGGAACCACCGATCCCGGCAGTGTCCCCATTGGCATCCCAGTAGGCAGTAGATTGAGCTGACAGAGTCGCGCCAGCCATAACAAGACCAGTGGCCAAGCCAGTGGCAGTGCGCAAATGCGGCATTTTCATTGTAGTGTTCGGTAGGTTCATGTGGTTATCTTTCATTGGGGTTATTGTCTATTATTACTGAAGAAATTCTCCGGGGTGCTCCGTAAAATGGAATGGCAGTATCCTCTTCGAACAGGACTCGCCCATGATCTGTCGCTCTAACTGTTCAATCAAAGCCTGCGCATAAGCATGCTCACTGGTAATCGCCTGAAAGGATGGAAAGGGGCAGAGGTAGTCGTGCATCGCATTGCGATGAAAGGCGACCTTCAGCGTCTCAGGAACCGAAACACTCAGCTCCAACATCGCAGTGATCGCGCCCTCAACTACATTATCCGGTTCAACTATCAGGCCATCCGGCCGAGACTGCTGCTGCCAAAGTCGATGAAATTGTTGATACCCAAAACGCACCAAATCAGAACCACTTAAACCTTCTTCACCCTTGGGAATGCGAATCCAGTCATCCTCGACACGCAGGTTATGATGGGCCGCCGCATCGACAAAGGCAGAATAGTAATCCTGATAGGCAGCCACCATTCTATGAACCGTGATCAACCCGACAGTCTGGCAGCCCTGCTCGGCCAAATTGTGCATCACCTGATCGAACATTAGGCTGGTATCCCCACCTACTGCATAGGGAACATTGCTGGGGGTAATCGCAGATAAAGGCAGCGAAAGCGCCTTTGCCCATTTCAGGATGTGATCGTCGCAGTCTAGTAAAATCAGACCTTGTATTTCCTTACGCTCAGCGGCCAGCTCAACATCATGCCACATGCTCCCACGCTGATCCTTCAGGCGGGAATCGGTAAAGACCCGGACCGTAACATCCATCTCCTGAAGAATACTCTGTATTTCAACTAAAACACGACGCACAAACCACTTACTGGAATGTGCCATTGACTCCAAACTCATGTACAGCCCGACATTTCTCAGAGCGACCAATTCCTCTGCCACGAAGGTGCCCTTACCATGACGGCGTATTAGCAAACGGTCTTCAACCAACTCAGCCAAAGCGGAATGTACCACCGTCGGCGTCACTCCCCAAAGCGCGGACAACTTACGCGTCGAAGGAATTTCGACCCCAGGCTCCAACTCGCCGGACTCAATAGCCGCCTTCAAATGCTCGCGAATACGCACTTTGGGTAGATCCGAATTTCGGATCGTTAACTGGGATAAGACATCATTCATCAATGCTGAGAAGGCTAATCATGCTCGTGCAATCCGGCTCGTCAAGTTAAATAAAAACAGTTTGAACAGTTGCAACAGATAGAACAGTTCAGGGAACTGGTTGCACGCGAATACGGTGCACGACAGGCATTATCTGACCGCGAACCGAGCTCGCCAACAGATCGTCCACCTCACGCAATGCACGCCCTGCTCGTTCTAAGCCAGGTGCAGTCTCGGGTTGCGATTGCATCAACTCGTTCTGATTTTGACCGACGAATTGCTTCAAATAAAAGACCTCAAAGCGCTGTTTTTCACTCACTGCCGCATCGAGCTTTCGAAAGGCCGCTGAGAATGGATTTTCCAGAAACTCTGCGGCTAAATTGATTCCGTGCTCCAACTGATCTGAACTAAAGAGCTTAGATTCACTTCCCCAAGTCACCCTTGCTGACGGCGCACTCAAGCCAGAAACCTTCAGGACATAACGGTTTAGATCCTGATTAAAGGGCAAGAAAGGCAAAATACTAGTCACCGAATCCGGGCGATCTCCCAGACCACGAACGAAACAGAAGGGATAGCGCGTGCTCTCGATTTCCAGTCCTTCAGACGACGCGGACAAGATCCGATGCCCTGCAGTCGAGCTGCCGCGGCCACTTTGCAGATCGAGCTCTAGCGTGCCGATGGCCCCCTCACAGCCCAAAGCTTTCAAGAAGGCATAAGCCATAATCAAGTGCCCATTGGGCCCTGCATGCACGCCATCCGTAGGCCCCGCAACGGGATAACTCTCTCCCAAAGCTTGCTTCGCGCGGGCCATCACATCCAGCATAATGGTGTGCACGTCGGCAAAGTCAGCCCCCTCCTCCATCGCGACCTCAGCCGCCAACTCACTGAGCTGACCGAGCGTCTGATTATATTCCTCTGCACTAATGGCAGTTTTTGGATTACGAAAAGTAAATGTATCCACAACTCCGGGCCCTCCCAACACAACTCGCCTCACACCAGACTGCTTAAAGCGGCGAACGATCTCAACCAAGCTTTGCCGATAGGTCGCGGCGACCTCATCATTAAGATAATCGTATCGCCCATCGTTCATGCCGAAACAAGTCGTCACGATCGCCGGCTCAAAGCTCTGGGCCCCCGCCTCCATTAGCTTTGCGTAACGCCCCGCCGTCATACCGCCCCAACCACACTGCACGGCACGCACCGCAGGCTCCGGCTGACAAGCGAGTAAGTAGCTTTCAAGAAAGACGCTGTAGACGCCTTGCTGGGTAATCGAGTCCCCACAAATCGCCCAAACATCGCCCGGGCGAAAGATCGGCTCCGAGCGAGTGGCTGCCGCAACGGTCAGTCCAGATCCGACCAAAGCCAACAGCACGCGGCTCACATTCATTAAATAGCTAACTTTCATCATACTCTAGTAATCCACGCCCTGCGCAGCCTCCGCCTCTAGCACTTGATCCAAATAAACACCGACTTTCTCAGCCCAAAGCTCACCATGATTCTTCAAGCCTAGTTCGCTAAAGTGTACCCCCACTCGATTCTCCCCCAGCAATGTATCCGTATCAGGCCCGACCAACGCGATCCCCTCATCCCAAATACGTTGCTGCGCCAAACGCGTCGCCGGCGATAATGGGCGCTGACTCCCCGTGTAAGAAACCTGAGCCACCATCCAAGGGATATTCCATCCCGCAACTGAACGCGTCCCATCGATCACACGGGTGAGCGAATCGTAATAGGCTTCCGATGTGCCCTTAGCATCGGCTTCGCCCTGATGCCAGAGCAAGGCACGAAAGCCATTCGGCCCGAGCTGATGAATACGTGACATCAGCCAATAGAAAGGAAATTTCCCAGGCAGCCAGCGCTTCACAGGCGCCCCACCATGGCCCGTCACCGCAACGGCAACCGGCACCTGGTAACGCGCCACCATCGCATCACCAAAATATGTCCATGGACTGCCTCCCTGGCTACCATCCGTCGAGCCTGGTTGCGGATCTTCGCTCAAGCTCCAAGACTCGCCACTAAAACTAGATACCAAACCGGTCTGCGTGCGAGCTGTCAACTTGCGGCGTTCACCGTAGTTAGTGGAATTGGATTGTCCGCAAATAACAAAAACTTCTCCAACACCCACATGCTCGACATGAACATCCGCCAACACCTCTTCGCCGCGACGCGCCTGCATCTCCAGGCGATACCAACCTCCCGCAGGAAGATCCACCCATTCCGAAAAACTCGCTGCCACCGGCTTGCCGCCCAATTCCCGCCATCGATCCGGCAATTCACCACTTAATCCCGAACCCAAAAATCGATAGACCAGTGACTCCGTTCCAACTGGCACCGCCCCCGACAAAAGCACCTGCCCCTGCATTCGGCTCCGACGCTGAAACACCTGATAATCCTTGGGAGAAAACAAGGTCAACGCACCACTCACTGATGGCTTAGGCGATTGAAAAGCCAACTCTGCCATGCGGTAGCCTGGAACCGCATCCTCGCAGCGCTCTTTCAATTCGGCAGTCTCCTCATCAAGAATCGGCTTTGCTGTAATTGAAATCTCCCGCACCTCGTGAGGCTGAAGGGTCGCCTCCCACACCTGAAACAAGCCCTTTCGCCAGGCTTTTCCTGTCTCCTCACTCGGCCCCCAGATTCGGTCACCACCCTCAATCTGAACCTGCCACCACGCCGATACACCATCCTGATACCAAGTCGTATCCGACCACAATTGCACGGTTGGCGTACGGAGGCGTTCCCCACCCAAGGAAGCGACCGCACGCACAGTAGGATCGATCACCATCAACGCTTGCATCGGTTGGGAAGTCTTGTTTTCAACCCGGATCTGCACCCCCTCTGCTGCAAAATGATAGTGAACCGAAGCTCGCTCACCCTCTGCTCGTAGCGAATTCACATCCACTTGCTCGACCCGCTCCAAATCAACAGTTGTCCCCTGATAAAGAAAGAAGCCCCTAGAGCCGCCAAATGAATTTAGATCAGGTAAACCAGTTCCCAAACGCACAAAGCTGGGGCGATGCGAATTTGCCACCAAACCATAAAACTCACCCGGTTGAATAAATCGCAGATCCAGCAAACTGCCGTCTTGCCCGACTTGCGCTTCTATGATCGGGTCTCCCTTTATAGAAATCCGCCACCGCCCCAGTTCCTCACGAATCGTAACCGTCTCTGAAAATGCACTCACGGCCAACAAAGCCGCCGGCAGATGACAAAGCAGCAAAAAAACAACAAGCGGTAGCCTGTAGAACAAGGGAGACACCAAAGCAACTCGTTTCATTTAAATAGCGTTAGATGGGGATTTAACAGAACCTGACAAGACTGGGTTCATAATTTGAATTAGAAGACCAAGTCAAACACAATCAAAAACAGTATAAACAGGACGAACAGTTAGAACAGTTAAGATTGACTTCAATCCATTCGCGTAAATAGTCTTTTAATTCTACTCATCTCCCCCCCACATAACGTACCCACAATTAATCGATCTTATTGATGAATTCTCACATTAAATCGTTGCTGAATCATATCGCATCCGATCAGCCAACTCGAATTTTGGCATTCGGTTCCTCCAATACTGAACGACTCTGCCCCGGCATGCATTGGTTCGATTGCTTTGAAATGGCTCTACATCAGAACCACGGGCCCCGAGCGCATTGCATCAACGTCGGCGTCGGCGGCAATACCACTCGCCACTTACTGGCCCGTTTCGAAAGCGACGCCGCCTTCTATAAGCCACACGCAGCATTCCTGACAATCGGCGGCAATGACTGCAAACCTGAAGAAGAACTAGATGCTACAGAGTTCGAAGCCAACCTAAACGAGCTCTGGAAACGCTTCGATGCCATAGGCACTCATGTCATCTTCCAAACCTACTATGCCGTCATATCCGACGGCAGCGAGCGCTTCCAGAAATTCTACCTTTATATGGATCTCATCCGTAAAGTCGCTCGCGAACGAGACGCCACCTTAATCGACCACTTGGCTCGCTGGGAACCGTTACGCCAACAACGCCCCGATCTCTACAAGCCGCTGATGGGCGACGCCTTTCACCTGATCGCCCGCGGCAACAAGGTCGTCGGCCTCGACATCGCCCGCACCTTTGGTTGGCAAATGCGGCCAGAAATGGAACACTGGGCGGAAGCGTTCATGATCCAACAAACAATGGATCAGTTCAGCTAAACCAATCAACTGACCACGATGCCTGACTTGCGCCCCCAGCAAAACGCCCCTTCTAGCCACAGCTACAGTGGTGGCTTCGCCCTAGTCATCGCGCTCTCCCTGATGGCATTTATATTGCTACTGTTAATGTCGTTAACAGCTGTCGTTCGCGTAGAAACACAAAGCAGTAAAATTCAAACGGAAATATCGCTCGCGCGCTCCAATGCCTTGCTTGGCTTACAAATCGCCATTGGCGACCTGCAAAAGACCGCCGGCCCGGATCAAAGAGTGAGCGCGACAGCCGACCTCAGCGGCAGGCCCCCTCTCGACACGCAGCAGCATTGGACCGGAGTGTGGGATGTCAGCAACCAAGACCCGTTTACAACTCACAGCACTCCTCCCCTGTTACAATGGTTGGTCTCTGGCCTGGATACCTCCGGTGCCAAATTACAACCGAACAGCGTCGTCAACGACCCAGTGACTCTGATAGAAAACTCTATTGTTCCGGAAAATTCGGTCATCGCCGGACGCGTGCCGCTACAATCAGTCGACGCCGTCACCAATGGGCACTACGCCTTCTGGATCGGCGACGAAGGTGTCAAAGCTAAGATCAACACCATCGACCCGCACCATGACGGCAATAGTACGGAGTCATTCTTTTCACAATTATCCGCGCAGCGATTTGGAATCGAAGCCATTAGCAGCAGCGAAAGCGGTGACGACTTGGGTGCATTGATCTCGCCTCTGGAACCTCTGACGGCACACACACTCAAACGCCTACAAAGCGGCCAAGAATTCAGCTTTCTCCACACAGACCTGGAGGCCCTACAAGCCAATCGTATTCATGATATCACGACCTACAGCTATGGATTACTGACCGACACCCAAAATGGCGGCTTAAAAAAGGATCTCAGTCTCGCCTTCGAAATGGATCTCAGTGATTTCAACAGGTACAGGCATTTTCGCCGCTGATGGCGAGTCCGCACCTTACGTTGACGATCATCTCGTCAACTACCTGTTTACTTTCGATCAATTTCAAGCCCCCTTTCCTAAGATAGCTGACCCACTCGTACGCGGCCCAACCTGGCATCTATTACGAAACTACTATCGCCTCTATAAACAAGATGACCCGGATCGCTTCGAGGACTACAAAATAGGCAATCCACTTGGCGTCGAATCACAAGGCAGCGGTTTCAAGATCGCCGCACGTTCCTATTTCCCGATGACGGAGAAAAACCAGCCGCAGGCCTCCGAACTCCCGCAAGCCTACTATGACCTACATTTGGACCCGAACGTAAATAACACCTTCGAAGCCAACACAGGCACAGAACCCATCCTTCGCGTCACGGATATGGCAATTAGCCCACTAGTCACACGTGTCCAATATTTCTTAAGTCTCCAGGCTGTCAGAATCGATCCAGTTGCCCCTGAAACTGAAGTCAAATACCGCCTCGACCTCCTGCTAGACCCGGTTGTTACATTATGGAATCCTTATAATGTCGCCCTGAGCTACGACAAATTAAGAGTCACGGCGGAAGCCTTCAAGATTCCGATGGAAATATTCATCCGCGAACCAGACACACCCGAAGAGTCAATCAATA
Organism: Coraliomargarita algicola; assembly: GCF_033878955.1. Lineage (NCBI taxonomy): Bacteria > Pseudomonadati > Verrucomicrobiota > Opitutia > Puniceicoccales > Coraliomargaritaceae > Coraliomargarita > Coraliomargarita algicola. The sequence continues at coordinate 866,523 of NZ_CP138858.1, forward strand.
CCTATTTAGGTCTGCTCGCGAATCCGGGTAGTGATCGCTCCACCATCTCATTGGACCTAACCGATACAGAAACTTTAGCTCCGGGGGAAATCAAAGTCTATGCGGACTCCGACCTGAGTCTGGCCTCCGGTAGAATTTCCGGCGAATTGCTTCCCTACACGAAGAGCATCATTGATCAAACCGGCTATCGTTTCACTAAAATTAACCAGCAGGACTCAGATCCTGGAACAGAGTTGTATTTGGCTCCCGATAGCGACATCCGCTTAGAAGCGTCCTCAAACAGTGGTCTTAGTTTATACACAACGCTCTACCGGAACTTATCATCCGGAGAAGAACGCACAGGTATTACACTCGGCTCGATTCGATCCACCTCCAACGAAAGCACAGAGTTTAATTGGCCCCCTGCGGACCCGCCCGAGTATATAAAAATTCAAGACATCAGCGACACGATGAGTCCCAGCAAGCACCCGGTAGGCGTATTCGACATACACCTACGCCCCGAGGACACAAATGTTCCCGTCCAATTCCTCACCCATTATAATCCACGTGCCACCAGCTTTCGCCAATACACAGGCATCTACTACGACGGTGAAGATGGCACTTCACCTGGCAATTACCGCTGCGAACTAGTCACGTTCTCCAATTGGAATAATCAGGAACTCGCGATTGCCAACGACGGAAGCGGTTACTGGGGCGAAAGCGTCGCAAGTGGACAAACGAAGGTAGTCCTCTTCGAACTCCCCACCACACCACTGCATTCTCTTGCGGCCTTCCAACACGTAAACAACATTTCCAACTATACACAAGAGCCCGCCTATATCGTGGGTAATTCACATGCCAGCCCTTTCATTCCACCCAATGCGGTCACCCGCACAATTGAAGTCGACTCGACTGGGCGCACACAAGTCGACTGGTCCTACCTCTGTAACTCTGCCCTATGGGACAGCTATTTCTTTTCCAGTATCGGCCCTCGCCCAGACCTCGATCTCTCTGACAATGAGTTCGAATCTATTTTCCAATATTACCTGGACGGCCAGCCTCTGCCCAATTCACGCATGCAATTCATTGGCTCCGACTCCAGCGCGACGCTCGCCGAATTATCCTCTTCTTCCAACAACAGCAAAATTGCTGCCGACGCCTATGCAAACATCGCCACTCACCTGATGGTCGATGGGGCCTTTAATATAAACTCCACTTCAATCGAAGCCTGGAAAGCTCTGCTCAGCTCACGCAACGGTTTGGACATTCGCTACCTGAGCGGAAACAGCAGCCAAATCGCCAGCAAGCAGGATAGCCCTTTCAGCCGAACCAGTCTCCCCAGTGGTGATGCCAACGATGATTGGTCAGGCTACCGCTCCCTCAGCGAATCCGAAGTCCAAAGCCTGGCAGAAGAAATCGTAGACCAAGTACTGCTACGTGGCCCATTTACTTCCCTTGCTGATTTTGTCAATCGACGCTTGGATAATGACCTCTCAAGCGCATTAAAAGGACCGCTTCAAGCTGCGATTGATCAAACTAGCATAAACAATCAGTTTTCTGATGAAGTCGTGCTATCAGACCTCGATAGCGACATGCAATATCCCAATCACGCCGTCGGTCCGATTGCTGCGGGTGCCCCCGGCTACTTACGCCAAAGCGACCTGCTCATGACCTTAGGCCCTGTCATGAGCGCGCGATCCGACACATTTACCATTCGCGCATATGGCGACTACATCCATCCGGTCACTGGCGAAAAAACAGAAGCACTCTGCGAAGCAGTCATTCAAAGAACCCCATATTACGTGAGCAATGCAAATGATCCTACCGATACAGTGCTGGATGCGACTAACGATAAATTCGGAAGACGTTTCGTAATCCGCTCCTTTCGCTGGCTTGATAACGATCAAATTTAAGAAGTATCTATGAAAAAATTTATTTGGATATTCGTATTGGTGACGCTCGCATTCTCGCTGAGTATCAGAGCTCAAACAGAAGACGACACAATCTCCATCCGCTTCAGCACTTTTGCATGGAAAGGTACCGATACCCGAGACCTGCATTACCTTAAAAACGGGCAACTTGAACCACTTCAAATTTCCCAGGCTTTCTACAAAGGGCCCTTTGACTATACTGGCCCCAACCCAATCGTCTTCTACAAAAAAATACGCTCCGAAGACGGCACGATGATCCCCACCCCCGTGGCTTCGGCTCCAATCAATCCGGCCTTCAAGGATGTCTTCCTTCTTTTTCTTAAATCCCCCAACGAATCCGCAGATTCAGAACAGCAGCTACACATTTTAAGCATCGACAATCAATTAGCAACCTTCCCCCAAGGGGCCTATCGCATATACAACCTAAGTGAGTATGAAGTCGGAGGCATTTTCTCAGATCAAAAGTTTACAATCCCAGGCAAAGGATTCAAAACCATTGATCTTAACGGTTCCGAGCATGTGGATGTGCGTATCCATTTTAGGTACGAAAATCAACGATGAGTGGATCTCACAAATCAACACCCGCTGGCGGCACGATACACTCACTCGAAATATTGTTTTCGTCACCGACGCCCCCAACAGTCGTCGCCCCAAACTAGAACTCAAAACAATCACTCAATACTTCACCGAGTAATCACAGTTATATATGGAAAATTCATCCATCGTCTTTCGCGGCTATACACCGATTCATTGCTGCTGTGATGCCACCTGGCGGCGTTTGCCCAATGGAGAGCAAGCGGTCTTCTTTATGACCGGCGGCAACTTCGAACCGGAAAGTTCAAACTTCGTTGTCATGTGTCGCAGCCACGACGAAGGCCAAACCTGGGGCGAACACGAAATTATTCACCAAAGCGAGGCCTGCAAAGCTGACCTCGAGAAGGTGCCTCACAATATGGACCCCAACTGGAAGGATCGCTGTGTGCCGGAAATCGCGACCACCATGTCTGAAGTCATTGTCGATGGGGATACAGTTTGTGTCTATCTCCAAATTCATGATGGCCACTTCGGGCACTGGCGCACTGCAGTCACACGCAGCACAGATAACGGTCATACTTGGAGCACTCCCGAACTGTTTGAAGCGAAGCCTAAACGCTCGATGATCCGCAATCTCTATCTGACAAGCTGGGGAGAATATCTACTGCCTTACCAATTCCAGCCGACCAATGGGGATTCCGAAGAGAGCTTCATGGACGACCCCAATAAATTGGCTCAAATCAACGGCGTGCTTATCGGAACTGGCAAGAATGGTCCCTGGGAGCAAGGTGGTGAAGTGCAAGGGCCTCATGGATGGGCCGAAGTCAATGTAATCGAACTCAGCAATGAACAACTCGTCATGCTCTGCCGCAGCGATGAAGGCTACCTCATGCGCAGTGAATCTAGCGACCGCGGGCGCAGTTGGACCGAATACGTAAAAACCGACATACCGAACCCCGGCAGCAAATTCCGGCTCTTCAAGCTGAAGCAAGGTGGCATCCTCTTACTTCACAATCCCAGCAATCAAGTCCATCACCCCAACACCAAGCACCGCTGCCCTACAGGCCGAAATCCGCTTTCCATATGGATATCCAACGATAACATGCAAAGTTGGAATTACCAAGAGGACGTCTGCACTTTTCCTGGTGCGCTCTCTTACCCAGACGGAGAAATCGAGGAATCCACCTCTGGCACCTACCTTCACTTTGCCTTCGATTACAATCGTCATGATGTAATCTACATGAAGGTCGAACTCCCCAATCAGTAGTCACTTTTATGAAAAACTCCAAGATTCCCTTTCATCAGAAACTTCAAAACGAAGCCGTCTTTGGCCCCTTTTCTAAAACTTCGGATCCCAATATGATCGAAGCCATGGGCATGGGCGGCATGGACTTCATCATTCTCGATCTGGAGCATGGGCCAAACGATGTCACTACGCTCGGCAACCTGGTCCGCGCCTGCGAATGCTCCGACACCACCGCCGTCGTGCGCTGCCTGCGTTCCGATCAAATCGGGCAGGCGCTCGATCTGGGCGCACGCGTCGTGCAGATCCCTCATGTCAATTGCGCAGCCGATGCAGAACGTGCCGTCGATGCAGCTCGCTTTGGCCCAATGGGACACCGCGGCGTCTGTCGCTATGTTAGAGCAGCCGGACATAGCTCCACCGACAAACACGACTACTTCCACAACGCAGCTGACATCACCGTGATCGCTCAAGTCGAAGGCACGGAAGGTCTCAAGAATTTGGATACCATCATCGAAGTGCCCGGCGTCGATATGATTTTTGTCGGTGTCTACGACCTCTCACAATCCCTCGGCATGACTGGACAGACCGAGGCCCCCGAAGTCGTCGCTGCGTTGAAAGAAGTGGTCGCGAAATGCAGCGCCAAGCACATCCCAGTCGGCACTTTTGTCGAATCCGTCGAGAGCGCACGCAAATACCGCAGCATGGGCATTCACTACCTGTGCTACTCAGTTGATGTCGGCATCCTGATGAGCGCTTGTCAAAACCTCACAATGGATATGCGCCAATAAAAGGCTCATTCAGCCCTCAGTTCCTTAGCCTTTAAAACTCCCCCCCCCCACAATTGATTCCTAAATATGTCACGCACTAAGAAACGGCACGTTTGCCTATCTCTATTATACTTATTAATCAGTATCGCACTGCATGGCGAACACCGCATCGAAAAGGACATCAACTATCGTCCCAAGGACTTGGAACTTCCCGCTGATGACATTCGCCGTACTCAATGCCAATTAGATCTTTCGATCCCGGAAAACACACCAGACTTCGCGACCATCATTTGGCTACACGGAGGTGGACTAGCGGGTGGAAAGCCCTGCTTCTCTCCGGTCAAAGATGAAAGCTTCGCACAGGTCGCCGTCAGCTACCGAGTCACTAGGCAGGCTCCCATCCCAGCCTGTATCGATGACGCAGCGGCGGCCACCGCCTGGGTCCTCGACAATATCGAACAATATGGCGGCGATCCCAAGCGTGTCTACGTGGCGGGGCACTCGGCCGGAGGCTATTTAGCTGCATTAGTGGGAATGGATTCCAAATGGCTCGCCGAATATGGGCACTCTCCCAATGATTTGGCAGGTATCATCCCAGTCAGCGGACAAGTCAGCACACACTTCAACGTCAAAAAACTCCTTGGCGACAAAGGGCCGAAGTATCGTATCGTCGTCGACGAATACGCTCCTATGCATTTCGCGGCCGCGGACTTGCCCCCCATCTGCTTAATCGTCGGAGACCCCGACATTGAATTCAAAAGTCGGGTAGAAGAAAATGAATTACTAGCAATCAGCCTGAAAAACATCGGACATCCCTTTACCGAATATCATCAACAGCCTGGCCGTGACCACGGCACAGTGCAACGCGACGCGGACTGGATTATACCGGGTTTTATAGAACGCGCCGAAGCATGGCGTCGCGAAGGCATGATCCAGCCCAACAAGAAAATCACCGGAGAAAAAGAAATCGCCAACATACTCGATGCCTACAGACGCTTCATGATCCGCATGGATGAGATGGGGGCCAACCGTCATTTCTTTGACCCTCACATGAGTCGACTCACGGATCTATTAGAACAAACTTTTAGCATCGATGGCGTGCCTTTTGTTGTGCAAGGACTCTCTACGAATGAAGAAGGAGAAAGTATTTTAGATATCGTCGTCGCAATGTATAGCGGCACCCATTACGGCATCCGCACCCTTCGTATTCAAGGAATCGTGCAAGACGAAAGCATCGCCAGCGCAATCAAAGAGAGTGCACTCATCCACAGCTGGAAACTCTACGGCCAAAGCAGCGGGCAATGGGTCAGTGACAAAGACGGTGACTACAGCTTAATCGTCAACGTGGACAAGATCGAAAAGAATGCCACCCCCGTCAGCTTCCCCATGTGGAACGGCCCCGAACTGCGATAAGCAAAGCACCGAGTCGATGAGCTAAATGCACTCGCGGCAGCGCTGCATTCGGATAGGTATGAGATTGATAAAAAATAAACGCACGCTAGCACGGGAGATCCTGATCACGTAAGACTCGCTGCCAATCATGGAAGAAATAGGGATAACTATTGAATAGTTGAGCAATTTCATGGTAGAGGCGACGGTGCCCCAAATGATTTGGATGTACAGGATTCCCCATCAAGGCGCAAAGGTCACCTCGACAGCTAGACTGCATCGACGCCTTCCACAAGGCATAGTGATCGACCAATAGCGTCTGCTCTTGTTCAGCGACCAATCGTAGCTTCGACACAAAATGAGCACGTAGCTCACTAGTCACTTGTTGGCCACCGCTCTCGTAAACTGCTTCTTCCTCCCCGGTATATTGATTCACAACGGGAACTGTCGTACGTAAAATAATCACACACTGGGGATTATGTGCGCGGATGCGGCGAATCGCTTCAATCACCTGCTGCTGAAAAACCTCAGGAGTGACTTTGACACAGTCATTTGATCCATAACCAATCAAAACAATGTCGGGATCAAAGCGTAACACATCACGTTCGAGCCGTGCTAAGCCCCCTGCCATCGAATCACCAGAACGTCCCGAATTAATCACCGTAGCCCCCTGCGGAAACAAAGAATAGAGCCCCATACTCAGCAGCCCCACCCAGTTGCAATGTCCATAAGTCCAGTGCATCTGTTGTGTATTTGAATCTCCCAAAGCCAAAATCGTGACGTGTTGCTCTTTAAGGTGCTCCATCTCAGGGGCGAGTTGATTCGGTTGTGTTTCCATTTTAGCGCAAACCGAGCATGCCCGTGCCTCGCATCCAATGCTCCGCAATCAGCGCATCACCCACTGGGCTAGGATGCACACCGTCCACCGTCCAATCAATTTCCGGTTTTTCTGCCATCGCATCCACGAAGGCGGCATGCAAAGGCACCGCAGGACAGATCGCATAGCGCTCCGCCAGCTCACGAGCCACTTGAATATAACCTTTGAGCATTTCAGAGATTTCGGGCGCACGCGGGGGGAAGATGCCGCAAGGCTCGCAGATCACGATACGACACTCCGGCAATTCTTCTTTGACCCGAGACAAGCATTGCTCGTAACTAGCGCGGAACTCGTCCAGCCCCACCGCATCGGACACACGGTCCGGATTAAAATGGTAGCCCACATCATTCACACCGACCTTCACAGAAAGCAGATCCGGCTTCAGCTCAATCACATCCTCTTGCCAGCGCGCCGCCATACGCCGCACGGTATCACCGCTAATCCCACGGTTCAGCACCTCGGGTGCCATACGACGCCCCGCCAACCACTGGCGAATCATCCGCACATAGCCATAGCCCCAGCCCTGAGGATCATCACGACACTGATAGTCTGTGATACTGTCTCCAATAAAAAGCCAGCGTTGCTGCCTCACTTGATCTGTAGTAAAATTTTTCATACATTTATGCCGCGTCACACTCATTTGGTATTATCAGGGGTTAGAATTCTTGCGAATGATTGCTATCATATAGCTCATGCGACTACGATCAAATCCCAGTTCTCAACAAAGAAAAGATAAGCTAGGTTCGTCAACAGAGAACCTATTCATCAAAAACAAATTTCCCAAAGAAGCATTCATGCCTTCGGCACAAAAGACTTCTCCTGTAAATTACAATTTTTCGCCGTAGCTTGATTCACCAAAACCTGCTGGCGGGCAGCAGGCGAATCAAAAACGGCTACTATCTCGCTGAATCTGTGCATGTGATCCAACGCTCCAAGAGCGCCCTCCATCCTTCGAGACACTCTCCCAGACTCCATCCCCTACACGTAATAACATCCAAAGCGAACCGTCTTTGCACTCAACGATCATGTGCTCATCGAAGGATTTATTCACATGCTGATCGCATTTGCCTAAATATTAAAAACTCTACCTATCGCCACGGCTGATCACAGCATAAGCAACCGCTGACGCCGACATATCGTAAAAAACCGGTTCTCCCCAAGCGACCCGTTCCGGAAACAAATTCCAAATCGAGATAGGTAAAACCCAGTCACCATTTGCCAGCACAGTAGGCTTATTCATCATAATACCGTCCCCTAGGCGTCTTGGTTTCGACCAACAAGTCTCCACCGCATCCGGATCGTCACACACAATTGGCCATACACCATGTATACTTAAATTATGACGCAAACTACCTTATGATAGTTGACTACAATAAATATGCTGTTTTGAGTAAAAAACAAGATGCGAAACTTTATTACACTCGGACTCCTGCTAACTACCAGCTACCTGCCTCTCATTCACGCAGCGGTCAAACTCCCTTCTATTTTTTCGAAGCACATGGTCCTACAACAGGGCGAGAGTGCTCCCATCTGGGGACAGGCAAGTCCCGGGGAACAGGTCACCGTATCGATCGCTCATCAACAGGCAGAAACGGTTGCCAACGCAGACGGACACTGGCGAATTGAATTACCCCAGCTGGGATTGGACGAGGGCCCCCACGTACTCGTGGTGGAAGGGACCAACCGACTGGAGATCGAAGATGTGGTGCTCGGCGAGGTCTGGCTGTGCTCGGGACAATCGAACATGGACTTTCAAGTGAGTAAATCAATCGGTGCTCAAGAGGAAATCAAACTGCCGGAGAATCGGCGTCTACGCCAATTCAAGGTAACGGGGCCCATTTCTGAATTTCCACAAAAGGACTGTCATGGTCGCTGGATCATTGCAGATCCGAAAACAGTGGGCAACTTCTCAGGCGTCGCCTATTATTTCGGGAAAAAAATATCCACCGAACTCGGACAAAACGTTGGCTTAATCAACGCTTCAGTCGGCGGCACCGCCATTGAAGCATGGACGAGTCTGGAGGCCCTATCTCAATCACCACAATTAAAAGAGTCCGCCGAAAAGTATCACAACGAACATTGGAAAATCTTCCCCAGGAAATTGAAGCAATTTTCAAATGACTGGACGACTTGGGTCAAAACGAATCAACGAGAAGTCGTAGAACCGACGAATCTAGAGCCCTACCTCAGCGCCGACTCCAGTGGATGGGACTCCGTCGAATTGCCCGGCCCAATCCTAAATTCCAAGCTCCCCCAAGCTGGCGTAATTTGGCTGCGACGCACGGTAGAGATCGAAGACTCCAACGCGAGCCAACGCTGGGGCTTGGAGCTCGGCGACACTACAGGGCTATGTGAAATCTATTGGAACGGTCACAAAATACGAACTGAAACAGTCATAGATCTGACAAAACAGAAGAGTCCCCTACGTGCCTCCATCTCCAACAACTGGATTAAGACTGGCAGCAATCAGCTAGCGATTCGCATGTATCAACCCAAAGAAGGTTTTGCCGTCGGCGACATCCAGCGCTTCCGCCTTTCCTTCCATCAATCCCGACAAGATCTAGATGGCATATGGAAAGTCAAAGTAGAAAGTGCACTCCCAGCATTGAGTCCCGAAGCCAGAGCGAACTATCCGGAAGTCCCACCCCAACCTAAAATCAGAACTGCAAGTTTAGCCGCTGCCTGGTTCAACACAAAGATCGCTCCCCTCATTCCCTATAGCCTACGCGGAGTCATCTGGTATCAAGGAGAATCCAATGCCGGGCGTGCCTACCAATACCGAGAAGCCTTTCCGCTGATGATTCGAGACTGGCGTGCGCGTTGGGGACTCGGCGACTTCCCATTTTACTTCGCTCAATTGGCTAACTATGGGGCTAAAACGAATGAACACCCCAATAGCCATTGGGCGCAACTGCGCGAAGCACAAACCTTAACTCTAAAACTGCCCAATACGGGCCAAGCCATCTTAACAGATCTAGGAGAGTCTAGAGACATTCACCCTCGTAACAAAAAGGATGTGGGCGAACGCCTGGCGGCCATCGCACTCGCCCGAGACTACGGGTTAAACATAGAATATGAAGGCCCGAGTTATGAATCGATGACGATCGAAAACTCAGGCATACGACTTCACTTCTCGAATATCTCAGAAAGTCTGGTAGCGCATCCTGTGCCTGAAAACTACATCGTTCAATCACGCGTGAACCAAACTGCTCCTTTGATTCGTCACAGCCCCAATAGTCAGCTCGAAAGCTTTGCCATCTGCGGCGAGGATCGTCAGTGGCACTGGGCCAATGCAAGTATCGAAGGAACTACAGTCTTCGTTCACTCCCCCGACGTGCCTGATCCAGTTGCCGTGAGGTACAACTGGGAATCCAACCCAAACGGTAATCTCTACAACAGTGCCGGTTTTCCCGCAGGCCCTTTCAGAACCGACGACTTTCCCCTCTCAACTCGAGACGCAAGGTATTAACGAATGACTCATAAGTCATTCGAGGCACACTAATCGGCATCTGATATCGCTGGAGAAAGCGTTCTTTTCATCTCCGAATTTTTTAACACTAAGATTCGATAAGCTTTACGACTGCCTGGCTTCATATAAATAAGTGTCGTACTACTATCCTCTGGATTCACGACGAGACGCTGTTCATGCCGCACCTTCCATTGCCCGGCATCATCTTCAGCTCCAATTCGGACCAAAACGGTAAAATCTTCGGCAGGGCCAAGCTTCGCGTGTAAGCTTTGCCCGCGTTCAATTAACAACTGTTGTTCGTTAAAGAGACAGGCAATTTTCGACTGAGTCAAATTATACACCTGCGATTGCCCCAGCGGCACGCGCTCCAACGAGTTATCAATCGGAAAAACATCATAGCTATAGCTTTTACCCTTAACGGGGAAAAAAAGTAACAGTGCGCGCTTCATTCCGACAGGGATCACAACCGAAGCGAGTAACTTACGTCGTTTTTCACCATTCGCCAGTGTGATTTCACGATAGAACTGCAAGGGGTTCGGTCCACGGTAGTGCAGTTCACTCGAAAGGCGTAGCTCATCCGCCATAATGTCCACGGCCTCCCCCACTCCATCAGGACTGTATTCAATAATTGGCCGCGTATAACCACCACCGCGCGGATGCTCGCCCACACTCGCCATGGGGCCTCCCGGCCAAACGTATACTTGAAATGGAACATCCACAATCTCTTCTTCGCTGGACTGGGCCTTAGCGACAAAGTTTATCATAGAGAAACATAAGAGAATTCGAATCAATTTCATATTCAGAGCTATGAATAGGGAATACAGAGGCATGAGCTTATTCAATCCAATGAAAATCGACAACGATGTATCGACGTCCAAATCGCTTATTTTCGTCATTCGTCAAATCAGCGATTTGAGTATCTGCAGCATCGGCAAGATTAAAAAATTGCGGCAGTCGCTGAACAGTGGCTTCACCAAAGACTTCCGCCTGAACTGCCCCGCTGATTGGATCATTCACACGACCACACACACGTATCTTAAAAGTATCCGAGCGAACCGTTAAACCTGCACCTAGACGTGATAAAAGATCCGCTTGCGTCAACCAGCCTGGAATATCCTCACTGCGCCATCCCACTTGCGCCTCCTGAATAAACCCAGAATCCGTCCGCACATCATCTACCGTGATCTCCTCAGTCGCTTGCTGCAGCGCACCATTGATTCTCGCATCCGCAACTGTAATTCCTAAATCAGCGGCCTCATCTGCTGTAATTTGATCGGCAGCCAATAAGGCAGCCGAGAGTGCACCTCGTACACGATAGGCATTCACGCCTCCATTCGGCATATCACTGGGCGCATCTTGATCTAACGAACGATTCACAAAGCGAGCCATCGAAGTAAATGGTCCACGCCGCTTGACTTCCTTTACGATCTGCCTCGCCAAATTCTTGATTTGCGGCGCAGTCAGCGTTCGATACCCCAAGTAAGCTTCCGGACTCTCCACATCATGGATGGATGGTTTAAATGGATCACCGCTCAGGTCATTGATACGCACATAAGGCGAACCCGTTTCCTGAGTCCCATTCAAACTCTCACCATAAAACGCAGCCAGCAAAGCTCGCCATGCATTCTCCGAAGTTGAGTTAACATTGAAGGCACCCTCTAACAAAAATTCAGCAGCAACATTTCCAGCGGACATCGTAGCTGTGGCCGTCGAATCCAGCGCAACGAATCTCTGGTTCGCTGGTGTTCGACTATTCGGAGTGGGCAAACTGGAGAAAAAGTAACCATCCCACAGTGCTTGATTGAGTAAATAAGAATAATCATAATGCCGACCTACATAGTTATACCAATACTCAGTAATCGGATATTCGGTCCAATCAAGATCGACACGGTCTAGTGGAATCATTGAATCTGCCAGACTACTACCAACCGCATAGGCAGGTATCAAATTATCAATACGCGACCACTGCATACGTTGCCGTGAAATATCATTATCAATGCTGCCGTCTTCATTCGCGTCCACCGCAGTCACTCCAGAATAATATAGGGGCGCGTGCATCAATTGACCAATGCTACGCAATTCATCCCGTGCCGGTGGGGACTCATATAGAACCGCTTGCTTCGGATATATGGTATTCGTGCTAAAGCCTACACTCGCCGCGCTCCCGCTGGAAGGGACACCGGTTGTAAATTCTAAGCCATCATTCAAGATGTTATTTTGAAAGCTCGGATTATTAATTTGAGAATTCTTAAAATCAGCAAACCCAGTATCATGAAAGGAAAGTGGGATTGGTCCCTGCATCCTGCCCCGTGGATTGAATTGCGACAACCACCGCACAGTAGGATCCTCAGCAATTTCAACAAAGTTTCTCAATATTTTAAAGCCGACACTACCATTCAAATCAGGGTAACCAAGTATATCACTCGACGAGCTCATAATCGTAGGGGCACCGTTCACAAACTGTCCTCCCATTCCGAAAAATTCGCTCAACACCTCCGAATCGCTACCAGATGTCTTCACTAATTGCACGCTCTGCGAGGCAGTCCGAAGCGCCGAAACTTTGAATTTCGGCGCCACAAACGGATCGATACTAGACAGGTCCCAACCAGTATCGATGTAATAACTCGAGGTGAGCCTAAATCCTGGCTCCAGTTCGTTATCACCTTCTGCAGCTCGATACAAACGTCCTTCAGGCCCACTACTGATAAACGCATCAATAGGATGGTTACCAGACGGAGCACTAAATGTAATTGCTTCGCCCGCCTCCAAACGCAGGTCGGCAATCGTAAAGCTCAATCCAGGCATGTCATTCAGCTGACTGCTCCTGTCCGTATTTATCAAATAAAAGATTTCATCCCCATCTTTTCTCTCATCCTTTTCACTATTAGATACGGAGGTGAAGCTGCCATCCCCATCCAAATCAAGGTAAAGACTCCAATTGCCAAAAACAATATCATGGTAGGAGTAGTGACTTGGATCAAACGGGCTGGAACGCCCGAAATCGACACGATAATTGCTCACTTCCAGAGCTTTATCATAAGGGTTCCATAAAGTGACTGATGGCATCACATCGAGTAAGACTTTTCGATCAGGCGCCGCACCATAACGTGGAAGCACGTAAAGTTGTGCCTGTGTCACCACTGGGAAAAAACCTGCTTGCTCATCGGTTGTAGCCCGAACGGGCAAATCACCTGCGGCACTCAAGCTCGTATCCACCCATGATTGAAGCTGCGTCCAAAGCGGACCTCCGGGATCATTCAGCGAAGAAACACTCGGATCGTCGAGCGGATCAAACATTTGCCCTGCTGGCATTTCCGAATGATCGAACAGAGCAAGTGTCAAATCTGTCTTAAGCCCGCCATCAACAGTATTTGAAAGCACGCCAAACGAACTCGGGGTCAAATCATGAGCCAAAGAATCAAACGTACTGGCATTCGCAACTGAAAGACTCTTCAACTGCTCCAGGCTGACAGCCTTTTTCCGCAGCACCGCTTGCTCCGCAATCAACGACATCCATTCCAAGCCCTCCATTTGAGTAATATCAAGCATCTGAGCAGAAATCAATGGCATGCTCGCGTCCGTATCTGCTTGATTGATTTTCGCCTTTCCCCCTTCGTCACTTACCCAATACGCATAAGCATCTTCACCATTGAATGTCCGCAGTGGCACCTCGACCACTCCCGCTTGAAGAAACTGCACAACTTCCGTCAGAGTCGATGCCGACAGGTCCAAATCATAGTCAATAAAAGCAGCATCACTCGGCGCGAGTCCTTCGTTACCACTGACCAACCAAGAAAGTAAGCTCCCATTCGTCGCGTCCCAAACTCCAGTCCAATACGCTTGCTCCCCACTATCGAACACTGGAGTCGCGACATCTACATCCATTATCAAGGCGTTCCCACTAATCCGTTGGTCCGGACCAGTCAATCGCTGCAATTCACCCATGGCAACCTGCAGCCCTAGCATCGCGTTGGCTTGTGCCTGTAAGCGCTTTGCTGAGCTCACACTATTTGAAACCTCAACTTGAACTAGCGTGGTGATCGAAATTAGCAGCAGCACCACAAAGGCCATCAAGCTCAAAGCCAGAATCAGCGCAAAACCACCCCTGCGGCCTAAATACTTCGACTTTGATTGCATTAATAAGAATAGACGTTGGCGATAAATCTAATCAACTTATGAGTGGCTGAGGAAAAGTCACTCGAATCACGGTGGGGTAAGCTGATTTCGACAAAGGATTTTACGATACTGCTACCATATGATATTATCAAGCTAAAAATCCCTTATCCCAGCGATATGAACCTCCGCCAATCGCTGGTGATTGCTTAGCCCACCCAGCGATTGGTTACGAACAAATACACTAATATTTAAATCAACTTCAATATGCCACGACCATTAATCACATGCGCTTACCTGTGTCTAATCTCGATCGCTCACATAGGGTTTGCGCTCTCCTCCGGCCCCCAGCCAGACCAAACTCGAGTCTATAAAACAATCGGCGAAAAAGACTTCGAGCTACATATTTTTTATCCGAAAGGTCATCAACCTGCCGAGGCCCGGGCAGCGATTGTCTTCTTTCACGGGGGTGCCTGGAATAGCGGCGATCCGAACCGTTTCTACCCTCAGTGTCAGTATTTGGCGGAACGAGGCATGGTTGCAATCTCAGCGAAATATCGATTGCGTGGTAGCGACGGAACGAGCCCTGCTGAATGCGTCACCGACGCAAAATCTGCCATCCGCTGGGTTCGCAGTCACGCCAGTGCACTTGGAGTCGACCCAAACCGCATTGCAGCTGGTGGGGGTTCGGCAGGCGGGCAAATGGCCGCAGCCACCGCCACAGCTACCGGATTCAATGATCCGAGCGACGACCTGAGCATCGACTGCCGACCCAACGCACTCGTGCTGTTCAATCCAGTCATCGACAACGGACCGGGGCCCAATGCATTCGCACACAATCGAGTCGTCAAATACTGGAAAGACTTTTCTCCCCTGCACAACATCTCGGAAAACACCCCCCCGACGATCATTCTCGTCGGATCCGAAGATGGCGCAAGTAAGCCTGCAGCATGCGAAGCATTTCAGCAACGGATGCAGGAAAATGGTCGCCGCTGTGACTTACTCATCTACGAAGGGCAAACGCACGGATTCTATTTTAAAAAGCCCAAATACCGGCCCATCACCAAGGAAGTGATGGCACAATTTCTTCTCTCAATCGGATTCATCGAAAACCGCGACAATGCGATGCCCCAATAACTCCTCAACACATTCAAAAACAAAAATAGGATGCCGCAGCATACTTTATGCTTCAAAATCCGGCGATGGGAGGTCGCGTTCCATTTCATCGATTCGATAGCCAAACCCAGAACCTGTAAGCGTAGACAAATCAATTTGACCATCACGGCGAGCATACAAGCCCGGATGGACGGCAGCTTCCGGTAAGGATGCATCTGGATAAAACTGAGGCGCATTCGACTCCAGCCCCATGATCGTGCCTGCGTGTGCAGCCAATTGCGCATGTGGGATCATCGCCAGCATCGGGTTCGTTAGATCCTGTACCATCAAGGTCATGCCGTGCGCCTTCGCCCAACACAATGACAGTAATGCGCCCGTTTGCGTCTTACAGGTTTTAAGGGCTACATTGTTCCATCCGAGCTGACGCCCAAGCCGAACCATACGCCAATCGTGGGCACTCTCGTCCATGAACAGTGGCTTGCGTGCTGCGATCGAATGCACATCGATCGGGTGCTCTTCCAGTTCATATGGAAAGGGCTGCTCGACATAAAGTAACATCCCATACACACGTGGCGCATCGACTCGTAGCTTGTCCAGCATTGCATTCACATATGCCGCATCCGGAGCCGTGCAATTATAATCCGCACAGAGCCAGCGCACTCCCAGTTCCATACCTAAGTGTCCAATCGCGACTAAACGTTGAAAGTCCCACTCCGCGTCATGTCCACGCAACTTCACTTTTAAACATGTCAACTGATCACGCAGAATCCAATCACGCAGTAAAACTGGATAGGCATCGTCTGGCTCACTTCCAGTTAACTCAGCAGCATCAATGGGGTCAGTTCCGCCCACTGAGTGCCATGCGGGCATTCGTGCGGCTGGATGAACTAAAAAATCGGCGGGGTACAATCCGGCAAAGGAAACACCTTTGGCATCGGGTTCCAAGTAGTGCGATAGATCCTGACTTAAGTGCTCTTGGTCTAAGCAATCGTAAACGCCGACCTCGTGCAAATTCCCATAGGCATCATAGAGTGCGATATCAAATGCCGAGGCACACACGAGGGCCGCTAACTGTGGTAATTGCTGTTCGCTCTCACGCTCGTCATTGAACGCGGCCCGCAATTCAGGCAAACGCGTTTCAATAAACTCATAGCCCATCTCGAAAGGATGCCCCACTAGATCGGACTCACTCCATGCTTGAGCGACCTGACAAGTAAACGCTTGCAGCGCGGACTCACGCGCCGCAAAGGAAATCGCCCCCGGCCACACCCACTGCACACTCAGGGGCGTCTCCCCCCAACCTTGCGCTGTCTTTTTCGTTACAGGGTCCTCAACTGTCAATGCCACTCGCGCACAAACCACCTCAGACATCGTCTCCTTGCCAAACTGATACGGCGTGCGCGTTTTAACAGGTAGGAAATAAACTTGTATCTTAGTAATTTGCATAACAGTACGGCTTTGAATCAGGAGACATCCCAGGCAAAGACTTTAACGCTATCATGCCCCCAAGTTTCATCAATGATCAGGCGAATTGCCTTCGTCTCAACATCCAAACTAAGTCGAACCAAACGCTGAAAACTATCGGTCTCACAGGCGACTTCCTGCCACTCACTCGACTCGTTTTCCGCCATGATACGAAAGCCCCGAACTAGTGTCGGCTCAGGCTTAATATCCCAGCCATCTCTGGGATACCACAAAGGCATGTTCGCCCATTTGCGTTTAAGGTTACTGTCAAAAACGATACGTGCTTGCGACAACTGCTGCGGCGATTCGAAACGATACTCAACCCATGCCCCCTTCGCTGCGATCCATGCATTCACCTCCCCCCGATCTTCATACTCGCGATCATGGCCATTGCGTAACAGCTCCGCATCCCCTGAGGACGCCAGAAGACTTGCGGAGCGTGAAGGTTCGGGAATCGCACGCGCAAGCCCAGGTAACCAGCAGTCGTCGGCTTGTAAGCTCGCCTGTAGTTCTTCTATGTGTAGTTGCCCACATTCACGTGGCGTGCAAGCTTCCCGGATGCTCAACGAAGCCGCCGTTCCGATCGCTTGCCCTAAGAGCGCACAAGTGGCCATCACCCGCGTAGTGCACAGCGCAATGTGTGTCGCGCTGATATTGCGCCCTGCCATCATCAAATTCTCAACGTTCTTCGAATATAAAGAACGAAATGGAATGCCATAAGGGCAATTTACTTTAAACCAATCATGAGAATATTCGCCTTTTCTCAAGGAGCCTTTGGAATCATGATCATCAATGGGCCATCCACCATAAGCGACGATATCTTCGAATGCATTCGGCTGCTGCACATCACTCTGACGCAACATGTGATCCCCGACATAGCGTAAGCTCTCCCGCTTTCCGGGCAGAAATCCAAACCACTCCAAGGCTAGATTCTCAGCACCGTGCTCGCCTTGATTTTTATAGTGATCGATGAGTCCGAGTCCCAGATTCAGTAACTCCTCTTTGATCTCCTCAGAGTCGTGAATGGTATCGTCTTCACCACCCAACTCGACAAAGAAACCATTGGCCCCGCTGACCGGCTTCAGATTAATTTTTTCTACATGCTTCGGCGCTTCCTCATCATTATGGAAAGTATGAATCCATGTCGGCGGCATAAAGCGCTGCGGACTCCCCAGATCGCGCCAGACAAAAATGAGGCTCATCCCCATCTTAGTTGAACTCGCGACATCGGGCGCCAGAGGCTCATCAAATTCAGCTGCCGCCTCACGACCATCACGCATTTCAGCGCCGGCAAAGGACGACAAAATGCTATCTCCGGAACAATCCGCAAAGACCTGAGCGGACACCTCAAACCATGTTTGGGTAGTCGATTGCCATGCTCTCAATGATTCCAGACGCCCTTCGCTGGCCTTGGCCTCGGTGCAGGAGCAATTCAAAAGTAGGGTTAGGTTTGGCTCAGCCTTCGCAATGCCATGCATCGCTAAATCCCACATCTGCCAATTACCGCTGGGATTACGATAGAGCGTCTCCAGCATTATTTCTTCAATAATTCCCGTCTCACGCACACTGCGATCCCACGAGCCATATGCTCCCTGAACAGGCACTCGAATTTCACTGGATGCGTTGCCACCTAAAACGGGACGATCATGCACAAGCACAGTTTTTGTGCCGTGACGAGCCGCAGCCACCGCCGCACATAGTCCAGCCAGCCCTCCCCCGACGACGCAAAACTCTGCTTCAACTTGAATGGTTTTCATATCTATAAATATTGAACAGCTTGCTGATACGTGGGGTGAATTTCATCCCCCGCCAATTTAAATAAACTTTGGTATAATTCACTGAGATCACGGCTGAAAGGACGAACCGGATAGGTCAATAAGGCACGTGCCAGCATAACAGGATCTTCTAAGGCCAGAGCATTACCTAGCATAGTCTGGTGCGAGGCTAGCGCAGATGTCATCCCCATCGCCACATCAGGAATTTGTAGTGGCTGATCATTCGCCGATGCGATTTTCTCTCCAATCAATACCTGCGAATATTCAACACACTGGTCGTCTCGTATGCCTGCGATGGCACCTTCATTCGGTCGCGAGGTGGCTAAGCGCATTTCGCGCACGCCTGCAATCGCGGCCATAATACGAACAAATATATTCTGATCCTGACGACGGAAAGTGCTGTCTTCTTTCCAATGATTTTCCCAAAAATCGTCGTCCAATTCTCGGTCGAGATATTGCTGGAACTTATTATCCATGTTCTGACGCACCTTTCGATTGGATTGAATAGCTGCCTCCACCTCGGCAACGGTTCGATTCGGGTTATGCTTCCTACAATTCACTAGAGCATCGTCATACATCAGATGAGCCAAGCCATCTCCTTCCGATGAGAAAACCATCACTCCATACTTCCGCCATAACTTCACTAAGGTGGTCACACTGTTAGTGATATTGTCTCGCGCAAATGAATCCCACCATGGTTGCAGCTCGCACATCTTCCAATTATCATCGATATGACGATTCAGTGCTTCCAAAATGGGCTCCCCCTGCCACTGTCCATCAATGATATAACTCAGGTGATTCACTCCCGCACAATCCACCACCAAATCTTCCGCCTCCTGGTCTTCACCAAAGATACGTGAGATGTCCGACAAGTGGTTAGTAAACCCCGCACAGACACCAAGGCAGCGAATCTTCGTATGATTATTCACCATCGCAGAGAGCACTGCGATCGGATTTACGAAATTGATCAACCAAGCGTTCGGGCACTGGACTTCCATACGCCGCGCAAGATTCATCAGCACAGGAGCAATTTTCACCGCCGAAACCGCACCATTGGGCGAAATGTTATCCGAACTGATAAAGCCACGATCAAAAGACTCATGATGCCCCAACATGTAGGACTTGGGAGCACTCGCGGGTAGAATCACTCCAACCATATCAGCCCCCAACAATGCCTCGTCCAGCGAGTTGCCCCAACGAATCTGGCAATTTGCTCGCGCTCTCTCTGGCGTCTTCAACAGCATGCGCCCCATCGCCTCCGCGCGTGTCAGGTCTAAATCATAGAGAAAAACCTCTCCATTATCGAGCACTCCAACATCCGCCATCGCAGCTCGTATGACTCCGAATAAGCGCAATGCTCCTCCACCAAAAAAACAAACTTTCATAATATTCTATTGTTAAATTTTATTCTACAGATTGCTATAAAAGCTGTAAGCTCGGCTCCATTGCACGGTCTCTCCTGAAGCAAGCTCCAAGTTTATAAATTGCTCGGGGCAGATATACAATGGGTTTACATGCATTATAATCTTCGATGCCTGGGGTGTCGTCTCGATCCCAACAGACAATGAAGACGCAGAATGCACCAACTGTAACGCTCCTGAATAAGACTCAGGTAATTCATCTATAAAGGCATCAGCTGCTTTCATTTTCGGAGTGATCTCACTAACTACAGAGAGTAAGCCCCCCTCCTGTTCGATTGCAGGCTTAGGGATATCAGCGGGTACATCAAAGGGTAGTTTCAGCTGATATCCCACCGCGGTCGTAACATCATCAAAATGTATAAAATTATGGGCATAATTCCGTGTCGAGAAGGAGTGGGTGCCCGTATTGGTTAATTGGTGTGTAATAATAACACGATGCCCCTCAAGCTCCACACTCGACTCAAGTGAGTAGCCATAACCGTTCACCACTGGCAACACCTGCCGAAACACCGCACTGGTGGACTGCCACTCCACACTGGTTTGCGCAAGCTCGATGACTTCATAATTATCAAAAAAGCGATACGGATCTTCTCTCCCGCGTCGCAATGTGCCCACGCCGACTTTCATAAAAGCATCCCCCACCTTCGCATCATCGTAGCCCGGAGGACCAAACTCACCTTGCCGGTATGCCAAATCAAACTCCATCGCCAAACCACCATTGTGCTTGATCGGGTTATGCTCCACAGGACTATAGAGATAATCATGCCCATCCATGACGACCCGAAGCACATTCGCAATGGGAGAAAAACGTAATCCTTGATAGTAAGGATCGACCGCATTTGGATCCATCACTTCGACAGTCAAGACTCCATTGTCTAAGACATGTACGGCCTGGTGTCGTACTTCAAACTCAGAGAATACCTGGCAAGCGCAAGTAAGGAAGCAGGAAAAAAAACAGAATAAACGAACAAGCTGCATTGGAACGGAATTAAGCGTCATGATGTTGGTTGGGCACGAGAGTTGTTGATCCAATAAATTAAAATCAATTCACTCAGGCTTAAGGCTCGACGGCCCATTTAACTAACCGCCGATTGGCACTATCGACTACATAGATCCACTCCCGACCATTTACATCCTTGATGGCGGCGATGCCCGAAGGCTGAGAAAATAAATACGTACGCTCATTTCCAGCTAGCCCCTGATTCAAGTCAAATGCGCCCAAGAGTTCTCCAGTCGCGTCGAATTTTAGAATATGATTCCGTGTCGGATCGGTGCACCAAACCACCCCGGCACTATCAACGGTAATCCCCAGTGGATTCCTCAAGTCGGTGTAGCCTGGAGGTGAACTTTTCGCACGATGCGTCTCCCAAACAGCCGTGCCATCGGCAGCGAGACGAGTTACAATACGAGACGATCCACCGGCTACCAAGAGCCCACCATCCTCCAGCTTCGCTAAGCCGTAGCTGGAGTCAGATGAATCATCCATACTAATAAATAGTTCGGGTGCCGAATCGGGCGACCATTTATACAAAGATACATTACTATTATTTTTTGCATCAGGATTCTTTAAGCGTAGGACGACTTTACCATCATCCATGACAGCGAGATCAGACGCATAAAAATACCCGCCCTCCCATAATGGACGCCCCTCATTTAGCTGCACCGGTGCCGCCCAACCTTCGTCGGTCAGCTTGCATACAAACAGGTTGATACCGCGAACGCGTGCATTCCAGTTGGAGCTAATATATAAATCTCCATTAGCTGCGAAAGCGAAAGATTCAAATGCGAGTTGCCCATCTTTAAATTCAGGGTCAAAGGCGACTTCAACTCGATCAGTCTCACCTGGCGTTAAGCGCATGAGCTTCCCATTGGACAAGAAGTACAGATCCCCCCCATACGGTTTCAATTGTGTGTCGTTAGTCACAATGGAGGCCGCATCTTGTGCTAAGGTGTGCATGAGATCAATCGATGCCCCCAGACTGTTGTCGCTCACGGCATACTTACGAATGGCAGCCCCCGCACGGTCATCCTGATAAGCAACCGTCAATTGACCATCGGGTGCAAATTCCAGCGCCGCGATAACCGCATCGACAGATTGCTTCCATACGGTCTCCCATGCTCCCCGCTCATTCAACACAAAAGCCTGAAGCTGATCTGAACGTTCATACCCGCCGACTAGCAGTTTCTTTTCCGCATTAAATGCTAACTGGCTCAATCCGCGCTCAAGTTCCAAGCGCTGAATTTCATCTCCATCAGCTGATAGTATCAATAAATCCTTAGCAAGTGCGACGAAGATCCTCCCGTCATCACCAACACAGGCTGCGGAAACATTGCCATCGATGAGTTTCCTCTGATAAAGCCCGTCCATCGTATAGACATACACAGCATGCTGCCCGGAGGTATGATATTTAAGTAAGACTTGGTCCGTGCCATAAGCACACAGTATCATCGCGCCCCCTGGGACATTAAATTCCTTATTCGCAAGCGGCATTAAACGCCCATGACTCGACTCAACCAACAAGGGACGATTCAGGCCCTCCTGTAATAGAATCTCCCCTTCCCCCGCAGCGACGAGATTCGATACATTTCCGAGCTTACGAGAAGGTTTCAAAGTCGATTTACGAAGATCCCCGACATACATACTATAAGGCCGGTATAGTGAAAGCAGTCGAAAATCATCATCGGCAACGAACTCCCCGACCTGCTGATCCGCACTCACCCAGAGGCGTCCCTCTGCATCATATGCAATGTCATTTATAGAAGACGCTCGCCAAGTATCAGTCACCACGGCTTCTTCGAGGCGGGGACGATCCGTGGTCAACTCAGGCACGCCATGATTCTCACTACGCTGCCAAAGCCCAGGCGGGTAACGTCCACTTAGATAATACACCTGCACGGCAACTTCACGTTCAAGTAGTCCACGCGCTTTCCAATACTCTCCTTTTTCGAAAGCGCTGATAGACGCATCCAAACAAGCCAACATGGCTAAATAATCTTCCTGCGAGAGCTCTGGCGCGATTAGTTTGGAAATTAAATCTTCACGCAAGTCTTTCGCAAATTCAATGATTGGCTGCAAGTCCTCCACATATCCTTCCGGCAACCTGATGTCCAAGGCCCCCAGTCCTTCACAATCCGGAGAGCGAAATGCATACATCATAAACGGCTCTAATTCCAAGTCCATGGACTTGGCAGAGACATTGACGGAATCACCACTTGAGGCCGAATAGATGCTTGCATCGCCCACAGTAAGTGAGGTCTGAACCTTCACGTTTAAACGATTGACCAAATAAAACCACAGCACGCCTTGCTCATCGCGATGAGTCCAAATCGCAACTGGATCGCGCGCGAGCTCCGATGGCTCAAAAGGCACATCCGGCAGCGAGCGAAACTCCCGCATGAATGGTTGCAGTAAAGACGGGGTGCCAAATATCCAGCCACTCCCGCCGTTTACGAAAAAACGAACATCTGAGTTTGCCATCGCTTGCGCGTACATACCACGCTCATTCAAGCCCGAAGGCATACACGAATCGAATGCCGAGTATGGCTCTCCTCCCAACTCAGACCAATCCAAGTTGCGATTGACTTCATAATAGGAACTATAGAGCGCATAAGCGCGTCCATCCATACGGCCGACTTCTTTCAATGATTCATCATGCAAGCGGTCAGCTTTGGATGCATCGCTGACGGGTATCGAAAAACGACGACCGTATCCTTGACTAGGCGGAATAATGACAATCTCACTCTGCTTTGCATAACGTTCCCAATCCATACCAACTTCGCGCATTTGCTGGAGAATGTCGGTACTCAGCGCATGCCGACTATCCAAACCGAACCAATTCAAGTAAAGTTTTGCATCGGGTTTCGCCTGCTGAATGCGCGCTAAGATCCTTTGGTGATAGTCGTAAATCTTATCGCAACGCCATTGCACCCAGCGCTCCCGGGCAGCTCCCATCAGGAAATTATAACGTTCAGCAAATCGATTTGGATCTTCCGCATCGCCTGGCACTTGCATGCCCGTATCGCTTTCAAAATACGAAATGGTCCAATCATCATAGCCCCAATTATAATTTGGCAAAGCATTCCAGCCCTGCCACTGCCAAGTAAACATCATACGCGATGAAATACCGGTAAAAGAGTCTACATCGCCCAAAGTGTCGGCCAATTCCCCCAAGATATCAATGTACAGCTGCTGCACTTTGGGATGTAATGCATTAAATACATAGGGCTCCCATGAATGTTTATACTTACCACGGCGATCCCGGATGATCATGTCTTTGACATCATCATCTCTAAATTTCACCTCTTTGACGGTCTTCCCATTTTCCTTCGATTCCTCTTCCCAAATCCCGATCACATGCTTCTCAAACCACTTTTGCCCTGTGATATGAAACTCTGGCAAAAACTTCTCGTTAAACTTCTCCGCAACCAGAGCACCTAAGCGAACCTCATTGTCTGGACGACTGAAATACCCGTCCAGGATTCGACTCGGATAGTGGTTTCCCTGATACACATTAATGGTCGGAAACATGAGATTGGCACCGATATGGCGGTTCCACTCTCCCCATCGATTAAAGGCATTCAAATCTTGGCGAATATCCCCCGATAGACCGCCAAAAAACTTCAACCAGCGGCCATTTTCTTCGAAGTAAAATCCAAGACTGCGACCACGCGTCTCTCCCAGTGGAGCCGCAGGCAATCCAGATTCAACCAAGTCGATCTGAATACTTGCTGCGGCAGCCTTCATTCCGGGAACCAAGTTTAGCACGGCAACCACCACTTCATCTTTTGCTTTCGCATAGAAGAAGGCTTGGTGCGTTTGCATGCTCATTGTCAGTGGATACTGGTCTCCGGTTTCCACTCCCCCCGTATTCGCCACGCTCAAAGCTAAATTACCTTTTCCTGAACCGTCGTTGACCCAGAAGCCCATACTCCGGCGATCATCGTCTGGATATGTGACCGTGATCCGGTATAGACGTTGCACCTCTGGCAAACTGAATTTATACGAAAAACCATCCAGCCCCCAGTAGCCATCCCCATCATTGCCTTCACCAGAAGATTCGCGATAGCTTCCGAAATCGGTTTCCACAACACGAGTTGCCCCATCCTTTTCCCAAAATTGCCCAGCTGGATACTCTGCACTACAATCAATAGAAATCACAGGGCTCACCGTTAATTCTGCAGGCGGCTTGTCCACCCCCTGTGGATCTACAATCACAAATGTGCCGGCCTTTAAATCCGCCGGTAATAAATCGATGCCATTCGCCTGCCCCACCAGATCATACACACCCTCGGGAGGCATGGTTAACTCAACTTGCTTTTCTACCGGTTCGGCAACCGCGGCAAACTGAAGTTCCCCAGCGGGAAACAAAGCCCCAGTCTCACGGTTCCGGAACTGCAATTGATAATGGCTTGCGACACTACTACCGCCCAGAAAGGTAAAAGGCACTTGTTCGCCAGCATGTGAAATGCGCTCGCCTGATAGATAACGTATCGTCCCAGTCGCATCCTCTGCTTTGCGAATTCTCCAACTATCTGGCAGATCTCCAGGCCAAGTCACACGATGGAATCGGATGGTATGCCTCCCCGCACTCAGCCAAAAATTGGCTTCTTTGAAGCCAATGACTTTATCAACGACATCCGCCTTGGTCGAAACAGAATGCCACAACACAGTCTCGCCATCAATGATTACATTGCGTGGCCATTCTATGGGCATTCCGTTAAACCACATCTCATACCAAGCATCTTCAGGAATCTCGATATCATACTCCGCCCACCCAGAAGCCTGATTGAGCTTCCCTTCTGCCTTCAACTCCTCAGGTTTGCTCCAACTAGGCCATTGTAAATGTGAATTGGAATAACTCCAGCCTTCACGTTTAATTTCGAATGATTCAGCTGCTGGCAATTGCCCACAGAAAAGAAATAGGGTAATGCATGCTGCCGTTTGAAGCAATAGACGATTCATCATAAGAGGTTCGCGAGGTATTATGGAGAAATTGAGGCAGATTCTATGAATATTATTGCTTCCAATAAATGCCTTCGGTGGTCAATTCCCAGTCATCAGTGCGAAAAACAGGCGCTGGTAGTCCATGCTTATTGACTAGATTGGCTCCACTGGGTTGAGGGAACCACGAATAACGAACTGCAACTGGATCACTCACTTCAGGACTAGAGACGAGCACAGTATCGCCCTCAATCACTGCATTTGCATGGACCCACTTTTGATCGCGACCAGCGATAGTAAAGCCCTGCAAGGAATCTCCGCCCGATGCATGCAAGCTACCCGCCGTATGATCAAAAGACAACCGGATCGCACCATCCTCAATCTGCTGAGATTTATAAATGGGGCTTAACTTGGGTGTACCCATCTTATAGACAGTGGCCAATGCCGCCCAGGCTAAACGCTGGCCCACCGGCAGCTTATTACGATAATGCACATCATCCGCAGGCGTCATTAAATCATTAGTCACCACCATCGCAGTATAAGGCACTTCGGAGAGTGACTTTAGCTGCTGCGACTTCAACTCAGACCCGACATCTTCCACGGGTTCACCCGTATACAGCTTTCCTGTTCCATAGGCGATTTGAACGTATAGGAATGGCAAAGTTTCATTGCCAAATAAGCTTCTCCAATTTTCGACTAACACTTTAAAGCGCTCACTGTAAGCGGCGGCGACCTGTGAGTCGCTTTCGCCTTGGTACCATAGAACGCCTTTGATTGGAAGCCTGCCTAATGGCTGGATCAAACTATCATAGTTCAACGCGATCCCATCGCGTGAGCGGGTGCTTGCCACAATGTTGGGCTCACGCGGCGGTGCAGTGCCATTAGCTTCTGCTTTAGCGCTCTCACGCTTCCACTTCGTGACTTGCCCATAGAGCTTGTTGATATGCAATAGTTCCGGCACACGCTGCTCAGTATACTCACGTTCCACATCCAGCAGCACTTGCAAGGATGGTATGCTGCGATGTGCTTCACGACTGATCCAATTAGAAATCATGGTACCACCACGGTTGGCGTTCACCAATCCAATGGGATAGTTCAACGCCTGCCCCACTTCCATACCGAATGCAAAAGGGATCGCGTTCCACTGTTTCAGGTTCTGTGCATCGCCGCCCGAGACAGCCTGCTTCCAGAAAAGCCCTTTTGTCCATGGTTTGCCGGCACGATCGACACCACGATCAAAAACATATGCCAATCGAACATTTGGATTATTCGCCTCCTCCAAAACTTCTTCACTGGCAGCAGAGAGCACACTGCCCCCCATGTTGGATTGCCCCGACAGCAGCCACACATCCCCAACCACTAAATCCTTCACACGCACAGCCTTGTGACCTTCCGATTCGACGCGAAGCTCTACTGGCGCATCTTCTACTCGCAGTGGTTCGAATATCACTTCCCAATAGCCCTCTGCATCAACCTGAGTGACTTGCTGCTGCTCAGCCAGAGTCACCACAACTTCTTCTCCTGGAAAGCCCATCCCCCAAACCGGCATGGGCTCACCTTGCTGCAGCACGCCACCATTTGCAAAGACTCCTGCGACATTGAAATCTGGTTCCAATGGAGCCGTTTCTTTGGCAAGGTCTCCGGAAATAAAAAATCCAGCCTTCAAATCAGCAGGCCGTAACCACTCGTCGGCAACTTTAGCCTGGAGTGAATAGAGACCCGCTTCAGGCATAACAAACTGCACGGATTTCTCTACAAATGCTTGATTTGCGGAAAACTCGACCTGACTCGCAAATGTGACTTCATCCGTCTTTTCATTTTTCCAGTATAAGTCGTATGCAATCGCGTGTTCTTGAGTGCCTGCTTGAAGCCGAATATTTAATTTCGACTTAGGCGCCTGTATGCGACTGTCATCGATCACTGCACGTAAACGCGCACCGGCACTTTGATCCGAGGGGCGCAATTCCCAGATAGAAGGTAATACCCCGGGAAAACCATAACGCTGAAAACGTATGTAATGACTACCTTTGCTCAGATATAGATTGGCCTCTTTAAATCGCACGCCATCCCGTGGTCCGGAATCCAACTTATCCTGGCCATATGCCAGCTGCAAGCGTGTGACGACGTCTCCGTCGATATAGATATCACGCGGCCATTCTGGAGGGCAGCCCCCCAGCCACAACTCATACCAGCCAGCCTCAACAATCTCGAAATCATACTCAGCCCAACCTGGTGTCCACAGACCTTTATTCTGCTTCCGATTCAGCTCCATCTCCGCGTCTGTCCTATAAAAGTCATTGCGATCATAGCTCCAACCATCACGTACAATAGACGTAACACTATCAGCTGCATGGACGCAAAGCATCGAGGTCGCCATGAGGCTTAGTAATAAAAGTAGATGTTTCATATTTGTTATAGGACGTGATATCAATACGAGTGTATTCACTATTTCTGCGGGACTGGTGAGAATGATAGATCTCCGGGAATCGTCATGAACCCCGTAAACCAAATTTGCATACTACCGCCCTGATTTTTAACCAGCAATCGGTTCTCCCCCTGCTTTAATGTCACTTTTACTGGCTTAGGCTTCCAACGTGTGTACCACATACCGGTCGCCTGCTGCTCCTTCAAATCACCTTCAGGCCGCAATTGCTCCCCGTTCAAGTAGGCATTCGCCCACCAGTCTGTGCCCAGGTAAAAGATCACCTCCTGCTCCTTCGGGCTGTTAATGAAAGTCTGCGCAAAGCCGAAATCCAAAGCGGTAATGCCACTGCGCTGTGAGAAATTGACGCCCTCAAACTCATGAGAGCCTACGACTTCATCGGTTTGCTGCCAACGCAATTCATTGCCATATTCATTCTGGTATACCGCATCGATCGAGGGGTCTGCTTGTGGTGGATACACCTTACTAGCTCCCTGCAACAAGGCATTCGAATTGGTCTCACCACGCAAGTGTGGCGTCCAACTGGACTTAAATGGACCAACGGTCGACCATAATGTAGTCGGCAAAGGTTGTAAGACAGGTGCCAAAATCCAGGCATAAAGACCATAATTCCCGGATCCTAGGATAGTGAAATCAACGGCGCCTGCCTCCAAATACATGCGAGGAAAAACAACTTTGCTCGGCTCATTCGCCACTGTCACAGTCAAAGGCACCGCCAAACGCTGACCATCCACGGAAACAGGCATCACGCAATTACGATCACCGACAAAACCAACGCTCAAGTCATAATAACCCGAAACTGGAATATCGATTTCCAGCGTTAAAGTATCGCTGGAATTGACCAATACTTGATCAAATTTCCAATTAGAATTGAACTCTTCCGAAGGCACTAGCGCGGCGGGCGTGTCGGACTTAACCGCTGGCTGTAAATCCACCGCACTTAGAAAAGGTCGATCCGCCTCAAAACGACCACTTAATGTATTCATCAAGATCATTGGGAAACGTGCCCGGACTTGATCCTGCGGGTAACTACCAAGCTTCTCATACACAGCCATCATGGATGCCGAGCTCAGAAAGGTTCGTGTGCGCCAGTATGCTTGATCCTGGTACGACTCCCACGCGTCATCCAAAACACTGGCATAGGCAGTCCGCTCATCCAAGCTGAATGTATCAATGAAATCGGATGATGTCATTTTTGATTCAAGCTCTTGCGCATAAGCTAAACGTGAACGTAGAAAATCAAGCCGTTCCTCGGGAACGATGGTATTTCCTGCGACAATATCAGCCCCCGCAAGCGCGGAGAAGGAGCGCAACTCGTAGGGCTCTAATTCTAAACGTAGCACGCCATCTTCTAGCTCGATCGTCTGCTGACGACTAAGGCGCAGCACTTCACTCGCCCCTTTGAAATCAAGTTCGAGAGTAACAGGGTATTGTTCTCGATTGACGACATAAAATAAATAGCGATCTGCTTCCTGACGTTCCCACACGGCAACTGGATCGCGTGCAAATTCAACGGGCGTAAAAGGTGCTCGCGGCAAGTGCGAATAATCAGCCATCCAATCTGAAAAATAATCGCGGCGCCCATACAGCATGGGATAGCCCCCGTCTCTGATGATCATGGTGTCTTGCTCCGCAAGTACCGTAGACAAGCGTTCGAGGCCATTACGCCCCGCGGCATCGGAACCGGAACAGTACCACCAGCGCTTGAGCGGCATTCCCAACTTAGCAAGCGGAAACTCTCTCCCCCATTCTTGATATCTGCCAAACTCCGAAAAGGCATTTACACCGCTTCGTCCGATAGCAATATAATCCACATCCGAAAACACATCGTAACTTTCCTGATCTTCTAGGTATGTGCGGGATTTACCACGTCCATAGCCCCCGGTCGGCAGTAACGCAATGTGATCATTATCAGCTAAAACTTCCGCATCGATGCCCATGCCATCCAGGCGTTCGACCATAGAATCTGACAAACTTGGGAAGTGCGCACTATCCAGATAAGCATTACCGCACAAGAAGAGTATCGCATCCTCATTGTCTTCCCGAATGCGTTCACTCAAACGCGTCAAGAAATCAGTCACTCGCACTTTACGCCATTCCACCCAGCGCTCTTTCATCGCAGGCGCAGTCAGGTAGCGGAAACGCGTCTCGAAACGTTTCGGGTCATCCAATGCTCCCGGCACCACGATCCCAGTGTCTTTAGTAAATTCTCGCATAGTCCAGTCTTCATAGCCCCAATTCAAACTGGTTAAGCCATACAGCCCATCCCAATTCCATGGTTCAATACGCCCCGCCATGCCTAGAAACGAAGAAGTATCGCTAATCTGATCAGCTAACTCACCATAAATTGCGATAAGTTTCTCCTGCACCTGAGGATGCAAAATATTCCAAGTAGGCATCAGTGCACTCGGGGTCTCAGCTGTCCCCGCACTAAAGCCCCACCAGTTGACGGTATACAAGTCCTGTGGATGTTCCGCTCCTTGCGTCATTACGACTTGATTAAAATAGCGCTGTTTGGCCAAGAAAATCTCCGCCACATAGTCCATGCCATACTTTTCACATAGCAAGGCACTCAAACGCGGTGAGCTATACGACTGTAGTAAATACCCGCCCAACTCAGTAGAATCATAAGTCGCCTCTTGATAAGCAGTTGCATTGGGCCAAAAGGCGTTCACCCCAATATAGGCACACCACTGCATGGTACGCTGTAGGCCGATATAATCTTGCACTGCTTTAGGAGCAGTTTTGGGCGTATTAAAATGCGTATTCCAGCGCTTGATCTCTTCCATGTACAAGGCATTTACACGCCCGCTCGCTACGACCGATTGCGCTGGCAACTGGCCCTCAACTTCATAAATACGTATCGCTGCAGCCCCCGCACGTTGGCCAATGCGTGAACTGGTCAGCCCGATATGAACTTGCTTCCCGTTGGGCCAAAAGACGATCTTCTCCGTCAACATCTCTTTTGAAAGTGGTAGATAACCACCAGTCTCATAAGCATACGCGGGAGGTAAATAGCCCACATTCTTGTCAGGGTCCAAGACATCGGTAATCGACACACAAACGGAACGCCAATCATCATCCGGATGGTCAATCTCAATGATGAGCGGCTGTCCCGGATTCGGAACATTCACCAGATAAGCAAAGCCAGAAAAGTTTTCGGCAAATTGCACTGGATGCGGGTTCACTTCCGGCCCCAAGCCATTACCACTTTCCCGATACTCACCCGCCCCACTGTCCACGACATTCGTCGCACCATTCGCTTCCCAGAAATTCTCTCCGATTTGAACAGGATCACCGTTGATTGTATTCCCCACACAATCAATCTCAGCGATCAATGATTGCGTGGCATCTTGATCGCTGTGATCGGCATTCTTCGAGGCCGTATCCACCACAAAATAAGTCACTGAAGGAAATGCCCCTGTATCTAAAATTTCACCTTCGGCTTTCACCACCAGCTGGTAGACGCCTTCCAGCTCCGTTGGAATCTCAACATCCTTCGAAACAAAAGATTCACTTTCAGGAAACGACACAAGCCCGACGACGTCCGTAAAATCGGTCATTAGGTTGACTCGATGCACCTCATACGCCGAAGCAGGCCCCGCGCCTGCGGTAAATGACATTCTCAAAGGCTCACCAAGACGCAACTCACGATGCCCGACCACTTCCGCCTTCAAACGGTCCTTAGCCGCATCGCTCGCCTTGCGAATTTCCCAAGAGCGTGGCATACCACTGGGATGGCCCATCCGCCCATTTCGCTGTAAACGCATAGTATGCTTCCCAGCCAGCAAGTTTAAGTTAGCGCTCTTGGTCCAACCTTCACTGGTAACAGATGATACGGGAATTTCTAACAACTCAGCCGCCGACTTGGGGCTTTCACCAAAGGAAAGTTCCACCCGCTCTCCATCAATATAAACCTGTCGCGCGTAATTGGGTAATTGCTCAAAATACAAACCATACCAGCCATCGGCACTTACCTCAAAATCATACTCTGCCCATTGAGAGGCAGGAATGGATCCCTTGCCTGAATCCTTCCAAGGTCGACTAAAGTGAATATCCCCACGATCATACTCCAGGAGCGGACCACCGATGCTGAAAGCACGAGGCGTGGCCTCATTAGCGTGTGACGATTTAGCTAGTAGTAGGCAACTAGCTATAACTGACATGAAAATAAAAGGGGTACGGATCATGATATATAAGCTGATAGACATAAAATTCTATCATATGATAGAAGTGTCAACCAAGATTTAGTTAAAGGCACAAAAAAAGCCAAGCACTCACGATCTGAATGCTTGGCAGTAATTTAAGATCTTAGGCGAAGACATGCTTAAGGAATAGAGATCACGGCCGCTTAAATTTAGCCAATTCGGGGGGCGTCAAGGAGAACCAAAAATCATGTTTTGCAGGTAACAAACGCAGCGTATTGGTTCCGGGGCGCAAATCTAAATGCCCATTTTCCACCCGATCCCCATTGAGCAGGATTTCTTGTAGACCACGGGCCTTAAATTCAACAGTTTTCGTGCCATTGCTTTCCAGCTCTGTCAACAATGCGATCCCGGGGCCGGGACATCTACCGCCATCGGGATGGCTCAACGTTGCGGGTTCAAATCCCAGATCCCCTTCCTTCACTGCCAGAACCACATGGTCCTGCAAATGATTCTCCGGACCATCAGGGGTGTTAAAAGTTTCTTCGGTCAGAAAATACACGCGCCCGAACGTGCCATCTTCCAAACGAAAATCAACCTGAACCGCCAACGGAAGCGCCCCACCCAATTGGTTATAGCCCGTAGGTTGCGGTGCCAGCGTTATCTCTTCACTCCAAACGCCACTGGACGCCAAATCTCCAATCACTTGCCACTCCTTACCAGCGTTAAAAAGCGGAGGCAAACGCCATGTCATCCGAACCTCTCGAATGGACTCTGCTCCTGCATTCTCCATTTGAAAAGAGAGCGTTTTTTGATCTCCAGACACAGCCAGCGTGCCTTTCAACCACGGAAAATCTTCTGCCCCAATCAAGCGAGGGACCCCCTCTTCCTCAGGCCAAGGCACTGCAAACCGCCAGCCCCCCAACGGCAAGGGGATTAACTCAACAGGGCGCCCATCGACCTTCACCACCGGCGCAACTTGCCCTGGGCTTCCGTTCAAACGGAGTTCTAACGGCACTTCAGCCCCTGCCAGCGCGGGGCCCGGGCGGAGCAGTGAAAAAGCTTCTGCACCGATAGGAGACAAATGGGCACGAGTAAACTGAATTCGATATGCCGCATATTCATCCTGACGACAATACCAGGCATCCTCGAGATGCGCGTGGGCCTCCAGTTGTTTCCCTAGCAACTCCCAGGTGTTTTTTCTCGCGTGGGTATTGGCGTGATACGCCCAGGTAATATTCGGCTCAAAAGCCTGTAAGTCAGGATCACTGTAAAATTTTTGAAAAGCTTCGTCCACCGGATTCCCGTCAGCGGGCAGGACATTCGCCCCGGAAATTTCCGAGTCCTTCTCATTCCGCCGCACAGGAACATGATGATAGCCTGCGCGAAGCAACATTTGGTACAACCGTCCCCGGGCATCTGGATCAAATGCACTCGCCTGCGAATTGCTCGGATAAGCAAAACAGTTTACCGGTCGATCCAAACGGCATTCCAAATCAATCCGTGGAAGCAGCATTTCACGCCAGGTTTGAGCCGGAGCGATACAGGAGAGACGGCTATGAGTGATCGAATGAGACTGCACGGTGTGGCCGCGCGTCAAAAGGTCGCGCTCGAAGGTATTCGGCTTCCTTCCAGTCATGACGTAGAAGGAACCTTTGAATCCATGTTTCTCCAGCAGGTCCGCCATTTTGATATCTGCCTGTGGCCCATCATCCCAACGGGTGGAAATCGCCCAGTTGGCCCCCTTCGGCAATGGAAGAGTTTCCAGCTCAGGGGAAGCCATTCCTTCGATATCGATGACTTGCCGGCAAAAGCCCGGAGGTAGTAAATCGTTCGAATTGCTTGATCGAGCGGGCGATATGTCAGCTTGCGCAAAGACTGGAAGTAGTCCGCAGACGAAAACCGCGGCTCTCCGGAAGACTTCCCTATCTCTTTTTCTTTTTTCACTCATAGGAATTTTCTTTTAGTTAAAGACACATAAAAAAGCCAAGCACTCATGATCTGAGTGCTTGGCAGTAATTTAAGATCTTAGGCGAATTTACCGCCCAAGAAAACGCTAAAAACCATATCAATTAGACGCAATTAACTACGAACGACGACGAGTCACAGCAAACATGCCAACTGCGAGCCCTAGAAGCATTGCGAATGTTGTTGGTTCTGGAATCACAGAGAGCACAGTCAGTTCTAGATTATCAGAGCCATAACTTGCCTGAAATTCATAATCTCCGGAGGTCACCGTCGCACCGTCCGCAAGATTCGCAAAGACGCCCGACAACGAGGTGCCTGCAGCGACAATCGTAATGGTATCATTGATACTTAAGCCCGTCGCAACACCTACAAAATTCAGGTTTACACCTGAACCAATCGTAGCCGTTGTTCCCGCATCGAGAAAACCACTCTTAGCAAAATCGTATTCAAATGCAGAACCATCCGAGAAGGTAAGCGTCGTGCCAGCACTTCCGACACCCGCCAAAGTCGCTCCAGAAGCCACCGAAATATTGGCACTCACCGAGCCGTCTACAACTAGAGTCCCCTCGTTCACAAAAGTACCATACAGGGCATCATTATTGCCAGAGATGGTCCAAGTACCAGCACCATCCTTATAAATACGGCCGCTGCCTCCGCTATCGAGCGAACCTGCAAGAATACCATCACCTGCACCACCAAGATACAAAGAGCGACCATTGGCTACTGAAACTGCACCAGTGTTGCTTAAGTTAAGAGTTCCAGACTCAGAATTAATGCGAGTACCTGTAACAACATTGCCGAAAAGCAGCTGACCACCAAAGGTGTTATCGCCGCTAACATTGACGATCGCACCATCCCCGCCGCCGCCGCTCAAGCCGTCGCCAGAAAGCGTCGTACGCTCATTGGCAATGTTGATGCCGCCGTGAAGTCGCAGCGTGCCGCCATTGTCGATCGTTAAGCCGGTCGTGGACGTACCGTCTCCCGCGCCCAGAGCACTGGAGCTGTGAACATTGAGGACCGCACCGTTCTTAATTGAGGTCCCCAAGGAATACGTATTCTCACCACTCAGCGTCTGCGTCATACTCGTAGAGCCATTCCCCACGACCAAGGCGACCTTTCCTGTCGTGCTGCCAATAGAATCCTGAATCACTCCACTAAAGCTATAGCTGGAATCACCAGCCAAGGTAATGGGACGATTATTGTTTACAATCATTCCCACCGTACCACCGCCTCCAGCATAGTCATTGAGCCCTCCAAGAGTCACACCGGGGTTCCCAAGACCAAGCACCGCACCAGAAGCAAGCGAAACATCATTATCCGCCCCAAAGGCCCCCCCAGTTACGTCTAAGCGTCCCTGCGACACAACAACGTTTCCCGTGTAGGTAGTTCCACTCGATGAATTCGCCAACGTCACACTTCCAGCACCATCGAACGTCAAATCGGCACTCCCAGATATTTGACTGTTTATTGTTAAATTATTGGCCGCATTATTTGTCCATGCCTGCGCACGATCCCCCACGTCAAGCGTGGCCACCGAAATGTAAGTAAAGTCTGCTCCACTATCCTGGACAATTCCTCCTCCACCCAGCGAAAGCGTCGCCCCATCCATAGTAAAATTACCATTCGCCGAACCAATCTGAATTCCATACACACTAGTCGTACCGACATTTGGCGCATAAGTGCTACCACCATAGCTACCGACATCAAAACGAGCAATATCGGTCAGCAAGCTGTCTGCCGGGGCCACACCGCCCGACCAATTATCGCCATCCGTCCAAGTAACAGACGTATCACCATCCCAACTAATGACATCCGCATGTGCGGACAAGGATGTGATTAAAGAAACAGTAACAGCCGATAGAATGTATCCACTGGTAGTCCGAAGACCAAGGTAGGTTTGGGGTGTATTTTTCATAATTTTGAGTAGAGCGAGACAAATACCTATCATATGATATTAAAATGCGTCAAGAAATATTTACTGAAGCTAACGATTACGATCAAAATTTTGTTAAAATAAATCTATAATTTCATTAATTCGAAAGGTAAACCAGTTATCAGTGCTACCCGGATGGCATTTAAATAGTAAGACATTCTCGCCAGCTTGCAGTTTGATTTGGGCAAGCGAAGGCTTCCATCCATTAAACTGGGCTCCATCGCGCTCGACCGCCAGCGAGTCACGCTCAGATTCAACCAAATGCCCATTCACATAAAGATTACACCACCAATCACAACCAATCAGCACCTCTACCAGGCAGTCGGCCAGAACATTAATGACGGTTCTAGCATATGCCAACCCAGCGGATTCGACTTCAGACAAAGCCGCCAAATTAACCGTCTCACCTTCTAAGTTTGGATTCGAACGCCAAGTAATTAAACATCCATCCACCCCGGTAAATACAGCTTGCTCGCTAAAGTCCTCTGTCTCGATTGGCAGTTTTTGCTGGAATGCCTGCTTAACTTGAGCATCCGTGCCATTGACCGTGCTATAAAAGAACGGAAAGGGTCCAGCAGTCAGCCAACAGCCAGGCCCCAAGGTTCTCCAACGTGCTTGCAAACGCCAACGGTCGATTTCAAAGGATCCAAATTCAAGCTGAGTCAATTGAAGCACATGCTCCCCCTGATCCAAACGAATCCCAGTCAGGCACAATTTAACCGGATAATGTCCACATTCAATGAATAAGTCTTCATCCCAAACCACCCCATCAAGTTGCGCCTTCAATTCTCCGGAACGTTCGGCCAGAACGGATATTTCTAAATCATACAGCCCCCAAGCTGGAGCCGAAAATTCGAGCACTTGCGAATTCGCTGCAGCTTGCCTCTCCTCCAACAGATGAACCATGGCCTCTGGCACCCCATGACGCCCCGTGTCACGCTCAATTAATAATGATGGCGGCAAGTTATCAGGAATCCCATCCGCCAGTTGAATCGCCAAAACCCGTGGACCTGCCAGCATCACCCCTGCTGCCGAATCACCGACAAGTCGAATCACCGCAGTACCATCGTGAGCTTGAACGAATTCACATGCGATGCCGCCATCCTGCCCCAAAACATGAGCTCGTAATATTTGTTGATGTATTCCGGCAATTTTAAAAGCCTGCTCAGTCCAATCCTTAATGTGAAAATACAATATATCCCCCGCACCCGTCGCAGGCCCAATTAGATGCTCCGCCTCCGTATACAGCGTACGCTCAGTATTTAAAATCGCCGCAGAATTAACAGCCATCCAATCCCCAATTGCCTCAAAACAAGCAATCTGCTCGACAGGCAAAGTCCCATCCCCCTGCGGCGCGATATTCAATAGGAAATTGCCACCAAAGCGGGCACAATGGATCAAATGATCCAAAAGAGTATCGACCGACTTCAACTTAGTATCCTCGGGACACCACCCCCAATGCTCGCCCACTGTCATACACGCCTCCCATCCACGCCCCGCAATCGGCGGTGCAATATATTGCTCCGGAGTCGTGATATCTTCCGGTAGCGCAGCGCGATCATTAATCAAGATGCCCGGCTGTAACTGACGTGCCATGGCATGCAACTCCTCCGCACGCCAAACCCGAGCCCGAATCCCGGCATCCCCTAAGCCAGGCACGACGCACCCATCATACCACAAATAGTCGACCTGACCATAGTGAGTGAGCAACTCGCGGACTTGCTCATGCGTCTCATTGACCATTTGCTCCCACTCATCAGGTGCTTGAGAAGGGGCGACATGAATCGCAGGCCACTGCCAGCTCATCACTGAATAATAGATACCAACTCGTAGACCAGCCCGCCGACACGCCTGAGTCACTTCTGCAACTAAATCTCGCTTCGCGGCCGTTCGCACACTGTTAAAATCGGTCGTCTGAGTGTCCCAAAGACAAAACCCCTCATGGTGTCGTGCGCCAAAAACTACATACCCAGCGCCCGCTCGTTTAGCGACATCCACCAAAGCGTCCGCATCAAATGCCCTCGCATCAAATTGATGCGCCAAACGATTATAAGTCTCGGTAGGAATCTCTTCCCATAACATCGCCCACTCACCTCTACCCAAAATCGAGTACAAGCCATAGTGCACGAACATGCCAAATCGTGCCTCATTAAACCATTCAAAACGCCGCGAATTTGACTGCGGCAAAACAGACACATCTGAATGTTCCATCAAATTTGTAGCCGCTCGTGGTGATATATTTTCCTTGTCCGTTCTAGGCATCAATTTGCGATTTAGCTGTGAGCTTGAAATGTTAAAAATTAAGTCGAAGGGCATGCACTACAGCGAAACCATAAACAATATCATATGATATAAATCAAAACTACTATCATATAATAGATACCCAGGTCAAGTTGAGATTAACCTAAATTTCAGAGAGACTATTCCATTCTAAAGCGAACAAGTATTGCAGCCCACATCCTCATTAGAGCCCCACTTTATCTTGCATACAACAAGACTAGAATGGCGGCCGTTTTCTAAGGTCTGAAATATGCAAAATCGCGCTCGACTCAAAGCGGTGCCGTACTATCGCGACAGACCAACTTTGGTTGAATCGTAATCGCCTTGGAAGAAAGTTTCTTCTTCTTAATCTGTCCGACTAACAGACGCAGAGCTTGACGGCCCACGTCAAGCGGATCCTGATCGACCGTTGTCAGTGAAGGCATAAACATACCTGCTAGATCCAAATTACCGCAGCCGACTACCGAGACATCCTGAGGCACACGCAAACCATGACGTACCAGTGCATTGATCGCACCAAAAGCAACATGGTCGGAAGCCGCGACTACAGCCGAAAAATCCACCTGATTCGATCGCAATTGATCAATTGCAGCAACTCCATCCTCAAAGCTAAAGCCTCCATCCAGAACCCATTCGGGTCGCACTTCAATGCCCGCAGCATCCATCGCTTCCAAATACCCCTGCAACCTCCCACGGGCCGGCTCGCTATCCATATAGCCTTTGATGCATGCAATCTTACGGTGGCCCAATTCCAACAAATGCTCCGCCGCCATTCGTCCAGCCACCACATTCTCCGTGCCAACAAACGCTGTTTTCAAATTTTCCAGTGGATTATCAAATAAAACAAAAGGAACTCGATGCTCCTGCAAAGTGCGAAAGATGCGATCATCAATGTTGGAGCTACTGGGACCAATGACCAGACCATCCACTCGATATTCCCGCAGTGCACTGATATGCTGTTCTAGAGTGCAAATCTCATGGTAACTTTGACACAGCAAGCATCGCAGCCCATTCAGTTGCGCCTCCATCTCCACACCTCGGATGATACTATTAAAAAATGACATCGAGGTTTCGGGCACGATAATTCCAATAATGTCCGTACGATTCGCTTTAAGCGCACGAACCAAAGCGTTCTTATGATAACCACTCTCACGGATCGCAGCCAAAATCCGTTCACGTGTCTCTTCACCGACCATATGCTCACGACCGTTTAAAACGTGACTCACAGCAGAGCGAGAGACCCCCAATTGCTGTGCTAACTTTGTCTGCGAAATACTCATAGCCACAGAATAGACTCATCATTTCGCAAATACAAGCCTGCGACTATCTTATGATCTAAGCTTCAAGCACCCTCGATCATTTCAGGTGGCCCCCTCGAATGCTAAAAACAGGCCTGCTCACTCAAGTGGAACTGTTCCCACCCATAATGCATGCACGGCGGCAATAAAGCCCCGCTCCCGCCACCAATGAACGAGCGCTTTTTGATCCGAATACACACTCACCAATAAACGACCACGTGCATCTAAATCGTCGGCAGTGAACTCGATGGGATAAAAAGCGGAGCCATCGCCAGCATTTTCAGGTCCTGCCCACCGGCCCACGGGCCGCTCTTGCGCCCCCACGCTGAGTCGGTAATTCACATCCAAATGCTGCGGGTCGAAGCTATGCAGCAATAAGGTCCAACGCGCTCCAGTTTTCATCGAATCGCCTAAACCATAAATGCGGAAATGAAGACTTCGCGGATGGTACCAGAAGGCCTGCCCGGGGCCGAAGGCCATGACTCCATCTGCAAACTCGGATGCGTGTATGCCGGGCAGGTGCGCAAGCACTTCATCATCTGCCGCGGCACGACTGCGCGTGCCAAAGGGCAACTTCGCACCACAGTGCACCGTCAGCACCCTCGACTTTCCTTGCAGTGCAGGGTGCGCCCAGGCCTGGGCATCCAACTGCCCAAAATGCGCATCACTTTGCGCTGCGGCATTCTCACTCACAGAGACTCCAGAAGCTTCAATCTCCGCCTCCACAGATTCGGCGGGCTCGATATCCTCAACCGAACAGCCCCAGAAACGATACCAGCCCTGCAAAGGGCCAAAGGCGAGTTGATGCGTCCCGGCCTCGAGCACTCCCAAGCTGCCCTTGGCATCGTCGACACGGGCGGCCTGCTTCAACTGCACCGAAAACTCAACGGATTGGGTCAACGCTGCATCCAAGTGCAAATAGCAATGCTGTTGCTCCCCCACGCCAAAGCTTTGCAACATCCAACGGCCATCACGACGGCTCGGCGACGCTGGCTTGGCCGTGCGCAGCGATAAATCACAGCGTCCACTCCAGCCACGCGGCACCTCCAATACCGTCACGCTGCGCCCGTCGTCGAGTGCTTTGATCGGCAGTGGCTCAAAAGGCCCCGCATCGCTCAATTCGGCGTCCCACACCGCGATGGGCGTGGCACGCTCTAAAGCCTGCTTCGCGGTCACACATAGCTGACCATCCGTAACAAGTACAGACAGCTCGCCGCGACAGGCCTCAGCATAATCATCGGGCGCATCTATATCTGCAGTCGCGAAATGCCATGGCTGCGTATAGTCGTAATAAAAATATGGCAGCGCCGAATCTTCACGAATCAACGCTTTGTAAGCGGACCGCTCCAGCACCACAGCATCACCAGCCTGCCCGGGCTTACCATTCACAGTAACCCCAACCCAATTATCACGCTGACGAAACAAACGCTCTGGCAGTGCAGGCACATGACGGTCGTAATAGGCTCGCACATCCGTGCTGGTGGCAAAAACAAGCTTTTCCGTCGCTGCAAGTTCTAACAACCGCCTGAGCCCGGCACGGTTATAAGCCGTCATATTAGCCGTGCCAAAGGTCCGCCCAAATTCAAACCCAGCCACAAAGAAAAATGGCGCATCCCCCACCGGACTCCCCCCGCGCACGGTATCCTGCAAGAACTGACGAAAACGCGTCGACTCTTCCCCCGAATCGGCCGCGCGCACCCAACGCGTAAAATGCGAAGGTGACAGCACAAAATCCCCCCAATGCGTCAAATGTGGCAGCAGTACTTGGTAGTGATTCATGATGATCCCCATCACTCCGGTTTCATCGCGTACACCCGCTTTGCGAAAATCATCTTCCGCCATCCAATAGGGCGCCGTCGGCATCCCCCAATGGTTAATGGCCCACTCTCCATCGGACCAATTCTGCTCAGCGCACAATGAATGAATCACACGTATCCCCATCGCTCGACACGCCTGCACCAATGGATTACACGGCGTATAGGTCGCGATCCGATCCAAGGGCTCATAGCCTTGGCCTTGCCACCACTGTTTCAGCCCTTGCAGACGCTTCTCGATCTCAGCTTGAGATAATGTCTCCCAATTCGGATCTTCATGCGCCAATTCGGGATCGACCTTACCCACGTCCGACGCCATCACATGGGGGTGAATCACATCGCCATGTAAACGCTCATACTCTGTCCAACGCGGATCAATGGCGGAAAAAGCCGGCCCACGCGCCCCACCTGTCAGGTTGATATAATAATCCGCGCCCACACGAGCTTCATGAATCAAATCTGCAAAGTCTTCAGAGGTGAACGCACCGACTGTGATTTGGCAAACAGCCCATTCCCGATCCACCACAGCCAGCGGCCGACTCAGGACCTCCCCACTTCCAGTGGGCTTAAATTCGACCACATACTGTCCACAGGCCTCTGCCGTCCAGCTCCATGACTCCCCGGATGCCACGTGCCGCGTAGAAACGACACCGAAGCCCCCCGCAAGTCCTGAGCAAATAGTGATTTCTCCGGAGACATTCGCAGAAATCACAGCTGCTTCTCCTAGGTGTAATAAGCCTCCAGGCTGAATATAAAGACGAACGGACGTGTCGGATGCGGGCATAATGGGCTAAGTCTGAATGCGTGAAAAAAACACTAACCGAATGCAACATTAGCCACAGAATCAACAAAAATGATATACATCAATTAAAATGATGTACACACGCCACCAGCACCGAGCCCCAAATCAAAGAACCGAAGATACGGAGATAGAATTAACGACTAATATTGAAAGGGACCATCATCTCGCAACTGGCATCGAATCCGAGGTATAACCGAAACTCGCCGGGTTCAATGACTCGATCCTGACTCCGGTTTACGAAAGACAAGCGTTCAGATGGAATCGTGTAGTCAACTGCTTCGCACTGCCCGACGTCTAAGTGACTTCGTAGAAAACCAACTAAAAAGCGCTTCGGACGTGAGCTCGATGAGACCAAATCTTCGGCATAAATCTGGAGCTGAGCCACGCCCGATCGCTGCCCAGTATTTGTGATCGATACATTCAGCTGTATGTCTTCGCCTGCCTGGTAATTGATCTTGTCGAGTGTGGCACCTTCTAGCTCGAAATCAGTATAGGATAAACCAGCGCCGAATGTAAACTGTGGCTCAGCATCCATATTCAAGTAGGCCCCCGCCCACGGACGCCCGACTCGTTTACGATTATAATAAATGGGAATTTGTCCCGTTGTCTTGGGAAAGCTAACAGGTAAGCGCCCCGTCGCATCCACACGCCCCACCAACACATCCAGTAGCCCGGTTCCCGACTCGACGCCCCCATGAAAGTTAAACACTAAGGCACTCGCACAGTCGATGACTCGTTCGAGCACCAGTGGGCGACCTGATGTCACGACGACAATCAACGGACACTCCAATTTCGCTAAACCTTCGACCAGTTCGACTTGTCCATCTGGCAATTCAATCTCTGTGATACAATGATTCTCACCACTTCGCGTCGCAGGCTCACCGACAAACACAATAACAGCATCTAAACGATTCACATCTTGAGCTTGTGCATAAGCTAACATCTGGTCCATCGATGCCCGCTCATCAGACATCAACAATTGATCGGAAGACCACTCCGCTCGGGCCGCATCTGAGTAGCTACACACGTCTTCAGGATTACCATCCATAGCCCAAGTTCCCAACAATGCATCGCGTTCATGCAACAAAGGGCCGACTAAAAGTAAGCTTTGCTCCTTCCGCCCTAACGGCAAAATCTCTTTTTCATTCTTGAGCAGAACCACACTTTCCTGCACCGCCTGGCGCGCCAGGCGACGAGCTTCCGTTTGAGTTTGCACAAGATCCGATGCGACCGAAACCGATGTCAGTGGAGACTCAAAAAGACCATAAGCTAACTTGATACGCAACACACGCCGCACAGCATCGTCGATTCGCTCCATCGGCAATTGCCCCGCAGCATGCAAGGCTTCCAAACAATCGAGATAGGTAGTGGTCACCATCTCCATATCCACACCTGCATGCATTGCAATCCGGGCGGCATCCGATTCATCAGCTGCGAGACCGTGCTCTATCATTTCCCA
Source organism: Coraliomargarita algicola (assembly GCF_033878955.1). Classification (NCBI taxonomy): domain Bacteria; kingdom Pseudomonadati; phylum Verrucomicrobiota; class Opitutia; order Puniceicoccales; family Coraliomargaritaceae; genus Coraliomargarita; species Coraliomargarita algicola. Next base: position 910,687 of record NZ_CP138858.1, read on the forward strand.
GACCGAGGCCCAATCACTCACCACAAAGCCCTGGAAGCGAAGTCGCTCTTTGAGTATTCCCGACAACAAGCGACGGCTACCAGAAGCACTCTCTCCGTTGATTTCGTTGAAAGCACTCATCACTGTCATGCAGCCTTCTGCAAGTGCACGCTCGAATGGAGGCACATATATATTGTATAGACTGTGCTCCGTGATTTCGGTCGTATTATAATCACGTCCACCTTCTGCCGCGCCGTAGCCGATAAAATGCTTCGCACAGGCAATCAACTTCCCTTGCGATTTCATCGAACCAGTCGCCACATTTTGATAGCCTCGAATCACCGCAGCACCACACTCGCCAACATAAAAAGGATCTTCACCATAACCTTCGACGACACGTCCCCAACGAGGATCACGCGCAATATCAAGCATCGGTGAAAAAGTCCAATGCACCCCAGCACGTGAAGCCTCCAAAGCGGCCATCGCGCTACAGGCTTCAATAAGCTCTAGATTCCACGCACATGCTTGCCCCAAGGGCACTGGAAAGACAGTTCGATGCCCGTGAATAATATCTCTTCCAAAAAGCAACGGCACTCCACGGCGACTCTCCTCCACTGCGACGCGTTGCAACTCATTGAGCTCTGCCACGGTGAGACATACCTGCGCCTCGCTTCCTGCAAACGGAGTCGAAGCCAGAATTAACGAGCCAACTTTTCCACCTCGAATACGTTCTCGCAGCGCATCCATATCTGCGCACTCTGCGGTCTCTTGACACAGTTGCCCAATCTTTTCGACTAAACTTAACTGCGATAATTTATCTTCAACAAGCCTCTCGTCTACCGCCCAGCTCATAAGTTTATTTACTGTTTTTACGATAGACACGCACGTAGTCTACATAGGCATACGATGGCAAGCGATCCGCAGGATTATCCTCAAAACGCCCCACAGCATGCCCCCAATGGTTTTTATTCCCCTTCGCGGGGTCCCCATTCGCGATTTCGACTGTTAAACGAATTCCATGCGTATCATCTGTCGAAATATAATCTTTATTACGATTCACCCAAAATGGCTCGCCATTTAAATAGTAGACTTGGATGTCTTTAGTCCAATAAAGCCCCCATGTATTCCATACATTTTCGTCAAAACTAGTTAAGCCATAGGGCCGAGGTGGTTTGACGCTTTTACCGCCATCTTTGATGTGGATTGCAGCATTGAACTTATCCATCATGCTATAATCGTCTCCCTGATAAGGCACATATTCCATCACATCAATTTCAGATCCAAGAGAGGCATCGCCCGCGTATGGATTATCAGAGAAGAGCCACAGAGCAAACCATGCGGCATGAGCTTTAAACTGTGAGACATTCGCACGCCACTCTATAAAGATCCCTTCATCTCCTGGGCCGAAAGTAACACTCTCCGACTGACTGTAGGTCCCCTTTTCTGAAGTCACCAAATAAGGCGCCAATCGTTTGCCATTTTCGTAACGCGTGCGCAGCGTCAAATGACCACGACCATCCAGGTAGGCTTCTTCAGGTGCCAACGTCGAATCGCGCCAAGTGCCATCCTTACGCCAAATAGCTCCAGGACGCCAATGCTCCGCAGGAGCGGCTCCCTTCTTGCCCTCAAACTCATCATGCCAGATCAACGACCACTCATCACTCAACAGAAAAGCGTCTGTCTGCAAGTGAGCATCCAACTCGTTGGCATTCGAAAACTCCATATTGTCAATATAGATAGGCGACATGCTTCCACCACTGGCGATGGATACAATACCAACGTGCGCCCAATAGATATTGTCATCAAAGCTCGGATCGCCTGCATAATCCCATGTAAAGTGATAACTCTTACCGCCCGCGGCATTTAAGTCCAACTCAAGATCGCTCGTAATATCAAAGGCCGCGCTACCGCCCTGCCCGCCATACATACGCACTTGTAACTTAGCCCAACCAGACTCCGGCAAACTACTTTGCGGCACATACACATCAAAAGACAATGTCGTGGCTGCTTTGATTTCATGAACCAAGTCTTTACGTATCGCAATTTGATTCCAAGCGTGGCCTTTAGTTCCAATCAACTCCAAGCACTTCGCACCATCCGTAATCGCAGCATGAGGTGCTCCCGAATCAACATCCACAAGTTTCAATACAGAGCTCTCAGAGGATTCCCAAGCGGTAGAGCGACTCTCAAAGGAATCTTGCCAAGCGTTGACAGACACGCACGCAGTAAAACTGCTCAAAATGATGGGGAGTATTTTCTTCATAAATAGTGTATCAGAGATGGTTTAGGCAAACTGCACAGATCGCCACATTTCGATACAATCAACCTCCGTCAGCTGAAGCGCAAGTTTGCGCACGTTGCGAATAGCACCGCCCCCACTCAACCCATTGAAGTGGCACGATCAAAGTGCATACCAGCTCGCTACCGATTCACCTAAAAAGTTGCGTTAAGTGCGATGCCATAACACCAGAGAGTGTCTATAGCTTCATCAGCAGATAACCATATGCCTGACACTCGACAACAATAACCGCCCCCTCATCTCGTAGCTCTAAACCGAACTGAGCCAAAAGATTGGCATTAGAAAGCTCCAGAGCGGCATTGAGTGTTGCCGACAAAGGCAGAGGGCTCAAATTGAAGATGGCTAAGATCCGCTCACCGGCCAACTCTCTCGTGAAACTCAGAATTCCTTCCGGTGCTGTAGTATCCAACCATTGTGTGCTGCCTTCAGATAGCGCCTTCTCACACTTACGCAAAGCAACCAGGGACTTCACAAACTCCAGCCGAGCTTTCCCTTTCTGAGTCAGCGCATTTGACCAATCGATGACATGGTTATGCCCATGCATACGATTCGACCATAAGGTGTGACGATTCGCATCGGCCACTTCCTGTCCATTGTAAAAGAACGGCATGCCATCCAAACTAAAACCAAGCACCAATGCCGCATGAATCGCTTCATTCGGACAAAGCACCTCTTGCCTCAATTCCTTATGATCATTACAGATATCGTGATTATCAAAGGCACGTAACAAACGCGCCCCCATTCTCTCCTCTCCGAAATTCTCCAAGAGTTCACGCAACTCACTAACAGGAACATTCTTCTCCAAAACATCATTCAAGAGATAGGTATATCGAAAGCCGTAGCTCACATCAAAGGCATACTCCTGTTCAGCAATACTTGGCGGCGCCGATTCCGCTAACATAAATAAATCCGGCTTCAAGGCTTCGATGCGACGCCTACCCTCGACCCAAAAATCAAGGGGGATTTTAGAGGAAACGTCGCAGCGATAGCCATCCACATCGAATTTTAGGATAAAATGCTCCATATTCTGCCACAAGTATTCGCGCAGCCCCACGTTCTCAAAATTTAGTATCGGAAAGTTCCAATCGTTGGTCAGAATCGAACCATCCTCATGATGCTTCAAAAACTCCGGATGTTCTGAGATGAAGACTGCAGACGGGCCACAATGCAAATAGACGAGGTCTAGAATAACTTTAAGCCCCAGCTCATGCGCCCGCCTGACAAATGAAATGAGATCATCCTCTGTTCCATACTCTGAATCGATTGTATAGTAGTCTTTCTGACGATACGGATTCTTGGGATTGCCCACAGCAGATTCTTTCTGACGAGGACTCCACCCGCTCACATCCATGTCATCATCTGCCTCAACCAGAGGACACAGATAGATGATTGAAAATCCTAAATTCGCGACATGATCCAGCAGCTTCTCAGCTGCTTTCAAAGTCCCGTCTGGCGTAAAGGCCCGCAAGAAGATCTGATAGATGGTCGCCCCCCGCGCCCAATCAGTCATGGGACGCAAAGCCGTTGAATAGGTTTTGCTCGGAGAAGGTTTCATTTCGTTCAATTGAGGTGTATGCATGCTTATAATGTCATGAAGGAGCAGAATTCCAACAATTCGAATGTTGCGATCTGCGTTAATAATACTGATCATAGATCAGCATGCCCAATAATACCCCCAATCAATCCGTACAGCGCACGGTGCAGATTCTTTACCTTTTAGCGGGACAAGAAGGCGGTCTCAGCGTCCGTCAAATTGCTGACCAAATAAAAACAAAACCAAACACCGCCTACCGTTTGATTCGCAGCATGGAATTAGAAAAGCTCGTCGAACGACGGACAGAGCCAATCCGCTTTATTCTAGGTCCAGCAGTCGCGCAATTGTACCATCTCAATCAGGAGCGACACTTGCTCAGTGAAGCCGATAGACTTTTACGATACTACCAAACTCAACAAAGACGGGCCTCTTTTGTCTTTTCAGAAATGGAAGGCACTAAATTCTATACACGACTCCGCACTCCCAGAGAGCGCCCCGGCGTCCTGATTCGTCACCGGGAAAGCGTCAACGCACTGTATGAGACCAGCTCCTCCCTACTCTTCATGGCCTATGCCAATCCACTCTTACTCAGTAAAATTGAACAGAGCTACCCTTTCGAAGAATACGGAAGTCTTTACTGGAAATCGCGGGCAGAACTGAACGAATGCTTAAGACTCACTCGTAAGCGAGGCTATTGCTTTCCACAAAGTCACGGCCCTCTCGGGACTCTAATCACACTATCCGCTCCCGTCTTCGACTCTGGCAATGAAATCATCGCAGCTGTGGGTGGATACATCTCGGATGAACCTGTCAGTCAACGCGAAATCAAACGCCTCATCGAGAACTGTTGCAAGTGCGCGCATCAATTGACCGAGCTGTCTCAAACATGAGCAGATTTTAGAGAAGCGGGTCTCCATCAAGAGCCACTCAATCGACCGAAGCCAATCCCTTCGCTTGCATTCGATACTCACTCGGGGCCAGCCCAGAATGCTTCTTGAACCAAGCGGTAAACTCCGACTGATACCCAAAACCGGCAAGGTAAGAAATTTCCTTCATCGACTGACTGGACGAGCTCAGTGCGGCTCTCGCAAAACTCAATCGCCGCTGTTCAAAGTAGCGCTTAGGCGTGACCGAAAAGTCAGCGATAAAAATACGATTCAGTTGAGCGGGGCTCAGGGCAAAGGCCGCAGCCAGCTCTTGCAGCTGGAATCCATGCTCGATTGCCCGCGCGTCCAGCCAGCGACGCATATCCATGGCACGCGAGTCCTTGTGCTGTGGCAAGTGCACTGTCACCCCTTCCCTTCGTAGCAAGCACCCTGAAACAGCGGCCAACCAGCGCTGAAAACTGCCCAGCACATCCGCATAGACTCCGAAGTCTGCCACTGCCTGTGGCAAGCGATTGTATGCATCCGGATAATGCTTGCGAACTAGCCTCAACATCGGGCCGCACAGCTTACGCCAAGAAGGATTGGCTGATGCCTCCTCCACGATGGGCCCCTCAAATTCCAAAAGCAGCTTGCCGGTGATCCAACGCGCCTCGAAGTGAATCGAAAGAATACGAAGCGAATCACTAAAACGGCGTCGACTGGTCCCCGGCGGCAACAGAACCCACTGCCCTTTGCCGGCCTCCACGTCACTCCCCCCGCCTCTAACCCGGACATGCCCTTCCTCAATAAGCCAAAAAGTAAAATAACTATTATGCATTTCTTCTCCGAAGGTCTGCGGAGGCCCTTCGTAAATCCACACCAAATATGCATCCAAATACTTCCAATCGGAAAAACTAAGTCTCAAACCATCCATGCACGAAATCCATAAAGGAATGATTAAATTAGTAAAAGCTCTTTCGTTGTGAAGTTTTCCCAAAGATAAAGCATGAAAAACACATGACTGATTTCACACACAATCCGCTTCGCTACTACGCAGCTCCCGAAAAAAAATTGAACCTGGATCTAAACGTTGATCTTTGCGTCTTTGCCGGCAATTCCGGCGGTATCATCGCCGCCATCTCGGCCAAGCGTAAAGGCCTTTCCGTCGCCCTGCTCGAACCAGGCTACCACTTGGGCGGACTCACTGCGGGAGGTCTCGGACTGACTGATATTGGAAACAAATTCGCCATCGGCGGCCTCTCCCGCGAATTTTATCGCCGCGTGGGCAAAAAATACAGCAAAGACGAAGCTTGGGTCTTTGCCCCTCATATCGCTGAAGAGGTCTATCGTGAATGGTTGGAAGAAATGGAAATCCCCTGCCATTTCGAGAGCTTCCTTACTGAGGTCGAGACTGTGGATAATCGCATCATCCGGATCCACACCGAAAACGGCATCACCGTCCAAGCAAAGCAATTTATCGACGCCAGCTACGAGGGCGATCTTATGGCCATGGCAGGCGTTAGCTACACCGTGGGACGTGAAAGCAACGAAACCTACAACGAAACCTACAACGGACGACAGTGCAGGCACAAACACCAGTTCGATTTCGACGTCGACCCCTACCTCGTCGAAGGCGATCCTTCGAGTGGTCTCCTACCAGGCATCGATGACGAAGCTTTTGTCCAAGGCGCCGGCGACCAGCGTGTGCAGGCTTATAACTTCCGCCTCTGCCTAACTGACGATCCCAAGAAGAGAATTCCCTTTACTAAGCCCGACGGCTACGACCGAAAGGACTATGAACTTCTCATCCGCTATTGCGAGGCGGGTTACATCCCGGAATTCGAGAAATTCGACCATCTGATCGACGGGATCTACGACATGAACAACCACGGGGCCGTCTCCACTGACTACATCGGCATGAACCATAACTTCCCCGAAGCCAGTTATGCACAACGAGAGGGCATTTTCCAAGCTCACGTACAATGGGTCAAGGGACTCATGTGGTTTTGGCTGACCGATCCAGCCGTCGATGATAGCTTCAAGCAGAGATATCGCCACTTTGGTTGGTCCAACGAAGACTTCACAAAAACTGGCGGCTTCTCCCACGCCCTCTACATTCGCGAAGCACGACGCCTCGTCGGTGAAATGGTCATGACCGAGCACCACTGTCAGGGCGACGAAACGATCGAAGATACCATTTCGCTGGCCGCCTATACAATGGACTCTCACAACTGTGCCCGGATCGTCGTCGACGGTAAGGTCCGCAATGAAGGCGACGTGCAGGTCCACTCCGGCCCCCCCTACCCAATTTCTTACCGCTGCATAATTCCCAAGCGCGGCGAGTGCACCAACCTCTACGTGCCGTTCTGCATCTCTGCCTCACACATCGCTTTCGGATCGATCCGTATGGAACCGGTCTTTATGATTCTGGCCGAATCCGCCGCCGAAGCTGCCAGCATCGCGATCGAGGATAACATCGACTCGCAGGATGTCCCCTACGCCAAACTCAAGGAACGCCTCATCACCGCAAAACAGGTCATCACTCCCGTGCCTCGTGTCGAGAACATCCAAAACGGCGAATAACACAAGAGCTGCCTAACGAACACTCAATGTATTTATGCTGTCAGAACGGAGCGTGATTTCGACTTGAGCGATGTGGCTGGCTTCATCCCATTCAACACGGAGCGCTTGACCTTCAAGATGTATGTCTGGCTCGACAGGACTCCAGAATCGAACATAAGCGCGACCAGGGCCCTGAATCTGGACGAGAAGCTTACGGTCGTTGACCAATTCAACATCGACCAGGCGAAGTCCAACCAATGCTGTCAAAACAGGCCAGCTAGGTAACGTATTCATGGAACGCACCTCAAGCTGTTGCACTCCCTGATTTGGCCGTTCCAACGGCACTACCAGCGAGGCCGGATACACAGCACCATTCAAATGAAGAACGGGAAACGCCCCCGATTCCAACCACTCAATACGATACTCGCATCTTCCAACTCTGAAATGGCTCAAAACAGCACCGGGTAAATCAATCTTGCCCGCAGGCATCAGGTTCAGACTATCCGGACTGAGATCGAGCCCCAAAATGCCCTCGAAGATACTTTGTATGCGCGTTGATAATGTTTCGCAGAACCAACCGCCCGCACCATGCTCCGCCTCCGACAACTCAGGGCGCATATTAAAGTTTTCCGGATAGCTGGCATATTTCCCATAATGATACTCAAAGCTATCACTTAAGGCACGAAGCCCCTCCGTATGCCCCCCCATGCGGAAAAGACGCGTTAGCCCCTGCAACCAGTGAATATAAATAAACTCAAAAGGTGAGTGAAAATGGCCACTCGCTAAGCAGGTCCGGAAGAGCTTCCAGCTAGCATCATAAAACCCTGAAAATGCAGCTTGGGCCAAACGTTGGGCCATAGTAGTATCAATCAACTCGTGCCCAAACATACCATACATAAAATGCAGACCGAACAAACTAAATTGCCGATGCTGTTGACGCGTCTCGGGGTTCACCGAATCGCAAAGTAATTCAACTTCTGGGTCGAAGAATAAAGGAATAAAAGATGCCCGCACACGGTTGGCTGTGGCATGCAACTGCTCGGCAAATTCGACATCGCCACGGCGCACACTCAGAATTTCCCAATTCCTAAGCGCTTCGTACCAAATGCCCGCTTCGTTGACAGTCCATGGGTGTCCACTGCGCCCCACATCCTTCATCGGATGATCAGGCCAATAACCACGCGTACGAATAAGTCCTGTCTCCGCATCACTCTCCGCGAGAATGCGCACAATATGCTCACGACCAGCCGAATACAAATCAGCAGGCGTTTCTTCGCCACTGTGCCAGCTCAAATGCCCAATCAAAGCGAGCCAGGATACATCGTTAAATGTCCAGTCAGGGAACGAATCGTCCATGCCACCATCTAGAAAAAAGTTCGTCCCAATTCCGCCCCTAGGCGTACGGCGCTGCGGATCGGCCAAAAAACGCAAAAAACCTTCGACCAACTCATAGTCGCCACAGTAAAGCAACGCCCGCATACTCATCAAACTGGTATGCGTATCGACGTAGCCTGACGGGCTTGCACTGTGACGTAGCCGATCTTTTCCAAGTTTTAGCGTTTCAGATAAAAGCGGTGCTGTCGCAAATATCACTTCGATGTTAGGCAGGCCCGGGATCTCAGCCACAGGGCAGCGTGCCTGGATAGATTTATAATGCGCATGGCAGCGTGCCTGCACACAACTGTGATCAGAACGCGCACGCTCAAAATTCGCTACAGCACTCTGCCGAGTGGTGCCTGCGGTCATTTGAAAGCGCAAGCAATCCGAGGCCTCAAAACGCCACTGATTCTCAGTCAACTGGACCGGCGCACGGTCCCCCCCGCCGACACAAAGGTATAAGTTCCCGACGATCGGACGATCCGGCACCAGTTCTCGATTCGCAAGCGACGCATTTTCTATCGTTAATAAATCCTGCTGCGACATTCCTTCTGGGAATGGAGGATAAAATCGAGAATAACAGACACGGTTGATCATATAACCAACATGAATAACGAGTGCCCCAACCAGATCGTCCCAACCGAGGATGTTCCAACGCATGGAGTCAGCCTGATTTCGAGCACTGAAATCGAAATTCACCCAAGCGGCCCCCTTACCACTCAGTTCTAGAAAAACTGAACGCTGCTCTAAACTGAGCAGACTTCGATTGGCACAGTTCCTCCCCCATTTGTTGTCGAAACCGTATGGCAATAAACTCACCTCCTCGAAGGCATGTGGCGCATCCCCCACTCCAAAGCGAATGACCTCAGCGGGAAACAAGGCTTGGCTGCTACGGTGCCCACTCTCCCAATTCCAGCAACAGAGCTGATCCAAAGCACCTGAAGCCTGCGAATAACGCACGCTCCAGGCCCCATTACATGCCCAGTAATAGGCCCCAGGCAGACCGCCGCGGCGAGCAAGCCCCAAGCCGTCCTCAGTCAGATAGAGTTGCCGAGGCCTGGGCGGCCAAAACCCTGCAGGCGCAGCCGCGTGGGTATGCGCTAGTAAATCCCAACTCGCACTTGGCGGAACCTGATAAAAGGCAGCTAGAATGTTATTCAAACTCGAAGCGAAAAAGCCACGGAAGATCGCCCCATAGGATCGATCAAGAAACTGGCTCTCCATATATTCGCGTATCGACAAATCCCAGACTGTATCTAGCTCCAGCGTGTAGCGCAGAAAACAATGACGCGTCAACGGATAGCTTTCAATTAAGTACCCAACCGTCCATTCCGGACGGAGGCAGCAGTCACGGGCTCCTGTATTATTAAGAGGAAACTTTCTCATCGCTGCGCTCCGGCTTGGGGTAAATCAATAACTTCGTTAATAGAAACGCTTTGATAGATTGACTGCTCTCCTTGACGCACCTCTACGGTCAAAGGCACATCATAAACCGCAGCGTCCAAATCTGACTTAACGACATACTGCGTCCCACCGTTCAAAAGTTGAATACTCGCGCTGTCACGCAGTGCCACATACTTACTGACTGCTGCGAAAGTATCGATCCAAAGATCATCTCTACAGTCATTCAACTGGTCGAGTAAATCCTGAAAGTCTTTCTCCTCATCTGGCAGTGGGTCATACCCGTTATAATCATCCAGAATGGAATGTATCATCAGGACACTCCATTGCCTCTTTTGTATCTGACCTGTCAGCCAAGCGCTAAATCGATCAATCTCGAAATTTCGCCCGATTCCGTACTGATAGGTGCGCGCATTTACATGATGCTGTAGCACGAATTCCAAGGCTCTTTGATCCCTGGAATTCCCTGAAAAACAAAACGTCTGTGGACGCTGTCCCGTCTGTGCCTCAATATAGCTCAAGGCATCAACGACTTCATGTTGTAGTAATTCCTCGCTGGCATTCTTAAGGTTTGCATGTGTAGAAGAATGGTTCCCCATTTCATGCCCATCCGCCGCAATCGATCGAATTTGCTCCCAAGAAGCAAACTGACGCTTCGACGGATGGGCTCGTTGCTTCAGAGCCATGTCCGTATACTTAGGAACGATAAAGAAAGTCGCACGAATACCACTCTCTTTCAACATAGGCTGCACCACAGTTGCATGATCCAGTAAACCATCGTCAAAGGTCAGGCTGATGGCTGCATCCTTATTGTCATGATATTCGCAGATTCGAATTTCTGGAACTTCAGCCAAGACGGATCCAGCAGTCAGAAAGAGCAAGGCAAGCTGAGCAACAGTACGACTTTGGTTGATTATTTTCATAATCATTAAGATTTCTCAACATTCCCCAACTTAGTGCCTCTATCAGCAATGAGGAGAGACGCTTCAGCACCAGACACAGTCACAACTGCCCAAGTGCCACCTTCTATTTGGAAATTGAATTCGGCTCCTGCAAAATTCTCGTGTAAAGTGCCATACATCGGGGCAATACAGACCAGCACTGCAGTTTCCGGATCTTTGCCTGCATACCAGCGGTAATAGCCTTTACCATAGTGGGTAACAGCAGGCACTCCGTCGGCGCAACTAGGCACATGTTTGTAAAAGTTCTCCCGTGGGTCTAGATTGGAGAACCAGGTGAGGTTGTCTCGGCGCACACCGATCGTATCACCCTCGATATCAATGAGGCATTCCGTCTGCGAATCCGCTTTCACCGGGAAGCGGAAATCCGCCTGATCTGGCTCCCAGTCTGTAAGCGAAGGCACGGGACGTTGCGATTTTAAAACCGCATCATACTGTGTATCGTCGACTTGCTTTACACCCGCCCATTGGCAGAATTCAGCGTCAATTTTCTCATCGCTGTCCCACAAGCGGCTCGGCGGTGGGCCGATGAATATCAGTTCGACTCCCGCTTCGCGACAGGCCTTCAATGTCTGCCAGATTGCGGTCGACACCATCGAAGCATAAGGAAGCGTCAAACGGCGGTAGGCCTTACCTGATAGTATAATTTGTCCGTCGCGCACCTCGGCATTTTCCAGTGCAGGCGTGCTCACATAATCGAAATGACGATTATGCTCCAAGCCTTGTTCTGACAAATTGTAATTACAAGTCATCCACAAACGCACGTAATGCGCACGCGCCGTGCCTTGAAAGACGGGGCTCTCCCAAGAAAACCAGACGGCCATCTCCGAATACGTATCCAAGTCCGCAGGCAATACGTCGCGGAAAGATTCCAGTTGCTTCGCATTGCGGGTCACATCCTTCCAATAAGGATCCCATGGAAATGTAGGGAAATTTTCAGCACAACGCCCGAGGAAAATCATGAACCATTCAATGCGATACAGCATCTTGAGCCGGGTATAATAGTCATACCAAACCGTGCGTGGCTTCTTGCTCCAGTCGTTGACATAACTAAGCGGTTGATCCAGCTCCTTGCGCAAGCTATCGACAAGGACGTAGTTGTAGATCGTCTCCGAATGCCCGCTAACATCCCAACCGGTATCGGTGAATGCCGCTGACAACACCTCCCCTAGCTTGAAGTAATCCATCACACCGCATCGAATGTCCATCGCCATACCGGCATAGGTATGGTGCGTGCCAAGAAATGCATCTTCACCATACTGTGCTTTAGCCTGTTGATTAAACATATACTGGGCGTGATAATTCATCTCAACTATGGCGGCATGATAATCGCGACGAGTCTGAACAGCCTGAGAGCTATCACCGCCATCGAGATCCATTAAGCGCTCACGTAAGTCGTAGCCATAAGTCTCAAGAAACTTAGCAAAAAAGCCTCGTCCTGCTTTATAAGCACGAAATGAGCCGCCCTTGCCAGGCTCGTCCCAACCGACGCCATCCATCGGCACCTCCGCATAAAATGAAAGCAAGTCGGCTTGAGCTTTTAGGTATTCAGGGCTGGATACATCCGGATACTTGGTGGAGCGCATCGCGGTATAGACTTTGACCCGGGTGTAATTTGCAGGCACCTCCCCCTTTAGTTCACAATAATAACCGCCTCCGCGAGGCTTCGACAGGCTCACAGTTTGGTCATCATCGAGCGTCGGCCAATTATAAGCGCTGCCATGCGAACTTTGCTCCACAGAATAGTCTTCCGGCGACAAGAAATGCACCTGCCCCTGAGCATCCCATGCATACACCGCAGAAATTTCCTCAACAATGACCGGAGCTTTGCCTTCGTATTTAACGGTCAACGCAAACTGACCTTCATGGCAGGCGCTCTCTCCCGATACAATCTGCCACAAAGCCATGTTTGGCTCACGTTCGACTGCACGATTCGCCCAGTGACACCAGTCCATATCCAAGGCAAATCTCATGCCATGTTTATGGCTCGTTTCTGCCGCAAACTGAATCGCTGCACGCACCGCTTCATCTTCCAAAGTTTGATGCATGTGACGGCCAAAGCCGATAATAATGCCAAAACCGCCTGCCGCGGCTTCAGCAAGCGCTTCTTCCATATCGGAATAATCGTGTAACCAATCCGGAGTCAGGAATAGGCCCATGGCCTGTTGTGATAGTTTCTCTTTAGTCATTATATTGGTATGTTAGAAATTAGAGTTTATTGATCTGTAATCGTTTTAAGTTTGAGGTATGGTCGCCGGGAATTCACCACATCAGTAAGAAATACAAGAGATCGATGATCCGCATGATACATCCAGGAAGTGTTAATCTTCGGCTCCCAGTGCTCGTCGATTTTCATACTAAAATGAACTCGAATATCATCACGATCCTCACCTGCCTGAGTTATCAGCTTCGTTTGCTTTCCATTAATCACAAATGTTTCATTTCCTAGAATACAGCCAACTTCATATTCACTCAGATTAATAATTCGAAAGGCACCCATGGGAAAGACGCCTAAATCCTGATTCAGCACCAGCGTTTCCAACTTCGGTGCGTGATCCCCTGCAGCAGTATCGACTGGGCGATTCACTTCGGTAAATAGTATTAAAACATCTGTGAGCCCTGGTTTAATAAAGGCACGTGCAAAAGGCTCCCGAAAGATGCTCCCCGGTTCGGCGCCAGGACGCTCTCGAAAAAAGACGATCGGATTTGGTCCAGTATACTCATAGGGACCATTCAGATTAGACTGTCCGACACGCACGCTTACGACCTCTTCACCATTCAAGTATTGGAGACCGTTTGCTTTTGTTGTATCCCATGCTAAGCAGCTAAAACGAACCGAAACGACTTCATCCCCCGCTTGCGCGCTCAGTAAACTAGGAGCCAACGCAACGAAGCAAAATAAAATCATATTGAATTTCATAATAGTTTAGTAATGGCTAGATCGAGGCCGAATCGAGCCAACGGAAAGAACGTATGACAAAACGTCGGCCAAATTTTTTATTGAGGCTACTGGTCAATTGATCCGCTGCCTTTGTAGCGGCTTCGTTCGCGTCGACATACTCAGGCAAACGTTGCACTACAGCCTCGCACAAAACACTCACTTTCTCTGCTGAAACTGGATGTATGGAGTCACCATAAACACGAATAGTGAATGTATCTGAACGGGCATTCAAAACGGGCCCTAGTGCCATCAGAAGATCACTCTGCATAACGTACCCCGTAGCAGCAGCAGATGTGTCGCACCTGTAGCCTGCTTGGGGTACGGTATATTTGAACTGCTCAAATCGGACTCAGTAACTACTTCTGAAAAATCACTATTGATATTAGTTGCATCGATTGCCGCCTGCAAAGGTCCCATCAGGCCCGTATCATCATCAGTCAGTCGACGATTAACGAAATCCGCCAGCGAAACGAAGGGCCCCCTTAGTTTGACTTGCTCGACGATAGCTTCTGCCAGATCCGATATGTGTTGATCCGATAAAGAACGAAAGCCGCGCCATGCATCCGCACTATCTCCCCCAGGTAAGGTCATACGACTGAATGGTGACGATTGAGCAGCCGCACTGGTGAGTGAATTCAGGTTCTGATATGCGACTTCAATTCCATTCGTAGAAGCAAGCAGTGCCTTCCAAGCTTCCACTGATGTGGAATTTACATTAAACGCCCCGTCAACGAGCAGATGCTCAGCTGATTTCAGATACGCGTCAGCCGCAATTTTGGAATCTGAATTCGTATCTACCAAATCATTACTAATACCCTCCAATGAATTCAGATTTATCACCATTCTGGAGTCTGGCAGCGGCGCACCATCCATATATCCCCCCAAAGCTGACTCAAAATCCTGACTTAAATCCTCGCGGGGTGTTAAGCTGGAAAAGAAATAATCATCCCATAGTGCACGATTACTAAAGTAAGACCAATCAACCTGCGTATACGCATCCATAATGGTTTCAACCGCCTGTTTAGGGGGAATAAATGGATTTGCATAAGAATTACCAATCACATAGGCAGGCTCCTGCGCATAACGAGAGATATTGTTAACATGCTGCAATGCTGCCAACGATTGCAACGGTGCCGTAGGCAACTCAAATAGAACAACATGTTCAGTCCCGTTCATATTATCCCAGCCCCAATAACTATTACCATTCGACGCGTTAACCGGAACATAGCTGGAGCTCCAATCAGTAAATGGTTTTATATTGTAAGACCAGTTACCAATCAGCGGAAAATCATAGCCATTATTATAGCCACCGGTGATGCGAACCGGACTGATTGCACGTGGGTTATATCGAGCAAGGAATTGAACTGGATGATCCATATCGATAGCACCAGTAGGCTTCAAATACGTATCGACTAGTCCCAATGGGTGTCGGTATGGCGACGTTGTATTGGCAATTTCTTCAACCAAACCATAATATGTGGGATCTTCCTCGGGCCAGTAGAATTCACGAACAGCAGTGGGATTACGAAAGGTTCCGATACTCGTATTAATAAAGGCATGACTCCCCCACTTCAAATCAGTGCGAACGTAAAGCCTATCGTCATACCCACCGATGTCCCCTCCACCCGATTCACCGTGAAAACGCAATTTTGACCCTGGTTCGATTAGGAGCTCCTCAACTGTATATGTGCCCTCCCCCTCAGTGACCTTAATTCGCTCGAAGCGAAAAAACTCCACCTCTGACTCAACGCTACCGCTATACGGCTCTAATGTCGCTTCAAGCCCCGTAGAGCTATTGTCAGTCGCAGTGACATGGGAAAAGACCTTAACTTGACCAGGCTCCAAGGTCTGACCTTTTAGCACACATACAAGACTAGCATCATCGGAATCCAGAGAACCGTCTGCACCGTCATTCACATAAGCCAACTTGAGTGTAAAACTTTGCAAAGGCCCGCCCGGTTCCTGATACTCGACCTCAATTGGAAGAATCAAAAATCTCCACTGGACCTTAAATTCATCGAAATTAAGCGCCACATTATAAGGATTCCAAATCGTGATTAACGGACTCGCCAATAAATCAACACGATAGTGAAAACTACTTTCAGTGGCGTCATCATACACCTTCACCGCCTGTAGGCTGAGAAATAATTGAAAACGGGTTAAAACCGGATGTATTTGCATATCAGTAGGTCGTGGTATGCGTTGTAGTCCACCGTTATAATAAAAATTAGAACGATTGATGTCGTAACCTAACTGTATATCATACAAAGCTCCACCAATATTATAATTAGCACTACTAGTGCCGTCAGGAGATTGCGGAAAAAATGGACGCGCTTCAATCGAATACTGGCTGCCATCCCAAACAACCCCTTTTGGCTGATATGTCTTATAGTCAACCAAGCGGTCAGGATCGTCCTGTAAATATAGTCGATAATAATTGCGAAGTAAATGCCAGGTGGGTCCGCGTATGCCATCACCATCCTGCGTATAATCATGCGTAAACAAATATTGGAGCTCATGACCTCCAATTGTTCCTTTATGTCCTGCCGGCAGTGATTCCCCACCTGCAGCAAAAGTTGAGTCTGCGTTAAAATCATCCAAGTCCATCTCGAAGGCTAAACTCAGGTCCTTTTTGAGACCACCTTCAGCGACATTGGCCAACACTCCATAACTGGCAGTCGTTAAATCATGTATACGATTTGCCGGTAAATGACTCAATTCCGAGTCAATCGCAGAAACCTGCGACAAGTTCGACAGTCGCTCAATTTGAGATTCAGTCGTCGTATCAAAAGGATCCAGATAATCACTTACTGTAGATGGATCGCTAGCTAAATCTGAAAGTCGAATTTTTTCAACCCCAGTCCGCTGTCCAGTCATCTGAGAAAAATGATAATTCGTATCCGTCTGACCACTAACACTGCGATAAGGATCGATTAAATTAACTTTAGCTTTCACCCCTTCGTCACCGATCCAGTAAGCATAATGACCAGTAGTCTGACTCACAGTTAAATCATCGATCGGCACAAGCTCAGCGACCACTTCATTCTCAGCATTTGCGACATCTTCGAGCAGCGTTACTGACATTGTCGAAGCAACATCAGGATCAGGATTCTCACCAGAGACCAACCAAATGGGACCCGTAGCTGGTATGAATTCCGTAAGAGGATCATGATTCTCGACATTCCAAACACCAGTCCAGTGCCCCTGATTATCGATGGTGCTATTGGAATACAGTTCAGCGGTTGCAGTCACGCGTTGGTCCGGGCCAGCCGTCCGTTGTAATTGATCCAATGCCAGTTGTAAACCCAACAGGGCATTCATACGTGCCGATAATTGAGATGACTGCACATTTGCACTATTGATCTCAACGCGCAGCAGCGTAACCAGGGAGAGACAGAGCAAAACCACAAAACTCATCAGAGACAATGCAAGGACTAATGCAAATCCGTTTTGAATCTGAATCTTCTGTCTATTCGCCGTCATTTTGGTATTTTCAATTCTGATACAATTCGGCCTATAAATCATTAGGCAGTATTGCCCCCCCTCTCAAAAGAGATTCTCGAACCAGCACATAATCAACTTTATTGACCGACAGCCCTTGCTCCAGAGCACTTGCCGCCATGGTACCCGCCGCTTGACCAATGGCCATTGCGATGGGACTGACACGGAATGCAGCCATTGCTTCGTGAGTCGCACTAATACAACGACCGGCAACAATTAAATTGTCCGGTTTGGCCAACAACAAGGAACGCATCGGTATTTGATAGCGGGTGTTCTCACCGAGGTGGTTCGAATTCGTCTCGGCTTTATCGGGCGAATGAATATCAATCGGATAGCCTCCGAGTGCAATCGGATCGGGAAAATTGGTTTCTTCCAGAACGTCGGCCGCGGTGAGTGTATAAAGCCCTTCGATTCGACGCGTCTCACGAATCCCGATCTGAGCGGCACTATCCATACGGATCGCTTGCTCAAAGCCGCGACAGTGCTTCTTTAAGAATTGGAAAATCTCTAAATTTTGGCGACGCCCCTCCATCTCTGCATGACTGAGGTGGTATGGATTCGTCCCATCCACCCCTTGAATACGGGATGTGTTTACGATAACGACTCCGGGTGTCGCCGTTTCGAAAAAGAGCACAAACTCGCGCGGCACATTCACCTCTCCACGTGCTTTAGCGGCTTTCCATGTGTTGGTGTAGGCTTTCAGGCTGACACGAGGGGTCACACGTAAGCGCTTAAGCCCCTCCTCCACTCCAAGGTCGAATTCAAAGTCATCAGGTCGCTCAAAGACATCCTGACGCACAGCCTCCATATCGACATTTCCGATTTTCAGATTCATCGTCATCGGCTGCATCGCTTCGTCCTCAGGGCGCCCCTTGGCAAAGGGTGCCCCCAATGCGGCGCAAAGATCGCCATCGCCCGTGCAATCGATAAAGACCTTAGCTTTATACTTCTGCAAACCAGCCTTATTACACAAGGTCACAGCAGTCGCTCGTTGCCCAGAGGCATCGGTCTTGGCTCCAGCGAAGTGAGTATGATACAAGATCACACCCCCAGCTTCAATGATCATCGCCTCCAACTCCACCTTGAGTGCCTCACTATCAAATGGCGTCACTGTGCTGCAATAAGTGACACTATCGGGAATATGGCCGGGACTTGCATCCTTTGCCATCAGTCGCTGCACCAGTTCTTCAGCCTGCCCCGCCACCACTTGGTCACCGGCAGGATTGTGAAAACTCATCATTGGGCCCACGCCCATCGCAGTGAGCGAACCACCGAGAAAGCCGTGTTTCTCAACTAACAAGACGCGCTGCCCCGCACGTGCAGCCGCTAGAGCGGCGTGAGCCCCGGAAGGCCCCCCGCCCATAACAATGACATCGAAACTGTCTTCGTAATTCATAATAACAACGCGCTTGCGCTTAATAGGCCTCGGGATACACCGCGATTTTAATCGACTCAATGGAGCGATCTTCGTGAGGACGCCAGTAAGGCACTAATTCGATATCGTTGGCTTCGCCAAATTTCACCCATGGGGTCACATTCAACTGAAAACGATTGGATGTGATACGATGGTAACGACGCACAAAGTGACCGTTGACCATAAAACCAACAAGGCTGTGTGAATCGGCGTCCAAGTAAATTTGTGGCGTTTCGAGCCCTTCAAATTCAGCCGGAATGTGCACCATGCGCTTCAGCAGTTTAGCATCGCCACTGTCACCGGGTAAAACAACGGAATCTTCAAAATCCAGAGAATTCATGCTAACTTGCCACTCACCACTCAGGTCCATTTCCGCCACGGGTGTTGGCCAGAGCCATAGCCATGCATTGCCTCGCACACCACATAAAGTGCTGTCGGCTTTAATGACGAGCGCCAACTCATGTGTGCTGCCAGCTTTGAAAGCCTCAGAGATGTAACCATCCATACCAAATTGCTTTTTCTTATGGATGCTTTGACCATTAAGGAAAATCTCGCCTTGCCCAGCAAAATAAGCTCCGGACTTAGACTCCAAGTTCAACGAAACATCGCCAGACCAGTCTTCGGGAATGGTAAAACGCTTGCGTAATATAATGGTTTTAGGCTCTGGCCATTCAGCCGTTTCCCAAGAGCTTAGATTTTTACGGGGCCAATTCGTAACATCGACACCTTTGGCGGTATAGTCGCTGAGCGCCTCGCCCGAATCGAGCAAATGACAAGCCCAGTCTTCCGTCAAATTAAGCATGTTGTCAAAGTCAACCAGCTGAGCGGGAGTCGTGTCCTCTCCTTTCTTGGTGCCACGCCACCAATTACGCTGTAACGCAAACCAGTCCGAAGGCGCAGATTCAATTTTCCCACGGGGGGTCATAAAGACACGGGTTTGTTCCGCCTCGAGGCTGACGTCAATCAAGCCATCGACAATCTCGACTGAACTCTCATCCAGCAGATCCAGGCACCAGACCGGAGCACGGTTCTTCATTTGAAGCTTCCCTGAGATCCCGCGAGAATCATCGCTATTCCACAACACCCAAATATCATAAAGACCGTTGTTGGAAACATATTGACGCACCAAGACGCCGTCCTGCTCAGCAGACCAATCGTAAGGATGTGTATCGACCTCTCTCCATTCCATCAATTGCACAAGCAGATTAGTCAAGGCGTCATCACCCCCATTTGGCAAAGCGTGTAAGCTTTCATAACTACGATGCGCCGGATCCAGACGATCCCGTATTTTTGTTCCGCTAAACTTACATCCAACTTGGACGATATAGCCCTGCCCCAAGCGGCGCACCCCTAAGGCAACGCTGCCGTCATCCCAAAGGAGCACGTCTTGCGCATCGGCAGCGACCTTACGTAGATGTAGGCCGTTGGCACGCATACCGTCCCAATCACCGGAGAGCACAGACTGCCCAGCTGCGAGAGTAAGTTTACCTGATTCGATCACCTTACCCTCCGCATCCATCGCGTCAATTCTCTCAACTGCATAGCCAGTCAATCGCTCAATCGGCCAGGCATCTGCCTCGGTGGTTGTGTGACGGCCGGTCTGCACATAAGTGATAAATGTGCCACCTTCGCGCACATACTGCTCGATCTCGTCCACCATCGACTCACTCATGATCGAAGTATTGGAGTCAAGGATCACGCGGTAAGCGGAAGCATCACCATTCGCAAAAGATGATTCGCTCAACGCATCCGTTGGATAATAATCACGAATGTAGCCAGGCGTATTCCAGCCCCAGTAACCGGCTGATAAGAGTTTATTTGGATCAAGCACCCAAGGAAAACCATTCAACCGTGTGCTCTCTGAGGAATAGAGACCAGCCACTTGTGCTTTTTCAGCATGATACTTTCCAATCAGCTCAAAGAGAGAAAGATTGTCTGTCAAATGTTGCCGAATTTCGGGGTCCCACATCAATGTGCCGATATGAATAAAATAATCGATCGCCTGCACGCCTTCGGTCAACCACAAGCCCTGGAATGACTTGAACCGTTTCAGATCCTGGGCCGGCCCACCTGGCTCCAACGAAAAAGGCAAATCGGCACCACGCATCATAGCAGGTAACATGTCGGCATAAAACCCTGACATATAACCTGTGTTATGGAAATTGGATCCATATTCACGTGCAAGCTCTTTGACATCGTCGAAATAAGCATCTGGTGCCATTTGAACCGCCTGACGGTTCGGGTAAACCTTACGGATGGTTTCCAAGCCGTGGCGCACCGCTTCTTTACGCAACCAACAGTGCCACATGGCAAAATCATACCACTGAGCATTACGCCCGGAATCGAAATAGGGATATCCCTGCGCTTGTTCACCGGAAAGGTATACCCGATAAGATAGTTTTCCCTTCGGCAAGCGTAAGGCTAAAAGGTTATCCCCAGCTTTGACTTGTTCTGTAACATCCACAGCCGACCAATGTGGTTGCATTAATTTAAGCTGTGCCTCATCAACCAATGTATCATTTAACACGGCTTTGTAGCTATCTTGAGATGCTAAGTTTAGATCCCAAACATAAAGCCAAACTCGCTCCTGCGCGTCGATCCAGTCCTGTGAAAGTTCGAAATGACGACGAAACACCGCTGGACGGCTAGGAGTCAGCAAGCTGTGATCGCCGCCCGGAGCCTGCATGCTGGACCAGCCAGAATCATCATGGTCGGAGCGGAACCACTCCTCAGGCGCAGGCTCTGAATCCAGTTTCTTCACCCAATACCGCTCATTGTAGTAAAGTAAATCATCCTTATCAGCATGCTCAGGTGGCAGCGTTTCGTAGGCGATTTTCCATTCCCCGGTCAAATCAAATGCATCCTCACTCCAACCAGCAAACGAAGCAATCTCCGGAACTCGAACAACATCCCAAGACGCGAAATCACTCCCCCAAGCGGCATTCAAAGCATCGAGATCTGCATAGATACTCTTTAAGTATTCTTGATACCCGGCATCCGCCACTGGCCCATACTCCAGGAAGATCGAGTGATTTAGATTCTTCAGCTCACCATGTGGTTCCAACACTGTTACCACATTTTCATTATCCTGATACTTGCGCAACATGGACTCCGCGATATCGAACTGGATCTGGTTAGCCTCTTTCGCGGACCAAGAAGAAGTGCCCCGCGTGCCGAAATACGGCGAACCGAGACGCATATAAGTCCCCGCGAATTGCGGCATCGGCTGCATTTGCTGGTCGCGATAGCGATTCATCAACCAAGTGCCCTCACTCCCCTCCGCAACTTTTATATTCAAACCAAGTGGTAATCCACGCTCTTCTGCCAAAGGAACCATCCACTCCCACCACATCTGGTTATCGAGTCCGCCGGCGGTATCCATCGAATGCACTCCGTTAAAAGCGACAAAGCCGATTTGTCCTGTCTTTTCAGCGAAGTCGAACTCCTCGAGGTAATCGTAAGGCCCCTCTCCCTGAGCGTCCACATAGTCCTTGGGAGCTGTCGTCCATGGCCGGAAATGTGCTCGGAAGCCCCATTTGTCCCAGCGATCCAGATACATGGGCACCTCCATCTCAGTGCTAAATGCCCAATCAGACCAATTTGCCTCATTCAAACCGGCAAGCAGCGCATCACGCGAATCCGATGCAAGAATCCGCACTACATTCCCATTTCGTGCTGTGAGTATATACCCTTGCTCTTCTGCATGTATTACCTTTGCCGTTTGTCCATCGACTTCATACGTCTGCACCGAAACCTTAGGCAGTAGAGACAGATCGGATAGATACTTAGCCTGCAAGAGCTCGGCCTTTTCCAGCGACTCCGATTCGATCGTTAATACCGTGGCTCCACTAGAAAGGACACCTTGCTCAGCAGAGACAGTTCCGAAACCACGTAAATCCCGCTCAGGGAAGATCTCTTGAACGTTAACATTCAACTGGTCGTTACTATCATTGCAAGCGACTAAAGTGAACAATGAGATTCCAGCGAGTAGAGAAGATAATATAGTAGACTTCATGGTGGATTATAAAAAGTTAAAATTCAGAGACTAATAACGACTAAGATAGGAAAGTTGGAATGCACCGTAACGACCATCGGTTCGTCCATCGAAGATGAG
Organism: Coraliomargarita algicola; assembly: GCF_033878955.1. Classification (NCBI taxonomy): domain Bacteria; kingdom Pseudomonadati; phylum Verrucomicrobiota; class Opitutia; order Puniceicoccales; family Coraliomargaritaceae; genus Coraliomargarita; species Coraliomargarita algicola. The sequence goes on from NZ_CP138858.1 coordinate 933,634, forward strand.
TCCGACCCCAGTCAGCTCATCTTTCGGAGAAATCGTATTGCTATTCACGCCCGCAGTCTGATCGTCGAGGTCGACTTGATATTCGGCTCCCCCCTCCGGCTTAAAATAGCCAGTGACGGTCCCCCTATTGGTTTCATCATCCCACTCAAGTACCAGACGTAGGCGCCCCACTCTCGCCTCATTCACATCGTAGTCATCGACAACATTGCCGCCGTCATTAATCACTGTGGCACCGGGCCCTTCCCAAAACTCAAAATCTCCACTGGAGCGCAAAGCGAACGTCCCCCACGAATCGATAAAGTAAGAGCCTTGCAAAGGGTCTGATGAAGTAAACCCGATCCCTAAAAAGGTGTCATTCTCAACGATCGTCGCAGTGAGCTCATAATACCCAGTCCGAAAACGACATGCCAGCATCGCGCCGCCACGCGTGTTTGTTCGCCCATCCGCATACATAAAATTCGAACCATCCATACCACCCACTAGCCATGGTAAACCCGATTTATCTTCATACGTTCGACTCAGCAATACATCCGAAGCCCCGTCGAACTGGTGATCAAAAAGAACTTTCTGCCCATTTACGCAGGTCGCTAATAGAAGCAGGATATAAATAAAAAAAGGGGTATTCTTCATATAGCAGTGGGATTCAATACACGCTTGAAAAGCGGATCATGAACTATTGGGACGCTTCCCGGTGAAAACAATATGCAGAGAAATCAGGAAAGCTCAGATTATTATAGAATAATTATTGTAGAATGATATTTCGCCCATTTAGGTCAAGGTCATTCGAAATAAAATCACCCCGAAAACACATGAAAACTAGTAGCCCGAAAAATCCGACACATACACTTGAGGCAGCACCTTCGAACTGACAGGAATCAGCGGCGTCAGCCTCGCTAAGGGCCCTGAGCTCTTAGCGAGGCTGACGAATGATCGCGGTAGACTCAAACCAGGGGATCTTCGATGGGAAACATCTCCCTGAGCTTTTCGGGTAAGGAATTAATAAGGCTCCGGATACACACGCATGTGGATCGATTTGACATCGCCTTCATCGGAAGCGCGCCAATAATGAACGAGCTCGATTTCATTGCTTTCACCGAAGCGTATCCACGGGGTCACATTCAATTGAAAACGATCCGCAGTAATTCGATGGTAGCGACGCACAAAATGTCCGTTCACCATAAAGCCCACCAAACCGCGGGCATCGGCATCCAGATAAATCTGCGGCGTATCCATTCCTTCAAAGCTCGCAGGCACGTCCACCTTACGTTTGAAGAGCTCCACACCTGAATATTTAGCAGGCAGTTCAATCGCCCCCTCCCAGTCGAGTGAATTCGAGCTCACTCGCCATTCACCAGCCAAATCAATCGAAACTGCTGGTGCCGGCCAAAGCCACAGCCATGCATTGCCACGCACACCGCAGAGCGTGCTGTCTGCCTGAATCACAACCGCCAGCTCATGCGTGCTGCCAGGCTTGAACGCATCACTAGTGAAGCCATCCATACCGTATTGCTTCTTATTGTGAATGCTCTTTCCATCGAGAAAGATCTCGCCCTCACCAACAAAATAAGAACCAGACTTCGATTCCAAGGTCAGCGTCACATCGCCCGACCAGTCTTCAGGAAGGGTGAATTCTTTCCGTAAAACGATGGTCTTAGGCTCGGGCCATTCGGCAGTCTTCCATGCGCTTAATTTTTTAATTGGCCAATCGGAAATTTCGACTCCTTTGGCCGTAAAACCACTGACGTGCTCACCGGATTCCAGCACGTGATAGGCCCAGCCATCAGTTAGATCCATCATATTGTCAAAGCTCACATTCGCCGCTGGCAAATCCTCACCACGTTTGGTGCCACGCCACCAGTTACGCTGCAGTGTAAACCAGTCAGCGGGTGCATTCTCGATCTGGCCACGAGGGGTCATAAAGACACGAGTTTGTTCCGGTTCCAGTGAAACATCGATTCCCCCATAGGTGAAACTCACAGTGCTTTCATCCACCATATCAAGGCACCAGGCAGGTGTTCTATCACGCAGTTGTAGTTTCCCGTCAATTGCCTTAGATTCATTCGTATTCCACAACACCCAGAAGTCGTAGAGCCCGTTATTGGAAAGGTAATGGCTCACAAGCACACCGTCATCCTCAGCTTCCCAAGCAAATGGATGCGAGGCCACATCCCGCCATTCCATCAACTGAACCAGAAGATTAGTCAGCGCGTCATCGCCGCCTTCCGGCAAAGCATGCAGACTTTCAAAACTGCGTTGTGCCGGCTCCAGACGATCCCGAATCTTTGTCGAACTAAACTTGCACCCCACCTGAACAATATAGCCCTTGCCCAATGGACGTATCCCCATTGCGACACTACCGTCATCCCATAAGAGAACATCCTGAGACTCCTCCGCAATTTTACGTAGATGTAAGCCGTTGGCACGAACACCTTCCCAATCACCGGAAAGAACGTCCTGCCCCGGAGATAATGTTAGTTTACCTGACTCGAGCACACGCCCATCTGCGGCCATGCTGTCGACTTTCTCGACACGGTATCCAGTCAATCGCTCGATCGGCCATGCGTCCGCCTCACTCGTGCTATGACGTCCAGTCTGCACGTAAGTTATAAAAGTGCCGCCCTCTCGAACATATTCCTCAATCTCGTCTACCATCGTCTCACTCATAATCGAGGTATTCGAATCGATGATCACCCGATAGGCTGCCGCATCACCATCAGAAAAAGAAGATTCACTCAAAGCATCACTCGGATAATAATCCCGTAAGTAGCCGCGCGCATTCCAAGACCAGTAACCTGATGAAAGCAGCTTGTTAGGGTCCAAGACCCAAGGAAAGCCATTCAGACGTGTGCTCTCTGAAGAATAGAGCCCCGCGACTTCGGCCTTCTCGGAATGATACTTCCCGATCAATTCAAACAGGTTTAAATTATCCTTCAAATGCTGACGAATCTCCGGATCCCACATAAGGGATCCAATATGGATAAAGTAATCGATAGCCTGCACACCTTCGCTCATCCACAGGCCTTGAAAAGATTTGAAGCGCTTCAAATCCTTAGCCGGGCCACCTGGCTCCAAAGAGAATGGAAGATCAGCACCTCGCATCAACGCTGGTAACATATCTGCATAGAATGCCGACATATACCCCGTATTATGGAAGTTGGAACCATATTCACGAGACAGTTCCTTAACATCATCAAAATAGGCATCTGGTGCCATTTGAACAATCTGACGATTTGGAAAGACCTTGCGAATGGTTTCATAACCTTGTCCGACTTCTTCTTTTCGTAACCAACAATGCCACATGGCAAAATCATACCACTGAATATTGCGGCCTTTTTCAAAGAAAGGATAGCCCTGTGGCGCGTCTTCAGAAAGATACACGCGGTAGGAAAGTTTCCCTTTCGGCAAACGGAGTGCCAGCAGATTATCACCTGCTTTCAATTGCTCGCTGACTTCCACGGCTGTCCAGTGAGGTTGCATCAATTCCAGCACCGACTCATCGACTAAGGTATCATTGACATAGGCCTGAAAGGTGTCGTTGGAGGCTAAATTCATATCCCACACGTAGAGCCAAACTTGCTCGCGTGCATCGAGCCAGTCTTGAGAGAGTTCGAAATGACGACGCATCACCCCTGGTCGACTAGGAGTTAACAAGTTCTGATCATCACCCGGAGTGTGCATCGACGACCAACTGGAGTCATCCAAATTCGAACGAAACCACTCCGCGGGAGCAGGCTCAGAATCAAGTTTCTTCACCCAATAGCGCTCATTATAATACAATAAGTCATCTTTCCCTTGATGTTGTGGGGCCAATGTTTCATAGGAAATCTTCCACTCACCTGTCAGGTCAAAGGCGTGTTCGCCCCAACCAGCAAAGGATGCAATCTCTGGCACACGAACTGTTGTCCAATCACTAAAATCAGTGTCCCAAGCGCGATTTAAGGCATTCAGATCCGTGTAAATGGTTTGTAGATAGGCCTGATATCCGGCATCAGCGACTGGCCCATACTCGAGAAAAATAGAGTGAGCGAGATTCTTCAACTCGCCGTGCGGCTCAAGAACAGTCACTACGTTCTCACGATCTTGGAACCTGCGAAGCACCGCCTCGACGAGATCAAACTGGACCTGATTGGCCTCATCGGCTGCCCAGGAAGTAGTGCCACGCGTGCCAAAATACGGTGAACCAATCCGCATATAGCTACCACCAAATTGCGGCATAGGCTGCATTTCTTGATCTCGATAGCGGTTCATCAACCAAGGGGCCTCACTGCCTGCAGCCACGGTAATACTAAACCCGTAGGGCAAACCACGTTCTTCAGCCAGAGGTAAGCTCCACTCCCACCACATAGAGTCGTCGAGTCCACCGGCCGTATCCATCGAATGCGGTCCATTAAAAGGAAGCAGACCGACATGGCCCATTTCTTCCGCAAACTCAAACTCTTGCAAGAAATCATAGCTGCCTCCACCCTGCGCTTGGATGTAATCTTTAGGCGCGCCATACCATGGCTTGAAGTGCGAGCGAAAGCCCCACTTGTCCCAACGATCCAGATACATGGGAACTTTTGTTTCAGTCGAGAAAGACCAGTCCGACCAATCTCCCTCCATCAGCCCAGCGATCGCTACGCCACGCTGCTCAGCGGAAAGGATGCGCACGAGATTTTCTTTACGCGCTGTGACAATATAACCTTGGCCTTCCGCATGAAAGACCTGAATAGCCTGTCCATTGAAATCATGTGCTTCAACGGTGACTTGAGGAAGTAGACCGAGATCAGAAAGATACTTCGCCTGCAGCAATTCCGCCTTCTCGGGAGACTCACATTCAATGGTCAGCAAGTTCGCGCCGCTGGCAAGCATGCCATCCGTTCCAGATACGGTTCCATAACCGCGCAGCTCCTTCGCTGGGAAATTTTCACGAACTGTAACAGAAAGCTTTGAAACCGTCTCATCATTGCAACCGCCCAGAGCCAGCGCGCTCACAGCGCACAGTAAAAAAGTAAAAAAGGTGGATTTTATCATTTGTATTGTTCTTTGAGGGATAAACTAGTTTGAACATTGAAGCATCTCAGAGTGATTCAACTGCCAGTCCACCAGACCAAGCTGACGTAAATCCTGAATAGCGCCCTCAACTTGCCCAGGTTTGTAAACTTTATTAATATCCACTTTAGCGTCATTAAAAGGCGAAGCCCCAGAACTGCCCACGAAGTTAACTTCCGTGCCAGTCGGCTTGACTGAAAACTCCGGGATATAGAAATAATTGGATACCAAGTTAATTGAAGGAGAGGTTCCTTCGATTATAATTCCCGGCGATGGATTACTCTTATGCTGGTAAAACTGACTCGCCACGAAATTCACTTCCCCGACGTAATTACGTATGTGGATAAAGCGGTCAGCTTTGACAAAGCCCAATGTCAACCGCCCCGCAACGTCACCAGCTTTTCCAGTGAGCACAATCGCTTCGGGCGGTGCTTGTTCTTCATAAAAATCACTTGCGACAAAAGACTGACTGTCTTCCACGAATATACTGTGCTTCGTCAAAGTTGCTAATCGAGTCATCACCCCAAGAAAACCGCCGCGGCTTTCACCACGCACCCAAAACGTGCCCTCATAACCAACCGTCTGCAGAATTGTCGCAGCTCCTGAATCAATAAACTGAAGGTTCCCCTCTGTATTGTGTAAGATAACAGTGTCATGTGCTGCCAATCCCTCTAACCTAATCCCAAGCTGAAAAGGAAGTTCCAAATACTTACCAGTTACATAGACGGTATCATAAATCACACGTGATCCTGACTCAGACGGAAGCTGACGAATATCCGCACCTTTTCCATCGAATACACCAATTTTATAAGTGCGCACCCGCCAACCTTCATCGCGGTCCTCTTTTCGTATCTCAAGCGCAGTACGTTTGATGCGGAAGGTATCCAAGCGCAAGGAGCCTCCGGCAGAGACGACAATCGCATCCGAGTCTGGATCGCCATCAAAATAAATTTCACTATAGACCGTCCCTCCACCGAAAGAATAATCACGACCTTCCAAGCGTAAGCTACGTGTCACGCGATATTTCCCATGTGGCAAATAAACCTGAGCATGTTTACCATGAGCTTTGGCCGCTGCTATCGCGGCCTCGATGGCAGCAGTGTCATCCGCCTGACCATCACCAAGCGCACCGAACTCTTCGACGACATCAAAATAGCGCGTTGGCACTTGAACCGAACGAGGCATAAATTCCATGTCGGCATGCAAGCTGAGCGGAGAGGCGTCCAAGAGCTCGGTTGTCACATAGCTATCAGAGTCCGATAAAAACAACCGCTCCACGCCTACAATCGAATTGGCCGCATGAACTATTTGTTGTCCACGCTTAGCGTTTATTGCGGCGTTCTTTTGTTCTGCATTCTCAAAACGGTTATCAAATAGGAGCATCGGAGCACCGGACGCTTTGATCGCGGACGCATCCTGCCAATCTACAACAAGGCAATTTTCAACCGTAAACGGCGATACAGAATTAATAAACTCCAGAAAAGTCCCCGAACCCACCGAAACCGTGCGGCGGATGCTGCTGGAGTGCTCGGGGTTGGCAAACACATCCAATTCATTATTCTCGAAGCGACTGTTACGGACATAAAAATTACCATTCACACACTCCACGCCCATGCGCGTATTGTCACGAAAGGTGCATCCATCGAAGGTAAAATTGTAGTCGTTAAATTTGTTGAAAGTGATGCCAGTGCCACAGTTTTCAAAAACCATATACTGAAATGTGGTCTCCGCACTCGCGCCTCCCAGGGTGTCATCCAAGTCGCCAAAGAGAATTCCATATTCAGTGAAATTTCGCATGGTAATGAATTCATGATACAAATGCGTTTCAAAGAGCATTTTTTCCGGCAGACGGTTATCATGATACATGCCGACCCGAGCCTTGTGACCACCGTCGAAGACCAGACCTTCCATTCGATAATGCAAGACGCCACGCATGCGGAGCATAACCGCACCTGGTTTACCATCATACTTCAAAACCGTATCCGCACCATGTCCATAGATCCCGATCCCCATCAGGCGTTTCTCGCGCGGATTCCCCTCCTGAGCCTTCATGAGTAGCAACTCGCGCGTAATGCGATATTCGCCAGGGGGAAAATACAGCACGCTACCAGGGCGCATGGCAGTCAATAGTGTTTGCAATGCATCGGTATCATCGGTCTCACCATCGCCAATCGCACCATGTTCCAAAACATTGACCCAGTCACTAGCAGGCACCCAATCAATGACGGGGATTTGAGCACGACCATGAAGCATCAATGAAGTTGCCATGAAAAGTAACAGGTAGTAACAAAAGTAAACAGGTGCTCTTGGGATAGAGATCGACATATTAATGGGCATTGAGGGCAACAGGCACAGAACCGTGATGGTTCAAACAAAAGGATGAACAACACTGTAAAAAAGCATGGCCTGCCTAAGCAGACCATGCTGTGTAAATCATAGGAAAGATATTATAGCTAATCAGCCTACCTTCAGCCAACTAGACAAGAATCCTAAAATAAAAAGAACTTATCGACGGCGACGCATCGAAACCAACCCGAATGCCAGTAGACCACCAACGAACGCAAAGCTGGAAGGCTCAGGAATCGAAGTTAGCGTTAGATACTGGTAGGAATTACCTTGATCTGTGCGCCCATCAAACTGCAGGATAATCCCAGTTAAATCAGAACCGACGCTAATGGAGTTACCATTGACGCCCACTGTCTGATCATCCAAATCCACTTGAATTTCAGAACCACCATCAGCTGTAAAGTAACCAGTAATCGTCCCTACATTCGTTGTATCATTCCAGTCTAGAACCATGCGTAAAGTACCTGTAATCGGATTTGTATTAGAGCCGCTGTAATCATCCCCGAGGTTGCCACCATCATTCGCATTATTATTTGCAATTCCTTCCCAGAACTCAAAATCTCCACTAGCCCGAAGTCCGATAGTTGCCCAAGATTCTGAGAAATAGCTACCAGCGACAGGATTTGAGGAGGTAAAACCAATACCAGAGAAGCCACTATCCACAGTAAGCCCCACCGATAACTCATATACACCCGTAGTAAAAGCATATGCAAGAGCTGCACCGCCTCTGGTACTTACATCTCCATCGGCATAAATGAAATTAGGCCCATCGCCAGAAGAGCCGCCCACAGACCAAGTCGCAGTGCCGCCATCAACAGTCGTGCCGTTCAATGCATCGGTCTCTTCACCGGCATAGTCGGTAAAGTCGTGATCAAAAATAGTTGTCTGCGCATTCGAAGCGGTCAACGCGTATAGTGTCAGTCCTAGAATTGAGATATGTTTCATACTAATGGTATTGTTTGGGTTGGGTATATATTACAAAGCTATCGACGACGAACCGTGACGAGTCCAAGCGCCAGGAGGCCACCGAGAAACGCGAAGCTAGAGGGCTCAGGAATGGCGGTCAGAGTGAAGGTTTCATAGCTCCCCCCTGCAGATGTAAACCCAACACCAAGCAAATCAGCACCGGGTGAAATTGTATTACCATTAATTCCTCCTGTATTAGAATCCAGATCAATCTGAATTTCAGAGCCTCCATCAGGAGTATAATAACCGACAATAGAGCCAGTATTGGTTGTATCGTCCCAATCCAGAATCATACGTAATGTTCCGTCTGTTTGACCATTAATTCCATAGGACGCAAGCGTACCCCCATCGTTTCCACCACCAGTCCCTAGTCCCTCGAAGAATTCAAACTCACCAGTAGATCCACCCCGAAGCCCAAATGAAGCAACTTGTTGCGAGTAATAGGAATTCGTAGGAACGGTCGCAGAAACTGAGAATCCAATAGTGCTCAAACTACCTGCATTAAGTGTAGCCGTAAGCTCATAGACCCCCGTGGTAAAGGTATAAGCCAACATAGCACTTCCGCGAGTGACATCGCCATTCGCATAAATGTAAGGAGCTTCCTCAGGGTCTTTACCTGTAAAACCTGCCACAGACCAAGTGGCACTGCCGCCATCGACAGTCGTGCCGCCTAGGCCATCTGTAGCCCCACCCGCATAATCGGTAAAGTCGTGATCGAAAATAATCGTCTGGGCATTGACCAAAGTTGCCGCAAATAATGTAAGTCCAAGAATTGGTATAGTTTTCATAATATTATTAGGTTGAGTTGTAGGTTTGAAGAAAAGTAAACGACAAGAAGCTATTTCAGATGACCTCTCACAATTGCTGGAGGACGCGGTTCATCAGGTTCCTCCATAAGCGCTTCGAGCTCGGAAAACATGACTTCAACGATTTCCTGTGAATCGTATTCAATGAGATTCAGACGGTTCGCCCAGTCATAGAGCGTATCGCTGCCTTTGTTCGACTGTGACACAATCTTCACATCTTTGCCGACAGCAGCGCCAAGATGTTCCATTTCCGCACAGACTCCGCGGGCAAGCATATCGTCTTTTATAATTAATGCTTCTGGCAGGCGACCGGCATTCTTTTCATAGAGGGATAACATCATCGCCCGCCCTTCGGCTTCATAGCGATCCGGTGATACGAAATCCGGACCAGGAAGACACTGCACCCAATCGGGATTAATAACAACGCCCTTAGCACGCGCAACCCGCTCAAAGACTTCTTGATGGAGCGGCAAGGTACCCAGCAGACCAACCGAACGAGCTCCCCTAGCTTCCATGGCTCTAAAGGACTGTTCCATAAAATCCTCCATGTCTAAGTCGATCAAACCATAGCCAGAGGTACTTTGACTCAAGACAACCATCGGAACTCCATACGAACGAAGTAACCGATCCTGCTTTGGATTCCGTATGTTCGCGGCAATAATACCATCGAGACGCCCACTTGAAAGTGCATCTTCCAAATCCTGATGAATGTAATCATCTTCATCGCGACCGAGTAGGGGCGTATTCAAATAGAAGGAAAAAGCCTCGTTATGCCGCAACGCCCGCTGCTCACATGCCTGCATCAATAATCGATAAAAAGGCGAACTACCCGCCCCAAAAATATTGCGCCCGAAAACCAAACCGATCCGTTTTTGATCGATCCTCGAGGAGACATAAATCCCACTTCCCCGCTTGCGACGGATTAGGCCCATCTCCTCCAAGCGCCCCAAACTCCTGTCAATCGTCGAAACCGTCACTCCAAACATCTTCGACAACTCAACAATCGTCGGCAACTTCATGCCCGCCCCATACTCGCGTGCCATAATCGCGATTTGTTCAACAATCTGCGTCTGCTTGCGAGAAGCTTTGGCCTGAGGTGCACTGGAATGAGGTGATGGCATAGAAAGAAGTCTTACAACGTAGTAATCATATAATAGCTAAATTATTGTAGAATAATTATTGTAGAATCAATTTGAGTATGCTCTAAGTCAAGAATATTTAACAAAAGCCACATGACAGTCGCCAGCCCTAAACCCAAGCCACTCGCCAGTCTCACTGCATTCGAGCAAAAGCAACTGCACAGAGCTGTTGCTCAAGCACGGAAAGATTACGACCGAGCCAATCACATGCTGCGCACACCTTTCGCAAGCCCCGGTTACCACACAACCTACAAGGGGGAAACCGTCCACGAAACACGACAATCACTGAAATTCGCAGTGGCACTACTGGACACGGGGCGCCCAGAAGACCTAAGTGATGCGATCGACATCTTGAATCAAGTAATCTCCCTGCAGGATCAAGATTCGAATAGCGAAACCTATGGAATCTGGCCTTGGTTTCTGGAAGAATCAATTCAAGAAATGGCTCCACCGGACTGGAACTGGGCAGATTTCTGCGGCACGCAACTGGTAGAAGCGCGACTGACGCACGCGGATCGTTTGCCGACCGAAGTTTTAGCCCGCATAGATGAGTCAATCCGACACGCCGCCAACTCCATCCAAAAGCGAAATGTCCCGATTAACTACACAAATATTGTGGTGATGGGTAGCTTCGTGGTACTCATGGCCGGAGAGATTCTTCAGGACAATAAATTTACCCGCTATGCCACAGAGCGCCTGAAAGAATTCCACAGCTTCACCATCAAACAAGGAACTTTCGCCGAATACAATAGCCCCCCTTACACTAACGTCACCTTAAACGAGCTGCGCCGCCTACAGCGTTATACTCAAAGCCCAGAACTGAAAGAACGGATCGACACACTCTACACCTTGGCGTGGCAAGAGATCGCCGAGTTTTACCACCCGCAGACTGGACAGTGGTCAGGGCCCCACAGCCGATGCTATGAAACATTACTAACACCTCAAATTGAAGGTAATATCCATCGGGCCCTGGGGATGGAGAATCCGGATGAAGTCCCAAGCTTGGAACAACACCGACTATCACACCGTTGCCCGGACTCACTCCGACACTACTTTACTCAGAACAGTCAGTCCCTCCAAGAGCCACGCACCCTAACGAAAATATTTTCTCAAGATCCCCCAAGGATTGTGGGCACTACTTATCTAGAACCGGCATTCTCACTTGGTAGCGTCAATTACAGCGACTTGTTCAATCAACGCCGCTCGCTCCTTGCCTATTGGGGCGATACTAAACAGGTCCGCTCGCTCCGTATGCGCTTCCTACATGATGACTACGACTTCACGGCCATGCAGTTTTATTCAGCACAAAACCTTGGCAATATTCTAGCAGGCATCGGCTTTGCGACCGACGGCGGCGACAGGCACCCTTACTTCGACCGCCTGACGGACGGACAGTTTGAAGCCAGTGATTTGCGATTACGCTTTGAAGCCGAGGGAGTGAGAATTGATCACACTAAAGCAAGCCAAGTCAATTGCGAAGAAGGCTATGGCATCTTTGAGTTAGATGGCCTTTATTTATCGCTCCAAATGATTGAGGCATATTTCGGGAAACACCGGGGACAAATGGAAATCACCCAAACTAGCGACCGATACATAATTGACATCGTATTTTATTCCGGCCCACGCAAGACCTTCTCTTTTCCCGAGCATGGCCACAAACAACAAGTCGCCATCGCATTTAATGCCTCCTTATCGAGCACCCCAGACACATCCGCCCCAACTACTGCCTCAGTCTGCTACGATAGCAGTGGCTGGACTCAATATACATGGAATGCGCTTGAAATCGAAGTGAAAACGACACCAGCGTCTTTGGAATACATGAAAAGAAGCGTCGAATAATTCGTAATCCCCGAATCCCCCAAACGATGAATTACCCCCACCTCACACACGCATCAAAACGAAAAGCATTCACCCTGATCGAACTGCTTATAGTCCTCACTATTATCGTCATTTTGGCATCTCTTCTACTCCCCGCAATGAGTCAAGGACGCGCAGCAGCTAATAATTCGAAGTGCCTGAACAACTTACGGAGCCTGGGCATCGCCTCTAAGCTTTACACGATGGAGGATTCGCGCCAAACGAATCCGAGCATGACCACCTGGCACGATGAACTCCTTCGCTATCTGGAGTATCCGGAGGACGTCACCACGTTAATCGACCTACAAAAACTACCTCCGGAAACAGCACAAAACATGGCTCTCTGGTGCCCAGCCTTGAATTTCAATGAGGCTGATTCAATTGTGCAAAGGGACAGAAGTTGTTATGGCATCAATATGAGCTACTTTGCGTCTGGCCACAACAACAATCCGGATAAACGGATAACGGCATTTGATGTTGGCGCAGATGCTGCGGAAATTATCGCGTTCCTCGACGCCACCAGCCGAAATGTCTTCCATTCAACGCCTTCCCGCATCGGCACAGGACGACACGGCGATAACGTCAATGTAGTTTTCGTAGATGGTCACGTCGAAAGTGTCCCTTACAACGGAACAGAGACTGAACTCGACCCGGAGTGGCGTAAAATGTTCGACGGGCCCAATCGATAACCCTCTCAACTCATCCCCAAACAAAAAAGCAAATATGTTATTCGGCACCAGCTACTATCCCGAAATCACCAACGAAAACGAATGGGCGCAAGACCTTAAGAATATGCGAACAGCCTGCCTGGACACGCTGCGCATACTCGAATTCGCCTGGAGTGCAATCGAACCCCGTGAGGGCCACTACCAATTCGACTGGCTGGATCGCTTTATGGATCTCGCACACTCGATGGAATTCAAAGTCATCATTGGCACACCAACAGCTACACCTCCGCCTTGGCTGACGACGCAGTATCCAGAAATCATGATCGTCAGTCGCGACGGTGTGTCGCACAAACCCGGTGGACGACGTGACGCGGACATCTGCAACGAAATTTACCAGCACTACTGCGTCGAAATCGCCAAAGTTCTCGCTGAACGCTACGGACAACACCCTGCCGTGATTGGCTGGCAAATTGACAACGAACTCATGGGCCCCGAAGCCGCCCCACCAGAAAGTCACAGCCGCTCCGCGACCTTTCGGTTCCGCCAATACCTCAAGCGGATACACGGTGATCTCGCCACCTTGAATCAACGCTGGGGGACCCGTTTTTGGAGCCAGGAATACAGCGATTGGGGCGAGATTGGGATCCCCGCCAACAAGCGCGCCACCATGGGGCAAGTGCTAGACCACTCGCGCTTTTTCAGCGAAAGCATTCGCCACTTCATCCAATTACAATATGAAGTCATTCGACCGATAGTCGCCTCAGCTCACTGGGTATCCACCAACTCCACTGGAGTTTTCAACAGCGGCATGGACCATCAAGACTGGGCAACCACTCTCGATACCGTCGGCTGGGATTCATATTTCTCAGAAACCTTTGGTAGTAATGCGCTGGTCCACGACCTCTTCCGCACGGCCAAACATCAACCCTTCTGGATCTTTGAAACAAATTCACTGCCAGAGCCAATCAAACCAGCCTTCTGGGCCGAAATGCTCGCGCACGGCGCCCAGGGCATCATCATGTGGCATTGGCGCAACCACCCGGCTAACGCAGAAAACGAGACGCAAACATTCTGCGACTGGGGCGGCACACCGGATCCGAGGCGCGTTGCGTTCATGCAGGATATTGCAGCACGTGCGGAATTCAAAAGTCCGATCCCTCAAAACTTCCCACGCGCAAAAGCAGCAATTCTTTACTGTCCGGATTGCACCCGCACCGCGCTCACACCCGACCCCTACATACACAGCCGAAGAGAAATCGCATACCAGGAGCGCCTATTGACGCCCTACCAAGTCCTCTCCCGTCTCGGCATCGCGGTCGACGTCATTCAACCGGGCACCTCCCTCGAAGCTTATGATCTCCTCGTCATGCCCTCCGCGCAGCTCCTTTCACTCGAGATGGCAGAGGCCATTCGCGACTTTGTGAGCCAAGGCGGAACCCTACTGGGTGTCGCCAAAACAATGCATAAAGATCAGTGGGGACATAATTACAATACGCCCGGCGAACCGCTGACTGATGTGCTTGGCTTTACCATGGCGCGCAACCGGACTTTACCCAGTGAAAGCGAACGCATTCAAGCGCAGCTGGGCGAAGTCATTATCGACTGCGATCCTTTTGTGGAAATGGTCACCGCCACGACGGCTCAAGTCGAAGCCAGCTTTGTGAACGGCCCCGCCCAAGGGCAGCCTGCCAGCTTGATTCATCGCTATGAAAAAGGAACGGTGTACTACGCAGCCGCCAATTCGGAGGCTCTAATCACTGACCTCGCCCAAAAGGCTGCACGAAACGCGCAAATTGACACCTACGAATCCCCGCACAAGCGAGCAGCCATTTACCCGGATCCACAAGGTGACTGCGTGTGGTTGTTCAATCACTCATCGGATACAATCCAAATCACCGAAACTCATATCCCCTCAGGCGAATATATTCAACTCACCCCGGATGAAGCGGAACGACTAAAATAGGAAAACGGCAGAATCCACATCCCCCACTAAGAACATGATTCAACCTAAAAAGACACTCAGTTTAGCACTTCTTCTCTGTACACAATTCTTGTGCGCAGCCGACTTCAGCCAATTGCAGTTGCACAACTCGGGGCGTGGCGGAAGCAACACCCCACACGGGCTCGCACGCTTCGATAGCGAAGTGCTGGCACACGCTCCGGATACCGTCATCATTTTCTTTGGCATGAATGACTCCATTAATGACAAAGCTTCCGTGCCATTGGATAAATTCCGGGCAAATCTCACAGAAATGGTGAGACGCTCCAAGGCAAATGACATCGCTCCTTTTCTCGTCACCGTCCACCCGATCATCGCCGAGCCTCTTTATGAGCGCCACCCAGACAAGCTCCAAAGCTTCTACCTCGATCGCGGCGGCGCCAATGCAATCATCGATCGCTATAACCCCGTTATCCGAGAGGTCGCCCAAGAAACCAACACGCCGCTCATCGATTTTGCAGTGGCCGCAGCTGAACACTTGAAAGACCCACAGGCTGCGCCGATCGTGGTCCCGGACGGCGTCCACTTGGCTCCTGCCGGCAAAAAACTATTGGGCGACACCATCGCATCTGCCCTGGCCAGCTATACCCCCCAACCTAAAAAAGTAGTCTGTTTTGGAGACAGCATCACACGCCTGGGATATGACACAGAGCTCTACCTGGCATTAGACCCGGACCGCTTCCAAGCATATACAACCTCAATCCCATCGGCCAAAGCACATCCGGACCTAGAGCCCCCGACTAAACTCTTTGATGGCAAATACGAAAACATCAGCCTGGACAGTATCGAATACCGTGGTGACGTCGACGTGTTGGTAGACTTAGACAAGACTTCCATGATTCATCAAATCGAAGTGGTTTACTTCAGTGCGAAAAATTACACCCTTTCAGAAATCAACCTGTATGCGGGGCTTCAGGAAAATAAAATGACACTCATAGAGTCCTTCCCCGTCGTCCCGCAGAAAGAAGAGAGAAAAGCCCGAACAGCGACCTTTCAGTTGAATAAAGAGCTCCGCTATTTCAAAATTCACTGTAAACGAGCAGAAAGCTCAGCACGCGTCCTGATTAGCGAAATTATGATAAATGGGAAGGACCATAACTCTAGCGAATGGTAGCTCCAACAGGATTGAACCCTCAAATAATAGGATAAATACTTGTTGAGGGGATATCCTTCCAGGCGTATGCAGTTTTGATTCGATACAGATATAATCTATTCGCAGCATCCGCGTAGCGGTTCTCTGATTTACAGGCAGAGCTAATATTGGCATGACATTCAGCTATTATGTCGAACTGCCCGCGCCCATTTAAATTTTTGCGATCCCGTCTGCTCCAAGTATTTGCGCCCTTAGCATGCGCCCTGGCACTGCATGCCAGCCCCCAGCACTTGGTGTTCACGTATCAAGGTGACCCAGCGACGAGCTTGACTGCGAACTGGCAATACATCAACGCCGACATCGCGGGAGTTAACGAGGCAAAAATCTACTACGATACAATCTCTCGAGCAGGTGATGTTGAAGCGTATGCATACTCTCGCACAGTCATGTCATCAAGAATCCCCGGTCTGGAAGATCGCGAGCTCTACCACGTGCGCCTGGATGCGCTTGAAGCAGCGACGACTTACTACTTGATTGTGGGCAATGCGGCGCAAGGTTACTCCGAGGAAGTCAAAATCCGTACACTACCAGGCGACGACAGTCCACTTCGTTTCGTCACCGGTGGAGACATGGGAACCAGCGAAGCAACCCGCATATTTCTGCGTCAGGCCGCTTCACACGCCCCACAATTTGCTGTGATCGGGGGCGACATCGCCTATGCCAACGGCAATCTTAAAAGCGTAGGATCTTGGGATCAATGGTTGCAATACTACACAGAAGAGATGCGAACTCCAGATGGGCTACAGATTCCACTAGTGCTCGCAATTGGGAATCATGAAGTAAAAGGCAGCTATAATAAACCGAAATCACACGCACCTTTTTACTTTGGCTTTTTTGCGCAAGACATCGAGCGCTCATATTTTTCGATCAAGTTTAGTCCACACTTTGCACTACTCGTCATGGATAGTGGACATATCGCCAGTCATGCCAGCCAAAGCGATTGGCTGGCCAGCACCCTCGAAAGCTATCAGAATATTGAGCACGTTGCCGCAGTCTATCATGTCCCCCTCTATCCGAGTCATCGCGGCTTCATGGACTGGTATTCGCGGGAAGGCCGCACACACTGGGCACCATTGTTTGATGAATTCGGACTAACTGTCGCCTTCGAAAATCACGATCACACGTTCAAACGTAGTCACTTGATAAAAAACGAAGCACCTACAACAGATGGCACGGGCACCCTTTATCTGGGGGATGGTTGCTGGGGCCGGGAACCACGCGGAATCGATTATAGACAACGCACCTACCTCAAAAAAAGCGGCAGCATTCAGCACTTTTGGCTAGTCGACGCCGCCCCCGAGGCAATGAAATATCAGGCAATCGACATCGACAACGAGGTCTTTGACATCTACCCCAGCTCGGCCACGGATGTCTCCTACCTCGCGGCTGCAGAGGCTGTATTTGCCAACAAAAAGCCTCATTATGATCTCCCATCAGAAGCGGTGAAGTTGAGCTCAATGAAATGCGGCGCGACCACTTGGTTCTCTGGGCAGGCACAAATTACGCTTAAAAACGTGTTGGACTTTCCCATCGTGGCCGACCTTCAAACCTTCTTCCCACATGATGTGAACCTGAAAAATATTGAGAATTATAGAGATCTATCTCTGCAAGCGGGTGAGCAAATTGAACTTCCACTCGAATTAACAACGACAGCCACAGAGGGCTACCCTCGCGACCAAGTAAATTTCTACCTTCGTGTCCATATGCGAGCGGAGGATCCCGCGACTGCAGCTGAAATCAAATTCGAAAAAACCTTTGGTATACGCGCCAAAGCACCGACGGAGTCAGCTCAGACAAACTAATCTATGCGGCGTCAGAAATGCGTATGCTTGGCATAATGCTCACTCGCCGAATGGACAGCGCGAAGCCGCCCCAGCAACTAGGCAACTATTGGGCGCTGGGGAGCTCTAGGTCGACCTCGACGTCTTCATCGTAATCAACGCCAGGCAGACTAAAACCAAAGAGGTTTAAAAAGTTCTCTTGATAGCCAGCATAGTCGGACTCCGAGAAGAGTGTCTCGCTGGTGATACTTGGCCAAATGTCGGCGACTGCTTGCTGCACATCGGCTTCCATCTCCCAATCGTCGACTCGAATGCGGCCCACATCATCGAGTTCAAGGTCATCACCATAAAGGCGATCATTGAGCAAACGCACCATTTGCTCGATGCAATCCTCATGTGTGCCCTTGGCCTTCATGATCTTAAACAGGATCGAAATATAAAGTGGCACCACAGGAATCGCGGAACTCGCTTGCGTCACGACAGCCTTATTGACGGCAACATAAGCAGCGCAATCATGCTTTGCAGTGATCGCAGCGGCGGCGCGTTCAACATCTTTCTTAGCCTGGCCAATGGTGCCGTTAGTATAAACGGGCCAAGTCAGCTCTGGCCCAATGTAGGAATAAGCCACACTCTTAGCCCCAGGTGCGAGCACGCCAGCTTGATCCAGCGCGTCCATCCAGAGCTCCCAGTCTTCGCCCCCCATCACTTTGATGGTATGCTCGACATCGTCCCCCTCAGCTGGCGCGATGGTCACCTCGCAGACTTCATTTTTATCGGTATCGAGACTACGATTCGTGAAAGATTCGCCAATCGGCTTCAAGACTGACTTATAAGTCTCGCCCGTCTTGGGATCGGTACGACGCGGAGAAGCGAGACTATAAACCACCAGATCAACCTGGCCAAGATCCGCCTTAATCGTCTCGATAGTCTGCGCCTTAATCTCATCAGAAAAGGCATCGCCATTGATACTCTTGGCATAGAGCCCAGCCTCATGAGCCGCCTTTTCAAAAGCAACAGAGTTGTACCAACCCGCACTCGCGGGCTTGCCCTTAATCGATGGACGCTCAAAGAACACCCCCAGCGTAGCCGCATCGTGACCGAATGCAGCTGCGATACGCGTCGAAAGACCATAGCCCGTGGAGCTACCGATCACGAGGACTTTTTTCGGACCACCAGACTTCTTCGCCGCCTTGGCAATTTCTACCTCTTGGCGAACTTTAGCTTCGCAGCCCTTTGGGTGCGCAGTAATACAAACAAATCCTCGAATACGTGGCTTAACTATCATAAGTCTATCAGTGAGTGGTTTAGGCGATAAAAGGCCCTATCAAAACAGGGATCGCCAAAGTGGCAACCGGTAATTCACGCATTAACCTTTGCCAATACCACTGGCTTCAAAGCCGATTTCACGCAGGGCTTCGAGATCTAACAAGTTGCGTCCGTCAAACAGGAAGGCTGGTAACTGCATCTGATCGTAGATCTTCTTGAAATCAAGTGCCTTGAATTCATCCCACTCAGTCAGCACCAGAATCGCGTGCGCGTCTTTGGTTGCTTCATAAGCATCGTCACAATAGCTGACGTATTTGTTGTCCGCATCGATTCCTAGATCACGCTGGATCTGAGCGACTTCGACTTTAGGATCATAAATCGCGATATTAGCCTGCTCTTCGAGTAGATCTTTACAAATATAGATGGCAGCCGACTCACGTGTGTCGTTGGTATCCTTCTTAAATGCGAAGCCTAGAACAGCGATTTTCTTATCCGACACCGTGTTGAACATCGTCGAAATCACGCGACGGCTGAAGCGATGCTTCTGATAGTCATTCATCTCAATCACGCTATTCCAGTAAGCGGCCACTTCGGGCAGACCAAAGTGCTCACACAGGTAAACCAAGTTGAGAATATCCTTTTGGAAGCAAGAGCCACCAAATCCAACCGATGACTTGAGAAACTTCGGGCCGATGCGGCTATCTGTGCCAATCGCATGCGCGACCTCGTCCACATTGGCTTCTGTCGCCTCACAGAGAGCAGAAATGGCATTGATCGAGGAAATACGCTGCGCAAGGAAAGCGTTCGCGGTCAGCTTAGACAACTCAGAGGACCAGAGATTTGTCGTGAGCACGCGCTCACGTGGCACCCAAGTCGCGTAGACATCGACCAATGCTTGGATCGCGGCCTTTCCCTCAGGCGTTTGATCGCCGCCAATCAAGACACGATCAGGTGCTTCGAGGTCCGCCATCGCGGTGCCTTCAGCCAAAAACTCTGGGTTGGACAGGATTTGAAATTTACGGCCATTGGAATTCGATTCCAAGATACGCTTGACCGACTCCGCAGTGCGCACCGGCAATGTGGACTTTTCGACCACAATTTTATCGTTTTCCGCCACTTCAGCAATTTTACGGGCACACTTCTCAATATAGCGAAGATCCGCCGCACGCCCAGCACCCACACCATAGGTCTTGGTTGGCGTGTTCACACTCAGGAAGATCATGTCTGCCTCACGAATCGCAGTATCGACATCGGTCGAGAAAAAGAGGTTTTTACCACGTGCCCCCGCGACGATCTCGTCCAAGCCTGGCTCAAACACCGGCAATTTATCCGAATTCCAAGCGTCAATTCGAGCTTGGTTAATATCCACAACCGTGACAGTGTGCCCACTGCACTTATGTGCGATCATGGCCATGGTAGGCCCGCCAACGTATCCTGCTCCGATGCAACAAATTTTCATGATCGATTTACGTATAGCATCTTATTACCCTGACAAGGGAATTTTATAATAACTAAGCACTCTTCATGGATTGTCGTGATGCACCTAAATATAATCTATCAAAAATCCACAGCATGTCCGCGATACTGATCTTCCTCAAAGCACCGCGTAGAGGCTACGTCAAAACACGACTCGCACATCATGTCGGCTCAGAGCGTGCCTTAAAAGTCTATCGCTCGCTGGTTGCGCGTCAGTGGTCGGCCCTGCCCCCAAATGCGAAGGTCGAAATTCACTACACCCCGCACGACGCTAGCTTCGAAATGCAGAAATGGCTAGGCGACGCCCACGCTTATTACCCCCAGTCCGACGGCGAATTAGGTGCACGACTGGAACATTCCATCGAACAAGCATTCAAACGCGGCGCCCAAACCGTCACCTGCATCGGCGGCGACTGCCCGCTACTCACGGCGACACACTTTGAGCAAGCACACCGCCTGCTCGACGCGGGGCACGACGTGGTCTTCGGCCCCAGCGAAGATGGTGGCTATTACTTAATCGCAGTCAAAACACCCCTGCCGCAATTATTTAAAGACATCCCATGGAGCACCCGCAATACCCTCAAAGCCTCACTGGTTCGAGCTGACAACTTAAAGCTCAAGGTAGGACTACTAGAGACGCTCTATGACATCGACGAAGTCAGCGAACTGGAACGCGCACTCGCGAACAAGTTGATTGAACCGTAGCACCACAACCCGCGCCAGGTAACGCACCACCAAAACTAGAGGCGATACACGAGCGCAAACTTGACAATGGACACTTGTTCACCTAAACAAGTGCTCACCATGAAAGACCTAACCACGCGCCAACAGGAAATTCTCACCTTTATCGAGCACTATGAATGGAGAAATGGCTACTGGCCGAGCATACGTGAGATCCAGGAAAAGTTTAATTTCAAAAGCACCAACGCGGTCATGGGGCACCTGCGGGCACTGGAAAAGAAGGAGTGCATCGAGCGTATCCCCGGTCAAGCTCGCACCTTTCGCATCAACCGTCCCGATGCCCCCGACATGAACGAGATACCGGATGATGCGACCGAAGTCGTTGATATTCCGGTCATGGGCGACATTGCAGCCGGCTACCCGGATCGCGTCGAACCCGCAGGCGAAATTGGTCGTCTGCAAGTCGATATCGCCAGCGCAGGTTACTCCAGTCGCCGCCGCAGTTTCGCGCTACAAGTCCGCGGCGACAGTATGGTCGACGCAGAGATCTATGAGGGCGACATGGTCGTGATTGAGCCACGCGAGCCACGCGATGGAGATATCGTCGCGGCTCTAATCGATGGCGAAACCACCCTCAAGCGCTATATGAAAAAAGGCGGCGAACCTCCCTACCTCAAAGCAGAAAATAAATTCTACCCCGAACTCTACCCCGTCACTGAGCTGACTGTTCAAGGCGTGGCAAAGGCAGTCGTACGCAGTTTATAATAATCATAGGCTTGGTACCGCCATTTACTTATTAATTTGAGTTGAAAAAATACAGAGATGCCACTCGCTGTGACTTCTTTCTCTTCACGTTCAACGACACTCAACACCAGCCAAATTCATAACATGCCCGTCACATTCGATCACACTCGCATTCGCGTATCCAACCTTGAAAAGTCCATTGACTGGTACTGCCAGACTTGCGGCTTCAAAGTCCTCAAGCGCACGGACAAATCCCCCAGCGGCAATCAGCTGGCGCATCTACAAATCCCAGGCAGTGCTCACAATTTGGAACTGACGCACTCACCTGACTACGAGGTCAAGGTCCCCGAAGACTTGGTCCACACCTGCATCCGAGTCGATGATATCATCGAATACTGCAACATGCTCGAAGGCTTGGACCTCACCCTCGACCTCTGGCCCTCGGACTGGCGCGAAAAATTCAAAGATGGCAAAAAAATGGCCTTCATCACCGACCCTGATGGCTACGAGGTTGAGATTTTGGAACATTAATTCTCGCCAGAACTCGGTAAAGGACGCAAAAGCAAGCCACTCAGGTTTCCACATTTAGCGAATCGCCGCAATACGCAGTAGGTAATCACACCTTGTTTGATGATGGATCCAGTATCAAGGTCATCATGAGAACAGGAAAAGATTTAATATTAGCAACTCGGGAATTCGCCCAAGACAACTCTGCCCAAAGCTGGTCGGCCATCTTTTCAACCGCCGCACTCATGCTGCTGGCCATGCTCGCCACGGTCTTACTTCCGAGCGTTTTACTGCAGCTGCCGGCCTCCATCCTACTCGGGCTGCTCATGGTGCGCATGTTCGTGATCTATCACGACCACCAGCATCATGCAATCTTACCACGCTCCAAGCTGGCCAAGGTTTTGATGCGCTACTGGGGCATTTTTGCAATGACCCCCAGCTGCATCTGGCAGCACTCTCACAACCATCACCACAACCATAATTCCAAACTTCGCAGCACACACATCGGCTCCTATCCGGTGATGACTACGGCGCGCTATAAAAACTCCTCCAAACAGGAGCGCAGGAAGTACCTAATGATGCGCCATCCCATCACAATCCTGTTTGGATACTTTACAGTGTTCATCCTGGGCATGTGCATCGTCCCCATGCTGGAGAACATTAAATCCAATAAAGATTCTCTATTTGCACTGATCATTCACGCTCTACTCTACACAGTAGTCACAGTCGCTCTAGGCTGGCAAGTGACTCTGTTGACACTATTCATCCCCTTCTTTATCGCCAGCGCACTAGGCTCCTACCTGTTCTACGCACAGCACAACTTCCCAATGGTCATCTTCCGGGAAAAAGAAGGCTGGTCCTACGAAGGCGCCGCGCTCGACTCCTCCAGCTACTGCAAGATGGGCCCCTTCATGAATTACATGACAGGCAATATCGGCTATCACCACATTCACCACTTGAATGCAAAGATCCCCTTTTATCGCCTGCCGGAAGTCTACGCGAAACTCCCCGAACTACAAACGCCTCGCGTCACCAGCTTACACCCCAAGGAGGTCCTTCGCTGCCTAAGCCTCAAGGTTTGGGACGTAGAGCAACAAAGACTGCTACCACTCAAGGAAGCATTCGCCAGCCACTAAAGCTTAAGCCTGCTTTTCTGATTCAAGCAGTATCTTATATTCGACGGAGTCGACCAATGCCTCCCAAGTCGCTTCGATGATATTATCACTGGCACCGACCGTGCCCCAGATTTCTTTACCATCTGTCGACTCAATTTGCACCCGTATGATTGCATCTGCGCCATGCTGACTATCAAGAATGCGCACCTTAAAATCGATCAATTCGACTTCCATAATCTCTGGAAATGCAGGTGCGATCGCTTTACGCAGCGCATCATCCAACGCGCCAACAGGCCCACTCGCCTCGGCTACGGTATGATGCACTTCATCGCCAATTTTCACCTTCACGGTCGCCTCAGATACCGTCCGCTTCAAAGAAGTCTGATGCCCCACCATCACGCGATAGCCGATCAGTTCAAATTCATCCTTTTTCCCCTTCAGAAAACGATTTAGCAGCAATTTAAAAGAAGCATCCGCCGCCTCATAACCGTAACCACGAAACTCAAGCTCTTTGAGCTCAGCTAGAAAGTCCTTCAACTCTGGAGAACGCGCGTCCAGATCCACACCAATCTCCTTGGCCTTCATCATCACACTGCTACGCCCTGACATATCAGAGACTAAGACTCGCGTGCGATTCCCCACCAACTCAGGCTCGATGTGTTCGTAGCTGTGTTTCACCTTAGCTGCGGCATCCGCATGCACTCCGCCCTTGTGAGCAAACGCAGCCGGCCCAACAAAGGGCGCCGAATTATCTGATGCACGATTGGCCATCTCATCCACAAAAAGCGATAGATCCCGCAACTTACTGAGGTTCGGGGCGCAATTGAGTTCTTGCCCCATCTTTAGGATCAGATTCGGCATAATCGTCGTCAGATTGCCATTACCATTGCGCTCGCCGACACCGTTGATCGTGCCTTGAACCAGCACTGCGCCCGCTTCGACACCCGCGAGTGACACCGCCACTCCCAGACCAGAATCATTATGACAGTGCACACCGACAGCCGTCCCCGGGAAGTGCGCAACAACCTGGCTGACAATATCCTGCACTTCCGAAACAAGTTTGCCGCCATTAGTATCACAGAGCGTGAGATTGATCGCCCCGCCCCGCTTAGCGGCCTCCAGAGTTTTCAATGCATATTCGGGGTTATCACAAAAACCGTCAAAAAAGTGTTCCGCATCATAAATCACTTCACGACCACTCTCCGTCAGGAAGCGAACCGAGTCTTCAATCATCTTGAGGTTCTCCTCCGCAGTGGTGCGCAGAATCTCAACAACATGCAGCAGCCAAGTCTTACCAAAAATCGTGACAACCGGCGTCTTCGCATCCAAAAGCAGTTGCAACTGTGGATCTTCCTCCGCCCGCAGGCTCGCCCGCCGTGTGGAGCCGAAGGCAGCAATTTTAGCATGTTTGAGCGTAAGCTTCTGAGCTTCCTCAAAGAAAGCCATATCGCGCGGATTCGAGCCCGGCCATCCGCCCTCAATATAATCAATACCAAACTGATCCAGCTTCTCAGCGACTCGGATCTTTCCAGCCACAGTAAAAGAAACACCCTCGCCCTGTGTGCCGTCGCGGAGTGTGGTATCGTATATTTTAATCGCTTGTGTCATAATGCTAGCAGAATTGGAAAGCGGAGAAAAACAATGACTCCAGGCAAGCGGCGCAAACCAAAAAATTGAATGCTTCACCACCTAGGGTGCGACTGCATCGTATATCCCGCCGCTCAAGCAGCTCAGCCCCGCGGCCATTCACATCCCCCGAGAAGCGTAGTCAGAAAACAGATGCCATAGATCAGCTCTGAATATCAATTAGTTATAGCACTTTCTGCATCGCCCCAATGGCGCATGCCACAATTTCCAGAACTAACTAATTTAAAGTGGCAGGCTCACAGGGATTTGAACCCCGACAAACGGTACCAAAAACCGTTGTGCTACCATTACACCATGAGCCTAATGAAAAATAAACTAATATAAGAACAATGCGTAAGCAATGGCTTCGCAAATCAAAAAAAAGCGCTCCGCCGAAACGAAGCGTTAAAAGAGTGGCAGGCTCACAGGGATTTGAACCCCGACAAACGGTACCAAAAACCGTTGTGCTACCATTACACCATGAGCCTAATGAAGATCGGGAGAGTAGAAATCATCCTGCCCTCGTCAAGCACTCTGTTCATTTTTTTTAAGACAGTTTCTGAAGCCATAAAATGGACTTGATGTTGACCTATGAATGACAAGGCCAGAATCTACACAAAACTTCAAAACTAGGCGGCAAGTGCCTAATTTATCATGAATACGACGATTTTACTCATTCTCACACCATTTATTACGGCCGGTATCGGCTGGCTGACCAATTGGGTAGCCATCCAGATGCTCTTCCACCCGCGGGTGCCCATGCGCATCTTTTTCTGGAAATGGCAGGGCCTCATTCCACGCCGTCAGCAACAACTCGCTGAAGAATCGGCCGAAATCATTGAACGCGAGATTCTGCAGCAACACATGATTCTAAACGAAATTCGAAAAATCGAACTCGGGCCCTACTTAGAAGAGGCAGCCCATAAAGTGGTCTGGCATCGCATCGGACCGCAACTCAAAGCCATTCCTCTACTAGGCAGCTTTATAAATGACGGCACACTCGCCAAATTCGAAGTCATCGCCGCAGCCTCCATGAAGGAAGAAGCCGGCCCTCTGATTGAAAAAGTGGCCACCCAGTTCGAATCCTCGGTCAATCTAAAACAAATGATCGAAGATAATATCGCGGCCTTCGATCTCGACCGACTGGAAAGCATCGTCAATCAAGTTGCCAAACGCGAGTTCAAAACCATCGAACGTCTCGGTGCGGTGCTAGGCTTTTTCATCGGCTGTATTCAAGTCCTACTCTATTGGGCGACGGGAGCAGTCCAGTTCTAGAACCACCTATTTCTTCTATGTGATCGCGGCCACACGCATCCACTAGGAAACTATTCAATCATGACCATGATCGACACCTCTAAACTTCTTTATTGCGACTCTCGCTATCAAGCCAAGCGCCGTCATTCACGCGTAATGAACGTCGGTGGCATACAAATTGGCGGCGACCAGCCAATCCGAGTGCAATCGATGACCACCACCAACACCCAGGACGTGGATGCCACGGTCGCCCAAACACTCGCATTGGCGGAAGCTGGCTGCGAAATTGTACGCATTACAGCCCCCAATAAACAAGCGGCCGCCGCTCTCGGCGAAATTTCCAAAAAATTACGGGCCGCCAAATGCGACGTCCCCCTAGTCGCCGACATCCACTTCCTGCCAGCCGCCGCGATGGAAGCTGCCAAGCACGTCGAAAAGGTGCGTATCAATCCTGGCAACTATGCCGACAAAAAGAAATTTGCGGTGCTCGAATACACCGACGCCGCCTATCAGGAAGAATTGGAGCGCCTATACGAGTCTTTTAGCCCCATCGTGTTGCGCTGCAAGGAACTCGGCCGCGCCATGCGTATCGGCACCAATCATGGCTCCCTCTCCGACCGACTGATGAATCGCTACGGCGACTCGCCGCTAGGCATGGTCGAGAGTGCGCTGGAATTTATTCGTATCGCGGAAAGCCACAATTACTACGACATCTGCCTCTCCATGAAGTCCAGCAACCCGAAGGTCATGATCGAAGCATACCGCCTGGCGGTCGCCCGCATGAACCAAGAAGGCATGAACTACCCACTCCACCTAGGCGTCACCGAAGCGGGTGACGGCGAAGACGCCCGGGTCAAAAGCGCCATCGGAATTGGCACACTGCTCAACGACGGCCTGGGCGATACGATTCGCGTCTCGTTAACCGAAGACCCGATCTACGAAGTGCCTGTGGCCCGCGACCTAGCCGAAAAAGCGATGTCACTCTGGCAAGAACAGGCCGACCGTCCGCTCCCTGAATTAACCAAAGATCGCATCGACCCCTTCGACTTTCGCAAGCGCGCCACGCGTCCGATTACACTCAGCGAACAATGCACACTCGGCGGAGAGTCCGTGCCCGCAGTTGTCGTTAAAACACAACACCGCATCAGCGAAATCACAGACATCGTGCAAGATGTCTGTCGCACCCAGACAAAGCTCAAAGATAGCAAACTCGAATGTCTACAGCTCAGTATTCAAACACCTGAGGATTTTCAGCATTTCAGCGCCATCCACGAAGCCCTCCACAGCGTCGTACAAGCTTTCGTGCTGGAGCTCTCAGACGCCATCGACATTGAACACCTGCAAGAATTCAAATGGCCGCACGGCCTATCAGGCACCATCTTACTACAAAAGATCGCTCGTGAAGATGCCTTTTACGCCGCCAATCTCTTACAATTTTGCCGTGATCAGAGTTTTATCTTCGCCCTCGATACCAGCGCCGAAGCCTTACGCGAAGAAATTGCGGCACAACTGAAGCCCATGGGCAGCGAAGCCCTCATCCTCACCAGCAGTTTGCCCGCGGAGGACATACACCCCGTCGGTAGCTATCGCGCCCTGGTTGAAGCGGCCGAAGGCTGCGTGCCCGACGCTCCGATCTGGCTACGCAATACGCTCTATAATACTCTCGCCCCCAAAGACTACTATTCAGATCGCCTGCTGGAGAGTAGCCTATTTACCGGCGCCCTACTTTGCGACGGTATCGGCGACATGGTCAGCATCGAAACAGAGCCACTACTAGAAAAAGGCACCACCCTCGCCTATAACATTTTACAAGGGGCTCGCGCACGCATCAGTAAGACAGAATTCGTCGCCTGCCCCAGTTGCGGCCGCACATTATTCGATCTACAAAGTGTCACTCAAAAAATCCGCGCCCGCACCGATCACTTAAAAGGCGTAACCATCGCAATCATGGGCTGCATCGTCAATGGCCCTGGCGAAATGGCCGATGCAGACTTTGGCTATGTCGGCGGCGCTCCCTCCAAGATCAACCTCTACGTAGGTAAAGAGTGCGTTAAATATAACGTGCCCGCAAGCGAAGCACTCGACCGGCTCATCGACCTGATCAAAGAGCACGGCAAGTGGGTCGAACCGACCTAATCAAACGTACCCAATTATGCCATACACAGAATTCATCAATTTCGGCATCGCCGCCGCTCCAGTTCAAGCCACGGCCACGGCGACACAGTGGGATGTGATCGTGCTCATTGGATCAATTCTCTTGGCTTTAGGGTTTTCTTTTCTGTGTTCCATCGCCGAAGCCGTCTTACTCAGCGTCACGCCCTCCTACATCGAAAGCCTGCGCTCCAAGCAACCACGCCGCGCACAACGCCTGCGAAAACTCAAACTTGAAAACGTGGACCGCTCCTTAGCGGCCATTCTCACACTCAACACCATTGCCCACACCGTCGGAGCCATCCTCTCTGGAGCCAAAGCGACAGTGGTGTTCGGCAGCGCCTGGTTCGGCTTATTTTCAGCGATCATGACCTTGATGATCCTCTTCTTATCCGAGATCGTGCCCAAAACGCTGGGCGCGCTGTATTGGAAGCAACTAGTCAAGCCCACGGCTCTTTTTGTCGAAAGCCTCATCTGGCTACTCTACCCCGTCGTATGGCTCTCCGAGCATCTGACTCAGTTCATATCCGGCGGCAAAAAGGGGCATGCCTTCAGTCGCGACGAACTCATCTCCATGACACGTATCGGCGAGGCGTCAGGCAACATGCCCAAAAGTGAATCCCGCATTCTAAAAAACCTATTCCGCCTGGAGACGCTTACCGCACAAGACATTATGACACCTCGCACGGTCATTGCCGCCATGCCGGAAAGCGATAGACTCGCGCAAGCCCTTGGAACAGTCACAGAGCAACCCTTCTCACGTATCCCCATCTACAAAGAGGATAAAGATCATATCAGCGGCTTCGTACTTCGAGACGACGTCCTCATGGCCAATGCACGTGGCCAAGATTCCGGCACACTCGACCAAATCCGTCGCGACATATTGAAAGTGCAAGACTCTGTATCACTAAGCGAGCTCTTCGACCTATTTCTACAAGCGCGCGCCCACATCGCGATGGTGCTCGACGAATACGGAGGTAGCAAGGGCTTAGTCACACTCGAAGATCTCGTCGAAACTCTAATCGGCATTGAGATCATCGATGAAACAGATGATGTCGTCGACATGCGTGCCTTGGCCCGCAAACGTTGGCAAAAACGCGCCCAAGCCATGGGCCTGTCAACCGACGAACACTAAAGACCTCCCAGAGCCACCACCTCGCGTATCAGCCAATCCCCCTCCTGCTTTTTCCAGTAGATTTGATATCGAACCGTGTCACGCAGCACCTCCTGCCCATCTAGCAACACACGACAGTTCGCAGTCACGCGCGACTTGGCCTCGGGATAATTTTCACTGATATCGACCTCGTGCTTCAAAATAGAAACATTCGCCGTATTCACCTGACTCCAAGCAGCTAAAAAAGCGCGTCCCAAGGCATCCGCTCCTTTAGGAAAAGAGCGCCCCGTGAGGTATTCGATCTTGGCATCCGAGGTCAAGACAGCCGTCAACTGGCGACTTCGCCCCATCGCCTCCAAAGTAGAAACCGCGCCATCCTTTTCGACCAGATCCACGACTTGCTTCAACTGCTGACGAATTGCACGCGCCTCCCAATCCACCTGCAAATAGAAGTAGCCGCACACGAGGAGCAGTAAAGCTGCGAGGATGGCACTAGTTTTCAACTTTGATCGCCCCCTTAGTATTTAAAGTTCAGTTCAAAAGTGAACATTTCTTTGTCCACCGCACCAGCATTGCCCACACCACCGTCACTCTCGTAATCACCATACTTGGCAAGCAGAGAGACGTATTGATTGATCCGATACGAAGCGACCAAGTCAATCTCCTTACCGCCATCCTGTCCAGCCGCGCCCGACGACTCAGAGTCGAACCAGTGATAGATGACCTTAACTGGAATGCCATTCCCGATCGGCAGCGTATAGCCTGCATAGAGGTAAAGATCCTCTAGCCCATTAGCAAAGCCTCCCGTCGGCAACAGCGCGTCTGCGAAACCATTAAACTTGTGCACGGTGGCAAGAGGCGTGCGAAACTCAGCCTGCATAATTTCAAAGCCCCCACCCAGTGTGACAGCCTCGATCTGAGTCGACACATCGGCCGCATAATAGGCAGCATCATAATCCTTGCTAGAGGCTCCGGCATCCGTCTGCTCGGCAAGGCTCGCGGCATAGGTAATGGGCAACTCATCCAACATTACGGTGCCAGTCACACGCAGCCCCAAGGTTTCGTTGGATGCGTCGGCATTGCTTGCTTCATCGCCGTCAATATCATAATAAAACGCAGTCGCGACAAACGCTTTTGAAAAACGATAAGCGACATTCAATCCATATGCCTTAAGCTCATTATGCAGCCCATTCACACTGTGCTGCTCAGCGAGGTAAAATGGTTTCACAGAAAGCTTCTCGATGCCTGAATACTCCGCTGTAACGGCATCAAATGTTTGAATATTCTGGCGCCAGCCGACATGACCAATAAAGCGGTGGTCATCGAGCGCATAGATCTGACGTCCCAACTTGATGTGACCGTACTCGGCATCTTGATACTGCAACCAGAGTTGATTAAGATCCGTGCCATCCCCCGCTTCGTCGAGGGGATGAATATCGTTCACCTGCCCGCCCACACGTGTCACAGTTTCCCCCTCAATCATAGCAGTAAAACCGCTCAAGTTCGGCGTTGTGTAGCCATAGCGTAGGCGCAAGGAGTGACCGTCGCGATCGTTTGCAGGCACAGCATTCTGCAAGTCAAACGATTCATAACGCAAACGCGCATCGAGGTTAAATTTACCGGGCACGGCAGATTCGAGTTTGTAAAAAGTCGTATCTAAAAAAGATTCGGCTGTATTGGCAACGACGCCAGTGACACTCGTAGCCAGCATGAAAGCAAGCGAGGTGGTTTGATATACGGATTTCATTTTTGGATTATTTGGTTTGGAAATGTGTGGAATCACACCCCCACATACGCACCAGCTATCATGCCAAAATTTAATAAGAACACGCATTGAACATGAGCATAATTCATATCTCTTGTGAATAAAACTAACGCGTCAATTAATCTAGTTTCGCACGTTCACGGCGAAAAAACCACAGCAAAGCATGTAGACCTACATGATTCGGTTACGTATCGCCTGTCCGGACTCGAAAGCTGCTAAATTTTCCAAAAAATGTCGAATAACGCTCAGAGACTCGCCTTGGTGCCCCCCCGCAGTATGCGGGGTTATATGGCAATTCGCTAAGCGCCGCAAGGGATGCGCCTGCGGCAAAGGCTCCGGATCCGTCACATCCAGCCAGGCGGAGTGTATATGATTCGAGCTTAACGCAGCCGCCAAGTCCGCCTGATTCACCGTCGTGCCCCGCCCTATATTATAAAAAGCTGCGCCCGCTTTCATCAAACTCAGGAATTTCGCATCCACAAAATTCGAAGTCTCTGTGCTATCTGGTAGTATATTAACCACATGATCCGCCTGCCCGAGAACCTCCGGCAAAGCATCCAAAGCAAGCGTGCGCACCCGCTCACGTCCAGTCGGCGTACGTCGCACCGCAGTCACATCCATCTTAAAAGGAGCCAGCAACTGTACAAACATTTCGCCGATCGCACCATAGCCCAATATCAACACCGACTGCCCGGCCAAAGGTCGGCAGCCCGCACGCAGCACGTTCCATTCCGGAGCACCATTTTCACATGTATTCCCCGCAAGAGCCGCCGGTAAATTACGACTTTGCGCCAACATAAAAGACATCAAATGCTCCGCACAGGGCAAATCGTAAACCGACGAACTATTCGCCACCACTATATTTCGTGCCTGCACCCCAGCCCGAAATTCAGCCGTATCATAGCGAGTATAGCCCGCACTGGTGATCTGCAAAAATTTCAAGTTCGGAGCTTTTAAAACATCCTCAGGCGTCGGTTGCCCCAGCGCAATGTCCGCTTCGTAGAGAGTTTCATCCGGCTCAGCCTCCGCCAGCACCGATGTCGCAGCCACCGGAGACTCGATAAACTCATGCCCCCGAAGCCCTTCCAGCAGCAGCTGTTGCTCTGCTTCGCCAAGAGTCAAATTACACCAAATTTTCATTTTCATCATATACACGCGTTCAAGCACAGCCCATGCCTCTTCAATTAATAATGAAACACCGAATAAATCGGTATATCTGGCAGCGTTTCGCGCCCCTTCAAATCATCGAGTTCGATCAGAAAAACCAACTCTTCAAGCGCAATCGAAAAGTGCATCTCTAGCAACTTAACCGCCGCCCCCACAGTGCCGCCCGTAGCAAGCACATCATCCACCACCAAAACCCGTTGCCCCGCCTGCAAAGCATCGCAGCTAATCTCCAGGACACTCGAGCCATACTCCAGTTCATACTCCTGAGCATGTGTCTGATGTGGCAACTTACCAGCCTTACGAATCAAAACCGTGCCCGCGCCCAAAGCATAGGCCAAAGCAGAAGCGAGAACAAAACCACGCGCCTCAATCCCAACAACCACATCGATCTCCTTCCCCTCATAGCGCCCTTTTAACTGATCAATCAAAGCCCGAAAAGCCGGGCCATGCGCCAGCAAAGGCGTAAAATCACGAAAGATAACGCCAGGCTTGGGAAAGTCTGGAGTCGTGCGAATGTAAGACTCGATATTCATAATAATTTCTTGAGGACAAAACAAGTAGCCTACCCAGATCCTCAGATCGATAAAGAACGAAGTCCAGCTTGTGACGAGATTCAAGCATCCCACTCCCAGCTTCCGCAGCTCCACCAATCAACAGATCCTAGAGCTTCAGGCAGTTTTCTCCTAGCACGGTCAGAGGTCAGAGGTCAGAGGTCAGAGGTCAGAGGTCAGAGGTCAGAGGTCAGTCTGACGGCGAATCATTTAGTTATAACAATAACTAAATGAGCCATTTTGGCGAGACAGGAAATGCCAAAACTTATTGACATTCATATCTGGCCTCGGTCTTCTGACAACTCATTTCAGGAGACGGGACAGTCATGTCCCGTATTTACAGCGCTTAGGCACTGACACAAACCGCTAAGCCTGCATCTCGTTCAGACTGTAAGACGTACACATAAAACATGGTTTGCTAAATACTGAGGCATCGCGTGAGACGAAGTCATTTACGCGCGCGCGTGTTCGGAGACATCATGACTCACCCGAACAATACTCGGCTTTCGAACAATTCAGCTCAAAGTGATTTAACTAACTAATTTTCAATGCATTAGTGAAACAAAATCAATAAGGTTGAACCCTTCTAAAAACCGTCTAACGTGCATCGAAAATACACTAATAAAACTGATCACAGAAAAATGAAAAATGGAAGAAAACTAGCACTCTGGGGCGCATGCTTACAGATCGCCCCAGTATTCGCTCTTCTGGTTGCCATATTAGGGCCAGCAATTAGTATCTTTGCCTCGTTCAGTCAGTTAACTGAATTTGGACAGAATGCACAAGAGTCATCCGATGCGTTGGCTAGTAATATGAGCATTGCTATGAGTTTAACTGCGATTGGAATTATTGCGGCATTCATTGGATTATTCTTAGGATTAATTTGCCTGCTGGTCGCACTCTTTTCGCATCGATACAGAGCACCATGGTTTTTCTGGTTTATGACCATTTATTCCCTTTTTAGCCTATTGGCATTTCCAGTCGGAACAGTAATCGGAATTATCGTGTTGGTTCACATCATTCCCCGTAAAGAAGAGTTCTGGTGTGATCAAGACGGAGCTGAACAACCCATTTGACGAGTCTAATTTGCGACAACCCTCATTAATCCACAATTCACGGGCTGGGTGCCAGTCCTTCACGATTCGCTAGAAAATGAAATGCCTCACATGGAACCTCGAATGGGCTTCCCCAACCAGCAAGCGGTTGCGGATCATCCGCGACAGAATAGGTGAGGCGGATCCGGACGTGGTATGCTACACCGAGATTAATCGATCCACCCTTCCAAAAGATGGATTCGCAATTGAAGCTGAATCCGATTACGGATACCCAACCACAGGCGAGAAGCGAAAAGTAATCCTATGGAGCAAGCAACCGTGGTCCGAGTTCGATGACGGAGGTGCGTCAGGGTTACCTTCGGGTCGCTTCGTTTCAGGGGTGACAGGTTCCATTCGTTTTGTCGGTGTCTGTATTCCCTGGCGAGACGCGCACGTGAGAACAGGGCGCAAAGACAGAGAAGCATGGGAGGATCACCTTTTGTATTGTCGCGAACTCGGGCAGATTCTTGATCGATATTCTCGAGATGGGATTCCGATCTGCGTGCTCGGAGACTACAATCAGAGAATACCGAAAGGGACTCAACCGCAGCGAGCCTTTAACGCGCTAACTGAAGCTATTCCTCGTCAGTTTGATATCGCTACAGAAGGAATTTTGGATCCCGACGGAAAGAGCCTGATCGACCATTATGCGGTTTCTCCCGAACTTAGAGTTGAGGCAATCGAAGTGTTGCATCGGTTCACGCCAGATGGAACGAGGCTTTCTGATCATGTTGGCGTCCTGACCACACTCAAAATCAACAAAGCGAAATCGAGTAGCCAGGAGCACTAAGTCCCCCAGCTTTTCCGACTCACGTCGTGATCAGGTTGTCGGCTTCGCCTCGAAACAGCAGAGGCTTCAAATACGCGATGCGCCGAGCGTTCGCCTTTGACTAAGACAACTCCCGAGCGCAGCGACAAGACCGGGCCGAAGGGAACCGGAACAAGTCGTCGGCGTAGCGAACGAAGCGATGTCCTCGCCTCTCCAACTCTTTGTCCTGTGCATCCAACACCAGATTCGACAGCAAGGGAGATAAGGCCCCCCCCCGACTCACTTCGTTCGCTCCCCTTCGGCGGGACTGTAAGCATCAGCTCCTCGGTCTGATCCACACTGCTTCCGCACGGAATCTCGCGATTACGCACTTGTGCTTCTCTAGTGATTGATTTGTTATTCAGGTCTTTCACTATGGACTTTAACCATATTAGTTTATCAACATGCCGAGCAGAGCATAAAAGATGAAGTGCGGGCTCTTGCTGCAAATCAAATGATGGCCTTCCTCACAGAAGGACAAACGCGGCATTTGAGCCAAATCCGAAAACATGTTGAAAGGAGAAGAATCGCTTCATCATTTATGGAGGAACGGCTCTTCCACTCCTTGTCCTTTTGGCGTTTTTCACCAGACCCAAAGTTACACACAGAGCACCCGGCGGAACGGCCTGCCCTTCTCTGTGGAAATTCCGAATGAGGAGACAGAGCAAGCGCTGATGGATTCCCGATCGGGGCACAATCTGGATCGCTTCGAATAGTGATTGCAATCAGGTCGGGATAGGCACAGAAGACTGACTGTTTTTCAGGGCATGAAATCCTCGGAGCTCACTGCCCACAGTTATTTCACTCGATTGTCAGCCTCTGACCTACTGATCTCTACATTTTCTTTATGAGCCAAGCACCTCTCTATAACTGGTTGAACGAACGCACTGCGGGTGCACTCTTACATGTCAGCTCGCTGCCGTCGGATACGGGGATCGGCAACTTGGGGGACGGTGCCTATCGCTACATCGATTTCTTGCACGCCTCGGGCATGTCGGTTTGGCAGATCTGTCCGCTGGGGCCGACTGGCTTTGGCGACTCGCCTTACCAGTGCTTCTCAGCCTTTGCGGGTAATCCATATTTCATCGACTTGAAACCACTCGTGGCGGAAGGCTTGGTCACGGACGAAGAGTATGCACGTCTCTCTGCACTGCCTCGGGATCATGTGGACTATGGCGCCGTGTACCATGCGATTTGGCCGATCCTGCGCAATGCCTACGAGCGCTTTAAGGCGTCCAAGAAAAAGCAATTTCTAGACTATGGTTCGATTGCCAAGTTTCGTCTGGCGCAGGGGGATTGGTTAGAGGACTTCGCACTTTTTTTGGCCCTGAAAGAAGATTTTGGTGGTCGCTGTTGGTTGGACTGGCCCGCTGACTTTCGCACAGCAGCCAGCGCCCGCACACAGGAGCTTTCGGAACAGGTATTGGATGCGGCTGATGCTCATGTCTTTTATCAGTATCTTTTTTACGCTCAATTGGCAAAATTGCGCGCCTATGCGGGCAGCCATGGGATCGAAATCATGGGAGATGCCCCGATTTTCGTCGCTCTTGACAGTGCGGATGTTTGGGCGAATCCAGAGCTCTTTCAGCTAAAGAAGAACGGTCGTCCCAGGGCGGTCGCCGGCGTGCCACCGGATTATTTCGCTGCGGATGGGCAACTCTGGGGCAATCCTCTCTATGACTGGAAAGTGCACGAAAAAACGGACTTCGCTTGGTGGATCAAACGCATCCAATCTAATTTGGAGTTTTATGATATTGTGCGCTTAGACCACTTTCGCGGCTTCGAATCTTATTGGTCGGTGCCGGCGGAGGAAACGACAGCACGCAATGGCACTTGGACGCCCTGCCCTGGCATGCAGTTATTTGAGGCAATCCGGGCGGCTTGCCCGGAGGCCAAGCTGATCGCAGAGGACTTGGGCATCATTACTGAAGATGTGCGCGCGCTGCGCGAAGCGACAGGTCTCCCTGGGATGGCTGTCTTACAGTTTGCATTTGGTGGCGAGGCGGACAACGCCTACTTGCCACACAATTACGACCGCAACTGTGTCGCCTATTCAGGCACACACGATAACGACACTACGATTGGATGGTATCAATCACTCGACGCAGCGACTCAAGACCATGTTCGCCGCTACCTGGGGGTTTCAGGCCAAGAGATCGCGTGGGACTTCATTCGTTTGGCTGTGAAATCCAGTGCACACTTAGCCGTGTTCCCGCTACAGGACTTGATGAGCTTGGGCAGTGAGGCGCGGCTAAACACCCCGGGGGCGCCGATCGGAAATTGGCAGTGGCGCTATCAACCCGAGCAGTTAGATGCACTGCAAGCTGAGAGTTCGCATTATTTGCGTGAACTGATTCGACTCTACGGGCGATAATCGTAGATCCGGCGACCGCTTTTACGGGCTTTTTACAAGCGCAGCAGTGCTCTGCTGTTAGGCTATCGAATTAGCGAGGCTGAGTGTTCTTTTTATTTGCCAGCATGGGTCATGCGCACACTATAATTTGCGGTAAACCGTCGCCATGATAGAAACTATTTTGATGGTGTTCGAATCCTCAAATATGCAAAAAGAATCAAATTTCTGGGCAAAGGAGATCCTCTCTGGAGACGTCGAAAAATGGCACCGCCGTTCAGCCTTAAAGCGTTTACGCTGGCGGGTCATCATCCGCATGACGCTTGGATTGAAACGCCTGGTTGACATCGTTGGTGCACTGGCGGCGATCGTGATTAGCTCTCCGATTTTTATACTGACAGCACTGGCGATCAAGTTGGATGATGGTGGACCTGTGCTTTTTAAACAGATTCGTGTGGGAGCCGGCGGCGAGTTGTTTGAGATTTGGAAGTTTCGTTCGATGGTTTTAAATGCCGACCAGATCAAAGATGAGATCTTGGAACAGAACGCGCATGGGGATAGTGGTGTGACCTTTAAGATGAAGGATGACCCGCGCATCACCAAGCCAGGTAAGTGGATTCGTAAGTTATCGATCGACGAGTTCCCCCAGTTTTTCAATGTATTGATCGGCAACATGTCATTGGTTGGGCCACGCCCCCCGGTGCCACGTGAGGTTGCACTTTACGGGGCTCGCCACCTGCGTCGTCTGCGTGCTAAGCCTGGAATCACTTGTCTATGGCAAATTGGCGGACGGGCGGATATTGATTTCGAAGGTCAAGTTCGTTTAGATTTGCAGTATATACATTCACAGGGCTTTTGGTCGGACTTGGTTATTTTAATAAAGACGGTGCCAGCGGTGTTGCTCGGGAAAGGAGCGTACTAATATGAGTGAAATTCCCGAACTCGAGCGAACAGGTCCCGCCGAATGGCGTTTATCTCTGCCGGACTGGGGGCGACTGGATACTGTATGGGAACGTCGTCAGCCGTTTGCGTTGTGGCACGTCGGCGAGCAAGCCCTACTCTTCCACTGGTTGGATGCTGCCGTCGACCAAGGCACGGAGAAAGTAGTGCTCTACATTTCGGACCGGCCAGGCGATGTGCGTAAAGCAGTGGAAAAAGCAACTCTCTGGCCGATTGAAATCGAGATTGTGACGGTGCCCAGTGTCGCAGGACTGGACTGCCACGACTGTATCAATCACCTCCCCCGAACACCTGCGCTCCAACAGGAACCGGATGCTGGATGGGGGCTGATCAAATATTGGCATCGCTTGGAGCAGGATTGGTTGGCTAGTTTTACAGAAGAAACAAAGAGTTATGGCATTTATGCGGCGATTGGGCGCAGTTGTGAGATTGCGCCCGACGCAAAACTGAATGCCCCCTTCTGGTTGGGAAATCATGTGTCCATTGGTCCGGGGGCGGTCATCGGCCCGGGCGCCGTGGTCGAAGATGGTTGTATCGTGGCTGGCAATAGTCGGCTCGAACGGGCGCACTTAGCCGCACACACTTACCTGGGACCAGAAACCGATCTGGTGGATAGCATCATTCACCGAAATAATTTATTGAACATGAAGCACGAAGCTTACGTGCGTGGCCTGGAAGGCTTTGTCGCTTCGAGTCTACAAGCCAAAAGCAGTCAATCCCCACAGAGTCAGCCACCTTCCCTGCGCGATCGACTACGTGCACTGCGCCTGCTGTGGCGTTGGCGTGCGCGGCCTCAAGCTAAAGGTGATTTTAGTGGAATCGACGGACATTCATGGCCCACGCTCTATAGCCGGGCCGTTGAAGATCGGGGGCCTTGGTTGCGCTTGGTCGTGAAGGGCAAACTCTCGCTTTTCGGTATCACGCCGCGCGAAGCGGCCTCCATTGCAGAGCTACCTGAAGAATGGCAATCCATTTTACGCAAAGCACCCTTGGGCGCCTTTAGCTATGCCGATGTAATGGGCAGTCCTGAACCGGGAGATATGGATGAAGCACTACACTGCGTGTATCATGCTACCACCGATGAAGCTCTGTGTCGTCAACTCTTTGACAACTGGTTAATGGAAATACTGGGAAATTAAACAACGAACCTAAGGTGATCGCATGAAAGGTATGGTATTTACAAATTTCCTCGAAATGGTCGAGGATCGCTATGGTATGGACATGGTGGACACGATCATCGAGGCATCGGACCTCCCCTCACAAGGAGCGTATACGGCGGTCGGCACTTATCCACACACTGAGATGGTGAGCTTACTGATTTCTTTGGAAAAAGAAACGGGAGTTTCTGTATCGGAACTCTTGGTGATCTATGGTAGCTACCTTTTCGAAAAACTGGCGACTGGATATCCGGTCATGCTAACCGACTGTCAGTGTAGTCGCGATTTGTTGATTCGTTTGGACGGAGTGGTGCATGTAGAAGTCGCTAAATTATATCCCGACGCGGAGTTGCCTCGCTTTAAAACAGTTGAACTACCGAATGGCGACTTGGAGATGACCTATCTATCGGATCGTCACTTAGAGGATTTGGCGGAAGGCTTACTTCATGGCAGCCTCAAGCATTTTAAAGATCAAGCAAGCATCACGCGACACCCGCAAGCAGATGGCAGTGTCATCTTCAAGATCTGCTATGACGCAAATACTGAGCGTTAATGGATGAGACTCTAAAGTGGGAACGTCGGCTCAAACGTGAGCGTGCTGCGCGTCGCGAAGCGGAGCGTTTACTAGAGGTTAAAAGTTATGATCTCTATAAAAAGACTTGTGAACTCGACGAACTGGTAACCAGCCAGCAACTCACAATTGAAGCGCGCACCCGGGACTTGGCACAAACCAGTGCTCAAGCCGTCATGCTGTTTGATGCGGTCAGCCATACGGATAACGGAGTCTTGATCACGGGGCCTGAGAATACAGTGATTTGGGCCAATAAGGCGACCCAGCGCATCTCCGGCTACAGTCCGGACGATTTGATTGGCCACAAGCCAGGTGATTTATTGCAAGGGCCGGATTCTTCCGAGGAAACCAGGCAATATATGCGTGATAAAATCACTGCGCGCGAGCCCTTCGAAGTTGAAATTCTAAATTACACGAAAAAGTCTAAAAGACCGTACTGGGCACATATCCAAGCCACGCCGGTCTTCGATGAGAACAAGACTTTCAAATATTTCATTGCGATCCAATCCGACATAACTGAAGCGCGAAAGACCAAGGAACGCTTGGACCAGGAAATCGATCGAGCCAATCAGCTCGCGGAAAAGGCAGAAGAAGCCAACCAGGCAAAAACCCGTTTCCTGGCCACGATGAGCCATGAACTCAGAACACCGCTCAATGGTATCATCGGCTATTCTCAGGTGTTGGAGAACGAGCGCACACTGGATGCTAAACAAGTGAATCAGATCCGCATCATACGTCGCAGCGGCGAGCATTTACTGGCACTGATCAACGACCTATTGGACGTTTCCAAAATCGAGCAAGGTGGACACCGGCTCAGCCCGACCCGCTTTGACTTAGAAGGAATGCTTAATAGCGTTCTAGATATTATACAATCAAAGGCCGATGAGAAACAATTGCTGCTACGCAAGCTGTATTCCACTCATGATTTACTCGCGAGTGATGCACGCATTTGCCTGATTGC
This sequence comes from Coraliomargarita algicola, assembly GCF_033878955.1. Classification (NCBI taxonomy): domain Bacteria; kingdom Pseudomonadati; phylum Verrucomicrobiota; class Opitutia; order Puniceicoccales; family Coraliomargaritaceae; genus Coraliomargarita; species Coraliomargarita algicola. The sequence continues at coordinate 974,698 of NZ_CP138858.1, forward strand.
AGATTCACGGGCCTTACGACAGGTATTATTAAATTTACTCGGAAATGCGATTAAGTTTACAGAAGAAGGTTCGGTTTCGCTGAATGTCGACTTACTCTGGCTCAAGGACGACCGAGGACGTGTACGATTTGAGGTCACAGACACGGGGCGTGGCATTCCCAGTGACAAACGCGCGCAGTTGTTTAAACCCTTCCGCCAAGTGGATGAGGCGCGTGATGTTGTCAACGGCTCAGGTTTAGGCCTGTATATTGCTCAGAAGTTCGTCATGTTGATGGGAGGCGAGATTCAAATCGAAAGCACCGTGCTCGAAGGGAGCTGTTTTTACTTCGAGCTGGAGCTCCCAATCGAAATATCGCAGGACTCCACGCCTTCAACTGCGGAGCCGAACGATTTCAAAGGTGACGGCTTCCCGCTCGCCTATTCAGGTGCGACGAAGCGCATACTGATCGTCGACGACGTCAAAGACAACCGCTTACTGCTGAATGATTTATTGGCGCCAGTTGGCTTTGAACTGGATGTGGCTGAAAATGGGCATGAAGCCTTGCGATTGATACAAAAAAATAAATACGACTTAGTGCTTAGCGATGTGATCATGCCATTTATGAGTGGCTATGAGCTGGTGGAAGCCGTGCGTGCGGACCCTAAAATCGCATCCACTCCAATCTTTGCGATATCTGCCAGTTTGATGCAGCTCTCTGCGATGGAGAAGCAGCGGATGCGTAAATTTGATAATTTCATCGCCAAACCAGTGAATGCGAACGAGCTCTTTGATGCCATTCGTGCGCCCCTGAAGATCGATTGGCTGTATTCCAACAGTGTCAAGCGTGTGCCGACCGCAGGCGCAGGGGATGATACCACAGCGGACACAGATGCGGATCTGCTCAAACACCCGATGGAAAAGACGAAACAAGAACTGTTAATGTTGGCTCGTATAGGTGATGTTAAATCTTTGCTGCAACGATTGCCCGACTTGCAAGAACTGGATGCCGCCGCTGCCATAAATGTTGAAACTTATTTGAAGAATTATAAAATGGATCAAGTGATTACCGAACTCGAATCGTCTTTTGGAAGGATGCCACATGCTTAAGCCTCGTACTATAATGCTGGTCGACGACAGTGCTGCCAGCATCGACGTTCTATTTGATATGCTCGACAGCCAGGGGCATCGTGTGCTGATTGCGGAAAACGGAGAAGCGGCGGTCAAACGCTGCCATTTGGCCAAGCCAGATATCATTTTCATGAATACCATATTGCCGGGCATCGATGGATTTGAATGCTGCCGACGCATTCAGGCAGATGAAGCAATCGCTGCAACTCCTGTGATTATGATGTCGGATGCAGCTGATGATGGAGAGCTGAGAAGCCAGGGTTTTAAGTCCGGGGCCTGTGCTTATATCTCTAAGCCAGTGATCCAGGAAGAAGTTTCAGCAATCTTAAAAAACCAATTCGAGCTGATCGAGTTGCGTGAACAAATCAAGACGGCGGATGGCACAGAGAATCGATCTATGGAGGAGTTTGATGTTGTGGTGGACTTCATCGCTCATGACATGAAGAGTCCGATCGTCTGCATCACAGGTTTCGCTGAGGAGATGGCGGAACAGTTCGAAGAGGTGGAAGTAGACCCAGAATGGCATGAGTTTCTGGGCTACATACATCGATCCGCAAACGACATCGACCTAATCCTTGAAGCGCTGGTCTTATTTAAAAACCTAAGAACGCGTGAGTGGCAAGAGCCGGAAACGATTACACTCGAAAGTCTGTTTGACGGTGTGGTCTCCCGTTACAATCAGTGTGAAAGCAACCTGCCACTGGAGTTGGACGCGAATTATAATGACCAGTCCGTGGTCACGCACCCGGCACTACTGGAAGAGCTGATCTATATTTTGTTCCGCAATTTTGCGAATTTAATAAAAACTGAAGGTCCCTTGCAGATCACAGTGGAGACAGAGCAGAGCCATAATGGCCACCCACTCTTACGCTTAAACAGCAACACCCGCGCGATGGCGGAGTCTGAGCTTTCCCACCTGCTGGAACCTTTACAGGGAACCACGCGTAAACGAGTGAAAGACGTCAATATCCAGATGCTATGTGTGCAAAAAATGATCGCCTACTTAGCAATCAACGCATGGGCCGAACACGGTCCGGATGAGTCCTTAACGGTCTGCCTGGATCTCGAAGCTGGAAACTAAGAACATGCACCAAGAGACCGCACTTTACATCACTGAATTCACGCTCACCACAGATGTGAAGCAAGTTTCGACGATCCGTGATCGCTTCGTTAATTTTTTGAGTTCGCAAGGGCTGAATGAAAGTGAAAAGGACGGTTGGAAGTTAGTTTTTACCGAGCTCGTCAATAATGCCATTGAACACGGCAGTAGCGCGCACCCAGAGCGGAAGATCTACGTGCGCTGGTGGGCCACCATGAATTCGGTCTGGCTGGAAACCGAAGATGCTGGCGAAGGCCCTCCCAAAGAAGTGATCGACAACCCTTGCTTGCCGAAAGATCCACTCGCTGAAGGCGGCCGCGGCCTGTTTATTATTCAAGAATTTGCGGACCAATTTGACCACTGGTATAGCTCGCGCGGCTATATGGCTAAAATATGTAAGTCTTATAAGCGCTTGAATAACGTGCTGCCGTTAAATCCGGAGATGGATGCCATCTTAGACGAGCTCTCCGATTGCTATGAAAACTTATCACTGTTCGATCGGATGGCCGCGAACTTATTACAAGATGAACGAATCGATCAGTTTGTGCAGTCTGGGCTGAATATGTTTATGGATGCCCGTGATTATTCGGCGATTCACCTGGAACTCTATCAACCTAATAAAAATTCAATTTACCAATGGATCAGCTCAATTGAGTCCTACGGGCTCTTCGGACATATCAATGCAGACGCGCTGGAATCACTCCAACTGAATGACTCGATCAACTGGTCTCCCAAGCGTCGAAATTGCCCCTTCAGTCATGCTGAAACGTATCCCGTCGGGTTTTGCGTCCCCATGTATGTAGGCGACGAAATTGTTGGCTTAATCGCAGTCGGGTGCGAGCAGGAAGACCACATAATTCTGTCCAACGACATTCGTAATTTGCGGGCCTTTGCCGATATTATATGCGTCTCCGTCAGTCGTGCCTTATTGGATATTGAAAAGGATGCGCGCAAGCGGCTCGCCACGGAGATGCACATTGCGACGGAATTACAACAGCAACTCTTACCAATCAACAAAGAGATCCCGCAAATCCCAGGCTATGAACTCTTTTTTAGCAGCCTGAGCGCGTTGGAGGTGGCCGGGGATTTTGTAGAGGTCCGTCAAAACAGTGCTGGAGAGTTTTTAGGCTGCGTGATTGATGTGATGGGCAAGGGCGTCTCTGCAGCGATTTTGGCAGGAATATTCCGCAGTCAGTTTATCGCTTATTCATTCCGAGGAGGCCTCTTGGCGACTTTCATTGAGGGCGTCAATCAATCGCTGGAAAGTCAACTGGGTGGAGCGACCATGTTCATCACCGCTTTCATTTTTAAGATTAACCCCGAGTCACACGAAGTCACCTATGCGGCGGCGGGGCATCCGCCGGCCCTACTCTTCCACGCAAACGGTGCGATGGATGAACTCGTCTCCACAGGACCGCCGATGGGCCTGTTCCCCGATATCGAATATGGGCAGAAGCAAATTCAAATTGCTCCCGGAGATCGTTTGATTGCTGTGACCGACGGCCTCTATGAATGGACCGAAGGAGACGATATCTTTGGCTGGGACGCCATGGTGGATTGGTTTTCCGCCAACCACCATTTGGATTCCGAAGCGCTTTGGAGCCGTTTACAAACGAAGATGCTACAATCCCGCGAATCACAATCACTAGAGCAAGAGGATGACGAAACGCTCTTAATTTTAACACGTCAATAATATGAAAAAAGTTTTAGTAGTCGATGATGACATTGTGATGTTCCGTCTCTTTCAAGTTCAAGTAAAACGAGCAGGCTGCGATGGCTATTTCTTTTGCGATGGAAAATCAGCCCTGGAGCAGTTGGAGGAAATACAGCCTGACCTTGCGGTCTTGGACTATAACCTCCCCGACCTGGATGGAGCAGAACTCTACAAACGTATTCGAGACACGGCAGGCTTAGAGAGTATTCCCATTGTTTTTGTAACTGGCTCGGTACAGGATGAAGATTTGAAGGCAATCAAATCACTCGGCGCAGATGCGGTGCTATCAAAACCCTTTAGTCCCCGCATTTTACAAAACCTCATCAAGAAGCTCTTGAACATCGGATGAAGAAAAAGACGCTTCACCTCTTTATATTCGCAGATGCGCTTGGTTGGGAACTGGTGCAACACTATGGCATCCTCAAGAAAGTGACGCCCCATCAAAAGAAATGTGAGACATTGTTCGGCTACTCCGCAACCTGCGATCCCACCATTCTAACTGGGGCTTCGCCACGTGAACACGGCCATTTTTCTTTCTTCGTAAAGTGTGATCCGCAGCAATCCCCTTTTAAGTTGATGAGTTTTTTTAAATGGATACCGGATCGAATCGGAGGCTACCATAAAATACGCAATCGACTGAGCCGCTACTTTGCGCGGTCGAAGGGCTATACCGGCTACTTCCAGCTCTACAGTGTCCCCTTTCGTTTTTTACCCTGGCTGGATTATACCGAGAAAAAAGATATCTACGAACCGGGAGGTATCATCGGTGGGCAAGCAACAATCTTTGAAACCTGGAAACAATCGGGAAAGCAATGGAACCGATCTAATTGGCGCAATGGCGATGCGGCCAACTATGCCGAAGTCGAGGCCCTCATACGTAAGGGCGAAGTGGAACTGGCCTATCTCTTCACTGCTGGGCTGGACGCTACCATGCATCGCTATGGACCATGGGCGCCACAAACGAAGGCCGCATTCCTAGAATTTGAGCAAAAGGTGGAGTCGCTCCAGGCGCTGGCCGAGCAGCATTACGATGATGTGCGCATCGCAATCTTTAGTGATCATGGTATGACTGAGGTCACCCGAAACTCAGATCTACGACGCCGCTGTGAGGCGTTGCCACTCAAATATGGCGTCGACTATGTCGCCGTTTGGGACTCAACCATGGTGCGTTTTTGGTTCTCCACGGAGGCCGCGCGCAAGCAGATTACCGAGCTACTGAATGCCGCCAGCGAAGGTTCGATCGTGAGCGAGGCACAGTTATCTGAATGGCGCTGTGATTTTCCGGATCAGCGCTATGGCGAACTGTTTTATTTATTAAAGCCCGGCGTGTTATTCGTACCTTCATTCCTGAACATGAGTCATGTACCAGGGATGCACGGCTACTCTCCCGACGATAAAGATAGCGCGGCCTCCTGGCTCGCAAATTTCGAAACCAATCCACCCGTGAACCGCTTAGAAGACATCTATGCGGTGATGCAAGCTGCCGCCCTCGATTAATGCCCCAACTGCCCCCCCATTATATTGCTGGTCACAAACAACCCGATACCGATTCAGTCGTCGCCGCCGAAGTCCTCGCTTGGCTTTATCGGGCCAATGCCGAGGACTCCGCGGAGGCGATCCCCGTGCGGCTAGGCCCCTTGAATCAACAAACCAGTTGGTTATTCGAACAGGCAGGCAGAACACCGCCGATACTGCGAGAGAGCTGCCTGTATACGGCGGAAGAAATCGCTCGTCCAGTTCCCTGTATCGACCGTGATACACCCTTACGCGAAGCATTGGAAACCATGCAGCGCAGTTTTAGTGATTTCGTCGTCGTGATTGATGAAGCGAAACATCCAATCGGGATTGTCAGCGATCGCACGCCGCGCACAAATTACTTACTTCAATGCAATATTGAGGACTTAATCGGGACCCTGCTAGACTTCGAACACATCATCAGTGGGCTGCCGCTCAGTCAATTAAACGACACAAAACAGCCCAAAGTTCACCGGCTGGAGGTGCCACTACACAAACATAGTATCACTGGCAAATGGGACCAAGACAGTGCCATTGTGATCGGCGACCGGGACCTCCTGTTAAATGACATCGAAAACAATCCGCCCGCAGCTGTGATCCTAACCGGAATTTCAGATATGCGGGCCCAGGAAATTACCGAACGCCTCCCCTGCCCGGTTTATCTCTATCGCGGCTCTGTCATCAGTATGATGACTCGTTTGCCGGGCTGTTTTCCTGCCTCGGAGGCGATGATTGAAGACTTCGCAGCAATCGATAGTCACATGCGAGAAGACGAGATTTCGCGCTGTATCAAGAAGGCCTCGGGCGGTTTATTGGTGTTGGATTCAAATGATTGTGTGATCGGAAGCATCTCCGCGATCGACCTGTTAAAACTCAAACGACCCAAGCTCAGCCTAGTCGATCACAGCGAACGCGGCCAGGCGATCCATGGCCTCGGCGATGCGGAAATCGTAGAGATCATCGATCATCACCGCCTCGGGGATGTGGAGACGATTCAGCCGCTCAGCATTGATGTCCGTCCACTCGGCTCGACCGCCTCCATTTTATATGAGCGTATCCAAGAGGCGGGACACGACATGCCAGCTGAGATCGCAATCCTCCTACTCGGGGCACTGTTATCGGATACACTGCTGTTGACATCGCCTACTTGCACCCAGTCGGACAAGCAGCGTGCCCAGCATTTAGCACGCATCGCAGGTGTTGAGCTCCATAGCTTTGGAATTGAAGTCTTGCGACAAAACGATGAATTGGCCGATGCCACCGCAGACTCCCTAGTTAGTCGCGACTGTAAACCCTTCACGTTCGAAGGCGTTCATTTCCTCGCGGCTCAGATAGAAACCGTCGACATGTCGACACTGACAGTCGCACGTGCGACGGAGTTGAGCCAAGCCTTTACACGGCAGGTCCAGCAATCGGGAGCTGCCTTTGGTGCATTAATGATTACGGATGTGTTGCAGAGCCAGAGTCGGATAATCATCGTCAGTGAAGATCCGCACTGGCAACATATTCACTTACCAGAAGACTTGCGGCAGAGTGAACAGCCTTGGCTACTGGATCATTTCGTTTCTCGTAAAAAACAACTCATTCCACTACTTTTAACCAATATCCGGCACGCTCAGTAAGCCACTTCCATGTTGAACGCACAGCCAAACAATCGCATTTTGCACATCCCCCGCCGCTTCAGTCAGGATGAATGGGGGGGCACTGAAGCCGTGATCACGAATCTATGCGCCTCACAGCTGGAGATGGGCATGCGTCCGGAAATCCACACCTCACTGGCCTTGTCTTCGACCCCGCAAGAGGACTTCAGAGGTTTCCCAGTGTATCGTTACAAATACTGCTACCCCTTTTTAGGCTTAAGCACGGCAGAAAAGCAGCAATTGGATAAAAAAGGTGGCAACCTACTCTCATGGCCGCTGTATCGCGCACTGCGCAATGCGGATCAGGTGCGTATCTATCACGCCCATGTGACCAAACGCACCGGTGCCTCGGTGCTCAAAGCGGCAAGGTTAGCAAAGCGGCCTTGTGTAGTCACACTACATGGCAACATGTTTGATGTGCCTCAGGCCGAAGCCGACGAGGTCGTTGCATCACAAAAAGGACATTTCGAATGGGGCCGTGTCTTTGGAGCCTACTTCGGCAGTCGTACGATGTTGGACGAGGTGGATGCCATTCTGTGCGTGGGCTACTCCGAATACGCAAAAGCCAAAGAGGCACTGGGCGCAGATCGCGTGCATTTCTTGCCCAATGGCGTGCACCCCGAACGCTTCGTCGCCAGTGACGCTGAACGTGCGGCAGCGCGAGCGGAGTTAGGATTCGCAGCAGACAGCTTTATCTACGGCTGCATTTCACGTTTGGACCCTCAAAAGAACCAACTGTTATTAATCGAGGCATTTACGGCGATCGCCAAGCAGAATCCCAAAGCGGGACTCCTCATTTGTGGGCCCATGACAAACGCCGACTACGCGGCGAAACTGGAAGCCGCGGCACAGGCATCCGGCTATGCGGAACGTATCCGGATCTTACCTCCGGTCACGCCGGACACCGCAGAGCATCGCGGTCGTTTTGCCGCACTGGATTGTTTTGTGCTGCCCTCGCGGCATGAGCCTTTCGGCATTGTAGTGCTGGAAGCATGGGCTGCGGGCAAGCCAGTGATCGCTGCCAACGTGGGCGGTCTCCAACGCCTGGTCCGTTCCGGCCGAACAGGGCTTAAGTTTGAGAGTGGCCAAGCCGAGGAATTGATTGCGTGCATGCGACAAATCGCTGAACAAGCCCAAGTCCGCGCTGACTTGATCCAGTCGGCACACGCAGAAGTCAAGGCGTCCTACACGTGGCCGCAAATCGCACAGCAACTCGAAACGATTTATCAACAAGTCGAAGCCAAATATCAATGAAGCCCATACCCGATAGCATTACTCTAGTCATGCGCTCCTACAACGAGGCATGGGCCATTGAAGACACCTTAAAGGCAGTCTGTGAGCAGGATTACACGGGGCAGATTGAACTCATCGTCATCGACAGTGGGTCCACTGATGGCTCCCACGAGATCATTCGAAACTATAAGCCTAAAGAATTTATCATCCTGGAACCAGGCACTTACGTGCCTGGCAAGGTGCTAAACCAGGGCTTTCGTTTAGCCCAGAATGAATGGGTTGTGTTTCTGAACTCCGATGCTACGCCCGATAATGCTCAGTGGCTCAAGCAATTACTGCAAGCTGCGGTGAATACCCCTCGGCTGGGCGCCGCCTTTAGTCGTCAAATACCGCGCAATGATTGCCAGGCAGTTTTTGCACATGATTATGATCGCTGCTTTGGACCGCATCGAGAATCGGATCAATGGGAGCACTTCTTCAGTATGGTGAGTTGTGTGGCACGGAAATCAGTGTGGAAAGAATACCCCATACGTGAAGATCTGCAGTATGCTGAAGACGACGAATGGACTCGCCGTATGAAAGACGCGGGCTACGAGACTTTACTGGTGGTGGAATCAGTGGTGATGCACTCTCACAATTACACGCCCGCTCAATCCTATAAACGCGCCAAGGGGGATGCGCTTGCAGTCGCCCAAGCGGGGAATGTGCCCGAGACCAGCCTATCATGGCCGCTCGGTGTTGTACTCCCCGCAGTTAAAGACAGCATAAAAGATTTTAAATATTGCCTGAAACAGAGGCGATTGAACGAGGTGTTACACGCCTTCCGTGTACGCTATCAACAAAGACTAGGCCGTATTGATGGCTATAAAGAAGGCATGTCAGATGGATAAGATTACTGCAGTCATACGCTATAAGGATTCTGCCCGGACCTTACCCGAGGTATTGGAAAGCATTCAGAAACAAACACATCCCGTGGATCAAATCGTGGCGGTCGACACTGGCAGCCGCGATGATTCGACACGGCTCCTGCTTGAAGCTGGAGCGAAAATTGTGAAGTGGTCACAGCCCTACCATCATTCGAAAGTCACTAATTTCGGTTTTTCTCATTGTGAAACACCCTTTGTACTGTGCCTGAGCTCACACACCGCAATGAGTGATGCTACGATCGTTGCTAAATTACTACATTCAATGGAAGATACGCAGGTCGCCGCCTCTAGTATCTGTTGGGATGACGACGACTATTACTCCGATCGAATCACTCAAGCAGAGATTGTAGACAAGGGACTGAAGCTCGGGTCGATTTATACGAATAGCTTGGGATTGGTTCGTAAGTCCTGCTGGGACGCCTACCACTTCGATGAGTCCATAAACGGCGTAGAAGATTACGAATGGGCGATCCATCAGCTACAGGCGGGATACAGCATCGCTCGTATTCAAGCCGAGATTAGCTATCAACGCAAGGGGCACAACCGCATCCTACGCGGCACGGCACGCGTGTTCTACATTGCGAATCGCTATCGACTGCCCGTGACTTGGTTGGGTATAAAGGAGAGCAGTGTAGCACTGGCACGTAATTTACCTGGAAAAATCATGCGAAAACCATCTGCAGTGGAAACATTCGATTACCATGCTCGCCGCCTCATGGGGGCGCTTTTTTGGCGCTTCATTGATCTCAATATCAACTAGCTCGCATTATGAATATCCTAGTTATCTCCAACCTGTATCCGCCTCATGGTATCGGCGGCTATGAAGAACGCTGCATGCAAACTGTCAATGCACTGCGAAAGCGGGGGCATACTGTGAATGTGCTCACATCGGATCACCAAGTGACCGATAGGGACGCAACAGGAGAAACAGGAATCTTTCGTCAATTAAAGGTGCATGGCTTCTATGGGCACCCCTGGCTGCCCATCCATCAGCTGTATAGTTTGGAGCAGGCCAACCAACGAAGCATGCAGTCACTCATCGAGCAACTGCAGCCCGATGTCGTACACGTCTGGAATATGGGGGGCATCAGTAAGTCCCTACTCCACACTCTGGAAAATGCCAATCGACCGCTGGTTTACGACATCTCTGATCATTGGATCGCACGCAGTTTAAAAGCCGATGTTTGGCTTTCGTGGTGGAACGACGACGGCTCCGTGCTACGTAAAGCTTGGCGTGGTATTGCGACTGTGACGGGTGCCCGAAAGTTGATTAGCCGAAAAGTGCCCACGGCTTCGGTTCGCTCACTCAAATTTAAACACATCTATTTTTGTAGCCAATACATGCGGGATACTACCGCCAAGCAGGGCTACCCCGTCTCGCATGCCAAGATTGCGTATTGTGGCGTCGAAGCCGAGCGCTTCCTAAGAAAGACTGAATATAACGCACCACGTAAATTTCTCTGGGTCGGCCGCTTAGCTCAGGACAAAGACCCGATGACAGCGCTCAAAGGCTTCCTACAGGCGCGGCAGAGCAGCGGACTCCCCCTCTGCCTCGACATCTATGGTCGAGGCGAAGCTGATTTTGTAGACACATTAAGAGCCGAAATAGCTAAGGCCCAGGCGGAAGAATTCGTACAGTTAAAATCTGCCACCCACGACGAAATGCGCGGCCTATATGCACAGTATGATGCCTATATTTTCTCTAGCAACTGGGGCGAACCCTTTGCATTGACTCCGCTGGAAGCCATGTCGGCAGGCGTGCCTGTCATTATGTGTCCGGATGGCGGCGATGCCGAGTTATTGCATGATGGGGATAATGCGATTCAATTTGCAGCGGCCTCACGTAGCTCTCTAGCTGGTGCCATTTTACGACTGTTGGATTTACCGGATCATGGGCGGAACATGAGCCGCATCGCACTACAAATCGTGCAGGAACGTTTTACTGTCAAAGTCATGACTGATACCATTGAAGGCATCCTCAAGCGAGCCGTAGGGCCGACGCATGATTGATATTATTAAAGCAATTATTATTGCGGGCGGCTACTTTGTCGTCGCGCCGATTGCGGGATTCATACTGTCAAAAGACCGTCGTCTGGAAGACTTGGCGATGTATGTACTGCTGTTTCTATTGGGGCTGAAGATCGACACAACGGTATTGATGCTAGGTTCGATTGAATGGTACCGCGGCGTCACTAAAGGCTATGAGTTTACCATGATGGAAGTGGTGGCGATCGGCTTGATTTTCGCGAGTTTCTTTAATGCCAAGCGAAAGTTTATATGGCTCCCGGCCGGCACGATACTTTGGTTCATGTATGTGGCTGCCAGTAGCCTCTCCTTAATCAGCGCGCTGGAGGTCAACTACGTTTTCATGAGCTTATTAAAGCACGTAAAAGCATGGCTCATCGTGTATGCACTGGCCAACTACGTACGCAGCCGACGTGAGGTGCATGTCGTGCTCACCGGTATCTCCATTATGTTGATCTATCAGTTCTTCATTGTCGCGAAGATGAAGTGGATCGATGGATTTTACCAAGTACGGGGCTTATTTGAACACCAGAATCCGCTGGCGATGTTTACCTATATGGCCGCGCTCCCCTTACTAGCAGTGGCGATGTCGCCCGCGGTCTCCAAGACTCGTGGTTTATTTTACTTTTGGGCCTATGCCTGTTCGAGTATCATCGTGTTGGCCTCACTCTCGCGTGCAGCGCTCGCATTTTTTGCCATGGGCTCCATCGCAACGGTTGCAGTTGGCTTTTTTGACCGCATCTCGATGCGACGCATGCTGACGGTAAGTGTAATGGCACTAGGAGGCGCTTTTATTTTAGCCATGACAGCGGACACTATAATTGCCCGTTTCAATGATGAAGGGAACAGTGCCAGTGGAGAAACTCGCGAGGTCATGAATTTGGCTTCAAAGGCAATGGTTCAGGATAAACCATTCGGCGTCGGTTGGAACAATTTTGGCAAAGCCATTAATCACCCCTACCCTTATGGCGATGTCATCGACGACTGGAACCGTGATCGCGGACAAAAAGTCGACTATGATTATGCCAAAGGTGTTGTGGAAAGTCATTATTGGCTGCTCAAAGCAGAAACTGGCTGGCTGAGTTATCTAACTTTCATGTTATTCATCATCCTGGTGACAGGGCGCACACTCCCACTCATAGTGATGCGTCGCGGTAGCCTCGAAGCTGCGGTTGCAGTAGGCATACTTGTGGGCTTCGGTATCACATATGTGCATAGTAGCCTCGAACGTGTGCTGACACAAACAAAGAACTTAGCGCTCTGGATGACATATATTGGCCTGCTGGGTGCTTTAATCAGACTACCGAAACGCACTCATAGTGAAACAACTCATGCAGAATGAATACACCTAAGTTGATACTCGTCGCAGGCATCTCAGGCTCAGGCAAATCCAGTTTTGTTCAGAGCCTGGCCGAATACATCGGCTCCGAACAGAGCATTGTATTATCACTGGATAATTACTACTGCGACCTCAGTCATTTGAGCGACGCTGAACGCAATCAACGCGACTTCGATCAGCCCGATGCGTGGGAAAAAGCTCGCCTACTTCGCGATATCAGTGACTTAAAACAAGGCAAAGAAATTGCGATGCCAATCTATAATTTTGATACACACTTAAGAATGCCCACATGTCAACGGGTGCAAGCAGCGAATTACATCATCGCCGAAGGTATCTTTGCGCTTTGTTATGAAAAATTAAATGAACTCGCGAATATTAAAATATTCGTCGAGATCGACGAAAACATTGCATTACAACGTCGAATACGACGGGATACCCGCGAACGTGGCCGCAGTCAGGAGTCGGTCATTGAGCAATTCACTACAACCGTACAACCCGGAAATCGACGTTATATTTTACCAAGTTCAAATCAGGCAGATCTCATAATACCTGGTCATTTTTCGGCTACGGAGCAATTAACCTTATTCACTGAATATCAGAAGGACTCTCACACATCTTAAAGATGCCTACATTAGTTTAAGAATTTCATCGACTCTACATTTCAATGAAGAACTGCACAATTGTATCCGCAGCGGACGGAAATTACTTCTGGGGGCTACTCCTACTCACCGCCTCGATCCGAAGAGCGAAGCTGCAATGCCCCGTACATTTATTAGTGCGCGATCTTACAGACGCTCAGATGGCCTCACTGCAAGCTTTGGGAAATGTGAGTATCGAGGAAATGGATTCCAGCAACTGCCTGAACCCTTGCACCTGGAAAGCCAGTGCTCTAATGGGAGCGACGACCGAGTACATCACCTGGATGGATGCGGACTGCTTAGTCATCGGTGATATCAGTGAGTTATTAATGCCTCGCAATGGAGAGTTTCAAATCCGCGTGCGTGGCCATCAGGAAAATGCCATGACTTATCACAAGCTCTATGCCCCGGGTGAAAAAGCAGGGCCACTGCCGGCTTCAGTCCTTGCAACTTGGCAGCAAGATGTGAACGAGCAATTGGAACCACGTCTGGACACCGCGATTGTCACTAATTGTTTCGTACTACATCGTCAACATCTCCCTTTCATCAAAAAGTGGCAGCAACAAATGGAAAAGGTGATGCCCCCGCAAGACTGTGGCGTCGTGAACCAAAATCAACCCGCATACTTTATGACGGATGAGTCGGTATTTTCTTCCCTAATCAGTTTTGCAGCTGCAGCTCCACCGATCTCCGATTTTCTACTCAATCAGATTCCGGAAAAGCATGTGGCTCATTTTGGTGTCAGGCCTAAGCCCTGGAACGGTTGGGCTCAGCCGACATGGTATGCTTATGATGAGGTCATGGAGACGGTGGACTATGCGCTCGCGCATTGCCCCATGTTGCCCGAATTACCCCCATCGCTGCAACGTAAACACCGACTGCGTTCTAAAATGGGCGCCAACGCCCGACAGATCATCCCACGGATGAAGCAATTTGTGCGAAAGATTAAGCCCTAGTATCCCAGCGGCGAGTTTCCGCCTACAGTCAACGGCCAGAAAACAGATCCACGACTGGGCCTGACTATTGGGGGGCTGACAATCTCAGTTCTTATAGCCAGGCACTCAAGGCTTGATTGAACTGCGCTTGAAATTGGGCGACACTATGCCCATCACGCACACGTGATTTCAAAGACTCTATCTGAGTTGAATCGGCTTGTCGAATGGCTTCCATCGCACGCAGTCCCCCCTCAATATCACGAAAAGGGAAGCGCCATGCTACGGGTAACCAATCACACATTCCATCACGATCCGTTGCCGCCACAGGAAGCCCACAGGCCAATGCTTCTAACATCGCAAGCGGCACGCCCTCGTAACGCGATGGCATTAACAACGCATCCAGAGCCGCATAAAGTGCTGTGGGTTCATTGGTCCAAGGCAGACAATGAACATTTGCATGCTCTGCGGCCCGAGCCTGCAAGGCCTCTTCGTCGGGCCCACTCCCGAGAAAAACCAAGTGCTCGTCGGGATGCTCTTGATGACGTCGCAGGAATAAATCCAAGGCACAATCTTGCCCCTTCTGTTTGAATTCAATGCGCCCGATCTGGCCCCAGATAAAAGCACCTTGAGCTAATGAAAATTGTGCGCGGGCACTGGCCTTGGTCGGCAAATCAGTCAATGGCTCCAACGGAATGCCGTTCTCCACAATTTGAATACGTCCCCGTGCTCCGTAGCGGAGCAGCATGTCACCCAGAGTTTTTGAAATTGTAATAAAACCATCAGGCACGGCATAAAGTCCACGACAGGTAAAATCTCTGAATAAGCCTAATTTCGCGCCCATTTCAGCATGATGGTGTGGCACCGGGATGTAACTGACTAAGGGACAAGGCAAGCGCCCCTGTAAGCGAAAAATGGAACAGCCCTGTTCGATATTACCCTGTATCACAAGAATAAGATCCGGCTTGTAAGTATCGATTTGTTTTAACAGTTCGCGCAAGGTATCGCCTTCGGCATAGCGACGCAGCGCTTGAAATTTCCGACTGCGCGTAGCCGCGCTATCGATTTGGAAACGAACATCCGGGTGATTGCTTTGAATGGCTTCCAGCCGATGACGGTTCTTCTGATTATCCGGATGCAGCAAAGCTAGCACCTCCCATTGAGCTGAAGCGACAATACCAGCCATGGCATAGGCCGCCATCACTTGGTGCCCACCGAAGTCAGGGTTATCGTCGATGACTAATAGGCGGGGCACATTCATACTTCTATTTGATAGCGTTTGATTAAATTATAAATCGTTTTTTCGCTCACACCCAACTGCACGGCAGTGGCGGCACGCTTACCGTGATTCTCAATCAAAGCAAGGCGCACCGCCTCACGTTCAATCTCCGCCAGGGTTTGCCCGGCCCAGGGGTTTACAGCCTCAGTGCTCTCGGTAGCATTACGCGTGTTCTCAAAAAGAGGTAGATGCTCAGGTAGAACCGTCTCATCCGCATCGACCAACGCGGCCACTCGTAGCATGACATTGCGCAACTCTCGTATATTCCCGGGCCAATCATACTTGAGCAATTGGTCTAACGCCACATCCGAAAACTGAGGAAAGCTCTCCTCTTCTCCCATAGCGTCCGCCAAAAATTTAACAGCAAGCACGGGAATCATTTCTCTACGGTCACTTAACGCGGGAAGTTCAATTTCAAATACATTTATACGGAAATATAAATCTTGGCGAAATTGCTTCGCCAGCATTGCTGCCTTCAACTCCTGATTGGTAGCCGACATCAAGCGCACGTTCACCTTAACCGCTTCAGTGCTTCCGACGGGAAAAAAACTCTGATTTTGCAAGAACAGTAAAAGCTTCGGCTGTAGCTCCATCGGCATTTCACCGATTTCATCCAGAAACAGCGTACCTCCATCGGCCATCTCAAAGAGACCCTTTTTGTCTTTAAAAGCCCCCGAGAAAGCTCCTTTTCGATATCCAAAGAGTTCTGACTCCAAGAGTTGAGCGGGGATGCTGGCGCAGCTGATTTCAATAAAAGCACCTTGACTACGAGGACTGCACTCATGCATGCATTTTGCTAAACGACTTTTACCAGTGCCTGAAGGGCCAGTCAATAAGAGCGAATGATCACTCGCAGCAATACGTACTAATTGCTTGCGCAACTTAGCAAAGCGAGCACCCGGTAATTCTTGTTCAAAGCGTTGTATGGGACTAGAATCGTTTGAGCTCATGGTATAGGAAGCATTGGGAGAAATTCATTAAGGGCACGATCAATACCGACCCCTGGGTTCAGAGGCTGGATCATGACCAATACGGGCTCCGCTCCGCCATATTGACGAAGCCAGCGCCGGAGTGTGGCTCGCAACCAATATTCCAAGGGGGCGTCGAAAACAATTTCACCGTTGGAATAGAAGAACAAGGCCTCACTACTGCCCCCTTGTCGTGTCAGTTTGAGCTGACGCGCACTGCCTCCTGCATAGGAAATTACCTGATCATCTACAATATCCCACCCTGCCCCGCGAAAACAATAGCGGGGATCGTGTACCGCTTGTCGATTATGGGTTCCATCGAGAATAGTAATGGCATAGCGCAAGCCCTTCCAGCTATAGATCCATTTGTAGCCATCGGCTGCTCCCAGTATGTCCGATTCAAAATCCGTCAATGGAACACTGCGAGCCGTAAAACCGGGACCAGATAGTGGAAATGCAGCCATTCGTACAGAGGCATCCTCCAATTCCAAGCTACGCATATAGCCAGCCGTGAAAATCAGCAAAAGCAGAGCACTAAATAGAAGTATGACTTGTTTTTGACGCATAACGTATAATTCTGGCAATCAAGCTAGAGATAAAAAGAATTGCTGCAATCAAGAGTGTCAGCCAGGGCAACCAATCACCTAACATGGGGTAGAGTAACCAGGCCAAGGCAGGCATCCATAGGCTGGATGAAAGAATCGCGACAATAACCATAAAGAGAGAGCCGCCAATAGGCAGTGAAAATAAAATAGCCACGGCAATATAGATAAAGGCCTGTAATTCTCCTACA
This sequence comes from Coraliomargarita algicola, assembly GCF_033878955.1. Lineage (NCBI taxonomy): Bacteria > Pseudomonadati > Verrucomicrobiota > Opitutia > Puniceicoccales > Coraliomargaritaceae > Coraliomargarita > Coraliomargarita algicola. Next base: position 991,907 of record NZ_CP138858.1, read on the forward strand.
ATACCTAAACACAGAAGCAGACTCGCCAAAGTGACGAGTGATGTTTTGCTGGGCAGCCAGATCGGCGGCAAACGCTTCCACTGCAGTAGCACTGCGGATAGCCACAATAAAAATGAAACGAGCGCAAAACGCAGTGAGGGATCATACAACCAACCACGTAAAATAGGCTGGCAGAAGTATACCGCCGTTAAAGTAATGCCTCCCCACAGCATGGAAGCCGCATTGAATAAGGAAGGCTGCGATTCGCTACTGGGCATATTCATCGTCCTCCTCCACTTTAAATAAGCTCTGCAATACGAGCGCCAGACCATGATAGAGTCCGAGCAATAGGCCCAAGACTAGCAATGCACCCCAGGTATGAAATGCACCCGCGGCACGCTCTGCGCCAAAAGCTAAGCCCCAGCCAGAAATAATGATAATCCGAGTGGTATTGGCCACCCATGCCAGTACGGGTAAGAGTAAGAGCATACTCCAAAAAAGCCCACGTTGCGGAAAGCGGAGCAAGGTCAATGCCACTCCTCCACTAAGTAATACTTGTAGCAACTGCATGCCACCGCAAGCGGCTTCAATCGAAATGGGCAGACCATCAATTTCTAGCAAAGTGCCGCTGACCATGACATCCATCCCCAACAGATCGAATAATCTCCCCGTCACCGAAGCCCCACTCAAGCGAAACCACCAACTTAATGGCGTCAGCTCCAGAAGCACCCATGGAAACGCACCCGCGCACAAGATCCATAAACGTAGCTTAGGGATCGCACTTGGAGGGAAACAAAACAACACCGCCAATCCGGCCCAGCCACATGCCATCATCAACATCTGGTTAAATAATATTCCTAGCGACAAAGTTGCCACAGAGGCATACACCCAGACACGATTCGGCGATGGATTCTCAGTGGGCCCGGGTGTCTTGAGGGCCACATACCAAGCCAATGGCACTAAACCGATGATAATCACCACGTCCGGCGACATGCGCCACCAAGCCATGTTTAGCAACCAAATCGCAGGTAGCATTAACCCGAGTAATACCGTGGCTACCTGACTGCGATGCATTTCACTCATCCGCTGTGTTTAATTCGTTGAGCCAATCGCGAAAGATAGGTTCGTTAGGCGCTAAGCGCAATAGGACATTTAAAACCTTACGTGCACTTTCGTAGTCATTTCGATCAAGCGCTGATCGATATCTGAAAACACATCCTTCCACCGAATCCGCACCTAGACTATCATAGATTCTTTCCGCATCGTCCAGCTTCCCCTTCGCCAGTGCCGCACGAGCCAATAATTCTTTGCCTGACGTAGCCTCACTCAAGTCCTTACGCTTAGAGAAAATCTCATCCAAATAGGTCCAATCTTGCTGTTCTAAGGCGGCCAATGCCGCGAGATAAGCAGCTCGATAGCCGACTGCACCAGCGGTGTCCATTACGCGGCCTAATTGCGCCAGCCCCGCTTCGATTTGTCCCTCCAGTAACAATAACTCTCCGCTCAGACCTTGCACCGCAATATCCTCGGGGTAAGCCTGACTGTGCTTCAAACCGACCGCGCTACCATACAATGCAGCCTGAGACTTGGTATCTGCATACGGCAACCAATTGAGCGCAGGCTCACCAATATACAGAGCTTCAGGGACCGGACCAGACCAGATCCGATCGGCCGCGGCCATCCACCCGTTAGCGAGCAAAAGCGAGCCTATGGCATAATCTGAAGCGAGGAAACTTTCCATACGACTCAAGGGCTGATCTGCGTTGGGCGACAAGGTCGGACGATAAGTTTGCAGAAACCGTAGCCAACGGTGCACGCGTGGATTATCATCGAAGACGACACCGCGCGGCCACTTGCCCTCAACCCGCCACTCCAGCAGTGCAATTAAACAAGCCTTCAACTCTGGAGCGACGGCGTAATTGCCCGTAGGCATGCTACGTAGCACTGCCAGTGCGGCCGCCTCCTCTCTTTCACGTATCCGCTCCAAGCACCACAACCAATAGTAAGCTTCACTATTCGAGAGTATCGCAGGTGAGCGCAGATGATCATCCAAAAAATCAGCAGACAAAAATACATCATCCGGTGTCTCGGCGAGGGTTTGAGTGATAGTGCCCCACCATTCACCGAAAGCTGGCTCCAAAGCCTCTCCACGTGGCCGAGTCACACGCTCCCAAAACCAAATTTCCCACCAAGCTCTTTGATCCCCGCTGGCGATATAACTATCCCTCCATGTCTGTATAGCTTGAGGTAGTGCAGCTGATCGTAAGTAAAAATTAGCCAGTAAGTGCCCATAAAGCGGATTTTTCGGCTCGAGTAAGAAGGCTGCGATGTAGTGGCGACGTGCCTGAGTCATATTGCCCATCCGTTCCAAAAACTCCGCACTCATCGCCCGGAGCTCAGCCGAGCGAGGCATCGCGGCATAAGCAGTATTTAGCGCTTCAAGAATGGCTGCGTTATCCGAGCCAGACAGCAATGCGATCCGGACTTGGCGATTAACCTCGTGATTCCCCTGCCCTTGCCAGCTTTTCAACTCCTCAAGTGCGCCCTCGACATCCCCGGCTCGCGCGAGTTCATCAGCATAGAGCAATCGCCAGCGCAATGGCTGTTGGCGCCGCTCTTCGGGCCACTCTTGCTTAAGCTTTTGGGCAGGTTCGGGTGCATCTAAATGCATCTGAGCGCGCATCCACCAAAGCGCAGCCGATTCATTCTCCAACAGCACTGCTGGATATTTACCGACTAAAGATTCAAGCTGTAAATAAGCGTGACTCTCTATCGCCGCTTGCACCATTAATCGTGGCCAGTTTTGCTGCGCAGCACCCGCCTGTTGCGGATTAAAGTGACTATTAAGCAGCTCTAGGGCTTCCACAGATTGCCCTTGCTCCAGCAGCGTCGCGGCATCCTGATAAATGACCTCCCATGCCTCAAGGCGGGCGTTTGCTTCCCATTTAAGATACGCATAAACGCCAAACGCGGTTGCGCCAATGAGCACAACCGCGAGGCAAAAGAAGGGCAAGATTCGCTTCAGCATAGATTCGATAGTATTTCGCCGCTCCGTCTGCGATGCATCACGAAGCCAGCAAGGCAGAGCACTGCCATCATCATCCAGAACGCAGGTTCCGGATTCGCTAGATAGGCAACATTCATCGCACCAATATCGACGGCGAATACGATGTCGTTATAGTCTTTATCGCCACCATTATAGATATCTTCAAATCCAATCAGAAGATAAGGACTGTCAGGAATCGCAAAGGCGACCACATGTTGCAGTAAATCCGGATTTGTGGATGCATCGGCGGTGTAAGTATTAGAGCCGCCGTTGGCTCCATTTGAAATCAGAAAGAAATCAACAAACGAGCCCGCCTCATACACGCCAAGATCTACAAAATCCCCGGACACCAGAGGTGTGCTATCAGAGCGATCGATGCTGCTTTGAAACTCTGGGTCATTAACAAAAGCAGGATTCATAAACGTAGCCTGCGAAGATGCATCCGGAAAAATCAATAGATCAGTGGATGTTGCCCCGGTAGCATCCTGCGTGGTGTAGCCGAGTGTGTTACGATATCCCGCTCCCTCTGCGACAAAATATACACGCACTGCCGCATCGTTCTGTAGATGCAATGCATCTGGATCCAGAGAGATCGCTGCGATATCCGACAATGCTTGATACTCACTGAGGTTCGCATTGGCAAAATCCAAGAGCACGGGTAAGTCTTCGCTTTGAAACGTAGCTGAAGCCGCATCCGAGCCCGCCTCCATGACTGGCCCGGTAATTTCGAGTCCAAAAGGACGCGCACTATCTTGAAAGTCGGCTTCCGTTTGCGCGAAACCGATTTGATGGATGAAACTAGTTGCTAGGATGAGTTTTAGAATGTTTTTCATAGTTGAGAAACCATACAGCTGGCTGCATGCCAATCCATAAGCACAAAATATAACGCACTACCAATCAATGACTTAAATGTATATAATGTATAGCCAAACGATTCCATCTATAAATAAAGGTAATTATTACAAATCAACATGGCAAGAATTACATGAGTTTACGAACTTTGAATGCAATCCAGATAAAGGCAGGTGTGGCCGATAATGCCCCTCGAATTGCAAGCGGAACGAAGCCCCCTGCTGCAGGCATCGGAAGAAAATAAACCGTAGCCCACAAACACGGGGCAAATAACAACAAGGGAGCCGCCCCCCCCAGTATGTATTTGGAATAATTAATCATGCCCAAATTAAGGTAACGTAGCGCCATCGGCAGCACTAACAACCATCCGACTAGAATGGTTGGGATCAAGGTGCCGATCGCGACGCCGACGATTCCGAAGCTAAAAGCCAGCACCACACTAATGCCCAAATTCGAAATCCCGTCCAAGAGCGACAAGCCTAGCAATTTCTTTTCGTAGCCACACATCATGAGAATACGCTTGGTGCAACTATTGGTTAACTGCGATGAAAAGACAGCAAAGAGCAAAATCTGCCCCACCAGAATGGTATCTGACTCAATGCTCTCCATACCAGTCAATAATTGGATCAGTGGCTCCAGATACACGGCACACAGCCCATATAAGGGGGTGGTGATCAGGAAGGTCAGCTTCGACGTTTTTAGCAGCAGTTCCCGCAGGCCGGCGCTATCACCCGATGCGTTTAAATGCGCCGCTGCAGGGCTCAGTGCATCTTGAAGTTGGCGAGTAAACATATTGAGCATTTCAGCGACTTTGTAGCCGGCTTGATAGGCTGCGATCACGCCCACTCCCATAGTAAAACCTAACACCGCTTGGTCGCTCTTAGCCATCAATAGATTACTGAAGGTAATCAAATACGCTGCGATGGAAAAGCCCAACTGCGATTTGACGACTCGCCACTGGAATAGTCGTGGTGAGAGCGAAACTTGGGGCAAGCGGCGCATCGCCATAACCAGAGCCCCCATATTGGGCAACAAGGTAGTAAAGACACTGACCAATATGATCACCGGAAAACTGGCCTCAAAATAGAGTGCGACCACAATACCGATGAAGTTTAAAACGACCGAGCCCGTGTTCAGCCAGTTGGCAATATCGATCCGTTGTAAGCCTCTCAGAACTTCAGGAAATAGACCGAAGGGAAAGGTCAATGCAAGTCCTGCAAAGAAGATTAGATACGACAAACTGTACATGCCGTAATCTGAATCAGGCACTTCGATCGCTTCTAGAAAGGGCCCTCGTATCGCGAAGAAAAACAGCCCCAACAGCACAGCAAGCCCCACAAAGGTCCACAGCATCGTACTCAACAAACGACTCAGCTCATCCCACTCACCGGTGGCGCTTTTTTCCGCGACAGCTTTCTGTGCGGTAAAGCCAAAACCGAAATCGAGTAAAATACCATAGCCAAAGAGAGACCACAGTAAGGACCAAAAGCCAAACTCTGCGGCCGTCAGACCGCTAAACAGGAGGCGGAAGAGCACCACTCCAAGTAATAAACGCGTGATCGTGCGCACATAATTGCTGGCTGTATTACGCCAAAAATAGCGTTTCCAGATAGGTGTTTCGACTGGATTGATTACACTCATTATTGGCCAATTGGGAAGGATATCCCGGGACTTACCCCATCGATGGTTTCAACTGAATTAGAACCTTCACGTACTGCGATCGTTGTTGCCGCAGCATTGAATGCCACCCAGAAGTAGCGTTCCAAAAATTGGAATGGTCGGTCAGGCACCCATACGATATCAAATGGCTTGAGCTCCACATTGGTAGCCTTTCCAGCAAGTATGGACTTGAAATCCACCACCGCCACTTTCGGAGCCGAGTGTGAACCACGTATAATCAGCACTTTATCCAAATTTGCATCCGAACTTGGACCTCTGGCTTTAGCGATAGCTGCCACCAAGTTGAGATTGTCTTTATAACCGATCGCTTGCGGTTGTCTCACGGCACCCAAAACGTGTACGTTCTGTGAAAGCGATGAGGGCAAGTAAACATAATCCCCATCTCTTAGGTATATATTCTGGCTCATGTCACCCTCTTTGATTAAGGCCAGCAAGTCGATTGGTAGCACCTCGCCTTTACGTAACACGAAGCTGTTGCCCAAATCCGCCAGTTCCTCCGTCGAACCACTTTGACGTGAAGAAAATAGACCGCCTGCCAGCGAAATGCCCTCCAAGACAGTCGTCGGTTGACTTAAAGGATACAGCCCTGGCTTATTTAAACGCCCGAGTAACCAGGCACGCCGACTACGCACTTCGCGCAAGGTAACGTTGACACTGGGGCTGGTGTAATCACGGCGCAGTGCTTCTTCCAGTTTCTCGCTAAGTTCCGCCACAGTTAAACCATCGGCTTTAATACCGCCCGCTAAATCATAGTAAATACGCCCATCTGGCATCACGAATGTTCGTGAACGGCTGCCACCAATACCTGTAATTTCGATCTCCAACCAGTCACCCACTCCAATTTTATATGGCGCCAAGTTCGGTTGTAGCTCCGCCGGAGTCAACTGGCGCTTTTGCTCCATGGATTTAAAGATTTCCTCTTGTGTCCGACTCTCCTCGCTTACACGTGGATCAAATACATCAACCTCCCCAGTATGACGACAGCCTGAAGTCAGTAAGAGGAAGCAAGATACGAGCATCATGACTAATCGTATCATTATTCATCCCTCCAATCAGTTCGGCGAAGCCAAGGGTTGGTAATCGCATCCGGCACATTCTCGTCGACCCAAGTCGATGTCGCACTGCTAAGGAAGTTTTGCACAGCAGTATCGAGAATCTGTTCTGCTTTATACCAAGGCCGATCATTCACATACACGATGTCACCTGGTGCCAAAGGGAAGTCCGCCTCCTTGCCAGCTAGAATCGATTTAACATTGACGACAAATAGCTCGGGAGAGCTCATGCTGCCACGGATCACTAAAATACGATCAGGCCATGCCCCTTCGGTAAATCCATTGCGACGCGTGATGGCAGACACCAAAGTTGCACGGTTGGTAATTCCCTGTGCCCCCGGAGTCGACACCGAGCCGAAAACATAGTATTCACTAGACAGGTTTGAGGCCAAGTAAATGTAATCCTGAGGCTCCAGATAAACGTTCTGCGAGAGGTCCCCTTCAAAGTAAAGTTTGGCAAAATCCACATCCAAACGTTCCCCATTGCGTATAATAAAAGAGCGATCCAGATCGGCAATCTCCACTGTCGACTGTTCAAACAGGCCAGTCTCGATGCCGCGACTGCGTGCAATCGCTTCCAATAGCGTAATGGGGCGGTCCAGAGTGTAGACGCCTTTGTCCATGATTTTCCCCAGGATAACGTAGCGTTTACTTTTCAACTCCCAGGGTGTGATAATCAATCTGGGATCACGATGATATGTCCGTAGTTTCTCCTCAAGTTTGCTTCGCAGTTCATCGATCGTCAAACCACTCACATACAGGCTATTGACTTGCAGGTAGCTAATCGTGCCATCGGGAGCAATACGCAAACCGGAACGGTTCAAGGTATCGCTGCCATAGAAACGAATATCCACAACATCGCCCGGGCCCAGGGTATAACGCTCTCGCCAGGAAACTGGTGCAGGCGCGGCCTCCTCTTCCTGTGCAGCCGATTGACCGACGACGAACAAGAAAGAAAAAATCGCGAGGAAAACTATGCGTATCAGCCTAGTCATGACTTATCCGGCTCCGGAAATCGATTGGCCCATTGATTGAGTGCTGTTAATTCCACCCATTTAATCATTCGCGACAGTGTGCGATCTGCAGCGGCATCAAGTATCAACAATCCATTCGGCCCTCCAAGTAATTTACGCAACAAATCACTTTTATTACGGGTAATCTCGCGCCCTGCGACACTGGGTGAATTCAGCAGATAATACGCGTCCATCTTTCGCAGCGCGCGCAAATCCTGCACTGTAGGTGATGCCACTAGACGGACGAAGACCAAACTGTCTTCAGCTTGTGTAGCTTCATCCAGAGCTCGTGCCCACTGCTGAATGGCAGGATGCTGTTGCAAGGCCTCAATATCATCTGAGGGCGACTCATCGATATTATAAAAAGCCACCGTTTGACCTTCTGCATGCAGAAGATCCAACAAGGCCTGCCAAAACACAGATTCGTCGGGCCCAACTTCAGTGTGCGCAAATAAAAAGTGTTTGCGCTCGGTCCCTTCGCCGGAAATGGCATGTGATACCCAGAAATCTTTCAAGGCATGTTCATTAAAGTCCAATTCGCTGCGGGGGAATAAACGCCGCATCCACCAAGTTGTTTTGGGCGCAGCCGAAGTTACATAATTAAAAATTGGCAGCGTGGATGTTGCGATCGCTACTTCCAGGGGAGTCCGCGTACTGGGCTGTAGCAATTCACCCAGAATCGCAACCAACAGTGCGAGACATAAGCCGCTGACGAATCCAGCAAACGCCAGCAAGAAGGCTTTCACATATTGCGAGCTGACCACCACCTCGCCCAGAGTCGGGGTTTGAAAGATACGCCAATACCCCGGCGCTTTACTTTCGTAAAAAGCAGCCTCTTTATGACGGCTTTCGAGTAATCCTTGTGCATCGATAAGTAAATTACGGCGGCTCTTCAACTCAGAGAGTCGCAAGGCTTTTTCAGGCAAGTCCGCCACCTCCTCCTCACGCTCTGCTAAACGTAGCGACAAGTCTTCGACTAAATTTTCCAATTCCGTGCGTTCATTCTGAAGTGCAAGAATTTCAAGATACAAGTTGTTTCCCAAATCGCTACCGGTGAAATTTTTAAGATCTTCGACCGCGGCCGTGTCGACAGAGCTCAATTGCTTGTTTATGTATTCAATCTCGTAAAGTTTCTCCTTTACCATCGGATTCTCGTCGGTGTAACGGCCACGCAAGTAAGTAAGCTCTTCACGCTTCTTTTTTAAATCTGCTTCCAGTGGGCTTTGCGTGCGCAGCTCTTGACGATAACGAGCAATTTGCACCTCCTTCGTTCGAAGTGAAATGCGAGCATTGGCTAAACGGCTGCGAATTTGCTCGAGTGCCGACAAACTCGCTTGAGTCTGCTGATCGACATCTACGAAATTGTTTTTACGGGCAAACTCCAGAATTTGGCGATTCGCTTGCTCCAATTGTAATTCAATCGAGTCGAGTTGATCGGAGATGAAAGTCTCCATCTGACGCGCCTCTTCGCGTTGCAACTGATTGGTAAAGCGTATAATTTCGTCCGCCCAAATGGTGACCGTGTCAATGGCATCTTCAGGACTGATGCGTGAGTGCGCAGTTAAATAAAACAATGAAGTATTCTTCTGTTTAACAATCTCAACCATCGCCTTCACTTCACCAGCAGTGCGCTCAGGTGTGAGCCGCACCGCAGTGCCGGTGAGCACCGCAGTGGAATACGTGGTCGAAAGCAAAGTATCGTCACTCAACTCCCGTGGTTTAAAGGCCTGCCCCGCAAGGCTCGTCTGCACAGTATTGGCGACTTCAGATTTAATCAGCTGCAAAGATACAGTATATCGATTCTCTGCTTCGAGACTACCGACGATCCAGCCGAGAATCCCGAGCACCACCGAAAAGACAATGAACCACAACCAACGCTGACGTAAACCATAGAGTAGACGCAGCGGATCAATCGGGATCGGAAATCGAAAGGTGGCTGGTGTGGCTCGCGACGGTAGGCTCATGTATCAGATATATTCAATCAAACAACTAATATGCTCAGTTCTTAACTATAAGTGCACTTAGATAGCTCTGGCAAGTTAGCTTTGCAGCGATATCCCAATCAAACGAAGCCGCGTGCTGCAGGCCTCGCTCAATCCGCGCCTGCGCCTGCTCCGGGCTTTCCGCATGTAGCTGCTCCATGGCATGTGTCATGTCAGGCACCGAATGAGGATCGAAATAGATCGCAGCCTCTCCTCCTACCTCCGGCAAGCTACCACTGTCCGAGCTCACCACACGCACGCCACAGGCCAAAGCCTCGACAACCGGGAGGCCAAAGCCCTCAATCAGGCTGGGAAAAACCAGTGCCTCTGAAGCCGCATACCACAAGGGAAGCTCTGCCTCCTCCATGAACCCGGGCATCATAATGTCTTTTGCATAAGGCGAATCTGCGACGCGCTGCTGAATAACTTCGGCCCCATGCCAGGGCGCGCCGCCTAGCACCAATTGAATCTGGCAATCACAGCTTTGACGAAAAGCTTCATACGCTTCAATAAGCCGCACGTGGTTTTTGCCTGGATGCTCCAGACGTGAAACGAAAATGAAATACGGTTGATCCAAACCATGCTTGGCCCGAAAAGCGCTCAAAGATTCCGGGCTTTGCGGGCGATAGACCTCGCGGCTTAATCCATTGTGTATGACTTCAATTCCGTCTTCAGGTAATTTAAAAAAATCGATCAAGTCCTGCTTGGTAAAATGACTCACAGCAAGCACCGCCTGGCAGCGTCGCGCCAGCCAAGGAGAGAGTTGTCGCCCAAAGATACCACGAAGCACTCCATACTTATCACGTAAACGAAAAGGGGCACAATCATGGATGGTGACCAATTGCGGAATTTGCGGACAGGCCACAATGCGACGGTAGCTGGGGATGTGCAGCAAATCGTATGCGTGTTGCTTCAACAGCCCTGGCAATTTGAATTGATGCCAAAGTACATTTTGCACACCTGAAGTCGCACTGGCCGGTATCGAAATCCACTGTGCATCTTCAAAGTCTGGAAACAAATGACGATCCGCATCAAAACCAGCCAAGTCCAATTCAATCGTATCAAACTTTCGCATACGATTGGCCAGTTCGACCACATAGCGCCCCACTCCGGATAAGCCACCTTGGATCATGCCTGCTGATAAAAGTATTTTAGGGGGCTGGCTCATGTGCTTAGGCTGGTCGTGGTTGTTTTCGCGTGACATTGTTGACGAAGCGCTTCCAGTGCTTCGTCGGAGTTCGCATAGGTCGGAAACTGGGCGGATAAATGCATGGCATCAATAATTTTGACCACCACACCTGAGGGTTGTATGATGCCGAAAGCGACGCTGGCTTGTCGCGCATCACGTGCCAATTTGGCCAATAGGCCGATTGCAGAACTATCCATGAAAGTGACAGCTGATAAGTTTAAAAAGACTGCCTTGGAACGATCCTCAGGACGGGCGACGGAGTCGATCACGCTGCGTTCCACCGCGCCTGACCAGCTAAGCCACTGCGCATCCTCGGCAGAGACATCGCCCTTGCTGTGATCCGTGGAGGTCGCAGCAGCAGCAGCAGCAGCAGCTTCCGGAGGGCATCTCTGACTGGTAATCTTGCGCTGCCGATTGGCCAGCACGATCAGATAATAAAAATCCTTGGCATAGCGCTTCGCCAAACGCTTAGGATCGCTAAACATGCGCCAGCACCATTCCATGCCAGTCTTTTGAATCCAGCGCGGGGCACGTATTTGAGTGCCGCAAATAAAGTCCAGCGAGGCGCCAATGCCAATCGATAGTGGAACGCCTGCTTCTTGATAATGCTTGGAAATCCAATATTCCTGCTTGGGGCAGCCGACCGCGACTAAAAGTAAGTCCGGACGGGTCCTTTTGACATCCGCTAAAATTTCCTCGTTGGGCCAGGAGTCCACAGTGCCAAAGGGAGGCGAGAAAGTGCCCACAACATCCATTTTAGGATAACGTTCCGCAAGTATGGCCTTCGATTGGGCTAATGTAGTGGTATCCGAGCCCAGAAAATAGACTTTCCATTCGCGCCGATGTGCTTGTTCAAACAAGCGAAAGACCATATCCGAGCCTGCCACACGCTCAGGAAGCACCGGGTGAAAATAACGTGAAAGCCAGACCAATGGCATGCCGTCGCACACCACCCGGTCTGCGTGAAAAAGTATATCTTTTAGAGGCTCATTGTCATAGGCCTGCGCAATGAAGTCGACATTGGCGGTAATATAATAACTCGGCACTTTTGCCTCCACCGTTTCCACCGCATCATCGATGGTTTCATCCATGGTGATGACATGGAACGGTAAGCCTAAGAGAAAAGCAACCTGTCGTTCTGAATGACTCATAATGTCTTCAAGTAATTGGTTAATTTACGGCCGAGCTGCTCCCAACGATAGTTTTCTTTGACGACTTTTAGGCCATTCTGCTCCAGGCGCTGCCTCAGCGCAGTCTCCCGCAATACGCGCATTAAGGCATCTGCGAAAGCCCGTGGCTCATCCGCTAACAAGATCGCCTCTTCGGGCGGAATATCGAGCCCTTGCGCTCCGAGCGTGGTGGACACCACGGGGCAGCACATGCCTAGCGATTCGACAATTTTCAATCGTGTGCCTCCACCAATGCGCAGCGGCACCACCTGTGCCCAACTGGACTGATAGTAAGGTCGCACATCCGGGACCTCTCCCACCAACTCGACCCCCTCCAAGCGTCCCCAGGCTTCGGAGCGGGCATCAGGGGACTTCCCGATGATGCGCCAAATGGCATCTGGCATTTCCGCATGGATCAAAGGCCAGATATCCTGGGCAAACCAGTTAATCGCATCCACATTCGGTGAATAGTCCAGCGCACCACAAAAGAGAAAACTAGGCGCTTCGGTGAGCTGGCGCGGATGGGTGGAAGCATCGAAGAAGACTTCATTATACCCATTGGCCAGCACAAAGATTTTTTCAGATTCGCCCAACTTCGTTTGTAAGAAATCGCGGTCATCCCAACCGCACACAATCATACCTGCAATCGCCGCATAGGCTTCACGCTCAAGCCGGGCGATCTTACTCAAATTCTCTTTACGCAAGAGGCGATCCCGCAAGCCCAGCGGCAATGTGTTCAGCTCCTCGGTTTGAAACAGCCAATCCACCCGGCTACGATCCATTACGATCTGCGAATGATGGGGAAAGAGTCCTTTAATATAAGGCCATAGCACTAAATCGATAAAGATGATGCGCGCATACTCTTGTCCGGCGACAAAGTCTTGCAGCGTTTCAAAGACGCCATCGACTTGCCAGTGTGCAACCGTAGTGGGCAAGGGGTTCATCAGACGCTCTGGAAATAGCTTTGGCCAGGGCGCATTCTTAAATGGAATCGCCAGACGGCGTTGCGTATAAGCGGCAAACGGCTCCATGTCACGCGTGGGATCTTCCTGTAAACAGGCGAAATCGATCTCAAAAGACTTCGAGAGCTCTACGAATAAATGATACACGCGCTGATAGGTGCCCCGATCCACAGGAAACGGGATATAGGGCATAAATAAAAATGCACGTGGTTTATCAGACATAAGAAGTTTACTGGGTTAACTATAATAGCCCCACCAACGCGTGTAGTGTTGAGCGGCGGTTTGAATGTTCGCTAAAGAACGCCCCAGGAATCGGCCTGCGCTTGTCAAATCAGATGGCTCCGACAGTAGACTCAACAAGGCACGCTGCAAAGCACCACGTGGGTAGTCTTTACGGGGCGACAGGTGCCCCCCTCGTTTCATTTGATCGCGCAGGGCGAGCAAGTAGTTGCGCAGGCTGCTCGTTTCAGGGAAAAGTTTACCAGAGTAGCGAGTATAGTCTGAAGACTTACGAAATGACTGCCCCAGTCGCTGACTCTCCACTTCGAGAAAGCACGCACGCCAGATCTCAGTCAGCACTGTTTGAGTCGCGTGCAAGACATCCAGTTCCGGAGTTTGAGTCGGCTGGAGCTTAAAGGCCGTGCCCTCTTGATGTAGCTCCACGATGCGCGGGTCGATGCCTGTTTCCAATTGTAGCAAGGCCTGGCGCTCACGCACGTAGGGACGGTATTTACCTCGAATCGTCAACAAAGCGTCCCCCAACGCCAACTTGGCCTTCGCCTGATTACGATGCACCACGCTGAGGTTCTGGCCGGCGGCGAGATCCGCCTTCGCGAAAAATAAACCTGAACCACGGTTCCAGAGCAAGCGAGTCGCCTCAATCACTGCAATGCTCTCCGCCTGTGCGAGCGGTAAAAAAGGTGCCAGATAATCTTTGGGGCCCATGATTTGGGTATGCGCCGTCACCAGATCAAAAAACATCATTGATCCGGGAGTGGCCTCCAGATCCGTTCGAGGTAAGCACTTGCCCTCAACATCAATGCCCAAGCGCTCGCTTTCCTCGCGCTCCCACTGCTGAACCGCGTCATTTAAAACGACATTCCCCGGTTCATTAGTGAAAATGAAATAGTCTAAATCATTAAAAAACGCGGGAGCCCCCTTTGCATCGCTGGCAATGCCCCCTTCACCTCGACCATAACCACCGCCCAACACGATTGCCTCGGGACTAGCCGCACCTAAGCCTGAAAAATACGCGCGGGTCCGTTCAAAATGTGCTTCGAGTGCAACATGCAACGAATCTGGTAATGGCACAGCAGATAACTGGGCAGATGGCATACGTCTAAAGTTTAATGCGAGTTTATTCCGGTTCGATTTCTAAAATACGATGTAAGCGGAGTAACTCTAACACACTTAAGACGGTCGGCGTGGGCTTGCGTAGGGTCAGCTTCTGATCGACTTGCTTATAGAAAAACAACAAGGCACCGATGCCAGAGCTATCGATAAAATTCACCTGAGAGATATCGACCACAGCACGCTCGCGCCCTTCCAAGCTGAGCGCCTGCAAAGCTGCCTTAATTTCGGTGGCATTTGATGCATCCAAAGCTTCCACCGACAGGGTGACCTCCAGTGTTTTATCGGTAAATGCGGTACTGATCATAGGTATGTAATATTTACCGACAAATTAAATTAGGTGAAGTTAAGTGCAACTAAAAAGGATGATTCCAAGTGTCGGCTTACTTTTAACTAATAGATACACTCTAGTCTGTCCGCAGTATAATGACGTAGTTGAGCGTTTTTAATATTTATTTACGTTCGAGCCCGTAGACTTGAGAACACTGTACCGATAAACATACACATGCGTGCCCCCCCCCCCCCCCCACACACACACACGGAGTGTCGCTCAAATGACATTCTGATTGATTAGTTAAGAAAGAAACAGTTACGTATTTGATTCACTTGGGAATCGAAAGAAATATTATGCCAGCAGATAAGAAGAAGAAAATATTCGGAGCCAAAATGTTTCTTTTGGTCGCACTCATAGTGCTTGTCCTCGGTGCGATGGGTGCCGTCATCTACTACGTTTCTAAGAATTACCGCCAACTGGAAGACTTCAATGAAGCAGTGAGCGCATTCAATAGTCAGGACTGGGAACTAGCTGAGAAAAAACTCATGGCTGCCATCGCGGCGGATCCCAACAACGAAGATGTCGTTTCGAAGCTGGCAACCGTCAACGAAAAGCTAGGTAACTGGACCGAAGCAGGCCTGTTTTGGTCACGCGCTGCGGAATTAAATGCCTTCAAGCCTGAATATGCAGAACAAGCCGCCAACGCGTTCTTTCGCTCTGGCGATGTGCAATTGTTACAAGAAGAGCTCCGCTCTGCACAACCCTTTAAAACCGACCGACAGCGCTTGTTGATGGCATTCGTGTATGCTCAGTCAGAGCAGGTGGCCGCCGCTCAAAAAATGATTGATGAGCTGGCCTCCTCTGAGTCCGCAGCAACAGAACTAGGCAAACTAGTAAGCCTACTGATCGAAGAGAGCCCCGAACGCACACCGGAGGCACGCGCAAGCTTTGAAGCTTTGGCACAAGCTGAAGATCCCGCCATTGCACTCTACGCACTCTATACACTGGCCAACGACGCGATCGGGCGCGGCGAGATGCTAAAAGCGCAGGAGTATCTAGAGCGTCGAATGCCGCTCAATTCCAAATTGGCCACGATCAGCTTGGCGAATTTTTACTATATTCAAGGCAAGTCGCAAGAAGCTGCGGCCCTCTACCGCGAACAGGTCGATGAATTGACCCCGATCGAATCGATTCGCTATGCGGAATCTTTAATCGCGCTCAAGGAGGTTGAAGCGCTACAAGAGCTGGCAAAACGATATCGCGTGGGGCGACGGGCAGATATTTTGACCGGCTACTACATGGATGCACTACTGGCCTACGAAGCGGGAGATGGCGCCACCGTCTCGGCCAAGCTTGAGGCGCTGGGCGATGAATTACCAGTCACCCCCGTCGCACAGATGTTGTCAGTTTATGATGCCGTTCAACGCAAAGATGCAAAAGAAATCATTAATCTACTCAAAGCATTTCCCTATGATGCCCATGAGCGGCTAGCCACCTATGTCACTCTAATTCGACCATTGGTGTTGGAGCTAATGACCCAGAATAACTTAACCGAGGCAGCGCAAATCGCCGAACTACTCAACATTCGTAATTTTGAAGATGTCATCTTCACGCTGGCGCAAATTGGAAATGCGGCACAAAAACAACTGTTATCACGCATCGACTTAGATCAAGCGCTGGAGGCCTATCCCGAAGAGCCTCGGCTCTGGTCCATCGCAGCGGACTTCCACCTTCGCAATGAAAACTATTTAGAAGCACAGCAAGCCAGCCAGCGATTGCTAAAACTGATTCCCGGTAGCATCTCGGGCCAATTACAAAATATAGCAGCCTTGGAATCATTGAAGCAAATCGACCAAGCTGCCACTACCTTTGAAGCGCTGTACCACGCCCATCCCACCGATCGCAGGGTCCTGATCCAGTATCTGGCATTCTGCTCGCGCAATCAACTCGCTACGAATTTATCAGACTTGCTCAATGCACTTAAAGATCACTCCGAGCATTCCCCTGCGGGTGCCACAATGCTCGCCGAAGCTGAACTGGCCCAACTTGCTGGCGACCGCGAGAAATTGCATTCCGTACTCATACAAGTCGCCGAGGACCCTCAGTTAGTGGCCAACTCTGAAAATGCAGCCATACTCTATCGCACAGCACATATGCTCGCGACCAACGATTATGAAGCCCCGGCAATCAAAGTGTACCGTAAACTACTACCACTGGCTCCCAACTCAGTGCCAGTGCTCGTGAACCTCTCCGAACTCTATGCAACTCTAGCGGAGCAAAACTCGGACGACTCTGCTGCCCAAGAGGCTCTTAAGCTGGCACAACAAGCCTATACCGCCGCACCGGAATCAGCAATCGCTCGCGAATGTTACGCGATCAGACTCCATGAAAGCGGCGCGCACGAAGAAGCTCAGAAACTGCTTCTTAATTTAATTCAACAAGGTGCCGAGTCTGCACGGATTCGCGATGCGTGGAAGGGCTCAATGGAGCAAATGATACAAGCGCTCGCAGCCAAGAACGAGATCTACAACCGCTCCAACTTATGCCAGGCTTTGCTGAATGAGTTCCCCAACAATCCAATCGCCACTCAAAACTTACAAGCGATTCAACTGGAACTTCAACGCCGTGCCACCGAAGCAAAAGATGCAACTAAGGAAGCATCCCAATAAATCAATCACATGCTTGGTCACTCAAACAGTTTAGGTGAATTCTGGTGGCGCTTACGACGCTGGACACATGAATTCCCACTGACATGTCTCATCATCGTCGTCGTATTGCTCTATGCTGCGGCACAAATCGCATTTTTTACAACCTCCAGAGAAAATGCGATTCCGCTGTGGATATTAGCACTGGTGCTGGCATGGCGAGCCATGGAGTCCATGCAACATCGCGACGTTTTTGACCTGCGCTCCCAAATAGGTGCATGGATCCTGATCGCACTCGTGCCATTCGCATTACAACTACCCGGTGGAAGCGAGTTACGAATTGGAGTCCGTTGCGCCATGATGCTATTAGCGATGTCGGTGATCACTTATAGTAATGCATTGCAAGGTACTTTACGTCTGATGCCTGTGCTGCTGTTGACTCTGGTAATCATACCAGTGCAAGAACAGCTATTTCTAGCGGTGAGTTATCCTCTACGATTAATCTCCACTATGCTGACTGTAGAAACGCTGCAAATGTTCGGCGGCGACCTCTCCTATCACTTGACGACGATTCAATTGGGAGAAATTCAACTAGCCATTACAGATGCCTGCAGTGGCATTGCACAATTAGCCGTCTTATTACTGCTTGGATATATCGTAGTGCTCATGAAACAGCATCGCCATCTGGGCCTGGCGACTCTCCATTACCTCGCACTCTTGCCAGTGGTCATTTTTGCCAATGCCATCCGACTCGTCATCACCATATTATTGTTTTACGCCATCGGAGAAAAGGCTTTTGGAAACACCTACCATGCAAGTTTAGGCTATGTCTTTGTGATTTTAGCGACTTATTTGTTCTACGCAATTGGCGGACTCTTCCCAAGCCAAACTCCTTCCGAAGAAACGCCTGAAACGCAGAGAACCATTCAAACCAAAGATTGAATCATGCCTCGCTACTTAAGGTTCATTTTACTATTTATCGGCTTCGTTCCTTATGGAGCTAAACTTCCCTACATGTTCCTGGCATGGCGTGATTCGCCACAAGATCGCTTTGACTGGATTTTTGTCGCGCTATTCACAGTATTGTTCCCTCTGGTCTGGCTTCTGACACGCAAACGGCAGGAAGTCGCCACAGTGGATTATACTGTTTTAATTGTATTAATCCCGTCCTTGATCGGCTATGCGATCACGATGTATGCAGCAATTAATGCGCTCCAAATCATTTGCGGCATCTCTATCGCATTTTCAGTCTTTTGGCTGATATATGGGGGGCAAAACGCCTACCGGGTCTTGCCCAGCTTCGGTTTGCTGTTCCTCGGAGTGACCAGCACCACCTATTGGATTAATTACTATGTAGGCGATCCTGGCATGATGTCAGGCTACATCATTAAGTTTGCAACGGCTCTGATTCTACTGGCATGGCTCACTCTTAACATATTGTGGGAGCGCAAGGTTCAGACGCGTAGCCTGCTGTATTCCGGTGCGGTTTGTTTAACCTTGCTCTACATCTGGCAAAGCGAGGAATCCTCATCCGAGCAAGGCGCGCCCGTGGTACTCGAACTCTCAGCAGGCAAGTCAGGCACCTACCTAGGACAATCCCAGGAAGTGACCGAAAGTGACATCCGCTTCTTCGGTGAAGATAGTGAGATTGAAAAATATTACTATATCGGCGACTCCGACGGAATCTACATTTTAGCCCTCACATGCGGCAGTAAGATCAACTCGATTCATCCTGCCAGCCACTGCTTACGTACTTCAGGTTGGACGATTCACTCGGAAGAAATATTCAAGACTACGCTCGATGAGGACACTGTCTATATCAGCGAAATTGTGGCGGAGTCGCAAAACATGACCTATCTTTTTTGGGTTTGGTATACAAATCCAGAGTTCTCAACGGGAAGTTTTGTGCATTTTCGTAAGGAATGGAAACGCAACGTCACTTGGAATACGTATCAATTAATGATTCCTCTGAATGATAAAGAGGATCCCCAAGCATTGATTAAAGCACGCAAGGAAATACAGTCGCTGATCAAGACCCTCGCAGCCGACTAAGCGCCGTAAGCAACATCGAACGTTTATCCACTTTACAGATCATGATCGACCACGACATCCGCACACAAAGTCAATTGCTTGACGCAAAGCAACGCTTATTGGGGGCGATTCAAAATGACCGCGGTGTAGACCTTGCTGAAATTGATTATTTGAAAATTGAGATACAGGAAACGAAACAAGCGCGACGTTCCAACAGCATGCCCTTTTTCGGCATGGCCTTGGTGATCCTGATCTTTTCAGGTGCAGGTAATTCAGGAATGACCCAATTCTTTGGCGGTTTGGCTGGGGTCATCTTTCTGATCATTGCTGTTTTAATCGTTAAAAAGTATACTCAGAGCCTACGAACTTTAAGCAATAAACTGGCCTCGCTCCGATCCGCGACAGAGTCATCCACACTTGCCGAATAGATCTCCAAAAAGATTGACCAAATCCATTTACAATCTTGCTAGATGTCGACTGAAAGCCCGCATCACCCAAGCGTGCAGTGGCGCTTGAGTGACGGAATAAATATACCATGGCAGCTTAGGCGCAAATCCATGAATTGAGGCAATGATACAGTTGCTGGAAGGGAATAAGCGAAATTCGAATCGCCCAGGTGGCTCTACGGGGGCAGCCAAATACCCGCCAGAGATGTAATAGGCACAACGGCGCTTATTGTGTAGAGTCCAAGGCGTGGGCGTGAGCTCAAGAAGTTTCAAGCGCCTGAAAAATGTATAGAAGCGCACCACTCCATCGGCATCAGTTTCGGCATGGATCAAGTTTGCAAAGGTGCGACTCAGCCAGCGGCCGTATTCTTGCGATATTTGCTGCGCATCCAGCACCGCGGGGAGTGGCATCCGCTGCACGGATCGCACTCGTTTATCACGCCGAATTTGCTTCGCATCAACTGTTTGAACCTGAGTCCGTGGGTGAGATAATGGCTTGCCATCCTGATCGACCGCCTTGGCTAAAGAATCCTCTAAGCTCAGTAAACCACAAGAAATTCGCTCCAAGAGCGGATTGGGTCTAGCACGTAAATCATGCCGCAGACTCTCTTGTAAAGGACCGACCAACGCGACAGGCACTCGCCCAAAATGCGCCACCCAGCGTCTGGATAAAGCCAGTAGATGCCAGGGGATGTTAAACGCACGCACCGGTTTTCCGAGAATGGCTCCTGTATTAAGGATCAGTTCACGATAGGTCATAGGCGCATGGCCCCCGAGGTCATATATGGCCCCACCCCTAGACTCGGCTCTGTTAGACAACACTCGAATGCCTCACACACATTCTGGATATCGATCGAATGCGTCTTCGAACACACCCATGCGGGCAGGAGCATGATCGGCAATGCATTGACCAGATTGATCAACATTGAAAACGAGGAGCCGCCGGGCCCGAAAATTAGCCCAGCTCGCAGAACTGTCACTTTGACCGAGCGACTTTTCAACACATGCTCCACCTCTAAGCGACTACGCAGATGTGGCGACAAGTCTTCATCTCCCTCTGGCATTAAGCCGCTGAGGTATATGACATGTTTCAAGCCCGCGCTCTCAGCCGCACGTATAAAGTTGTCTGCAAGTAGCAAGTCAGTGTCCTCAAACGCGCCCTGCATCAAACGTGAAGAGGGAGCCATGGAATGCACCAGATAGAGCCCAAGCTCACAGCCTTTAAGTGCTTCTGACACTTGAGGGAGTGAATACAAATCACAATGGGTCCACTCAGTTGAGTGGGACTGCCCGGCCTGCGCGACGATATTAGGGCTGCGCGTAAGTGCGCGAAAACAAAACACCTCAGACAAGTGACGTCTGAGGTGTGTTCCTACGAAGCCGCTGGCACCTGCGACGGCGACCAATGGCTTGTTGGACTGAATCTTGTTCAAGGAGAGTTGGGTTGCTGGCCTTTATGCCAAATAACTATTCAACATCCAAATCGTCTTTTCATGCACTTGAATACGCGCAATCATCACGTCCTCGGTTTGGTCGTCACCGGCATCACCAGCTGCATCGCGGGCACTTTTCAGATCAGTTACCAACTTCTGGTTCAAAGTCAGCAAGTGCTGCACCATTTCTGTGGCGGATGAATCTTCGGCGATTTCCTTAGTACCGGCCATCTTTGCCAAATTGCCTAGGCCACCAGGCGCGAGTGCACCTAATGCACGAATACGCTCTGCAATCTCATCAATCGCGGCAAACAACTCAGTGTACTGCTCTTCAAATGCGGCATGCAGCGCAAAAAAGGAGGGGCCACGAACATTCCAATGGCAAATGTGCGTTTGAGCCAGCAGTGCATAGCTATCAGCAACAACCAGACGCAAGGCTTCAACCACGGGGGCTGATGTCTCTGCTGTTTTTACGGAGGGGGATTTTGATTTCTTTTTAGCCATGCACGAACCATAGCAAAGCGATTCATAAAATCAAACGAATGGGGAATTAAAATAAAGATTCTGCCTAATCTTCACCACTCACCTAAGACAAGTCGAACGTACCTCATAGCTCAACATCGCTGCGTCATAAGCTGCGCCGCATGCCTAAGGCTAAAGTCAACGCGCCCACCCCGAGTAGCAAAGCTCCGGCTGAAGCTTCAGGCACTGGAGCGACTTCCTCATTCTCGTCAATAAAAGCCTGTATTTCGCTTTGATAGTTCGGTAGAAAGCTGAGCCCACTAATCTCAGTTTCACCATCACTGAGTGTGCCCACAAACCAATTGATACCTACAATAGTTAACTCGCCCCCTTCAAGGATCATCGCGGGTGCCCCAGAGTCTCCAAGTGAAAACTGACTTTCATATACGATACCAGGATCATCAAATGTCATGACAATGGCATCTCCCGTCGAGCCTGCGAAAGTCTGCTCAGGATAAAATATATTAATATTATTATGACCGACCGCCATGTCCAAACTAGTTGCATAATCACCTTCAGAGCGACCAAAGGTCAGCGCATTGGGTCCTGTAATCGCGGTAGGGACTTCACTGCTAATGGTTGCCGTAGAAATGTTATAATACGCATAGTCATCAGGTAGGGATGTATCCAAAGTGCCCACACGAATATCTGTATCTCCTATCTGCATTGTCGTTTCGATCGACGCGGTAAACGAGCCACCTAGCGCGGAGTTTGTTTGATAAAAAGTTACTGATTGCCCCACATTGGGCGCGAAGTGATGTGCCGTAATAAATACATTGGGGCTAATCATCGTGACCCAGCGTCCACCATCATCTCCCGTAAACGCGGGCCCTTGACTGGTATTAGCAATGGCGACCCCGGACAGGTCCAGACCTGCTGCGAAAAATGACGCATCATCCATGAAACGGTCATTCGTCAAAGGCGTATAGTCAATTATGTTGATCGCTGCAAATATGCTTGCGGGTAGGCATAATCCCAGCGCCTGAATTAGTTTAAACGGCAAAGTCCACATACACCTATAAGTACACCATCAATAATAACAGTCAACAGGAGCCCTAATACGAGTTTGATTTAAAGCTCGGTATACTTCACACTGCGCCCTTTAGCCTTTTCGACGGGATACTTTTCTCCGTTTAGCTGCATCTTTTTTTCAATGATCGCAGCGATATCCAGGCCCGCAACATTGGCAAATTCGATGGCGTAGATAAACACGTCGGCCAATTCTTCTTCTACTTTTGTCCGTAACTTTCCGCTCGCAATGTCGCTGCGCGACGCCTCGCTGCCTTGCCAAAGGAAATGTTCCATCAGCTCGGCAGCTTCGGCAGAAATTGCCATCGAAAGGTTCTTGGGCGAGTGAAATTGCTCCCAGTCCCGCTCTTTGGCAAAAGCGAGCACACGGTCTTTGATTTCTTGAATCTGAGTGTCGCTGTCGTTCATCGCGGTAAGCTGAAGCGCGCTAGGCCTTGCGCTCGGGACGTGGAAATAAAATTGCCTTCTCCCCCAGAGCCTTACCTTCGAGCGTATTGCCCCACTCTAACTGCCCTTCGAGGCGATCAAAGTCATCCGCGCCAATCAGGCCACGAATCTTATTCGAAATCTCTGGCATCACTGGTGTGAGCATCACTACAGCCAACCGTAGTGCTTCGGCCATGGTCGCTAGCGAAGTGCGCAACGCTGCCTGATCGGCCGCCGCTTCGGACTTTGCCAATTTCCATGGTGCGCGCGTCTCTGCATAGCGGTTGATTCCGGAAACAAAAGTGAAAATACGGTCCAGCGCCTTATGGAACTGGAAGTCCTCAAACAGTGGGATCAGTTCGGCACCGGTCGTCGCCCAGAGTGCTTTTAACTCTTTTTCGGGCGTGTCCTCGATTTCAGCAGCAGGCACTTTGCCCTCGGCATAACGTCCACCCATGTTGAGCAGACGACTGACCAAATTACCCAAATCGTTGGCAAGATCACTATTATAGCGACTCATAAACAGCTCGATCGAAAACTCGGAGTCTTGTCCGACATTCATTTCGCGAGTCACGAAGTAGCGGAAGGCATCGGCTCCAAATTGATCAATTAAATCGAGCGGATTGACCACTTCCCCGGTGCTCTTCGACATTTTAGAGCCTGAGCTCAGCCACCAGCCATGGACAAGGAAGTGCTTAGGCAGTTCGATACCGAGCGCTTTGAGCATAATGGGCCAATAAACCGCATGTGGGGGCACCAGAATGTCTTTTCCAATGACATGATAATCCGCAGGCCAGTGTTGTTCGAACTCATCGGTTCCATAGCCCGCCGCAGTGATGTAGTTGGTCAAGGCATCAAACCAAACATAGGTGACAAAATCGGAGTCAAATGGTAGCTCAATCCCCCACTCCAGGCGCTCCTTCGGGCGGGAAATGCAGAGATCATTGAGCGGTTCTTTCAAAAACTGCAGCACATCTGCACTGCGAAAGCGGGGATAGATCATCTGCTCATTGGTCTTGATGGTATCCACCAACCAGTCTTGATACTGAGCCAGCTTAAAGAAGTAATTACTCTCCGTCACCTCAACGACGTCGCCATAGATTTCAGGCCACTTGCCGTCGACTTTTTCTTTCTCCGTCACAAACTGCTCCTGACGAACACTATAGAAGCCATTGTAGTCGGCCTTATAGATTTCCCCTTTGTCGTAGAGCTTCTGTAGAATGTCTTGCACCGCGGCTTTGTGCCGGTCCTGCGTGGTGCGAATATAATCGTCGTTGGAGATGTGCAGCGCAGTGCAAAGCCCTTGAAACTCCGTCGCCAGCCGATCGCACACTTCAATCGGTGCCACGCCTTCTTTTTGTGCCGACATCTGCACTTTTTGCCCGTGCTCATCGAGACCGGTCAGAAACTTGACCTCGTCGCCCATCAAGCGACGAAAGCGTGCGACGATATCCGTCAGCACCTTTTCGTAGGCATGCCCGAGGTGGGGGGAGCCATTGGCATAATCGATTGCGGTAGTGATGTAGAACTTTTTGCTCATAAGAAACCGTGGAACTTGGGTGATTTCCCCAAGGGGCGCAAGCGCGGGATTTGGTAAATGCAACTAAAGCCTGCGAGCAAGCCCGCTACCACTCCCCTAGGATATCTTCAACGATCAACTGACTCTTGCCGTAATAGAAATTGGGCTGCACCACCAAGCGCACTTTGCCCTCATTGTTCTGCTGGTAGCTAGGTAAGCCTCCCGCTTCGATCATACTGCGGTCCGCGTAATAAGCAGGCCACACACGCTCTCCGACTTGGAGCCGGAAGGGGCGAATGCTCTTAACGATAGCATTGACCGTGTAAAGGTGGGCGACATGAGGTGCTAGCTCGCTGTCGCTTAAATCACTTAAAAAGCCGCCATCCTTCAAATCCAGAGTGCCGAGATACTCAGAAACGTTCAACTTTCGCTCGTAATCAGGCGCGTCATCGCCACGGCTCAATTCACCGGTCGCAGCGAAAGCACCGACTTTGAAACGTGCCAACAGTGGCGAGTGGTCGGAATAACCACTGCCCGTTTCCCCTCCAGGGTTCCATTTGATCGGTCGCCCGATCGCATCGGTATTCAGCCCGGGTAAAATTAATTTTTCAAAGCTTCCGTCGATATAACTGATACCGGAGTCGTCGTAGAGCCCGGGAGTGAGGATTAAATGCATGAGCGTGCCGCGGTGCCCGCGCCAAACCTCTGAAAAACGCAACTCGGAGGGCAACTCAAACCATAGATTATAGAGGTCGTTCTGCACGAAGCTTTCGTCCCCGTCTGAACCTAGCACATCGTTGATGCCAGTCTCCATATCGGGATAGAGAATGGAATGATTATAGTGCGAGTTCAAATCGCCTGCGATAATGACATCGGCTTGAGGGTCTGCCGCCAAACGGGCGTCCAGCAAGCGGCGCAATACCAGCGCATTTTCCACCCGGATGTGCTCTCGCTCGGGATTGGAAGCCCCCGACTTCCAGTGATTGACATACACGTAGAGCGGATGCCCCTCCACGTCGATTTCAGCTTCTAAAATATCACGAGCCTGCACCAAGGGGTGCCGTTCCACACTCTGGATGGGGAATTTGGAAAAGATCGCGTTCGTATGTGCGATTCCGGAGTCCATACCACGTGAGGGGGAGGTCACGACTTGATAGCCCTTCAGTCCGGCATCTGCGAGCGATTTGAGCAACCAAGCTGCCGAGGGATAACCCGCATATTCCTCCGACCATTCCTCTCCCAACATTGACGCAATGCTCTGCGCTTGGTGGGTTTTCAAAAAGGCATCATAATCAGCAACTGTAGACTCAGGCGTGAAATCGGCCTCCAGCTCTTCAAACAGGATAATCTCAGGCCCCTCACCTGCATTCACATGCTGGAGCACCTCGGCGATGCCTTCCAACTTCGTCTGAAACTTGCGCCGGGTATAGGCTAAAGCACCGGCATCGGGCCCCATTTTATAGTCGTCAAACATCGCCACACCATCCACGTCGAAGAGGTTTTCGACGTTATAAGTGACCACTGTAAAACTCGTCTCCGGGGCGGAGCGTTGCATCGCAGCCTGCGGAACCGCGTCCGATTTCGCCTCTTTGCCTGTGCAAGCTGTGGCAAATAAACAAGATGCCGCCAAGAGCGGCATTAAGGTTTTATATTTTAGGGCAACCATGGGTATTTTCTGTAATTGGGAGCACGCTTTTCGTTCCAAGCTTTTCGCCCTTCTTCGCCCTCTTCGGTTAAATAATAGAGCAAAGTGGCATTCCCTGCGAGCTCTTGCAAGCCTTGCTGCCCGTCGACATCCGCGTTAAAGGCTGCTTTTAAACAACGAATCGACAGCGGGCTATGCTGCAAAATATCCTGCGCCCACTGCACCCCTTCTTGCTCCAGCTGTTCATAGGGCACGATTTTATTCACCAATCCCATATCCAGTGCTTCTTGAGCATTGTATTGGCGGCATAGATACCAAATCTCGCGCGCTTTCTTGTGCCCGACAATACGTGCCAGATAGCTGGAGCCAAAGCCTCCATCGAAACTTCCGACCTTCGGCCCGGTCTGCCCAAACACTGCATTGTCAGCTGCAATCGTCATATCACACACGACATGCAATACGTGTCCGCCACCGATCGCATACCCTGCCACCAGCGCGATCACCACTTTGGGCATAGAACGAATCAATTTTTGCAGATCCAGGACATTCAGGCGAGGCACCCCATCCTTCCCGACATAGCCCCCGGCCTTGTGCCCGCGAATTTTCTGATCACCGCCCGCACAGAAGGCAAACTTGCCATCGGTTTGCGGGTTAAACCCCGTCAAAAGCACCACGCCGATAGAGGTGTCGTCTTTGGCATCCGCAAAGGCCTCAATCATTTCAGCCACCGTATCTGGCGTGAAAGCATTGCGCCGATGTGGGCGATTGATCGTTACCTTGGCGATACCATCACATTTCTCATAAATGATATCTTCAAACTCGCGGACTTTTTTCCAATTCATGTTGCTAGCTAGAACGGAAAAATCGTCGATGACAACAGTCTTGCGCTCAATAATGTGGCGGTTTTTCGTCGGCAGGCATGTCGCCTGCATGTTGAGAGTTCAACTCCGCCACCGCAGCCAGTTGCGCTTTCTGCTCCTTGGCGACTTTGACCAAGGTATCAATTCGCTGACTCAGACGATACATTTCTGCGTCCTGTTCGGCCACGTGCTTTTCGAGAAACGCGATGCGCGTCTCTAAAGATTTTTGAGCTTCTGAGCTAATATTCATACAGTTGACGGCTAACGGAAGTGATAAAGATTGAATGATCTAGCGTTTACACTCTAAGATCCAAAAATTGAAAAAGGAGATACAATGGTTAGTTCTTCTGGGATTAGAGCGAAAGCTTTTTTCTCTGCAACCCTGTTTGACGGTGGCACAGTCGCTGGGAGACGATGCGGAAATCGTCCCCTTTGCTGAGGAGTTATTAAGGGAAAAAGCCTGTGTGGATTTTGACGCACTGCAGGATTTGGTCGAGTTCGCCTATGCCAAGTCACAAGAAGAGCCTCCCCCCGTGAT
Source organism: Coraliomargarita algicola (assembly GCF_033878955.1). Lineage (NCBI taxonomy): Bacteria > Pseudomonadati > Verrucomicrobiota > Opitutia > Puniceicoccales > Coraliomargaritaceae > Coraliomargarita > Coraliomargarita algicola. The sequence goes on from NZ_CP138858.1 coordinate 1,019,549, forward strand.
CCATTTACCCCGCCCACACCCAGCGCTCCCAGCAATGCCCCGGTGTCCCCGGCACGGGTAAAGTTCGAATTACCCGAGTCGATGCCAGATCTCGGCCAGATCAACGAGACTTTAGACCCAGTCAATGCCGCCGATTTTATGCGGCAATTACTCGCCTCGATCCAAGAACTTGGCAGTAGCGACTTACACCTTTGCGCGGGAGCCCGCCCCTTCGTGAGGCACAATGGTGCCTTGCAATACCTGGATCAAAAGCCACTGGAAGCGGCTGCCTCCAAAGTGTTGAACACTGTCTTATTAAACCAGGTTCAGCGAGATGAATTCGAATCCAGTCACGATCTCGACCTCGCCCTGACTCTGGGGCTGCGTAAGCGCTACCGGGTAAACTTGATGCAACATAAAGAGGGCGTGGCGGGGACCTACAGGATTATTCCAAATAAAATCCCACGGCTGAAGGACTTGGGATTTGAGGATCTAGACCCCATCCGAAAATTACTGACCTACCCCAATGGCTTAATCTTAGTCGCAGGGGCAATCTGTTCGGGCAAGAGCGTGACACTTGCCGCTATGATCGACGATATCAACTGTACCCGCGAAGAGCATTTGATCGCGGTGGAAGAACCGATTGAAATTGTCCAAACTTCGAAGTCTTGCCAGATCACACAACGAGAAGTCGGTGTGCATACCCACAGTTTTGCGGGAGCCTTAAAGAGCGCGTTACGCCAAGACCCCGACATCATCGTCATTGGTGAACTGCGTGATTTAGAGACGATCGAAATGGCCATCACCGCCTCTGAAACAGGGCACCTGGTGATCGGCACCCTCCATACCAGTGATGCGGCCAACACCTTGAACCGTGTGCTCGACGTCTTCCCAGCCTCGCAGCAAACTCATATTCGCGTGATGCTCTCACACGCCTTGCGAGGGATCATTTGCCAAAGATTACTCCCCGCGACTGACGGGCATATGGCGCTAGCCTACGAATTATTGCTCAACAACACCGCCGTCCGCACCCTCATCCACGAAAATAAGCCCGAGGGCTTGGTCAATGTGATGGAAACCGGCTCTGCGGAAGGCATGCGACTAATGGACAAGTCCGTCTTATCACTCTGGGAGAGCGATCGTATCAGCGATGATGTGGCACTAAAAAACCTGAAAAGTGAAATGAAGCGTGCGCAACTACGTGAGCTCATCATGCTGCAAAAGCCGACCTATCTAACCACCTGAATGCCTCATGCCAGTCCTCGATAAGTATCTCAACCAGCTGCTGGAAAGAGAAGGATCTGACCTTCACCTATCGGTCGGCACCCCTGTGCGCGCACGTATTGCGGGATCGATTAAAGAGATTAGCGAGGACCCGCTCACCGAGGAAAACTTGAGAGCGATGCTGAAGGAGCTATGTGACGCCGAAAGATGGGCCGAATATGAAAGCTCCAAGGAATTGGACTTCGCTTACGGAATCGATACGGGCGATCGCTTTCGTGCCAATTATTTCTATAACCATTGGGGCATCGCTGCAGTGCTACGTTTAATTCCGGCAGAAATTAAATCCTTTAAATCCCTCCAGCTACCTGAGGTAATTCAAACACTTTGTTTCGCCCGATCAGGTCTGGTCTTCGTAACGGGCCCAACCGGTAGTGGTAAATCCACTACGCTTGCCGCCATGATCGACCTGATCAACGAGCAATCCTGCAAACACATCATTACCATCGAAGATCCGGTGGAGTTTGTGCACCGCAACAAGCAGAGCGTGATCGTGCATCGCGAAGTCGGCGAACACAGCCAGTCGTTTGCCGCAGCGCTGCGCGGTGCGATGCGCGCGGACCCCGACATCTTACTGGTCGGGGAAATGCGCGATGTGCAAACCATTCGACTCGCGCTCAATTGTGCTTCGATGGGCATGCTGGTGTTTGGCACCCTACACACGAATAATGCGCCGATGACGATTGATCGTGTCATTGACGCCTTTCCAGCTGACGAACAGAACCAAGTTAGAACAATGCTTGGATCTAGTCTCAATGGCGTGGTTTCACAGCTTTTATGCAAGAAACATGGCGGCGGACGTATTGCTGCGCACGAGATTTTGCTCAAGCACGATGCTCTGGCGACGTGCATACGAAGTGGGAAAATCAGTCGCATCCGGCAAATCATCGAAAGCAGCATGCAGGATGGCATGATCACCATGGATGCATCCCTGGAGCGCTTATTACAAAACAATCAGATCAGCACTGAAGAAGCCTACATGAAGGCCAGCAACAAGGGCACCTTTGAAAAATACATGCTGGCCCGCGAAGAGCACAATACGGGCAATTTCCCTGATGGCTATGAACTATAGCCGTCAAGCTGAGCTTACTTCAAATACGACTGCACCAATCGCTCGACTCGCTCCAAACGCAAGGGCTTCGACACGAATTCCGCCATGCCTAAACGCAAGCAGCGACTTTCAACATCTTCGCCCGTATTGGCGGTGACTGCGACAATGGGTGTATTTTTATTCAAGGTACTGTTGGTCACGATCTCACGCGTCGTGTCGAAACCATCCATGTTTGGCATGCTTAAATCCATTAGAATCAGATCAAATTTTTGTTTTTGGCAGGCACTGATTCCATTCAAACCATCGTCAGCGGTGTGAACCACCACCCCAAAGCGCTGTAACATTTTGAGTATGGTTAACTGATTGATTTTATTGTCCTCAACAATCAACACATGTGGCGCATCCCCCTCTATAATTGCAGCCTCTTCATCCTCACCCGCACACTCTGCTTCCAAATTATCAATGTCACGCAGCCCCACCGATACACCCAGTTGCTGGAGTGCGGGTGTCAGCATGTGTGCCGCATTTTTAACAAACTGCTGCTCGTCGGGGCTGAGCCGGTCAATCGGGTCACGCGACTCTAGGCAGAGCACTCCGATCAAATGATAATCCCAGAAAATACTTTCGCGTTGCAGGGAAAACATCCCCCGGTTTTGTCCGAAATACCCCTCTAGAGTCGACAAGTAATCCATCCGAATGGACTCCTCAGGCATGGGGTCCAATTGTTCAATCTGCCACTGAGCAATGGTGCAAATGCTAAGCTTGGACTCTTGCCATAGGCTCAAATAAGCCCGGTCTGCATTGACGCAGAGTGCAATGTGTTTCAAGGCACGTCGTAGCTGACGCTCACGGTCATACTGCGAGTCGGAGAGCAAGCGACTCAGTTGGAAAGTCGCTTTAATTGGGTCCAGTTGTTGAAACACGTCTAATTCTTTCTATTCTTTTGACTAGCCTTGATAACGAAAGAGGCTCATCGATTGTGGCGGCAAGTCGATTTTGATCGAGTATGGGCGTCCATCCCACTCGACAGGTTCTGCATGCACGCCACCATTGTTACCAAAACCAAGGCCACCATATTCCTTGGCATCCGTATTAAGGATCTCTTTCCAGAAGCCGGCATGGGGCACACCGACCCGGAAACCTTCACGTAAGACGGGCGTGAAATTCCCGACAGCAGCAATATCATCGCTCGCCTCCTTACCTCGGCGCAAAAAGGTTAAAATACTATTTTCTGCATCCGTGCAATTGATCCACTCAAAGCCCTTTGAGTCATTATCCCCCAAGGCTAAGCTCGGAATCTCTCGATATATTTTATTCAAGTCACGCACCACCATCTGTATGCCCTGGTGATCAGGATACTGCAGCAAGTGCCAATCCAGGCATTTATTGTAATTCCATTCTGAAGACTGTCCGAAGTCACTGCCCATGAAGAGTGTTTTCTTGCCCGGCCATATCCACATCAAACCATACAATAGGCGTAACTGATGCGCCTTATTTGAAATGGGCTCCCCTGGCATCTTAAGCAACATCGACTGTTTGCCGTGCACCACTTCGTCGTGCGAAAATACTTGGGTGAAATTCTCCGAATATTGGTAGAGCATGCCAAAGGACAGCTGGTGATGCTCATATTTACGATAAATCGGATCTTTTTGGAAATACGCGAGCGTATCGTGCATCCACCCCATATTCCATTTGATATCGAAACCGAGGCCGCCTTCCGTGGTGGGCTTCGTGACACCGGGGAATGAGGTCGACTCCTCGGCAATCATCAAGGTGCCGGGATAGTATTTGTGCACGAGGTCGTTGGTTTGGCGCAGAAACTCAATCGCTTCCAGGTTTTCACGCCCCCCGAATTTATTCGGGATCCACTGCCCTTCTTCACGCGAGTAATCCAGATAGAGCATCGAAGCCACGGCGTCGACTCGCAGGCCATCGATGTGGTAGCGCTCACACCAAGCCAACGCGGTCGCAATCAAGAAGCCACGCACTTCATTGCGACCATAATTGAAAATCAAAGTGCCCCAGTCCTGGTGGAAACCTTGCCGTGGGTCTGCGTGCTCATAAAGTGCTGTGCCATCAAATTGCGCCAAAGCAAAACTATCGGTCGGAAAGTGTGCGGGCACCCAGTCCATAATCACACCAATCCCATTCTGGTGCAGCGTATCCACTAAATACATGAAATCCTCAGGCCCCCCAAAACGATAGGTCGGCGCGAAGAAGCCGGTCACCTGATACCCCCAGGAGCCATCGAAGGGGTGCTCCGAAAGCGGCATAAACTCGACATGCGTGTAGTGCATGTCCTTCAGATACTCGACGAGCTCGTTGGCTAACTCACGGTAACCGAGTGGACGGGACGCATCCTCGACCACCGCTTTCCATGAGCCCACATGCATCTCATACACCGAGATCGGTTGATCCTTCCAAACCGTATTTGCACGGCGCTGAATCCAATCCGCATCCTGCCACTCGTAGTGATCCACATCGCAAATAATCGATGCATTATATGGGGGCGCTTCAAACGCCGTGCCATAAGGGTCCGTCTTGAGCAAGGGGAAGCCCTGCCGCGCACCAATCTCGTATTTATACTTCATACCTGGCTCCAAGCCAGGGATGAAGAGCTCCCAAATACCGGAAGCTCCCAAACTGCGCATCATGTGGTAGCGTCCATCCCAGTGATTAAAGTCACCCACCACCGATACGCGCTCCGCATTGGGCGCCCAGACCGCAAAGGATACGCCGAGCACGCCATTATGCGTGCGGACCTTCGCCCCCATCTTGCGGTGCACGAAGTGATCACTCCCCTCGCTGAATAAATAGACGTCGTCCTCAGAGAGCGTTGGCAAAAAACTGTAGGGATCGTAAAATTGGCGAATTTCCCCGTTATAGCGCTCGGTGCGCAGACGATATTGGAAAAAGTCACTACGATCTTCGATAATGCCCTCGAAAAGTCCATCCTTGGTCAAGCGTTGTAGCTGGTAACGTATGCTGTCGTCAGCCACATCGACCAATTCGCAGCTCTTGGCGTCGTCTAAATACGCGCGGACGATTAAACAATTCTTTTTACCTTTTTTGTGTGGGTGCATTCCCAACACTCCGTGGGGTTGGGCACATTTGACAGCAGTGATGGATTCAATTTCTTTTTGGGTAATTTTCACGAGCTCGATTGAATGCAATCTAATACAACATGCAAGTCTCTTACATGGGTGCATAGATTCCAATCACAGGAATCGCTCAAACTCCAATATCCTTAGGCAATTGCTGTATGCCCATACCGCCATCCAGCACCAATTGGGCGCCCACCAGCGTCGGGGCGCTCGCAGAAGCCAGGAACAACACCGTCCTAGCAATCTCTTCCTGCGAGCTAGGTGCAGCCGTCGGCACGTTTTTCCGACGGCGCGCTTCAACCCCTTCCGCGAGGTGATTCCAGCGCTCGGTCCACACATAACCAAGCACTAGGGAATTCACACGCACTCCAAAACCGGATAGCTCTTGTGCCATCGCACGCGTCATACCATCCAGCGCCGCCTTACTGATGTTATAGGCACTGCGCCCATGAATACCTTGATGCCCCGCGAGCGATGATATGTTTACGATCGCCCCCCCGCCCTGTTTTTTCTGATGTTGGGCGGCGAGTTGACAGCAGCGAAACGCGCCAAAGAGATTGACCTCCATCACTTCTCTGAAGAATTCCGGGCTCTGCCCGAGAAAGCCGTCTTCATTGATTCCGAGATGCGCCGCATTATTCACCAATACATCCGGCATCCAGCCCTGCGCCGCCAAGTGTGCAAACGCGGCATCGATCTCGGACGGCACCGACAGGTCAAATGCCAATTGAAGCAACTCAGCTTCGGGATACTCAGCTTGCAAGTGCTCATATGCACTCGGCACATTGGCCTCAGAGCCGTGCAAGATCACTCGCGCGCCGGCTTCCACAAAAGCGGCTGCAATGGTGAGACCGAGATTACGAGAGGAGCCCGTGACCAGCACGGTTTTGCCAGTAAATGAAAGTAATGCGGTGGTATCAATTTTCATGCGATTAAATCGACGGGAAGAGTGATTTGTCAGTGAGAACTAGTGGATAATCCGTTAAAGGAATTCGGAAACGAGTGCCCACATGGGCATCATCACAGATGAAGGGCTCCGCAAAGGCGGCCACCTCATGCACCTGTCCAGTCATCAGGTCGAGCAAGACAGGATGCTCAAACGTGAGCTCTGAGTCAGCCCAGAAAACGAGGTCCATCTCGCGAGCGGGCTTCTTCTGTTGAGGATCTTCGGTATTCCAAAAGGCCAACAAAGGCACGCCCTCTCGCACAAAAGAGACCGCCATCGGAGTCGCCAAGACGGCGCTCTGCTGCGGATGCGCTTCGTCAGGATTCATAAAGCGATAGAAGAGCTCGCGCTGTTCACTGGCGTCGTCAAAGAGTGAGCAGACACGCTGAAAGACTTCAAAGGAATACTTCGGCTCGTAAGTCGCGCCATTAATCAAGCCCATCATCACAGGCATCTTCACTTCGCCACCGGCTTGGCGATATGGACGCCCCATCAGATCGATCGCGTGAAAATACAAGGCCATATCGAAGCCGGTCTTTAAATCGACCAGAATACGGCGCGCCACCCACTTGGCCTGCACCACCTGGTCGGTGGCATAGAGCCCGAGCCAATCGTCATTGTGTCCCTCCGTTTGCGAAGGACAGCCGTTCTCGCCTTGCCAGACATCGATGGCCTTACCGCCCGAGTATTGCTTGAGCATCCGGCGCACCAGGTCGTGCATATTCTGCAAGTTAGCCTCCGGCACCGACTGGTAAGGATGAAAAGAGAACACGTCGATGGCGTCCGTCAAACCGGCCTTTAATGCCGCTTCCAAAAAGGGAGGGTCCATCTTCGACATGGCTCCACCTACGATTTTCGCCTCCGGAATGGATTGGCGCACAGCGGCGGCGGTCACCTTGACCAGTTCGGCATACTCCGCGCCGTTGGGCTTCGATGGATGCCAGAACTGGGGAATGTTGGGCTCGTTCCAGACTTCCCAGTAGCGCACGCGCCCACGAAAGCACTTGGCCAAGGCACGCACATAATTATCCCACGCCTCGCGCACCGCATCTCCGTAGTAGAGCGGCACATGCCCCACCGCTGACTCATGCGGCACATCAGGCATGTAGAGTTGATTGCCGAAAGTAATCGAGAAAAAGGGCTCGACCCCCACCGCCAAGAGCTGATCTACGATCTCCTCCAACCAGGTAAAGTCATAGATCCCCACTTCAAGCTCACAACGACTCCAGCCCGTTTGCACACGGGCCCATTTGGCACCAAGCTTTTCCAGCAGCGGATACACTGGCTCCGGATCAAACATGAAGCGATCCAGGGTCTCAAAGCCGACACCGATTTTTGACGACTTGATCTCCGTGGCCTTGCGTACGGACATCTTTCCTAGCACTGGCATGCCACAGGCAGCAAGATCAGTGAGTTGTTCTTGTTTCAGTTTCGGCACATCTTGCACCTCAACAAAGCGGGAGGGATTTAATTCTGTGGTCATAGTGGTGGCGCTCTATTTTTTGAAGATAAACCCGCTGTCCTTGGGGCGGATGTCCGTTAAGGTGCCCTTGTAGTGACGCAGGTCATGCGCCTGATAGGGGTGCGCTTTCATCGCTTCGATATCGATTTCGACACCTAAGCCCGGCACTTGCGGAATCGTCAGGCAACCATCCTCGAAGCCCGCTTCTTCTTGTGCAATCTCCGTGCGCCAGTTCACATCGGTCGCCATGGTTTCCAGGCGACGGATGTTCATCGTCGAGGCCGCAATGTGCAGTGTCGCCGCATTCGCGACCGGACCACAGGGGTTGTGCGGGCAACATGGCAAGAAATAGCCTTCGGCAGTTTCGGCGATTCGCTTCAGTTCCGACATGCCCCCCACATGAGTGACGTCCGGCTGCGCAAAGTCCGCACAGCGTGACTCAAAAAACGAGATGTAGTCCCAGCGGCTATACAAGCGCTCCCCCGCTGCAATTGGCACGCGACTGCGACGACGCACATCTGCCAGCGCTTCCAAATTACCCGGCGGAAGCGGCTCTTCAAACCAGCCCACATTATGCGCTGCAATCATATCTGCCGCACGCACCGCGGTCGGAACATCAAAGCGACCATGTCCTTCAATCAAAAGCTCCGCCTTACCATCCACCACCTCTGCCACAGCGGCCACACAGGCTTCAGCCTTTTTCAACTCCGCGGGCGTCAGTTCCAAGTAGGCCGCACCAAAGGGGTCCCACTTCAGCCCCTTATACCCGGCTTCCATCGCAAGCTTCGCTTTTGCCGCAAACTCCTCCGGCTCCTTCGCACCCGAAAACCAGGCGTTGGCGTAGCAGGTTATACGATCACGCACCGCACCACCAAACAGCTCATACACAGGCACCCCCAGGGCCTTGCCTTTAATATCCCACAGCGCCATTTCCAAGGCACCGAGTGCCGACATATAGACCGGCCCGCCACGGAAATACACTTCACGGTTCGCCTCATCCCAGATCGACTGAATCTCAAATGCATTGCGCCCGATCACATTACGCGCGATTTCCAGCATCGCTTCGACCACCGTCTTTTCACGATATTCCAATGAGGCCTCCCCCCACCCGTAAACACCTTCGTCGGTTTCCACTTTCAGGAAGACCCAATTGGTGCGAAAGCAATCGCAAATGTAAGGAGTAATCGCAGTAATTTTCATAATCAGTAAACTTTAGTGTAAAAACAGGTAAGCTGCTCGTTCGCCCCTCAGATAACAACATTATGCGATTTACAGCCGTTCGCATAAAGTTAACAAATATGTGCATGCCGACTTCCAACGACACAGCCCAGCCAGCCAATTGGCACGCCCTACACCCGAGTCTGGAACGCTGCTACATCGGCCCACCACAAGGCAAGTCAGGCACCTTTCCCGGCACCGTGTTTACCTTGTGCAAACTTCTCGCCGGCGCAGCAACAATGAGCAAAGACGGCCATCAAATCGAAACCGACTCCCAAACCGAGACCTGGATACTCTGCTCCCCCGGCACGCGAACCCAACACTTTAGCGACGATGCGAAAATCATCTCCATCCACATCTCGCTGGGTAACCCACAAAACGGAGCCGAATGGACGGGTGCCCCCCTGATTTGTGTGCCCACCGAAGCCGCAGCCGAAGCCACCCTTGCCCGTTTAGTTCACTGTCAGCCATTACAGGCCTGCTCCCCACGACAGCGACTTGATTTACAAAGCTTGGAGCTCCCCATCACCGCGCATCTGGAACTACAGCAACACAGCCTGGAACTATTTAATTGGGCCCTCCAACTCGCCAGTCGCCACGGCATGCACTATCAAGTGCCCCGCATTCAGGACCCACGTGTGCAAAACAGTCATCAAACACTTGCCAGTCTCAGCATCCGCCAAAGTTTTTCACGCCAGGAACTCGCCGCCCAAGAGGGGCTCACCGCCGGACAACTGGACCGCCTCTGGCGCGTAGAGCTGGACATCACGCCCAATCAATATCGTGACCGCCAACGCCTCACCTATGCCTGCGAACAACTCCGCCGCAAGGAGATCCCGATCAAAGTCATCGCCGCCGAACTCGGCTTCCGCCATCTCTCCCAATTTTCCAACTGGTTCAACAGCCGCCACGGCGAATCCCCCCGCAGCTTCCGCAAGCGCCCCGGCACCAGTTAGATTTAGATAAAATCCTTTTGCCTAATGGCACTTTTAACGCTCAATGGCCGTCATGCCTAGCCCACATCAGACTTTACTCGCTCCTTCCATCCTCGCTGGTGACCACGCCAACCTTCGCAGCAGCCTTAAGGTGATCGAAGAGGCAGGCCTACAGTGGGTGCACCTCGACATTATGGATGGTCACTTTGTGCCAAACCTAAGTTTTGGCCCGCAAACAGTCAAAGCACTGCGGCCCGACTCACAGCTCTTCTTCGACGTTCACTTGATGCTGGATAATCCGCACCTCTACATCGATGCCTTCCTGGATGCGGGTGCACAGCAAATCACCATCCATGTGGAGCCAGACTATCCCGTCGCCGACACACTTGCCTACATAAAATCCAAAGGCTGCAAATGTGGCGTGGTGCTCAATCCAGACACACCCGCGGAGGACGCGAAGGAGTTTTTACCCGCCTGCGACATTGTACTGTTAATGACTGTGCAGCCGGGCTTCGGTGGACAGAGCTTTCGCCATGATGTGCTACCCAAAATTGAGCAATTCGATGCCTGGCGCAGCGAACTCGGGCTAAACTATCGCTTAGAGATCGATGGCGGCGTGGACCTACAAACGGCTCCTCTATGCACCCAACGCGGCGCAGATTCCTTGGTTGCTGGGACCGCATTTTTCAAAGCCGCCGATCAGAGCGCATTCATCCAAAAGGTCACCTGCTAAACGTCGCGAGCGCTCGCGCCTGAGCCCTCGGGGCGGACGGCCTTCGTCTGCCGCTTCATCGCCTTGGAGATCACTTCCACGTAAACGCTTTCACCCCCCTGCTCCAGCGCTTGCCCGATCGCCTGCGACAAGGCACTCACATGCACCACCACCGCAGTCTCGGCTGTGATCCCCGCTTTGCAGTTGAAATCCCAAAAGTCCTGCCCTTCTGGTAACTTCTTCTTACGCTCGCGCTTGAGGTATTTATTCACCTCTGCGCGAATCGAGTCGACCAAGCGTTCGGGTTGGATTCTGTCATGTGTCAGAGGGAATGTTTTCTTCATAAGCAGACAAAGCCTCTAGCCAATCACATGAAAAGCAACCGCTAACTCTAATTGACCGCAGTTTCCCGCCGCCTACGCTTTATTCGAAATCCATACGCAACTATAGGGCTCTAGCACAATTTCCCCTTCGAGATCATTGTAGCTTTGGCCACTAATCAAATCACACCAAGTCTCCGTCGCGATTAGATTCAACTCCACCAATGGTATCGTTTGGCGTTGGTCGGATATGTTATTTAAGGCAAACAAAGATTGATCACGGTTCAAGCTCTCGCGCCAGAATGCGAATACCTGATCCGAGAAATGCAATGTATACTGAGTGGCATTTGGATGAAAAGCAGCTTGCTTGCGGCGAATCTCAATCAAGCGTTTCATCTCAGCGAAGACAGCCTTGTGATGACGCCCATCGTCTTCCAGTGCAGCGTTGAGCTCGTCGACTGGCCATTGGTAGCGATTGATCGTACGGGCACGGCCGGTTTGTGCCATGCCCTCGCGATTATTCTCTGTGCCGAGTAGACTATGGATATAAATCGCCGGCAAGCCCTCCAGAGCCAACATAATCGTATGCGCACAGATGTAACGCGCAGTTTGCAAACCATCGGCCTCCCCGCCGATGGTCTTGGCCATCGCACTGTAAAGCGAGATATTAGCCTCATACGGCGTGAGCTCCCCTTCGGGGGTGCGACGCATCGAAATCTCACCGCCACTATCACGCAAGTTAGCCACCAAGTCGTCCAACTCTTCGGCGGACAGCAGCCCCTCCGCCGGGCGCAGTCCTATGCCATCATGCGAAGCGATAAAGTTCAGATAGGCCCGCCCGCGACGGGCCGGCGGCATAGACATCATCCAGGTCTTTAAGTGCTTACAATTGCCACTCAAAATCGAGTTCAACAACAAGGGCGGCAGCGAAAAGTTATAGATCAAATGCGCCTCGTTGTCGTTGCCAAAGTAACTGAGATTCTCGCGGTTAGGCACATTTGTCTCTGTGATTAAAACTGCAGTGGGCTCTAAGTTTTCGATCACGATGCGCAATAACTTAATCAACTCGTGCGTCTGTGGCAAATGCACACAATTCGTGCCCGACTCTTTCCAAAGAAAAGCAATCGCATCCAAGCGGAAGTAACGAATCCCCTGCTCTACATAGTGACGAATGATACGCACGATCTCATAAAGCACCTCTGGATTCTTGTAATTCAGATCGACCTGATCCTCGCTAAAGGTACACCATACATGCTTCGCGCCATCGACTGTTTTGACCTCGGTCAATAGCGGCGTGCTGCGCGGACGGACCACCATCGAGAGATCTTCATAGTCAGTGCCCTCGATAAAATAATCACGACCGGGGTCGCGGCCTTTTAGGAAGTTCTGAAACCAACGGGACTGACTGGAGCAATGATTGATCACCAAGTCGGCCATCAGGTCAAAGTCCTCCGCGATCGATTGCAAGTCCTCCCAAGTGCCCAGCTTCGAGTCGACGGCCTTGTAATCAATCACCGAAAAACCATCGTCCGAACTATAAGGGTTAAACGGCAAGACGTGCACTGCGCTCAAAGTGTCCCGCAGATCTCGCACCAGAAAATTCTTTAATTCACGCAGAGGCTTGCGCGTTTCACTGATAATCGAGTCACCGTAGGTGATCATCATGATGTCTGACTGATCCCACTTACTGGTCCCCAATGCCACCGGCGCGACTTGCTCGGACATATGAGCCGCTTCCAATAAATGATCTGTAATCTCTTCGACACGCTCGGCACCGTAAATTTCGTTCACGTGCAAGGCCACACGCTGACGCACCCGCTGCGTCTTAGGGTGCAGCGCAGGATTCACGACGATCTCAGACCCGAACTCCTGACGATCATCTTCGACCGCTTCTTTGATCTGGTGCAAAATGTCAGGCACCGCCGCAATCACTCGTTTCCAACTTGGCATAAACGGCACATCCATCGACTTGCTCGGATCCAAAAATTCCTCGCCAGCGTTGAGAATGTTTTCGGCAAAGACTTCAACCGCCGATCCCTCGGTGTGACGATCGAACTTGAGCCCATTAATCATAGCATCACTGTGGTAGCTATCCACCAAGTCCAGTGCGATGCGGAAATATGCAGCCTTAATCGTGCGCACATGCTCATGCGAAAAGACCTGCCCCTGCGTTGCCATCTTACGATAGAGCGATTTGGTAATATCACAACTCATCTTAGACAGCCCGCGACTGCGATCTTCCAAAGATAAGTCTTGATGCTTGTGATCATACGTGTCCGCCACATCCACTTGGCAAATCTGGTTGGTCGAATAGTTGCGCTGCATCTCTGAAAGCACCCCCATCTCCAAGCCCCAATCGGATGGAATACGGATGTCTTCAATCACGTCACGTTGCATAGAAAATTCCCCGGCCAATGGGTAGTGAAAACTGTCCAGGTAGTCCAAGTATTCATTCGCACCGCAAACCTTCTTCAATGCCCGAATAAGTGGCGTGACTAATAAGCGACAAACCCGTCCATTCATCGAATTGTTAGCCACACGCGCATAGTAACCCTTGCAAAACTTATAACTAAAGGAAGGATTGGCCACCGGATAGATCAAGCGGGCCAGCATATCACGCTTATAAGTCGTAATATCGCAGTCGTGCAGCGCCACCGCCTCCGCCTTGCCAGCCGCCAGCACATAACCAAACATATACCATACGTTACGGCCCTTGCCCATCTCCTTAGGTGCCAGCCCCTTTTCCTTCAATAAGGCATCAATCTTACGCAAACGCGGACCGTCGTTCCACAGCACTTCCGGCTGTTGCGGTAAACGGCTGAAAAAGTCCAACGCGTGCCGATACTCCGCTTCATTCGCGCGGTCCAGCCCCACCACAATCTGATCCAAATAGGGAACCTCCGCAAGCTCATCGAGTATCGACGAGAGCGCAGGCATCTGCAGCTCTGAATATAATGAAGGCAAAACCAGCGCCATCGGTCGACGCTTGCGGAATTGCATGAGATCCGCCTCAAGCTTTTCCAGCGGACGGTTGTTAAGCTGATGCAGTGTCGTGATCAGTCCGTGTTGATGAAAATCTCCCATAGGTAATGTAGGTATTTAGCAGTATTCGTCTAAGATAGTTAAAACCGCCGCATTCCAACCTTTAGAGGTCGGATACGGGGCATGCACCACACGCGGTGCATTGGGTGTAATATGTGGACCATCCACATGTGGAATCACAACCGCGATATCCGCAGCTTCCAACATGGCCGTATCGTTGGCACTATCGCCGAGTGCCACCAGAACCCAATCTACATCGGGTTCGCGGTCTTGATAGTATTTCAATGCGGCCGCCGAGCCGTCAGCCTTGTCGGCGCTGCCCATCAAATGCCAAAAACGCCCCCCTTGCAACATACGGATGCCATGGCTGGCTAGCGCATCCGCAAAAGCCAATCGATGCAATTCCGTATCATTCCACGTAATCGGCTCCGTCGCCAAGCGTGAGCGCGAGCGTTGTGCTTGCGGTACCGAGAGTCCCGTGCGTTCGGCCAATTCCTGATCCGTCCAGTCGGCAAAGCCCTCAAAACGATAGCCCAACTGCCGCCGCAAATCGTGCGCAGCCAGTAAAATTTCGCTACGCGGAATTCCCTTAATCTCCACCGAATAATCCCCCGGGCGTTCTTTTCGAATCGCCAGCAAGCCACCATTTTCCGCCACGATCGGCGAATCCAAATCCAACGCCTTGGCTAAATCTTCCATTTCAGCCAATGTCTTACTCGAATTCAAAACCAAGGGCACACCCAAATTCCGCAAACGCAAAATCGCCGGTGCCGCTTGAGCCCACGAGTAACTATGGTCCAAAAAAGTTGCATCCAAATCAGTGACAAAGAGTAGTTTTTTTTGCTGCCCCATCCGACTCAGAATGCCCGGTCAATATTCCGCAGAACTTGCACCCTCACAAAAGCAGGCCGCAATCCATGTGCCTCTCTGCGCCGAAGCCGCAAAGAAAGCTGTTGAACAAGAATTCGCAGGTAAAAAGAAAACATGAATCATCACAGAGCAACTACCATGCCAGTTCGTAAAACAGCACGCAAGCCCCCCGAAGAGAGAGCCCCAAGCCAGGCCAATCGCAGCCGCAAGCAACAATAATAGCCCACACCCCAAACAAACGCCCCACAGCCAATCAAATACAATCCCCTACATTCGATGTTCGACCTTCCCCGTATCCACCCCGCAAACATTCGACGTTCAATGTTCAATGTTCCCAGCGTTCCATCTTATACCAATTCTAGAATAGTTTGATCCATTAGGAATTAACCGGTAGCGCAGCTCTGTATCGGACCACATTTAAGGAGATTTTGAGTCTTGATTGAAGCATGGGTAGGGAGCTTTCGCCGAAAGCGCCGTCTTCCAGATGATAATTTTGACCCGTATAAATCGTCACCGCCAGGCGATCCCACGTGGCGAATGGCAGTTTTGGCAAAACAGCCCTACCATATAACGAACTCTCTGAGTGCCTCTTGCAGGAGAGCCATTCGGCCTGTCTCGGAGAGCATCAGACGTTCGAGACAAATCGCCAACAGAACCTGAATACGCACAGAGAAGGTGCTGCGATACCGGTTCAAACATTCTTAGAAATGGTATTACGCACCTCGCGCAGGAAAAAGACACCCGCGTTCAAAGCCTGTCGCTGCGTCCCCGCCGCCACGCCTTCCTCCACCGCCCGCGTAAAAGGCTATGTGCGCGTAGTCTCACGTGACTTCGCCTCACGCGGTCACGCGACACCGATGCGCTGCGAAATAATGCTTCAACTGTCTCTTCAAAAACTTTCGTCCACCACCACTTTTTAAAAAGCGTTCTCTTCCCTGAGCATCTTCCCGGATAGTATACGCCTCATAATAAATGAGCTTCCAAGGTCTTCGAAAAGAAGTCGCTTTTGCTTCACCAGTATTATACCCATTCGAAAAAAGTTTGGTCCTAATAGATATGTCTTTTGTAACCTCGGTTCTCGGAACCGGGGCGATGCCGATCACCCCCCGAAACAAAGTTTCGAGGCTAGGCAAAGGCCAATCTTATAGATCATATATTCTTAGAAGTGGTATTATGCTCAAATAGACGGCAACGCAAATTGCCAGTATAACCGATGTAAAGCCCCTGATCGAGTTGAGACTGCAGCACGTAAACATAGAACATAACCGATCATCCCTAAAAGAATAACCGCCGCCTGCCACGTGAGCTCTGCTCTTTACGTGGTGAGGCGAAGCCTTTTTACGCCCCCAATACCTCAGCCCAACGAGGAAAATGTATGGTTTTCATAACAAATTTACTAGTGCTCAAACATTTACTTACTAGCAAGCGAAAACTCATTGAGTGCACGAATCGCCGGAAACGGGACATCGACTTACAGCATCCCAACTTACACAATTCACCTACATACAGCAACTTACAACTCGATCGAGTAGCGTAAGTCCTTTTTCATAAAAAGTGTTATCATTCACTCAAAGACATAACTATCGAAATCGAGCAAACGACCGACAAATCACTGCATTTCATCAAACGAAGTAAACCATGGACCAAAAACGCTCTATTCCGCTAAAACACTGACCTTGCAGAGGAAATGGCACTACAAATCCTCAAAACCTGAGTGCACGAATCGCCGGAGTTGATAACTATCCATAAATTCGACAACAAATCCACTAGATACTATAAATCAAATACTTATACATCAAAACAAACAGTTACTGTGGGATTCATCAAAAAGTGTTATCATTCACTCAGATTCAAAAACCACCGCTGAGTGCACGAATCGCCGGAAACAAAATCTTGATATTACACATAATTTTGACTTACCTACTGACTATTCAGTCAACCGCAATCCCCCGACAGAACTAAAGCCTCAGTCATACAAATCAAACGGTTCCATCGAAAAACACCTCACAATCAAACAAAACACCAACCCGAGTTATCATTCACTCAGTGAATGATATAACACTGATAGATGAAATTAATTATCCCAATACTGTTTCTAGCTTCAGTCGTAGTGGCGATGTCGAGCGAAGACCCGTTTGATTCCGAAGCCCATCGCACCCAAGCAGCAGTTTTGAAACTATTGGAGATTCAAGACGAAAAAGAATTGTCAGTAGCGATTGAACAAGGGATCGCTGAACACGGACCTAATTTCATATCCCAGAAATTCTATTGGATCGAGGACCATCTGCGTGGAGCATTTAAGCTACTCGCCATGGAGAAAGAAGAATGGAAGAAATTTTCACAGCTTTTTCTGAATTACGAGCAACTGAAAGAATCTACCCCTAGTGAAAAATGGATAGGTGCTGTGCTTAACGGTGAGCCACTCGAAGGAGTTGATTCATTTTTGAGAGCAGAAGGGAAGTATAGCTACCGTATCGATGAGATTTGGATGAATCGAAACCGCGACAAGATTGTCGTTTTTTATGACCAGCGCCCCGTCGCCCATCTCGGCCATTCATGGGGTCACCTCCTCCTTCTAAAACACAACGGATCATGGGTCATTGCTCGTGACTTCACCGAAGGGACGGTCATTGGCCTGTAAAATGAAAGATCTATCCAGTCGCACCTATCAACTCCTTTCGCGCTCCGCGCTTCAGTCGCGATAGTGTTCTACGATATATAAAAAAAATAAGATTCGATGCGTTAGGGGAAGTCTGATTATTTTGAGGGAAAGAGAAAAAGGAAATCGATCATGCTGAAAGAATATCCCCAGTCAGACTTAGCCGAGTCGGCTTGAAAAAGGAAAACAAAAGACTAAACCCAAACAGCCACAAGCGATCATAAAGCATGCCATTCAGAACCACTACCCCACCACTTCCAGTCGGATATATCCAGACGAGTGGTCAACTCCGTTCGTGCCTCACTTCGTGAGCACTCTCCACGTTCAGTAAATAAATATGAATGCTCACCATCCAAAGTCCAATCTGGCAAGAGCTTGGTCGTTAGTGAAACAATTCCTGACCATAAAAGCACTATTTCTATTCCTATTACAATTTCTCGTGTGGGTGAAAGTGTTATACCGATGGCTTCTGGAAAGAAGCATCCTATTTGAAGGAATAGCAATCCTGCTAGCGTTTGAATTGCTCGTGCTGGTAGTGATCCTTTCGTGGCGTATGAAAAGAGAAAATAAGCAGCAGGGAGAAGAAATAAATCGGTTAAAACCATATGAAAAAGAAGCTGAGGATAAAGAACATCAAGAAAGACTGAAGTATGATAAAAAATACATGAAAGAGACCGAGCCTGAGTTATACAGGGCGTTAGGAAACAAGGACTGAACCAGTCGGATCACTCAATGAGGTTCGCTGAAGCTCACTCACGAGTGTCCTCTACGTTCTGAAATAATTATGAAACAAAATTGGATTATACCCCTGATTGCTGCGACTCTCTTGATGGTTGGCTGCGATAATAACAAAACGGAAATCCTCAGCACGAGTGAGCTTGCGCGGGGGCTCAATTTGATCGTAGCTCAGCTAGAACTCCCAAAGGAGTCTCAGGAGAATCGGGAGCAATATTTCATTCTGCACGAAACCTCTGAAGGGCGCGATTCCTGGGGGACAGCCTTTAGGTCTCCACAGCCTGGAGGCACTGTAAAGCTTCTTGGAGACCCATACTCCAAATTGTTGACTATCCTTTTAAATGACGGCAGTTCGAGAAAACTTGGTCTCATGGAAAACAAAATGTATGAATGTAATGATGGATGGCCAGTGGGACACATTCAGGTTGGACATTATGTTGTCATATATGCTGATTCGCAGGAAGGGTTATTGGCGGCGCAGCCAAATTTTGCATCATTCTATGATGAAGAGCAGCAAAGAAAAGCTGAAGCTTCCAAATGGTATCGTATTTCTTTTGTTGCTGCATCCGACGTTCCTGAGGATGCCCCAGATTACGTCCATCAAGTAATCCAGCAATTAATCCAGCACTCAAACCAGAACTAGGCAGGATAGGACAATTCCGTTCGTGCCTCACTCCATGCCTACCTTTGACGTTGGGGAAATGAATTAATGAAAGAAATAACTAAAAAAGATAAGCTTATTGCAGCTGAATACGAAAAGGCAGCCCCGAACCAATTCGGAAACCTCCACGAGAGAATGAAATACTTGCTCTCATTGATTGAAAACATTGAAGAGGAAAGTCCTAATGCAGATGTAAAGTGGGCGGCTTACGATTTGGAAACAGAAATAAAGTATCACTCTCCTGCGAATCCACCATTCGGAACACGTGTTGGATACAAAAGCCCAGATATACGCTAAAACCCCAACCAGGCGAGAGTGGACAACTCCGTTACGCGCTTCGCGCTTCACTCCGTGCCACCTCTTCACGTTCCCAGAAAAAATAAAAATGAAAAGAGCATTCAAATTAGCAGGAATCAGCCTATTCGTCTGGGGCGTCACTTTAGTTCCCGTTTACATTGTAGCCACCTTTATAGTGAATTCGATGAACCCTGAGGCAGTCGAATTTCGACAGGGAAAAACCACCAGTATCAGTTCGCCCAGAATGTTGATCTACAGCACGCAGAAAAGTGAATTTATGAAGCTTGCGATGATTACATCTCTAGTAATTTCTCAGACAGCAGTAGTTGCCAGCGTCTTCAGTAAACAAGATGAGAGCAAGTGGTAGCACCTCAATATTCGGTTGGGAACCAGTAGGCATGAGAAGGCGTAGCGCGTAAGCTTCAAAAGTGGAGCTCAATCGCATAGAACTACGCCACTATGAATACAGCAAAAAACACCCATACCATCGGCATCGACCTCGGCGACAAGAGCCACGAAACTTGCACTCTAAACGCAGAGGGCGAGATTATCGAACGAACAACACTGCTCAACAACCAGCCCGAGCTAATCCGTTTCAGCAAAGCCAACCGAGGCGCCACTCTCATCATGGAGGCCGGTTGCCATTCACCATGGATTAGCCGTCTGTTTAACCAGCGCGGCCACGAGGTAGTCGTCGCCAATCCACGCAAGGTCCGGGCGATCTACCAGACCGACAACAAAAACGATGAGCGTGACGCGCTGCTGCTGGCTCGCATTGGACGTTTTGACCGCAACCTACTCTACGGCATCGAACACAAGAGCGAGGCGCACCAAAGAGCGCTGAAGATCATTGAAGCACGCGATGCCCTGGTGACCGCACGCGTCAAACTGGTCAACCATGTGCGCGGCTCTCTCAAAAGCCTAGGCATCTTCCTACCATCCGGTTGCAGCACGGAGGCCTTTGCCCGTAAGGCCACGGAGCATCTTGAAGCCGCGGATTACGCACTCGTTGCACCGGTCATCGAAAGCATCGGCCATCTGAGTGAACTCATTAAAGCCGAAGACAAGCACATCGATACCATGATCGCCGAGGACTACCCTGTGGCCCAGAAGCTATTGACGATCCCCGGAGTCGGCCCAATCACAGCGCTATCCTTTGTCTTAATTATCGGCTCGCCAGACCGCTTTGCGACAGCACGGGATGTCGGCCCGTTTCTTGGACTCGTCCCTGGGCGTGATCAATCCGGCGACGTCGATAAACCCATGCGCATCACCAAGGCAGGCAACCGCATGATGCGACGATTACTCGTTAGCTGTGCTCAATACACGCTCGGACACTTTGGGCCACCCAGCGCGCTCAAAGAAGCCGGAGAGCGCAAAGCGAATAGCGGAGCAAAGATCGCGAAGAAGAAAGCCGTCGTCATGACGGCCCGCAAATTAGCAGTGATGATGCTCGCACTCTGGAAAGATCCGAACTCCGAATACGAACCCTTCCCAACCAAGAGCAGCCAGCAACGAACAATCGCCGCTTAAGATGAATTTTGAGACCATTCCCATGTCCCGTCCGGATGACTGCGGAGCTCCGTCAGCTTCAAGCCAAACCATGGCGATTACAATGAAAGCGAGAACCAGTTAGCAGCTCCGAGACAGGACACCCACAAGCACCGAGCCTGGTAAGCTCACAAAAAAGAGTGCGTATGGAAGTCTGACATAGGGAATCCGTCTCGACATCCTCTCAAACATACATCATCAAAGAGTAACAAAATTGAAATTTTCACATTAAATATAAACCCCTTCTCATGGAAGTCGATACAGCGAATGCGAGTTCACGCGCCAGTGTTAATCTGAATCAGTCGGCTCGCATCCGCTGATCTCTACGATATCCAGAGAAGAAATAAATTTAAATTGAGGGTTTGAATGAAGGCCAATTTGAGGCATCTCAAACGATCCAAAAGAATTGAAAAAAAGAAGAATTGGCGATTGGCGAGTTCGACCCTATCGGTTGGACTGAAAGGGATATCCAGTCAGAGCTGGTCAATCCCATTTACGCCGCCGGGTATTCGACAACCACTTAAACTACTAAATTCACAGGCTGGGATCGCCAGTCTTCTACGTTCTATAAATTAATTAACACATGATCGAATTCTTCATAACTGATTATCGAGCATCCAGATGGGAATTCTGGAGGTTTCATTACAAATTTGCACTATTCGCAGTAATCGGTGAATTCATCGCACTATCCGTGAGAAATAATTACTTATCGTATGCATTTTTCATAATAGTGGGAATATTGTCAATTCGTTCAATAGTTATGCAAGCACAGCGATGGCACGATTTAAACAAATCAGCCTGGTGGGTTTTCATCAATTTAATACCCCTATTGGGAAACATTTGGTCCCTATATCATCTAGGATTCATTTGCGGAACCAAAGGAGAAAACGAATATGGCGATGATCCACGCTATGCCCCGCCCAGATTGTTAAATCCTGACAGCAGAGCTACGCCGCAAGATTTTTGGTTTTACGCAGTCATCCCTATGGTGATTCTCATCGCAATCTCCAGCTTTCCTTTCTATCTCTATCATGTATCTATTGTAGACCACGAATTCATACTAAAGATCTCCTATCTATTACTATTCCCAATTGCGATTGTCACGCAAATCAGAAGATTACATGATCGAGATAAGAGCGGATGGTGGATACTCCTAAATTTAATTCCTCTAGTAGGCCCGATATGGCTAGTTGTAGAATTAGGTTTTTTGAAAGGCACTGAGAATGAGAATCCATATGGAGAAGCTGAGCTCGACTCCAAAGGTATTGGAATCCCTCTAGCAGTTTTAATCGTAATAGGCGTGAGCCTTCCAATTCTTTACATGTTTGGCCATTCTTCTGTGAAGATGAAAAGAATTAAATCTGCAAGAGCGTATGTTGAAAGGGTAATGGCCGATCTTGATGGCATAGCTGAATTTGAACTTATACACGTCGCTACATCTATACGATTGAATGGATCTATCTTTATACGAGGGTCAATTGAAGAACGCTACATGGATAAGCTTAAATCAACAGTCTACACTGATAAAACAACGCCTGAAATATTGTGGGGAGTGGAAGCCATGGACTTAAACGGCTGGAAGAGGCGTAAACAAACAAGAGAACTAATGAAGCAGAACTAGGCGATGGTGGACAATTCCGCTCGTGCCTCACTCCATGCCACATCTTAACGTTCTCAAAAATAAAATCCATGGCATTCTACTTCGTAATAGTTCTGACAGTTGTTGTTGCATGGCTAGCGATCAACAAAATCGAGAATTACACCCAGAGAGCAATAGCCGGGCTGTTTCTGTTCGGCCTAGCATTCTTCGTCTACGATCTAGGCAAGACTGTCTCCCATGGATACGAGATCGGATTCTATCAAAATGGGATCATCAATATAAAAGAAATAATTGAAGAAGAAGCTGCTTTTGCATTGATTAAACCATTGGAGGAGTTTGAAGAAAATACATATTCAGATCACGCTTATGCCTCATATACTTCAGCTTTAGAACTCAGCCAAACCACCTCTGAGATCATTAAAAAAATAAAATCAGACGGAGCTGGTCAACCCATTTTACGCGCCAGATATTCGACAACCCTCACTAATCCAAAACCCTAGGGCTGGGTGCCAGTCCTCACCGTTCAGCAAAAGGAAATGAAACGAACTAACAGAGTTTTTCTGAACGTGGCAGTGCCACCATTTCTAGGGCTGCTCATATTCAGTTTGTCTCTTACTGCGCTGACTCTCGTAAAAGAACCAAAGAATGTTCTCATCGCCTTTTTGGCCACAGCTGTCTACGGGGCATTTATAGCCTTAACGAAGGGAATTTTAGTCTCCATTGGCTATATGGCACTGATGGAGGTTTGGTATTCTTTCGAAGAGAAGAAAAGGAATAGTTTTCCACGGCTTATGACATATGCCTATTCAGGCTTGCTAGGGCTACTATCCGGATTAGCCCTAACTCATATCTCTCCATTCAGTAACATGGGAGATATTCTTGTATTATCTTTAGGGATCATCACTGGCCTTTTGATGCCATCCATCGTTAAACAAACGAAGGCTGAAATCGAGTAGGTGACGCCGCACGGGACGCCACCTCTCACACCACCTGCCGTGCGGGACCGCAGCCAGACTGATCGACGTGCTACGCAGTCTGTTTTAAGGCGGTTATACGCAGGAACTTTACGTTCCACCATTCTTGCTTGATTTCAATCAAGCCCTCGCTTGCTAACCATTTATCCGTCATCCCTGTTTTGCGCCCGAGATGTAAGGCGACACGCCAGTAGCCTTTGGAGGTTCTAGCGAAGCCTCCTGCATTCTTTGCACTCGTGCCAAGTTTTCGTAGGTTTAGATAACGACGACGGGCACGTTTCCACATACGCCAGTAGCACATGCGAAGACGACGGCGCAGCCATTTGTCTATTGGTGGCCAGATCGTATAGATTTCACTCAGTCCGAAGTAGCCCATCCAGCCTTTGATGTATTGGCGGGTTTTATACATGCGATAGTCCATGCTCACGCTCCAGTTGCGATTACTCAACTCTTTGAGTTTGTATTTGAAGTCGGACAATGAGGATTCACTAACCTTGATCTTGCCCGCGTGGAAGCGGAAGCTCAAGTAGTTCAGCTCCTTTACAGGACGCACCGCGCTTTTCTCGCGATTGATCTCTAGCCCCAGTTTGTTCTCGACGAACTCACAGAGGCTAGCGAAGACACGATGTGCGGCACGTTCGCTTTTGAGCAGAACGACGAAGTCGTCCGCATAACGGACGAAACGATGTCCCCTCGCCTCTAGCTCTTTGTCCAGTGCATCGAGCACCAGGTTAGAAAGTAGAGGTGAAAGCGGGCCACCTTGCGGCATCCCCTCAACTGTTGCGTGATAGCTTCCGAGCTCGATGTAGCCCGCTTTCAAGTAGCGCTTAATCAAGCGCACGACAGGGCCATCCCCATCGAGACGCTCACGTAGTGCTTCCAACGCACGCGCTTGCGGGACTTTATCGAAGAACGACTTTAGATCGATATCCACCGACCACTTGAAGCCTTCACGGTTGCATGCTAGGATGCGGCGAACCGCATCATGCCCACGACAGTCCGGGCGGAAGCCGTAGCTGTTAGGGCTAAAGCTACTGTCCAAGATAGGACAGAGCACTTGATGGATCGCTTGTTGCACGATCCGGTCGAAGACAGTCGGAATGCCCAAAGGGCGCTTCTTTCCGTTCTTCTTTTCGATGTGAGTGCGGCGAACCGGACTCGGGCAGTAGTTCCCCAGATGCAGACGGCGCAGCAGGTCTTTGCGCCGTAGTCGATACCACAGCGTAAAATCTTCCAGACTCACTCCATCCACACCAGCGGCTCCGCCGTTGGCTTTGACGCGGCGATACGCCGTTTCGAGGTTCGTGCTACTGAAGATTGCCTCCAGTAGCTCGGGCTGCAACCGGCTGTATTGCCCTGGCTCCCCTTGCCCGCGCGCCGATCGGCGTTTATGGGTGGGTTCCAGAGGCAAGTCCGGCTGCCATACGTATTTCGGGCCTTCACCGCTTCGTGAGTCCGTCCTGCCTTCAGCAAGCTCATCTCCGCGGCTAATATGCCTTCTGCTGACTCCTCCATCGGTGATCACTCCGCCACCACTGGCGGCGCTGCTCGCCATCTCATGAGCAGATTGAAGCTCTGACAAGCCACTGTTGGAGGCCTCCCCGGATAAGTTGATACCCCTTCCCGACACAACTGCGTCATTTACGCTTCTGGTCTGACCTGTTGGGCTTCGCAATCCTGGGCTCACTCGCCCGCCGTTCGCGCCTCCTATGACGTTTTTGTGCATCAGCTCGTCGGTTTGATCCACACTGCTTCCACACGTAACCTCGCGATTACGCACTTGTGCTTCTCTAGTGATTGATTTGTTATTCAGGTCTTTCACAATGGACTTTCACCATATTAGTTTATCAACATGCCAGGCATACCCAGACAGAGCCGGTCAACGGCTAAAGCCGTGCCAGTCTTTTACGATCGACAGAAAAATAGAAATTGCACCTCGGGCATATCTGACTAGCGTGAACGCAGATGAGTCCCACTGTCTTCTATTACAGAAATTACCGTTTTTTCTTCTTCTCTCGCGAGGAGAGCAGGATGCACATACATATCTATTCTCCGTCTGGAGAAGCTAAATTCTGGATCGAGCCACAAATTGAGCTAGCCGTCAGTAAAGGCCTTAATTCGCGGGAACTCAAAGAAGTCGAAACTCAAGTAAAGGAGCATGAAAATGAAATCAGAAGAGAATGGAATAAGCACTTTGGAAACACCTGAGAGTGTTCAAGTTCAGGGCATATCGAGTCACGGGTTTTGGATACTCATTCAGGAGCGTGAATACTTCTTGGACTTTGAGAACTACCCATGGTTCAAGGAAGCCAAGGTGGATCAAATCTTCAATGTGACACTTTTGCATGGACACCACCTTTTTTGGAATGAACTGGATGTCGACTTAGAGCTGACCTCACTCGATGAGCCAGAACGCTTCCCTCTCATATTCAAGGCATCGTAGACCGAAGGTCGAAATCGAGTTGCCTGGGGCACTAAGTCCCCCAGCTTTGCCGACTCACTTCGTGATCAGGGTTGTCGGCTTCGCCTCTAAACACATCCCCCCGACTCGCTACGCTCATTCCCCTTCGCGGGACTGACAGCGGCCGTGCGGGTCCGCAGCCAGACGGATCATCCCGCTAAGCGGGATCACGCAGTCTGTTTTAAGACGATTATACGTAGGATTTTCACATTCCACTCCCGCGGAGCGGGACTGATTGATTGCTTCGACTGACCATGGACTATTCTTGTCTCATGGAAGACGCTACTAACAACACTCAGCCCGAAGTAACCCATCCATCCGCGAATGTATTGTGGCATCTTTAAACATACAGTATTCCATGCTTACGCTCCAGTTACGATCACTCAGATCCTTCAGGCGACACTTGAAGTCTGAGAGTGAGTCGTCGCTCACTACAATTTTCTTTCGATGCAACTGAAGCCTAGATAGCTTAGCTCCTTCACCGCACGCACCCCGCTTTTCTCACGATTCACTTCCAGCCCAAGTCGCTTCTCAACGAAACAGCAGAGGCTTTCAAAAACGCGATCCTTGGCCCGCTCGCCCGCTGTCTGTGCCTCCTATGGCGTTCTTGTACATACGTGTCTTCGCTCTTCGAGCTACGCCGCACACGGTCAGCTCGTCGGTTGTTATTCTGCGCTGCGCTGGTTGAGGTGCCGTCGCGGACTCCTCGGTAGATCCACACTGCTTCCGCACGGAATCTCGCGATTACGCACTTGTGCTTCTCTAGTGATTGATTTGTTATTCAGGTCTTTCACCATGGACTTTAACCATTTTAGTTTATCAACATGCCGGGCATACCCAGGCGATTGTGGACAACGACAAAGCCGCTCTCACTCTTAACGATGAAAGAATGAGAAGAATTCCGATACATCACTTAGGATGGGCAATCACAATGCTCGGCTTTAGTCCTGACGCATTTGCCGATATTTCATTTCAGCTCGGCACGAACTACCTTGAGGCAATATATATAAACGAAGACATTGAATATATCTCAACGACTAATCGTGATGATGCAGGGCTTACGCTCGTCTTCAAAGATGCTTACCTTGCTGACACAAGAGTGAATAAAGCTTCCCCACTATTAGATCCGCAGTTTTCTCTAAACACCAGGGCAACAATAAACGGAAGCATCTCATCGGATCACAGCCACTTTAGAACTTTTACCACTGGGCCTGACACACCTGATCTACCTGCAAACTATGATGTGAACTCAACTGACCTACTCTTGTTCTTTAGTTTCAGTTCTTACGATGTTTTCAATTTACCATGGTCACTCTCCGTTGGCGATACCATCACGATAAAATCAGGTTCCATCTTCGCAATTTCGGAATACGACATTCCAAATCCAGATAACCTGACCTCACAAATCACAACGCAGATCTATTCATCGAATTTCCCAGTCGCATTCACGGAAGAGAAGATTCTAGCCGTAGTTCCAGAAGTAAGAATGATTCCCTTCATCTTCGGAGCAGTCGTGCTCATTTTCACCCTGCATAAAAGAAGGAATCGATCGGGATAGGACTCCCCATCGCTGAGGAGCCCTCCCACACCACCACTCATACAGGTCTGTAAGAGGGCGGTGTTGTCGTTGAGCTAGACTCCCTCGGAACGGCTGATTCAAGGCAGGTTCAAGTCCATGGGATCACCAGTCCGCGTGAGGTAAAGTAATCATTGGGCAAAGCGATCATGACCCATTTCACTTGGCTCCCCGATTCACTCTCGTTGATTACCCCCCTGGCGAGATTCAAAACATGCGCCAAGCTCCTTTTTCTCGCACACCCCGTTCTCAGGGCCGCAGATTCATTAATCCCCGACTTCAGAGGGTGGCCGACGCGGGTACGACGGAACTGTTTCGGTTCGCTACGCGCCCAGTATTGTCGGCGAACGTGCTCAGGCCTTCTTTACCATACGCGTTACCGTGCACAGCTTGCCCTGCGCTATAGCCTTCGCCTCCATCAGGCTGGCTTTGGGACTTGATTACTATGTTTATGTCGTTATTCATGGTATTTCACCCTTTAATCAATGAGCCGATTACCCAGCACACCAATAGGCACAAACACCCCATTAAACCCGCTCTGAGAACTCTAAAAATCAACTGGACGACTAAGCCCACAGGCTGGGTGTCTGGTCTCTACGATCTATGAAAAATATAAGCCTAATCTTATTAATCTTCGCCACATCCATTTCAGTTTATGCGAAAGAATTTGAACCCCTAACTGTCGATCTCCAAAAAGAGACTGTAGCAAAATCGATACTTAACGTTGCAACACTTTTTAATATTGACGTAGTTATTCCTGATTCGTCTATGGACAAATACGTTTCTGTGCTCGTAAAAAAAAAGGATCCTATTGATATACTCAGGGCGATTGCTACAGCTTCCGGCTATGAATTACTCGAAGCGAATGGCATATATATCTTCCAAGACAAACCACTGAATTGCGGCTGTCGAGTAACCGAAAAATAGGATCGATCCAGACACAGCTATCAACTCCTCTCGCGCTCCAGGCTTCGCTCTTCGCGCTACGCCCGGCAAGCCGCGCTTCAGCGATAGTGCTCCACGTTCGATAAGAAAATGAAAGCGCCCCTCTTAATCACCCTAGGCTTGTGCATCGCTGGAGCCCTGTTGAAGGCGACCCCACTCGAGCAATTCGAGAAAATCATTCAGGAGCGTAAGGATAGTTTCGACAACTTGCCTTTATTCCTGGAAACGGTGAAGCAAAGCAATGCGATTGATCTTGTGGAAGGACTACCTCGGCTAGCAAAAAATGTAGAAGAAAAAGAGACGTTCGAAATTCATGGACATGGCTTCTATAAGCGTATTGTTAAGGTCAGCGCGAACGACAAAAACAGAATAAAGGAAATCCTATCAGGTGAAACCAGCTTTAGACCCTACGGAGGACCTAAGCTATGCGGGGGATTTAACCCCGATTTTTGCGTCGGTCTGAAAGGTAAGGAAGGGACCAGTCAGTATTTAATCTCTTTTTGGTGCACTGAAGTGAAAGCCTACAATGGGCAGCTAATGCTCTACGTTGAATTATCCGAGAAGGGGCATATCGCTCTACATGAGATCCTCAGTTCCTATTCAGAAAGACTGCCACCTCTACCACTTTCAATGAAGCTTGAAACTGACAGATCGAACCAGTAGGCATGAGAAGGCGTAGCGAGTAAGCTTCAAAAATGGAGCTCAATCGCATAGAACTACGCCACTATGAATACAGCAAAAAACACCCATACCATCGGCATCGACCTAGGCGACAAAAGTCACCAAAAAGAGTTCGTATGGAAGTCTGACATAGGGAATCCGTCTCGACATCCTCTCAAACATACATCATCAAAGAGCAACAAAATTGAGATTTTCACATTAAACATTAACCCCTTCTCATGGAAGTCTCTGATCGAGAAAAATATAATGAAAAATGAAGCAATCGCAGTAGGAACCTGTATTATAATGTGGATAGCTACGTTAATCCCCGTTCATCTCATTTTGTCAGGTATAGTTCAATCCGAGCATGCCGAAGCTATCGCATTCAAAAAAGCAGTTAAGCAAGGACATACGAACCACAGCATCAACACACAAAAACTGACCGCCTACGAAGAAGATAAAAGCAATTATGTTAAACTAGCGATTTTAACTTCACTGGTCATTTCACAGACAGCGATACTCTCATCAGCTTTAAAAAGAAGAAATTCGAACCAGTCGCACTGAGCAAGGTCGCCCACTCTCCACTGCTAATGCACGTTCGAAAAATGAAAATCCACATTTATATGTTGCTACTTTCTATGGCTTTCATCGGAGCATGCTCGAAAGGCCCATCTAAAGCAGACAATCACCTCTATTCGGATAGCTTCGGAAGCAATTATGACTACCAATATTTCAATGAACCGAAGACCATCGTCTCTGGTTCAGGGGCGGTATTTCAAGTGATTGGATGGGTTGTGTATGAACGAAGCAGTGACCATCAGGAGTCTATGGCTCTTAGATTACTCTGTAATTGGCCGAAAGAAACCATCGAAGAAGAACAGGTCTACACGCCAGCTAAAATCCTAGTTGATGGACACAACTTGCAAGCTAGTGCCTTTAGCTTTCAGCATTCCAATATAAAACCAAATTATGAAGGTCAAGAGGCTGGATTACAGCCATTTGTCTTAACACAAATTAATATGCCCAAAGAATGGAAGTTTGTTGAAATTCATTTTGAAGGCATGACACCAGGAACTCTTGAAATCAAAAATATCGACCCCTGAAGTTATCAATCGCGCGCAGCCGCGTTGATAACTGATTGTTGAACAAGCCCGCTGATCGAAGCAGGTCAGGCCTGATAACGCGTCACTTTGAGAGCTTTCTTTAAAAAGTTCAACGGTCATGATTGAACTTAGAGTAAAGCGAAGCTGAGCGGAGGGCCCCGCGTGCGGGGAGGATTTTGCGCAAGCGCTGCATCGGCTGTTCGCACTGTAGACAACACACCGCCAGACGTCACAGAACCTGTGGCCACAACGCCAATGAAATAAAAAGTGAATTTCAAAACCACGGGACACTCTTGACCACGCTCGTCGGACTGATAACACTGGGCCGACATGATTTTACGCTGCTTCTGCCTGTTACTGATCTTCAGCCCCTTCGCGCTACATGCCGCCGCCCCAGAGCAAGCGGTGGTGCAGATTATCAACTTCGCACAACAACCCAATTGGGTGGAACCTTGGCGTTCCTCACGCGTGGCTCAATACACGGGAAGTGGATTTGTAATCGAAGGTGAGCGCATCATGACCAACGCGCACGTGGTCAGCTGGTCGAAGCAGATCTTAGTGCGACGCTACCAAGACCCGAAACTCTACCCCGCGGAAATCGAATATATTGGCCATGATTGCGATTTGGCGGTGCTCAAAGTGCCCGACCCTGCATTCTATCAAGGTCTGGAGCCACTAACGATCGGCACCCTACCGAAAGTACGCACATCCGTAACGACCTATGGCTACCCTGCCGGCGGACAGCAAATCTCTTACACTCAAGGGGTCATCTCGCGGATCGAAGTACAGCGCTACGCCCACATATATAATCGCTCGCTACTTACGGTGCAGACCGATGCCGCAATCAACCCGGGCAATAGCGGGGGCCCGGCACTACAAGGGGACTTAGTGGTGGGTGTCTCTTTTCAGGGCAATCCGAACCTAGAAAATGCAGGTTTTTTCATTCCGCCCAACATTATTCGCCACTTTCTAAAGGACATCGAAGACGGTAGCTATGATGGTTTTCCTGACGCAGGCATTAGCACCGCGAGCTTACATAACCCCGCCTTCCGCAAAGCCCTGCAATTACCCGACAACAACATCGGCGCGCGGATCGACATGCTCTTACAGCCCTTTCCCCAAACACACGAACGACTGCGTGAGAACGACGTGATACTCGAAGTCGAAGGCTACCAAGTCGGCAGCGATAGCATGATTCAATACGAAGGCAATCGTATGCATGTCTCCATTCTGTTCGATGCTGTGCAAGACGGCGAGTCTCTGGACTTGGTAATCTGGCGCGATGGTCAGCGCCTCGAGATCGACCTGCCCGTTTATAAGAACAAGGCCGACCGCATCTCGGGCAGTCAATACGACACCTCCCCCCTACCTCATTGTCGGTGGGATTGTTTTCACCGAGCTCAGCAACAACTACTGCAATGCACTCGGGAATAATTGGTTAAAAAACTTCAGCACCGCTGCCCTCTACCAACTACTCTATCGCGCTTTTCAGGATGAAGCGGGGGCACGCGCCACACCGATTGTGCTCTCCAAGGTGCTCAAACACCCCAGCAATATCGATTTTGGGGTCCACACAAAATCCATTCTCACCAAAGTAAATGGCCAGGAAATACATTCAATGCAGGACTTACTTAAGGCCGTAAACGCCCCGCTGGATGACTACCACCGCTTCGAATTTTTATCCGGCCGGGTCGAAGCACTCCGCCGCGACGCTGCCGAACGAGCCAACGCCGAGCTGCTGCAAACCTACCAGATCCCACAAGCCTATAGAATCGAGGCACACAATGATTAAGCATTTCGCCCTGACACTCCTTTGCTGCCTGTTCACACTTCAGATCGCTCAGGCTGACAAACGAACCCGCAGCCAGCAATCCGCAGCATTTGATAGCGACGCCGCATTGGTAGAGATTGAAATCACCAAGACCGGCTACAACTACCAGATACCATGGAACACCAGCACCCAGCAGAGTCGTAAAAACGGCATTGTGATCGCCGACCATCAGATCCTCACAACTGCCGACGGATTCTCCGGGCACACTCTCTGCCGCGTTCGCAAAGGTGGCATCCCCCATCAGTATACTGCCACGCTCAAGTGGATCGATTATTACGCCAACATCGCGATACTCGACATCGAAGATCCAATCTTCTGGGAAGGGATGCGCCCGACTCGTCTCTGCCAGCAGATCCCCCAATCCGGCGAACTGCAAATCATCCGCTGGCGCAATGGGCGCATCGAAGAACGCGCAGCCGAAATCGTGCGCCTGTTCGTAGGCAAAAGTAAAATGAGCTACGTACATCACTTAACACTCTCTGCCTCCACGGAGATGGATAGCACGGGCTGGGCCGAGGTCGTCCTGTCCGGCAACCAAATCGTCGGGCTCACCACATCCTATGCCGACGACAAGCTCAGCATACTGCCCGCCCCCTTCATCACCTCCGTGCTGGAGCAAAAAGCCAAAGGTCAGGATGTCGGCATCGGCCATTTCGACTTCAGCATCATGAGTGGCAAAAACCCCGCCCTGCTCGCCTCAAAAGGAATGCCCCACACCGACATCGGAGTGGTGGTGACTCAAGTAGGCTCCCGCAGGCTCGCAGCCAACACCTTGCAAGTGGGCGACGTCCTACTCGCCATCAACGGATTCGAAATCGACAACGATGGCAAATACATCGACCCCACTTACGGCCGTCTTTCACTCTACGGACTGGCCACGCGTGACAATCATGCCGGCGACGCGCTTCCCATGCGCATCTGGCGCGAGCAACAAGAGCTCACCGTGGACTACATTCTACCACGTGCGGATTTCACAAAAGACCTCGTGCCTGAGCGCCTCTACGACCAAGCGCCCGAATACTTGATCGCAGGCGGTCTGCTCTTCCAGCCCATCACAGGCCCCTACCTGAACACCTACGGCAAAAACAGGCCACTGCTGTTGGAATATTACAGCCACCATGCAGAGCTCCCCGAGCGCAATGGCCTGGTAATAGTATCCTCCGTCATACCTGATCCCTACAACCGTGGCTACGAAAGTGTGCGGCAACTTATCGTGGATCGCATCAATGGGCAGATCATCCACTCGATCGCTGATATCAGCGAGGCACTTGCTCATCCCCAGGGCGAATTTCACCGCCTCGAATTTATGCCCGACCAAGGGCTGAAGCACATCGTCCTCGACGCTGCCAGCATGGAGGCCGCCACACAGCGCATCTTGAAACATTATAACATTCCCAGCGCCCGCTCGGAGTAAAAGAACAACTGAGCCCGTAAGCCCAGTCCATGTAGATTGAGTTGCAGGAAAACGCGTCTAAAAGCTGATCGGCATGGCGCATGCTAGCTCCGTGCACTTTCGTTCAAGCTACATCTCTATTAAAAATGACACATATTCCGGGTTCCTCCCTCAAATTTCATGCTTTAATCGCTGCACTAAGCGTGGGCGCACTCAGTGCAATTCAGGCAGACACAATCAAAGACCAGCTACAAGCAGCCATCGATCGCGATGCCGATGACACAATAGAGATCGCGCAAGAGATCTGGAACTTGGCCGAATTAGGCTACCAAGAGTTTGAAAGTTCCAAGCTATTACAAGCGAAAGCACGAGAGGCTGGCTTTACAGTCGAATCAGAGGTCGCCGACATTCCCACTGCATTTGTTGCCAGCTATGGCTCAGGTAAGCCAATCATCGGCATCATGGGCGAGTTTGATGCCCTACCAGGGCTCTCCCAGACAGTTTCACACCAGCGCGAAGCGCTCGTCGAAGGAGCCGCGGGCCATGCCTGTGGCCATAACCTCTTTGCTGCGGGCTCTTGGGCTGCAGCCAAAGCCATACAGGAACAAATGAAACAGGGCACACTACCGGGCACGATTCGCTTCTACGGCACGCCCGCAGAAGAAGGTGGTGCGGGTAAGGTATACATGGCACGCGCCGGAGCATTCGATGACGTGGATGTAATGCTGCACTGGCACCCGGCTGGATTTAATGATGCATCTCCCCGCTCAACCAATGCCAACAAAGGAGCCAAGTTTCGCTTCTACGGTATGCCCGCGCACGCAGCCCTATCGCCGGAGAAAGGTCGCTCCGCTTTAGACGCAGTAGAAGCCATGAACTTCATGGCCAACTTGATGCGAGAGCACGTGCCGGAAGCGACGCGTATCCACTACGTAATTACCGAGGGAGGCGAAGCTCCGAACGTCGTACCCGAATTTGCAGAAGTATTTTACTACATCCGCCACCCAGACTTCAAAACGGTCCGCGATCTATTTGACCGACTCGTATTAACCGCCGAAGCCGCGGCAATGGGCACAGAGACCCAGATGAAATATGAAGTCATCAATGGCTCCTACAATATACTACCGAATACAGCTCTAGCGCGCATCACCTACAACAACTTAGTCGAAGTCGGCGGCGTTTCCTACGATGCCGAAGAGCAAAAATTTGCTGAAGAATTGTATGCCACGCTCTTTAAGCCCAGTAAAACATTAGGCTCTCAAGAGAACATCGAGCCCTTCGTTCCATCCGCTGGACGCGCATCCAGTGATGTAGGTGATGTCTCTTGGTTGGTGCCGACCGCGGGACTCACCACCGCCTGCCTGGTGCCGGGATCTTATCTCCACACCTGGCAAGCCGTCGCAGCCGGAGGCTCCAGTATCGCCCATAAAGGCATGCTGAATGCGGCCAAAGTGCTCGCAATGACAGCTTCAGAGCTGCTGCAAGACCCGGAGCTCATAGCCGATGCACGCAAAGAGTGGGAAAGTTCCAGAGGGGAAGACTTTGAGTATTATCCTCTGCTTGGAGAGCGGGAGCCGCCACTAGACTACCGAAAATAAAGATTCTATAACGCTCGCGGCAATCGGGCAATCGGGCAATTGCCCGATTGGAGGGCATAATTTTTTCAACACAATCACCCGCAAGGAAGAAAACGAATTTGACAAATAATTCAACGTCGTATTACCGTATCATGGTTTCCTGGTTAGGAGACTCACACCACACGTTTTCACGAACCTACTCTTACTTAAACATATTGATATCATGAAAAAATGCTCTAACTTCAGCGAATCTCAATTAGCCTCCAAAAAACAATCAGCTCCTAGCAGTACTCGGATTCTTTGCGCTGCCGCATTATTAGGTGGGCTCCTCTCAGCCAGCACAGCGTCTGCCGCAACTGCATACATCGGAGACGCACATGCCATGGGGCAAAGCATCACCTCTGTAGACCCATCACATGTCTATGGGATCTCCGAACTAACGATCATCATGCCTGGCAATGTCAGCGGCATCCACTACACGGCCGCCGAGGACCAGCAAATCAAATTGACTGAAGTCAATTTTCTTTCGGTACAGGCAGGTAACCTCACGCCCTTTGTCGCGCTATGGGATGGCGTGAGCACTTCCGCAGCCGACAGTTACACCTTTCTAGCAATCGGTGACACCATCGCCAGTCCTGCCTCCACACTTGTCAACGCAAGTTTTGAGGTCGCTGGCGAAAACCCCACCCTCGATTTGAGCGCAGGGCAAACCATCGTGGCTGGTTTTCATCAAGTCGGCGGCAAAGTCGTCAATGTGATCGAATCCGGCCACGCCAATACGGACTATATTTATAACGGCAACTCCATAAGTGCTGTCGACGGAGAGCCGACAGCAGATTCCGTATATAACTACGACTCGTTCGTCAGCTTCAATATTGGGTATACTGTCATTCCCGAACCCAATGCATATGCATTACTCGCTGGTATCACGGGCTTAGCAGTGGTCATTGTTCGTCGACGCAAAGCCTAGAAAGCCTTGTCGAAAATTGCCTGAGTCTGAGACATCTTTGCGAGGTTGATGGCAGGAATATAGCAAATGAAAATACAGTTCTTTAAAAGCTTGGCGACCTCGATCGCCAGGCTTGCTTTCTTATTGGCGCTTGCTTCAAGGCTTCAAGCGGCGCCTGAAACCAATCTCTACATCGGAGACGCACATGCCATGGGGCAGAGCATCACCTCTGTTGACTCATCACATGTCTATGGGATCTCCGAACTAACGATCATCATGCCTGGCGATGCGAGCGGCATCCACTACACGGCTGAAAGCGACCAGCAAATCACGCTGACTGAAGTCAACTTTCTTTCAGTGCAATCAGGTAATCTCACGCCCTTTGTCGCGCTATGGGATGGCGTGAGCACTTCCGCAGCCGACAGTTACACCTTTCTAGCCATCGGAGACACCATCGCCAGCCCGGCTTCCACAGTCGTCAACGCAAGTTTTGAGGTCGATGGAGAAAACCCCACCCTTGATTTGAGCGCGGGCCAAACCATCGTGGCTGGCTTTTATCAAGTCGGCGGCAAAGTCGTCAATGTGATCGAATCCGGCCACGCCAATACGGACTATGTCTATGGCGGCAACTCCATAGCTGCTGTCAATGGGGAGCCGTCCGCAAATTCCGTATATAACTACGATTCGTTCGTCAGCTTTAATATTGGCATCAACATCCCTCCCACTCCCGAGCCTACAGTCACAATTAGCAGCCCGACGCCTGGATCCATCTTCGAAGTCTGCGACTCCATTCAATTTGCGGCGACTGTCAGCGATGACGAAGACGATGATAGCGCATTAGAGGCATCACTGGTATGGACCTCGGATCTTGAAGATGAGCCGCTAGGCACCGGTGCCAGTTTTTCAACCAATCGACTGCGGGTGGGTACACATACTATCAGCGCGAGCTCTACCGACAGCGACCTAGACGTTGGGACCGACACAATTAGCCTAACCATCGCCCAATGGAACCTCGGCGCCATATGGTTCATAGGAGATTCCATCACACAGAGTAACGCCGACGGTGATGCCAACGGTTCGCCGCGCAAATCACTCTACGATCTGCTCATCGCCAACAATGTCGCCTTCAGCTTTACCGGACACAGTACAGCAAATATCGATGGCCTCCCCAGCACTGGCACCACAATCGCAAGCAATCTGTACCAATACCACTCCGGCATCTCAGGCTCAGTCATTGGCGACAACTTGCCAGGCCGCGCAGGTATGACTGAACGCACACCGGGCTTCTGGACCACAGGACGCTTGGCCACCGTGAAGCCCAATGTCGTGCTCATAATGCTCGGCACGAATGACATCGACAATCTCGTCGACATAGAAAACGCCCCCAATCGTATCAAGATACTCGTCGATACAATCCTGGCCCAAGTCGAAGAGGGAGATCCCAGCCCAGCCATCTTCGTCGCACAAATCCCCCCAAACAGAAACTCGAGCAAACAGCAACTCGTCATCGATTTTAACACTGCCCTAACCGACATCGTCGCCACACTTCAAACAGAAGGCAAAGACGTCACACTGGTCGATCAGTTCTCGCGGATTCAAGAAAATGCCTCGGAGCTCATGCGTGACAACTTACACACGAATGCGGCTGGAAACGATGTTTTGGCCGAGCAATGGTATGAGGCACTGGTGTCCCGCTTCGGCCCAGCGACGACGGGACTTCGCAGCTGGCAAATCAAACACTTTGGAACCCCTTGTGGCCTCACTGCCGATCCAAGCCAAGACCCGGATCATGACGGACAGAGCAATTTACTAGAGTACGCACTGGGCAATAACCCTCACACGCCAGACCTGGCATCACATGATCTCACGGGCGGCGTAATCTCCTTCCCCAAAGGTGCCGATGTCCATACAGATATTCGCTATGCCATCGAAGAATCGACAGATCTTGGAATAAAGGACCCGTGGGATGAAGTCACTCCCAGTGTAAACAATGACGAGGAAATCTCCTATACGATGACGAGCGAAACAACTGATTTCTTTCGGCTCAAAGTGACTCAAGCTCAGTGATTCATACAATTGCTGAAACACTAACAGCATCAGCTGCTATTCCAAAGTCTGCGAATCAGAGCTGACTTTTTCACTGCCCAGGAACAGCGCAGTGTGTGCCACTTCGCCTTCCTCGTAACGTCGACGGCCATGCCCTGCGATGGGATCAAAGAGAATCGATTTGTTCTCGTGCGGGATAGAGTTATAGGCGGCAAACACGCTACTAGGGGGACAGGTGCCATCCACCCCACCGGTGTAGAGCACTGCTTGAGCGCGCATACGATGGGCAAAATTCGCAGCGTCAAAATAGCCGAGATGTTGAACCTCCTCTTCGCTGACTAATTTATTCTCTTTATAATCGCGACTGGTTTTCAACCAGATCTTTCCATCATTCTTTAGTTCATAGAGTTTCGGCCAACCAGAAGCCCTTCCCACGAAGGTGCCTCCATAATCACACATCGCAGGTACATCCGCATGCACAAACGTTACGTCAGGATCGATTCCTCCAGCAATGAGTGCCTGCGCCCCTCCCTGACTGGTACCACCAACAACGATGTCGCGCCCGTTCCATTCTGGCTGGGCTTTCAAATATTCTAAAGCGCGGATCAGGCGTAGAATCATCCCTTTCATATAGTATTTTTCAGGATCGTCGCTGTGCTGGTATTGATAGCCGTCCAACTCGCCCGCAGCGAGTGCTTGGTAATATTCCTTGGGCTGATCGGTAGGAATGCCATGAGCATTCAAATTCATAAATAACACGGGGCGCTTTAACCCCGCCTCCTGCGGCAACCAAGGTGCCCAAGCCGGATTGAGT
Organism: Coraliomargarita algicola; assembly: GCF_033878955.1. Classification (NCBI taxonomy): domain Bacteria; kingdom Pseudomonadati; phylum Verrucomicrobiota; class Opitutia; order Puniceicoccales; family Coraliomargaritaceae; genus Coraliomargarita; species Coraliomargarita algicola. The sequence continues at coordinate 1,058,301 of NZ_CP138858.1, forward strand.
GGCCCATGGACGCCAGCTCCGTGCACAAAAAGATGGATCGGCAACGACTTGGCCGCGGCATCGACGGGCTTGCGAACGATACCATTTACAGGACGATAGCCACTACCAACAGGCACTTCCACATACTCTACTTTAAAATGTTCCGGGATATCCTCAGTCACCGGTGTGCGCTTCACTTCCATCGGAATTGCTTGTAGCTTCTCCTTTTCTTTCGCCCAGAATGCATCGAAGTCGGCTGGTTCAGGTGCACCAGCTTGAACTGCCAATGGATCAACCAACGCGCCCATATAAGCACGAGCCGCCTTAACCGTCCCACGAACTTCGTGCTCGAGTCTATTGCCTTCCGCATCGACCCCTTCGACTGCAAATTGGCACCAACCAGGAGCGTCCAAGCTCGTCTCCATGCTCACAAACTCGCCGAGAGCAAATAACTTTCGACTCACTTCGCGACCATTGTGATAAAGCATCGCACGCATTGCTTTATCGCGGGCCACTTCGCCTTGTTCCAATATACGAGCGGTAAATCTAATAGACTCACCGACTTGATACACACCGTCAGCATGACTTTGTTGAACATCGAAGGTATACGTCTGCGCCAATGCCTTAACCGCAAATAGCCAGAAAAAGAAAGTAAGCTGTATTCTAAGTGTCATAGTAGGAAGCGTCTTTGTTGTGTACACAAAAAAATGGACGAATTAAATGCCCTTCGGGATCTCGGCAGTATCTGGCCAATCACGATTCTTGAATCCGATCGCAGCGTAAAAGTCTCCCATCACGTTGGGATTCGCATATAGATTACGGGTAATTGCCATCGCATAGTGTTTGTCCGTATCCAAGAGCCCTTCGGAGCCGCCCACTCCACCATGTCCGAACACACTGCCAATTTTCTCCAAGCGCCCGGAAAGCACATAGCCAAGCCCAAACAAAACCCAGCGACCGCCCGCGATACGATTGCGATAATCATCCTCGCACCAAGGCTTCAATGCATAATCCAACGTCTCTGGAGTCAGTAGCCTACCCGAGTCAATCGCGGCATAGTGCTTCGCAATAGAGAGCGCGTTAGACATGGTGCAATAGGCGGGATTACAAGACTTACGGAAGATCGGATTATTCATGCGGTCAATCACTCCCTGTCCATAATTACTACCATCGCGTGCACTCACCAGCTTGGCCGCATTTTCCAACGCCGCATCATCCGCACCATAATAAAAACGATCCATACCTGCGAGCTCGCCCACTTGCTCGCGAAAGATTTTAAAATAATCCATCTCATCCAGCAGATGACAGGCAATCCCCCCTGCTAACCAACCATAAGTGGCTGGATGATATTCTTGATGCGCACCTGCTGCATGCGCGGGCTTGGCCTGAGCCATTCGGCCTAGCATATACTCCCAATCGGCGGCTTGCTCCGGAAAGTCCAGCTCTGGCATCTCATACAATCCCGCACGATAAGAGAGCACATGCCAGACCTGTAAGGCCTCTTTACCATGGCAGCCAAACCCGGGCCAAATATCAGCAATATAGGTATCATAGTCCACTAAGCCCTGCTCCACCAAACGGTGCAACACAGTCGAGGAGGGAGCCTTTCCCGTGGAGTAAACAGGAAAAATCGTATTCGCGTCGATCTCGCGACTCTGCGTCCAATCGGTATGGCCGGCATAAGCGTTCACTGCCAGCTCCCCATTAATATAGAGCGCTGCTTGACAACCGCACTCCGTCCCACGCTCAACCGCGGCATCAAGCACGGATTGTACTTTCTCCTGTAAATTATGATTCATCTGTTAATTGATAATTAAATTAAGCTTTTAGCTCCCAATGGCCACTTTGCTCATCAATGGAAACAGTCTGCATTTGCCCATTGATTTGTAAGACCACTTCACAGGCATCCAAGGAGCGGTCTGCTATCGATACGACACGTATCTCATCTCCACTAGCCTCGACGCTCGTTGGAATAAATACAGTCGTCATCGCGACATCCTTACCACGCGCCGACAAATGCAGGCGGTTGAGCACTTGACTCACGAAGCGCTCCCCTGTCTCTGATGTGCTCACACAATCATAGCGAGATAGTGTTTGTGTATGTCCAATCGAACGGGGCAGATCTGCACCGAAGAGCGACCAAGCGATCTGCAGATTCGCTCGACCCCCCACACAATTCAAACTCGAGCCTGCTATATCGTAACGAGCCCCTTCGAAAGTCTGCTGCGATAAGCCTTCAGAATAAAAGCGTTTCTTCGGCATATAATGATAGAGCTTCCTCTGCGCGTCGCCAGAAAATTGCGGCTGATTAAAGGTATGCCACAACCATTCGTAATCATGCTCCGCATCATCCAACGAAAAGAGCGTATCACGAATAATGTACACACTATTTAGAACTTGCGCCACAGTGCGACGCATCCGCGCTTTTCCAGGGAAACACTCGTCGTGAGTTGGGCACCAATAATTAATCTCTGCCCGTGGGTCATCTAAAAACTTCCGATTGGGCCACTCTCCGAAACCACCCACTGCGGACACGCATTGCACCGCACTGTTATCCTCCAAATGCTCATAGAGCAATTTGCCGGAGCACTGTTCCTGGCACTCGCCGTCGACGATCACGACGTTCTTATCGTAACTCCGCTCACTAACGATTGGATCGACAATCAAAGTTTCATCTCCACGCGTGATTTCGACATTTAATTTGTCGAGGCCCCCTCCATGGGAACTGCCTTGAAAACCGTATCGGAAATGAAGCGACGTAGCCCCATTCTCCCAAGAGCCTCGAAGAAAGGCCATTCCGGTCGTTTTGAAAATATTGTTGCAACGCGCGGGCGGGTGAACGTCGACAGGTTCCTTGTAAGTATAGAACTCAAAGCCCTGTGGCCAGTGGAGAAACATCGGAACGGAGTTGCGCTCATGGAGTCGTGACAAGGCCCATCCCAGCTCTGGCACATCATACTCTAGATACCCTGCACCGAGTGACTCCCAGTGGCTGATGCGATCGCGGTAGCTATACAAGCGCAGGCTCGTTTCACCAGGCACCCAGCAGTATGGAATCGCGCGGTAGAATTCTTCAAAGCCCACGCCATCGACTTTTTCCTTAAAGTAATCAATCCCCTCTGCGCCACGAATGACACGGGCAAAAATTTGCATACAGGCCACGGTGCCAGGTCCATAGCCGCCAATTTCATAATGGAGACCGTCTTCATGAATCGTGTCGAGGAAGCGCGGCATCATGTCGCGCAATCGCTCACGGGTGGAATCAGCCATCCCGCGATTACGATCAAACATCGCGGATACATAACCACCTGCGCACAGCCAGACAGAGCGATTGTTGTCCATCTTATGCATCTCTTCATGCAAACAGGACAACTGATAGAACAGTGCCATCATCGCTTCAAAGTCGGCCTCATCTTCGGCAGACATAAAGCCTTTGCCATAAATCACATCATAGAGGTGTGCGGTACTGAGCCACATCTGCGGATCGACAATATGATTATTCGTTAATCCCCCCAGTGAGTGCCCGTTCCATAGCCCATGCCCGAAGTCGTCATGATCTGCCTCCAATCCGGACTGCGTCGATAGAGTGCGACGACCTCCGAAAGAAAACTACCGATCAAACGACCGTAATGTGCCTTATCATCCACCACATAACAGAGCGCTGCTTTCAGTGCACTCGTATTGTCTCCTTTGTGGAAATCGACACTATTCCCCGAGATGGTCAGGTGCTCACAAGCGTCCAACTCGGCACGCCATGCTTCAAACTTGGGCTTCCAGAAAGGCAAAGTCGCATTGTGTTTTAAACGCGGCAAATCCGCTTCCGTCACCCACATGAATGGGTGGCTAATTTCTTGCCAAAACGAAGTCGCGGCTTCACGTCGCACTGGTTTTAAATCAAGTACATTGATCATGGTAATTCTACGTTGGGTATTGTTAACTTTTTTCAGGGAAAATAAGGCAGTCTAAAATAACACCATCCCGCTTATTCGGCTAAGATCATAAACGGCCATAAGTGTGGATTCGTATCACAATGCGCACCGTCCTCACCCGCGAGGCTGAGCCCCTTATTACCTATGGTTCCATCGTCCATACGATCATGTAGGTAGAGAGCAAATCCAGCCACTTGACCAGCCTGCAACTTAAGCGGTGCGATGTATTTTTGCGCGAAGGTAATCGTATAAGCATAACGCGTATCAGAAAGTCGCGTATACTGCGCATCAATCCCAGCCGCGGCTTCCTCTTTGGTCGGAAACTCGACGCCGCCCGCATACTCTTGAAAGACTTCTCTCAGACGATAGACCAATGCCTCACCACTCTCCGCTTCAGGATTATTCGGTGCAAAATCATAACGATAATCATCTAAGTCATACCCTTCACTGCCAAAACGTCCATTCGCACCACAGTCGAAATAAACTTCCAAAGAGCCGTCGAGCAAGTAGAGCTGCGACACCTGCGCCAGCGGCGATGACCAGAATTTCTCGAGATCAGCCTGCAAGCGATCATCTTCAGCTTCCACTCGCAGGTAGAGGTTATCCTCATCCCAAGCGAGTTGATACTGCGCTGCGATATCCCCCTCATGACCGCCTGGCGTGCGCTTCATATTCACAACTGGCCGGAACATATTCGTGATGGGAATGGCTGGAATCTGCTCCCAATCAGGAGCCCCCTCCACTCTCGGCACATAAAAATAATCCATATTCCATTGTTGGATATGAGGCTCTCCTTCAGATTCCTGCAGCGAGTATTCTTGATTCCATCTGTAGAGAACACCCGTGTCCGTGCCCTCACCTTTTGAGACTTCAAGCACAACACTTTGACTCGGTGCGACTTGATAAGGCACCGTATTATCTTCAAAAACAAGCTCACCACTTTGCTCGCGACCAGTCAGGTTTTTAACCTCTGCATAAATCGCTCCCGTAGGGCTAGGCTCGTAGGCGACTTTAACCTGCGCGCCAGAGCCAGTGATCTCTGCATCCTGCAATGCTGCAACCAGTGCCTTGGTATTCTCGCCGGTCAAAAAGAGCGGCGCAGGCGTCAATTGTATTTCAACAGTACCATCCGCATTGCGCTGTAAATCATAGCGACGTCCCATCAGATCAACCAGTTCGGGCAACTCCTCCTCAAACTGCACACGCATGACCGGGCCACGGATAAAGCCGCGCTCGACATCATCAATCGTGCACCAAATCGCGGCGACACCGCCATTGACTTCATCTTCAAACGCATAGCCACGCACTCCCTCAGCGGGTCGAATATCTGAAACAAAGCTCGGATTGCCCAACATGTGACCCAGGGTATTGATACCAAGAAAGGCACTACTTGGACTCAAGTTGTAGTCAACAATCGTGATCCAACCGATCTGCCAAGTATTGAAATGCTGCAACTGTGGCCAATACTTCAAGGCGATCAGATACATACGAGCGAGCTTCGAAGCGTGCAGGAATTCAAACAACCCTTGGTCGTAAGAAGGTTGCCCCCCCTTATAAGACCAGGAGGGTCCGTCTCCCCAGAAATTAGGTGCGCCTCCCCCACCTTCATTCAAATAGATGGGCGTTTCATCACCGTATCCATATTCGGCCATGCTGTCTTTTAGCATCTGGATTCCCTCGTCCAAATCTTCAGCCCCCAAGGTGCCATCGATCGAACCATACGGGTGGACCGCAATCGCGTCCCATTTGACCTTACCCGCGGTCGCTTTTAAATAACCATCGATGTCATCCTTGCCCCGCAACCTACCATAGCCCGACGTGCCGCCCGATGGCAGAACCAGAGCATCGGGGTTGCCTTTCTTAATCCCGCGGTAGAAGGCTTCCTGCAACTTGGCAAACTCCTCGAAATTATGATCTTTGCTGAGTGAAGGAAAGGTGCCCTCCTCTTCGGTTGCAATGTGCCAAACGCGCACTTCTTCGCACAGACGAGCCGCTTTCTCACTAATACTCTCCACTCTGGCCAAAACTTCTGGCGAGTAAGTCCGCAGCGTTTCAATGTCCCGCTCATCCTCACGGCGCCAGATGCGAGAATTGAGAGTCATGCCAAACTTGTAATCGGGATGACGGTTAAACTTCTCCTCGGCCGTCAAGTAAGGAAACCCACCGAAAAGCCCATGTCCGTAACCAGTGATGTTAAACTTCTCACGCAATTCATAATGCATGGGGTCTGCCATTCTCCCAGGTCCATAACTCGTGGAACCGCCAAAACCGAGTCGCTGCATCAGCGCGATACGCTCTTCCGATCGATTGTCCGTCACATTAACCAAGGCACCATACATATCCTTCGTCGCATGTGTGCCATCCAAAGAATCAATCAGTGTGAAGCGATAGTAGTCATCATACAAAACCTCTCCGCCGAGACTATAGCGTGCTTGCAAGAAGTAACCGCCTGTCGCCAGATTCAGTGAATCGAAGGGTAAAGTCAGCACCTGCCCCCCTTTTGCCGCAACTGCCTCCGTCCACAGCACCTGCTCAAAGAAATCCCGCAGAGTGAAGGCCACCTCGACCGCTTGCTCCGATGAGCCATACAGCGGGAACTGCGCTTCAATCAGATCCCCATACTCCACATTGTTTTGATGGTGCGAGGTGATCAACTGACCCTCAATCGCTGGTGCGACAAACTCGGTCGCCTCTTCGCCGGCTTCAAATTGGATACCATCCACCCAAATACGCCCGTTAGCACTGGCGCCGTTTAATATAAATGCCAAGGGAGATCCATCGGCCGTCAATTGATAGCTATAACGCTTCCACTCAGACTGAAGCTTAAAGGTCTCTGCCCGATGTACAGATGCGCGATCAAACTTGCCCCCCGCTTTATTACTAAAGGGTGCGAAACGTAAAGTGGCCCCTTTGTCTGCTTCTGCCTTAGCGTAGAAACTGACGGTGTAGATCTGATCCCTACGATTGGGCAATGAGAAGCTCCGCAATGATTGACTGCGGGTTTGCACTGGATGAATCACGAGCGAACTATCACCAAAGAGGGCCGTCTCCCGATCTACCTGATAGCGCAAAATGTCGGATCGATCATAATAACCACCCCCAAACCACCAACGCCAATAGCGCATGCCCTGCTCTAGGCTCGGGTTAGGAAACAGATTCCGTGTCGGAGAATCAGGCAAATGGAGAGCATCCTGCGCCCACATATCCACACCTTCAACCGGTGCGGGAGCATCTTTTTTAGCCACGCTCACTGTACCGAAATCAATGATCAGCGAATCCTGCGGACGATCCAACTTAAACATGAATCCAAGATCAACGCGTCGCCACCAAAAGATTTCGCGTAACACGCCCTCCATTCCTGTTTCCGAATGAATCGACACTTGATACAAGGGATCCTGTGCCGACGCGTAGGTAAGGTCCTGCATCTCTCCCTGCCAGACAGTTTGATGCTTCTTCTCATTCGCCTTCAATAAATCCAAAGGCAAGGGCTCGACGGGCTCGCCATTCAAACTCAGCCCATCTTTGTGGTAATCACCTGCGATACCGAGATAGAGCAAGTAGTTGCCAATATCGCTGCCCTGCGCTTGAAACTGTGCAATCTGCTCGGCGGTGCAGCCAATATCCCAAGAAAGTTTCACTCGGCTCTCGCCCAAGGACCTTAAGGTATAACTGAAGGCCGTTTTCGTACCATCCGGTAAGGGGTAGTAACAGGTCCAATGCACCGCGTTGTGATCTGCACTGGTAATGAACTGCACCTGATCCGGGCTCCGCTTGTCCGCATAAGGAATGTGCTGTCCTGCCGAATCACGATACCCGCCACGAAGTGCCAGATTCATGACTGGTTCCTCATTAACAAACAGTGTCATCTGATTATCCCGACCAGTGACCATCTTCTTATTATCAAACTCACGGACAGCCACCCGCTTGTTACCAAAAATCAAACTAGCCGACTCCACAGGAACATCTCCATTCTCAGTATCGAGAAAAGATACCGTGCGCAATTCCCCCTCCACACGAGCCGCCTGACGCATATCAAAGGGCGGCGCATAATCGGGACCGTTGACAACTGCGTGCCCCTGCGAGATCGCAATGCATGGAAGCATAGAAAGAAGACATTGTTTAAGTAACCGCATCATAGAATTTAGGGTATTGAATAAAAACTCTTTGAACCATCGACCAAGTGCAGCCATCACATGAGCTCAGCCTTTGCGCGCTACAAATTGCATAAAGCAAACTGTATCCAAGCGAGGAGAAGCTAAACTAAGATTGAGGCCAAACAAGCCGCTGGTCTGCTGGGGGAAACACATGAATGGCTGTGAAGTATTGAACTCCACCGACTTTATTCAACGTTGTATTTAATTATTTTGAGTGATACCTATTCACAAAAACCTGGAACCGAATAGAAACGTTTCTCGTAGCCTCGGCTCTCGGAAGCTCGGAGATCCCCATCGCCCCCAAAACTAAGTTTCGAGGCTCCCCTCCAGACGAGCTAGTTGACCATGAATTCTTAAATTTGGCATGAGTCATGATGCCAGCCAAACATTCAACCTAAATAAATGAGCTGAAACGTTAATTACGTAAATTTTCGTTAATTACAAAGACACAAAACACTGCTAGTTATGCGCTTAAGAAACAAGAGGTATTTTAATTAATTCCAATTTTAATTCGCCATTTTGGCGACTGACCATATTGACGTAAATTAATGTAAATTAAAGGATTTAAGAATCCGAGCCTTAGCCCAATGTCTTTAAGGATTGGTGACTTCTATAGTTTTAACAACTCGTTTTGACTGGGCAACTTTAGTTTTTGGCCAGTCTTTTGTGGGTTGTCGTAGGGTTCTGGGGCAAGTTCTAGGTCTTCGTTTTTTAATAACGGCATCACAGATAAGATCATCTAAGAGTCGCTGGATCCACTGCGCCAGCGCTTGCGGGGTAATCAAGTCTGCACCGACTTGCAGTAGCTCGCACAGTGCGGCTGTCTTGTGCAAAACCTTGGCAAAGCTAATGCGCAAGGGCTCAACGCCTGCGGCAGAAGCGACGCTTTGGCGCTGCTTGGCGATCAGGGCGGCGGCTAGGAGCATAGCGAGCACTTCCTGTGCGGCGGTTTGCGGAGTGAGTGCGTCAAGAAGTTCTCCGCGGGCGTGCAGGTGGCTTTTCAGTTCTCGGAAGAACAACTCTTCCTCCCAGCGTGCGGCGTAAAGGGCGATCAGTTCTGTGGCTGGGCAGGTGGTGTCATCGAGCAGACTCGTCCACAAGCGTATTTGAAGACACGAACGGTGACCACTCTGGTCTTCATAGCAGACTCGACCATAGATCTCACGTAGTTCGAGTACACCCATCTTCTTGCGTGTGGTGGATGGATCAACCGCTTTGACTTCGACTAGCCATGAACCATCCGCGAGTTGCCGCGTGCGCTTGGCTTTGAGATTAGACTTTATCCGAACCAGAACGTAACTGTGTGTGCGCCGGAGCATTGACCAGAGTCCCCAGATCAGCGAAGGATAACCGAACAGTCGGTCGGCTAAAAGCAGACTGCGCTCGGGCAGATCCTGAGCCGCAAACAGTTGCCGCGCGAGTGTCAACTCGCCCTCGCCTTGCCAGCCTAAACGGGTGCCCAAAGGTTGGTGCATACCCAATTCCACGAGGACAACTGCCAGCAAATGCGCGAAAGCAGGTTCACCGCTACCGCGGTTGCAAGCCACTTTTGAAGCCTGTTCATTAATGGTTCCGGTATTACGTAAATTGAAACGAGTCCCGTCGATGGCCACCAACCGATATGCATTATAAAAGGCCTGCGCGTCTCGCTCACGCTCGGCTAACGGACGCAGCGCGATAGGCAGTATCTCTTCGATCATCTTCTCGCCAATTGACAAGGCCCGCTGGCTGAGCGCGCTGTCCGAGATGCGCACTCCGGATACCGCCTTGGTATTAGACGAGAAAGTACCCGAACGTGCCAACTCATGGTAGACCCTGGACATCAACCATTCCCAGCCATTTAACTTGGCTTGGCCACCACCGCGAGGACCGTGCTGCGCGAAAATCAGAGCGCAGCTCTCACGGCTAAATAGCTCCTCAAAGGCAGCTGGAAAATTAGAAAACAACGGTAAACACAAAGAGGTGGATGCGCTCATTCATACAAAAGAAGCAATCGTCCTAAAAGTACGAGTCTTAAATGATTACGCTAACTAAAATCCAATCCTTAAAGGCATTGAGCCTTAGCCGACTGCCGAAATTAGGTTCAAGTATTGAAGGCAGCATACCTGCCCATCGTTACACCAGCGACGGCGCGGAGAAAGACACTCCAGCAAGAAAAAGGCAGGCCAACCACAAGGTTCGACCTGCCCGCATAAAACTATCTATTGCCCGCCTATCCGCGGCGACGCACACAGAGCCCCGCGATCGCCACAAGCCCCATCAAGAGTGCCGCACTAGAAGGCTCAGGAATCGTTGTTAGCCCTAAATCAGCCAAGCTCGTGCCGACACGGATTTCGTCTTGCAAATATTCGGTATTTTCCCCGCCCGAACCATTAAACTCAAGACCTACGGTCACTTGTCCCCAATCACCATATATGATCGAATGTTCTTGGCTCTGCAATGTGCCTTGCGCACTCGATATCATGGTCTCTACAGTTGAGAAGTTGCTGGGGTTAATCCAGAAATCAAGGATCTCCTTACCATTTTCTGTCCCACTAGATGCAAGCTCGTCGACTACGGTCATACGCCCCACGACAAGAACTGTAGAACCTCCAACATACTGCGTTCCAACATAACCAGCCCCACTCATATTAGAGTTGAAATTGGATTTAGTTCCATAAACGAAGGAATAACCATCTGATGTCCCAACGCCACCAGCACCGGAAGACTCTAAACCAAACGCGATATTCGAGCTTGAGCCAGAGTCAAAATTTAGCGTAACAACATTTCTTTCAGCTGAATTTCCATTTCCAGTAAGACTAAGAAGCGCAGAAAACCAATATTGAGTCCCCGTGCCCAAGTTCGAATCAACTCCCACTGATGTATGGGTGAGAATTCCCTCATCACCATCCGTGAAAACTGGATCATTAATGCCTCGAATCGATCCGCCACTAGCATTACTCACAGCGGAGTGACTCAAACCAGTCGCATCAACGACGATATTGTTATCAATATAGCCGGATACTCCTGACCACCCCTGCTGTCCATCTAAATCATCACCAGCCGAATAAGGTGGAGTGTCAAAAGATTCACTATAAATCAGCGCTCCAGAAACATAAGCAGTGGTCAACAGGTAGGTGGCAGTCAGTGCAAGGGTAGTTGCTTTCATAATTATGATAGAAGTGGGAAAAGTAGCATGTTATTACATATTATTCACGTCCAGAAACCACCTTCAAGCTTAGACTTATCTATTTCGCATACAATTGCGTCAATCATAGCGAACAACCGTAACACTCTCTCCCCCTATTCTAACGTCTCTAATCCAGAGATCGCCTGAAATACAAATGCTGGCAATCTTTCTTTGTTATAAAGATTAGCGCCAACTGGATTTGCCGACCATACAGAGCGCAGCTCTATAGGGGCGGCAATCTCGCTATACCAGACTTCGATTGTATCCTGACTAATGATACGCGCCTGCGCCCATTTCCAGTCTGCATCCGCACCCACAATTTGAAAGTACTTCAGCGATTCTTCCACGGCAACAGTGGGATCCATCAAGTGCTGGTGTCCCACCTCACTTGCATTCTCTACAATTCGCAAGCTTTGTCGATCGCCTCGAGTTCAGCCTGCGAAAAGGGAGCGGCAGCGAGTGCAGCGACATTATCCAAAATCTGCTGCGGACGGCTGGCACCGATCAGAGCGGAAGTCACGACCTCATCACGCAGCACCCATGCCAGTGCCATTTGCGCCAAGCTCTGGCCGCGTGCTTGAGCAATCGTGTTTAGAGCTTGAATCTTGGATAAATTCTTTTGCACCCCCTCGGCGTTGAGAAATGGGGAATGCTCGTCGGCCGCACGGGAATCGGCAGGCACCGCATTTAGGTATTTATTTGTCAACTGGCCCTGAGCCAGCGGACAGAACACAATCGAGCCGATCCCCTCCTCACGCAGTGCATCGGTGAGCCCCTCCTCGATCCAGCGATCCAACAGGTTATAGCTGGGCTGATGAATGATGCACGGGGTGCCAAGTTGACGTAAAATTCGGGCGGCCTCTCGGGTTTGCTCCGCGGGATAGGAAGAAATACCCGCATACAAGGCCCGTCCAGAACGCACTGCAGTATCCAGTGCCCCCATCGTTTCTTCCAGCGGGGTGTCGGGATCGTAACGATGGCTATAGAAAATATCGACGTAATCCACGCCCATGCGCCCCAGGCTTTGGTCAAGACTGGCCAGCATGTATTTTCGCGAGCCCCATTCACCGTAGGGGCCTTGCCACATATGGTAGCCAGCCTTCGTCGAAATAATGAGTTCGTCGCGATAGGGCCGGAAATCCTGCGCCAGAATTTTGCCAAAGTTGGACTCCGCGGAGCCCGCTGAGGGGCCATAGTTATTGGCCAAATCAAAATGTGTAATGCCGTGATCGAAGGCCGTGTGCAACATGGCACGGGCATTCTCGAAATCATCTACATCACCAAAATTATGCCAGAGTCCGAGCGAAATTTTGGGAAGTTTGAGCCCGCTGCGACCGCTGCGGGCATATTGCATGGAATCGTATCGTGTAGGGGCGGCGGAGTAAGACATAGATCAGAAAGGAGAAGACTGGAAACTTTGAGTGAGAGCTAAAAATGAAGCGTTCAATCGCTGCGCGGTGGCAGGTCAAGGGCATGGCAAGCGGCCCGCATCATGGTGTGGGCATCCACCTCCGCATGCGACCAGATTTCGAGCGAACGGACGCCTTGGTGCACCAACATGGAGAGGCCGTTGGCAGCGCGTAGGCCACGTGCTCGCGCCTCTTGCAAGAGACGAGTGGCATCGGGATTATAGATCATATCGTAAACCACCCAATCAGCAGGCAGCTTGGCGACGTCAAAAGGAGCAGGATCGGTCCCTTTGAGGCCTAGTGAAGTGGCATTAATCAGGATACCTCGTTCGGGCAGTCCAGCTGGAGGCTCAGCCAAAGCAAAGGCCTCGGCACACTCCCCACCGGGCATCGCCCGCACAACTTGCATTAATTGGTCGAGACGCTCGACACTGCGATTTCCGATATACAACTTGGCGCAGCCATCGAGAATACATTGCACAGCCGCCGCACGGGCAGCTCCACCGGAACCGAGTAAAATCACCGTAGCGGCTTTAAGATCGACACCGAGGTCCGCTTTAACGGCGTTCTTAATACCGTATCCGTCCGTATTAAAACCGCTATAACCGTGCTCGCCCCAGACTAAGGTGTTGACCGCGCCCATACGCTCGCCGTCAGGCGAAACGCCGGAAATCAAATCCATCGCTTGCACCTTGTGCGGAATAGTCAGGTTGAGTCCAAGGAAGTTATGCTTAAAAAACAGCGGAATGGCTGCGGCAAAATCTTCTGGCGCAACATCGAAGCGGTAGTAGGCCCAATCATTAAAACGCGAGTGAGTCTGGCGCATTTTAGCAATCGCCGCATTATGCATGGCGGGACTGACCGAGTGAGCAATCGGATGCCCGATCACAGCAAGAGGTGTGCCCTCAAACTGAAGCTTACCGAGGTCTTCGATGGTGTAGGTGAATTCGGTATTCATGGCATCGACGATAGTCTATGCAGGTGCGGGTGCTTCATCGCCAGCGAGGCCGCTTTTACCGTCGTCCTCTTTATTGACTTTCTTTGGTTCGCCACCGTCAGCCTCTTCGTCGTCATCGGGCTCGTCCGCGCTAATAATCCGCTTCACGATGGGCGAACGCATTTCGCCAAACTCGATGATCTCTAAGACGTGCTTGCCGTCGATCGTCTCGTGTTCGAGCAAAGACTCTGCAATCACATCGAGCGCATGGCGATGATCGTTCAAAATCTTAAGCGCACGTTGGTATTGACCTTGAATGAGGTCACGCACGATTTCGTCGATTTTCTGAGCGGTCTCTTCGCTATAATTCTTAGTGCTCACGCCACTTTGACCGAGGTATCCGCCGCCTTGGCTTTCTCCCAGAGCGACCATACCGAGCTCCGACATGCCCCAATCACAGACCATGTGACGCGCGGTGCGACTGGCCATGCTGATATCGCCCGAGGCACCACTGGTGATATCCCCCAGCACGATCTCTTCCGCAGCACGTCCACCAAGGGTGCAACAAATATCATCGATCAATCGGCGCTTGGAATGGTTGAGCGTATCCTTCTTCGGCATGAACATGGTGGAGCCGAGGCTTTGGCCACGTGGAATGATCGTCACCTTGTGCACGGGCATGTGCCCATCGTCGAGCACACCTTTAATCAATGCGTGCCCAGCTTCGTGGAAGGCAATAATCTTACGATCTTCATCATCCATTAAACGGCGACGCTCACGACCGAAGGAGATCTTGTCGCGGGCTTCATCGATATCATTCATCTCGACCGCTTTCTTGTTATAGCGGGCCGCGATCAATGCGCCTTCATTTAAGAGATTGGCCAGATCGGCACCAGAAAAGCCGGGAGTATTACGCGCCACATGCTCGAGGTTGACCTCATCAGAAAGTGCGATCTTTTTGGCATGCACCAACAAGATTTCGTGACGACCATTGAGGTCGGGCAAGTCGATGGTGACTTGGCGGTCAAAACGCCCCGGGCGCAAGAGTGCATTATCCAAGACGTCCGGACGATTGGTCGCAGCGATGATGATCACACCTTCGTGGCCGTCAAAGCCGTCCATTTCGACCAGCAGAGAATTCAGCGTTTGCTCGCGCTCGTCATTGCCTCCACCGACACCGGAACCACGCTGGCGCCCGACGGCATCAATTTCGTCGATAAATACGATACAAGGCGCATTTTTGCGGCCTTGCTCGAACATATCCCGCACGCGGGCGGCACCGACACCGACAAACATTTCGACGAAGTCGGAACCACTGATCGAGAAAAAGGGCACTTCCGCCTCACCGGCGACGGCCTTGGCCAAAAGTGTTTTACCCGTGCCCGGAGGGCCGACCATCAGCACGCCTTTAGGGATGCGACCACCGATGCGTTGAAACTTCTTGGGGTCTTTGAGGAAATCGACGACTTCGGAGACTTCCTCCTTCGCTTCGTCACAACCAGCGACATCCTTGAAATTAATCGAACCTTTCTCGCGCGTGAGCATTTTGGCCTTACTTTTACCAAAGCTCATGGCCCCCTTCCCTGCACTTTTAAGCTGACGCACAAAGAGGAAGTAGAGCAGACCGATAATCAGCAGGAATGGCAGAAAACTAATCAAAACATCCTGCAAGCCAGTGGTCGCACGCTTCTCTGTGAGCACTTCACGCACCAGCAAAAAGTCATCCTCCGTCAAGCGACCACGAGCAGAGAACTGTAGCTTGGAAGGTAGGTCTGCGGCAGCTTCGCCCCCCTCGACCTGCTCCGCCAATGCAGGATTTGTCATCTCTCCGCTGATAACATAACCATCGCGGCCATAGGAGGGCTCTGGCTCCATGACGCCATCGCCTTCGGCGATGAGCCCCGCTTTGACAGCTTGCACGAGCTCGCTGATAGTGAGTTGTTTGACGTTGGTTCCTGCGCTGGGATTGGCGAACCAAATCGTTAAAATAGCAGCAACGATGACCAGATAGACGAGCAACACCTTAGGCTGGAAGCGCTGTGGTGAGCCGTTATTTCCGGGTTCGTTCTTTTTTGGCTTGTTGTTCTCTGATGGCATGAGTGGGTCAAAGTGGTTTTCTTGTTTGGTAAGTCAACCTAAGAGCCTTCTTCGTTGAAGGACAAATTTTGCAGCTTTCTGCGGGGGGAAATCCTGGCACCCAGATAATTTCCTGCAATGCGTTGAGGACAAGGGGTAGAGTTTTTCGTTCCGCCTGCGGGATACGACGGTCAATAAAGCAATCCTTAAGCTTTTTTCCACCAGGAGCACCCAGCGGATGAAAACGATCGCCCGGCTGCCATCCACGTATTCGATAAGACTGCTCACCACCATAATGAATTACGGCTTGAGTGCGAGGGTCCATAGCGCCGGACTCAACTTGCTGGCGCAAAGAATCGCTGAGCTCCACCACCTCTGCTTCGATGAGTGCACCTGTCGATAAAAACGCGGGCTCACCGAGCCCCAACAGCGTAGGCCGCAGCGGCTCTTGCAGCGCAGCGGCATCTTCATGTTCCCAGCTAAGCGACTGCGCATCGATTATCAGATAATGCGAACCGGCGCTCATACGATAGCGTTCGCGATCACTACGCAGAACTTCGATTAAAATATCCATCGCCGGTGCCCCCACCGAACTAATCAGCCCATGGCCATTCAACCACTCAGCAAGCGCACGGCGTAATAACGCAGTAGGCACCTCTCGCAGGGCAGCACGCGCCAAGCTGAGTGCATGCGCATAAGCCTGAGGTAAATACTGACGAGCGAGCAGATCCAGCGCCGCGGCATCTTCTTCCAATAAACGGCGAGTACGGGCCGCACCCACCGAGGGATCACGTCCCAGTGCCTCCGCCAGATCCGGAATAATCTGCTGTCGCAAGGCATTCCGCGCAATGCTAACGTCATCGTTCGAACTGTCTTCACGCCAAATAGCAGACGTCACGTGCAGCGCCATGCGCACATCACCGGCACGCAAATGCAACAAAGGGCGCAAGTGAGTGGGATGCCCCTCGAAACTAGAAACCGGCCTCGGTGCGGCCAAACCATCCGATGCACACCCACGCACAATCCGCTGCAATTGTGTTTCTAGAATATCGTCCAACTGATGCCCAAAGGCAATGTCCTGGCAATCCCGCTCTTTCGCGACCTTGCGCAGAAACTCCAAGCGTAAGGCACGTGCGGTCGTTTCAGTAAAGGCGGCCTCGTAGTCAGGACGAAAATCACTAAAAAATGGAAGTTCCAAGGCATCGGCCAGCGACTCGACAAACGCAGCATCGGCATCAGAATCTTCGTCGCGCCAGCGGTGATTATAATGCGCCACATTGACTTGAATCCCCAACTCCTTTGCACGTGCGACCAAAATACAAAGCATGAAGACCGAGTCCGCACCGCCCGAGCAAGCCACTAAAACGGGCCCGGCGTCCTGCAAGCGCACCCGCACCGCCGGCTCAATCGACGTGTGCCCCATTCGCTGCTGTAAAGCCTGAGCGAGCGATGGCCAATCAATCAGTTGCGGTGGGTATTGCATGTAGGAACCAAATATCTACGTCGCGAGATAGGTGTGCCCACGCAATAATTCGGCATACTCGTCGAGCATGCGTGTGCCCTCTCGTGGCTTAATTTCGTCGGCCTTGGTCGCGCGATCAATCTGTTTTTTCATCAAACGCGTGAGTATATGACCGTCGTATTGAGTAAAACCGATCACATCATTCACGGTGAAACCTTTAATGCTGTCCTCAATGTAAAAGCCATCCTCCTCATCGTCTTCGAGGAATACGTGCACTTCATTCACACGACCAAAGAGATTATGCAAATCTCCCATGATGTCTTGGTAGGCCCCCACCAAGAACACTCCGAGGTAGTATGGCTCCTTAGGCTTAAGCTCGTGCAAGCGCAAGGTGTGTCGTATATCTTCAACATCGGTAAAAGACGAAACCTTCCCCTCACTATCGCAAGTGATATCAACCAGAGTGGCATCGACATCCGGCGACTCATTGAGACGATGCAAGGGTGCGACCGGGAATAGCTGCTTACAAGCCCAGTGATCAATCAGTGATTGAAAGACCGAAAAATTACAAACATACTGCTCCGCCATCATTTGAGGCAGGCTCTCCAACTCCTCTGGCGTATAGCGGCTATGCTTGGCTTGTTCGCACAATTCCTGGCAAATCGCCCAATAGGTCGAATCGGCCTGTGCCCGCTCAGCCAGATCCAAATAACCGAGACTGAATAAATGATTGGCCTCTTCCTTCTTCTGCAGCGCATCGTGGTAACGCTCCAATGGGGTAGAACCGTGCTCATTATCCAGATTTGCCTGCAAATCTCGCAGCACAGGATTGATCTTTTTACGCTTAGAGGCCGGCCGTGGTGGCACTGCAGTTTTGGAAATTCGGTCGCAAACCTCGGTAATTAAAATCGAGTGCGGCGCCACAATAGCACGACCACTTTCAGTCACAATATCCGGCACATCGATGCCCGCATCCTGGCACACCGACTTAATATTATAAACCACATCGCGAGCGTACTCACGCATGGTATAGTTCATGGAACTTTCGTAGTTACTACGAGAGCCGTCATAGTCGATCCCCAGACCACCACCGACATCCATTAACTCCATGGGAAATCCCATTTTTTTCAGTTCACAATAAAAACGGGCCGCCTCAACAGTCGCCTTTTTAATCGTCTGAATATTCGGCACCTGTGAGCCGATATGGAAATGAATCAGCCGCAAGCTTTCAACCAAGCCAGCGCGCTTGAGACGTCGCGCACCGTCGATGATCTCTGGACTCGTCAGGCCAAACTTCGCATCCTCACCGGATGAGCTGGCCCACTTCCCTTCGCCAACCGTGGACAACTTGATGCGAAAGCCAATCCGCGGAGTGACGCCCAACTTTTTAGATATCTGAATGATGCGGGGCACCTCGCTGAGTTGCTCCACGACCAAATAAATCTCCTTGCCCAATCGTAAGCCCTGCAATGCCAAGCGAATGAATTCATCATCCTTATAACCGTTACAAATGATCAAAGACTTCGGATCCTTATGCATCGCGATGGCGATCATCAGCTCAGGCTTGCTACCACATTCCAGCCCATAGTTAAAGGGCTTCCCCGCATCTTGAATCTCCTCAACGACTTCACGCAGCTGGTTGACCTTAATAGGAAAGACGCCTCGGTAGCGGCCATCGTATTTCTCATCCTTGATCGCATCACGAAAGAGCTGATTCAGCTGAATCACACGTGTATGCAAAAGATCCTGAATGCGCACCGTCAGGGGTGGCTTCAGCCCCTTTTGCGCCGCCTCTTTGACGATATCGTGGATACGGATACTACGCTGGTCACACAGGGGATGTACCTGCATAAAGCCTTCATCGTCCACTGAAAAGTGTCCGCCTCCCCAACGCTTGAGGCCGTAATAGTTTTCAGAATCTGCAACCGTCCAGGACGGGGTGGTATCTTTGTGCGAAGCTGTCATAATATTTTCCGCTGACCGCGCGGATGCATCGCACCTATAAAAATCAGTACGAATCCCCAAAAATTGAGCGTTAGATCAGCTCAGAGTAGGCATCAGCCTTGAGCAGAGTTTGAGTCTGTGAAACGTCATTAAGGCGGATCTTCAGCAACCAACCTTTTTCGTATGGATCACTATTGAGCAACTCCGGCTCCGAATCCACATCCTCATTAATCTCGATCACCTCAGCATCCACTGGCATAAAAAGATCAGAGGCTGCTTTAACCGATTCAACGACCCCGAACGTTTCCCCCGCAGAGAATGATTCCCCGACAGAGGGAAACTCAACAAAAGTGATATCGCCAAGACTCTCTTGTGCGTAATCAGTGATTCCAACCGTGGCAGTGCCGTCTGCGTGAACCTGGATCCACTCATGATCTTTAGTATATAGTAGGGCTTCGAGGACTTGACTCATGCAGTCTATGAAAATACGGCGAACACGAAAAGCGAGTCAGAAAAACAAATTCAGCCAGCAGAAGTCGCTCGACTAAGATTGCGCCTCGAAAAACTCTAGGATCTGCTCGATAATATACTTGTGTTCCAGCGGCGTAATTTCCCCAGCCTCAAGCTGACGATCGGCTGCCAGCGCTTGTTGCGCCATGCGCTCAAAAGGATCCCCTCCGGTGGAATGCGGTACCAAACCACTCTTCAACTCAGCTTTCATCGTGCCGGGCTCAAGATCTACGTAGTAACCGAGGTCCTCCTGTAAGCCGAAACGAATGAAGTTTTCTGCCTTCTCATTCGGAACTGGCGTGAAATATTTAACAGCGGGGTTATACCCTGCTTTTTCCAAGCGAATCTCGTGGGTCAACTTGCGCGGAAGCGCAATTTCCATCGGAGTAATGCCAGTCGCCTCGCCGTTAATATAAACACTCGCTTCCGTAGGAAAGGAAAGAATGACCACATCCTGAGGCACGCCGCGTTCAAATGAAGCACAGCCCGTGAAAATCAACGAAGCGAATGCAATGGAAATAGAGGTGAAAAATGGGGTAACTTTCATGCCAGTAAACTTGATATCATAATGTGAATAGAGCCAGTATCACCTAGGCGAAAAGGCGGTCAAGTCTTTAGCAGAGCGAGTGACGAGAATGTCACAGTGCAGTTTCTATGAATTAATACTTGAAACTCAGTGCGAGAGCGCCATCAAGGCTAGTCATCCGTGCGCTTGTAACCTATACGCATGTCAAAATGACATGACTCAAGATGCACCCTGCCAATGATTTTCGCATTTATCCTAGCCATCGCCTTCACTATCGGCATTTCCGCCCTCTGCTCCGTGCTGGAAGCTATGATCCTGAGCACGACGACTGCTGAGATTGAAGGCTTAAAAAAATCTCATCCGAAACGAGGTCAGAAGCTGGAAAAGCATAAACTCGGCCTTGAAGAGACCAGTTCGGCCATATTGAGCCTCAATACCATCGCCAACACCTTGGGCGCCACCATGGTGGGCGGACTGGCCGTCCAAATGTGGCCGGAAGACAGCAATATACTGCTCAAGATATCGACGGTAATGGCGCTCGCGATTCTCTTTTTCTCAGAAATCATCCCCAAAAACGTAGGTGTGCTGTATCGGCCGACACTGCAACCGGTCCTCATTTTTCCACTTGTATGGCTCTGCGCGGTGATGGCCCCCCTATCCAGCGTGGTCGGCTTCATTGTGCGCTTCACTCTACGCCCCCCTCAAAGCACCACCGATAGCGACGAAGAAATTTTACTATTGGCCGAGAAAAGCGCGAAGGAAGGCACGCTCACCGCCAATGAGCGCGACATGATCAACAACGCACTCAGCCTCGACGAATTACTGGTCAACCAAATCATGACTCCACGCACCGTGGCCTATGTCATCGATGGGCACGAAACAATTGCCTCACTGCTCAAAAAAGTAAGGACATCCCCTTCGCACGCATTCCCATCTATGAAGAGCAGACAGACAACATCACCGGAGTCGTACGCCGACGGGATATTCTCGGTGCCATGGCTGCGGGCAAGCAAAGCAAGCAAATCAAGGAACTAGCCAACGATGCGATCTTTGTGCCGGATAATGCGGCGGCCTCCGATGCCCTACAAACTTTCCTTAAAAACCACCAGCAGCTAGCGATCGCAGTCGATGAGTTTGGCTCTATGTCAGGCGTGATCACCATGGAAGATGTGATTGAACAAATCATCGGCCAGGAAATCTTTGAAGACGATGATCCTGCAGTCGACATGCGCGAACTGGCGCGCCGACGCCAATTTGCCGAGAAACGGAAACAACGCCGAGAAAACTAATAAGCGGCTAAGCGCGCCTGCTATAACGGAGTAAGGCGACTTTCAGGTCTTCCATCGTGACGGGTTTGGTCACAAAATCATCCATTCCCGCATCCCGACACGCCTCTCGTGTCTCACCTAAGGCATTTGCAGTCAAGGCCACGATATAGGGCTGCTCGACGACAGGTAACTGCTCCCGGATCTCATAAGTCGCTCCGATCCCATCGAGCTCAGGCATCTGTAAATCCATAAAGATGAGATCAAAGCCCTCCTCAGTAATCATCTCGACCGCTTCGCGCCCATTCTTCGCCCACTTTGTCGTCAGGCCAAAACGCTCAAGAATTTTAGTCGTCAACTTGTAATTAGTGGGATCGTCTTCGGTTACCAGAATCCGTGGCAAGGACTTAAAGTTCAACTCGTCATCTTCTGTCAATTCGAGCGCCTCGCCGAGTGTATCCTCCTCAGACGTGTCCGCGTCCTCGATGAAGACTGTAAAAGTGCTCCCCTTACCGAGCTCACTCTGCACTGAAATCTCCCCACCTAGCATCTCCACAATACGGCGACTGATGGCTAAGCCCAGGCCAGTGCCCCCATACTTGCGCGTCGTAGAGGAGTCGGCCTGAGTAAACGCAAGGAAGACCTCCTCAATCTTATCCTCAGGTATCCCAATTCCGGTGTCTTGCACAGAAATGTAGTGCCGCCTGCGGCTAGGAGCCAGGCCCTCCGTGGTGGTCCACACTTTGACAGAAATCATGCCGCTGGCAGTGAATTTGACCGCATTGCTGATCAGGTTGTTCAGCACTTGCTGAATACGCGTGCGATCCGAATGGATCGTAGCAGGCACCGAATCGGCCACTTCCACCTGCATCGTCACCCCACATCGTTCAGCGCTGAGTTTAAATAAACTAATCACTTCGTTCACCATTTCATCCAAGCAGACAGGGCCAAGCTCCAGGCTGACCTTGCCGGCCTCGATCTTTGAAAGATCCAGAATGTCGTTAATCAGCTCCAATAAAATATTCCCGGAGCTACGAATCGAACTGAGATCACTGCGTTGATCCTCGTCCAGATCCGTATCCTGCAGCATTTCACTAAAGCCAATAATCGAATTGAGCGGAGTGCGAATTTCATGGCTCATGGTCGCCAAAAAGGCACTTTTCGCCATATTGGCTTCCTGCGCAGCGTCTGCCAACTTGCGGGAACGCACCGTCGCCATTTGCAACTCCTTGGTGCGTTTACGCACCTTCTCCTCGACCTCCGCGTAGCTGCGCCGCAGCTTCTCGGTCATATCATTAAAGGCACGCGCGAGATCATCCAGCTCACTTTTACCCGTCGCGGGCACTTGTAGATTAAAATTACCACTCGCGACCGCATTAAAACTCTTTCGAAGCTGGCTGATCGGACGACTGATACTCATAGAAAACCAGATAGAAAGCCCCACGGCACTGCCGAGTAAAATAATGGCCGAACACCAGTAAATTAGCACCAAACGTTCACTCTGCCGCTGACTCAGTTGCTGCCCACGCTCAATCAGACGACTCACCATATCACGCAAGCGCGCTCCGTGGTTTTCCAGCAGCTCCACGGCCTCCGTCTCCGACTTCGCAGCCACCGCGAATTCGATCGAAACGGCACTCAAGCCCTGTCTGAGATCATGCAACAAGTCCTGATACCCATCGACGCCCCCCAGATCTGCTTGATCCAACAATACCAACAACTCATCGATCGCCTGCTCATAGGCAATTTGAGCGGTGCGAAAATTTGCCTGAAAGCGGCTTAAGTCATTCTGTAACAATAAATCACGATCGATCACACTCACCGCCCGATTCAGCCAGCCCCATAATTGTCCATTTGTATACAATAAGCGTTCCAGTAGTTTATACGCCTGCTGAGCTGCATTCTCCTCTCGCAACTGATCGTGTCGCTCCAGCAATACATCCTGCATCTCCACATTGATCTCACCAAACCTGATCACATCCTCGCGCACGCGTTGATCCAGTTCCGAGAGAAAATCTTTACTCTGAACGAGGCCTGAAAAGACTTCGATAAACTCATCCACTCGCTCCAACATGCCATTGACAAAAATCGACTCCACCTGGTCTCCCTCGGCCAACACTTGACTAAGGGCACGCTTAGTGGCCGCCAGAGAATCCTGCACATAAGAAGCACCCGTTAAACGTTCCTGATAGATACGATTCCCGATCACGACATTCGAAATTTCGCGTGAAACCACATGCAATAAATTCAGACGACGTTCCTGATGCTGCACCTCATCCATCACGTAGCGACTCAAGCCCAAAAAAACAGCAAAGAGCAATATAGCTCCAGCCAGGGCGATCGCAATCTTGGTGGAAATCCTCATAATATTAGGGGCGCACGCGCTTCGCCTCCTCGACGACGATCGCCTGCCCACCCGACATTCTGGAGATACGAATCGGAATTTGCAACTGAAGTGGCACCCCCTCGTCCTGCCCCCCAAGCAACGAGACCTGCTGAGGTTCCCGATAAAATGGGTCTTCGAAACTAAATTCGGGAAGCACGCGGTACATGACCGAAGTCTCCTCTAAAGCGTCCAAACCTGCAACACGAATACAGGCTAAAATAAACTCCAATGCATATAATTTGGTATTCGCTTCTTCATCCCACTCATCAGCAAGATCCAGATATCGGTCGCGTAGAGACTCAAAATAGTCACTGCGCAATGCATCAGGCGGTGCCCCTCCCACATAGTAGACATCCTCACTTGCCTCCCCTAGTCTCGCCAGATATTCGGGGTCCTGCGTGTTTTGCGTACCAATAATCCCAGCATAGCCCCCACTGCGTAAGCGGTCGACCAAAACAATAAATGCCTCCGGAGGACAGCCCACTACGATCAACGCCTCCGGCGCCGCATCTGCCACACGCCGCACTTTGCGCTGAATGCGCCCGGGATCCAGGCTCACATCGAAAGTCTCTTCGGAGACATCATAACGAGCCAACTGAACAAGTTGAAGTCCCTCATTGATCGCGACTTGCTCGGCAATCCCTTTCTGGCGGACACCTTCTTCCGTTCCATATGCCATGACCAACACTCGCTCGACTCCTTGCTGATCTCTCAAGTGCCGCAACATAACCGGTAAACTCTGCTCCGGAAGCGGCATCCCCAAAACGCCTAAGCTGCTGGTGCTCTGAACCTCTCGATGAAAGCCGTAGTGCACATAAAAAGCACCACTCCCATCCAAGACTCGCCCCGCCGCAGCGAGTGTCGAATCGCCAAGCGGCCCGATGATATAGCGAATCCCGTCCGACACCATACTATGTGCCACTCTTGCCGCCTGAACGGAATCGAACGCATCATCGACCACGACCAACTCGATTTTCACTTTCTCACCGTCCAAATCGAAACCGCCGCGCTCATTATAATACTGGGCGGCCACTTGCGCACTTCGCATCGTGACCAGCCCCCAATAACGAGCGGGCCCGGTCAAAGAAACGATGAGCCCCACACGCAGCACATGCTCGTCCTCGGTGGATCGCTCACGACATGCGCTAAGCCCTCCCAACAAACTGAGTGCCCCCAGCACGAAGCAAATGAAATGTAATTTTCGGGTCATTCTTGCAGGTAGAAAATGATCCGATCATGTATCAAAAAAGCAAAGTCCTGTCGACCATCACCATTCAAATCAGCGACCACGGTCTGGCGCGGCTCTAGCTTAGCGCCTGTGCGCCCTTGGTAATGCATGTTTTGCTCAAAAATCTCCCAATACATTTGGCTACGCACGCCGGCGGAGCCACCACGCAAGATTTCAACGACATGCTCATTTCCATCCACTGCCACAAGGTCGGTATAGCCATCGGCATCAAAGTCGGCCTCGGCAACATGACTAAAATACACATCTTCCAACTCAGTCTCAAAGCCAGTGCCCACTTCTATATTCCAAGTCTCCGCTTGTTCGGCAAAATACCAAAAACGATCATCCCCATAGAGCAAGTAAGCCTCTGTGCCTCCCTTGCGACTTGTTAATTTGGACCAGCCGGAAAGGTTAATCGATCCCGCCGCTTCAGTATGCTGATAACGCAGCACACCATCGTCATCGCGACTCAAAAATTGGAATTCCCCCTCCTTGGGCACATAGAACACCAGCCCCTGCAACAGACCTTTCGAATCTACGGAAGGAATCACTGTCGTCACAACATCCCCACTGCGGCGGGCATTAAATTGGTCCACCATTTCCAAACTGCCCTCGTGATAACGTATCGCACGCGCAAACCCCGTGCGTGCGGCTACCAGTTCATTCAAACCATCGCCGTCCACATCCACCACAGATATCTGAGCCGGCGAAATATCTTTGAGTAAACTCTCGCGCACACTGGAACCTTCACCCACAAACTCCAGCTCATACGCCGCTCCGTCCAGCTTGGGCGCGAGTAAAATCGGCGCCTCACGTGGCACACAAAGCATCAGTCCGGGGCCCCGCTCGCCAAAGATATCGAGCGCCCGAATACTGCTGGGCTTACGGCGCGCATCCCGCAAGTCCATCTGCAAGACAATCTCCCACTCGGAAGTCAATTTGCGGCGATGCACCGGCTGGGCGATGACTAGCTGCATGCCCGCTTTCGATTCGTTCACAATCGCCAGCTCGGCATGACCATCTCCATCTAAGTCGACTGCCTCACAGACCAGGGGCTCGCCTTCTCCAATTTCAATTAAATGGGGGAATGATAGACGCCCACTCGAATCATACTGACTCACTCCGAGATGCTTCTCCTCGCGACTCAAAGCAACGACGGCATCCTGTTTGGAGTCGAAAAATCGCCCCGCGGTCAGCGAGGAGATCGCCGAGAATGAGGGGAAACTTTTCGAAGCTAGATATCGGCCCTCCTCTTTCAAAAAAATCATCAGCTCTGAACCGGCTGGATTGGCCACTTGAAGATCTGGCTCCCCATCGCCATTTAAATCACCCAGGGCGTAGCGTGCGCCTTCCTGCACTTTCTTGAAGACCGGATATATCTGTGGCTGAACTCCCTGTAAGGGAAGTGCTCCAGCCGCGTCCTTCGCGGACAAAATCTCAAAAAATTCCAACGCGCCACTACGTGAGTCGACCGAGGCAAACTGTAGAGACTGCTTTTTACCTGCCAGCAGCGGCGTATACATACGCACGGGGCGTTCTAAAATAAAACGACGCTCCTCACCAAATCCACCATCGCGGACTTGCTCACGCACCACCAAGGACTGTTTTCCTTCCGTGCTAATGTAGCAAATCTCCGCCAAGCCGTCGCCCGTCACATCCACCAGCTCCAAGTTAAACGGGTTTTCCCCCGTAATGAAATACACGTCCGGCTCCTGTAGTCCGCCGGAGTCATCACGCTCGAACACTCGCACGGCATCGGAGCTCAACACGACCAGCTCGACCTGACCATCCCCATCCAGATCGACAACTTTTACAGTGCTCTGCCACCCCAAGGCATCAAAACCATCAAACTCCTGCGAATTCAACCACTGCCCGTGCTCTCCCTGCAAGCGAATCGTCAGCGGCACATCACGCGCGGTATACGCCAGGTCGACTCTGCCATCACCATTTAAGTCGCCCACACCCAAATCAAACATTGGAAATCCGACTGTAATCTTCTCAACATCAAAGCCCGCATCCGAGAGCGTCGGCTCCCATCGGTCACGCTGAAAACGACGCTTGGACTCAGTCCGCGACTCCTCGTCATGACGCTGATAGAGTAACTCAATTTGAGCGGAATCATTATTAATCAACGCCAGATCCAGACGACCATCTCCATCCAAATCATTGACCTGCAACGCGCGCGTTGACCAGTCGAGCTTAATCACCTGTGGTTCACCAAACCCCAAAGGGAGGGCCGCAGTCTCAGCAGCCAATGCGTTGCCCACACAGCTGCCCCATAACAGTGCGCATATCGTATGACACTTCCTCATTATTTCGAATCCTCTCGTGGTAGTATATATGAGCGATTAAAGATGCCGTCCGCAGCCTGATTGGTTTCTGAAATCATATAAAACGGCAACGGCAGCTCCGATGGCAGGCGCTGCACATCCAAGGCGGAATCGCCCGCAGCCATTTGACTCGCTTGCACGATCGATTGAAAAATCGGCAAGACCATCTTTTCTATATCCACAAAAGATCGAGCCACCGCACGCGGCCGGGCGATCGATTCAAACAGGGCCTCAGTTTCCGCCAATTGCCAAAAGCCATCGTCGCCGGATTCCAGTTGTGTGAGCACTTCTTGCAGCAGTCCCATTTGACCGATGCTGACGATCAGTTGCGAGCGGGTAATCACATAACTTACACCTGAACCCGCGGCTGCTGGCGCTTGAAAACTATAGATTGTTTGTCCCGCAAAGTTCTGTGTCAAAATTTGCTCTCGAAATCCGGGCACTAAATCTTTCAAGGCTTCCAAGGCATCAGACAGCGCCGTCGCATTCTGGAGCCCGAGCACAAAAACCTGTTCCGTCTCCGCGATCGCTCCTGCCGCCTGTCCCGACTCGGGCATCAACGAAAGAGAGACAACGCCCCCCTCAAAGTTCTCCAATAGTGCAGAACGAAAATCCACACCGGTGTTTGTTTGCATCACTTGTAATTGCGAGTCGAACTGAGCCCGCAAATTGGGGCTTGCTGTAGTCAACAAGGTTTCGAATCGCGTCAACATCTCCCCCACATCGAGATTGGTGATCGAAGTGGAAAAGACCCCAGCGGGCACATAACGCGCCTCGGGCATCGGCTCATCCGTATAGGCGAGCAAACGAAGTAAGCCAGCTTGCTCGCGATAGACCATCCCACTGTGCATCTGCAAGCCGGTCTCGACCAAATCGATGTCCACAAACGCCCCTTGCATCGCTTCCAAAGAGAGCATCTGGTCGATGCTCTCGGCATTCAAGCCCAGCATAAACGCGCCCCCGAGCATAAACTTATCAATCAATGCCTCGTTCAAGAGAGGCATGACAGCTTCCAAATTCAAGTATAACTCCAAATCTCCGCGGCCCCCCTCCTCGCGCGCACGCAAATACGCCGCGTTGTCAACTAGCGAGCGATCAGGCCCCTCCTTAATCGCCTCCACTGCGGAACGCAAACGATCCTCCGGCGTGGCCAAAATAAAAATCCCATCCACCAGCGCATACCCATCTTCGATATAGGTTTTCTCACCATCAAATGTCTCGTCGAAGTATAAAGTTTCCCCCATGAAGCTCTCTTCGATCATGGTATGCTCCACGGCGGGGTTGATCTCCTGTTGACTCTTGGCATTGCGCTCAAATTGCACATGCATGAGCGCATCCAATTGCTCAAAATCGCCCGCGTATTCGGCCATTACCAGCACATCCGACCGCTCGGCCCGCTTCAGCAATAACTCTGGCACATTAAACCAAGCCATCGAGATCTGCCCGGGAAACAAGTCGAACAGCTCATCCCAAGTCACACCAAACTCATCTTCCAAGACTGCGGTCAGGCTCTCCTCGGTATCGGTTTCCTCGCTCGAATACAGCTCCACCCAAGGCTCAAAAAGAGTCTGTAGACGGGGATCTTCAATCACTCTGGAAAATGGGTGCGAGTCCCACAGCGTGCGCACATCCGCTACGCTACGCATCGAAAGATAGACATCGACATCGTCTTCAGTCAGCGAAGTCAAGCGCGCGGCCGAGAGCGAGAGTGTCGCCATGCACGTGCCTACAAGAAAAGTCGTCCAATATAATTTGCTACACATAGTTTAATTCAAAAATTCCAGAGTGCTAAAAGTGTGAGTCGGTTCCGTGCAATCTCGCTCAGAGGCTTCGCTATTTGACTTTAGGCGGACTTAGATAGCGAAAACCTGCATTCGGATTGCGAGGATCGAACGCATAGGCGTCGCGATTATCGATAAAAGATTTCAGTATACTGGAGGAAATCGAAAAGCCCAAGCCTTCGGCCCCCACCGCAGCGATCTTCATATTATTCACGCCCACCACTTCACCCTTCAAATTAAACAAAGGCCCGCCAGAGTTGCCAGGGTTGATCTGCGTAGTGGTTTGTAAATACAGACGCCCGTTAATCACTCGATTGGCCACACTAATGATACCTTCTGATACAGTACGATCCAGCCCCAGTGGACTGCCGATGGCAAATACTGTTTGGCCTTCCCGCAAGCCCTCATCGACCGCAGCCAACGGCACAGTAACAAAAGGCTCCGCAGACTCGGTTTCAATTTTAAGCAAGGCCAGATCCAACTCCGAGCTAGTCGCCACGATGCGCACATTATCGTAGGTCACCTTAGACATCTCATGACTGCCCTCTTTAAACACTGTAATTGAAATGCGATGTTCCCCCGCGATCACATGATCGTTGGTCACCACATACCCATCTTGGTGGATCACAAAGCCCGAGCCCAGGCCAGTCGGCGTCTGCACCAGCGCCACCGCTTCCCCCAATTCATCGACCCAGTCGCGGATCGTCTGATCCCCTCGATGATCCGAAACTTGATAGAGCGTATCCGCCCCACTCTTTATGGTGGGCAGCTCCCCCGTTTCTGCATCCCTCGCCTTGACCTGCGAAATTGCCGCTCTGGGAATCGCCAACACGTCGAATCCAAGGTCAACATAAACTGAATCGGCTCGCTCCAACACAAGTTCCCCTTGCACAGACGAGCCATTTTTTAATTCAAGCGAATGAAAGGCATGTGCCAGCGTCCCACACCCGAAGATAAAAACCGAAAAACTCAGAAATCGAAGCATGCCTGACACAAAAGCAAAATAAGCGCTACACGCCAACAAATTCACCTAAAGCATTGGCTTTTATGCCGTATTCGTTTTTCCTGCGCTTCAAAGCAGCCATCACCACACACCACACATTCGATGCTCCCCAAAGTAGATTATAAATCCGAGCTGAAAGCACTGTATAAACCCTCCGCCAAACGGATTGACGCGGTCGACGTGCCGACGATGCACTACCTGATGGTCGATGGTGCTGGCGAACCGGAGTCTGAATCCTATATCGCCGCGATTCAGGCCTTATTTACCGTCTCATACACCATGAAATTCATGGTCAAGCGCGAGCTTCAGCGGATGGACTACGGGGTCATGCCCCTGGAGGGACTCTGGTGGGCAGAAGATATGTCCGACTTCATTACCCGGCGCAAGGATCGCTGGCTGTGGACGATGATGATCCTGCAGCCCGATTGTGTGGATGCCGATTTGTTTGAAGAAGCCTTGAAGCGTGTGCGTGCAAAGAAAAAGCTGCCTGCATTGGACGCTCTGCGCTATCAGCCATTTACCGAAGGCCTGGTCGCACAGACCCTACACATCGGCCCCTTCGACGAGGAAGGCCCCACAGTCGAGCGTCTGCACCAGTTCATCGCAGACTCCGGGCATACACTCCGCGGTAAACATCACGAAATCTACCTAAGCGACATTCGACGCGCCGCCCCCAAGAACTGGAAAACCATTATACGTCAGCCGATGGGGTGATTTCGGATTGCACCTGAGGCGAGTCTTTCTAGCTTACGTGATTATGAGCACTGAAAACAACCACGAGTCCGACCACGAAACTCCGATTGAGATTGTCGATGAGATGCAAAGCGGTCCCCAGACAAGTTCTGGTGCCCCCAACGGTGATCGGTCCATGGCGATGCTCTGCCACTTACTTAGCCTCATCGGCTTGCTGGGTGTTCCACTGGGTAACATACTAGGCCCTCTTATCATTTGGATCACCAAAAAAGATCAAGATGCCTTCGTCGACGAAACGGGCAAGGAGGTGCTCAATTTTCAAATATCTGCCACGATCTACGGGATCCTCTGCGGCCTACTGGTCTTTATCGTCATAGGACTCTTCTTACTGCCACTTCTGATCATTGCCGTGGTCATCTACACGATTATCGGCGCACTCAAAGCAAACGAAGGCGTGCTCTACCGCTACCCTTGCACCATTCGCTTTCTCAAATAAGCAAACGACTCGAAAATTCGCATGGCCTTGACTGATTCAACCATCGACCGTGCCCTCACAGGCTTAGACAGCGCCACCGCCGCCAGGATACGCCAAGCGATCACCGCCCCGGGCTTTAGTGGTCAGCTGACAGAAATGCCCTCCACCGCTGCGGCACAATTACTGCCGCTGGCGGCCGCATTTTCGGTGCACCCGATCTCAGGCTTTGCAGTAGGCGCGATTGCCGTAGCGGCGTCGGGCAATCTCTATCTGGGCGCAAATCTGGAATTTCAAGGCATGCCACTGCACGCAACCTTACACGCGGAGCAATCGGCCATACTCAATGCATGGATGCATAACGAGCATGAAGTGCAGGCACTGCACGTATCCGAAACACCCTGCGGCCACTGCCGCCAGTTCCTGCGCGAGCTATCCAATAGTGAAACTGTCGGCATCCATGTCGGTGCCCACATCTACACACTCAGTGAACTATTGCCATACGCGTTTGGGGAGACTCGCAGTAAAGGTAACGGACTCTTGGACAGCACCCCGGTGGCATTGGAAGCGGTCAAACCCAATCCAAACACCTCGCAACAGCGCGCAATCAACGCAGCACAACGCAGTTATGCCCCCTACAGTCGCTCACCTGAGGGCTTTGTGCTCGAATGCCTGAATGGCCAGTTCTTCTCAGGTCGAGCCGCCGAATCAACGGCTTTCAATCCCAGTGTGCCCAGCGCACTGGTAGCCCTGAATCAACGCAACCTTTCCAGCAGCCGCACTGTTGCCATCGCCACAGCAACCGCCGCGAAACTGGCGACCGCCATCAACAACCCTCTGCCCTTTGCCAGCACCCTGATCAGCTCCACCTCTAATGCTGAAATCAAAGTGGTGCAAATGGATGCCCGCTGAACCTTGGCTAACTCCTAACTCCTGAATTAAGATTTCACTGGGCCATCAACGGCGACCATCAGATCGTGCAGCCACTGCATCATGGTTTGTTCATCTAGCGTGGATTCAGCTTTTGCACGCGCATGCTCTGCGTGGGAGCGCAGCAATTCAAAGTTATCCAGATATTGGCCCAATGCCTTCAAAAGATCATCCGATGTCGGATTTTCTTTCAAAATAAATCCATTCTGCTGATCGTCAATCAGGCCTGAAATGCCTCCCACATTTGTGGCAATCGCAGGTAGACCACAGGCAAAGCCTTCGATGATCACGATACCAAGTGCATCCGCGCGAGTCGGTAAAACCAAGACATCTGCATCTCGAAAAATCTGAAGATGCTGTTCGTCCCCCACATCCACCTGACGGTGATGATAGATGTTTTCTGCAGAATCATCGATAGGATGAGACGTCATAAAGTGCCACTCATAGTCCGAGCGGCTAGCCTTAGCCGCAGCCTCTAAGATAAGGTCGCCCCCTTTGCGTCGAAAATCTGCGCCCACAAACAGCACTTTTAAAGGTTTGCTGTATGTTTTCTCGGGAGACGGCTTCCATTTCTCAGTATCCACCAAGGGTGGAAAATAAAATACAGATTGCGCATCGATCCCATAGCCCGACGTCAAACCCTCACAATTCCATTGCGAAAAACATAAAAACTGCGCCCCCGCCTTGGCCTTGCGCTTGATAAAATATTCATACAGGTCGTGAATGGCATTTAACTTTACTTCACTTTTATTCTCGTAGTTGAGCCGAGTTAATTGCTGCGGCGTACAATCACTGTAAATATAGTAGCGCACCCCCTTCCGCATGGGCATTAACATCGCGTCGTGCAGGGTCGTAAAAAAGATTACGTCTGGCTGATTCTTCAGCGCACGATTGACCGCGGCGCGCCCCGCCAAAACAAAGCCCAGTGTTTGCAGCTTGTTTTTCTTCTTTAACCAAGCTCTCAGCTTGGGGAAATAATCTTCCAAATGATAGGTTTCGACTTCGAAATCCGGACTATTTTTAAAAAATGCTTCCACACGATATCGTATCGTTTTCCATCCAGCCTTCTGAGAAGTTATAATCGCTAGTTTTGTTTTCATGTGGTTGATTAATTATAAATGAAGAGCGATTTGTCAGCTTCCCCTACTCATATCGCAACGCATCGATCGGGTCGAGTCGCGATGCTCTAAGCGCAGGATAAATTCCTGATGCGAGACCGATCAAACTACTGAAAAGGAAGCCATAAAACATCGCAGTCACGGGCATATTACTAATGTTTTGACCCTCAGGTATAAAATCACGCGCGATCGAAAGCAAGCCTACGCTGGCAATCAATCCGAACAAGCCCCCCAGCACGGAAATGACGACGGCTTCCGCAAGAAACTGAATAAAGATATCATGACTGCGCGCGCCGATAGCCTTACGCACACCGATCTCCCGAATGCGCTCACTCACGGAAGCGAGCATCACATTCATAATACCGATGCCTCCCACCAAAAGTGAAATGCCGGCAATCCCTCCCAGCGAATAGGTGAAAGAATTTTCCAATTTCTTAAGCTCAGCCATCTGCTCATCCTGTGTGCGAATTTCAAAGTCCAAAATCCCGCGGTGCGTCTGTGTCAGCGTGTTCTCGATCTGCTCCATTAAGTCAGGCATGTCCCCAACTTCGTGCGCGAGAATTTCGATGCGGTTGACCTCATCGTCTCCTTTGTAGCGAGACATTGCAGTCGTCGCTGGAATATAGTTTAAACGCTCTTCATAATTAAAGCGTCGCCCCTTACTTCGGCCTGGTGCCACAGCATCTTCGACAGGTTTGATCTGCCCCACGATAGTGTATACTTGACCACTCACACGCACTTGCTGACCGACCACGTTCGACTGACCGCGAAACAGGCTCTTGGCTATGTGCGCTCCGACAACGATGACGGGACTCTTCGAGTCGACATCATAATCAGAAATAAAGCGTCCATGCTGCAATTCGTTCTTTTTAATGCCTGCGTAATCTGGCGTCACCCCGTGTAGAATCGCATGCTCGCGACGGCCATTGGCAATAAAACGCTCCCAATTCATGTCCACCACGGGAGAAACATAAGCGGCCAGTGGAATCGCTTTTTCAATCGCACCAATGTCACGCCAAGTCATGCCGGGGGAAATCCCTGCGATGTGCTGTTGCCACTCCGGAGCTTGTTGCGAGTGTACTTCAAGCTTTAACACACCTCCGCTACGCTCAAAGGATGCCCGCATATTGCCCAACATACCTTGCACGATACCGACCATCGCAACCAGCGCAGCCACGCCGAGAATGATGCCGCTCATCGACAGCAAGGAACGCACCTTATTCGACCAAACCTCCCGCAGTCCGTTGGCCGCACCTGTGTAAATATCGCCGACAGGGTTCATGAGCGGCTATCCTCCACAATATTGCCATCTTGCATCCGAATACGACGCTTGGCATAGGCGGCCACCTCGTCGTCGTGCGTGACTAGAGCCAGTGTAATGCCTTCATCCATGAGCGAGGCAAAGAGTTCCATAATACGAGCACGATTCTTGGTATCCAGATTGCCCGTAGGCTCGTCGGCAAGGATCAGACGGGGACGATTAATCAAAGAACGGGCAATCGCCACCCGCTGACGCTCACCACCGGAAAGTTGACTGGGCCGATGACTGGCGCGGTGCTGCATGCCCACACGCTCCAAGACCGACATCCCGAGCTCCTTTTTATTACTCACGCGCTGGCGCCCATAAACCAATGGTAGTAGCACATTATCCAAGACCGTGAGCTTGGGCAGCAAATTAAAAGACTGAAACACAAAACCGATACGGGTCGCACGCAATTGCGAACGCTCGCCACGACTGATCGCGGAGACATCGCGCCCCTCAAAAGCCATTTGCCCGGAAGTGGGACTATCCATAAAACCGAGCGTATGCATCAATGTGGACTTTCCCGAGCCGGAGGTACCGATGACTGCAATAAACTCACGGTCGCGAATGGTCAAATCAACACCATCCAGCGCATGCACCAGCTCGCTGCCGACCTTGTAGGTGCGCCGGATAGAACTGAGCTCGAAAACTAGATCGGAATCAATCATCGGATTTGCGGAATTCAGGCGGGCGGCTCAACGCAACAGTTTCGCCCGCTTCCAAACCGGTACGAATCTCCACATGTTGTAGATTGTTGATGCCAGTCGTCACTTCACGTCGTTCCCAGCCAGTCGCATTCTTTACGAATACGATGCTGCCACCACTCTCACCATCGTTAAACACGGCAGACAACAAAACGCTCACAACATTCTCGGCCGACTCAATCGGCACCTCAACCGTGGCGCTGATCCCCGGACGCACGCGATTATCTGCAACTTCAAACACCACTTCGATCGGAAAAACCCGCACATTCCCATCCTTGCGCGCCGAGGGGGCGATCACGCTGATCTTGCCCTCAACTTCAAAGTCGGGAATCGCATCAAAACGTAAAAATGCTGGCTGCCCGATGTAGAGCTTCTCCACATCGACTTCGTTGATATTGGCCTCCATGTAGAGTTCATTTAGCTGCGCAATGGTTAGCAAATCGGTGCCGTTCGAGACGGAGCTCGCTCCGGAAATGACCTGCCCCTCCAGGACTCCCATTAATGTGACCACTCCATCGTGTGGCGCCAGTATAGTCGTCTTGGATAAATCTTCCGCCGCGTCTTCCAACCTGGCTTGAGAAATCTCAATATTGAGTTTGGCCAATTTAAGCTCGGTTTGAGCGTCGAGATACTCCTGCTCACCGACAAACTTTCTGGCAAAGAGCTCTTCCAAACGCTTAAAATTACGCTCCGATTTTTCCAAACGCAGCTTTTCAGCTTCAAGACTGCGCTGCGCCTCGCGTAGACGTGTTTCCAGACTGGTGCGATCCAGCTCGAGCAATTCTTGATCGCGCACCACCGAATCGCCCTCCTCGATCTTAATGACTGTAATACGACCACTGATCTCGGATTTCACACTACTACTGAGCAAGGGCAGCACCTCACCAGTGGCGGGCACCACAGATTTCAAGTCACGACGCTCCGCAGTATCCGTACGGATTTGATTCGCGGGCCCACCGTCCCCCTGAGGCACGACTTGTAAGAGCCCATAAATTCCGCCAGCGATGAGCGCTAAAATAAAGAATGTAATGAGAGCACGTTTCATGGAGTATTGTTTAAGAGGGATGCATCGAGCTCGACAGTCGGCGAGTTCAATTGGGTGTAAGGCTCGACCGCATCCCAATCGAGACCATTGCGCTGCAATAGCGTGCCATCCACCCGACTGAGTCGAACACTGGCACGTAAGGTTTCAATAAGAGAGCCTAGGTAATTGCTCTTGGCGCGATCGTAGTCCCGCTGCGCTTCAAGCACGCTGCGATAAGCGACCAAGCCAGATCCGTAGCGCGCACGCTCCTGCTCAAAGGCCTCTTCATTCAAAATCATCGCGGCGCGCGTAACTTCGATCCGCTTGAGTCCGGTACTGGCGGAGCGCCAGGCGTTGCGCGCTGCCAGTGCTTTTTCCTGTTTAATATCATACAACTGCCAAGTCGCCTGCTCGACACTGCGCTCGGCCTGCCGTGCTCGGGCACGCGCCTCACGAAAGCCCCATGGCACGCTCACTTCTAGCCCAAGCGACCAAGCGTAACCATCCGCATCAGACACTCCACGGTAAGCTCGACTGCCAGTCTCCTCACGCCCCAGATAACTCAAGCCACCGGTCAAATCCAAATCCGGCCGCGTGTCCTCTTGCGCAAGCATATGATTAATCCGTTGCACCTCAATCAATCGCTCCTGCACTTTGGCATCTATATCATTGAGCACGGTATCTTTCACCACGACGTCAATAGGCCGCAAGGGCTCCATTTGCTCGGGCAAAGCACTCACGATGACATCGTCCGTGATCGTCTCAAGGAAATCGCTCAGCCCCATCACTCGGCGCAATGTATCCTCCGCATCTGCAATCACATTATCGGCCTGAATCACGGATTCTTGCTGATTTAAAACTTCGGCTTCGGCTTGCAACACCTCCAGCGGCGTCACCAAGCCCAAACGCTCCCGCTCTACATTTTCTTCGCGCAAGTTCTCAGCCAATGCGAGACTGGACGCGATCAATGCACGATCCGCACGTGCATAGGCGAGGTTCCAATACGCAATCTCGGTTGCCAACACCAGATCCAGCACATCCGAACGCAACTCATACAGTGAACGCTCGGCATTCACCTTGGCTCGTGCCAAAGGCGCGAGATTTACTGTCGCCCCTGCATCTTTTAACAGCGGTTGACGAATACTCAGCCCCACATCGGCTCCGTAATCGGGATTTAAACCCGTCGAATTGGAAGAACTGCGGCTGAGGTCCGAATCAAGCGTCACCGTTGCCCCGGTAGCTAAGCGTTGATCCACGCCGATGCTAGCGGCACGCGAATCCGTTTCCGAACTGGAACTCAGTGCCGACTGCCCCCGGGCGATCGAGGTATTCGCAAAAAATGAAGGATCGAACTGTGCATCTTCGATCTCGACGGAATCGCGCGCGTTCGCCGGCTCATACGCAGCAATGCGCAAACCTATATTGTGCTCCAAGGCCGAAGCGATGGCCACCTTCAGCGGTAGCTCCGGACTCTCCGCAGACAGAGCTCCCGTAAACAAAACGAGCGGTAACAAATATGAATAAAGTCGGGGTGGCATATGGCTATGTCGCCAAAAAAGGCAAAAGGTTTCAAAACCTCAAACAAATGTTTAATTATTCTGAAATTATCTAAAGCAGTCCCACCAAACACGAAGTAAATTGCAAGCAATCACGTCTCTATGAGGAACGTTTTGGCATAAAACGCTGCAGCATCGCTTTCAGCGCATCCATTTCTTCAAAGCGCAGCACATACAGCAAAGCAAAATACACCGCCACCCCGCCTGGCACGCAGACCACGACGATCAACGCAGCGCTTAATTTCGCTCCCCAATCAAAAGCGGCCAAACAGGGCCAAGCCACCGCACAGGCCACGCCCATGCCGAGCCCTGCCAACAGCACCTTAAACAATGCCGGACGCAAAGCCCTAAAGCTCAGCTCGGAACGCCCGCGGGATAAGGCTCGCCAAAGCAAGACACTCTGGGCCAAGGCCGCGAGTACATTGGCACTCGCCAGTCCAGCCGCGCCCCAAAACTGCATAAGCAGCCAACCGGCAAACAAATTGATAAAAAGGCAATACCCCGCCACCCGCACTGGAGTGCGCATGTCCTTACTCGCATGCAAGCCGCGAGTCGCAAAAGTAGCCGCAGAATAGAGCGGCAAGCCGAGCCCGTAAATCGCCAACAATGGCACCGTCGCGAGCACATCGGCCTGATCAAAAGCGCCCCACAGAAAGAGAAATTCTAGAATCGGCTGCCCCAACACCAGCAAACCGATGCCCGCAGGCAAAGAAATGCCGATCACCAGACGCATTCCTTGCAAGAAGACCGCCGAAAATTGCGCTTCCTCACCGTTGGAAAGCGCTCTTGCCAACAATGGAAAAAATACCGTCGCCACCGCAATGGTGAACACCCCCAAGGGCAACTCCATCAAACGGCTGGAGAGATAGAGCACGGAAACCGCCGATTCATCCAGCGAATAGGCCAACAGGCGCGAAACCAAAATATTTACCTGCAAAATAGCCGCTCCCAGCAGCCCGGGCACAAACAACTGCCAAAGCTCAGCCAGCTCCGCTCCGCCCTGCCGCTGCAGACGCGGACGCCAGCCCTGCCGCATCAAATCCCACGCCGGCACCATCAGCTGTAAGAAACCACCCAACAGCACACCACCACAGAGCCAATACACGATACGCGCCGCCTCCGCATCCAAGTATAAGCCCGCCCCCAGCGCCCCGATCATCGCTAGATTCAACAATATGGGGGTCGCCGCAGACACCGCAAAGCGCCCGACTAAATTTAATCCCGCGGTAATAATCGCCGCCAAACAGATAAACAACATATACGGCAGCAACCACACCGCCAGCCCGGCCCCCGTCACCCAGCGCTCCGGCAGCCAATCACTACCCGCTGCCCACGCCAGAAGCAACATGCCCACAGCGACGATCACCAACAGCGCCAACAAGAGACGAAACAACACTTGATTAAAAAATCGAAACGCACCCGCTCGCCCCTCCCGCTCCAAAACATCCGAAAAGACCGGCACAATCGCAGATGTCAGCGCACCTTCTCCCAATAGACGGCGAAATAAATTGGGAAGGGTAAATGCCAAAATAAATGCGGAGTTCCACAGGCTAGTGCCCAGTGCCGCGAAAATTAAAATATCCCGCAACAGCCCCAGCACACGCGAGCCCACAGTCGAAAGACTGACCACGGCGATATTTTTAAGATTCTTGAGCATTCGGTTTTTATAAGGGCGCGGAATTTGCTTTCTTGCGCACGGATTAGAAACTACAGCGTAAAAAACTTTGGCAATTGTATATTTAATCCTCTTAGTTCTTCGTCTAAAATTTGCTTTCCCCTGAAAGTACCCAATTCACATCCCATATTATTTAATTATGCCACTCATTTCCAAACTGACAGTACGCCTCAAACGTCACCCAAAACGCGTCGTTTTCCCAGAAGGCAGCGACCCACGTATCTTACAAGCGGCCCGCCAATTCGCATCCAATGACCTGGGCATCCCCATTCTGCTGGGCGATCGCGCACAAATTAAGGAGAATGCTGACAAACTAAACGTCAGCCTGGAGCGCATCCGTATCATTGAGCCCCGCCGCAGCGATGAGTGGGACAACTTCACTAAAATGTTTCAAGGTCTGCGCCGCTTCAAGAACCTGAAGGAGAAAGAAATCGAGCAATATCTGGAAGACACCAACTATTTTGCCACCATGATGCTGGCCACCTCTCAGGCCGATGCGATTGTGTCCGGTGCCACCAGCACAGCTTCCAGTGCCCTGCGCCCCCTGCTCCAGATCGTCCCACGCCTGCCCGATGTGTCCACCGTATCTTCACTGAACATCTTCGACCTGGAAGACTTGGAAACTGGCAAGGATCGCGAAATTTTCCTCGCCGACTGCGCGGTGGTGCCCAACCCCACCAGCCAACAACTGGCCGACATCGCCGTCACGACAGCGGCGCTCAGCTATCACCTAACCAACTCCAAGCCCTATGTCGCCCTGCTCAGTTACTCCAGTAAGAGCATCACCAGCAAGAATCCGACAGTCGCCAAAATGAAGGCGGCCACCGAGATGGCGCGTAAAAAGGCACTCGAACTCGGCATTCCCATGGAAATCGATGGCGAACTTCAGGTCGACGCCGCACTGGACCCGATCACAGCCAAGACCAAGAAAATCGAAGGGCCGGTCGCCGGCCATGCCAATGTCCTCATTTTCCCGGACCTACACTCGGCCAATATCGCATCCAAACTACTCGACACACTCACCCGTGCGCGTAATTACGGCCCCATTCTGACCGGCCTGACAAAGCCCGCGGCCGAAATCAGCCGTGGGGCCACCGCGACCGATATCTTCGGCACAGCGGTGATGGTCGCCTCTCAGGCCATCGACCACAAACTGCTCTATCCCACCGACAACAGCGACGACTTGAACGAAGACGTCACGATTCTGTAGTCGTTTCACTCATCCCTCACTGCCAGGCGGTAGACAGCTACACCTAGCATTTTCACACAACAGAATACGAACGATATTATGCCGTCTTCCCATAAACACTTCACCGAGCCTGACGACACGGAAATCTTGACTGCACCGCGCAACAAGACGACCAAGCGAATCTTTATCGCCGCGACTCGTATGAATGATGGGAAGACCACCACCAGTCTGGCACTGTTTGCCGCCTTGCGCAGCATTACCGAGCATGTCGGCTTCATCAAACCCGTCGGCCAGCGCTTCCTACAAGTCGAAGGCCACCAGATCGATGAAGATTCCATCCTGCTCAACCAGATTTTCGATGTAAAAACTCCCATCCATGCGATGAGTCCAATTGTGATTCATCACAGTTTCACTCGTGAGTATCTGGACAATCCCGACGCCAACCACACCGAATTAATCGATAAGATGTGCCGCGCCTTCGACCGTGCCGCCTTCCAGCGCGATTACATCATCATCGAAGGCACGGGCCATGCCGGAGTCGGCTCGGTTTTTAACCTATCTAATGCCGATGTAGCCAAGCGCCTGAATGCAAAGGTCATCATTGTCGCACGTGGCGGCATCGGGCGCCCCATCGACGAAATTGCACTCAACAAAGCCGTCTTCGAAGCCGCGGGCGTACAAATAATCGGAGCCATCATTAATAAGGTCGAACCACGCAAGATCGAGATGGTGGAAAAATACTGCCGTATCGCGCTCGACCGCATGAATATCCCTTTGCTCGGCTGCATTCCCCACGAGTGCATGCTCACCCAGCCCAACTTGCAGCAAGTGGTCGAAGAAACCAAAGGCCGCTGGCTCAATGGAAAATCCAAAGGGGGCAACAACCGCATCTATAAAGTCATCATCGGTGCCATGGCCGCCAAAGGCCTGGTTGAACATCTGGACAAGGGCGTGCTGATTATTACACCCGGCGACCGCGAAGATATCATCCTCTCTGCCATCGCCTCCGATAGCATTGGTGGCATGGGCAGTTCTATTGCTGGCATCATCCTCACCCGCAGTATATTACCACATCCACGCTTGATGGAAATGATCGCCCAAACCTCGATTCCCGTGGTCCTGTGCGCCGAAGACAGTTACAAAGTCGCCTCCCGGGTCAATAATATGACCGTCAAAACCCAACCGAGCGACGACGATAAAATCCCTATCATCAAAGATCTCATCACTAAAAACATCGACCTCGAAGTCATTCAGAACGCCTTTGATTCTCAGGACTAAGAACCGCTATGCCCGCTAAACAAGAAGAACCCACATTCGAGCAATCCGTCGAGCGCCTCGAAGCCTTAATCGAAGCCATGGAAAACGGCGATACACCACTGGCCGAACTGGTTGAGAAATTTGGAGAAGGTTCCAAGCTCCTCCAACAGTGCCAAGCACAGCTCAAAGAGGCCGAACTAAAGATCGAACAGCTCAATATCAAAACTGGTCAACTCGAAGCGTTCGACGACTCCAGCGAAAACTAATTTCCTCATGTCCATACTTGAACGGATACAGTCGCCCGCCGACGTCAAAAAACTCGCCCCGGAAGAACTACCGCAACTCGCCCAAGAGATTCGTGAGCGCATCATTCAAACCACTGCCAAAAACGGTGGCCACGTCGGGCCCAATCTGGGAGTCGTGGAACTCACGATCGGTTTGCACCGCGTATTTAATACGCCCACAGACCGCTTCTGCTTCGACGTCGCCCACCAAGGCTACGTCCACAAACTCTTGACTGGCCGCAACGACGAACGCTTCGACCACATACGCACCAGCGATGGCTACAGTGGCTTCCTCTCACGAGTAGAGAGTGAGCACGACGCCTTTGGTGCTGGCCACGCCGGCACCGCACTTTCCGCCGCACTGGGCATGGCGACTGCACGTGATCAACGTGACAGCGATGAGCATGTGGTCGCTCTCTGCGGTGACGCCGCCTTCACCTGCGGCATTACCATGGAGGCGCTCAATAATGTAGCGACGTCCACCAAGCGACTCATTATCATCCTCAACGATAACAAGTGGTCCATCGCTAAAAATGTAGGTGCCCTGCCCCGCTATTTCAACGAGCTCATAACCAACCCGGTATACAACCGCCTCAACGACGACTTTGAGAGCCTACTGCAAAAAATGCCAGGTGGCGACTCACTCATCAAACTGGGCTCCAAGTGGAAACAAGAGACCAAAGACTTTTTTGTCTCCTCCTCGCTATTTGAAAAATTCGGCATTCGCTACATCGGCCCGATCGATGGACACGACCAAAAACAAGTCGAACACTATCTGGATTTCGCTAAAAATGCGGAGCAACCCGTGCTACTGCACGTACTCACGGAGAAAGGCCGCGGTTACGATGTCGCGATTCAAAACCCGGAGCGTTTTCACGGCGCCAGCCCCTTCGATGTCAAAACGGGCAAAGGCACCCCCTCGGCCCCTGGCACACCACCGAAATATCAAGACGTCATGGGCCACACATTGGTCAAACTGGCCAAAGAAGACGCCAATGTCATCGGTATCACAGCTGCCATGCCAGCGGGCACAGGGCTCAACATCCTTGAGAATGCCCTGCCGAAGCAATTTTTCGATGTCGGTATCGCAGAAGAGCACGCCGTACTCTTCGCAGCAGGCATGGCCACCTCCGGCTTTCACCCGGTCTGTGCGATTTACTCCACCTTCCTACAACGCGCTTACGACCAGATCATCCACGATGTCGCTCTGCAAAACTTACCCGTGCTCTTCTGCATGGACCGTGCAGGACTCTCGCCGAACGACGGAGCCACTCACCACGGCCTCTTTGATCTCTCCTACCTGCGCTGTGTGCCCGAAGTCGTCATCATGGCTCCGGCAAATGAAGACGAACTCGCCGATATGATGGCCACTGGCCTCGCCCATCAAGGAGCCGCTTTTATCCGCTATCCTCGCGGCAATGCAATCGGCACCCCGATCAAAGAGACGCCCGTCCCGCTGGAAATCGGCAAAGCGCAACGCCTGCAAAAAGGCAGCGACATCGACATTTGGGCCATCGGTGCAATGGTGGCCGACGCACAGCAACTCGCAGCTCAATTAAGCGAGCACGGCATCCAAGCGGGCGTCGTCAACACGCGCTTCGTCAAACCACTCGACACCGAGCTACTGGCTGAATCCGCACAGAACACGCGCCTGATTGTAACCATGGAAGATCATGTCATTACCGGTGGTCTGGGCACCGCCGTCATGGAAGCACTCCAGGAAGCTTGCTTGCATAACTGCCCCGTCGAACGCATTGCGTGGCCAGACGCCTTTATCGAGCACGGTAGCTCTGTCGCGCAACTACGCGAAGAAAACGGCCTCAGTCCCAACGCAATACTAGAACGCGTCATGGCCAAATACGCCAAACTACACGCGATACAGGAAGTGCCATAACTTATCCTAAATAAATGAGCTGAACCGTTAATTACGTAAATTTTCGTTAATTACAAAGGCACAAACCACTGCTAGTTATGCGCTTAAGAAACAAGAGGTATTTTAATTAATTCCAATTTTAATTCGCCATTTTGGCGACTGACCATATTAACGTAAATTAATGTAAATTAACGGTTTAAGAAGCCGAGCCTTAGCCGACTGCCGAATTTAGGCTTATTGAAAGTCCGCGCAAGCAACTGGTAACCAACCAGCTGCCGCCCCGCTTACTCGAGTCCCAACTTCTGACGACCGGCTTCAGAGATCATATGTGGCGTCCAGGGCGGATCCCATACGATATCGACCTGTGCACTGGACACAGCCGCCAGCGCTTCGATGTTCTTCTTGGCATCTTCAGCAATCACCGGGCCCATGCCACAGCCCTGCGCGGTCAAAGTCATCTTAACATTAACCTCATGCAGCCCCTCCGTGTCAGGATCGCTAATCTGCAAGTCGTAGATCAATCCCAGATCGACGATGTTGACAGGAATCTCTGGATCAAAACAGCCGCGCATCGCATCCCAGACCAACTCTTCACTAAAAGGCTGATCCTCCGAACTCGACTCGCTCGACTGAACCGTCGCATCGA
This sequence comes from Coraliomargarita algicola, assembly GCF_033878955.1. Taxonomy (NCBI): domain Bacteria; kingdom Pseudomonadati; phylum Verrucomicrobiota; class Opitutia; order Puniceicoccales; family Coraliomargaritaceae; genus Coraliomargarita; species Coraliomargarita algicola. The sequence continues at coordinate 1,103,113 of NZ_CP138858.1, forward strand.
GTTGTGCCTGCGCTTCCGCCCCCAAAGCGTCCCAGTCGCGGCTCGAAAGACGAAAGAGTCCCGAATCCGTACGTATTGTAACGGTGCCGCCAAGTGCCTGAGAAATCACCGCACGCGTTCCCGCAGCGAGCACTTGAGTCTCTCCCGCAGGAATGATGGTGGCTTCGGTATCGCGAACAAGAGTTAATTCTTCGTTAAACTGCATTTACCCAGAGAACACTACAACCACCGCTCATGTCAATCCACAGCGCAGATTAAAGCCGATATCATTTACAAAGCTAACACCCCGAAAAGTGGAATGTACTTGGCAACACACGATTGGTTTTGAAATACTCCGCGTTTTCATCCCTTTCACACCCCCATATCACAATGCTTCGATCCAAAATAAGATCCTGCGCAACGTTATTACTCATTATTGTTGTTACTATTATCCCGGCATTTTCCAATGCTGCAGGCTCGAACAACAATGAGCCCATTGATTTGGGTATCCTGAAACAGAAAGATACTCTGTTACCATTCATGACTGGGCCGCAGAAAATTCAGTATCTGCAACTAGAACGTATAATCGAATCGGCCCATTCTGATTTAAAAAGTGGGCAGTATCTCGCCAACAGCAAACCCTCCAGCTTAGATCCAAATCGCGATCTCAAACCGCTCATAGAACGGGGTGAACGTATGATTGAGAGCGCGCAGCTAAAAATAGAGGACTCACAAAAGAAATTGGTCGCGCTCCTACAAGTCGTTCAAGATCAGCAATCGCAACAAATGAAAGCGGACCTCACGCGCTTCGACTACGACCTCGAATCGGCCAACTACGACGATGCCATCACCGTATTAAGCAAACGGCTCTTAACCACTTGCTGGGAACTGGGCTATGAAACCCTATTCTTCGATGGTGTCTTCATTCAAGACGGCGAAAGCACCCTCCCCTCCAGCGCCGAACTACGCAATAGCACCTATGATCGACTCATCAAAATCGATGGCACCACATTTAGCGTCACGATTCCCATTGATTTAAAGCTAAAAGCAGATTCCACAGGCAAGGCCGCTCACATTTTTGAATTTGAGAACGCTCCCGTCTTTAAAGACGACCAAAAGGCGCTCTTAGTCATCGAAATGATACACCCCAAGGGCTCCAGTTCCGGTCTTCTGTCACTGCGCGCGATCGATCTCGAAACACAACTGATCGTCACGCATCAACTAATTAAAATTAAGGATTCAGCGGAGAAACTCGGCCTGGTCGCCGAAGGTCTGGAGGATACGATCCCCGATCAACTTAAATTACGTGATCCAGCAAACACCTTAGAAACTCTTTCTAACCTCGGTGATCTTTATACATTTATGATCACATCCGAGTTTGAGACTACGGTTACGCACGAATTACTCACCCACACCCTGTTGAAAAATAAAACTCTGCAGATCACCGATAGTAACTTCATCCTGCGCGCCTATGGAAAATCACTCTCTGCGCCAGAAACTTGGAAGGGTCAAAGCAACGCACAATTAACAATTACAGCCGACGAGCAAACCGGCAATTATCAACTCCGCGCTCAAGCAGATAATAGTGACCGCGTCCTCCCCTGTGGCACTCTGCAACTCAACAACAGTAACGCAACCACGCCCACAGAAGAGATCCCATCGATCTGAAGCATCCCCCTTCCTCGGCTCCCAAAGAAAAAAGTTCAGTCCTGCAGAGGCTCAGTCCAAAATCTGAATATCCACCATTACGTCCTGTGCGATCTGCTCCAGACGCGAACGAATGTCGTCGCGATCGATCTCTGCATGACACGCAAGTCGCGCCTTCGCTTCGAACAGCATACCACCGGAACTGGGCGCACTATACGCACGCGTGCTGAGTTCCTCGACATTCACGCCCGCAAGTGCCAACGCCTTAAAGACATCACGCACAATTCCCGGCTGGTCGCTGCCCACGACTTCAAGATCAAACTGCCGCAAGGGCTCCACTGCCGAGCATGTCGTGCCCGCAGCAATCATCACATCGAGATCGCTGATGGTGCGCAAAGCCACTTCGAGCTCTTGCTGATTCTCGCCCGCGACCGTCACTTCCAAGAGGCCCACAAAGCGGCCAGCCAAATGCGCCATCCGGCAGTGCTCCCAGTTGCCACCATGCGCCGCAATCACATCGGCTAATTTCTCAACAAGACCTGCGCGATCCTGACCACTGATCGTTAGAACTAATACGCCATCCATTACTCAGGCATAGCAGTTCTCCTATAAAGCGCAAGCGTGCAAAATAGTGTATACCGAACACAAAAAAATACGACCACGACAGATGCCCGCAGGCATTCCGATGTGAAGGCACTCTACGAAAGGTAGCTGCAGCAATAGTCAGCACCGCCCTCAGCCACCTTCAGGCTAAACTTCGAATTCCCCGGCACATTGAAAGACTGGCCTTCGCTATAAGTATTCCACTCTTCACTGTCCGCCAGCTTCACATCCATAGAGCCCCCCAGCATTTCCATCAGCTCAGGCGCTTCCGTGCCAAACTCATAGTCGCCCGCTTGCATAAAACCAAGGGTCTTCTTAGAGCCATCGGCAAACTGCACAGTGCGACTGGTAACTTGGCCGCCAAAGTAGACATTGGCCTTCTTAATGATAGTGACGTTTTCGAATGTTTCAGACATGCGCCTACTTCTCCGAATAGGAACGAAGCTGTCGATCAAAATTATTCGTTCATGCCAACTAAACGACACGAAATCCGGAGCTAGTTTGACATCTCTCCGAGAGCGGGAATCCTCGACGCATGAAAGAAACAAAAGTTGCCGTCATCGGTCTGGGTATCATTGGTTCAACTTGGGCGAAGCACTACGCCTCCGATCAAGTTCTAACAGCAAGCTGGAACCGCAGCCCCAAGCCCGAACTAAGCCTCAAGCAAACAGACTTAGCGGGCTGCGCCGCAGCGGCAAAATACCTTCAAATTTGCCTCTACGATGCCGACTCTGTGCGTGGCGTATTACAAGAACTACTGCCCCACCTAAATGCAGAACATGTCGTGCTTCAATCGTCCACGATCGACGGCGAGAGCGCAAGTGAGTTCGCTCAAATGGTGCAAGCCACAGGGGCCCGCTACCTGGAGGCGCCCTTTACTGGTAGCAAGCCAGCTGCCGAGCAACGCAAGACAGTCTTCTTTCTAGGTGGTGACGCAGCCTTAGTCGCCGAAGTGGAGCCACTCTTATCAAAACTCTCCAGTCAACGCTTCCACATTGGCACTCCAGCTCAAGCCACAGCCATCAAACTGGCCATGAACCTGCAGATCGCCAGCATCAGCCAAGCTCTTTGCGAAGCGATCACCCTCACCCGCAGCGCAGATGTCAGCGACGACTGTTTCTTCGAAGTCTTGCGAGCCAACGTATCCTGGTCCGGCCTGGCAGAATTAAAAGAACCCAAGCTGCGCCAAGCCGATTACAGCCCTCAATTCTCGATCAAAAACCTCTTCAAAGACATGCGTCTGGCTCAAAAAACAGCCAAACGTAAGCTACCGCAACTGGAGCGCACCTTGCAAACTCTCGCCGCGGCCGAAGCTTCCGGCTTAGGCGAGGAAGACTTTATTTCTATGATCCGATTGCTTGAAGATTAATCGCTAAGCCCCCAGGCGTGATCCCCTAGCGCCATTCGTGCTTCGGGTAGCGCCCCGCTAACTCCTTACGCACATGCGCATAAGCGCCGGTCCAAAAACCATCGAGATCATCCGTTAAATGTGCAGGCCGCTGGTTGGGTGCCAAAAGTTCGACTAATAACGGCACCTGCCCATTTGCCACGCGTAGCTGACTACCGGGCACGTCATAAAAATCCTGCAGCTTGGACGCAATAAACGCACGCCCATCCGCTTCGTAGCGTATACGCGCAGGCCGTTTCCGACGGGGCAAATCCATCTCAGCGGGCGCATAGGTGTCGATATAATACATCTGCTCCGGGCGAATCCACTCCTGAACAGTCTGGAGCACTGGACGATCTTTTATCTCTTTGTAGCTCAGCGCACCGTGACAGATCTGCTCAATCAAGAGTTGACGCGCTTCCTCATCGATCGGTGCGACCTCCGTCTCCGGACAGTGCCGCGCCACAAAATTCACCCGCTGTATCCAGTTCTCCACCACAGCGTCCCAATTCTTTAAATTCAATTTCCCGGCGACAACCTGCGCCGCCAATAGAGCCGCCGCTTGATCATAGTCCGGCTCACCTTGATCTTTCGACTGAAGCACTAAATCTCGAAAACGACGCTCGCGACGACAGACCACCCGACGCGCCGACTCATCATAACTGGTACTGCTGCCTTCGCCAAAATCTTCCGGAAAAAACTCCTCGAGCCAAGCCGACTCCACAGCCGTGGCCAAGCCTAAGAGAACAGTGACATCGCCACGCAATTCGCGCTCCTCAATTTCGGCCGCCACGAAGAGCTCACTCTCCACCACACTTTCACGGCGCAATTCGCCCGCGCGGCCATGCACCATGCGGCAACGCCGCGTGCCGCGGTCATTTCGTAAAGCTAAATGATCTGAAAAAGCCACCAGCAAGCACTTACAAATTCTCTCTTCAAAATCAGGTAACGCACCCGAGCGCGTATCCAAACCCGCCTTCTCAGCCAGTTTCAAAATTTGCTGCGCCACGGCTCCAGCCTGCCGCGCAGCGCCCCCGTGTATGCCCAATGCACCACATGCATGGACGCTAAACTTAGCAGCTTGCGCCAGTTCCCAAGCTCTCAAATGCACAAAGTAGTCTGACCGCGCATCCGCATGATCCTCGATCTGTCGCAATTGCTCACGCCGCACACGGTCTTCCCGTGATACCCGATAGAAGGGCCGTCCTTGGCTCAGGGCCGCAATTAAAGCCACCTCAGGCAATACCCCCAAACGATCCGCCTCAATCAGCAAACGCGCATAACGAGGATGCAAGGGAAAGCCCGACATCTTCCCTCCCAAGCGGGTAATTGAATTCTCAGAATCCAAGGCCCCTAAATCCTTGAGTAAAATATACGCGCGCTGCAAAGCCTTTGCCTCGGGCGCTTCAAACCACGGAAAACCATCTAAATTCTGAATACCCGCCGCAGCCAACATCAACACCGTTTCGGACAAATCGACCCGCTTCACTTCAGCCTCATCGCGCTCCGCGCGCGCCAAATGCTCCGCCTCGCTCCAAAGCCGCAAACAAACGCCCGGCCCCGTGCGACCCGCACGCCCGGCGCGTTGCTCCGCCGAGGCCCGACTGATCGGCTCGACTAAGATCGAATTGATCCCGCGCCGCGCATCGTAACGCGCGATCCGAGCCAAGCCGCCATCGATCACCACTCGCACACCTTCAATTGTGATCGAAGTTTCCGCCACATTAGTCGAAACAATGATCTTAGGGCGGCCACCACTCGCGACCGCACGATCCTGCGCAGCAGGCGGCAACTCACCATGCAAAGGCAACACTTCGTAGGCACGCGACTCTGGCAAGGCTTCAATCGCCTCGATCGTTTTGCGAATTTCAAAAGAGCCAGGCATAAAGACCAGCACATCGCCGCTCACTTGCCCTGCGATCGATTTTTTAAAGGCCACCGCGGCCCGCTCCCAAACTGGAGGCGCCTGCCGTCCCAGCGCCGCGCCCGTATAGCTCACTTCCACCGGATACATGCGCCCCGTCGCCTCGACGCGCGTGCAGGGTGTCAAAAAGTGCTCTAAAGCATCGATGTCCAAGGTTGCCGACATCACCACCAGCTTCAAATCCGGACGCTGCTCCGCCACCGATCGCAAAGCACAGGCCAGACTTAAATCACTGGTTAAATGACGCTCGTGAAACTCATCAAACACCACGGCTCCCACGCCCTTCAGCGTCGGGTCTTCTAAAATCTGTCGCAATAAAATCGCCTCCGTCACGAAGCGTATGCGTGTGCGCGCGCTCACGACGTTTTCAAACCGAATTTGATAGCCCACCTCTTCACCCAGCTTCACAGCTCGCTCGGAAGCGACACGTTTGGCCAACAAGCGTGCCGCCAAACGGCGTGGTTGCAGCACCACGATCTCCCCCTCGATCCCAGAGCGGTCCAACAGAATCTGCGGCACTTGTGTCGATTTACCTGAGCCCGTCGGCGCGGCCAACACGACGCGCCCCGTCCCCGCGATCCCCGCAAGCAGGTCATCGGCGACATCATAGATAGGAAGATTTGAAGGAGATGATTTCATAAATTTGAACAGCCGAACCAAAACCGCTTTCACAGTTGAGCCTGCAGCTAAAACACTGTCAACTCTAGCTCATGAACAGTGAATCACTACAGCGCAGTCTCCGTCAGGAGATACTTTTTGCACGTCGCCGGATCTATGAGGTCGGCGAAGCAACGCCGCTGCATTCGATTATTTTGGAAGATCCGGAGTTAAAAATCTTCGTCAAACGCGAAGACCTCTCCCCCATTCATGCCTACAAATGGCGCGGAGCCTACAATCGCATGGCACAACTGAGCCCCGATGAACTCGCGGGCGGCGTGGTGACCGCATCTGCTGGCAACCACGCCCAAGGCGTGGCTCTAGCCGCACGCAAGCTAGGCAGCCACGCCATCATCTACATGCCACTCTCCACCCCACGCATGAAGCAAGTCGCGGTGCAACGCCACGGCGGCGACTGCGTGACCATCCGCCTACATGGAGACAGCTACGATAGCGCCAGTGCCGCCGCTCACGAATGCGCCGCCAAGGATGGACTCACTTACATCCACGCCTACGACGATTTAGCTGTCATGGCCGGGCAAGGCACGCTGGCCGACGAAATCGTAATGTCCGGCAAGGGCCCCTTCGATGTCGCCTACCTACAAGTGGGCGGCGGAGGCATGGCTGCCGCCACCGCGACTTGGTTGAAAATGAATTTCCCCGAGATTCGTATCATCGGGGTCGAAGGCGTGCACCAAGCCTCGATGGCGGCCGCCGTGCAAGCCGGTAAGCCTATCGCACTGGATCAAGTCGATGTCTTTTGCGATGGCACCGCCGTGCGTAAAGTCGGCACCCTCACGCACCAAATTTGCTCCGATCTCGTCGACGAGTGGATGACGGTGAGCAACGACGAAGTCTCTGCCGCGATCCAATTTCTCTGGGAACAATTGCGCTGCATTCCCGAACCATCGGGCGCAATGGGAGTCGCCGCCATTCTCAAACACCGCCACCAACTGGCTGGAAAACGCGTGCTCAGCGTGCTCTGCGGAGCAAATATGGACTTCGAACAACTGGCCACCATCGCTCGCCGCGCAGCAGTCGGCGCCGCGCGACGGCGCTACCTGAAAATACAGATCCCCGAAAAGGCAGGAGCCATGTATGGCTTACTTAAATCGCTGCCAGAGACCGTAAATATCGTCGACTTTCAATACGGCAAAACAGACGCTGAAATGGCGGGCCCGGTCATCGGCTTCGATCTATCTCCGATGCAATTTACCGTGCTCACCCAAGCACTCAGCGACGGTGGCTATCTCTACAATGAAGTCACCTCCGAGACCGACGTCGATGTCGCCTTCCGCCTCATTCACTACGAGTCAAAACTACTGCGGCACCCGATCTTTATTACACTCGAGTTCCACGAACGCTCAGGAGCACTCGCCGATTTCCTACGAGCCGTAAGCCCCCACTCGAACCTCGCCTACTTCAACTACGTCTATTCCGGCGAACGAGTCGGCCGCGCACTACTTGGATTTGAATTTGAAACACCTGCAGGCTACGACAACTTCGAGCAAGTACTCCAATCCGCCAAGCACGCCTACCGCGCTTATCAACGCGTATCCGAGAGTTCACTCAAACGAATCCTCGGATAGTGGATACCTAGCTCATGTACGACTCTGGTCTCATCTTTACGGCAATCATGCCGATCTTTTTCATTATTACAGCGGGCTACCTCGCCCGGCGACTCGGTTGGCTCAATGAAGCTGCCGATCGCAGTTTAATGACTGTGGTGGTCAACTTACTCTACCCAGCCTTTATCTTCTCCTTGGTGCTGGGCAACGATGCTCTACGCGATCCCGCTAATATCGTACTGCCCCCACTCATCGGCCTCACCTCCATTGTCGCCGCCTTTGGTAGTATCATGCTGCTGGCTCGCAAACTCAAAATCGGCGACCAACGCGAATGCCGCACCTTCGCATTCAGCACAGGCATCTACAACTACGGCTACTTTCCAATACCAATCGTAGCCCTACTGTTTAACCGTGAAACCACGGGCGTGCTACTCGTCTATAACGTAGGAATCGAAATCGCGATGTGGTCCCTGGGCGTCGGTTACATACTATCCGCCAACGATCCGAAGCCTATTTGGCGACGCCTCCTCAGCGGCCCGGTCATCGCGATCCTCATTGCCGTCCCCTTAAACTGGCTACGCATCGATGAGCAACTACCCAATTTCGCATTCGAATCGATCGATCTACTGGGCAAATGCGCGATCCCGCTGGCATTGTTAATCATCGGAGCCACCTTCGCCGATCTGGCCAAAGGCGTACGCATCTTCGAGCGATTACGCATCCCAGTGATCGCAGTCATCATCCGCCTCGGCATCTTTCCAGTAATTCTAATTTTCTTCGCCTTTCTCTTCCCATTCCCGACGGAACTCAAGGCCGTCATGGTCGTACAAGCCGCCATGCCCTGCGGTGTCTTTCCCATCGTACTCGCACGTCAGTTCGACGGCTCGCCCGAAGTCGCGCTCAAAGTCGTACTCGCCACCACCATCGTCAGCTTCGTCACCATTCCATTGTGGATCACATTCGGCATGCGCTTACTCGACTTGTAAAACTCGGCAACTGTGACAGCACTCCAAATACTAATTCACCAGCAACTCTAGATAAGGACAGCTTATCAATAAGTTTGCTTCTCCTAAATCATAAAGATTACTTATCCACGAATCATTGACAGTTTAAGTAGGAGATGCAAAACAACAGGCTTGTTGTCCAATTATTCGGCTGCGCACGCAGGTGGAGGCAACAATAACATCTCACTTAAAAAGAACCGCTTTTACTATGAGCACTATCATCACAGATATCCGCGCCCGCGAAATCATCGATTCACGTGGCAACCCAACAGTCGAAGTCGACGTCGAACTCGAGTCTGGCATCATCGGCCGCGCTGCCGTTCCCTCTGGAGCCAGCACTGGTGAGCATGAAGCAGTTGAGCTTCGTGACGGCGATAAGAGCCGCTACCTCGGTAAGGGCGTTCTTAAAGCTGTCGACAATGTCGACAATGTCATCGCTCCAGAACTCGTCGGCCTCGACGCTTGTGACCAACTCACAATCGACAAAGCCATGCTGGAGCTCGACGGCACAGCCAACAAGAGCAAGCTCGGCGCCAACGCCATGCTCGGTGTCTCACTCGCAGTCGCTCACGCCGCGGCGGATGCACTCGGTCTGCCTCTTTACAAATACATCGGCGGTCCTAACGCCAAGGTACTTCCCGTGCCTATGATGAACGTCATCAACGGTGGCTCTCACTCCGACGCACCGATCGCGTTCCAAGAGTTCATGATTCGCCCCATCGGCGCGAAGACATTCAGCGAAGCCATCCGCATGGGTGCTGAATGTTTCCACAGCCTCAAGAAGGTGCTCCACGATCGCGGCCTCAGCACAGCTGTGGGTGACGAAGGTGGATTCGCACCAACATTCGAAGGCACTGAAGACGCACTCGACACATTGACTAAGGCAGTCGAAGCCGCTGGTTACAAGGTCGGCAGCGACATCACCTTCGCACTGGACTGTGCATCTTCCGAATTCTTCAGCGATGGCGTCTACGACTACACCAAGTTCGAAGGTGAAGGCGGTGCCAAGCGCAACTCCGAAGAGCAAGCCGCTTACCTCAAGGAGCTCACTGAAAAATACCCCATCGATTCCATCGAAGACGGTTGCGACGAAAACGACTGGGACGGCTGGAAAGCCCTCACAGACGCAATCGGCGACAAGGTGCAGCTTGTTGGTGACGACCTTTTCGTCACCAACGTGAAGTTCCTGCAAAAGGGCATCGATCTTGGCGTCGCCAACTCGATCCTCGTGAAGGTCAACCAAATCGGCACACTCACCGAAACCCTCGAAGCCATCGAGCTCGGCAAGGTCCACGGTTACAACTCCGTGATCTCTCACCGTTCCGGCGAGACCGAAGACACTACAATCGCCGACATCGCCGTCGCAACCAACGCAGGTCAAATCAAGACTGGTTCCATGAGCCGCTCCGACCGTATCGCGAAATACAACCAACTGCTTCGCATCGAAGAAGAACTGGGCGACAACGCGATCTACGCCGGCACACTCAAGTAGTCATTGCGAAAAGATTTAATCAAAAGCCCGACGGTCGAAACCGTCGGGCTTTTTTCTGGGTTCATCCTCGATTCGCGGTAACGAGCGGGGCCAATCTTCTCTCAATCAATGACGCCACCAAGTTAACCTAAATTCGGCAGCCGGCTAAGGCTCGACTTCTTAAACCGTTAACTTACATTAACTTACGTAATTAACGGTTCAGCTCATTTATTTAGGGTTAAGGCTGCGCAGCCCATGGCGAAAGCGTATATGCATTTCCTCCTGTTGGAAAATCCTCAGGAGCCCAGGTCTCGACATGTCCATCCATGAATACCAGGTTGGCCTTCCCATTATGTCGAAAACCGGTCCACCTCGCCCCTTCTGAATTCGGCTGGATCAAGAGCACACACTCAGTCGGCTTCTCTGGATGATAAGAATCTGCCAAAAGAACTGTCTTTGCGGGCTCTGTCAGCATCGCAAAAGTGTAGAGTGGCTTCCCTGCTGTTTCATATCCACTGCGAGAACTATTGATTTGAGCATTCATTCCATAGTGCGTGTTCGCACCAGCTTGAACGACTAGATCCGACTCTGGACAACGGAATACTCCTTGAGGTAACTCGCCGTAGGCCGCAGCACCTCCGGCTTTTGATTCAAGATAAGGCATAATCGCTGTGGGCCACAAATAATATTCGTCAGCGTTCCAGTTCTCAGTATCCGAATCCTGACCAAACGCGGGTGCAATGATGCCATGGTGATCCATCGCATACAGATGAAAGCCCAAATGAATTTGCCGTAAGTTCGAGGCGCATTTGGCTTGTCGCCCCGAACTCAAAGTCGAATGTAGCACCGGAATCAGAATATACATCATAAGAGCGCTGACTGCCATAACAGTCAGCAACTCAACTAATGTAAATCCGCGGCATCGTCTCATATCTTCGTCGAAGCTAATTTCGACTACAAGGCGAAGGAAAACCTACTTATCGCAGCGCCAATGCTGAAGGTAGACACACCGTCTAAGCGAAGATTCAGCGTGCCGCTGGCACCGCCATTATCATTGATCGTGATACTGTTCACGGAGCCATGATCCACCCCGATCCATGTGACCGTATCGGCCGATGAGGCGGAAGCCCAAAGGCTCACGACTGCGAGCAAGCTCGCACGCGTAAAAGTTTTATAGATTGAAGCAGGTATAGTTTTTGTGGTCATGGGGTAGATGACGAATGGAGTGGGTTCGGATCAGCGTGTAAACAAGGTGGGGCATGAATGCGCAGCATCAACTCAAACGCTTTCAAGAAAAGTAATTATTTACACTATAACCTAAGAAAATAATAAATATCGAACACTTGCCACCCATTTTTTACTTTTACAGATAAGCAGCTTCTTTCATAGATAATAGCTACCGTAAAAAGGATCTTCCGGTCGAAAAAAAATGAGAAGATAGAAGAAACTTCAGCAAGCAACAGCTAGACGATTGCACGCAGCGACACATATTACTAATCTAAAACCATACAGCATTATCACCGTAAAGATAAGTCAAAATTTACATCTTGACAGCTACAGGAAAGTTACGTTGTGAGTCCCTATCGCTAAGGTCTAAATCGATAATCAATCTGTCTGTGTGTTGATAAAAAAAACGGACATACGCAGGCCCTGATCTCCCAGAACACTGTATCCATAAATACAGACACTTCAAATACATACAAGTCTGTGAATAGTTATTTGTAGCCCACGTAATTGAGTTTCATTTCCAACATTGCTGTTGGATACACAAGATCAACTAAAGTAATTTTTATGTACATAATCAATCGAAGTATCCTATCGGTATCCATCCTCATAGTTAACTATGCATTCATGCCCCTCGGATATGGCATAGGAACAGGCCACAACGACAATCCTCCCCTGCCTGTCATTGAACCTTATCTCGACAACAACAAAGTAGTTGCGGCCGAGCCAACGCTGAGCACTTATGTGCTGCACAATTATCACGAAGACAACACCAATTCAACCTTCGGTGTTTATCGCGCAGGCAATAAAGAGGTGCGAGTGATGACTCTGAAAAAGCGTCCTTCAGATCTGGGTATTTACATTTTCATTAATGATACCGATGTCGGTTTAATTAAACTTTGGGGAAGTAACGAAAACGGCTCTGGCTACCCCTACCAAAGCATTCCAGGAAAACCTGCGCAGCTTGAGTTCGATGTAGAACAGGGGCTTTCAACATTATCGAAATATTATCTCGATTCAAATGGTGTTGAAAAAGAGTTCACCTGCACACTCTCAATACTCGATGATGGTCGCATTGCGATTGACTATGACGACGCAGCTCCATGGCTACTTCTGGTCGATGAATATCGAGACACAAGCATCGCCTTTGAAGAAGAGACACTCTCCCTAGTTCCTCGATCCGATTTGATCGAAAAGACTCAGGTGGATCATAAGGACAGTCATTCAGGTCAATTTACGTACAATGTCGATGAGCCGACAAAGAGCTACTCGATTGATTTTCAAAACCTATCAGGACGGATTTCTGAACGGGTTGTAGTGAACGCCAAAAGCAAAGCGGAGAGCTACTTCCTCGCCTACCATGCTCAACCCAGTGGAACGAAGAAGCGCATCTATATCGATTTTGGGGAAGTTTCAGCCGATCGCGAAAACGCCCCACCTGCGATAGGCGGCATCGATTTCTGGAAACTGGACGCCATGCACGTGCCGGTATCCCCGACCCGTAACATTATGCCGAACCCAAGTTTCGAACAGGGCTTACGCTATTGGAGCTGGGCCACTTACCGGGGCGCATCCTATAATCCTGCGGACAAAAATCAGACTGAAGTCGTGGACGGCGGTTTATTTGGCTCCAAGGCACTGCTCTTTCGTCAGCCTAAAGGCACCGCCAATAGCACAAGCTTTCCCATGGCTCTGGATCAGGGAGCGATGTATACCTTGAGCTTTTATGCTAAAGCCCAAAAGAATGCAGGGTCCTTCAGCATCTTTCCTATCAATGCGGCCAAAGGTGGCACGATGCCCAATTGGTATCCTAAAGATGCTAGCTACTCCGTAACAAATGAGTGGCAACGTTTTTCAAAAACGTTCATTGCCGATGACAAAGGAATATTTCTCGTGCTTCGTGGTGGCTCTGGAGATGCGATTCTACTAGACGGCTTGCAGCTGGAAAAAGGTGAAGAGCCCAGCGAGTTTGTTAGCGCACCGATCGAGGGGTATTTAACTACATCGAATCCAGACAATGACCTCGTCAAAGGCAGTCCGATTGAGGCGCAGATGCGTCTCACAGGAACGCCTGGCACCAGCGGACAGGTCGTGATCACTGCCAAGAATGCATTCCGCGAGACGGTACACAAAGGCACATACACGATGCATATCGGTGAAGACGGCATTCAAAATATCCCTCTCATTTTTGACGCAAAACGTTTCGGCGAAGGTATCTTTGTTGTCCAAGCAGAATATCAGGTCGGGGAACATCCGCCCTACTATGATTACTATCGTCTCTCCATTATGACGCCGCTGGAGAATACCCATGCAACTAAGAATCTCTTTTCAGCCACGGCCGCAGGGCCAGACTTTTTCCGAATTTGGCGCGCAGAAGACGGTGCACGTAAATACCGGGAATGGGGATTTGGATCTGTCGTAAAGCAAATTCCGATCAAAACAGACAGCAGTGACCCAGCTGAAATAGCTGAGCTTGAAATGATGCAGAAGAACCGAATCCAAAACCTGTTCACTGGTATCTATAAACTAAAGAAGCAATACGGCATGGGCGCCTACTACAAGGACTGGAAGGCAATTACACCGGAAGTCGAAAAGCAGATCGAAGAAGATGCCTATAATATGGTCAAGGGTGCACAGCTGGACACCTATCAATACTTCGGATTCGGTAACGAAGAGGAGCTCGGCTACCTCATCAGTAACAAGCTATTTGATGAATACGTCAAAGCCCAACATGCCACTTACCGTGGCGTGAAACGCGCCAATCCGAATGCCCTGGTCGCTCCCACTTCGGGCCCCTCAGGCTATAACATTTTACGTGGATACGATGAAATGGAAGGCTACCTAAAGGCAGCCGAGAAAGCTGGATTCCGATATGATGCGATCGCCATTCATCCCTACTTAAATGGCAACAAAGGCTGGTTGACCAATAACGACCGTGATACAGAAACGGCACGACTGATCGAGCAGATGAAAAGACATGGCTATGGCAAGGATGTGCCCATTCTCTACAATGAAGGGGGCAACATATGCCACATGAACGTGCCACAATGGGCCACGGAAACTAACGACGGCTATCACAGCGGAAAGCTGTCCTATGACTTCAGTAATAAAGAAATCATGCAGGCAGCGACCTACGCCAGACAGTTCATCATTGATCTAAAATACTGGCCGCAGGTGCAACAGTCCAACATTTGGACCTCCCCCGTTTACTTTGACCAATATCTCACGCCACTATTGCTGGCCAAAGCGGTCAATACTCTGGGCCATCACATGGGCTATGTTGAGTTTCAAGAGGACATCAAGCCGTATGCAGGCATCCGTGGCTATGCCTTCAAGCTCGAAGACGGAAGCGGACTCGCACCGATTTGGTGCGTCGATGCCGCTATAGAACAAGGCTATAAGAAAGGACCGGAAATACGGGTCAAGTTCACTCAGGAGGTCAGCTTTATCGACATGATGGGGAACCAACGAGCCGCCCAGCCAGATCCAGATGGCTATACCACTCTCCCGCTCACTCCAATGCCTCTATTGATCAAAGCCCAAGATGTGGATGCACTCGCCGACTCCCTCTTGCACTGTCAGTTGGCTGATGCCCAAAGTATGATTGCCACCGTGATTGCCCCGGATAATGACGGGAGTCACACGATCACGGTCGAGAACCAGACCAGCCTGCCGCAAGCGGGCAAGATCAAGATCGACGGCCACGAAATCCCCTACGAACTCGCTGGCAATGCAAAGCAAAGCTATCGCGTCGACAACAGTTCTATGGGCAACCAGTCTGGAACGCTCTATGAGTATGCAACGCAGTACTCGATTGTCCCAGAAAAGGGTGATGTGTTTACCAAGGATTGGGAGATGGATTATTTTTATGTCCCCTACTCAGCAACCACACCCGACTGGGACGCCATTCCAGCCATCCCGCTACCATCCAAATATAATCCAATTCGCCTCAAAAGAGTGATCGACGAAGAAACGGGGCGGCAAAGAGACATCAAAGTAAAAACCGATGACAAGGGTGCGCTTGATGTATCAGCAAAATTCAAGATGGCCTGGGATGAAAACCAGCTCTATATCCGGGTCGAAGTCACGGATGATCACTATGTTCGCTACCCTGAAGTCTGGGAGATCGCCACTGCAGCTAAAGCACTATATAAACATGATGGTAGCCTTGAGGTGTATTTTGACTGTGGTGCCAATGGCCGCATCAACTTAAACAATAGTTATGATACTGACGACTACCGCTTTGATTTTTCAGTCAACCCGGATTACCAAAATGGTCGCGGCATGGTCTATCGTTTGCAGCAAGTCGATCATCAACTAGCAGGCGGCGTGGACATGCCCAGCAAAGACGAAGCGGCCGACAATGTAGGCTGTGAGTTTCAATTCACCGAGACCGGCTATACTTACACCCTGACCTTCCAACAGCGCTATATCGAGCCTTTGTGGCTACAAGAAGGCGTGATCGCTGGCTTCAGTCTCTTCGTGCATGATCGTGATAATCCAGACGATCGTCTGGATAGCAAGGGCCTCAGCCTCTCGACGAAAGATGGGGAACACCCACAAGGTCAAGCCAAGCTGTGGCCATTGATGATCCTCAAAAAATAAGCCAGCCCAGCGAAAGTGATCTCAATCTTTTGATAGGTTCTGCAATTCAGAGTATCCGTCCCCCGATAGTTATGACTGAGTCGCTGGCTTAACGACATGCCAGCGATGATTCATCCGCTGCGACTCCAGCACTGGTAGCAACTGACATAAACTAAAGCCCGTCCCAGATCAGTGGCTTTTCTGCCAGTTTCGGGAGAAGGTTTCTGCAAACAACTGAGCTGTCCGATTTTGTTCGCGGCTGTCCTTTAAGCTACAGGAAGTAACACTCCCGAGTGAAATTGAATATCCTTGGAGTGTTTGTTCTGTCGGCGCTCCGAGGGCTTACTCGCGACGACACAGGAGTGCTTTGGGTGGAAGCAGAGCTAAATTCTGCACACACACGTAAAGCTAGCCAGTATGGCCACTTGGCGAAATCAATTAAAGAAAAACAGGGGCATCGCTGTAGACTGGGTAATTGAGTCACGAATGAACATGCCCACGCCCAGAAGAACTAGCGACGGCGACGCATCAATAAAGTCGCAGAAAAGACACCGCAGACCAAGGCAAACATGCTTGGTTCGGGGACGATCGTGTAAGTTAAATCAATCGAGCCTGTGCCGCTGTTAAAGTCCAGCAACCCAGAGTCGATGCCCTCTCCCAGATTTAACACTAAGCCACTGGTCAAACCGCTGCCGACCATCGTGCTCCCCGAATCACTAAAGAACTTGAAAAGACTGACCGTGTATTCACCTGCGCTCTCTGAACCACTCAAGCTCACGTTAATTGTGTTATCAGCCAACACGAGATCGCCGAACTCATAGTTCAAAAAGTGAATCTGGTCGGGCGTGCCACCCGAGGCATCCAACTCGAAGTTGAAAACTGATCCCGAATCCGCAGCCAATACGGTTCCCGTGGTCGCGCCGCCGTCAAATACCAGTGTTCCAATACTGGCTCCGGGCGCGATGACAGAACCGCTCTCGGCAGTCACCGCATTGGCCCCCACCGTGGCAATGGTTCCGAAACCGCCCAGAGTGCTCCCCGACTCAACTGTAAGGGCCCCGAAGCCAGTCCCTGAGCCGCTAGTATTATTCACCAATAAGGTGCTACTGTTCGAGACCGTGGTGCCACCGGCATAAGTATTATCACCTGTGAGGACAACTTTACCGCCACCATCAATCACCACGGTGGCATACTTATCCGTCGGGCCATATTGCTCTTGAATCACGCCACTAAAGGTACTGACACCTCCAGCTTCTGCAGACAAATGCACCGCAGCGACATGAATATTCACGTTACTGCTATTCTCTAAAATAATATCTCCAGAGAACTCAACAGCACCCGTTCCGCTTAGACCAATATAGGATTTTTGACTGATACCAGCTGAGTTAGAATTCGCAGTAACCTTAATATCAGCACTCACATCGTGCGTATCAGTTGCCAATAGGTGACTGCTACGTTCATTAGCAGAGTTTGAATTATTCTCCCCCAGTTTGACATACAGGCCGTTATTCTCTCCGAAGGCATGATCGTTTTCCAGAATGACTTTTGCGCCACGAATGTTAAACGCCCCGTCATTGGCCGATGTCGCGCAAAAGTCTTCGCAGAGGTCAGCCCAGAATTATCCCCCGTAAATCGCAACGGATGCGGCTCACTACCGCCATTATACAAGTCAATTGACTCGCCCAAGTCGCTCGTCGAAGAAATGTTTCCACCAAAAACGATCTCAGCGTTAATATTCGCAGGAAAAGTATAGCGCCCCGTACCAACGTCCTCGAGTATGATATCATTGGCAAGTGTGCCATAACCAGCGTGCGTAAAATAGAATCCCACAGTGGTCGAATTTCGGAGGGTGATCGTCTGACTGCCGAGTGGATTGTTGCCGAGTAAGCCTTGAAAATTAACACTGCCTCCATCTTTAGTGAAAGAGCCACTCCAGCCAGATGTATCCGTCGTTCCAGCCACGATTAAAGTACTATTTCCAGTCATGGTCACATTACCGGTTCCAGTCAAATCACTGGTGAGATAGATACGCCCATTGTTACCAGATCCTGCAGTCGACCATGTCTGATCCGCATCGAGGTCCAGCGTCAGATTGCTACCAAAGGTAGTGGTGCCTGCAGTTTTGTTACTTACTAGCCCAGCCGATCCCAAGGTCAGAATCGAACCGCCTGAAGCGTCAATCGTAATCGTTCCCGCCCCATCGTCCATCGTCAGACCTGAAATCGACCAATTGGCATCCACGGTACTGGTGCCCGTCATCGATCCGTTAAACGTGATATTTTGCGTGCCATCATTGCTAGGCAAGACTGGATCCGTGCTCCAATTGGCGGTATCACTCCAAACACCGCCATCGGTGTCGGTCCATGTGGCATCTGCCAATAAAGATAAGGGTACACCAGCAACTGAAAGTGCTAGCATTGCAGGTAAGGTAATAGGGGGTAAGGATTTCATACGGATAAGTGAATGAATAAGGAAAAGAAGAGAAACTGAGCTTAGCATATTTTTCACAATAACATTGAAATGCAAACATTTAATTCGACTTTGAATTAGGAAGACCAGAATACTTTAGCTAATCACTGAATCATCCCAATAACCCCATTTCAAATGATTGCACTTAGGCATATCTGTTACCTCCTATTCATGCTGGCATTGGCAACTCACGCACTAAGGGCTGAAGTCTCGCTCCCATCGATTTTTACCGACCATATGGTCTTGCAACGCAATTTGGCCAACCCCGTCTGGGGCAAAGCAACTCCTGGTGAGAACGTCAGTGTCCGCATCGATGGGCAGATACATCAAACGCAAGCAGATGCCAATGGAAAATGGACAGTCAAACTAGACCCGATGAACGCGGGAGGACCTTTTACCTTAAACATCGAAGGTAACAATACTGTCACCATTCAAGACGTTTTGATTGGTGAAGTTTGGGTCTGTTCCGGCCAGTCCAATATGGAATGGCCTCTGGGGCGCAGTAACGACAGCCAGCTAGAAGCTAAATCGGCCAACTACCCGAAGATTCGATTTATCACGATTCCACGCAATGGCACGCAGGAACCACAAGATGACTTTGAAGGCGCTTGGGAGATCTGTTCGCCAAAGACAGTCAAAGAGTTCTCCGCGATCGGCTACTATTTCGGATGGCGCCTACTACAAGTTCTGGATGTTCCAATCGGCTTGATTGATAACTCATGGGGCGGCTCCATGATTGAGTCATGGGTTCCACGTGAAGACCTACAAGGTGACCCAGAGCTTGAAGCGGTGCTCACCAAATGGGACAAGCGGATGGAAGGCTATACGGACGAAACCTATCAGCAGGCACTAGCCGACTATGAAGTCGCCAAAGCCGCATTCATCGCTGGCGGAAAAATCGGCAATTGGCCGCACCGCCCCAGCAACCTCGCGCGCGGACAGATGCGCCCTGCCAATATTTACAATGGTGGCGTATATCCAATCATCGGATACGGCATAAAGGGCATGCTCTGGTATCAGGGGGAATCCAACGCGGGCGAGCCTGATCGCTATCTCAAGATCTTCCCTCGCATGCTCAAGACCTACCGAGAACAATGGGATCAAGGTGACTTCCCTTGTTACTGGGTACAACTAGCCGACTATAAAGCGGAACACGACGATCCGAACAAACGGAGCTATTGGGCCGAAATGCGCGAAGTGCAAACAGCCTTCATGGATCGTGTGCCCAATGGTGGGCAAGCCGTCATTATCGACGTGGGCGAAGGCCGCGACATCCACCCTCGCAATAAGCGTGTGCCTGCCGACCGACTCGCCCGCTGGGCACTCGCCAAGCAATATGGCGTCGACCTCGAATATCGCAGCCCGGAATATGAATCGATGGAGATCGTGGACAATAAAGCCATCCTCAGCTTCAAACATGTGAGACAACTCTATACCTTTGATATCAAAGAGCCCATTGGTTTCACAATTGCAGGCGAGGATGGGCAGTTCGTTTGGGCGAAAGCCAAGCTAGTGGGCGCAAAGCAAATTGAAGTGTGGAGCGATGCGGTGCCCCACCCGACCCAAGTGCGCTACGGATGGGCAACGAATCCAAAGGTCAATGTGTACAGCTACAATGGCCTACCGCTGACCCCATTCCGCACGGACACTCCAGCATACCTGCAGGATCAATAAAAGACACTTCCCAGAAACACCGAAGCTTGAAATGGCACCTCTATTGATAGTGGTGAAGCTCGTTCGTATCGATATATAATTTTCTTTGTTCTACTAAAATGACGAGTAGTCGTGTGCGTGAACAGCTATTTAAGAATCATGATCGGCCATAAGTCCGGTCGCTCGTTGCAGGACGTATTATCTTCAATACTAAGTGACAGCCCGCCTTTGAATTGATTCCCCTCCGCCCGATCCTGAAGGAACAGGGCAAAACCGGATCGGGCGCCCGACTCGAGCGAGAGTGGTAAAACATACGTTTGCGGAAAGATAATCACATAGCCGAACTCATTGCCGTTACGATAAAACTGACTAGGGATACCGCCGTTGCGGACATCTTCAGCCTTCGGCATTTCCGTGCCATTCGCAAACTCGGTAAAGACTTCCTGCATGCGGTAAACCGATGCCGTCCCTGATAGAGCCTGGCCGTCCGCCGCATAGAAGTCGTAACGGTAGTCATTATTATCGTAGCCCTCAGACTTCCAAGGTAAACCCGCATCGGCGAAGGTATCGAAATAGACCTCTAAAGCTCCATCATTTCGATACAGCTGACGCTCCCGAGCTGGATTGGCCAACCAGCCCGCTTCATTCACGACGAACTCTGCATCATGACAAGAAACACGCAGATAGATATTGTCCTCGTCCCAAGCCATTTGGTACTGAGCCTTTGGCAGTGATTCGGAATCATCCATTAAGTGCGGCGCATGCACGAAGTAGTTATCCAAGTCGATGTGAGGAATGGTCTCCCACTGTTTATCGCGGTAATCGAGTGGGAGTGGCGCATCCACTTTTGGAATATAAAAATACTCCAAATTCGTTTCTTTCTCTTCGGTATAACCACTCGACAAATCAATCTGAACCGAATGATTCCAACGATGCATTGCGCCGGTGGCATGGTTCAAATCGCCATCAACTAAAATGCTTTTGCTGGCATAAGGACTTAAAGAAAAATCAATCGATTGGTTCGAGCGAGTAATCTGCCCGGCAACAGCTTGATTCGTATTATTCACCAAATCAGCTCCCACACCAGCAAGGTTCGGCAGTATTTTGACTTCGATTAAAGTGCTCGAACCAAGCACGACAGCATCATTCAACAACGTGACCAAGGCGTCCACGGCCCCGTGCTCAGTCTGCAGGTAGAGCGGCGCAGGACTCAGTGGAATTTCAAGCATCTCTCCTTCGCCCACATCCAAAACATTGCCCATCAGGTCGATCACTTTTAGATCCAAGCCCTTCACCTTCAGTTGCAATGATGGACCGTGCTTAAAGCCATTTTCGACTTTATATGAAGGACTCCAAATCGCAGCCGTCCCCTGCCCATTTGCATCCTTAAACACCATCCCCTTGATATCGGAAGTGGGCGCAAAATCTTCGACAAACTCAGGCTCTGGAAACAAGTGCCCGAGGGTGTTGACTGCGCCACAAAACATGAGCGGAGAAAAATAATAATCAATGAACTGACGTGTATTCCAAATGTGCATATTCTCCACTCGTGGCCAATATTTCAAAGCGATCAGATAGAGTCTGGCCGCACGGGCCGCACTTAGGAACTCGTTCCAACTGGAATCATATGTCGGACGCCCACTCAGCGAATACCATTGGTCATATTTCTCCCATTCTGGGACGTAGATGGGGCTACTGGTTGACGTTTCATTGACAAGCAATCGTGTCTTGCCACCCGGTTGATATGTATCGTCCAAATGAATCAGGTCCTGAATCGCCTCGTCGGTTTTATCAAATAGTCCATAAGGGTGAATTGCCAGCCCCTCCCAGGTAACGCCCAGTTTTTGACTGGCCTGCAACAAGCCCTCCATCTGCGGATATCCACGGGTTCGCGAAAATCCAGAGGTACCTCCAAAGGGTATAAAACTAGCCGCGGGGTTCGCCTTTTTCACGCCCCGACGCGCCGCTAGCATCATCTGGGCAAACGTCTCATAATCTCCCTTTTTAACCGTTTTAAATTTAATTTCAGCTTCTTTCGTGTAGGCCCAGATATCGCCGTAGCGGACGGGGTCCACCACCGACTCGTATGAGATATCTTCAATCAACTGGGCTTGTTCCGCACTCATGCGGTCCCACTCATAGGGCTCTTTAGATTGCTTGTAACGATCTCTGCCCAATCGACTGGTGCTACTGATATTAGTCATCCGCCCGAGTTTATATTTCTCGTGAAACTCCGGCCCCATCACATAGGCGAGCGAGTAGATCGAACCGATGCCCCACTTTTGGAAATAGGCCCCTAATTCATTGGCTCGTGTCGTTTTAGCGCCGTCGTATTGAGCGCCAAACAAATCCTTGGTAGGATGTGTATTATCCAAAGCATCGATAATCGAGAAACGATAGTAATCAGAATAATACAATTCGCCCTGCAAAAAGTAATCGGCCTTCAGCACAAAAACACCCTTACCGATCTGGGAAGCTTCAAGAGATAAGGGAAACACTGTGCGCGCGTCAGCCGCCTCCAGATCAAAAGCATGCTGTTGCTCAAAAACGGTGTCGCCATAGTAATCAAGCACCGTTAACGCGACCTCACCGGATGTATGCGCTTCACCTAGAAGCTCAAATTTCAAGTCATAGTCTGTTCCATACTCGAGGGAATTATCAAAATCCGAACTGAGCAATCGGCCCTCTACATCAGGACTCACAAAATCGTGAACCGTCTCCCCTGCTTCCAACTGAAGACCATCTAAATAGAAGCCAGGCGCATTGGCCTGAAGCAGTATTCGAATCGCGGGCAACTCTGCTTTAAAATGAATGACTGAACGCTGCCAAGTATCACTAGCTGGAACCCTTTCCGAAATCACAAAATCACTCCAGCCCTTACCTGGTAAGTTATTAATACTGAAGACGGGCGTCACACTCACCTCAGCTGAACTCCCCTTGTGATAGAAGCTAAGTGTGTATTCCTGCCCTGGAACAGTCGTCACAGGGAAAGTCTCGATGGGCACTGCGCCAAAGGTATTGTTCACCTTTAAACTATGCTGACCGAACAAAGCATCTGGCACGATTTCGTAGCAGCGCGGTGCCTCTGGGTCTTCCTCAAAAAACGGGCCGCCCCCGCGTGCGCGCCAATTCCAATAGCGCAGCCCCTGTTCAAAACTGGGATTGGGCAACAGATTATAAGTCGGCTGCACAGGGACACGCATGCGATCGGACTGCCAGTACATGGCATGTGTCATCGGTGGCACTGCTTCGCTGGTCGGCACTGCAGGAATCTCACCAATATCCAACTCTAGTTCCAAGCTGTTGCCTGTGGATGTTCCCGCAGCAGAGAGCGACATCGTCGAGTTGAGCGGTGCATTCCAAATCGTCTGGAAGGTTCGCACCGAAACCTCAGGAGCAAACGTCACCGTGGCCTCGGCTGTTTCTCCCTCTGGATAGAAGGCAATCTCACCTCCGATGCTATGCTCCAGCTCATTTCGACACCAGGTCAACGCGGCCTGTCCCGCCTTCATCTCCTTCGGAGACTTCAAGGGAATCCAATCGCCATTGATGCTAACATGACTCGTCTCGGTATAATCGAATGACTTTCTGCAAGAGACCGACAGTTGAGCTTCCTGGTCATCAGTTAAATGTGTCCATATAAAACGCACGGTCCCATCAGCCGTATTTTGCAGTACACATTCGACAGTAGGCGCTGCATCTTCCGTTCGTCGCGTCCTCACGACCATAGAATCTCCGTCCTCATCAGCCTCGATAAATCCCGCATCCGCATGGATCTGACTCAAAACCAGCATCGGATGTTCTTTGTCATACTCGTCGTTGTATACGTTAAACTCACAACGTCCTGAGCGCAGCACAACCGTGATTCGCTTGGTCGCGGCAGAGAGCAATAGCACTTCTTCATCACTCAAAGTTTGTCGCTCCGTGGATACCAACGACAGCGTAGCGTCTCCCGCTTGCATCACTTTAAAAGGCGGTGCCACCTGAGGAATGCCACGAGCATCACGTGGCGCAGCGTTTAGCTCTTGTTCCTGACAAGCCAACACAAGCAGGTTAGTTAGCAGGAGTAGAAATATGGAAACTGGCTTCATGACGGGTAGTCTATTAGGCTGGCGAGGGCTATACATTTAGTCCAGTTGTGAGCTAGGGAGAATTGACTCGGCGCACAACCAATCTTGCAGCAAGTCGGGCCAATGATGGACCGGGAGCGTTCGTTGTTTTCTGAAACCGAAACCATGTCCGCCTTCTTTGTATAGATGTAATTCGGCAGGAACATTCGCCTGACGTAAGGCCAAATAAAACCGCACACTGTTCTCGGCTTTGACTGCGGTATCATTGTCGGCCGCAACGATAAATGTAGGCGGTGTTTCAGAATCCACCTGAAGCTCGTTCGACAATAGATCGACAAACTCAGAAGAAGGATTTTTGCCGATCAAATTTTGGCGCGACAAAGAATGGGTAATAGCGCGCTGCATACTAATAACTGGATACAGCAACACCAAGAAATCGGGGCGACTGGAAACACGCGCCACTGGATCTGCGGTGGTCGGATCCGCATCAATAAAATGGGTGGCCGCCGTCGAGGCGAGATGGCCACCCGCCGAACAACCGAGCACTCCTACTTTTGACGGATCCAAATCCCAATTCTCGCTGTTTGAGCGCATGATCTGAAGGGCACGCTGCACATCCTCCATCGGTGCAGGATGCGGATGCCCTTCTGCCGGGATTCTATATTTCAATACAGCCGCGGTGACTCCAATCGAGTTAAACCATTGTGCAATCGATCGCCCCTCATGCCCCATCACCAAATGACGATAACTGCCCCCGGGGCAAATAACGACGGCCGCACCATTGGCCGTTCCCTCTGCGGGAAAAGTCAGCTCCAATGTCGGGACATCGTCCTCAGCCATCCCCTCTGTATTCAGAGCGCCCTCGGGCCACAGTTCAATCGTTTGGGCAGTGAGTGAAAGGCTCATCATCAAACAGCTGGCAATCAATCTTAGTCGGTAATACATGTCGTTTAAGCTTATGCGTTTCGCTTCAACCATGCGGACGTGTCGTCCTCCAACAGCGTCGAGGGAATGTCTTCAAACTCGATCTGTATCACCGAAACATCGGGATGTGGGGGTTGCTCTGGGAGTCCAGTCAACACGAGACGATGATTGCATTCATAGCGTATACCAAGCTGAAGATCGGTTCCCAGTACAGTTGCCGACTTCGCCTTCGTGCCGACGAGAGGCACGACCAATTCCTGGCCGGGCCAACGCGAAGTAAAGAGGTAAGCAGTATTCCCTTGGCGGGTCCAATGCCCGGCCCCGCCTCCCGGCAAGGAGTCATTGGGCAAATCACAACGCTGCGAGCCATAGATGCCCTCGCCATAGCGCTGCAACCAATCTCCCATCGCTTGCAGGCGAGTGGTCTCTTCGGAGCGCAAGGAACCGTCAGGCTGCGGTCCTACATTCAGCAAAAAATTACCTTCTCCCGCGGCAGCTTTAACCAAATTTTGCAGCAATTCTGAAACGCTCTTAAAATCAGTCGTATGCCGAACATAACCCCAGCCAGCGGGATGACAAATTGTCATGCAGGACTCCCAACCACGTCCTGCCTCGGAGGCAGTGACATGTTGCTCGGGCGTATCGAGATCCTCCTGAGTGCCCGCACGATTGTTAATTATAATCTCTGGCTGTAACTCGCGTGCCATGGCATTGAGTTCCACCGAACGCCAAAACTCAGCCTCAGGTATCTCCTTCCTCCGCCCGTGCGAGATCCATCCTCCATCATACCAGAGCATGTCTATTTTCCCATAATTGCTCAGCAACTCCCGGACTTGATCGTGTGTTTGTTGCACCAATGCGGCGGCTGACTCTGGATACTTCTGAGGTTCAAAATAACCAGGAAATCTCCAATCCAGTAATGAGTAATAAATCCCGACTTTAAGACCGGCTTTACGAAAGGCTGTCACAAACTCGGCCACGAAATCGCGCTGCGCCGCGGTCTTGGTGGAGGTAAAATCGGTCACAGCACTGTCGTATAGACAGTAGCCATCATGATGCCGTGCCGTAAAAACGGCATAACGCATGCCCGCATCCACTGCGGTTTGTGCCAGTTTTTCAGCATCCCAGTTAGCCGGATTAAATTGATCGGCCAAGGGTGCGTAGTCCTCAGGCGGAATGCGCTCACGAAACATGACCCACTCGCCACGCTCCAGCAGCGAGTAGAGTCCGAAGTGAATAAACATTCCAAAGCGGGCTTGGTGGAACCAACGCAGCCTTTGTGCGTATTCCGTTTGGGGTTCAGTTTCTAATGGTGCAGATGTCATGAGGTGTATGCGTTGAAAACGTCTCTTACCGCTTGATACGCCAACTTCGGACGGCGGTATTCGTCGAGAGTGCCTTTGTTATTAAATGTGCGCGGACGCTTGATCGATCGTCCCGTGCCATAGGTGCG
This sequence comes from Coraliomargarita algicola, assembly GCF_033878955.1. Lineage (NCBI taxonomy): Bacteria > Pseudomonadati > Verrucomicrobiota > Opitutia > Puniceicoccales > Coraliomargaritaceae > Coraliomargarita > Coraliomargarita algicola. The sequence goes on from NZ_CP138858.1 coordinate 1,129,730, forward strand.
TGCGTCGCTGAAGTGCCAGAGTGCAATCCCGCTGGAGCGCGGGTGTTCGAGCGCTTCCTGACAAGCGATGCGTAAGTAATTCGCCTGATACGCTTCAGTGTAAAAATCGTGATGCGGTTCGTGCCAGCCGTAGAGGCCTTCAGCCCCGATCTCAGATATGATTACAGGCTTGTCGGCATAGGCATCACTACTGAAGTGATCAAAGCACTTTTGCATATAAGGTGCAATCAAAGCGAGCGGGTCTTCGACATCGTCACAATCATACCAGCCAGGATAAATGTTGATAGCAATCAGGTCGACCAAATCGAAACAAATATCTGTCAGCGCATACATACTAGCGAAAGATACCAAACGCGTGGCATCCAACTGACGGAGCTCGACCGCACTTTCCTCGATGATCGGTCGAGCATAGGGCTGATCACTGCCAGCCTCGTTTAAAAAGCCCCAAATAATCACACAGGGATGATTATAGCTGGCATGCACCATTGCGCGCAGCGACTCCAGATGCTGGGCACGAAAGGTCTCATTAGTCAGCGTGCGCTCGCGTTGGCCCCAGCCCAAGTTCTCTTCCCAGACAAGGAAGCCCAGTTCATCGCATAGATCGAGAAAGCGTTGATCTTGTGGATAATGACTCCCCCGAATAAAATTGCAGCCAAGATCCCGCAGATGCTGGAGATCATTGAGCATTTGTAAGGGCGGCGTGCAGGGGCCAAAATTTGGATGCCACTCGTGGCGATTGTATCCACGCAGTTGTAACTGCTCACCATTCAACCAAAGCGCCCCCTCGCGGGCCTCAATCCAGCGCAAGCCAAAGCGAGCTTGCTGACTTCCCGAAGCATGCGATTCGTCTTTAATCCGCACATGGACGGCGTGTAGTAACGGGCTCTCCGGGGACCAAAGTGAGGGGTTTGGCACGCGCGCGGTCAGCGTGATTTCACCATCAATGATCGTTCCCGTGTAAGACTGTTCGTTGCCATGATCCCATGCAATTAAGAGCGTCATCGAGTCAGAGACAGCGCCTCGCAGCCCGATGTGTAAACTGACTTCGCCATCTCGGTAGCGCTCAGTCGGTGCCACTTTCACCCAATCAATCGAAGGCTTCGTATCAGGAAAAACCTGGAGCATGACAGAACGTAAAATACCACCGTATTGATAAAAATCAAAGTATGGCTCGTGCATAGGCGTGTGTTCGAAATCGAAACGATTGTCTACTAATAGGACTAGTTCGCGTTCGCTGTCATCGCTCGCCTCAAGCTCAAGTCCAAAGGGAGCATAGCCACAGGCATGTTCACGCAAGCAAACTCCGTCCACAAACACGCGGCATCGCATGGAAACAGCGCCAAAGCTCAACTTGGCCGAATGCCCTGCCGGGATCGATAGCCTTCGCCGATAGGCAGCCACTCCTCTTTTACCCGCGAGATCGGGCGTCGCGTCGAAGGCACTCGGCACTCCAGTCTTCGTCCAGTCGCGAAGACTCTCGGGCGCACATGCATCCAGATCCACATCGCCGAGAAAGAGAAAATCCCAGATGCCGTCGAGACAAGACATGGCAGGGGCAGAAAATGTTGGCAGGGGTACCGTTGTGGGCATAAGAATAGTTTAGCAGTTTGCCAACGAGGCAGCCTGATGTAGAGTCGAAGTAGAGGAAACGATTTCGGACACATCGAGAAGATACATTTGGCGACTACCTTCATGAATAGAGTCGATACAAATGTGGCGCCCGTCTCGACTCCAACGTGGGTGAAGATCGCAGCGTATTTGCCAGTCCATCGGAGGCGAATGAAAACGACCAATGTCAATACGTTCGCCACTGGCCCAGTGATAAAGCAGTAAGGTGCGCATATCCTGTTCGTCCGGATAGGTGTCGGTTAAGACCCACTCTTGGTCGGGTGAAAAGGAGCAATGCCCATCACAATCAAACACATCGGTCCCGATAGGCATGACCTCTCCCCCCTCAATGTCGTCGTATAAATAATACCCTAGCCCCGTGCCATGATGGCTGGCCCAAGCGAGAATCTCGTCGCTTCCCTTCCAATCGTAATGCGAGAAATGACGATGATCGCTGATCAGCCGTACATCACTACCATCGATGCCCATAGTCAACAAGCGTGTGATGCCCACTTCTTCACTCAATGCCTGAAAACCTTTATAACGATGGAGCAAAGCGACCCGGTCCCCGGCACGGTTAAACTGCAGGTGATTAAAGCGGTGCATGGTATTGCTAAAATCCGGAGTCCTTCCTAACGCCGCCGCCTGAGCCAGGCTAAAGATCAACTTAGACTCCCCACTTGCGATATCAATTGAGTAAATGCCATCGTCTTCAGGTTCGCCCACACCCTTAGTCGGATCCTTCACGCCTGGATAGCCATAGCCAGGACGCTGATGCTGCAAGCGGGCAAAATTCAAGGAGACCGCATGCGTGCCCTGCGCATTCAAGCCGTAAATCGGCCGATCAATGGCACGCTCCGCACCACTTTGAACATCGAGAATACGCGCCACCCATTGTCCATCGACACGATCATTAAAAATAATAGACGACGCATCTCCTAGCCACTGCAGCATGCAACCTTGCTGCCAATTCCAAGCCCGCGTCTCCGCAATCGGCTTCCAGGCATTGCCCTCATGTAGATCAATTAGGCCAATAGTCGCCACATCATCCGCCCGCGGAGGACGATCCATAAAGTCCGTTTCCATGCCGACGATCCAACGGCTGCTAGCATCCCAGCAACTCTTGTCGTAGTAACCGAAAAAGTGATGCTTTCCTCCTCCGGTTAAGGCAGTCGGCTGAACTATTTCCTGAGTATGTTTCATTATAAATATCGTATCAATTTCCTCGTCGCGTGACTTGATATAGAAAGATAAGCTCTATCGTAAACAAGGTCATCGGAAGCGACGCTCCAGTATTTTGTAAGTACACTTCAGAACACATATGTTTGCTAATTCATTTTCACTTTTACGGATAAGTAATTCCACAATCTATCAGATTGATCGCTCTATAAACAAAGAATCACTCAGGCACCTTGCCAAACGTACACAAAAAGCCGCCGAAATAATTCGGCGGCTGTGCTCTAATCGTTCAAAAAATAACTAACAAAGAATGAGCGCTAATAAGAAGATATAGCGATTAGCACCGACGGCGTCTTTGCATTAGCATACCAGCAACGAGTCCCCCCATCAGGAGCCCATAGTTCGATGGCTCTGGAACGGCGGACAGTTGAACATTATCAATACGAAAAGAAGTGCCACTAACAACCTCTGGAATTAGCCAGGTTAAGGTGACGTCACTTTGATTTTCGATCGCCGCGATACTGGACAAGTCGAACGTCAATTCTTGGAATTGACCGTTTGCCGGGAAGAATCCTCCCGTGAGTCCAGTGCTCACGGCACCTGCGCCAATATCGTAGGTCAGATCGGATAATTGAGTGACGGCACCTGAGCCAGCAGTGCGCACGGCGAAGCGGACAGTCATATCCTCCAGGTTGGTGGCATCGAAATTCAGACTTAATGAAAAGCCAGAACCTACGCCATAAACCAAGCTGTGACCAGGTGTGGCAAAGTTGCCGTTGCCCAGCCAAACCGAATCGTCATAGGCGGTGAAAGACGCTTCGCCTCCGTCACCTGCGGCACCTCCGGTTGGAGAAATGGTCGGAGTTCCGCTAGCGATACCGTCAAATGCAGTGACATCTAACGTAGCAGTACCGTTGCCATCTTCTTGCGATTGAAAGGAGAAAAAAATACTAGATGCCGAGCTTGGAAGTGCGGCAAATAGGGATATTCCAGCGAGGATGGTAGTAATATGTTGTATTTTCATTTAGTAAGGAATCAGTTCAGTGAGAATCGGCAATGGTTAGAGGAATTTTCAAAGCCTATGACAGGCTACACTTTTATACTCGCTTTTTACTAGCAATTATTCACTTATACAGATAAGCGACTTCGCATACATGATGGATAGCCCCCCTCCAAAACATGCCACAGCATAAAATCACTCAGAAAAGCATCGCTCAAAAGCTGGGACTCACGCAGGCAGCGGTATCCCTAGCCCTAAGGGGCGATGCCAGCATACCGGAAGCGACCCGCAAGAAAGTCAGTAAGATGGCAAAAAAGCTGGGCTATGTGCCGGACCCTTATCTCACCGGACTGTCTGCCTATCGTCATCGTAACAAGCCCACTCCGGTCAAAGCCGCCTTGGCCTGGCTATCCAATGACGCGGCGGGTGAGTCTTGGAAACGATCCCCTGCCTTTGTCCAATACCATACGGGGGCACTTCGCCGCGCGCAGGAGCTCGGGTATCACTTGGAAGACCACGCACTTCAAGCCCAGGGAGTGAATATGAAAAACATCGAGCGCGTGCTACTGGCACGTGGTGTGAACGGCATTCTATTGGCCCCGCAGCCTGCGCCCAACATGTCGATCGACTTCACATTCACTAAATTTTCAGCAGTTACCTTTGGCTATACTTTGTGTTCACCACAGTTGCATGTGGTCACGCTCCATCAGTTTCGTGCGATGGAAAAACTATTACGAAAACTCACAGGATTCGGCTACCAGCGGATCGGCCTCGCTCTCTCTTCTGAAAGTGATGGACGGGCGGATTACCACTGGTCAGCGGCCTTCTGGAGGAAGCAACAACATTTCCCCGCTAAACAACAAGTGCCCCTGCACCTACCTCAGCAAATGGAGAAAGAAGGCTTTCTAAAATGGTATGCGCAGCACCGCCCCGAAGTCGTGGTGACCATTCATCCCGAGGTATACGATTGGCTACATCAAGACGGGATCGCCATCCCCGAGGATCTGGGGTTTACCCTCTTAACGGTTCCGGATGATCAACGACAATTCTCCGGAATCTGGGAAAACCCCGCACTCATCGGAGCTAAAGCCGTCGATATTCTGGTCGAGATGATACATCGCGGTGAAACTGGTATTCCTGAGGTGCCGATCTACCACCTGATCGATGGGAATTGGCTCGATGGAGAGACGGTAAAAAACAAAACCAGACGGGTGAAACCTTGCTAAAGATCTGACAAGTCGGTCTGAAAAATTTCGACTCTGATTAAGCCAAGCTAATGTTGACGGCGAACTTAGCTTAAAAGAAACCCATGCATTTTTTTGACTTCTTAATTCATCACTCATAATGCTTAATTCTCCTATGACTTTAGAAGAAAAGAAGAACGCACTGGTCGAAGAGATCACACTTATTCCTGATGCCTATGAGCGCCTCGGCTACATCGTCGATCGCGGCAAAAAGGCTGAGGGGCTGCCCGAGGATCTACGGATCGACAGCTTTAAGATCGAAGGCTGCATGTCACAGCTTTGGGTCGTGCCGGCCTACCAGGATGGCCTTTGCAATTTCCAGTCCGAGTCCGACTCGGCCATCGTGAAAGGAATCGCCAGCCTACTGTGCGACTTTTATAGCGACGCCAAACCAGAGGAAATCGTTCAAACAGATGCCGACTTTTTGGGCGACGTCGGTATCACACAACACCTCTCCCCCAACCGCCGCAACGGTCTCAGCCGAATCGTGGAGTCCATTCAACGATTCGCGCAGTCCTGCCTGGCTGAATCGTAATTCGTCGGGTCTTCACTTGTGAGGCCCCGACGGAGGAGCACCGTAAAAAGCGTCACTGGCTAAGAAGCGATCACTCCCATGCAACTCTACGACGCACATTGCCATCCACAGGCATCCCTCCACAATCCGGTCGTCCTCAATGGAACCTGTCCTGAAGATTGGGCACAAATACTGAAGCTCGCGAATCAAAAGTCACAAATTATTCCCGCAATTGGCCTACATCCGTGGCAAGTGAATGACGCCCCCGACGATTGGCAGGCAAGCTTTCTACAACAGATCGCCGAAGCCAAAGCGGTGGGCGAAATCGGCCTCGATCAATGGATCGACGGCCACCAGCTCGAACGGCAGCAAGCGGCCTTTTGCTGGCAATTGCAGCAAGCCGCACAACGTAATATGCCCGTTTCGATCCACTGTCTCAAAGCAAGCGATCCATTACTCCGCATATTGAAAACACAGTCAGCGCCGAAGCGCGGCATCCACCTTCATGCTTACAGTGGCTCGGCCGAGCAGGTGCGCTCATTTACTGCACTCGGCGCCTATTTCTCATTTCACGCAGGTCAACTTCATCCAAAAGCAAAGAAAGCGCCCGCAGCCGTTCGAGCGGTGCCCTCCGATCGACTCTTGATTGAAAGCGATGCACCCGACACAATCCAAAACACTGTCAGCTATGGCGAGTTTTTGCAACATGGCTATCAACGCGTCGCCGAGCTGCGCGGACTGACCGTGGAAACGCTCGCCGAGCAAGTCGCCGCGAATTTTGCCCGCTATTTTCTAGATGATTGATCACACACTCGCCCCTCTTCCCAAAGTCAGCCACAGCGACATCGTACGCCGCGGCCTGCGATGCCAGTGTCCCAACTGCGGACAATCCAAGCTCTTTCGCTCGTTTCTGAAAATCCATCACCGTTGCCCCTATTGCGGAATGACTTTAGAACGCGGTGATGGCTATTACCTAGGCCCGCTTTGTATCAATTACGGGATCGCAGTCTTCGGCGCAGTAGCGCCACTTTTACTTGCAGGCTTTGCAGGCTGGATACCTTTTATGCCAGCAATGATAGCAGCTGGCATCGCAGCACTACTGCTGCCGCTGCTACTCTACCGGATATCCTGGAGCCTGTGGCTAATGAGCTACTACTTCTGCTTACCGGACGAACTACACGCCAATCGCCCCGAAGACAGCGATGAACTACTATTCGAAGAAGAACATAGGAACGGAATGAACGTCGAACGTTGAACTCCCAACTTCGAATGTTGAATGCACGCACATTGAGTCCAACTCCTTAACCTCGCTTTATTCAACATTGGACGTTCAAAGTTGGACGTTCGACGTTCTACACTTCGTTGGCCCAAATATCTTCTAACTTCTGCCGGCGACGGATTAACTTTGCCGTGCCCTCCTGATCGAGCATCACTTCCGCAGCTTCGGGATACGAATTGTAGTGCTTGGGTGTCATTGCCGAGGCATAGGCTCCCGAGCCATCGATCACACAGTAGTCACCGATCTGAGCCACGGGTAAATTGCGGGTGGCCAGAAGCTCCGGGTCGCCCGGCGCAGGTGTCAAAATATCTCCGGATTCACAGCAGTGCCCCACCACCACGTATTCTTTAGAGCTGGCGGCTTCTTCACTCTGCAAGAGACTGATCGGGTGTTGCGCTCCGTAAATAGACGGACGCAGCAATTCCGTCATGCCAGTGTTGAGCTTGATAAAATCATAGCCCTGCTCGCCGGTAGAGACGACATCTTGCACCTTGGACAGTAAGGCACAGGCATTCCCGACCAAGAAGGTGCCAGGCTCGACTTCGAGGCGAATCTGACGCCCGGTCTCGGCGGCGAACTCCTCAAACTTTTCCTTGATCGGCTGCCCCACCACTTGCAAGTCCGTCGACTTCTCATCCGGCATGCGCCCCACTTTGAAGCCACCTCCGAGATTGAGCGTCACCACATCGGGAAATTGACGCACCATCTCAAAATTCATCTTCGACACCTTGAGCCAAACCTCGGGATCGCTGCCCGAGCCAATATGGGTGTGGATGCGCACCGCGGTGAGCGAATATTTAGCCAATAGCTCTTTGATCTGAGGAATCCACTCGTACCAAATACCAAAGCTAGAAGACGGCCCCCCCACATTGGTGCGATTATTACCGCCCGAGCCAGCGCCGGGGTTGATGCGAATACCGACTTCACCACCGGGCTTGAGTTGACCGAAACGTTCCAATTGAGCGAGCGAGCACGCGTTCAGCTTTATTCCTGCGTCTAAGAGCTCGCCCAAATCCTCTGGCAACTCTTGCGCACTCAGACTGATTTTCTCTGCGGCAATGCCCGCCGCCATCGCACGGAGTACCTCATGCCCCGACGACGCATCAATATGCAGCCCCGCTTGGGCAAAAATCTTCAAGATCGCCGCATTCGGCGAAGCCTTCATCGCGTAACGAGCCGTCAAACCGAAGGCATTGGGAAAAGCAAGCACAGCGGCTGCATTGGCCTCCAATGTCTTTTGATCGTAGACATATACGGGCGTGCCGAAGTTTTGGGCGACTGCATGAGCGCTCGTGTAATCTAGAAAGCGTGGCTGTATTTTCTGCACCATGCGAGAGAGCAAATGCGCTTCATACGCTCAGGCAAGCGCGAAACCGCACGGCTGCAAAACTTCCCCCTGCCCCTTTAAACTTTCGTCCGCGGCTCTGCGCGTTCACAGCCGTAGCTCTCTAACATCTCCGCCACCAATGCCGGTAAGTGCGTCAAATTCGAGCCAGCACCAGCAGCCTCTCCCGCGCAGCACACATAGCCCAGCTCATCTTCAATCGGCATCTCCAGCCCGCGCGTATCTAACCATGCGCGCACGGTGCGCAAGGATTCGACCCATTGTCGCAAGGAAAAGGCGCTGTCATCGCTAGATTCCAGTAACTGTCGCCTCGCTGCAGCATTCTCTGTTCCTGAGAAATTAGCCTCCAAAAAGGAAAGCAACTGCGGAGAATCTCCAAACTGTGCTTTGAAAGCATCACTGCCCATGCTGTCAATAATCTCAACCATAGTCCCGCAGTAGTGGCACATTCCGCAGAAATCGCAAGTAGCACCAGCTATCGCTACACAAATTTCACAGAAACCGTGTTGAGTCTTGCTCCTGTGAGAATCTGCTTTTGGCTGTAAAAGTTTACTATGCGCCATATTCGAACAGCGGCACGAGCCCTCATCATTTTGGATCAAAAAGTCCTCGCCATCAAAATGCGCGACCGGACGGGTGTATTTTACATCCTACCGGGCGGAGGACAGCGCCATGGAGAGACCCTACGCCAAGGACTCGAGCGCGAGTGTCTGGAGGAGATTGGGACCGAAGTCGAAGTCGGCGAATTACTCTACATACGTGAGTATATCGGCAAAAATCACGAATTTCGCAAATCACACCACGCCTTTCACCAAGTTGAACACGTCTTTAGCTGTTCACTGCCCAACCCCGCCGGCATCGGGCCGGGCACCGAACATGATAAAAAGCAGATCGGCGTAGAATGGATCCCGCTCGCAGACTTGCCCCAGCGGCGTTTTCTGCCGGAAGCCATCAAACCATTTTTCAAAGACGGTGGCTTCAAGCCGAACAGCAACTACCTGGGAGATGTGAACTAAAAGCAGTGAGAATTGGCTAGCAGCCACTAGCCCAGACTGCCAGAACAGTCTTATAGTCTCCCAATTCTGAACTCCTAATCCACTATTCTTTTTTTTTGCGCCGCAAAAAATGTCCGTCTATCGCCGTATATTTAGTAAAAAGTATCAGAACCTGATGAATCCGGGGGAACGGTTGCGCTTCGACCTGATCAATCCTCTCTGCATACTGCTACTCTGTGCAATCGGGCTGCTTTTCATCTATTCCGCGCAGATTTCCTACGATGGGGGCCACTGGAAACGGCAGCTATTCTGGATCATTATAGGGCTGGGCACCTATACCGCGATCTCCGCGATTAACTATAAATTGATCCTGCAATACGCCCATTTTATCTACATTGCAGGCATCTTCGGCCTCTTGCTGACCACCAAATTTAGCCCCATCAGCTTTGAAGACATGGGGGCGCGGCGCTGGATCGATCTCGGGGTCACTCGTGTACAACCGACCGAAGGAGCCAAGATCGGCACCCTGATTATGGCAGCCAGTATTTTGGCCCGATCCGAGATCGGCACAGTCAAAGATTCGCTGCTGGTACTAACCAAAATGGCCGGTGTCTTTTTGCTTCCAATGTTGTTGATTTTCCTGCAACCCGATCTAGGTTCCTCGCTTGTCTTTCCACCTATGATTTTCGCTCTGCTATATGTTTCCCGGTTATCCGAGAAATTTTTCCTTAGTGCGTTCGCAGCATTCGCGATCGCACTGGCAGTGTTGGGAGTCGATCTTTACGGTTACAGTCAGCATCTGGAAGCTCAGCGCGAAGCGAAAAATTCTGACGGTACAGAGGTGATTGGCGACTATCAATCGCTACTCCCTATTCGCAATTATCAAAGAAATCGGATCCTCACCTTCGTCGCTCCCGACGTGGTGGACCCGAGTGGCACCGGCGCAAGCTGGAATGCCAATCAAGCAAAAATTTCTGCCGCAACCGGTGGATTGTCGGGCAAAGGCTACCTTAAAGGTACCCAAGCGCAGCTCGGCTATCTCCCTCAAGCGGTGGCACACAACGACTTTATTTTCTCCGTAATCGCGGAGGAAACAGGCTTTCTTGGAAGCGCGTTCGTCGTCGGGCTATTTTGCCTGATGGTCGCCAACGGCATACGTATTGCCGGACTCGCAAGAGATCGATTTGGAATGCAACTGGCCATCGGTGTCAGTATTCTATTCCTCGTCCACTTCTTCATCAACATTGGCATGACTATCGGCATCACCCCGATTACCGGACTCCCGCTTCCGTTTTTAAGTTACGGAGGCTCCTTTGTTTTGAGCTGTTTTATTCTACAAGGTCTTGTGCAAAGTGTATATCGGTATCGAAAGGATTTTTCATGATGCTGATCCACCCACGCACACACAGATTTGAGAGTCAGAACAGTCAAAACTTGGGATCCCCACCTCACCCACGGGAAACCAAGACCAATGAACGACGAATCAACCACTCAAAACACTTCTAATCACGATGCTAAGGGCAACGCCAATAGCGACGATCAATACACCAAAGAGCTCATTTCTGCTCCCAAGGAAAAAAAAGCTGAACGCATCGATACCCGTGCGCTCAAAGACGACGCAGCCAAACGTGAAAAGACCCAACCGCTGATCACTCGCATCGTCAAAGCGATCAAGGCGGAAAAAAAGTCCTACACCGAGCTCATCATCAACTCCGAGCCACTCGAAAAACGTGTCGCCCTACTTCAGGACGGCGTGCTCGAGAAGTTCGAAGTCGAACGTACTGGTGAAGCGCGCGAAGTCGGCGCCATTTTCAAGGGACGCATTCAAAACCTTGAGCCGGGGCTCAAGGCGGCTTTCGTCGATATCGGCGAAGAGAAAAATGCCTTCCTGCACTACTGGGACATCCTGCCAGCCGCCAAGGACAATACCATCGAAGTCGTCCGCGACAATAAATCTGAAAAGCAACGCAAGCGCGAAGCGGAAAAGATCACCGTCAAAGACATCCCACGCCTCTACCCGATCGGCAGCGAGATCGTGCTACAGATCACCAAAGGCCAAATCGGCACTAAAGGACCACGCACCACCACCAATATCGCGCTGCCCGGCCGTTTCCTCGTGCTCATGCCTTACACCGGCACCCTGGGAATCTCCCGTAAGATTGAAGACAAAAAGGAGCGCTCCCGCCTGAAGGGCATCTTGCGCGACCTCACCTTGCCCGAAGGCATGGGCATCATCGTGCGCACCGCTGGCGAAGGTAAAAAGGCCCGCTACTTCATCCGCGACCTCCACATTTTGCTCAAGCGCTGGGAGGTGATCAACCAGCGTATGGAGTCCACCAAGAAGCCAGCCTGCCTCTACGTCGAGCCCGACATCGTCGGCCGCACCGTGCGTGACTTCCTCACCGAAGAAATCGACCGCGTGATGGTCGATAAAAAAGAAGACTACGACACAGTGATGGAAGAAGTCATGAAGATTTCCCCACGCTCCAAGTCGAAGATTCATATCTTCAAGGACGACATTCCCGTCTTTGAGCGCTTCAACATCGAGCGCCAAATCGAGCAAACTTACATGCGTTGCGTCCCGCTACCAGGCGGTGGCGAAATCGTGATCGAAGAGACCGAAGCGCTGATCTCGATCGACGTGAACACCGGCTCACACAAGAATAAGAACAAGGACGGCAAAGACTTCATCCTGCAGGTCAATTTGGAAGCGGCGACCGAGATCTGTCGCCAAGTACGTCTGCGTAACATCGGCGGCCTCATCATCCTCGACTTCATCGACATGAAGGCGAAAAAGGATCGCAACGCGGTGCTCGCACGCATGCGCCGCGAAATGGCCAACGACAAGGCGAAGAACCACATTCTGCCGATCTCCACACTCGGCATCATGCAAATGACGCGTCAGCGCCACTCGGAAAGTCACTCCAGCGGCATCTACACCGACTGCCCGTATTGCCACGGACGCGGCTCGGTCAAGAGCTCCCGCACCATGAGTGTTGAAGTGCAACGCCGCCTAATCAGCGTGATTCGCCACATCCGCGCCCGCGACGGCCACGATAAGGAAATCGCCCTGCGCGTGTTGCTACACCCGACCAACCTTGAGCGCCTACGCCAGGAAGACGAAGACCTGCTGTTGGAGATCGAACAATCCTACGGCGCACGCCTGTCCTTCCGTGCCGACCCAATCTACCATGTCGAGAATTTCAAGATTATCGACATCGAAAGCGGTCAAGAGCAGCGCTAGCGCCTTATTCAGAAAAAAGCTGACATAAGCAAACTTCAGAAGCTCTAACTTATAGACAGAATGGCTGGTAGGGACACCTACCAGCCATTGTTTTTTGGCAAGCCTCCTAAAAAAATGAGTTAAGAAGTTCTCAGAGGGCGAGCCGCCTGCCAAGGGAGTCAATGAATACGCCTTCCAGGATCAAAGCTCAGCCGTGCCCGAGCCATAGGCATGGGCCAGCGCATATCCCTCGCCATCTTCAGACTTACCGGGCCAATTAACTAGATCATGTCCAGCCAAGTTGGCGGCTCTCAACACAACTGCATTGAGAAAACGCTCATAGTAAAATATAGCGAATGGCTCTGCGAGCGGAGAGCGAATAATCGTCGGCGGGTTGATTCGCTCGAGCAAAGGCTGTAAACGAGTCAGCAAATCGACCTCAGCCGGAGTTTCACTGGTAAAAATCCAGCGATTGAGTGGTCGCACTCGATCCGCCTGAAAGGGACCATGCGCATAATCAAAAACATCCCGAATACGTGGGGCCGCACAAAAAACAGTCTCCAGCACTTTGGCGGGTAGATTCTGCGCATAGAGCGAGCTGCTGTTAGTAAAATAAAAGTCGGTCCCAGCCAGCAATTCCGCCGCGCAGCGCTCCAGGCTTGCCACATCTGGCAACTCTGCCGCCCACACTTGGCGCAGCAGCGACTGCATCGGAACCACCGGGCCATGGTGCGAAAGCGACTGTTGGATCTGCCAAGCCGCAAGCAACGCACAAATCGGACCAATCACCCGCGGCAAAATCTCAAATTCATCCTCCATCGGATGCGTCAGGATCATGGCACCTTCCCTCTCCAAGCGCTCTAAGAGAGCCGCGCGATCGACCTTCCCCGCCTGCCTCTGCCCCTCCACTGTGGATGAAGTGACAAGTGTCAAACCTGCAAAATGTTCGCGACCTGCAATAGCAATCTGCGCATTTGGCGAGAGCCCCTGAGTGAAAACGACAAGCTGCTTGGCCGCACAGCCAGCAGGCAGTTCAGCATAGAAAGCTGCGGTGGGTAAAAACTCCGCCTGCACCACTCCAGTGCGATTCAACAGCGACACGAGATACTTCGCAGCAGCCTCCGAACTGCCAATCCCGGTAACGGCGACCTGCTCAATCCCCCCCAAGAGACAATGACCAGGCAATGAGGCATCCCAAGTAAGCTGCAAATACTGCGGCACCTGCTCGATACGCGCTGCGAGAATGTCTAATCCACTAGGTGGCACCATGTTATTCTAAATCTCCGATTCCAAAAAGATCCAATCCACAACATTTAATCCGCTACGATGCAAGGCTTGTGCATATTCGTTCTTTTGAATCAAGCTATTGGGAGAGTTCATCACCATCTGGATGTTAAGACTGGGCAAATGACTCTTCAAAATCTGAAAGACACACTCGTAATCACGCTGATCAAAGGGAACTCCTAATTTACGATACGACTCACGTGTATCGTAACTCGTGTTTTGCTCTAAAAACATTCGGTCGAGTGAAAACGCACCGAAGCCCGCCCCACGTCCGTCTTGGTATACCAGTACCACCGCGCCACTCCCATAGCGCACGATGTGTTGAATCGCACGGTTGTACTTTGCCTTATTATCATCCACCTTCACCGGAAAACGATTTAGAATAGACTCACTTTGAATTCGTACGATCGGCCGGTCATAGGACTTCGGATTCCCGTAAGTGAGCACCACAAAATCATCACCACTCACCACGTCGTAATAAACATGCACTCGAAACCAATAGGGTTCATATAATAAGCGCGCAAAAGGATTCACCTTGGGGTCTTTCCCCATTGCTTCGATGGCTTTGGAATCAATTTTCAAGATCAATCGGTTCCCCCGAATCGATTCAAACTCACGAATCATCGGGCTGCGTCCCATCGTATGCGGCTCCAGATCGGAATCGCCCAACATCTCCCTCACGGCATCATAAGAAATCACCACCTCATCATCCAAAGGGCGAATCGGCAGAAAGTAACTAGCCATATAAATAAAGCGTTCCGCTTGCTTCAAGCGCACCGGCTTAAACGGAATGACTGGCTCCGGTAATTGTATGTCAGCGAGAGGAAGCTCATTCGGGCGGGAAAGCTCATGTCCCGACTCCTGTTTCGATTTCAAATAAAACAAGTTAAAGGGCCCCGGTTCATATTCAATAGCTTCTGTCCGTTCAACCGTTAGACCATTTCTTTGCATGGCTGCAACCTTGTCTGGGTTATTTGTTAGCACCACCCACTTGGCATCGATATTAAGAATGTGTACGATATCTGAAATGTTCAGATATTGACGATAGTCCTTTTTCAATCCGAGCGTCTTGTAGGCATCAAAGGTAGACAGAGTATCCCCACTGGCTTGCACCAGCATCCGGTCGCGCGCTTTTGCAGAATAGCCAACGCCACGTCCCTCCTGTAGTAAATAAAAGAGCACTCCATGCCCATAGCTTGCGATCTTCTCCATCGCACCTTCCAGCTGTTGCACACAGTCACAGTCACAGCCCCCCAGAGTCTCACTGGTCACACAACTGGAGTGCATGCGTGTATAAAGCACTTCGGCGTTGATGATATCACCATAAGTCAGCGCTATGATATAGCCTTTATGAATAATATCTTGAAAAATACAGGCGCAAAAGTCGCCGAAACGTGTCGGCACTTGAGTCTTAGCCAGAAACACCGTGGTGCCGTAGACGGGATGCTTATCCGGTTCATTCTCGCCGATGACAGAAGCATCTACCGAGTAGGCACGCAGCCACTCGGGGAGGTTGTTAATATCAATATGATCCCGCTTGGGAGAAGCCCCAAGCTCGGTGGTAGTCGAAGTAGTTGAACACATAATTTTTTATTGTGTAAATTCATTAGCATGCTTCATGCCAGCTATCATTGGCACGCAGGCTGCACTGTTGAGGCTTAAAATTTCAAATTAATACACGATCAATGTTGGACCTTCAGCCTTCGACGTTCATATTCGACATTATATATGCATATTCTAGCCGCCTTCGATAAGTTCAAAGATTCCATGCCCGCCGATCGAGCTTGTGAAGCCGCCCTGAGCGGAGCACTTACAGCCCTGGGGGATACACACAGCTTCACAGCGGCACCGCTCACTGATGGCGGTGAAGGCTTCTGCCCAATACTGAGCCAATCAGTCGGAGGCTATATGGAATTTCACAAGGTCTGCGGACCGCTGGGCGAAGAAGTGGAAGCTCCGCTAGGCTGGGTCGAGGTGGAAAACATTCCAGAGAGCGCTCGCCAGTTTCTCGGCATTCAAAGTGGCAAGCTAGCCATTATTGAAATGGCTTCGGTCGCCGGACTGGAACAAGTGCCCGCAGCGCAGCGTCACCCGGGGCACTGCACCACACGCGGCGTGGGCGAGCTCATACGTATCGCCGTAGCCGAAGAGGCCAACGCTATTTTACTGGGCATAGGCGGAAGTGCCACCAGCGACCTCGGGCTGGGTGCACTCGAAGCGCTGGGGCTGAACTTCTGTCCCAGCGGGCAAATCACCCCCGCACAATGGGACGCCATCGATACCATTACAGGCAGCATCGAGCTCGATGTGCCCCCCATCTACATTGCCTGCGACGTGGAAAACCCACTGCTCGGCGCACAAGGTGCCGCCGCGGTTTACGGCCCACAGAAAGGTCTCGCGCCCGATGAAATTGATGCCTTTGACGATGCCTCTGCACGTGTCGCCAAGCAATTATGCCATTTTTTTAAACAAGCAGAATCGCGGCTCAAGGTACCTGGCAGCGGTGCTGCGGGCGGGCTGGGCTTCGGACTCAATGTCGCCTTTGAAGCCAGCTATGTGCCAGGCTTTGAACTCGTCACCGCTTGGCTGGATCTCGCGAGTAAGATCAAAAACGCAGACCTGGTGCTCACTGGCGAAGGTAAATTCGACACCAGCTCGCTGGCAGGCAAGGGGCCCTACGCCCTACTCGCCGCTGCCTACTCCAGCGACACTGATGCCATCTTGTTTGCCGGTTGCGCCGAAGACACAGCGGCACAAACAGTACGCGAACGCTTTCCCGGCACTGCCGTATACAGTATCACTCCGGACCACATCCCGCTGGCCCAAGCACTCAAGGCCGCACCACAGCTGTTAATGCAAAAAGTATCCGAAGTATTGCAGAGCCGAAATGTATATGACCGCTGAGGAGTCAGAGCTCAACAAAACACGATGGCGACGCATCCGAAGAGTCAAAAAATGGCTGCGTCCCCTCCCCCGGCGTACCAACATACACCGTTATCCCATTCTAAAATTCTTCTCTGAGTCAGCTCGTAAACGTATTTATATATGGAGCTTTCGAGTCGAGAATGCCGTGCCCGCGATCTACGCCGGCAGCATTCTGACTCTCATGCCACTGTATGGCATACAAGTGCCACTGGCATTCCTGCTTGCGCTTTTACTACGTGCCAATCTGCCAATCCTCGCTGGATTACAAATAGTCTCCAACCCGATTACCGTACTCCCAATCTGGTATGCGGCCTACCAGACAGGTCGCATATTCCTCAGCCTGATCGGGGTAAAAGTGGCCCCACTCAATCACGAAGAGGTGCGGCTCTTACTGGATAACTTCATCCACGGCGCATGGGGCAATAAATTCGATAACATCGCCACCGTATTCGGCGTTACAAACCTCGGTGCTATCATCATTGGCACCTTCTTCGGCTTGATCGGCAGCGTCATTTACCGGATCATCGCCAATCGCACTGCCGCCAGCTACGCATTACTGCGCGCAAAAATTAACGACCGTAAATTGAAGTCAGATTCTCAGACGCCTGCTAAAGATTCTACCAATGATTAAAAAGCTCTGCCTCTTATTACTCCCCTTACTACTCTGGACAGGGCTCGCCCAGGCCGCGCCAATTTACCTGGGCATCGATGTACTCGAACAAAGTGGTTTCCGAGCCATCGCCGGTAAACGCGTGGGACTACTCACCCACCCGGCAGGACTCAACCGCCGCGGCGAGAGCAGTATCGATGTCCTGCGCCGCGCTCCCAATGCCCGACTGGTCGCACTTTTCGGCCCCGAACACGGCATCTATGGCGACGAAAAAGCCAACGTTCCAGTCGACGACAAGATCGACCCGCGCACGGGGCTCCCCGTTTACTCGCTCTACGGCCAATACCGCAAACCCACCGCCAAAATGCTGGCGGGGCTGGATGCCCTGGTCATCGACTTACAGGACGTCGGCGTGCGCTCCTACACCTACGTCAGCTGCATGCGCTACGCCATGGAAGCCTGCTTTGAAAACGGCGTCGAAGTCATTATCCTCGATCGCCCCAACCCTCTCGGTGGCCTCAAAGTCGACGGCCCCCCACTCGACCGTGAATGGCGCAGCTACGTTGGCGCATTTCATGTGCCCTACGTGCACGGCCTCACCATTGCCGAACTCGCACGCATCGCCAAACACTCCCCAGGTTGGATGGAAACACCCAATGCCACACGCGAAAAAGGCAAGCTCAGCATTGTGCCGATGCAAGGCTGGACTCGTGATATGCTGTGGACCCAAACCGGCCTCCGCTGGGTGCCCACCTCGCCCTACATCCCCGACCTCTCCGCAGTGCTGGGCTACGCGATGACTGGTCTGGGAGCACAAGAAGGCGGCTTTAGCCATGGCATAGGGACGCCCTATCCTTTTAGGCTCCTGCGCTTCTCAGGCAAATCACCTGCCGAGCTGAAAGCTGCACTGGAAGCCAAACACATACCAGGCCTGAGCTACCGCATCGTCGACACCCAAAGTGCTGCCGGCGCGCCCCTCACCGGCGTCTATGTCAGTGTCGTCAATTGGAGTCGTGTCCGGCCCACCGAGCTCAGTTTCCACATGATGCAACTCGCGGCCGCATGGTCGGTCAGTAATCCCTTTGCCGCCTCCAAGAACCCCGCACTCTTTAATAAACACGTCGGTAGCACCGCTTGGTGGGACGAAATCAAACAACGTGGCGCCCAAGCCCGCGTCAACGCCTTCGTCAACCAATGGGAAAAGCAAGCTCAGGACTTCCAAGATGAAGCCAAGCGCTTCTGGCTCTACCGCTAGTATCTCAACTGCTCTGCGCAAAAAACAGGTATCATGCTCGTGCCTATCAAAGTAGACTGGCACCACTAGACTGCATCCACCCAGAGGGGCTTAACGATTTGCTCATAAGTATGGCGAGCAATCATCAGGCTGGGCGAGATGACTGCTGTCGCCACTAAGTCGACCGCAATTTCACCCATATGAGATCGACGTTGATCCAAGCCCGCGCTCCGACCGGGCCGCGCATCCAAACTCACAAACGGGACATTGAGATGATCGCCATCACAGTTGCCAATCACTCCATCAATCCCCCGAAATTTCTTCAAGATCTGCGTCCAGTTGGGACTTTCATTCGCTGCTAAGAAACACACAGGAGCCTCCTCGGGCAGCCCCAGTGACTGATATTTCAATCTGAATGCCGCCTCATAACGAATTAAGTTTCGCCGAGTCGGGCGCTCTCGCAATACAAGCAGCGGACGTTCACAGCCCCTCTCCTGAATCGCATCCATAGCCATCATCATTCCACCAAAAGCTTCTGTGCGAACCGTGGACAGGCCATTCATTTCCCCTCCAAAACTAACCATCGCACATGCATCAAACACTTCCGGAAGAGGCTCTGGATGCGTGACGCCAGCCCACACGATTCCTTGAATTCCTCGTGCCCGTATGACGCCGCCCAGTGCCGCCAACGAAGCGTAATCGTCCACATAGAGTTCATTGGCCGAGAACCCGTGATGGCCAGCTCTTGTAGCCAACACTTTCCCCAACTCGCGATCAAATCGATTGCTGGCTCGCTCGCTCTGCCCTCCGAAAATAATAGCCACGTTTACATGCGTCTTCGCAGGTCGCACAGCCCGTCGCTGAGCCATCCATGCAGATACCAAAGGATTCGGCCGGTAACCACCTGCAGCAGCCACTTGCAACACCCGCTCACGTGTTTCTTTCGAAGCCCGGGATTGGCCACGTAAGATCTTTGATACAGTCGTAAAATGCACCCCCGACTCGCAGGCTATCTGCCGGAGGGTCAGACATTTTTTAATACTCATATTGGGCTACTTGTATCCCAACAGCTCGCTTGTTCAATCTCATATAACAAGTAACAATTTCAAACTCACTCGGCATCGAAAAACCGAGCTCACTGCCTCAAACAGAAAACCATACAAACGATTATAATGGATATCCAATTACCCACAGCCATCGTCACTGGAGCCTCTAGCGGCTACGGTGTCGGCATCGCAAAAGTTCTCATTCAACGCGGTCACAATGTTTTTATCACCGCACGCAATGCCGAAAAACTCGAAGCCGTAGCTTCGCAAATTGGTGCCACTGCCATCGTCGCAGACGCCACCAGTGGCAGCGATTGGGACCGTGTGATCGAAACCGTAATGAAAGCGACCGGGCACATCGATGTGCTCATCAACAACGCCGGTGCAGGCGGTAAAATTGCGCCCATCGAAGAACAGACTGATGAGGAGATCACGCAGACTTTAATGCTGAATTTAAACTCGGTGTTCTTCGGTTGCCGACGGGTTGCCCCCATCATGCGTCAAAGCAAGCGCGGCACGATCATCAACATTTCCAGCATCTGTGCTAAATATTCTTGGCCTGGATGGTCCGTCTATTCAGCGGCCAAGGCTGGTATCGAACGCCTCAGCAAAGGACTCTATCTGGAACTGCGCGAAGCGGGCGTGCGTGTCACCTGCCTCACGCCCTCTTGGGGAGACACTGAGTTTAGCCAAAATTCCAATATTGCAGGGCATCCATCACTGAGCCCCGAAATCCGAGCTGCGTGTACCAAGCCAGAGGAATTGGGAGAAATCGTCGCCAACATTGTGACCACCCCACCCAACCTTGAAATCATTGAAATGACAGTCGTACCAAATGTGCAGGAGATCTCCCCGCTCTGAGGGCTCCTCACGCTCCTGCGACGAACTCTCACCGATCTCCACGAATTGTGAAATTTGACCTTATCATCGCAGGCGCGGGCAGTGGTGGGCTGGGCGCCGCCATTACTGCTGGCCGCTTAGGACTACGAGTCGCATTAATCGAAGCAGCCAAGACCTTAGGAGGCAACGCCGCCCGCGGTGGGGTCAATTGCTGGGAGCCCGGCGTCGGCGGCACGGGCCTGCCTTTCGAAATCTATCGCCGACTTAAACAAATCCCCAAAGCCGTAGGCATTTATCGTCATGGTCGCCACCTTTGGCGAGACCCTAGCTTCCCTGGAGGTGAATGCATACTCGATCCCTCTTTGCGCTATACCGATTCTCTGCGTCGTTTTCTCTTAGACGGCGAAGATAAACTGGATATCTGGCATGGCGTCCCCTTTGAGCCGAACGACTACGTAAAGGTGGTGAGTGAACTACTCAATGAAACTCAAAATATAACACTGTTTAGTGGCAGCGCCGTGACGTCGATCACTCAAAACGGACACCGCATCAAAAGTGTCAGTCTGGACGATGGAACCACTCTGACCGCCGACACATTCATAGATGCGACTGCCAGCATTATTCTAGCTCGACTGGCTGGATGCCGAACCAGCCTAGGCCGTGAAAGTAGTCAAACCTATGGAGAGTCCGCGGCGCCTAAACAGGCTGACGACAGCCTGAACGCAGTCACTCAGCTTTACCGGGTCGATCCCCACTCCGGCCAGCCATCGATCGAGCCTTTGCCAGAGGGCATCCCCTCAGAATGTTGGTGGGCACCAAAATTTCCGAGCGCCGTGTTCAACCAATATCCGCGAGGCGGCTGGAACGTAAATATGCTACCGACCATGGAGGCACGTGAATTTTCCAGTCTACGATATGACACCGCTCATAAAGAATGCGCTCGTCGCGTCCACGCGCACTGGCATCACATACAAACAGTTCTACCAGAGATGCAGTCATTTCGGTTGAGTTGGCTCGCCCCAGCCCTCGGTGTTCGCGAAGAACAACGCCTCGTAGGCCGTTACGTGCTCACACAACAAGACCTCGATGACACACTAAAAAAGCAGCCCCACGACAACATCATCTGCATCGCAGATCACTCCAAAGACGTACACGGCGAAGTCCATGTCCACAAAGAACTAAGCTTCCCCTATGGCGTGCCCTATCGCTGCCTACTGCCAAGGGAGTTTGACAACTTACTAGTGGCCTGTCGCGGCGCGAGCTTCTCTGCAATCGCAGCCTCCAGCTGTCGACTCTCTCGAACAATGATGCAACTGGGCCAAGCAGCTGGAACCGCAGCCGCACTCGCAAAAGATCAACAGCTGGATGTTGCGGATGTGGATACCGGTGCACTTCGCACCAGCCTACGCAAACAACACATACAACTGGAGTGGCCCGCCTCGGACAAACTACAACGCTATTTGCAGCGTGAATAGTCATAACTGAACATAGAATCGTTGGCAACAGCCCTTAGCAGATGTAAATAGAGATCAAGGCTACAGCCTAACATTTGACAAATAGCAAATTAATCATCAGCACTGGTCATCTGCCCAATGCGTGCCAGCATACGGACGCTTATAATCTCAATCTCGCTGCTTCAAATGATTAGCTCTCAAATTCTGAACGGTCTGCAAGTCGACCGTGTGACCACTCAATCCGGCAAAACCGAATTGCACCTCTGCCCCACGGCTCTCGCCAACAAACGTATCACACAACGCACGGCAATTACAGCTCGACCAGAATGTAAGAAAGTGACTCCGACCACATCTGTGCCCGATAGCATGGTTCAATTGAAACTAGAGGACGACACTGGATCCGGCGGCTTCATCGCGGGCATGACGATGCAAAACAGCAGCAGTATCAATCACCTCAAGCTAGCTGAAGCACCCGCAGGTGAGGAGTCTAAGATGATCACTATTTTCCAAGACGAGCGCCATCAATTGCAGATAGAGCAACACTTGGAGGCCACCGCCGTCGACGGCACCCTGCGCACTTGGACTACGATCACTAACAATGGCGATCAAGCGGTCTCCTTGGAGTTTATAACTAGTTTCGTACTCTCAGGCATCACACCTTTCTCGCACGATGATGCCCCCGGACGCTTAAAGGTTCACCGTTTCCGATCATGGTGGAGCAACGAAGGACGCCTGTATAGTGAGTCCCTGGAAGACTTGCACCTCGAACGCAGTTGGGGCGGCTTTAACATTGTCTCCGAACGCTTCGGGCAAGTCGGCACCATGCCCGTGCGTAAGTTTTTCCCCTTCATCGCGATTGAAGACAGCGCAACAGGTGTATTCTGGGGAGCTCAGTTGGCACATGCCGGCTCCTGGCAAATGGAAGTGACTCGGCGTGGCGACAATGTCTCCATCTCCGGTGGCCTCGCAGATTACGAATTCGGCCATTGGAAAAAAGCGCTGGCTCCGGGCGAAACATTAACCACCCCCGTGGCTCACCTCGCCTGTGTGCAGGGTGAACTGAGCGATCTGACTGGAAAACTCGTCAAACTGCAAGAGTCGCAACTTCAAAACTTACCGGAGTCCGAAGAATCCTTGCCTGTCATGTTTAATGAATGGTGCACCAACTGGGGCTCTCCTAGTCACGAAAAGACGATGGCACTGGCCAAACGTCTGCTGGGCACTGGCATCCGCTACCTTGTCATCGACGACGGTTGGGCAAAGCGCCCCCCCGAAGCCACCATGCAATCAAATGGCGACTGGCAGGTCGACACAGAGAAATTCCCGCAAGGAATCGGTGCGGTTTGTAAAGAGCTACGTGAGCTAGGCTACATTCCAGGCATCTGGTTTGAATTTGAAGTCTGTAATCCTGGCTCCGAAGCATGGAAGCAATCAGAGCATCACCTTCACCGCAATGGTAAGCCACTGCAAGTCGGCAGTCGTCGCTTCTGGAATTTAAACGATCCTTGGGTGCAGGACTATCTAGGCGAAAAGCTGATCCATTTCCTCAATGACAATCAGCTCGGCTACCTAAAGGTTGACTATAACGATACCATCGGCCTCGGTTGTGACCACCCGGATTCTCTGGGCGAAGGGCTGCGCCAACAAGTCAACGGCATCCACTCCACCTTCAAACGTATCCGCGAATCGGTTACAGACCTTGTCATCGAAAACTGCTCCTCCGGCGGACACCGACTCGAACCTTCAATGATCGGGCTCACCTCAATGAGCTCGTTCTCCGACGCGCACGAGTCTTGGAACATTCCCATTATCGCCCGCCAGTTGCATTACCTGATGCCGCCACGTCAATCACAGATCTGGGCGGTGCTCTATCCCGACGATAGCGAAGAGCGCTTTTACTATTCACTCACTTCAACACTCTATGGCCGCATGTGCCTATCCGGACCGGTTCACGATCTAAGTGACCAGCAAATGGCCATCGTTAAAGATGCGGTTAGCTTCTACCAGCAAGCCGCTTCCATTATCAAGAACGGGCATAGTCGTTTCTTCGGGCCTGGTGCCCACAACTGGAATCATCCCACTGCCTGGCAAGGCCTCTGGCGTGAAAGCGACGACGGCAGCGAAGCTCTGCTACTAATTCATACCTTCGCAGGCCTAGCGAGTGAAGAGCTAGTCATTGAACTGCCAAATAGCGACTGTCGTCATCTCAGCCGCAGTCTAATCGACAGTACCACCCCAGCACCGCAATTGAACGGCCACACCTTGACGCTCCCCAAGGGAGCCGACTTCCGAGGCTACGCTTTTCTACTCAAAAAAACGCGTTAACCTTCCTTGATCAAGTATGGGCCCCAACCTTTCTCGAAGAACTCACGCTTCACTTCAGGCTTGAGATCGACAGGCAGAGCGTGCACCGAAATACCATCGCCCTCACGGCTGACAATCAACTTCTCCTCACGATCTTTGGCCTGTTCCTCCACGAAGCGGAAGCGAGTCAAATCTTCGTGACTGGCATCAGGGCAGCGTGTTCCGTCGCTGGCGCAGATCGCACGCGCACCACGGCTACCACCGCCATTTTGGATATAGTAATCCAGCGCAGTCAACACCGCTTCGGAAACCCAGACCATATGACGCCAGCGAAAAGCTTGCCCCACCAAACTCGCTGAACTGACTTTAAGGCCATTGGCCTCCGCGTCCCTCCGTAGCTGCTGTGCCTCGGACAGCGCGGCTGCTACCTCTTCCTGCGTGCAGATAATACCCGCCGAATCACTCATCCGGGCTTGGACCTCTGTCTTCACGTCTTTAGGCGTACGGCCACCATCATTCGTCACAAAGGCGCTCGCATCCTGGAGTGTCTGTTGAATCTGCTGCGTGATACAATCCTGATCCGGAGCAAACGCTCCCTTATGTAAACGTGAACGTTTGATCGCCACAGCCACACGCTTACCAAAGACCTGGCCGGAGTTGAGCGCCGCCCCGCCGGGGCGTGTCACACCATGGCTGCCAGCGGCTTCACCGATGGCATAGCAGCCTTGCAAGCTGGTTTGTCCCCAGTCATTGATCAAGATGCCTCCATTCATGTGCTGGTTATTCATCGCGAATTCCAAAGGCTCCTGACACAGATCAGTTCCGTGCATTCGATAGAGCTCAATCGCAAGCGGATTCATACGACGAAGACGATCGATCGGCAGATCATAAAGCGCTTCGTTATTTTCGAGATAAGCCCGCACGTCTGGATCGAGATCGTCTAAACTGAAGCACTCCCCCTCATTTACTGGCTCCGGGTTTCGTAGAAAATCAAGGTACACCTTACGTCCAGCCTGACATTCCAAGAATACAGCCAAGTCGAACAAGCTAGAACCATAATCCAGCATCCGAGTGGAGTGGAAAGGCCATTGATAGCCCTTGCGGAAAGTATTCGAAACCATCTCACGCGTGCTCCGATAATAACGCTTCAAAAAGTTGATTTCATTTCCATCCGCATCAACCGAGTATACCCGGGGCATCACTTGCACATAAGTGCCCGATAAATTCCATGGAAAAGTCGTACGTGGAGTTCCAATACCGA
The DNA here is from genome assembly GCF_033878955.1 of Coraliomargarita algicola. Lineage (NCBI taxonomy): Bacteria > Pseudomonadati > Verrucomicrobiota > Opitutia > Puniceicoccales > Coraliomargaritaceae > Coraliomargarita > Coraliomargarita algicola. The sequence continues at coordinate 1,155,075 of NZ_CP138858.1, forward strand.
ACTGACTTTCCGTGACATTACACAACTCAATCCCCGCCTCCAAAGCGAGGCCCAAGCCGCCATGACAATGATGCGGATATACACTATCACGATACAGCTCTCCGGGTCCCCCTGTTGCGATAATCAAATCCTCACATTGAATAAAAATCAGTCCGTAGGCATTACGTGATTCTTCACGGTGTAAGGCCACTACACCACATACGCGTTCCTCACCATCAACGCTCTCTTTGACAATGCGGATGCCGCTGGTGCTAGGCAAAATGCGCACACCGAGTGTCAAAGCTTCTTCAAAGAGCACCTTAACCATCAGCTTCGAAGTGCGCGGCCCACAGCTAGTGGCACGTCCTGCTTCATCATGATCGGTTTGATAACGCAAGATCGCACCTTGATCATCGTGCGGCAATGGTAAGCCCATAAACTGCAAACCGCCCACAGCATCATTCGAACCCACAGCCTCCACATAAGCGGTGGAAAAATCCATTGCCCCTCCTGCACAGAGACTTTGTGCATACTTAATAAAGTTATCGCCCTTATAATCCGTGCTGGCCGTATACAAAGTTTGCTTATCAGACCCCGAGCAAGCCGAGGTGCCCGCAAAGAGCCCGGTCCTGGCCACCAGCACATCCACGCTGCGGCGGTGCAGCTCTACCGTCGCTCGCATGCCCGCAGCACCGCTACCAAGCACCAAAGCTTCACAGCGATACACCGGTATAGATAGCCCGTCGATATCCAAGCATGTATCCGAAGCATCAATACCGCGCACGGCTGGCATATCCACCCGTGTCAAGCGGTCTAAAATTTCTTGTGGAATAGAGGCAATCCCATTAGAGGCAGGAGTTTCAATATCAGTAGTCATTATAGATTTTTTAAGGCAACCGCCTTTGTCTTTTTTAAAACGAAACGTACGACACAGCGAAGCCCTTAGGCCAAACGCTCTGCACTTTCGCGAGTGAGTTGAGTCACCTGCGCTTCACCATTCAAATAGCGACGGCACTCTTCCACCGCCAAAGCCCCCATACGATGACATTCATGCCCTTGAGAGCCAGCAACGTGTGGCGTGATAAATACATTCGGAAGCGCCGTAAGCGGATTAGTATGATAGGTCTTCTCATCTTGTAATAAGTCCAATACGGCAAAGATATCAGGACGTGCTTGCAACACCTCCAGCATGCCAGCCTCATCCACGATGGCTCCACGCGAGGTATTGATAAATGTGCCGCGATCTGGCAACGAACCTAACATCGCTCCAGTAACCAAATTTTCGGTTTGAGGTAACCAGGGCGCATGCAAACTCACAACATCACACATCGGAAACAAATCTTCCAAACGATCAACACGCGTCACTTGTAAAGATTCAAACAAACTCTCGTCCGCGTAGGGATCATAAGCAAACACATCTAGATCAAGGTTAGTTAGACGTTCGCAAACCAACTGCCCAATCGCCCCCAACGAAATTACACCGACCTTTGACCCATGATAAACACCATGTACTTGACGCGTATAATCAGGCGCCAATCCCTCCTTTAGGCGTTGGCAACGCGTCCATGCCCGTTTCAACGCAAAGATAACGGAAGCCATCGTATAATCAGCGACAGGCACCGCATTCGCTTTATACGCACTCGTGAGGGTGATATCACGCTCCCAAAAAGCATCTGTCACAAAGCTGCGCACACTGCCCGCGCCATAAAAAAACGCTTTCAATTTGGGGAGCGCACTGAGGAATACTTCGTCCAAAATCGGTGCGCCCCAACCAGAAAAGATAATCTCAACATCAGAAAACCGCTCCGGATCAGATACAATATCCTCAGCGCTATATATCTGACCGTCATTATCAGTCAACTCTGCAACCTTAGCCAATGCATCTGCATTATAAATAGCCCTAAAGCTACTCTCCGGAATCAAGAAAAGAGAACGGGGTTTATTCGATGTAAGTGCCATAATAATCAGAAATAACTTAAAGTAACAAAATAAAGCAATAGTAGTCGCAATACATAAAGCGCAATATTTAATTCATAAGATAAAAAAGTTGACATATTTTATCACTAAAGCAATAAAAAATCACAAATGAACCCCAACGAACTCACTTTAGATTTCTCAGTGGTACGCGATTTACGCAAACGCGCGGGCATGACATTAGACGATGTCTCCCAAAAATCAGGCGTTTCAATCGCTGGACTCTCCAAGCTGGAAAGAAACCAAAACATGATCGAGTTAGACACGCTCTATCGTCTCGCTCGAGTATTTGGACTCTCCGCCACCGATTTACTCAATCTCGCCGAATCTTGCTCCGCACACTGCAAAACAGCCGAACAATACACATCAGGCCCCTTCAATTTTGAAAAAGTAAGCTTCAAGGGGATCGACTGCTTTCAAGCCACTGCGAAACGCGGCGGCAATCTCTCCAAGCCTGAAGCGCATGGCGATGAATTTGAAATCTGCTGGCTACGCAGTGGTCGCATACGCATCACCTTACCACGCGAGACACATGAACTCTCCCCGGGACAAGCGCTCAAGTTCGACGCAGCCCTAGCTCACAGCTATGAGATCCTCGAAGACAGCGAGGTCACCATCATACACTTGGAAAAGACACACCGTTTTTAATCATGCTCTATTCTGGACTTTGCTCTATCAGCTTCCGCCAACTATCCATCGATGCATTGATCGACCTCTGCGTCAAAGCCAAGATCGACGGGATCGAATGGGGCGGCGACGTACATGTGCCACCGGGCGACATCGAACTCGCTCAATCCGTTAGAACCAAAACCGAAGCGGCGGGGCTCAAACTATGCTCCTATGGCTCCTACTATCGCTGCGATACTGAATCTGGTTCGTTTAGTGATGTCTTAGATACCGCCGACGCACTGGGCACACCAGTCATCCGAGTGTGGGCAGGGCCTAAGGCTTCCGCCGATGCCAGCCCCGATGACCGCGAAGAAGTGGCCGAACATTTGCGTCGCGCCGTGATCGCGGCACGCGAGATGAATATAACCATCGCGCTGGAATACCACGGAGGCACACTCACGGACACACAGGCCTCCGCACACCAGCTCTTAGACGAGGTCAACTTGCCGGATCTAAAACTCTACTGGCAACCACGCGCGGGCGGCAAATTTGCCGAGGACTTACTGGAACTTCAAGCGGCCCTCCCTCATCTCTCACACGTTCACTGCTTCCACTGGGGCCCCGCGGGTTGGCAAGATCGACGTGCCCTACTCGACGGCACCAAAGAATGGCAAGCCTACTTAGCGCCCATTCGACAGCTCGAAGAGGATCGCTACGTCATTCTGGAATTCGCCAAAGACGACTCCACCGAACAATTCTTAGAAGATGCCCAAGTGCTTCGTAGCCTATTAAATAATAACTAAAACACCTCATATTCTGTATCCCATATGAACGATTTATCACGTCTCGCCATTCATACCATGACCACCAAGCCTTGGGACCTACCCACGGCTTGTGCTAAATATGCCGCTGCCGGCGTGCCGGGCGTGGGCCTCTGGCGTCAATGGCTGGATGGTCGCCCGCTGACAGAATCCAAAAAAATGCTGGACGACCATGGCCTTAAAGCAGTGTCGCTGGTACGTAGCGGATTCTATCCGTACTTAAACGCAAGCGAGAAGCAGGCCGCATTCGACGACAACATTAAAGCACTCGACGAGGCCGCCGCCGTCGGCGCCCCACAAGTCGTGCTCGTTTGCGGCGCGAAACCAGAGCTGAGCCTACCCGAAAACCGTCGCCACATCACCGAAGGCATCGCCTCACTAGTCGAGCACGCGAGCAAGGTCGGCGTCAAACTTTCGATCGAACCACTCCACCCCATGTATGCCGACTGTCGCAGCGCGGTGAATACAATCGGCCAGTGCAACGACATGCTCGACCAAATCGGTGATGAGTGGGTCGGCATCGCCGCCGATGTGTATCACATTTGGTGGGACCCCACGCTGGAACAAGAAGTCAAGCGCGCCGGCAAGCGTATCATCGGCTTTCATGTATGCGATTGGATGACACCCACTGCTGACATGCTCAACGATCGCGGCCTCATGGGCGAGGGTTGTATCGACAACCGCGGCATCCGCCAACTGGTCGAAAGCGCCGCCGGCTTTGCCGACTGGATCGAAGTCGAAGTCTTCTCCACCCGCCACTGGGCCACCGATCAGGACGCATATTTAGCTAAAATCATCGAGGCTTACAAGCAACACGTGTAAGGCAAGAATGCCAGTTTTCCCGTTACCAGTTAACTAGTTTTCAGTTCAAAGAAACAATCGCCTAAATCAATGGCTACAATTGAACGATTCGAAGATATACAAGCTTGGCAGAAGGCTCGCGAAGTTGCTGCTGCGATCTACCAACTGTGCAAGACAGGCGAACTAGCCAAAGACTTTGGGTTACGTGATCAAATTCGACGATCTGCCGTTTCCGTGCAGTCCAACATCGCTGAAGGGTTCGGACGCGAAGGCAATAAAGAGTTCATCCGATTCCTAAGAATCGCCAAGGGCTCAAGCACCGAATTTAGATCACAACTCTACAACCTCCTAGACGCGGATTACATCACTCAAATAAAATTCGAAGAACTTTATCAACAGTCAGTCGAGACCGAGAAACTGATTGGTGGATTCATCAATTACCTAGAAAAACACATTTAACTCAAAACTAACTATCCAACTCACGACAACAACCGGTAAACCGACAACTGGAAAACCGACAACCGGTAAACTGGTAAACTGGTAAACTAAAAAAAACCTATGAAAACACATAAAATCGGCATCATCATGAACGGCGTCACAGGACGCATGGGCACTAACCAGCACTTGCTTCGCTCCATCGACGCAATCATTAAACAAGGCGGCGTTAAGATCAGCCCCACTGAGTGCATCATGCCCGATCCTATTTTGGTCGGCCGCAACGAAACAAAGCTGAAGGCTCTGATCGAGCAAACCAGTGTTGAAAAATACACCACAGACCTCGACAGCGTCATGACGGACCCTGCGTATCCGATCTACTTCGACGCGCAAACCACACTGCGCCGTTTCGCAGCCGTCAAAGCGGCCGCCGCTGCGGGTAAGCATGTGTATTGCGAAAAGCCCACCGCGATTAAGACCGAAGATGCGTACGAACTCTATAAGATCTGCCGCGATGCCGGTGTGAAAAATGGCGTGGTGCAAGACAAGCTCTGGTTGCCAGGCATGCAAAAGTTCCAACGCTTGGTGGAGAACGACTTCTTTGGCGAAATCCTTTCTGTGCGCGGTGAGTTTGGCTACTGGGTATTTGAAGGCCACACCATCCCAGCTCAGCGTCCTTCATGGAACTACCGTAAGGAAGATGGCGGCGGTATGATCGTCGACATGCTTTGCCACTGGCGCTACGTGATCGATAACCTCTTCGGCAAAGTGAAAAGCGTGTCCTGCCTCGCAGCCACCCACATCCCTGAGCGTATCGACGAAGAAGGCAAACCTTACAAGTGCACCGCCGATGACTCTGCCTACTCCACTTTCGAATTGGAAAACGGCGTTGTTTGCCACTTCAACTCCTCTTGGAACGTGCGCGTGCGCCGCGACGATTTGCTCACCATGCAAGTCGACGGCACCAAGGGCTCAGCCATCGTCGGCCTGCGCGATGTATGGACTCAGCACTACGGTAACACACCGCGCCCAATCTGGAATCCGGATGTGCCTCAACCAATCGACTTCATGGAAGGCTGGCAGAAGGTGCCGGAGCAAGAAAACTACGATAACGCGTTCAAGATCCAATGGGAACTCTTCCTACGCCACGTCGTGCTGGACGAGCCTTTCCGCTGGGACCTACTCGAAGGTGCCAAGGGCGTGCAACTGGCTGAGCTCGGCATCGAAAGCTCTGAGCAACGTAAGTGGATCGACCTGCCGGAACTAAAGGCCTAATCGCTTCGCTCGAACATCGAACATTGAACGTCCAACTTTGAACATTGAACAATCAGTGAGGTCGTGCGGCGGCCAAACTGATTATTCAAGATGAGGCGTTCGATGCTCAACGTTCCTCTATTGAATTTACACAGACTATGACTACTTCAAACAAACCTGTCGCATTCGTCACGGGGGGCTCGCGTGGCATCGGCTTCGGCTGCGCTTCGCAACTCGCTAAGCTTGGTTTCGACATCGCTATCAATGGCATGCGCGACGAATCGGCACTGGCCGAGCCCATCGCTGCACTGAAAGCACTGGGCGCAGATGTTGTCTATTGCCAAGGCGACATCGGCTCAGCCGATGCCCGCAGCGCCATGCTGGATAAGATCAAAGCACACTTCGGCAAGCTTAACGTGTTGGTCAACAATGCAGGCGTGGCCCCTAAGGAACGCAAGGACATCTTGGAAGCCACCGAAGAGAGCTTCGACTATGTCGTCGGCACCAATGTTAAAGGCCCCTACTTCCTGAGCCAAGCCGCCGCCAATTGGATGATTGAACAAAAAGCCGCCGACACGGAGGGCTTTTACGCCATCATCAATGTCGGCTCCATCTCGGCCACTGTCGTTTCAGTCAACCGCGGTGAATACTGCGTCTCTAAGGCCGGGATCGCAATGATGTCGCAACTCTTTGCGGCACGTCTCGGTGAGTTCGGTATTCCGGTGTATGAGATCCGCCCAGGCGTGATCAAGACCGACATGACCAGCGGCGTCACAGACAAGTATGACGCACTCATCGAAGACGGGCTCTGCGTAACCAAACGCTGGGGCTTCCCGGACGACATCGGTAAAGCAGTGGGCTCCCTGGCATCGGGTGACTTCCCCTATTCGACAGGACAAGTCATCATGGTCGACGGCGGCCTCACCATGCCACGTCTATAAAAACTAGGGCAAGGCCTCAGACACCAGTCAAACAATTCACAAGCCGCCTTCCCTAGCATCGGAAGGCGGCTTTTATTTTTAACAGAAACAACATTCTGCCCGTTTGACATCGATTGTTGGCGTGCCTTTTCCCATCTCCGCCCTTAGAACATCCCCTATCATGCATATCACCCCTGAGATAAAAGCCGAAGCCACCACGATCCTAGAGCTTTGTAAGGGCGACTTAATGGCTGCCCTCAAAGTGGCGGAATCTCAACTCAACATTGTGTACACGCGCGCTCAGGTATTGATGAGCCTCGCAGGTATGGTCGTCACCGTCACAGGATTCTCCGGACGCCTAATCGCCGGCAGCAGCCCAGCCGCACAGCTGTTCATCGTGGCCGGACTTCTAGTATCCCTCAGTAGCGCAGCGTGGGTCTTTCGACGTGTCATGCGCGTGCAATGGATTACCACTCTTGCCAGTCAGGATAAAGAACACGCTCTCGAACAAGCACTGTACCGCCGTAATCGCAAAACGCGCGCTTATACCATCGGCGGCACACTGCTCTTCGTGGGCCTCCTGCTTTACGCCATTTCAATCGCCCTAATGTTAACCGATCCCGTTGCAATTGTGGGCCCCGTGCGATAGGCCCAACAACCCGCTACTCAGACTGCTCGATACGCGCTATGTGCATCTGCGCCACCCGTTCCAGATCTTCGATCTGGTTCACTTGACCGAGGGCACCACGAATCCTGCGCGAGCCCTCCATGCCTTTAGTGAGAGCGATAAACTTAGGACGCATCCAGCGCAAGTCGCTGTGTCGCTGCTCGCGAAAAGGTCGCGCCATAATTTTACGTGTGTAATCAATAATCGTATCCCAACGCTCAGCGATGCTTGGGGGCTCGGGTACCACGCCATGTTTCAAATAGTGCTTAATATCACGAAAGATCCAAGGGTAGCCCAGCGCCGCACGCCCGATCATTAAGCCCGCACAGCGGGTCTGCTCGCGAATGCGGATCACATCTTCAGCACTGCTGATGTTGCCATTGCCAATCACCGGGATCGTCAACTCTTCAGCCACCTCCGCGATCACTGGCCAATTGGCATCGCCACGGTAGCCTTGCACCTTGGTACGCCCGTGGATTGCGAGCGCTTGCGCGCCCTCGCCTTCCACGATGTGCCCGACTTCTTTGGCCACGATCGTATCATCATCCCAGCCGGTACGTATTTTTACCGTTACAGGTGTATCCGGCACGGCTTTCACCACAGCACCCGTCACCTGCCCCAATTTCTTTGGATTGCGCAACATCGATGAGCCCGCATCCATGCAGATCACACGATCCGCCGGACAACCAAAATTTATGTCAATAAAATCGGGCTGCAAGCGCTCTGTTAGCATGCGTGCTGCGGCAGCCATCGACTCCGGATTTGAGCCAAAGATCTGCACGCCCATAGGACGTTGCGCCTCCGTAAAGTCCACCGTCTCCCACAATTTCGGGTCCTCCCGAGTCAAGGCATCTGCCTGCACAAACTCAGTCACCATCACATCCGCGCCCTGCTGCTTGCAGAACTCACGAAAAATGATGTCGGTAAATCGGGCCATCGGCGCGAGATACAACGGAAATTGCCCATTTTGAAACCAAGGAAGCATAATCGTTTAAATTTTGTAGGCCTTCACCAAGGACTTCGCTTTTCGCTTCAAACTCGCGGGGGCCGACTTAGTCGTGGCTAGTTTTTCCAGCGCCTGAATCACGGCCTTGTCTGGCAAGAGATCTAGAATAAATGTTTCCTCTAGTATTTCGCCGAGCCGTTGCAGAGCTTTTTCACGGCTCTTCAGCTCCGCGTCATCTTGGCGAATTTGACTGATTAATATTTTTTCTTCGGCTGTCATACTTAAATCGCAGGCACTATTTTTTGGGAGAACTACGCACACGGTAGCTTCCACTTTCAAATGGAATTTCTTTTTCCCCGCGTGAGCGATTAATGACAAGCGTTAAGGTAAAATAGTAATTACAGAGCACATTACAGAATCGATGCAACACATCGGGAATGTCTACCCCCTCGGTCTCATACAAGCGCACCATCAACCGAATCGCAACCTTCGCCGAAGAACTGGCGGCATTCAACTCGGGCACAGGCGAATGCCCACGCGGCAATATAAATCCCGACAAACAGTCGGCCACTGAATCGCGATGCGCGCCATAACGCTCACGAAGCCAAATTAAATCTTCCTCGCGCAAAGCACACTTACCACGAATCGAACCATTTAGATGGTAAATCATTGGCTGTAATTTTGCCAGCTCTGCAATCAGTTCTGGCAGGTTCTCGGGCATCAGCGAAAGAATACCACCAAGTTGCCGACACATCGCATCCGTATGTATTTCATAATCACACTTAAGTGAACTTTCATAGATAAAGGGATAGCAAACTTCATCGATGTTCTTGCTCAGTTTCGGTTTCATGTCATACAAAATATTTTCAAATTTACTAAAAGACGACCTTGTATATGCAACAGCTTTTGACCACTAGCCTAATATTGCTCTGGAGCATCGCATTCTGTCAGGCAGCGACGCCCACAGCCAGTTCGCTGGCATATGCACAGAATTTCGAACTCGTGGAGCACAGCGGCTATCAACTATTGACGGTCAAAAACCTCTTTCGCAATTCCAGTCGCAGCCATCGCTACGCGCTCGTGCCGCGAGAGGCAGCACTGCCGAAGCAATTACCTCAAGATGCGCTCGTCATTCGCACGCCCGTGCGACGAGTCGTCGTCATGGAGACCGTTTACATCGGCTACTTAGACGCCCTCGACCAACTCGATCGCATCGTGGGTGCCGCCACCGTCGATTTCATCAGTGAGCCTAGCATCCGCGAGCGCACACGTAACGGCTCAATTAAAACCATCCAAATCGGCCAAAGTTTAAACATCGAAAGTCTACTGCTACTACAGCCGGACTTAATCCTGACAAGTATCTCAGGCGATCCAAGCTTTGACGTGCCACCGAAACTCATCCGTTCCGGCCTGCCAGTCGTCATCACAGCCAGCTACATGGAACGCCACCCACTCGCACGCGCGGAATGGATCAAATTCTTGGCACCTTTTTTCGAAGTGTCCGAAAAGGCAAACGAAGTCTTTAAAGCATCCGCCCAGCGCTATGAAGCGCTGCGTGCATCCACTCAAAGCATACAAGAGCGCCCAAGCGTATTTTGCAGCGCCCCCTACTCTGGCACTTGGCACGTAGCGGGCGGCGATAGCTTCACCGCCCGAGCTATTAAAGACGCAGGTGGCCACTACCTCTGGTCCGACAACGACAGCCAAGGAGGCATTCCACTGGACACCGAACGTGTCTTTCTCAAAGCCGCCGAAGCGGACTACTGGATCGACCCCAGCGCGTATCGCAGCTTGGCGGAGCTCTTCGCCGCGGACCCTCGCTTTACCAAATTTCGCGCCACACAGATTGGGCAGGTTTACAACAACACCCGCCAAGTCGGCCCGCACGGCGGCAACAATATTTGGGAGCGCGGGATCGTGCATCCAGAAGAAATACTTGCCGATCTCATCAAGATCTTCCACCCAGAGCGACTGCCCGAACACGAACTGATCTATTACGAAAATTTAAAATAACATGGAGTCTTACCGACCGAACCAAGCTTTCGAATTGCAGTATCCAGAATGGAACGATTGGCATGCGACGACTTTAAAAGAAATTTCCGCCCCCAAAACACTCGAACAGGGATGCATGCTTTTCGTGGATGGTCAGGTGAGCGGTCTAAAACCCCAGCCAGATCAAAAGGGCTTTGAGGCCAGGGTGCGTGCCGACAAAGAATACACACTTACCCTGCAGAGATTGCCCAATAAAAACCCGACTTGGCAGTGTGAATGTAATCGGGGCAATAAAGCGGCACCCTGCGAGCACACAGTCGCGACATTAGCCGCGCTGGCCTACATCTTTCATCAATATAATTTTATAAATCTAAGCCCCATCCAGGCCAATATAGACCTACTCGCTCGAAGCATTGACCTCAGCTCGAAAACCAGCCGGAAGCAACTGACTCGACTTCGCCTCGAGCCCCATAACCAAAAGACCGCCATCGTTCGAGGAAACGCGGCCCTCCCCCAAGAATTATGCTATCAAGTGAACCCTTACTGTCACTTGAACTCAAAAGCGAAAACTTGTCTTCAACTCCCCCCCTACGATGAATGGGGTGCAGTAATCGATCTGCACCGCTATGCCACAGAAAAGCAGATCCAGTTCGAAGCGGAAACGAGCCCCAAGCAGTACATTGAGATTCGACCGCAGATCGGAATTATCCATCCTGAAATCTCCTTCGACTATGCGTCCAAAAAACAATTGGTGATAGTAGACTCTACATTCAAAGAAGAGAAGGCTGATTCAGTCGTCGAATATTTCTCCGATGAAGGCGTGCTCTTGTCCGACGGCACACTCGCGGAAGTCGCCATCGAGGACATTGAATACCTCCTCGACACCTTCGAGCCCGCCACAGACCATTATGAATCCGGGGAAACAGCCGCCATCGGCATTTCCCCAGAAAACTTCAACAGACTCGCCCTCGCACTCGACAGCCAGCAGCGCACAAAGCTAAGAAAGGCTAATTTCGCACGAAATGGAGTTCCCGTTATTCTTGAACCCGGCAATGCTGATAGCACGCCACTCAAACTATCGCTGCGAATTAAGTCCCCCAGTAAGTCCAGGAAGAGTGACTACGCTTACTCTTTGGACGCCACTGTGGATCAGCATTTAGTGGATACCTCCAGCTTCATCTCTGGCTGGTGGGATCTAGCCAATAAAGCCGCAAAGGACGTCCCCCTAATGGGCAGCAATTTACGCATTCGCAAGTTGCTCGAAATTTCAAACAAACTACCGCTGCTCCCGAACACCAAGGAACGCTATGCTTTAATCGATGCGATGCTGGAATGTCCCAGCTTTAAGAAGCCCGAATTCCGCAAGGCTGCCAAACGTTTTTTAAAGTCGATCGAATCCAACTACTGTCGCGGAAATGAGACAATTCCGATGATTTTCAAGAATGGCAGTAAGCGAGGCTCCACCCAATCTCCTTGGCGACAAGTGCAGCTCCCCATGGCTGCCATCCTACAAATCATTACAGAGTTAAATCTGGTTAGCAGCACATACGCTAGCAAGCGAAAGCGTTCGGACAGTAAGCAAGATGAGCTCGCTATCTTACAGCGGCTCGCCTTGGTCTGCGATGCCAACGAGATCGAGCTCTCCGTGGACGGGCAGCCGCTGGAGTCTGTCGCGATCGACATCGACATCGCAGTCATGTCCGATGCCAAACTCGACTGGTTTGAGCTCAAGGCAGAAATTCGTTGCGGCGAAGCGACCATACCACGCGCTCAATGGGAACTGCTGCTGCAAGGGCAACTCTTAATTAAGATCAATGGCCGCACCGTCATTCCGCGGCTCGACAAGGAAGCCGCCGTGCGACAGCTCATCGCCCTGGTCCCCGATCTCGCTAAGGGTTCCAAGCACAAGCATGACGAAGCCATCGGCAGGGCCTCGCGCTTGGACATGCTGCAATGGATCGCCCTCCGGCGCGAAGGTGCCCATGTGCAGCTGCCTCCGGCAGCCGAAACAATCTTCAATGCCTTGCTCACATTCGAAGGCATCCCCAAGCGCCCACTTCCACGCAGCATTCAGGCAAAGCTGCGTGACTACCAAAAGCACGGCTACGATTGGCTGGTATTTCTATACGAGCACCGCTTTGGAGCCTGCTTGGCAGATGACATGGGGCTAGGTAAAACCCTTCAAGCGATCACATTCCTCACTTATGTTAAAAATCACACCAAGACTCGCACACGCTTCCTGGTGGTAGTGCCCCCCAGCCTACTCTTTAACTGGCGCAACGAGTTTGATCAATTTTCCCCGAAAATAAAGATTGCGGAATACGCAGGCACAAAGCGCGACTTCACCAGCTGCAAAAAGGCCGACCTCATTCTAACGACCTACGACATCCTCCGCCGCGACATAAAAATAATTGCAGCGGAGCACTTCGAAGCAGTCGTCTTTGACGAAGCACAAACGCTCAAAAATCACACTTCACGCCGCACTAAAGCCGCCCACCGCTTAAATCGACGCTTCACACTTTGCCTCACAGGCACGCCCATGGAAAATCATCCCGGCGAATTTCACACCATTATGGAACTGGCGCTTCCAGGGCTGATGGGCAGCTACGATGCTTTTCAAAAAGATCTACGCGAAGGCAACCGGACGCCCCTGCGCCGCGCACAGCCCTTCTTGCTGCGACGGACCAAGAGCGCCATCCTCAAAGAGCTACCGCCCAAGCAAGAGACGGATCTCTATCTCGACATGAGCAAAGAGCAAAAAGAGATCTACACCCGCACCGTTGGCGAGGTGCGTGAAGAAGTGCTCTCCGCCTACCAAGAAAAGACCAAATCGCAAGCAGGCATCGTCGCGCTCGCCGCGCTGACTCGCCTACGGCAGACTTGTGTCTCCCCCGAACTGCTGGGTAAGCCCATGAAAAAGCCAGCACCAAAGATCGACTATCTAAACAACAAGTTAGCCGAACTTGTAGACGAAGGACACTCCGCCCTAGTCTTTTCGCAGTTTATCGGCAGCCTCGACTGCATCGAAAACGCCCTCATAGCACAAGGTCTGGCCCCGCTCCGACTCGACGGCTCAACCCCCACCACCAAGCGTACACAGTTGGTCGAAACGTTTCAAAAATCAAAGACGCCACAGGTATTTTTAATCAGCCTCAGAGCTGGAGGCGTCGGACTCAACCTAACGAACGCCAGTTATGTAATACACGTAGATCCTTGGTGGAACCCCGCCGTCGAAAACCAGGCCAGCGATCGTGCCCATCGCATCGGACAAAAGCAGACCGTCTTTATACAACGCCTACTCATGCGCCACACCGTCGAAGAAAAAATCATGGTACTCAAGAAGCGTAAACAAGCACTGTTTGAATCGATCGTAAACGAGGGCAGTTCCGGTAAAAAAGGTCAGGCGCTCATCAGCAAAGAAGACTTCCAGTTTCTACTGTCTGAAGAAACTTAGAGCCATTTGGTAGGCGAACGTGCGAAGATTGAACATCGAACAATCCTAGAAAGTAGTTGAACCGTGATTCAACCTTCATCCGGCAGTCGGCTTAGGATCGATCATTTTAAACCGTTGATTTACATTAATTTGCGCTAATATGACTTGTCGCCAAATTGGCGAATTAAAATTGGAATTAATAAAAGACACCTCTAATTCTTAAGCGCACAACCAGCAGCGGTTGATGTCGTTCTAATTAACGAAAATTAACGTAATTAACGGTTCGACTCATTTTTTTAGGTTTAAGCGCAAATTCAATGTTCGACGTCCCCCGTACCTCCGCTCCAACACAGACTCATTCAAAATTCGATGTTGAACGTTGGACGTTCGACATTCCCCATCCCCCCGTTCCCCCTGTAAATGTCCTAGCTTCCGTAGTGTGCCAGACAGAGCAGTCAGAAGACAGAGGCCAGCTGTGAATATCAATAATTTATCGCACTTCCCGTCTCGTCAAAATGGCGCATGCCGTGATCTTCATAACGAACGGATTCACAGTGCCTGGCCTCTGATTTCTGAATTAAGGATCATGTATCCTTAGAATTGGCATAAATCACTAACGCCGAATATCACTCCTTGGCTCTGCTTTGCTCTTGATGACCTGTTGATATAACGCAACGTAATACGGAATTACGCTTCAGCTAGAAAACAGACGTATCCAAGATAAGACGAAACTGAATGCCTCATCACAATTACAAAGATAACGCCCCAGTCAACTTGCCCTCGACAGACTCACCAAGCTAGCAGCATGAATAAAAAAGACCTAAGTGAACGCGACATCTGCACGAAGTTCATTAATCCCAGTATCAAGAGCGCTGGATGGGACATCGACACACAGGTTCGCGAAGAAGTCGGCTTTACCGATGGTCGCATCTACGTCAGGGGAAAACTTCACACCCGCGGCGCACAGAAACGCGCGGACTACATTCTCTACTACAAGCCCAACATCCCTATCGCCGTCATCGAGGCGAAGGACAATAAACACACCGTCGGCGCGGGCATCCAACAAGCGCTCGACTATGCTGAAACGCTGGAGATTCCCTTCGTCTTCAGTAGCAACGGCGACGGCTTCATCTTTCACGACCGCACCATCACTTCCGGCCAGATCGAATCAGAGCTAGACCTCGATTCATTCCCATCCCCCGAAACCCTTTGGGAGAAATACAAAGCCTACAAAGGCATCTCCGAGGAAGCGGCCTCGATTGTCTCACAAGACTATTTCTCTGACGGCTCAGGCCGCTCCCCCCGCTACTACCAGCAGATCGCCATCAACCGCACCGTCGAAGCCGTTGCGAAGAACGAAGGCGACAACCGCCACATCCTCGTCATGGCGACCGGAACGGGCAAAACCTACGTCGCCTTCCAACTGATCTACCGCCTCTGGAAAAGCGGGATAAAAAAGCGCATTCTTTTCCTGGCCGACCGCACCTCCCTCATTGACCAAACCGTCCGGGGCGACTTCCGCCACTTCAAGGACGCGATGACTGTGATCAAGCACAAGCAGATCGATACCGCCTACAATATCTACCTCGCGCTCTATCAGGGCCTCTCCGACAACAAAAACCCGGACAACGACGCTTACAAACAATTCAGCTCCGACTTCTTCGACCTAGTCATCGTCGACGAGTGCCATCGCGGTAGCGCCCGCGAAGACAGCAAGTGGCGGGAGATTCTCGAATACTTCAAAGGTGCCACTCACATTGGCCTGACCGCTACGCCCAAAGAAACCAAGGTCGTTTCCAGCTCCGAATATTTCGGTGATCCACTCTACACCTACTCGCTCAAGCAAGGCATCGACGACGGATTCCTCGCACCCTACAAAGTGATCAAGGTCACTCTCGACATCGACGCCGAGGGTTGGCGTCCGCCAAAAGGCTTCAAGGATAAGGACGGCCAAGAGGTCGAAGACCGCATTTATAACCGCACCGATTTCGACAAACACATCATCGTCGAAGAACGCCGCCAACTGGTCGCCCAAAAGATCACCGAATTCCTCAAGGGCAGCGATCGCTTCTCCAAAACCATCGTCTTCTGTGTCGATATCGAGCACGCCGAAGGCATGCGCAAGGCACTGGCCAACGCCAACCCCGACCTCGTCTCAGCAAACAGCAAATACGTGATGCAAATCACGGGCGACAACAAGGAAGGGAAGGATCAGCTCGACGCCTTCATCCACCCTGCCGAGACTTACCCTGTCATCGCGACGACCTCCAAGCTCATGACCACGGGTGTCGACGCTCAGACCTGTAAGCTCATCGTGCTCGACTCGAACATCGGCTCCATGACCGAGTTCAAGCAAATCATCGGACGCGGCACCCGCATTAACGAAGACTACGGCAAACACTACTTCACCATCATGGATTTCCGTAGTGTCACCGCGCTCTTCGCCGACAAAGATTTCGACGGCGATCCCGTCCGCGTGAAGGAAGCCGGCGAAAACGACGACATCTCCAGCACCGACGAAGAAAGCGACGATTCCCCGATCACCGACAAACTCACCGGCGACGACATCGAATTCCTAGAACCAGAGACTCCCGATATCACCTTGGACGAAGAAGGAGCCGAATACGGCAAGAAGCGTAAGGTCACGGTCAATGGCGTCGAAGTCACCGTGATCAAAGAGCGCGTTCAATACATGGGGGGCGACGGCAAGATCATCACCGAGAGCTTGCGCGACTACACCCGCAAGAACGTCCGCACCAGCTACAGCTCTCTAGATGCCTTCCTGATGTCCTGGCGCGAAGCCGACAAAAAACGCGCCATCGTCGAGGAGCTCGAACAACATGGCGTCCTCTTCGCCGCCTTGCAGGATGAAGTCGGCTCCGCCTTCGATCCCTTCGACCTCATTTGCCACGTCGCCTTCGAGCAAAAACCACTCACCCGCAAGGAACGCGCCGACAACGTCAAGAAGCGCAACTACTTCACCAAGTATGGCGACCTCGCCCGCACCGTCCTCGATAGCCTGCTCGATAAATACGCCGACGACGGCCTACTCGACCTCGAGAACCCCGCCATCATCACACTCGATCCCATCAAACGCCTCGGCACCGCCCCCGAGATCGTTCGCGCCTTCGGCGGCAAGCCCGCTTACGACGCCGCCATCCGCGAACTCACCAACGAACTCTATCACAGCGCGTAAGCAGAAGTCACTTGACGCACCCTTTAGCCAGATTATGACTTTTCTCATCAACACCTCCCACACCTCTCCACGATGTGCACCCCGGGAGGTTTCTTTTTGCCCGAATTCCAAGAAACAATGAAATCTAAAATGGAACTCACAGAACGACTACACAGGCTCATCTCCGCTTGGGAAAGCGAAGTAGTTGAGTTCAAACAGGCAGATAACAATTTCAAAACATCAGAGTTAGGCCACTACTTCTCGGCCTTAGCCAATGAGGCAAATCTCAGAGGTATTGAATCAGCCTGGCTGGTCTTTGGAGTAAACAATAAAACCAGAACCATCTGCGGAACCAATTACAAACCCAAGCCAGAACATTTGATGGCCCTCAAAAACGATGTTAGAGCAGGCCTCGAGCCTTCGATGACATTTCGCGAGATCCACGAGATTGAACTCCCGGAAGGACGGGTCTTGCTATTTGAGATACCACCCGCACCCGCGGGCATGCCAATCGGATGGAACGGCTTTCGTTATGCCCGCTCAGGTGAAAGTTTGTGCGCCCTCGACATCGAGAAGGAGGATCGCATCCGAGCTCAATCTTCGAAGGAAGAATGGGCCGCTGGCATCGCTTCCAACGCCACGATGAGCGACCTATCGCCCGAAGCATTACAACGTGCACGCCAAATTTTCAGCAAAAATAATACGTCTCGGTTTAGTGAAGAGGAAATCGAGCAATGGCAGGACATTGACTTCCTCCAAAGACTCGGACTGCTTCGTGACAATCAAATCACAAATGCCGCACTACTCTTGTTAGGACGCCCGGAATCCGCAGTCCTGCTCAATCCTCATCCAGCACAAATCACATGGAAACTGGAAAGCACGGAATCAGCCTATCAGCACTACGGACCTCCTTTTTTGCTCAACACGAGCATCATCTATCAGCGCATTCGTAATATAAAGATACGCCTATTACCCGCCAACGAATTGATTGGAGAAGATGTCAGTAAATACGATCAAAAGGTCGTATTGGAAGGTCTCCACAACGCAATCGCTCATCAAGACTACCGCCAAAATGCTCGTGTTATTCTGACCGAATTCACCGATACCCTAAGTATTGAAAACGAAGGAACATTCTACGAAGGCGATCCCAGCCTTTACATCGAAGGGCGCAAGACTCCGCGCCGTTACAGAAATACTTTTCTAGTCAAAGCCATGGCTCAACTGGGAATGATCGATACTATGGGCTACGGAATCCATCGGATGTATCGCAAACAAGCAGCGCGTTCGTTCCCACTGCCGGATTATAATCTTTCCGATAATAATGCCGTGCAACTCACCCTCTACGGCAAGATAGTCGACCCTGCGTATACACGTCTACTCCTACAACACACTGAGATCCCTCTTAATGATGTGATGGCTCTCGACCGCATCCAAAAAGGACTGCCTGCCGATGACCGCATCGTTGCGCGCCTTCGTAAAGCCAAGTGGATCGAAGGCCGTAAACCGAACCTACACATCTCTGCCGAAGTTGCGGCGGCGACCGAAAGCAAAGCGGCTTACATTCGCACCCGTGCACAAGACGACACTTTCTATGAAAAACTGATTATCGATTATTTAAATCAATACAACAGAGCCAGCCGGACTGAAATCGATCAACTACTTCTCAGTAAACTGAGCGACGGACTGACAGAAGCGCAAAAGACAAACAAAGTCCGTAATCTCTTAACTCGCCTACGTATTGAGAAGAAAATACATAATATCGGCTCTCGTGGTAAACCAAGCTGGGCTTTACTAAAAAGTAATGACATTTAGCAAAGAAAACTCGAATTCTAGTAAAGAAAGAGGCGAATACTTATTCACATCTTATTCACTATAAGCCGCTTAAGCTTTACTAACTCATAAAAAAATCGAGTGCGCTATATTCCACATTGGGCCGCTTAAATCTTATTTGCCGTCATTTGCACCGACACCGAAAAAGAGCCAATCTGACACACTTTTCGCGTTAAATTTTCAAACTTCCCACTTCCCACTTCAAAAAAATGCCCAACATCTCATCGATCGTCAAAAACGTCCGCAACATCATGCGGAACGAAGACCAGGGAATCTCTGGCGACGCCCAGCGCCTCGAACAGCTCGGCTGGATGCTCTTCCTCAAAATCCTCGATGAGAAGGATCAGGAGCTCGAACTCATCCGCGAGGACTACAGCTCCGTCATTCCAGAACCATTCCAATGGCGCACCTGGGCCACTGATCCCGAGGGCATCACCGGCGATGAACTGCTGACCTTCATCGACCATCCCACCGACGGCCTGTTTGCCCACTTGAAACAATTGCAGTCGAGTAAAGCACCCAAGCGCGCCGCCATCGTGCGGGAAGTCTTTGATGGTTTGAACAACTACATGAAGTCCGGCTTCGCCATGCGCAAAGTCATCAACCAGCTCAACGGCTTCGACTTCAACAACTCCGAGGACCGCCACATCTTCGGCACCATTTACGAATCCATCCTGATCGAACTGCGCGATGCGGGCAACAAGGGCGAATACTACACGCCCCGCGCCATCACTCAACTGATGACTCAGATGACCGCGCCCAAGCTCGGCGAAAAAGTCCTCGACCCCGCTGCGGGCACGGGCGGCTTCCTCAGCGCCGCCATCGACTATGTCCGCGAGCACGAAGTCCACACCCTCGACGACGAGGCCATTCTTCAAAACACCATCACCGGCTGGGAATACAAGCCCGTCGCCTACGTGCTCGGCCTCACCAACCTCATCCTCCACGGCATCGACGTGCCCGACTACCATTATCAGGACAGCCTCAAGGTAGAATACAACGGCATCGGCCCCAAGCAGCAGGTGAACTGCATCCTCGCCAATCCGCCCTTCGGCGCGGGCATCGCCGACGGCGTCGAGACCAACTTTCCCGCCTCCTTCCGTTGCCGGGAATCCGCCGACCTCTTCGTGATCCTCATGATCCAGCTGCTCAAAACCAATGGTCGCTGCGCCATCGTCCTGCCCGACGGCTGTATCACCGGCGACGGCTACAAAGAGCGCATCCGCGAAAAACTCCTCACCGACTGCAACCTCCACACCATCGTCCGCCTCCCGCAGTCCACCTTCCACCCCGCCACCGTTTCCACCAACCTGCTCTTCTTTACCAAAGGCACCCGAACCAAAGAAATCTGGTATTACGAGCACCGCCTGCCTGCAGGCCAAAAGAGCTACTCAAAAACCAAGGTCATCCAGTTCGACGAATTCGCCCCCATGATCGAATGGTGGGACCAGCGCGTGGAAAACGATGTCGCTTGGAAGGTGAAGGTCGAGGACTTGAAAGACGGCTTTGATCTGGATGTGAAGAATCCAACCAGTGTCGAAGCCGAGCAGCAACTAACGAGCAACGAAGCGATTTCCGCTCTTAGTGAATCATTTGATAAGGCAAAAGAACTGCTTACTAAAATCGAAAAGGCTCTCCAATCGTGAAAACCGTTAAACTATCGACTGTTCTAAAGCACAGATCCGAAAAAATAAAAATTGACGATGCTACAAATTATAAACTCGTCAGAATTCGGCTTCATCGAAAAGGGGTTATGCTTAGGCACAAAAAAAGAGGTGCTGAAATCAGAACTAAGACACAACAGCTTTGCAAAGCAGGTGATTTTATCGTCGCTGAAATGGATGCAAAAGTGGGCGGTTATGGCTTCATTCCGACGTCACTAGAAGGTGCAATCGTAAGTAGCCACTATTACCTCTACGAAGTAAACAAGCAGAAGCTTTTACCATCATTTTTGAACGTCATCTGCCAGGCAGGAATTCTTCAAGAACAGATCGTTGCGAAAGGCTCAACAAACTACGCGTCAGTTCGCGCTCATACAGTATTAGATTGGACGATCCCGCTCCCCAGCCTAGAGGATCAAAAACGCATCGCTCGTCAATTTGATGAAGCCGAAGACGCCAACAAAGACTTAGAGAAAGAAATCGCCCACCAGCAATCCCTGCTCGGCAAGCTCAAGCAAGCCATCCTGCAGGAAGCGATTCAGGGCAAGCTAACGGCGGACTGGCGCGCCGCGAATCAAGACGTCGAACCCGCCAGCGAACTCCTCCAACGCATCCAAGCCGAAAAAGCCCGCCTCATCGCCGACAAGAAAATCCGAAAAGAAAAACCCCTTCCAAAAATCACCCCAAAAGAAATCCCCTTCGAGATTCCGGAGGGATGGGAGTGGTGCAGGTTGGGTGACCTTACCAAGTTTGTAACGAGTGGATCGCGAGGCTGGAAGGCCTACTACGCGAATCAAGGCTCCCTCTTTATCCGAGCTCAGAATATCAAAACCGATCTCTTGGATCTATCGCAGACGGCATTCGTTAAACTCCCCGATAAAATGGAGGGCCAGAGAACTCGCGTTCAACCTGACGACATTTTAGTCACAATCACGGGAGGGAACTGTGGAAAAACCGCGCGAGTCGATCAGCAACTCGATGAAGCATATGTCAGTCAACACATCGCTCTAACTCGACTAATGGAGACAGAACTTTCTGTATGGATACATCGTTGTTTGACCACAGATAGCGGCCCCCGCGGAGTTCTGCTCAGCTATTCAAAGGGGGACAAGCCAGGACTCAACTTACCAAATGTTCGCACCGTCCCTATCCCCCTCCCCCCCTCGCCGAGCAAGCCGCCATCGTCGAACGGGTTGAGGCACTGATGACGAACTGCAAAGCACTGGAAGCTGAGATCGAGCACTCCCGCACCCACGCCGCCGATCTCCTGCAAGCCGTGCTCAAAGAAGCGTTTTCGACTGAAGGATAACACACTCCATGCGCTCAGAAACCCTCACTGCTCAACTCAGAGCAATGCCGGACATCCCGCTCAACGAGCGGACCGCTATACTGAATTACTACGCTCAAACGAAATCAGAGATCTTCAAGTATATACTCACATTTCAAGAGCATATGGAAGCAAGCGACAGCGAAGCGCTCCTAGAATTCACCTTACTGCTAGTTCTCGGATACGAACGTGAAGGCCACGGCCGCCTACTCCCGGCCCGTGCGACAATCCTCACTGTCCACAAAAGCACTTCGATTTTCATGGCACATTTAATCGAGACACCCCCTGGCGAGAAGAACCAAGCAATCGAACGTAAGTTCAAGGAGTCAAAAGAGAAACCACTGCTCAACTATGCGTTCAACGAAATTCTAAACAAAGGCGGGCTAACCACGCTATCTGCAATCAAGCTGCAAACTGCAGTGCTTTCCCTCATTGAAATATTTAGCAAGACAGCTGAGATCATAGAACTTAAACCACTCGACGATTAAAACCAAAGCGACGAGAGCCACCAAAAAAGAGAACATACTCAGAAAGCTGACTCGTAGGATCCTGCCGAACCTAAGCTCCGTGCCTTTGTGCCTCCGTGTGAGATTCCCATTATACTCACGATTTACTTGGGCGATAATACTGCAGTAAAAGCTCGCTTCAAACTGGACCACTACGCCATCGATGCGGGTCACTCGCCTCAGCTCACAGTCGAACAGATTCGCTACTGGCTACAACTCTTCACGCACAACCGAGACGGCGTCTGGAAGGGCATGCTCAAGATTGACTTAAATACTCCTGCAGAGGATAGTGAAGCGAAAGCCCATTTAGAGAACATTGTGCTATGACGACACGACGAACCAGAGATTTCATTAAGACTCAGCTACTTGAGACAGAGCGTCTGATTGAACTCACAGGCGAGCACCCCGTCATGGCCCTAGGACTCTCTCAGCGCAAAGAGGAATTGAATGAAATGCTGCAACAGCTCCCCGTCGGCAACAAAGAGCCGCGCACCGTTCTCTTTTTCTCAGGCGAGCCAGTGGTTGGTTCGACTGGCATCGATGCAAGCTTCGCAGGTCGTATTCTAGCTCCATTCCAAAATATGGTCATGAGCGAACATGCACAACGTTGGCATGGCGCATTGGGCAGTCGTGGACGACGCACGGGGGAAGAAGAATCGCGCCTCATCCTGACAGGATTACCGCGCGGCTCTTTTGGACTAGAACTTTCCAAAGCAAACAACGAGGAACTCTTTGAAGAAGACCAGCTCGCTGACACACTCGCGCACGTCACTCGCTTAGTCGAATCCGCCGGCCGTAGCGATGAAGACTTTGCAGCAGAGCTTGATGACACCGCGCCAAGAGTCATTCAAAGCCTACGAGAATTCCTCAAAGTAGTATCAGAAGGACATGCGGGCTTACGCATGGAGTCTGGCGACTACCGCTGCACCTTAAATCCAGTCGAAGCCTCCGACGCCTATGACCGCGTTAATTCCACCCAGACAAGTGAAACTGTGATTCAAGAACGAGGCGTATTTAAGGGGCTATTACTTGAGTCATGGCGCTTTGATTTTGTAAACGACGCAGGCCACAAAATTTCCGGAAAGCTGGATGACAACCTGTCTAAAGAACAAGCAGTTGAGTTGTTGAAGAATTACACAGAGGAGCATTGTATTGCTGATTTAGTAAAAACGACTGTGTTGTTCAAAAATGGTAAAGTGCGAACATCCTATACGCTTAATGGCTTGAGAACTGCAAACGACTAAATCCCAAAGAGAAGTTTCAAACGCGACAAACTCACAACAATAGATTCGAATTGGATCAAGCGCTTCACCCCACTGCGAACCACAGTCAATGATTCAGCGACAGATACGCATCAATGAATCATCGCTAAATCAGTGCGCATGACAGATCTCAACAAGACCTTAAGCGACTACATTTAAACGAAAAATCATTCGTTGATATCTCAGCTAACTTCTGAAGATTGCTCTAGCCATGTGACGCCAGTCACGTCAACAGTCCACAAGCCCCAAGCGCAGCTGGACCTTGCTAGCGCAAGTTCGCTACGAACCGATTCTCGTGAGTCGCACCCTACAACAGTAGGCCATTCAACATTCGATGTTGGACGTTGAACGTTCGACGTTCCCAAGACCTTGCTAGCGCAAGTTCGCTGGTTCATAGTCTCCAGTAGCGATGTGACGCCAGTCACGTCAGCAGTCGCCGGGTCCTAATCACGGCTGGACCTTGAACGTTCAATCTGTCTCGATTCCATCTGTCGAAACACACGATCATCTGCAACTAATCGCTTCCTTTCTTTTCCGGCACTACATTCAGCAAACAATGCACCCATCCGAAAGATTCCTCGCGCCCCACACCATTCTGACGGGGGTGCCGCTCAAGCAGTTAATCGACGCCAAACTGGTCGACTTAATCGCCGAGTCCTTTGCTGCCGTGGATGCCAGTTTCGACGTCAAAGCTTTTACTCAGACTGCCAGCCACGGACTTGCAGCCCTGGAACTCAAAGACCGCGCGCGCCACATCGCGACGGCGCTGAATCAACAGTTGCCCAAGGACGTTGGCCAAGCCTGTGAAATCGTCATCCAATCCTTCGGCCCGAAATTGGAAGTCACCCAAGACTACGGCTTGGCCCCCTTCTTCTACATGCCGCACTCCGAGTGGATCGGCCGCTACGCAGTTGCCGACTTCGAAAGCGGGATGCGCGCCAACTACGAGCTCACCCAACGCTACACGGCGGAGTTTAGCATTCGCCCTTTCATCATTGAGCATGAGACGGACTGTCTCCAAGCATTGGAGACATGGTGCCAAGATCCAAACCCACATGTGCGACGCCTCGTCAGCGAAGGCACTCGCTCACGTCTACCTTGGGCAATGCGACTGAAGAATATACAAGTCGAACCAACACTCAGTTTGCCACTGCTGGAACAGCTGAAAGATGACCCTGAGCTCTATGTGCGGCGCTCCGTGGCGAACCACTTGGGCGATATTGCAAAAGACCACCTGGAACTGGTATTAGAAACCTGCAGACGCTGGCTCGCAGAGAGCGCTGCCATGAGCGATCGGGCACGCGCAAAGAACCGCCGTTGGGTCATTCGCCATGCTTTGCGCTACCCCGCAAAGAAGGAAAATCAAGATGCTCTAAATATACGGCTAGCCGCTAAATAGTTTGATTGCAGCACCGGGGCTTCTCTGTAAGCTAAAGCATTATGTTGATTGACGACCGCTTTAGAGCCAACGCCCACGACCTGTGCAAGCAGTTTGGAATTAGTCGTTTATGTGTGTTCGGATCGATTGCACGCGGGGAAGAAACGAGTCGCAGTGATATAGATTTCTTAGCGGAATTTGCTGCCCCCTCGCCTGCCACCATGCCCGACAGATACCTAGGTTTTATCGAGGAAGCACAAAAACGATTTAAGCGCCCCGTTCAATTAATGACACCTCGCATGATACGTAACCCGCATCTGAAACGTTCAATTGAGCGAGATCTGACCGTAATTCATGAATGAGACATCACTGACCTATTTCTACGATGCACTCATCGCATCACGGGCGATTCAAACTTTTTGCTCCAAACACAGCTTTGACGATTATTGTTCGAATGATTTGCTCTCTTCAGCGGAAGAAAGAAAATTTGAAATAATTGGTGAGGCACTGAACCAAGTCAAAAGAACAGCTCCGGAAGATCTTTCAGCCATTTCAGATTGGCCTGCAATTATTGGTTTCAGAAATATTTTAGCTCATAACTTACGATCATGTCGAAGAGGCAGTCATTTGGGGTATTGTGCCGCAGCAGATTCCCAAATTCATACTGGAGTTAGAAGGCATCCCAGATATCGAAGGTTAATGCTCACAGCATAGTTTGATTATTTTGTGACAACTGCAAGCAACAGAACCTCTAAACGTGGCGTCTGGCTCTTTCTTATCATCGGGCTAGGCTTATTGATTGTGTCGGCTCTCAGCATTTGCTTGGGCAGTGCGAACTTCTCTTTGGGCGAGGTATTACAGGCCTTGCTCGGCAACGAGAGCGTCAACGCGATACATCGGCAGATCATAGTGGACTTTCGACTGCCGCAAGTGATGACCGCGCTACTCGCAGGTGCGGCCTTGGGCACAGCTGGACTGCTGATGCAGACGGTCTTTCGCAATCCGCTGGCAGATCCCTTTGTGTTGGGTGTCAACTCTGGCGCGAGTCTAGGCGTCGCCGTCGTGCTGCTAATCATAGGTCCCGTTGGCTTAACTTTGACGGATGGCTTAGAGAGCTCGGGGCAGGTGCTTTTGATCCTCGCCTCCAGTGGAGGCGCTGCGGCGACACTCTTTGTCGTGCTGCTGTTGTCGCGACGCGTGGACATTATGTCGGTGCTGATCATTGGACTCATGATTAGCTACACCATTGGCGCACTGGTGAGCATCTTGATGTTCTTCAGCATGGCCGAACGCTTACAGTCTTTTATCAACTGGTCTTTTGGCGACTACGGCAATGTGAGTTGGCCACAAATGAAGTTTTTCGCGCCAGCGATTTTAGCCGGCATTGGCTTAAGCGCGCTCTTCATGAAACCGCTGGATGCGCTACTACTGGGCGAACACTATGCGGAAAGTGTGGGCACGCGCGCGAAACAAGTGCGCTTCTTCGTGCTACTGGGCGCGTCGCTACTCGCAGGCACGGTGACGGGATTTTGCGGACCAATTGGCTTTCTCGGCATCGCAGCGCCTCATTTAAGCCGTTACCTTTTTCAAACGAGTCAGCACCGTGTGCTCATTCCGGCTTCAATCTTAGTGGGCGCCCTACTTTCTGTCTCTGCGGACTTTGTGTCTCGTGGCCCCGGCTTAGACTTAGTGCTGCCGCTGAATGCCATTACTGCGCTGGTGGGCGCCCCCGTCATTATTGCAGCACTGGTCAAACAACGTAAATTGAAGCGACTGTTTTAAGATGGCAAGCGACGCACAACTCACCGCGAATAAATTATGCATCGGCTACCATCATGGCAGCGAAAGCACGATGATCGCTCCAGCACTCGAATGCGCTTTAAATGGGGGCGAATTCGTCTGCCTGCTCGGCCCCAACGGTGCGGGCAAATCAACATTGATACGTACGCTGGCAGGCATGCAGCCTCCTTTGGCGGGCGAACTGAAACTGTCGGGGCAGCCGATAAATAGCATCGCGCCTCGCGAGCGTGCGCGTGCCGTCAGTGTGGTACTCACAGAGACGATGCACACTGGCATGATGGATGTTTACTCGTTGGTCTCATTGGGGCGACACCCCTACTCCGGTTGGTTTGGTGGACTCACAGCACAGGATCACGAACGGATCGAATGGGCCCTTGAGGCCGTGGGTGCCATGGCCTTACGCCATCGACAAGTCGCCGAATTGAGCGACGGTGAGCGGCAAAAAGTATCCATCGCACGTGCCTTGGCGCAAGAAGCCAAGCTGATGCTACTGGACGAGCCGACTGCATTTCTAGACTTGCCACGTCGTGTGGAGCTAATGTCGATACTGCGCAATCTAGCCCAGCGAGAAAACCTGGCCCTACTGCTCTCGACCCACGACTTGGATTTAGCGCTCCGCTTTGCCGATCGCCTGTGGCTGATGACGCCAACGGGGCAATTGATTCAGGGAGCCCCAGAGGCGCTCGCGCTGAATGGGCAATTTGCAGAAGTCTTTGCCAATGACAAGCTCGACTGGGACGCCGCCGCGGGTAGCTTTCGCACACACCCGGTCGCCTGCCTCAAAGTGAAGCTCGACGGCGAAGGACTGGAACGGATATGGACACAGCGCGCATTGGAACGACTCGGCTTCGGCATCGCAAGCGAACACGACACTGCCAGTTTTGCGATCACAGTGGGCTCAGGGCGCTGGAGCGTTGAACACGCCGCAAAACGTGAAGCGTTCGATGGCATCGAAGACTTGATCACATGGATTCGTTCATTCTAGAAAGAGTACGCACCGATACAACGCGGCCGTCTAAAGACGGAACTCCAACCTTTGCTGCGTGGGGCTAAACGCAAAAGAGCCGCCCCTTACAGGGCGGCTCTTTGTAAATGATTTATCGTTGCGTAAGCTTAGCTGGCTTCAGCGTCCGGTGTCTCCGTGGTTTCGACGTCGGATTCAATCGCATCCGCTTCGGGAACGACTGACTCGGCGACCTCAGGAGTGCCTTCTGCATTGAACTCAGGTGTTGGCAAGGCCACACCTTCGATACGTTCAGCGGCCTCTTCGGGGCTGAGTTGCTCCATTCCAGCGCCAAGCGTGTCGATCTTCAAGTTGCGGTAGGCTGGCAGACCTGTGCCGGCAGGAATCAAGTGACCCATGATGACGTTTTCCTTGAAGCCCTTAAGCATGTCGACCTTACCCAATGTAGAGGCGTCGGTGAGCACACGTGTGGTTTCCTGGAAGGATGCCGCAGAGATGAAGGATTCGGTTTCAAGCGATGCCTTGGTAATACCAAGCAGCACTGGCTCACCTTCAGCAGGCATACCACCGGCTTCTTCGATGTGGTCATTGGCAGACATGAACGTAAAGCGGTCCACTTGCTCGCCCCAGAAGAAGTGGAGTCACCTGGATCGGTGATACGGACCTTCTTAAGCATTTGCGAGATGATGACCTCAATGTGCTTGTCGTTAATTTCCACACCTTGCAGACGGTAGACCTTTTGAATCTCGGAGATGAGATAGTCCTGCACCGCGGATGGCCCGAGAATTTCGAGGATCTCGTGCGGATCCGCACCACCTTCAGTCAGGTTCTGGCCCTTTTGGACCAAGTCACCGACTTGAACGACGAGGTGCTTACCATGCGGAATGAGGTGTGCTTCTTCGTCACCAGTCTCTGGATCGGTAACAAGCAGCTTCTTCTTGCCACGAACAGTGCCGTCGAGTGAAACAATACCATCGATCTTCGCCATCTCCGCTGCGTCCTTAGGACGACGTGCTTCGAAGAGCTCAGCAACACGTGGCAGACCACCGGTAATGTCTTGTGTCTTGGACGCTTGACGTGGTGTCTTGGCAAGCATGGTGCCGGGAGCGATTTCGTCGTCGTCATTCACAGCAACCTGTGCTCCCGTAGGAATTGCATAAGTAGCAATGGTCTTACCGGAGTCGTCGACGATGTTGACCGCAGGGTTCAAGTCTTCCTTGTGCTCGATCACCACAGTGGCGATACGACCAGTGGACTCATCGAGCTCGCGCTTAATTGTCACACCGGGGATCATATCAGTAAAGCTGATACGACCTGCCTTCTCGGAGAGAATTGGAATGTTGTGCGGATCCCACATGGAGAGGATTTCGCCCTTCTCAATAGTATCGCCGTCGCCCTTAGTCAGAACGGAGCCCACCACGATCTTGTAGGTTTCGATTTCGCGATCGTCTTCGTCGAGGATTTGCACGGAACCGGTCTTATTAAGAACGATGTTCGCACCATCTGCAGTCTGAACGATACGGAGGCCCTTATAGACGACCTTACCACCTGTGCGGATCTTGATCTCTGGATTCTTAAGCACACCCGACGCAATACCACCGATGTGGAAAGTACGCATGGTCAGCTGAGTGCCAGGCTCACCAATCGACTGGGCAGCGATGATACCAACGGATGAACCACGCTCGACCATAGCCGAGTAAGCGGGATTTATACCGTATTCAAGAGCAGTGATGCCGACCTTCTTACGTGTGGTGAGTGCAGAAAGAACCTTCACGCGCTCCACACCGACGTCTTCGATCTTACGCGCTGCTTCCTCTGTAATCAATTCACCATTCTTAACGAGGAACTCGTCTGGATTGAGTGGATTCTTGATATCGTTGGAAGAGCAACGACCGACGATACGGTCGTAGAGAGATACGATTTCGTCGTCACCTTCGTAGATCGCATATTTCCAGACACCGTCACGGTTGCCATCGTCGAAGTCTTCGATGATGCAGTCCATAGCCACGTCACAGAGCTTACGGGTAAGGTAACCAGCATCCGCAGTCTTCAGCGCGGTATCGGCAAGACCCTTACGAGCACCGTGCGTCGAGATGAAATACTCGAGAACGGAAAGACCTTCACGGAATGAGGAAAGAATCGGACGTTCGATAATTTCACCGGAAGGCTTGGCCATCAAACCACGAGTTCCGCAAAGCTGACGAACCTGTTGCTTATTACCACGAGCACCGGAATCCATCATCAAGTAAACGGGATTCACAGACTCCTTGCCACCATTGGACTTGAGCTCTTCGAATACCGCCTTGGCGATGTCGTCGGTGCAACCAGTCCAGATGTCGATGATCTTGTTGTAACGCTCCCCTTCGGTGATGATACCCTTCTTATACTGACCTTCAACTTCGTCGATCTTCTTACGCGAAGCCTTCACGATGGCAGGCTTGGCTGGTGGAATGATCATGTCGTCGATACCGATGGAAACACCAGCACGCGTCGCGATTTTGAAGCCTGTATCCTTGAGACGGTCAAGTGTGATGACGGTGCGCTCACGGCCAACAGTCTTGTAGGTCTGAAGAATGATATCACCCAATTTGCCTTTGGGCACTGGGAAGTTTACGAAACCAAGCTCGTCGGGCCAGATGGTATTGAAAATCACACGGCCCACAGTGGTGCGGATGATCTTCTTATCTGCGCGTCCGAAGACAGTGCCTTCTTTTTCGAAGTCAGGATTGATATAGTTGATCCAATCGTGAACGTCGAGCGCACCATCTGCAACGGCTGTGTCTAACTCGTCGGCATTGACGACCATAGGTAGACGCACGCCTTCCTTGGGCTTGACCGGTGGGTCCAAGGTAAGGAAGTAAGAGCCCAGAACGATGTCCTGCGACGGAGTCAAAATCGGCTTACCAGAAGATGGTGAGAAGATATTGTGAGTCGCCATCATGAGGGTCTTGGCTTCCAACACTGATTCCAGTGAGAGAGGCACGTGAACCGCCATTTGGTCACCATCGAAGTCAGCATTGTAAGCGGTGCAGACGAGTGGGTGCACACGGATCGCATCACCTTCAATCAACACAGGCTCGAAGGCCTGAATGGAGAGGCGGTGCAATGTAGGCGCACGATTCAAGAGAACCGGGTGACCTGCAGTGACTTCTTCAAGAATGTCCCAAACTTCGGGCGACTGCTTTTCAATCATCTTACGTGCGCCACGAACGGTGTGCACGAAGCCGAGCTCTTTGAGGCGGCGGATAATGAATGGCTCAAAAAGAACGAGTGCCATTTTCTTAGGCAGACCACACTGATTCAGCTTCAGTGATGGACCCGAAACAATCACGGAACGACCGGAGTAGTCGACGCGCTTACCCAGCAAATTCTGACGGAAGCGGCCCTGCTTGCCCTTGAGCATATCAGAGAGTGACTTGAGTGGACGGTTACCAGCACCCGTGACAGCGCGCCCGTGACGACCATTATCGAAGAGCGCATCCACAGCTTCTTGCAGCATGCGCTTCTCATTGTGGATGATCACGTCTGGAGTCTTGAGAGACAACAGGTTCTTGAGACGGTTGTTACGGTTAATGACACGACGATAGAGGTCGTTCAAATCGGAGGTCGCGAAGCGGCCACCTTCAAGCGGCACCAATGGGCGAAGGTCCGGTGGAATGACTGGAAGCACTTCAAGGACCATCCACTCTGGACGTGTGCCCGATTCCATGAAGCCTTGGATCGTCTTGAGACGCTTGGAGATCTTCTTCTTAATTTGCTTCGAGCGAGTGGCGTGCATTTGCTCGTGCAACTCTGTCACTGTAGACTCAAGGTCAACTAGTGCGAGTGCGTCGCGCACTGCTTCCGCCCCCATGCGGGCGACGAAAGAATCTTCGCCATACTCTTCTTGGGCTTGGAGATACTCGCGGTCCGTCAGAAGTTGACGCTCCTCAAGTGGTGTCTTACCTGGATCGATCACGAGATAGTTCTCGTAGTAGATGACACGCTCAAGATTACGTGCAGTGATATCGAGCAGTAAGCCAAGACGGCTCGGCATGCTCTTCAAGAACCAGATGTGAGAGACTGGAACGGCGAGTTCGATGTGTCCCATGCGGTCACGGCGGACGCGGGAGACAGTCACTTCAACACCGCAGCGGTCGCAGATCACACCCTTGTATTTGATACGCTTGTATTTACCACAGGCGCACTCGTAGTCGCGCACAGGACCGAAGATACGTTGGCAGAAAAGACCGCCTGGCTCCGGTTTGAATGTGCGATAGTTAATCGTTTCGGGATTTTTCACCTCACCACGGGACCATTCGCGAATGGCCTCGGGGGCGGCGACTGTAATGCCGACACGGTCGAATGATTTGGTGGCTTCATAGCCTAGGACGTCGCGTGCTACTTCGTTGCTCATTTAGTAAACCTTTTTTGAAATGTTGCGGAAAAAACGATGATGGCGCCCTTAGACGTCGATCGCGGTGTCGAGCTCGAACTTCCCTTCGGTGCCGAGTCGAACATCGAGACAGAGACTTTGGATTTCCTTCATCAAAACGTTGAACGACTGAGGCGTTCCCGCTTGTAGACTGTTGTCACCCTTAACGAGCGATTCGTAGATGCGTGTGCGGCCTGCAACATCGTCGGACTTGACGGTGAGCAGCTCCTGCAGCGTATAAGCAGCGCCATACGCTTCAAGTGCCCAAACTTCCATCTCCCCGAAACGTTGTCCACCATACTGCGCCTTACCACCGAGCGGTTGCTGAGTGATGAGCGAGTAAGGACCAACGGCACGAGCGTGAATCTTAGAAGCCACCAAGTGATTGAGCTTCAACATATACATGTAGCCCACAACGACCTCTTGGTGAAGTGCTTCACCTGTCTGACCGTCGTAAAGAATGCTCTTACCTGTGGAGGGCAGCCCAGCTTCTTCAAGATACTGACGTACCTTAGCTTCAGAGATACCGTCGAACACAGGAGTCGCCACCTTGATGCCGAGCTTCTTACATGCCCAACCGAGGTGTGTCTCCAAGACCTGTCCCACGTTCATACGAGAAGGAACCCCCAGTGGATTCAAGCAGATCTCGATCGGAGTGCCATCGGGAAGGTGTGGCATATCCTCTTCAGGCACCACTTTGGCGACCACACCCTTATTACCGTGACGACCGGCCATCTTATCGCCGACTTGCATCTTACGCTTTTTAGCGATGTAGACTTTCACGCTCTTGACGACACCTTGATCCGCATCTTCGCCGGACTCCACGCCCTCGATTTTGCGCTCACGATCGTAATCGAGCTCGTCGAACTTACCTTGGTAGTTGCTGACGATCTCCATGATCTTGATCTTAACCGGTGAAGGATCGATCTCGATATCTTTGGAGACGGCAGCCAAGCGACGAAGCAAGGTCTTAGTGATCTTGCGATTCGCAGGAATAATGATTTCGCCGGATTCACCGTTCTTCACATCGAGGGGAATCTTTTCACCCAGCAAAATGTTAGAAAGTGCTTCGGTCAGATCTTCGCGCAGCTTATCGCTTTGTGAGCGGTATTCTTCGTTGATCTTCTTCACCTGGCGGCGACGATCGGAAGCAGACATTTGCTCGGGCTCCCCATCGACGCGGGCCGAGACTTTGACGTCCATGATGATACCGCGCACGCCCGAAGGAACGACCAAAGAGGTGTCCTTAACGTCGGCAGCCTTTTCACCGAAAATCGCACGTAGCAATTTTTCTTCCGGAGCGAGCTCTGTTTCAGACTTAGGAGTGATCTTACCGACGAGGATGTCGCCAGGCTTGACCTCTGCCCCGACGCGGATGACACCGTCGTGGTTCAGATCCTTAAGTGCTTCTTCACCGACGTTTGGAATATCGCGAGTGATTTCTTCCGGTCCAAGCTTGGTGTCACGTGCAGTGACTTCGAACTCATCCACGTGGATCGAAGTGAAAATATCATCTTTAACGATCTTCTCAGAGATCAGGATCGCATCCTCGAAGTTGTAACCGTTCCAAGGCATGAAAGCCACCAGGATGTTACGACCAATCGCGAGTTCACCATCTTGAGTCGACGCGCCATCTGCAAGGATGTCGCCTTTCTTCACTGGCTGACCGCGCGAGACGATTGGCTTTTGATTGAAGCATGTGCCCGCATTGGAACGCATGAACTTACGCAAATCGTAGATGTAAATCCCCTTCTTCGGATCTGTTTTAAAATCCTTCGGCTTCGTGGGCAATTCGCCATCAGCAGTCAGTACGATGCGGTTGGCATCGACTTGTGCAATGATGCCATCGATATCGGCGACTTCAACTGTCTTCGAGTCGATCGCAACACGTTCTTCAATGCCCGTGCCCACAAATGGAGACTCGGACTGAAGTAGAGGCACACCTTGACGTTGCATATTCGAGCCCATGAGCGCGCGATTGGCATCATCGTGCTCAAGGAATGGAATCAAGCCAGCAGCAACAGAGATCAGCTGCTTGGGCGAGACGTCCATGTAATGCACTTCTTCTGGAGTGAGTTCCAGCACCTCGTCTTGGTTACGGCAAGTCACGCGACCGACAAGATTGCCCTCTTCATCCAACTCGGAGTTGGCCTGAGCAATCATGTAAGGTTCTTCTTGGTCAGCGTTCAGGTACTCAACATCGTCGAGCACTTTGCCATTCACCACCTTACGATAGGGTGTCTCGATGAAACCAAACTCGTTGATACGCGAGTAGAGTGACAAGGAGTTAATCAGACCGATGTTGGGACCTTCAGGAGTCTCAATCGGGCAGATACGACCGTAGTGTGATGGGTGAACGTCGCGAACTTCGAAACCAGCACGCTCACGATTCAGACCACCGGGTCCGAGTGCAGAGAGACGACGTTTGTGAGTCAGTTCGGCCAATGGATTAATTTGGTCCATGAACTGAGATAGCTGACTGCGGGCGAAGAAATCGCGGATCACAGTGCTCAGCGCCTTCGGGTTGATCAGCTTTTGCGGGCTGATCGAATCGACGCTTTGATCGTAAAGGGTCATGCGCTCTTTAACCAGACGCTCTGTGCGGGCAAGACCGACACGGCATTGATTTGCCAGCAACTCACCTACGGTGCGTACACGACGGCTACCCAAGTGGTCGATATCGTCCAGTGTGCCATCTCCACGCTTGAGGCGGGTCAGGTATTTAGTCGCTTCAACCACATCTTCAGCTCCGATGATACGGAACTCAAGATCGGTATCCATCTTCAACTTTTGGTTGAGCTTGTAGCGACCGACTCGACCGAGGTCATAGCGACGTGGATCTTGGAAAAGACGCTTCAGCAATGCCTTGGCATTGGCCGTTGTGGGTGGCTCACCAGGGCGTAGGCGCTTGTAGATATCCTTGAGCGCTTCTTCTTCATTTTGAGTCGGATCCTTCTTAAGGCAGCGGATGATCGCACCGTCGTCGACCGTAGTATCGATCGCGACGACTTTTTGCAGACCAGCCTTCTCGAAAGAGCGAACGATAGTCTTAGTCAGAGGCTCAAAGGCACGTGCCAACACGATGCCCTTGTCTGCGTCGACGATATCTTCTGTAAGAACCAGGTTGGACACGGAGTCGAGCTTCAAGGCATCGGCGACCGCGATCTCATCCATCTCGTAAAAGAGGTTCAGGATGTCCGCATCGGAACCGTAGCCCATGGCACGGAGCAATGTGGTGAGGAGGAATTTACGACGACGGCGACGGCGGTCGAGGTAAACGTAAAGGAGGTCGTTCTGGTCGAACTGGACTTCAAGCCATGTGCCGCGGTCAGGAATGATACGGAAGGCGTGAAGGATCTTGCCGGAAGTGTGTACGCTTTCTTCAAAAGCGATACCAGGCGAACGGTGAAGTTGGCTAACAATCACGCGCTCGGCGCCATTAATGATGAACGAGCCGCGCTCGGACACCAGGGGTAGCTCCCCCATGTAAATTTCTTCGTCTTTGATGTGGTCTTCTTCCCGCAGGCGAAGCTTCACATAAAGCGATACAGAATAAGTGACGCCTTCGCGGATGGCCTCGATCTCTGTTTCACGAGGCGGTGTGACGCTGTAGCTGACATATTCAAGATGGCAGCGGCTGTCGTAACTTTCGATCGGGAAGACTTCTGAGAAAACAGCTTCGAGGCCGACGGTCTTCCGTTGGCTGGGAGCCGAGTCCATTTGTAAGAATTCCTTGTAGGAATCGACCTGATTTTCAATCAGATTGGGTGGCTGGATAACTTCCTTGAGTTGACCGAAATTTAAGCGCTTTGACATAATGGATGTCCCGAGTGACGGTGTATAATGAGTGTGTTCTGAGAGGTTGCTGAGTGAGACTCAGCGGAAAAGCAAAAAACAGCTAGGCGCGACTCACCCGATTTGGGTGAGCCCACCTAACTGTGAAATTTTTGTAACTATTGAATATAATTCGGAATTCCCGTGATTACTTCAATTCGACTTCAGCGCCGGCAGCTTCGAGCTTCTTCTTGATCTCTTCAGCTTCGTCCTTTGTGCAACCTTCCTTGATTGGCTTAGGTGCACCTTCGACGAGGTCCTTAGCTTCCTTCAGGCCAAGACCTGTGATAGCGCGAACTTCCTTAATCGAAGCGATCTTGTTAGAGCCAGCAGCCTTGAAGATGACGTCAAATTCGTCTTTTTCTTCTACAGCTTCCGCAGCAGCAGCAGGTCCAGCTGCAGCAACAGCTACAGGAGCTGCAGCGCTTACGCCCCACTTCTCTTCGAGTTCTTTAACGAGATCAGCAACTTCGAGCACTGTTTGTGCGGAGAGCCATTCGACGACTTGTTCTTTAGTGATATCTGCCATGATGTTTTACCTTTCAATGGTTAGCACCCCGAGAGTCGGAGTATTTAAAGGGAGAATCCCTCTAACCTTATTTTTATATGGTTGTTTTTGTGAATTAGGCCGCCACTCCAAAATAGAGTGACGGCCTAAAAATTTGTTGATTACGATTACTCGCCGTTTTCTTTGCGAACCTTGGCTTGCAAGACGTTGACGAGGCCCTGTGGCACAGCGTTGATGACGCGGACGAATCCAGTCGCAGGCTGAGTGAGCAGGCCGAGAAGCTGCGCACGAAGCACTTCCAAACCTGGTAGTTTTGCGAGGGCTTCGATCTCTTCCTTCGTGAGCGCACGCTCATTCAGGATACCAGCCTTCATTTCGACTTTGTCCTTCTTCTTGAAGAACTCACCGATAATTTTCGCAACACCGGATGGATTATCACCACCAACGACGATCGCGGTCTGTCCATTCAAGTATTCACCTAGATCAGGAAGATCCTGTGCCTGCAGCAACACCGAAAATACTGTTCTTGATGACGTGAAACTCTGCATCGAACTCAGAAAGCTGAGCGCGAAGTTCAGCGATTTCATCAACAGTGATGCGTTCGTAGTTCGTAAGATATACGTAATCGGACTTGTTGAGGTGATTACTCACCTCTTCAACGAGATATTGTTTTTCTGGTCTCATGTTATGTGTCCCTCCTTAAGCTTTGTTGTATTCAGCAACGTCGACAGCAAGTCCGGGGCTCATTGTAGAGCTCAAAGCAAGGCTCTTAATGTATTTGCCTGAAGTTGCTTTCGGACGAGCTTCGATCAGTGCCTTGACTGCGGCATCCGCATTTTCAGCGATTTGCTCAGGAGTGAAGGAACGCTTGCCAACGACGACGGCGACATTCGCAGTCTTGTCCATCTTAAATTCGACACGACCCGCTTTGACTTGCTTAATACCTTCAGCAATATCATCGGTCACTGTGCCAGACTTAGGATTGGGCATGAGGCCGCGGGGACCCAGCACGCGAGCAACCTTACGGACGCTTTTCATCGCACTGGTAGTAGAAATTGCGACATCGAAATCGATCCAACCACCGGTAACTTTCTCGATCAATTCATCGAGACCTGCTTCGTCAGCGCCAGCCGCGAGAGCTTCTTCGGGGTTTTCGGTGAAGACGATCACACGCACAGTCTTACCGCTACCGTGAGGAAGCTGGAGAGTGCCGCGAACCATCTGATCACTCTTGCGAGGATCGACCGCGAGGTGGGCGTAAATTTCGACAGTTTCGTCGAACTTCGCCTTAGGTAGTTTGTTTAGTAACGCAGACGCTTCTTCGACCGAGTAAGTCTTCGTAAGGTCAGCCATTTCGACTGCACTACGATAGCGTTTGCTTCCCTTAATTTGCTGGGTTGCCATTGTTATATCTCTTTTGTGGTTAAACCGATCACCAGCGCGGTGATCGCGTAAATTGTTTCCCGGACTTATCCGACGACTTCAAGCCCCATGGAGCGAGCTGTGCCAGCGATGATGCTGAAAGCAGCTTCTTCGTCCTTAGCGTTCAGGTCAGCCTTCTTGATTTCGCAGATTTCGAGCACTTGTGCACGAGTGACTTGGCCGACCTTATCTTTATTAGGCACACCAGATCCTTTTGCGATGCCCGCAGCCTTCTTTAAAAGAACTGCAGCAGGGGGCGATTTGAGGATGAAGCTGAAAGAACGGTCTGCGTAGACAGTAATCACGCAAGGCAAAATCATGCCCGCTTGATCCTTAGTCTTGGCATTGAATTCCTTACAGAACCCCATGATGTTAACACCTTGAGCACCAAGAGCGGGTCCAACGGGAGGGGCTGGATTTGCGGCGCCTGCTGGCAGTTGGAGACGGATTTGTCCTGTGATTTTCTTAGACATGTCGGATTAGCTTTCTTCTGTTCTCTGGACTTGCCAGTATTCAAGTTCAACAGGCGTGAAACGCCCGAAAATAGATACGGAAACCTTAAGTTTGCCCCGGTCTGGGTCGATTTCCTCAATTTTGCCAACGAGGTTCGCAAACGGACCGTCGTTAACTTTGACCATTTCACCGATATCGTATTCGATCTTCGGCTTTTCTTTACCTTCGGCATCTTCCACCTGGCTGAGGATGCGATCAATTTCGCTCTTCTTCAACGGCGTCGGATGGTCGCCTCCGACAAAATTAATGACACCGTGCCCCTCGCGCACAAAATACCAAGGCTTTTGCAACAATTTGCCATCGTCATCGTAGAGGCGCATGTTGACGAAAATGTAACCAGGATAAAACTTACGAGTCTTGGTGGTTTTCTTACCGCTTTTAACCTCTGTTACAGTTTCGGTAGGCATCAGCACGTCAAACACGTACTCCTCCATCTCTTCAACAGCGATGAACTTATCGAGATATTTCTTAGCCTTGCCCTCTTGATTAGAAAGCGTCTGAACGGCATACCAGCGAGGGCCTGTGATAGAAGAGGAATCTGACATTATAGAGTCTAAGACGGGAAGATGAAGCCGCGGACGGCAGAGTAACTTAAAGTGTGAGTCGAAGCGAGCGCTCGTGGGCTCCAGCTTAGCGCACCCAAGAGGTGAGCAATTCGACACCATTCATGAGCGAGAAGTCGATCAGTGCGACGTAAGATCCAAGAATGACAGTGGCAATCAACACGACAAAGGTCGAATCGCGCAGCTCGATTTTGGAAGGCCACGAGGCCTTCTTCAGCTCTGTCAAAGTCTCCTTATAGAAGAGACGGATGCTTGTGAATGGATTTTTCATGAAATTAAAAATGGCAGGAGAGGAGGGACTCGAACCCACAACTTACGGTTTTGGAGACCGTTGCTCTACCAATTGAACTACTCTCCTGTAATATGTCTGTCTGTATTCTACAAAATAACAGTGAAGCCGAGGGCCCATGCAGAGCCCTCGGCAAAAACTGGAACTTTAAAAGCGAAGCGATCTACTTGATCACTTCAGCGATACGGCCAGCACCAATGGTGCGACCACCTTCGCGGATAGCGAAACGCTGTCCGGCTTCCATAGCGATCTTCTTGCCGAGTTCGATTTCGACAGTAAGGTTATCGCCAGGCATAACCATCTCAACACCCTCTGGGCATTTGATGATACCAGTGACGTCAGCTGTGCCGAAGAAGAACTGCGGACGATAGCCATCGAAGAAAGGAGTGTGACGACCACCTTCATCCTTAGAAAGGACGTAAAGCTCAGCCTTCGCAGTCGTGTGAGGAGTGATCGAACCAGGCTTAGCGATCACTTGGCCACGCTCGATAGCGTCCTTGTCGATACCACGAAGAAGGATACCAACATTGTCGCCGGCCATACCTTGATCGAGTTGCTTACGGAACATTTCAACACCAGTAACAGTTGTCTTCTGAGTGTCGCCCATACCGACGATTTCGATTTCTTCGCCAACCTTCACAACACCACGCTCGATACGGCCAGTTGCTACTGTGCCACGACCTGTGATGGAGAAAACGTCTTCAACAGACATAAGGAGAGGCTTGTCGATTTCGCGAGCAGGCTCAGCGATGTCGTTGTCGATCGCATCCATAAGCGCTGTGATTGCATCTGCACCGCCTGGCTTGTCTTCAAGAGCAGCTGTTGCAGAACCACGAACGATTGTGATGTCATCGCCAGGATACTCATACTTGGAAAGAAGATCACGAACTTCCATCTCAACAAGCTCAAGAAGCTCCTCGTCGTCAAGAAGGTCAACTTTGTTGAGCCATACAACGATT
This sequence comes from Coraliomargarita algicola, assembly GCF_033878955.1. Taxonomy (NCBI): domain Bacteria; kingdom Pseudomonadati; phylum Verrucomicrobiota; class Opitutia; order Puniceicoccales; family Coraliomargaritaceae; genus Coraliomargarita; species Coraliomargarita algicola. The sequence continues at coordinate 1,195,311 of NZ_CP138858.1, forward strand.
GTTGGAACACCAACCTGACGAGCCAAAAGGATGTGCTCGCGAGTTTGTGGCATAGGGCCATCCGCAGCGGAAACAACAAGGATCGCACCGTCCATCTGAGCGGCACCAGTAATCATGTTCTTAACGAAGTCAGCGTGACCTGGGCAGTCAACGTGTGCATAGTGGCGAGTAGGAGTTTCATACTCAACGTGTGCCACAGCGATAGTCACTGTCTTAGTAGCGTCACGAACAGTACCACCCTTAGCAATATCAGCATAAGACTTGAATTGAGCCAAGCCCTTGTCTGCTTGAACCTTCAGGATCGCAGTAGTTGTAGTTGTCTTGCCATGGTCAATGTGACCGATAGTGCCGACATTGACGTGTGGTTTTGTTCTTTCGAATGTTTCCTTAGCCATGATTGATGTTATTTAGTGTTGAGAGATTGTTTAGTTGAATTGTTTGTTAATTCCGAAATGGAGCCCTCGAGCGGGATTGAACCGCCGACCTCATCCTTACCAAGGATGCGCTCTACCACTGAGCTACAAGGGCACATCGCAAATGATGATTTAGATTGTAAAGAGCCGGTGATCCAACACGCAGATGGGTTGAATTTTGGAAAGCCCGCGAAAGTGCCCCTCGCTCCCTACTCAGTCAACACTTATTTCAAAAAAATAAACTTGGTAAAAAAGACACTGTTAAAGCGGGCTAGAGACGAAAAACAGCGAATAAATCCACTCGGTGCCCGCAGTAAATTACGACGCTTCTTCAAAACTGCAATCCAAGTCAGACAGTATACGGCTTCTTAAAGATTGCACCACTGCGACGACGCTCGGCGATTTTCTCAATTTCGTCCTCAGTCATGCGCTTGGGGTGACTGGTTTCAGGATCGATCTTCCATTTCGCCGGCTTCAAATCATGGTCCACCGCGACCCGGTAATCGAACACAAAACAATCCCCCTCCCACAAGCTCTGATCCTTGGGCATTTCCTCCAAATAGCGCAAAATCCCTCCCTTGAGGTGATACACCTCATCAAAGCCCTTCTTCTTCAAATAGGCAGTGGAGCGCTCACAGCGGATCCCCCCGGTGCAATACATCGCAATCTTCTTCCCCTTCTGCGAGGCGAGATGTTCATCCACGAATTTTGCAAATTCCGTAAAATCTCCTGTCTTGGGGTTGATCGCCCCCTTAAACTGCCCCACTTCGACCTCATAATCATTGCGCGTATCAATAGTGATGACGTCCGGATCTGCAATTAACTCGTTCCACTCCTCAGGCTCCAAATAGGTTCCCACAACTTCACGTGGATCCGCCCCCTCCTGCCGAAAGGTTACAATCTCTGGCTTCTTCTTAACCTTAAACTTAGGAAATGGATTAAAATCCGCATACGAATACTTCACATCCATGGTTTCAAAACGTGGATCTGACTTCAAAAGCTCAATCGTCGCATCAATCGCATCGTGCGAGCCTGCACAGGTAGAATTCACCCCTTCAGGCGCAAAGATCAGCGTGCCCCGCAAGCCAACTCGCAAGCCATGCTCAACCATACGCTCAGCCCACGCATCGCGATCTGGCAAATCAGTGAAATGATAGAAGGCTGCTATTTTCCATGAATCAGACATTTGAGTGGCATAGTATCCCATGGGCGAAGAAATCAAGGGCAAATCGCATCGATTCTTTACATAGATATAACACGTAGCAGACTGAAAGCAGATCTAATGAAAGCAATTAGCAGCATCTCTGTCATCATTTCGCTCGTTCTCTGTACGGCAAGCCTGAGCCATGCGCAAGAAACAGTCAGACTCCAATTGAAATGGCTGCACCAGTTTCAGTTTGCCGGCTACTACGCTGCGATCGAACAAGGCTACTACGCGGCCGAAGGCCTGAAAGTCGAACTACTCGAAGCCAGCACCTCGAAGCCCCCCACCCAAGTCGTCCTAGATGGTGAAGCTGACTTTGGCATTTCAGGCGCAGACCTACTCTTACTCCACGCCGCGGGTGAGCAGATCAAAGCACTGGCCGCCATCTACCAACACTCGCCCAGTATTTTTGCGTCGATTAAACACGACGACATTCAAAACATCCACGACTTAGCCAACAAACGTATCGTGTTGGAACCAGGATCTGCCGACCTGCTGGCGATGCTCAAAGCAGAGCAGCTCGAACTCAGTTCAATCCAATTCCTAGAACACCAATTCACCCCGGAGCCCCTATATCGAGGCGAAGCCGATGCTATCTCGGCTTACATCACCGACGAACCTTTCACCATTCGACAACGCGGCCAACAACCAGTCACCTTCAGCCCTCGCAGCACTGGCATCGATTTCTACAGCGACATTCTCTTCACGACCCAAGACTACCTGGACAAGCATCCAAAGACCGTCGCGGCCTTCAAGCGAGCCAGTCTGCAAGGCTGGCGCTACGCGCTCGACCACCCACAGGAAACCATCGACCTGATCCTGGAAAAATATCCGACCATCAAAAGCCGCGCAGCGCTGGAATACGAAGCGAAGCGATCCGTAGAACTGATACGCCCGGGCATCATAGAAATTGGTTATATGCATTTAGGCCGCTGGAAACACATCGCAGAGACCTTCCAAAGCGTAGGAATGCTCGACACGATACCCGACCTGGAAGCGATGCTTTACAAAGACTCACTCCGCTTCAGCGAGCGTTACCCCTTAAAACTCATTGCGATTTACCTCATTAGCATCCTCACACTCAGCTTGATCGCTTGGAAGGAGTGGAACGGCCGGCGTCGACTGGAAAACGAAATCAATCGCCGCAAACTCAGCGACAAGCTACTCACAGAAAGAGAAAATGCCTACCAAGCTCTCTACGAAGGCGCCCCACTCGCCTTCATCGTTTGGGACAACCAGCTCGTCATCAGCCACTGGAACCAAGCAGCCGAGCAACTGTTCGGCTGGAGTGCTGAAGAAGCAATTGGTCAATCCGCCATGGATCTCATCGTCCCCCAAAGCGCCCTGCCTGCCATCAACCAAGGCGTCGAAAAACTGGAGTCCAACAGCCCCCATACCCAAATCAACGAGAATGTAACCAAAGACGGACAACCACTCTGGTGCCGTTGGCACAATGTGCCACGTAAAAACCGCGATGGTGTCATAACCGAATTCCACTCGATCGCCTCCGATGTCACCCATGAGATCGAACGAGTGACGCAACTGGAGATGGACTGCCAAAACGCCCACAGCGAAAACCAGGCCAAAGACCTACTACTCGCACGCACCAGCCACGAAATTCGCAACCCGCTGAATGCGATCATGGGCTTCACCCAATTAATCTTAAGCGATTCCAAAGACGACGACACCAAAGACATGGCCCAAACAATCCTCGAAGGTGCCGAGGGCATGCTGCGCATACTCAACGACCTGCTGGATACTGCAAAAATAGACGCCGGCAAAATGAACGTCAATTGGGCCATGATCGACCTGGAAGCCATCATTCGAAGAGAAACAAAACTTTTCAGCCAACTAATCGAGAACCAAGGCCTCAGCTGTCAGGTAATCATCGACTGCGCCGTCACTAAAATCCAATCCGACCAACGCTGCATCCAACAAATACTTAGCAATTTAATCAACAACGCCCGCAAATTCACGCAAGAAGGAGGCATTGAGATACGACTGAGCGAAAAAAATGCCAGACAGCTGAGCATACAAGTGAAGGATACCGGAGTAGGCATGAACCCGCAAACACTGGAACGTGTCTTTGAGCCATTTACTCAAGCCTCCGATGCCACTAACCAGCACTTCGGCGGCACCGGGCTGGGCTTGTCACTCACCAAAAAACTCACCGAGTTGATCGGAGGGCACATATACGCAGAAAGCGAACTAGGCGTCGGCAGCACCTTTACATTATTACTGCCCAAGCAGCGATAAGTCCATTCAGCATTTTTTAATCCTTGTCATATCTGATTGAACTGTCAAAGCCCTGCGCCTCACTAAAAGGAAAGCCTGAATCAACAGGACATTTCCAAAAACGAGCTCAAGTATCGGTATCTTCCCGGTCAACGGGCATTTATACAGATATTATGGACATAAAATTTACTGATCTCGGCCTGCGCGCTGAACTTATCGAAGGTATTCAACGCCTCGGCTTTGAATCTCCCTCACCGATTCAAGCACAAACCATCCCAGTCGCTCTGGAAGGCCACGACATCGTCGGTCTCTCACAAACAGGCTCGGGTAAAACTGCGGCCTTCGGACTCCCCGCCCTCAACTTAATCGATATCAACCGCGACGAAACTCAGGTGCTCGTGCTCTGCCCGACTCGCGAGCTCGCCGTTCAGGTCTGTGAAGAAATCCACCGCTTGGCTGCGGCCCTCAAGGGCCTGGTCGCCGTGCCCGTCTACGGAGGGGCTCCACTCGACCGTCAAATGCGCGCACTACGTAAAGGGGCTCATATCGTCGTCGGCACCCCCGGCCGCGTGATGGACCACCTTCGCCGCAAGACTTTGCGCACTGATGCCATCCGCCTTTGTATTCTCGACGAGGCCGACCGCATGCTCGACATGGGCTTCCGCGAAGACATGGAGATCATCCTCGGCGACATGCCAGAAGATCGCCAGACTCTGTTCTTCTCTGCCACAATGAATCGCGCCGTCGAAGGTCTGATCAAAACATTCAGCCACAAGGCCAAGCAAATTTCGATCGAACGCAAATCGCTGACAGTTGATACCATTGAGCAAACCTACTACGAAGTTCGTAATCGCTCAAAGATTGAAGTGCTTTGCCGCCTGCTGGACTTGGAAACAAACCCACGCGGCATCGTGTTTTGCAATACCAAGCAAATGGTAGAAGACGCCACAGAGGCACTGACTGCACGCGGCTACGTAGCCGACCGTATCCACGGCGACATCACACAAGCGAATCGCGAACGCGTCATCAAGCGCTTTAAGGATGGTTCCGTCGAGCTACTCGTCGCCACCGATGTGGCCGCACGTGGTCTCGACATCGACGACGTCGATATCGTATTCAACTACGACCTGCCCCACGACCCCGAAGACTATGTCCACCGCATCGGCCGTACCGGTCGCGCCGGACGCTCGGGTAAATCCGTCACTTTCGTTTACGGCCGCGACATCTACCGCCTCGAAACCATCGAACGCTACACACGCCAAGTCGTGCGTCGCATGCCGATCCCAAGTCTCGAAGACGTCGAAGGCCGCAAAGCCGACAAAGTATTCAACCAAGTCCGTGAGACACTCGAAGGCGGCAAGTTTAAGCGCCACGATGATCTCGTCGACCGCCTACTGGACGCCGGCCACACTCCGACCGATATTGCCAGCGCTCTCTTCGACCTACTCGGCAACGATGAAGGACGCGAGGGAGAAAAGATCGCCGAAGATAACGAAGCCTTCGATCCCAACCCACAGCGCAAAGGCGGTGGCGGTAAAAAAGGCGGCTACAAAGGTGGTGCAGGCGGCGGCTATAAGGGCGGCTACAAAAAGAAACACGGCGGTGGCAGCTACCAAAAGCGCAGCAACGACGGCGCAGGCGATGGCAAATGGAACGACGGCGGCAAACACAAACGCCCGTTCAAAACCAAAAGTAAAATAGCCGGAGGTAAATTCAAGAAAAGCGAAGGCAGCGCCCGCCCCAACAGCCCAAGTGGGGGCGGAGATAAAACGCCAGCCCGTCGCTTCAAGCGCCCAGACTAGTCGTAATACGTCGTAATACCATCGGAACAGGTCTAGTAGGCAGACTTTGGTGGCTTGATCATATGCACCACCGTCTTGATCACAATCCAGAGATCTAGCCAAAAGGACCAATTCCGAATGTATTGCAGATCGTAGCGCACCCGCTCCTCGATCAGCGAGAGCTCGGTCACCTCCCCGCGAAAGCCCTTACATTGCGCGAGGCCGGTAATACCCGGCTTCACGAAATGTCGGGTACGATAAATGTTTACCTGCTGGCTAAACTCATCGTCATGCTGGATCAAATGCGGGCGAGGTCCGATTGCGCTCATAGTGCCCATCAGCACGTTTAAAAACTGTGGAAACTCGTCGAGACTACTCTTACGCAGGAACTCCCCAAAAGCATAGATGCGATCATCGCCCTTCTTTGCCTGCTCTCCCTCACGCGAGCGGTCACTTCCTAAGTCATGCATGGTTCGAAACTTTAAGATCTGAAACCTACGGCCACCTTGTCCCGAGCGCTCTTGCTTAAAAAACAACGCCCCGGGCGACTGCTTCAACTGCATCAGCTTCACCATCAAGCAAAGCCAGGGTATGACAAAAACCACTACAGGCAAAGAGATACAAATATCTAAGACGCGCTTAATCACGCGATTCAGTGGATTCTCCAACGGCTCCTCTTGTAAACTAAAAAAGGTGTGCCCACCTTGGCTGACAGGAATTAACTCCTTATCAAAGTATTCTTCCCAAGGATTATAGATTAAAATCCGACAGCCCGTCTGCTCACAAATCTCAACGACCGAGTCCACCCACCAGTCCGAGTCACGCGTCTCAAGCAGCACCACCTGGTTGACCTTATAGGCCTCAATAATGAGCGACATGTCCATAAACTCCCCTAGAATCGGCATTCTCAACTTTAAGTCCGTCGACATTTCGTAAGTAATCAAACCGATGATATCGATGCCATAAAAGGGCTGATACTTCGCCCAGGCCTCAAGGTGGCGCGCCGACTTCTCACTACCGAGAAAAACCGTGCGCACTGAATGATTACCACGAAAAGCAAAACTAGCAATCCAGTCTGGAATATAACGATTCAGCGGCACAGCAGTCAGCCAATACATCATCAAAAACGAAGCAATGAGCGTGCGGCTAATCGCTTTATCCCGCGTAGTAAACACCACAGCAAAAAGCATCAAAGCCAAGATCATGGTTTGATAATTCGTCTTCCGAATCGCCCCGACCCAACGGAAAGAGTTCAAATCATTATCCTCAATACGATCTTCCTTGAAGCGGGCGGAAAACACACCCGCGATGAATACAGCCAATATATAAAGCGGTAAATTCACCTCAGATGAATCGATCAGCTCCAATACATAAACGGCAAACATCAAGGCGACACTAAACAGCAACAACATGAACAGCGCGACAAACCCATGACTTAAGAGCCTTAATCCCTGTGTTCGATTAGTAATCATTATGCAGCATAGTGAATCAATAGAAAGCACTCATGAAAAGAGAATCAACTCAAGCAAACAAATAAGCTTCCTATTACCAGAATCTCCCGCTTTTTACCGTTGAAACTCATGATCGTCCACCTAGTTTCCTGCCACCGATCAACTATGTCAGACAATCCCTCACAAGCCCCCAAAGAATGGTTCTGCCTGCGTACGCAGACCAAACGTGAACATATCGCCGCGGCCATCTTGGATCGATTGGATGCCGTCGAGGTTTTTTGCCCTAGAGTCAGCCAAGTAAAAAAGACACGCAACGGCAAGAAACGCTTCGTCGAAGCGATGTTTCCCGGCTACATATTTGCCAAGTTCAACTACCACGCACACTCACGCCAAGTCGTACACAGCCAGGGCATCACCCAAATGGTGGAGCTGGGAGAGCGCCGAGTCATCCCGGAGCATATCATTCGGGACCTCAAAGCGAGTGTACCAGAAGGCATTATCGAAGCGCCCGACCTAAGTATCGAACCCGGCGCAGAGATCGAGGTCGTCACGGGCTCGTTAAAAGGCATCAACGGTAAGGTGCTGGCACAACTCCCCGCAAAAAACCGCATCCAAGTCTTACTCGAATTTCTGGGCCGGGAAATTACCGTAGAAGTCAATCCCGACGACATTCTGCTCGCTCGGGACAATGATTAAAACATATGCCTCTGCGTCACTTTTTGACTGGCAGAGTCGACTACGCTGCGTTTGTCTTAGCCGCTTATGTCCGACGACACTACAGAGACTCCAACTGATTTTATCCGCCAAATGGTGGCCGCTGATGTGGCTGCTGGTAAACATGATGGACGCGTGCAGACGCGCTTCCCTCCCGAACCGAATGGCTACCTTCAAATCGGCCACGCCAAAGCCATCTGCCTGAACTTCGAAATCGCCAAGGAATTCGGAGGACTCTGCAACCTTCGCTTCGACGACACAAACCCGGAGAAGGAAAGTGATGAATTTGTGCAAGCCATCCAAGAGGACATCAAGTGGCTAGGCTACGACTGGGCAAAGATCTGCTTTGCCAGCGATTATTTCGAGCAACTGTTTCAATGGGCATGCCAACTGATCGAATCCGGCGACGCCTATGTCGATGAGCTCAGCTTCGAGCAAATGCGCGAGTTGCGAGGCTCGATCACCGAACCCGGCAAACCCAGCCCCTACCGCGAACGCCCGGTAGAAGAAAGCCTCGACTTATTCCAGCGCATGCGCGCAGGCGAGTTCGATGACGGAGCCAAAGTGCTGCGCGCGAAGATCGACATGGCCCATCCCAACATGAACATGCGTGACCCAGTAATGTATCGCATCAAGCGCATGCACCACCACCGCGTAGGCAACGCTTGGCCCATCTACCCAAGCTATGATTTCACGCATGGGCAAAGCGATTCACTCGAAAAGGTCACCCACTCGCTCTGCTCCCTGGAATTCGAAGACCACCGCCCACTCTACGATTGGTTTATCCAAAAACTCGGGATCTTCCCCTCTAAACAAACCGAATTCGCCCGCCTGAACCTGACCTACACCGTCGTGAGTAAGCGCAAACTCCGCACTCTCGTCGAAGAAGGCCACGTCGACAGCTGGAACGACCCTCGCATGCCCACCCTCTCCGGGATGCGGCGCCGCGGCTATCCACCCGCGGCCATCCGAAATTTCTGCCAGACCGTCGGCATAACCAAGACGCCTTCCACCAGCGACGTCGCCCTACTTGAGCACGCCGTGCGCCAAGAGCTCAATCGAACCGCGTGTCGCCGGATGGCCGTGATCGATCCACTGGAAATTGAGCTAAGCAACTGGCCGGAAGACCAAGTCGTCGAAGTCGATGGGATCAACAATCCTGAAGATCCAAGCGCCGGCACCCGTAAGATCCCCTTTAGCAAGCGCCTCTACATTGAGCAGGACGACTTCAAAGAGGTGGCCAATAAAAAATTCTTCCGCTTAAAGAAAGGCGGCGAAGTTCGCCTGCGCGGCGCCTATATCATTAAATGTGATGATTGTGAGAAAGACGCCGAGGGCAACATCACCAAGCTGCTCTGTTCCGTCGATCTCGACACCCTGAACAAAAACCCTGAAGACCGTAAGGTGAAGGGCGTGATTCATTGGGTCAGCGCCGAGCACGCAGTTAAAGCTAAAGTGCGTCTCTTTGATCGCCTCTTCTCAGTAGAAAAGCCTGAAGCCGATAAAGAGCGTGACTTCACGGAATTCGTCAACCCCGACTCGCTGACAGAAACCACAGCGCTCTGTGAACCTAGTCTGGCGGAGTTACCGCTTGGCGAGACCTGCCAATTCGAGCGCATCGGCTACTTCTGCCTCGATCATCAACTCAGCCAAGCGGACGCACTAGTCTTCAACCGCACCGTTGCCCTGCGCGACTCTTGGGCGAATAAATCCTAAACCCTAGCATCGATATGAAGCTCATCGACAATCTGTCCACGCAACTCTTCCAGCGACACTTCTCTGGCCAACCCAGCCACTCCGCATTCGCCCCCGGACGAATCGAGTTTATCGGTAACCACACGGATTATAATGGAGGCCTGGTCATGGGGGCCGCTGTCACCGAGGGGATTACAATCGCAGTCAGCCTGCGTGAGGATGCTCAAATACACATTGTTAGCGACGCGGGTGACTTAGTGGAACTGCCACTGGGCAACTATCAGCCACTCACTGGAGTGGACTCATGGACGAACTACCCCATCGGCGTGACCAAGGTCATGACCGAACTCGGTATGCGCACGCCAACAGGCTACAACATGGCAGTCACCAGCACCTTGCCGGCTGGCGCCGGCATGAGCAGCAGTGCCGCCTTCGAGCTCGCCACAGCCAAGGCACTCGCCGCGCTCTACGGCTTCGAAACCGACACTGCCGGCTTTGCACGAATCGGCCGCAAAGCCGAAAACGAATTCGTCGGCATGCCCTGCGGCATACTCGACCAGGGTGTCTCCGCCTTTGGTCAAGCGGACCACTTGGTCAAGATCGACTGCGCCACAGAAAGCTTTGCCACCGAGCCCATGCCACAAGGCGCACACTTCTGGATATTTAATTCCAACAAGAAGCACGCACTCGTGGATTCCGCCTACGCCGACCGCCATCGCGAATGCCACGAGGCACTGGCACAGCTGCAAGCCGATTATCCCGAAGCACAGAATCTATCTCAGATCACAGAAGCCCAACTCGAAAGCTCCAAAGATAAACTCGATGAGCTACTGTATCGACGCGCCGCCCACATCGTGGGAGAGAACGCACGCGTACAAGCGGTCGAGGCAGCGCTTTCACAAAACGACTTAGCCGCAGTGGGTGCCGCACTCAACGCATCTCACGAAAGCTCACGAGTAAACTTCGAAAATAGCATTGAAGAGTTGGACACACTAGTCGAACTGCTAAAGCAGCAACCCACTGTTTTTGGGGCTCGCCTCACCGGTGGTGGATTCGGAGGCGCCGTCATGGCTCTCACCAATGCCGACTTCGGTCAAACACACGCCGACCAGATCGCGACTGCCTTCGAAGCAAAGCACCAGCTAGAGCCCTCCATTTTCCACACCCGTGCGGGCGATGGAGCAAAACTGCTCGACTAGCATCACTCAGCCCAACACAGCTGGCTCGCATAGCCTGAACGGCTCCAATAGACCTTGCGCTCTAAATCGAGCACGAGCAACTGGTGCTGGTGCGCATACACACGCTCACGAGCACCAGTGGCACTCCCCTTTTGGCTGACACCGCGCAGCACCTTTTCCGTCAACGAAGTGGCCAGATAACGACCATCCCGCGATAAGCAAACAGGGCGCGCATGCCAAAACTCAGGATGCCTCTGATTCGGGAGAGCTAGAATTTCTCGCGTCGCATCCTTGGCGTAATCGTAATAGTGCACATCGGCACTGCTCTCACGGTACCAGATGCCCTGACCGTCTGGCGACCACACGGGATAGCGACCATTACGTGTGAGCCGTCGGCACAGGTTACGCTCTAAATCCCAAAGGTGTAAACCGTCCCCACCGATCACGACTTGCGCCGCTCCCAATGGATGGAAGGCAGCGCCCTCTCCGCCCACGTCCACACCATGCGGTAAGCTCAATCTGCGCTCCCCCTTCAATCCTACCAGGTATATCCCCTCAGCCCCTGAAAAAATAAACTCTCCCCGCCGACGACTAAATGCCAGCGGTTTATACGCATCACGGCAGATCGGCCGCAGCCGTAATTGATCGGCCCCGAGTTCCAAACTGAACAAGCGATGTTCGATCACCACGCGATCCTCCGCCGGTCGATCCGCCGCATGCAAGCCCAGCAACTGCCCAGAGTGCCCCTGTGCCGAAGCAATCCACTCCAACATCCACAGCGCCCATTGATTCAACGGTAAATCGATTAAAGGATAAGATTCCTCACGCGCGACAGAGAACGCACGCAGCTGACTAAAATCACGCCCGCGAAAGCCCGCAGCACAGACGTAGCGAAAAGCCAAGCGTCGCACAGGATCATACGCGATCGGGCATTCGACAGGGCCCACGGCCCCGTAGTCGTGCTTCATTCCTAAGTCTGCAGTCAATAGACGCAGCCGCCCATTTTCCTCCGCAAGCAAATCGGGCACATGTGCGCTGGGAGCGCTCTCGCGCCAAGCTGCTGTGATATCTATTTTAAGGGCACTCATTCGAATACGTGCCAGCCTAAAAACGAACGACGCGCATGCAAGCAGTAGTCTGAATACAACCTCCACCATCTCTAATTATAACAACGCTAGATAAGCTCACTGCGCTAGATTTGCACCGTATGTTACACTCGAAGAATGCCCATAGAATACAGCTTAGCACCGCTCGATCTCGCCCTGATCGGTCTCTATGCGATCGTCGTATTATGGATCGGCTGGCGCCTCGCAGGAAAACACCACTCCGCTGAAGACTATTTCCTAGCCGGGCGCGGCATGGTCTGGCCATTGATCGGCATCTCGCTCTTTGCTTCTAATATTTCGTCCACCACACTGATCGGACTCGCAGGCGATGCCTATCACACAGGCATCTCTGTCTTTAACTACGAGTGGATGGCTTCCGCAGTCTTGGTCTTCTTCGCCATCTTCATCCTCCCATTTGTGCTGCGCGCTCAGGTATTTACCCTGCCGGAATTCTTAGAACGCCGCTACGATGGACGCATTCGCAGCTACTTTTCTGCACTCACCTTGTTTCTAAATATCATCGTAGATACCGCAGGCAGCCTCTTCGCAGGCGGCCTGCTACTGCAACTGGTCTTTCCCCAGTTGGACATGGGCCTAACGATTGCGATCCTCGCCATCGCGGCGGGCCTCTACACCATCGCCGGTGGCCTGGCAGCCGTCATCTACACCGACGTCATTCAAACTGTCTTACTACTGATCGGCGCCTTGGTGATTACGGTGGTGGCCTTCGACAAGGTCGGCGGCTGGAGCGGCATGACCGCCGACCTCGACCCCTCGCGGCTCAGTCTGATCCGCCCGCTTGACGATCCTGGCGTGCCATGGCTGGGATTGATAACAGGCGTGCCGCTACTCGGATTCTACTTTTGGTGCGCCAACCAATTTATGTTACAGCGGGTCTTAAGCGCAAAAAGCGTCCATCACGGCCGCTGGGGCGTGCTACTCGCCGCAGCGCTCAAATTGCCCGTGCTCTTTATCATGGTGCTGCCTGGCACCATGGCCATCCACCTCTATCCCGACCTCGCACGTCCAGACCTGGTCTACCCCACCCTGATGTTTGATCTATTGCCGACAGGATTGCTGGGCTTAGTCATGGCTGGCTTTATTGCTGCACTGATGTCGCAGATCGATTCCACACTCAATGCAGCATCCACCCTAGTCACGATGGACTTTGTGCACAAACGCCGCCCTGAATTAAGTAGTGCCACACTCATGAAAGTGGGCCGTTGGGTCACAGGTATCTTTATGATTCTGGCCGCACTCTGGGCACCACAAATCGAAAATTTCGCCTCTCTCTTCAAATACTTGCAGATGGTGCTGTCCTACACCGTGCCGCCAATCTGCGCGATTTATTTAGTCGGCGCATTCTGGAAAGGGGCCAATGCACAAGGAGCATGGTGGGCTGTCATTTGTGGCACCGCCACAGGCGCACTACTTTTCGTGGCCAACGAGATCGTAGGCCTGACGGATCTACACTTTCTCTACGTAGGTCCGCTCTTGTTTGCCGTTTCTGTGATCACTCTCTGCCTCACCAGCCGCAAAGAACAAGCACCACGCGACGAGCAAATTGCACTCGTTTGGACGCCCGCCTTCTATCAGCAAGAGACCCTCGAGTTAAAGGAGCTCCCGATCTGGCAAAACTACCGCCTATGGTCCCTGCTCCTACTCATTGCAACCGGCGTGCTGGTCGCCTGCTTCGCCTAATCGTGGATCGGCTCAGCTTCCTTCTTTTTCGCTACGTGGAAATGGCGCAAACCAAGCCGCAAAGAAGGATGGAATCGTGGCAAACATGACGATGACGAAGAACGTCAAATAGCCGTATTTATCGGATAAATACCCACTCACCGCAATCGTGGGCCAAAGCACCAGATTCATCAACGCCGTGCAGAAAGCATAATGCGTCATGTGGTATTTCCCAGGACTGATCTGCTGCATCATGTAGAGCATATTGGCCACAAAGCCGAAGCTATAGAAAAACTTCTCAATCACCACCATCATAGTCACCGTCATCAGTGAAATCTGCACATCCGGCGAGGCCACGTAGGCCAAATACACATAGGTCAAATTGGGCACATTTAAACAGATCGCCATCGTGAAGAGCGTCTTCTTCAAGCCATAGCGAGAAATAAAGAGGCCACCCAGCAGACCACCACTCAGCGCCATGATAATACTCAAGCCCCCGTCGATAATACTCTTCTCCACCAAGGTCAGTCCGACGCCGCCCTCCGCCAGCGGCGCTTGTAGAAATAGATGTCCCACCCCCAGCAGCAAGCCCTCGCCGCTGCGAAACAAAAAGACAAAGGCCAACATCCCCCAGATCTGCGGCTTCCTAAAGAAATCAGCCCAGGCATCAAAAAATGTCGAGTAGATCTGTTTGAAATTCTCCGGCCGCTGCGCCACCTCGCCTTGCGGCAAAAAGAACATGTGATAGCCCGCCAGCGCGGCCATCACCGCCGCGGCAACCATCCACGCAATCGTCCACGAAGATGACTCCGATTGCCCGAAATAGGCAGCCACCAATAGGATCACCGTCGAAGAAAAAAAGCGCCCCACATTCCAAAACATCCCCTGAATACCGACAAACTTAGCCTGCGAACTCTTATCCAAAGTCGTGATATACGTGCCATCCATGCAGATGTCATGCGTGGCCGAGGCGAAGGCCATCAGCCACAGGATACCGATCGAAACGGTAAAGTAGCTCGGCAATTGCAGACAGAAAGCCAAGGCGGCCAACAATCCCACCATGCTGAACTCCATCACCACCACGATCCACTTTTTGGTCTTAAACATCTCCAGGAAAGCGGCCCACAGCGGCTTTAAGGACCACACCAACGTGATATTTCCCACCCACAAGGTGATGTCCGTATTATCGTGGCCGAGATATTTAAACATCGTAGCTGCCACCCAAGTAATCATTACGTAAGGCAGCCCCTCGGCAAAATATCCGGTTGGCACCCACGACCAAGGATTACGTTTGGAAGCAGTAGTTTGACTCATAGGCAATCAGTAGTAAGAAGAACACACAGCTTGATGGAGCCGCCAAGCGACGAGCAAGCATTTTAATAAAACACCTCCGCCCCTCCAACAAACAAGACGCCGCTAGCGCGACATCGCTACAACATTCATGGCCTATTGCTGATCGGCCCCGTAGCGACGCGATGCCAATCGCGTCTCCGCCCCACAAACAAGACGCCGCTCGCGCGGCATCGCTACAACATTCGTGGCCTATTGCTGATCGGCCCCGTAGCGACGCGATGCCAATCGCGTCTCCGCCAACAAACAAGACGCCGCTAGCGCGGCATCACTACAACATTCATGGCCTATTGCTGATCGGCCCCGTAGCGACGCGATGCCAATCGCGTCTCCGCCCCACAAACAAGACGACGCTCGCGCGACATCGCTACAACATTCATGGCCTATTGCTGATCGGCCCTGTAGCGACGCGATGCCAATCGCGTCTCCGCCCCGCAAACAAGACGACGCTAGCGCGACATCGCTACAACATTCATGGCCTATTGCTTATCGGCCCCGTAGCGACGCGATGCCAATCGCGTCTCCGCCCCGCAAACAAGACGCCGCTAGCGCGATGCGCTATGGCGATAGCGGAAAGCCGCAGCGCATAAGTATCGTTTTCGCCAAGCAGGGAGACTTCAAGTTCAGCGATACCTAGGGCCCCAGTCACGCCCTCCGCGGGGTGCCCATCGCGCAGGCCGAGCAAGTCTCACAAGGCTCCATCGATCTGATCGAGTTTTAGCTCTCTGCCTTTTTCGGCTTCTTCGCACGAGGCACGTCGCGGGCATCGAAGTGCAAGATGTATTTTTGCTCGAAGTAAGGATCACTGAATGTCTCTTCCAAATTGATTGTTTTACGCGGACGTATGCCCAGCGCTGACAACTCATCGTCCAACTCCCCGCCCTTCCAGTAAAGCACTCCATTCGGAATCGAGTTACGCTCACCGCGGCGAACATTCCCTTTAATCCAACTAAAATATTCCGGCAGATTTTTCACAGCGCGACCGGTCACGAAATCGAACTGCTTCTTGACCTCTTCGGCTCGACATTGACGTGCTTCCACATTTTTTAAGCCGAGCTTGTCGATCAGGTCTTGAACTACGGTAATCTTTTTACCGATCGAATCGATCAATGTGAAATGCGCCTGCGGATAGCAGATCGCCATAATAATACCTGGAAACCCACCACCAGTGCCCACGTCCATGATACGAGTGCCTGACATCAGCTTCAGGTGATTGGTAATCGCGAGACAATGCGAAAGGTGATGTGGCTCCAACTGATCGATGTCTTTTCGCGAGATGAGATTAATCTTCCCGTTCCACTCACGCAAGAGCACGGCCCACGCTTCCAGCACCGGCCAGGTCTCTTCACTTACATTGGGAAATTGTTGTTTGATCGCTTCCATATTCTATTTCTTTAATTCGGAACTGCTAACTTTCGCGGCTTCGCTTTTTCTGCAGCTAAATGACTCTCCAATGCCATCAACTTTGGTCATTATTTAAGTAGTCATCAAAGAGCCCTTCAATTTCTTCAAGCATGCTTTCTGAAATCGAGAAATCAATTTCTTGCGCAAAGCAGTCCAGGCTCGTGATCGCATTAGTGGTGGCTTCACTGATACTCTCGTTGTGCAAGCGCTTAGCAAAATCGATATTCAGTCGATTAATATTACGATAGATTTCTTTTAACCCCTCAAAATCCCAATCCGCTTCGCCTCCCTTTTTATGACGGAAATACTGGGCCAGTGCATACATCGAAAGTGCCCGATAAACAGTTTCCTCCGTATCGGCAAATGGCAGGTGAAAGCGCGCCATCGGACGTAACTTATCCAGAACAGGACATCCACTGGTCACCATGTAGATGCCGATCAGCGAACTAATCGCCGGAAACAAGGCCGTCTTTCCTCCTTTCGTCACCCTCTGCGGCGTCTCGACTTCGACGATTGCCGTTTCGACCGACTTAAAGTCCTGAAAAAATTCAACAATCTCGACAATATTAACCGCAACCGGACAGCGGGGATGCTCTACAGAATTCAATGGGCACTGCCGACACTGCTTATACTTCAGTCGCGTCCACTCAGGGTACACATCCCGCTCAGGCGTCAAAATTGAGCAATTTTTCCGATCCAATTGCACCAAAAACTCCTTTTCCAATCCATCTGGGAACTGAAAGCGATAGGTTAAGGAAAAGGCACCGGATTGAATCATAGCGAAACTTCGTCATATGCACATTGAAAAGTCAAAGCCGCGCTCAAATAATCGTCATATTCATAATGAAAACCAATCGCCGCATCATACACATCGACATGGACTGCTTCTACGCAGCTGTCGAAATGCGCGAACACCCGCAATTCGCCCACCGACCGCTGGCAGTTGGCGGCGCATCAGGTCGTGGTGTATTGACCACCTGCAACTATCCCGCCCGTGCTTACGGCGTGCGCTCGGCCATGCCAGTCTTCAAAGCACGTGAGCTCTGCCCACAACTCATCATCCTCCCCGTGCGCTTTGAGCTCTACCGCGCCGCCTCTAAGAAGGTACGCGAAATCTTTACACGCTACACCGACTTAATCGAACCACTCTCACTCGACGAGGCCTATCTGGATGTCAGCCACCTACGTCGCCCTGGCGCCGAAATCGCCGCAGAAATCCGGGCGACCATACTAGCGGAAACCGGGCTGACCGCTTCTGCAGGAATTGGTCCTAATAAACTCATCGCCAAAGTCGCCAGCGATTGGAACAAGCCTAACGGACAGTGCATCGTCGCCCCCTCGAAAGTCGACTTATTCATGCGCGAACTCCCCGTGCGGCGAATCTGGGGCGTGGGCCCCAAAAGTGCCACACGACTCAGCGAGAATGGCATCGAAACCTGCGCGCAACTACAACTCAAAGACAAAACCTGGCTCGCTCAAGAATTTGGCAGCTTCGGTCTAGAGCTCTACAAACTTTGCAGAGGTATCGACGAACGCCCGGTGCAAGCCAACCGCATCCGTAAAAGTCTGAGTAACGAACGCACCTTTTCAAAAAATTTGGAAAGCTTGGAGGCCTGCCAGCAGGCACTCATCCGACAACACGACGAAATGATCGAAGATCTCAGGCAAAGTGCACCCGACCGAAAGATTGCAAAACTACTGGTCAAACTAAAGTTCAGCGATTTTCGACGCACCACCGCAGAGATGCCCGGACAAAAGCCCGACCTCAAACACTACCAGCAACTACTGCGCGAAGCATGGGGCCGCAGCGGAGAACCTGTACGCCTACTCGGCATTGGTGTGCGCTTTGCTGAAAGTGAAGGCAGCAGCGAACAACTGGAACTCGCACTGTAAACTAGCGTAGACCATACGCTTAAACATTGAAACCAGCCGCGTTCATCACCTAACATTCAGCTCAATGAGCAGCGAACCTCCCCCGTTACCCAAATACAAACTAGCCAAACGAAGCATCGAAAGTGAAAAAACGCCTGCTCCCAGCTCCACAGCGAATGCGAGCTCTCCAGAGATAGAGCCCAAACGGCCACTGCAATTGCGCCCACCCACTCAGCCAGGAATCAAAAAAGATTCAATGCTCAGCACTGCCGACATGCTGGAAGACGCCTACGGCGCAGAAAAACGCACCCGCAAGCGTAAAAATACCATCGAAAAGATCAAAGCCTGCGGCTTAACACTCTGCGTCATCGTCCTATTCTTCGTTGGTACCCTCGCGCACGCACACATCTACATGAAATTACCCCGCCTAGAACCTCTCAACTGGTATCTAGCTTTTTTACTGGGCTCCAGCTTCGCAGCCTGGCTCTGCCTGAAATCAATTCATTTTATAGAAAAAAGAGAACGCTCCCTCGCGATCACCGGGCTCCTACTCACTTGCACCGTCACCTACTGGAACAGCTATGTTCTGGACTATGCCATTCGTGGCGAAAGCGTCAGCCCCAGTAATGCCCTATGGGTCCCTAAGGATGTCAACGACCTGGCAATTATCACCGAACTCAATGCACTACGCGGCGTCAGCAAAACAGCGTCTGCCTACACCGAACTGCCCAGTCAGGCCTACTACAATGCCTTCAACGCCCTAGACCGTAAACATTGGCGCCCTCTATTTCACCAATTCCTGAGCCCCGATGAATTAGAACAGGTCAATCATGTTAATGTGAACGATTATATTCGAGTCGTCGTCGAACGCATGCGCGCACACCGCGCCACAGTGTGGACCCAATACAAAGAGCAGCAACAACAGGCCAGCATCGGATGGCAGCTACAACAAGCACGCTTAAAGCCCTACACTTGGGTCCTGCGTCACCTGTAACAGCACACAAAAAAACCGACAAAAGATAATGTCGGTTATGAAAAGCTATAAACAAAATGGCGCAGTCCCTACCCCTAAGGACTGCGCCAACCATTGTCTACTTTATGTCCTCCGGAGAGGACTTATTCTGTTACCCCAAACTCCCTTGCGGGAGAAAAGTTGATGGACGGAATAGATCACACAGATTCCGCCGCTGCAAGTTTTATTTGAATCATTTTTGATTTTTCTTATTTTGCTTATAATAAGAATTAGACTCGCTTATTGGATTAATAAAGATTGCATCGCAGAAAGTGGCGCGAGGGATACCCCTAAACCCCGCGCCACACTATTTTCTGCTTTGTCTTATTACCCCAACTCCCATACACGGGAGAAATAGAAATATTGGAAAGAACTGATATAGACATTACCATCTATCGTGCCAACTTACCGTAGAGCTTAAAAATTGCTCTTTTTTCTACTAAAATAGCCAAGCATCGTGAAATTTTCCAAAAACATCGAAGACATCATCGCCGACTTCCGAGGTCTCCCTCACACGGTGACTACGTCCGCGCGGCGCGAGCCTAAGCCTCTAGACAGCATTATGGTGCTCCTGCAGGAAAAGTATAAACTGGAAAAACCCAGCCCCGAACGCACTTTAGTCGAAAACTGGGAAAAAATCTTTGGGCCCAGCCTATGCGAACGCTGCCACCCCGTGCGCATCAAAGACGAGCGCACCCTCATCATTTCAGTCACAAATCAGACACTGCGCTCCGAACTTCAATTTATGAAACGCTCCTTCTTGAAAAAAATTCAAGCACTCGAACACTGCAGCGACATTAAAGATCTGGTGATACGAAGCTGAAGCGCTCCCAGCCCACAGCCCACAGGCCGCCCCCTATATGCGAGGACGGCGGCGTTTTTGCGAGGACGCGGCGTTTTTGAAAACTTTGAGGTTTGAAACGCGGGGATCATGCCGCAAAGCTGCCTCCACAATTATGAAAAGCTACCTTGATCTTCTTCGCACTGTCCTAGAGACGGGCACTTACCGCGACGACCGCACTGGCACAGGCACCTACTCGATCTTCGGGGCCCAAGCACGCTTTTCGCTCGATGCCGGGTTTCCACTGCTCACCACAAAAAAGCTACACCTACGCTCCATCATCCATGAGCTACTGTGGTTTCTTCAAGGCAACACCAACATCAGCTACTTAAAAGAAAACAAAGTGCGCATTTGGGATGAATGGGCCGACGCAGACGGCAATCTCGGCCGCGTCTATGGCGCACAATGGCGCGACTGGGCCGGCCCCGATGGCGAACGCGTCGATCAACTGGCCGAAGTCATCGACTCACTCAGAAACAATCCCGACAGTCGACGCCACATGGTCTGCGCTTGGAATCCAGGCGAGATCAAGCACATGGCCCTGCCCCCCTGCCACGCGCTGTTCCAATTCTACGTCGCCAACGGCGAGCTCAGCTGCCAGCTCTACCAACGCAGCGCCGACATCTTCCTAGGCGTGCCCTTCAACATCGCCTCCTACGCACTACTCACCCAAATGGTGGCACAAGTTTGCGGACTCAAAGCTAAAGAGTTTGTCCACACCTTTGGCGACTTGCACCTCTACTCGAATCACCTGGAGCAAGCGAAAGAACAACTCTCCCGCGAACCACGTGCATTGCCACAAATGAAAATCAACCCGGCGATCAAGGAAATCGATGACTTCAAATTCGAAGACTTTGAATTGGTGAACTACAATCCACATCCCACAATCAAAGCGCCGATTGCGGTCTAGCGACCGCAAGCGGTAGTTCCCCAGTTTTCAATTCTCTAGTTCCTAGTTCAGAGACACTAAAAAACTGGTAAACTGAAAACTGGTAAACTGAAAACAGATGAATACTTACAAAGCAATCGCCGCCATGTCTGAGAATCGCGTCATCGGGCACGCGGGTAAGATCCCCTGGCATTTGCCGGCAGATTTCAAATGGTTCAAGCAAACAACCATCGGCGGCATCTTGATCATGGGACGCAAGACCTACGAGTCGATCGGACGCCCCCTACCGGGCCGCGACACCTACGTCCTCAGTCGCAGCCCTCAGCACATTCCGGGCGTACAACTCTTCCACGACCTCACAGAACTTGAAGAGCTTCAAACCGATAAGACCATCTGGATCGCCGGTGGTGGCGAAATATACACACAGATGCTCGCTAAATGCAGCGAGCTTTACCTGACACGCGTGCACCGCACAGTGGAAGGCGATGCCTTTTTCCCTGAGTTCGAAGATCAATTCACCTTCGAGTCCACGATCGATCAGAATAAAGATTTCAGCATCGAACGCTGGGTTAAGAAATAGTCGAGTGTTTCAACTGCATGGACTAATCTGGTCCCTCCCATAAAGAAAATCGACAATATCACCCAACGCACAAATCAATGATAGCATAAGGTCTTCAAAATAAATTGTCGCGGAAGGATCAATCCACGGTCGCATTCAACGCACGGGCTTTCTGTTTTTCCGCTCGCTCGCGCTCGGTTTCTTCAATCTTTCGGGCTTTCTCCCGTTCCCATGCCTCCCGTGAAATCACATCAATCCCGCCACGTCGGCGAAACTTCAGCTCGCTGACATTGCCATGGGCAATGAGTCTCTGCGTGCCGTTGTCCGAATAAACCAAGCCGGCCGCGTGCACACCGAAACCATAGCCCTGAAACCCCGTGAAGGTGTTGTAAGCGATGACCTGCTTGAGCGGTTCCGGAAGCCCCTGGGTATTGACATAATAACCGCCGACATCGTGTGAGGCCAAATAGGCGAGATCCATGACCAGATTAAAACGCACATCCGATTCCCAACCAAAACGACCGACACCAAAGCCCCGCTGCCCACCATCGATTCCCGAGTTGCCAACCCGGCGAATCACATTGCGCAACACATGATTCCGTAGCCCCCAGACCTGGACGCCTGCGGTCCGGCGCCCCAGCCAACCGATGTCTTCAATCAAACACTGCTCGAGAATGTTGTCCGAACCTTCCATTCGAACTCCACCACCCCAGCTGTGCGCGATCCGATTGCGCCAGAGGCGATTCCCCTGCCCCGAAACATAGACCCCGCAGGAGGCATCCACCCGACCACCGTAATCGGTTGCCATAAAAGCCGTCCAGGGCGAGGGATAAAGCACTTCGCAGTCGCGCACTTCGCAGCCGACCGCATCATCCATCCGGATGGAGGCCGCCTTGAAATGCAGCCCTTCGACCACGACATTTTTACGTTCCCGCAGATCCAGACCCCACAAGCGATGCCGCAGTTCGATGGCAGACGCGCCCACGGCACCGGGCACATACAGATACAGCCGCTTTTGTTCCGGGTCCCAGAACCACTCTTCAGGCGCATCGAGCGCCGCCAGGCAATTGATAATGTAGCCCTTTCCCGCCCCCATCCGCGTGGTATTCTGCTTGTTCCAGGGACGATGACCAAAGGCAAAAACTTTCACGACCTCACCTTCGGTCGATAGGATGCGACCGGTGCATGCGGTAAAAGGATTCCGACCGTGCATGCCCGAATAAACAGCGCCGGCGAAGTAATTGTCCGGATAGTCCTCCAAGGCCGCGATTTTAACAATGCTCTGATCCGGCTCGGGCGGCATGATAATCTCCGTCGGCAGGTAGTTTTCCTTGTCTAAGACAGCAGCGTTGCCTCTTCGCCCATATCGGGGAAGCGGGCCAGCTTCATGCGCTTGCCGTCGACGAAGACTTGCCAAACTTTTTGCGGCGCAGGAATCGTTTGAATGTTCTCCTTGAAATCATCCCACGGCTCGGCAACCAGATCGCAGCCATTCATCGCAGCAAGCGAATGAAGGCCCCACAACATACCTGCATTTTCGAAAACGCGCTATCACTGAAACACGTGATAAGATTCAATTATTGAAACTAGGTATCAAGCTGAAGCCGCCCGAAAAGCCGAACGCATCGCCGAACTCGAAAAAGCCACCGTCAAATCCGAAGGCCGCACCACGCTCGCAAACGGGCAAGAAGTCATCATCCGCGAAGTCGAACCACCGCCAAACGTAGGGGCGTCACTCGTGACGCCCGCCGCAGCAAAGCCCGAACCTTCAGGCAATCCACAAGCACTCGACCTTTCGCAACTCAGCCCCGAGCAACTCGCTCACTACGAAGCATGGCAAGCTCGCTCTCACAAAGAGCAACAAGTCATCATGCTCTCGGCCACTGTTTACGAGCACGCAGTCACCCGCCTAAGCTGGCGCTTTGCCGACGGAAGCGAACCCTCAGAATACATCGCATTTACGAACGCAGATTTCAATCTATTACGCGGCACCCACGCGCTCAGCACCGACTCGCACGATTTCACCTTTTTCATGGGGATTGGCGACGCTTCCAGCGAGGACAACCCTTACAGCAACAAAACCGTACCCGACCTATCTAATTTTTCCAACCAGCGCAGCGAGTATCTCGTGATTCAAGGCGCCCCCGAACACGAAGCCGCGTTCGCTGGCATCGAAGCGCTGCTGGCGCACTATGACACCAATTTAGCCGAGCTAAAAATCAAACAGCAACGACGCGAAGCACTCACGGCGGCCAAGCAACGCTATGATGCCAAGCATCCACAGACAGAGCCCGAGCCCTTCATCATGGAGTTCTGGGTACCCGAGAAATCGGCTAAACCGTAGCGGGGTTGATTTATCGCCCCATCCGATCGCAGTAACCGATTCCGATTAAAAATAAGATGCATACCACGCCCAAGTCTTGCGCACAGCAAAGCGTCGCTATCTTCGCTTACATCGCTGCGGCCGGTATGCTCTCCGCGACAGTCGCCCCAGAAAGCGAACTTGAGGCGACCAAGCCCACAGTGCAAATAACAAAAGTGGACGGTACTCACCTGCGCATCGACTGGTCAGCGCACCCGCATGTCTACTACTTCGTCGAAGGTTCCAACGACTTGATCAACTGGATTCCTGTAAAACTGTTCAAAGACAACGTGGGGATCGGCAGTTTAACGCATGGGATAACCGTGAGAAATCCGAAGGAGTTTCAACGCCTCAGCCTCGACCACGACGTCAGTTACACCGCGACTACAGGCGGACTCAACTTAGCCGAAGCCTACGCCGCCGGCACCGACCCAAACCAGATCGATAGCGATGGCGACGGCGAATCCGACTCGGTCGAAATCGCCAACGGCACCGACCCAAACTACGATGAGACCCGCGACGATCCTAATGGTGACTACGATGAAGATGGTTTGACCAACGCCGAGGAACATACCATTGAAACTTTTCCCAAGGACGCGGATAGCGACGACGACAATGTCATCGACGGCGAAGATGGCTGGCCGCATTGCAAAGATCTAGCACCGGCGCGACTGGCAAAACCTAGTTACGTTGTAATTCCGATCCATGAAGGTTCATCATCGACGCGTCTCTATTTCGGAGAGATTAACAACAACACGCATGCCTTGTTCGCAACCAGTGAAGACGGAGCAAGTGCACATTATTATTTCAATTGGAGCGAAAGTGAATCGCAGCTGTTGCCAGAAATAACAAATTCCGCAGAATATTCTTACTATGGCGACTACTTCGGCTTAACCGATCAAAATTACTTTTTGCGAGATGGCGTAGTGAACTCCCCTCCAGATGGCGACTATCCCTTGCCAGCACTCTTCCTTGATGGAGATCTTCAATTTGAAATCAGTAGCTTGGTAGAATTCCCGCCGTTGGACGATCGAGATCCTCAAGAAGCATATGCCTATGTAAATTTAGTTCTGCCGAATGGTAGAATCCGAGGAATACAAGATGATTGGTATGATGGCCCCGCTGAAGCGGCAATCGAGTGGGATACCACCGGGGAGCCGTTCGCCATGCCTAATAGTTTCGATTTTGCGACTGAGTATGCTGTTTATGCGTACGCAGTGAACTCTCAGGGAGTCGGACTAGCCCATGCAGAAGGTCAGAATGCGATCACACTCGAAGTATGGGATAATTATTTCGGAGTATGGAAGGCCACAGACGACAGTTTTATCACCTTAAAGACCGTCCCCGCAAATGAGTGGTGGAATTACGAAGATTTTCCGGAAGATTCACGCATTAACAACAAGAATACGATCACGACCCAAGGTAGTTATGGCACTCGTCTATGGGTAGATAAGCGAGCGGGGATTCGCAATGATCAATCCGTCAATGCCAACCTGACGATTTCTGACTTGGAAGTGATTGACTGGGAGGCGAATTGGGGCGATGCTCCACCCATTAACCTCAACATCGACATGCGTGGTTTTGATACAACAAGGATATGGCAAAACGCCCAGTGGCTGGAGGTAGAGGAACTTATACCATCAGCAATGGAGCCGAATCCTCAATGGTCAAACATACAGATATACGACATGAACGACCACGGAAACTGTATAGCCCAAGCAACCAATACGGACGGCAAGCAATGTGTCGTGCTGCTACTCAAGATGGACGTGGAGTATAAGTTTGGAGACGAAACTGAATGGCAACCTCTTGATCAAGAAGACATCCAGAGAATACCCCTTGATAAGATTTCAAAGTTCAGAATTAGCGGCTTAGACTCACTTCCACAGAGTGTGCAGGATTCGATAACTTGGGAGGGGACGTTTGGGGAAGAGAAGTCTGGCCTTGAGGTAGAGTTTGATCAGACACCTGTTGTTGCTGGCAGCGATGGAGATACTAAAGAACTCGAAGTGACACTGAATGAATTTAGATTATTCCTTAAAGAGTTTTTAGTCTATGATTACGTCTTAGGAATACATTCAAACACTGCTCCTGGTCATCCTGATTATGATTCTGGTCATGCTTGGATATCGCTATCGAAAATTAGTTTTGAAAACGGTGCTCTTAACATTTGGGACATGAACACTTACGGATTGTATCCTGATTTTCATTCATCGACACCTGAGGATCCTGGTAATTTAAACTCCGATGTTCGTCTCAATATAGAGGGATCTTCATCTGGCGGGTATGATCGCTATTATCTACTGTCGCCATCGGAAAAGGACAGGTTGTTAGAATTTGTTGAGCAAACGAAAACATGGAGTCCCTTATATAACTGCACAGATTTTGCCACAGAAGCAGTAGACTATGCTGTAGGAGAGAGCATTGATCCTCACGAACCCATTGAGATACTTGGATACAATCTGTCGTTTGCTACACCAAGGACGCTATCAGCAGAATTAGGGAGCTTTGACACGACTACGCTCGAGGATCCGGATAAAGGGGGAGAGGAAGCAAACTCGATTCCTGGAGCAGGTAGTTTTGGAGGCTCTAGCTTCACTGATAACTATGAAGATTACATCATCGACAGCTTGAATCTATGAAACGGCTACACTTCTTAACTATCCATCTCTTTTTCTGTTTTGTCGCATCGTTTGCGTTTGGCCAAACTGACTCAATTTTTGATTCAATTAAGGAGGGAAGGCTCAGTGAGGTAGTTTCGTTTTTAAGCGAAGGCGGAGATGTTAACGCTCGATCTTCAAGTGGAACTCTGTTAATGCAAGCGGCTCGTTACCAACAAGTCGAAATAGTGAACCTTTTGCTGAGTGAAGGAGCAGATGTAAGTCTTCGTGGTAGCTCTGGTTTTAATGTGATGGAACAACTCAATAGTTACATCAATCGTTCTGGGGTTAATCGCGAGCGAATGATTAAGAGTTTGCGAAGAATGGGACATAGTGAAGATTTTATAAAAAAGCAGTCTGAACAATACGTGATCGCTGAATTTTCTGGTAGTGATCGCGACTTAGAGCGTTGGACAGAAATACGTGATCTAATTCAGAATTTGAAGGTTGATCCTACCCTCTCAGAGACTTCCTCCAAACCTCCAATTGCTGAAACTTCCGCACGCGCACCCGTCGCCACAGTCGAGGCAATAGAGGAACTTCCAACGGTGGAATCCGAAGTTAAAGAACTCACCGAGATTATACCTGTTGAAGTGTCTGAAGAAACTTCCGAGCAATCCTCAAACTGGTGGCTGTGGTTGGTCGGTTTACTGGTTGTCGTTGGTGGTATTGGCCTGGTGGTTCGTCTCAAGAGCTAGTCATCCGTCTTCGCTAAAGCTACGCCGTGACAAAAGATGCCGTTCGCTCCGTCCTCCGAGATCGAATCTCGATCCTTCGTCCTACGCTTCGGCAACTCGCTGCCGCGTAATATGAGCTGCCTTCGATATCTTAACCGTTTCTCCGATCAACTTGGCAACGCCGCCCCGGGCAATCCACGATCTACGGTTGCAATCAACCGTCCCACCGCAGCCCCGCCTGAGGAGCCCCCGTTTTGCAGGTGAGGCCGTCCCCCGATTCACTTCGTTCATTCCCCTACGGCGGGGCTTCCAGCTTACCGCCCTAGCGACCTTATGCCTAGTTTCCACTACTTTTGTGCGTCTAGCGCCCAGCGGGCACCCTCGATCCTCTCACCCTCCGCTTCGCTTCGGGCACAATTACATCGCTAACCCACAACTAATCATAGAAAAATACAGGCATCTTTAACTGATGGATGTATCTTGGCTTCAAGGTGACTGGCGTTGAATTAAGTCCCCAGTAAAGAAGAATCCGAGGCTCTGCTCAGGCACACCTGATCAATTGAATCAAATTGAGATACTGTCGTCGAGAGAAGAACAAGCGAACAACACGGCAGAACCATGGACAGGAGTGTCCATGCTCCTTTTCCGACTCTAAGAACGTGGTGGCAGCAGACTTTGTGGATTCATATCGCTGCCTTCGACATCGACATCGCCGAGCTCGGCACGGACTTCGTCTGCTTTTTTGAGTAAGGCGTCCAACACTTCGGGATAGTCGGCCGCCACATTGTGCGTCTCACCGATGTCCGCATCGAGATTGAACAACTTCGGTTCCTTGAGCACTTGCTTGGCCATCAAGCGGCCTCCCCAGAAGGGCATATCGGATCGTTCGCGGGGCAAATGCAGCTTCCACTTGCCCTGACGAATGCATTGTAAGTTGCGGCCGTTATAATAATAAAAATAGGCATGCGGGCTTTCCGTGCTGTGCCCGGTCAGAATGTCGGCGATGTTCCGGCCGTCGATCACACGATCCGTGGGCAGCGCCACTCCCGCAAGCTCACAGAACAGCGGAAAGAAATCCATACTGCCAACCATTGTATCGGACACCGTGCCGGCGGGTATCCGCCCCGGCCAGCGAAAGATGCCCGGCACACGATGCCCGCCCTCCATGGTAATGTATTTACTGCCCGCCAATGGGCCGGTCGATCCACGGGCGGCCGCGCCATTGTCCGAAGTAAAGACCACCAGGGTATTGTCATCGATCCCGTTGTCTTTGAGCGCCTGCAGAATACGTCCGGTGCTATCGTCCAGTTCCAGGATACAATCCGCATAAACGCCCAGCTTGGATTGCTTCTTAAAACGTGGATGCGGCGCCAAGGGCAAATGTGGAATGTGGTGCGCGAGGTAGAGCATGAAAGGCCCGTCTTTTTCACGCTCGATGAACTTGATCGCCTCCTTGGTGTAGATTTGAGTGAGCTGACTGAAATCGGTCGGATCCATGATCACTTCGTCGCGGCCACGTGTCAGAACTTTCTTCTCCATCATCAGAGACTCATCGAAGCCTGCGTCCAGTGGATGCGCACCGTCGAGATGCGCCCCCAGGTGCCACTTCCCGATCAAACTGGTGGTATAGCCAGCCTCTTTCAAAAGTTCGGGAAAGGTGATCTCCTTGGGGTCGAGTCCTTGAAACACCGGGTTGCCGTTACGCATCGGATAGCGCCCGGTCAGCAAGGACGCCCGTGAGGGTCCGCAGACATTGGCGGGAATCAGAAAATCGGTAAAGCGCATGCCCTCCTCTGCCAGACGGTCGATGTTGGGCGACTTCACTTTCTTACCGCCATAGCAAGTAAGGTCACCGTAGCCCAGATCATCCGCAAACAGGACGATGATGTTGGGCTTCGATCCGCTGACAAGGGGTGACGGACTCTGTGCCGTCGCCAGTGAAGTCAGCAAGCCCCCAAGTAGGATAAGGGCGAGCCTCTGTAGTTTAGATAGCTTCATAATCATTGTGAACAGTCCGAAAGGCTAGCGTTTGAGAAACTCACAGCTTCCATTCCCCAGATCGAGTATCACTTCGACGTGTTCAAACTTCCTGCGCCAGACGTCGCCCCTTCGCTTTCCATCTTCCAGAGGCGCTCCCAGGGGCATCGTCCACTCTGGAAAGGGCTGCACATTTTTAAACAAATCCGTGCCGGCATGATTGGCCAAAGGCTCGACAGCATATTTAAAATACGAGTGCTCCCCCGCTGCGATGAGAAAGATCGCGAGTTTGAAGTCAAAATAAGCATAAATCTCCGCCAATTCGTTCTGTTCTTTAGGCTTCAGCTTGTTCCAAAATTCGGGCATCGCCGCACGCGCTTTCTCCTGCTTTTGCGCGAGCGAAAGCTCTGGCACCGGCGTGGGCTTGCGATCACTCATGGTTAAGCGAATCATCTTCCCGGCTTTTACCGCTTCTTGTATATACGCAATACCCTTGTGTGCATTCTTCACGTAGCCGCCCCCCATACGCTCAAAAGATTCGATATAAGCGCAATGGATATAGTCATTCACATACTGCATGTTGCCGCCCGGCCGATTCACTCGCAGGAAATTTCCGGTCAAAACCACTTCATCCGCAAACTCGTCCCGACAGGCAGCCAGCAAGGGCTTCAGACCTTGATCCCGATAATCCTTAGCGACCAACTCTCCTTTAAAATTAACACGCTTCCCCCCTCGCCGACCGCAATCGAGTGCCTTGACCAGTGCATCTATAAAGAAGCTTTGCCCTTCTCCATTCTGGATCTGCTTCCGCGCCTGACTCATCCACCAATCGCGCATCCCGGGTTCCAATAGATTATAATAAGGGCAATCGCCCCCCACGACCGGCGTTCCATCCGCATGATACAGATAGTGCTCCGGATGGGTCGCAAAATGCCCTTTTTTTAGATTCATGCTGCCGTAATCCTTTTCCAGATTCATGTAGCCCACACCATATAAACGGTCGGGGTATCTGGCCGTAAACTTCTCCAATGAGCCTGAAACACCAATCACCTTTGAAGCCTGACAGATGATATCGATTTCGCGGTCGGTAAATTCGCCACGCTTTCGAAGATATAGCCAACGCTGTGGGGTCTCCCAGGAATAAGGTGAGATCTTCTCCAAATGCTTTGGCAAATAACTCATCATCTCTTCCGGCGTCATCGCGAACGCATTGGAGCTCAGTAGGAACGATGCAAGGAAGCAGAGCGCACCTGCCATCATGAATCTAAGATCGCTGGTTTTCATAGCGCATCTATCTTCGTGAGTTTTCACCGATCACATCGTGGGTGCCGATATCCCGTTTGGCGAAGTCGAGCTGCTGGAGTAAGCGATCCACGACTTCGGGGTGCTGTTTGGCCACGTTGGTGGTCTCGCCAATGTCGTCCTTGAGGTTATAGAGCGTGAGCTCTGTGATATAAGTGCGGTCCTGGGGCGGCACGTGACTTTGCCATTCTTCGCCTTCCCGGGTCTTGTCCAATTCCGTATGCGGCAGATGCAGCTTCCAATCCCCCACCCGCACCGCACGCAAGGCTCGGTGTTGGTAGTAGAAGAACGGGCGATTCAGTTCCTGCTGTTGACCATGAAAGATGCCGGAGATGTCGATGCCATCAATCACACGGTCGGTCGGCACTTTCGCCCCGGCGAGCTGGGCGATGCTGGGAAAGAGATCGATCATCGCCGTCACCAGGTCGCTGCTCGTGCCGGCCGGCACCTTCCCTGGCGCACGAATGATAAAGGGCACGCGCAGGCCGCCTTCGTAAGTGCTGGTCTTGGCACTACGCAGCGGTTCGGCATGGCCGCTATCCTTGCCCCGAATCCACCAGGGGCCGTTGTCGCTGGTGAAGATGACATAGGTGTTTTCATCGAGGCCGAGCTCCTTAACTTTATCCAGCAATCGGCCGGTGTGAAAATCGATCTCTTCGATCACATCGCCGTAGAGGCCCGCGTTCGATTTACCCTTAAACGCTTTCGTAGTCACCAGAGGCGTGTGCGGCATCGGATGCGCGAGGTAGAAGAAGAAAGGCTCGTCTTTGTTCGTTTCAATAAACTCGATGGCTTTGTTGGTAAAAAGCTCTGTCGGCGAAGGTCGGTTGGCATGTTTCATCGCAACTTTCTGCCCGGAATAGAGTGGCTTGCATTTACTGTTCTGCCCCCAGAGAGTGACCTCAAAGCCCTGATTGTGTGGCCCGAACTCGGGTCTGAAAGTCAACTGACCACGCCCGGAGAGATCCCATTTCCCGGCCATGCCGGTTTTGTAACCGGCATCTTTTAAAATTTCTGCCAGCGTGACTTCATTGAGCGACATAGCCGGGTGCACCATCAGGCCGTCGTCATGCGCGCCTCTTTCGACTCGCATGGGATAAGATCCCGTCATCAGCGAAGCTCTGGCAGGGCCGCACACGGTTTGCGCGTAAAAACTGGTCAACTTCATCCCCTCATCCGCCATGCGATCAATGCGTGGCGTGCGAATATTGGGAGAGCCGTAGCAACCGAGGTCTTGATAGCCCTGATCATCAGTCAGAATGATGATGAAGTTGGGCCGCTGCGCAGCAGACGCGGTAAAGCCGATGCTGCTGGCAGCACAGAAGAGTAATGCAATCCATTTGTTCATTTTCATAAGGGCTTGTATTCTTTGGGCGTGGAAAATTCAGGGGAGGACCGCCTCGATCTTTTCTGCCACCGCATCCGCCAATAGCGCCTGTCCCGTTGGGTTAAAATGCACGTTATGCGGAAGTTGTATCGTATCCAGCTTTCCCAAACAAAGCGTGTAGAGCTCGTTCACTGAAACCGCCTGTTCCTGCATAATTTCGAGTGCAATGGAATTATAGAGCTCCACATCTTCAGGCAGGCGCGCGGGTCCATCCGGCCCTTCAGGATAAGGCGTGGTGGTCGCAAAAATCAACTGAGCCCCGGTGGCTTTCAGCTTGGTGACAAGCTCGACCAGTTGCTTCTCGTATTGGTCCGGTTCAGCTTGGCGAGGGTCGTCAAACGACTCGGAGTTCTTACCGGTCTTTGGGTCAACGTGTTTTAAATCATGTAAACCCCAGTTGAAGTGTATCACATCCCACTTCCGTCCCTGTAACCAGCGGTC